>NZ_MKTP01000004.1:0-217876 GCF_001898305.1 Microbacterium sp. 71-36
CCAACACGGCCTCCGAGGGGATTTCCTGCGACGACCCCTACTTCGCCACCGATTCCACCGGATCAATTCCGGGGTTTGGCAACACGCCCTAGGTGTCCGGGGAGAGTAGGGAGGAGCTCGGTGTTGATGGTGCGGAAGAAGCGTTCGATCTTGCCGCGGCCTTGGGGCCGGCCCACCGTGGAGTGGATGATCCGGATGCGCAGCTCAATGGCAGTGCGTTCAAGATGATGGCTGGTGAAGTCGGAGCCGTGGTCGACGTGGAGAACGTCGGGAATGCCGCACATCGCCCACGCGGGATCGGTCTTGCGCCAGATCGCCTGCCGGAGCGCGAGGGCCGTGTTCATCGCGGAAGGGGCACTGGTAAAGACTGTGTATCCGCAGATCGCGCGAGAGTGGTCGTCGATCACGATCGTGAGCCAGGGGCGATCAGGCTTCCCGCCCGCGGCGCTGGTAATGAGGATGTCGAGTTCGGTGTGATCGGCCTGCCAGATCTCGTTGGGGCGGTCGGCTCGGCGGCGGTACACCAGCTCGTGCCGATCGCGATACGCGGCGGGTCCATCCAGCGCGAGCGTCACGAGCGCCGGATCGAGGGACTGCACAATATCTCGGACGGTGGCGTAGCTCGGCACCGCCAGGCCCCGCCGCTCCGCTTCGGTGCTGACAAGGCGATGCAGCGTCGTGAGCGCTGGCCTCGGCCTGGTCAACGCGAGGCGCTCGATGAACGCAACCAATTCGCCCGCCGTGCGACGAGTCCCCGCGTCGGCTCTCGGATGCGGGTTGAGTGCAGTGATGCCGTGGTCGCGGTAGAGCTGCTTCCAGCGTTGCAGCGTGCGCAGGCCGATCCCGGTCTCTCGGGCAAGAGCGGTGAGAGGTATCTGGTCCTCGACATGAAGTCGAAGAATCCGCCACCGCTCCTCGCCGCTCATCGCATCTCTACATGGTGACGCTCTCGCGGCCGGCGAGGGCTTGCTGGTGACGGTAGAGCGTGGCGCGACTCCATCCCACGAGCCGCGCTGCATCCTCGGCAGTGCGACCCTTCGCTCGAGCATCGGCTGCAATCGCAAGCTTGTCGGCAATCACCGCTGGGTCCGACAGTGGTCGACCGAACCGGGTGCCGCTCTGCCTGGCTGCCGCGATGCCAGCATTCACCCGCTCGACAATCAGCTCACGCTCGTACTCAGCGAGCGTGGCGAGCATGTTCAACATCAGCCGACCCGTCGACGTCGCCGGATCTATCCCATCCGAGACGGAGCGCACATGGATACCCCGTTCGCGCAGCAGGTTCACGGTGTTCAACACGTCGATGAGGGAGCGTCCGAGGCGATCGACGCGCCAGACGACGACGGTGTCACCGGGCTCTGCGTGCTCGAGGAGCTTCTTCATCCCACGGCGCTCGATCGCGGTCTTGCTGCCAGAGGTGACATCGGCGAACACGTCGCGCTTCTGAACACCCGCCGCGACGAGAGCGTCGAGCTGCAACTGAGCATCCTGACTCGATGTGCTCACCCGGGTGTATCCAAGAAGTCTCACTCGGCCATTGTGACTCACAAACCCCTCCACGTCACCACGTTGAGACACTTCCCGATGAGACGCGTTGTTGAGACAGGCGCTGACCCGGGATCACACGGAGCAGCCATCACGCAACCAGGATCCGGACGATGTCTCAGAAAACTGTAGCTTTTCGAGATGCCCTGCTGGTGCGTACAACGACGGGTTTACGGTAGCGGCCGCGGGATGACGTTGCAGATGCTGCGCTCCGAGCACGTCGCTGGGTCGACGGCCGAACTGGTGGTGAGCATGTCGACGAGTTCTGTTTCGAGACGGGCGAGTTCTTGTTGACGGACCCTGACTTCATTGAGTTTGCCATCGAGCAGCGAGTGCACGTGCGAGCAGGGCGCCTGCCCGTCTTCCCGGAGAGTGAGGACTCCGGCGATGTCGGCCAGCGTCAATCCGGCAGATTGAGCGGCGCGAATGAATCCGACGCGGGAAGCGACCTCATCGTCATAGACCCGGTATCCATTGCTTTGTCGACTCGGTGCAGAAAGTAGCCCTTCGCGTTCGTAGAAACGAAGGGTCTGGGTGCTGACTCCCGTGGTGGCGGCGAGGTCTCCAATGCGCATACCCCCATTTCACCACTTGACCTTGTACCGGGCTGCAACGTTTACGGTCGATGCATGCAGATCACGTTGCAGTACTTCGATGGGTGCCCGAACTGGGAGACGGCCGCGGATCGCCTCACGGTGATCGCCGCGGAACGATCCGACGTCACGGTGAGCCGGCAGCTCATCGAGACGCAGGAGGAAGCGGAAGCTCTCGACTTCCGCGGGTCCCCGACTCTCCTGGCCGACGGTGTGCCGCTGTTTCCCGCGCCAGAAGCTCCGCCCGGCCTGTCGTGCCGGGTGTATTTGACACCGGCAGGTCTTGCCGGGTCGCCCACGACAGAGCAGATCCGGGACGCCATCAGGACCGTCGAAGCGGGTATCCGGTGAGTGACGCGTTCGATCTGCTGGTCATCGGTGCAGGCATGGCGGGCACGTCCGCTGCGAACAAGTGTGCGGCGCAGGGCTGGCGGGTCGGGATTGTCGACGCGTTGCCCTACGGCGGTACCTGCGCGCTCCGGGGATGCGACCCGAAAAAGATCCTCCGCCGCGGCGCCGAAATCGTCGATGCCGCCCGGCTGATGAACGACACCGGCATTACAGAAGGCGGCCTCCGTGTCGACTGGCCGGCCCTGATGCGGCGCAAGCGCGGCTTCACCGACGGTGTCCCGAAAGGCATGGAAGACGAACTCACCGGCAACGGTGCCACCACTTTTCACGGCCACGCCGAGTTCACTGGCCCGAACACCCTCACCATCGATGGCACTACCCACCACGCCGACCGCTTCCTCATCGCCACCGGGGCCACCCCGAGGCCGTTGACGTTCCCCGGTGCGGCACACCTCATCGACAGCACCCAATTCCTCGACCTCGATGCTCTACCGCAGCGGATCGTGTTCATCGGCGGCGGCTTCATCTCGTTCGAGTTCGCGCACATCGCCGCCCGCGCCGGCGCGCAGTGCACGATCATCGACCACGGCCCGCGACCCCTGCGCGAGTTCGACCCCGACCTGGTGGAGTTGCTGACCTCCCGCACCGAGCAAGCCGGCATCCACGTCTACCGAAACACCAACGTCACCGCCATCGAGGCCGCCCCCGCCGGGTTCCAGATCAGCATCAACACCCACGGCACGACCACCCGTCTTGACGCGGACCTCGTCGTTCATGGAGCAGGTCGCGTCCCCGCCCTCGATGGCCTCCATTTGGACGCTGCCGGTATTGCCGGCAGCCTACGTGGAGTCACCGTCGCCGGGCACCTGCAAAGCACCACCAACCCCGCCGTCTATGCCGCAGGAGACGCCGCCGACACCGCGGGACGTCCCCTGACTCCGGTGGCCGTGTTTGAGGGGAAAGTCGCCGCGTCGAACATGCTCAAAGGAACCACCACAGCACCCGACTACACCGGGGTCCCCACGACCGTGTTCACCATCCCGGAGCTGAACCGGGTCGGCCTCCTCGAAGAAGAAGCCGCCACAAGCCACAACACCGCCGTTCGCTTCACTGACACCAGCAACTGGTACTCCACCTACCGGGTCGCCGAAACCACCGCCGCCGCGAAGATCATCATCGATACCGACACCGATCAGATCCTTGGCGCGCACCTGCTCGGCCCCGGCTACTCCGAACTGATCAACACCTTCGGCATCGCCATCAAACTGGGTCTCACCACCCGGCAACTCAAATCCACCACCGCCACCTACCCCTCCCTCGGCTCCGACCTCGGCTCCCTACTCTGACCAACTAACACACAGAGCCGACTACCTCTGCTTTCCGTCAGTCGCCGGCCAGCCACACCCGTCACTAAGCGATCACAAAACACCGCCAAAAAGCGACAATGTCCACAGGTTGTGAGACACGACTCGCGGAAGCAGCTCGGCGGTGGGGAATCGTCTCATGAACGGTCGTTGGTAAGACTCATCCCGTGATCGATCGCCAGGTTGGCGGATGAGAGGATTCGTTGATCAGCTGCTCTTTCGGAATCCGCCCAAGCGAGGAGCGATGACGTCGACCATGACCCATCGGGCGGTGGGTGCCATCGCTATGGCCCACGCGATGGAGGCCAAGACATCAGTTGGGTAGTGGAGCCCGTCGCTGACGACGGCGAGACCGACGGTGACGGTGGACGCCGTGCCGATGATGAGCGCGATCGGCGCCCCGCGGGTGCCGCGCAGAAGAAGCCAAAAGGCGATGGTGAGGGCGGCGACGAACGCGGTGTGTCCGCTGGGGAAGGACCCATCCGTCTGCGCGGGGGTGAAGGGATGGGCCAGGGTGAGAACGTCCGGTCGGGGGCGGTTCACAATGGCCTTGATGGCAGCGGTGGGCAGCCAGGTCAACGCAACGATGCCTCCGAAGACGACTGCTGTGCGTACGGATCGAAGAACGGCCGCGATTGTGATGAGGACGAGGAGCGTGAGGAAAGCGGCGGAGATGGGCTCGAGTGCGAGATAGATGGCGACCGCCGTCCACCCCCAGGCGCCGATGTGCATGCGGTTGAACGCTTCGACAGCGGGGGCGTCGATGGGTGCCGCCCGGAGGATGAAGCCGAGGGCGGTGAGTGCCAGTCCCACGACGGCGGCGAACCATATGACGCGAGGGCCGCGTGCCGTGGGGTGAAGCAGCGCGCTTCCAACGCGGTGCGTTTGGGATCTCATGTGTTGGCCCCGTTAGTTCCGGCGCTGTCCGGTGTGCGTCGTATGCGGCGGTTGATGATCCATTTGCGGATGATGGCGATGACGACGGGCAGCACAGAAACGAGGACAACGACGATCATGAGTGCGTCGATGTTGTTGACAACGAAAGGGATGCCGCCGAGGGCGAGGCCGATGGCGGTCATGCCGACCACCCAGAGGGTTGCGCCGGTGGTGTTCCAGAGCAGAAATCGCTTGTAGGGCATGTGAGCGGTTCCGGCAGCGACGGGGACGTAGGTGCGCACGATGGGGACGAAACGTCCGAGGACGAGGGATGCGCCGCCGTACTTGTTAAAGAAGCTTTCCGCGTCAAAGAGGCGTTCTGGGCGCAGGACGCGTGCACCGTCTTTGAACATGCGTCGACCGAAGCGTCGCCCGAGCCAGTAGCCGGTCTGGTCACCCAGGATCGCTGCGGGTATCCCGACGAGGAGAACCTGCCATGGCTGGATGCCGAGAGGGCCGGCGAGGACGGCTGCGGTGACTAGCAGGGAGTCCCCGGGTAGGAAGGGGAACAGGACGCCCGATTCGATGAAGATGACGAGCGCGATGCCGACGAGGACCCAGGGCCCGAAAGCGTGAAGGATGGCTGTCGCGTCGGGGAGCACGCTCGCTGTCGGGACGTGGAGGACGGCATTCACAGGAGGGATCATCATGAGGAAAGGGTGTTCAGAAGGGTGCTGAGGGCGCTTTTCTCGGCCGCGGGATCAGGGGCGGAGGCGCGTACGGATTTGAGAACGGTGTCGATCTGACCGTCGAGGACGGTCCACCCGGTGTCATCGAGTGGTTGAAGGGTGGGCTGATCCTCATCCCAGGCTGTCTCGAGGCCGGTAACGCGCGTTTGCGCGCCTGCGTTGTCACCGGCCATGACGAGACCCAAAGTGTCTTCGACGATGGAGCGGTAGTTTGCGACGTTGCCGGCGGGGAAGTTGAGGATGGCCGATTCTCCGGGCGCGAGGGTGACGGCTGTATTGGGACCCTCCTCGCTGGCGGCGGCTGTGCTGTGAGGCTGCGCATGCGCCCAGACGAGGACGGCGGCGGCGACGGCAGCGACCGCGGAGAAGTAGATGAGCACGCCGCGACGACGGCGAGGTGTTGTCAGAGGCGGGCGGGCCTGTGCGTTTTCTGCGGTATCCGTTCGGGTGATGGTCAGGTACACCACGGTGGCGAGGATGGCTCCCAGGAAGAAGATGCTCGTGGGTCCCACGCCGATTCCCAGGCCCCCATCGCGGGCGGGGAACCCCATCCAGTCGCCCAGATTCGCGCCAAGCGGGCGGGTGAGGACGTATGCCAGCCAGAAGGCGAGGACCGGGTTACCTCCCATGCGCCAGCCAGCGATGACTGCGAGCAGAAGGCCGGCAGGAAGAAGGACGGATACTCCTGGGCTCCAACCGGTGAGCTCCAGGATCCCGTCTCCCGCGGCGGTTCCGAGAGCAAACGTCACGAGAATGGCGAGCCAGTAGAAGAGTTCGCGGCGGGTGGTGGTGATGCTATGGATCGAGAGGGTGCGTTGACTAGCCCACCATGCGCCAAACACCGCGGCCAGCACGATCGCGAAAACCGTGGTGCTGACACCGAGGGGGACACCTAGGTCGTCGGTGAGGATGTCCGTGTAGAGGGTGCCGGTGACGCTCACGACCACCACCGTCAGCCAGTAGACAAAGGGCACGTAGCGCCGCAGCGCCAGCTGCCATGAAAGGGCCGCCGCAAGAACCACCGTGAAGATCACGGAAGTTGCTTCCAGCCCCACCCCGAGGGTGGTGTTGATCCAGTCGGCGAAGCTTTCTCCGACCGTGGTGCAGAGGATCTTGATGATCCAAAACCACAAAGTGATCTCGGGCACCTTACTCAGCATGACCCGAGCAGGTGCGGCTTCGGTCGCGGATGAAGTCGTCATACGCGGGACGCTAAAACCCGCGTTCTAAGAACCGACTCAGAATTTGCGCCCGTTCGTGAGAGTCGGAGGAGGCGAGCGGACACAGATCACGTGTGGGCGGCTGGTAGCCACCCACACGTGATCGGGTGATCAGTTCGCCGGAGTGGCGGCGACGTCGTCGGCGGTCTCGCCGTCGTTCGTGCCGTCCTCGACACCCTGATCGTCGGCGGTCTCGCCGTCATTCGTGCCGTCCTCGACACCCTGATCGTCGGCAGTCTCGCCATCGTTCGTGCCGTCCTCGACGGCGGGATTGGAGGACGCGGGCGCGGGCGAGACCACCGATGTGGTCGCGGCCGATGCGGGCAGGGCCATGGCGGCGACTCCTCCTGCGCTGAACAGGACGAGCGTTGCGACGCCGAGTCCGGCGCCCAGCCACTTGCGTTTGACGGTGCTCATGTCGTTCCCTTCTGTGACTCGCGGTGAGTCATGAAGCGATGGTCCCTGGCGGCCTCTAAGAATCCGTAAAGGCTCATCACGGCCATACGCGCGGCGCCGCTGTGTGATTTCTTAGAGCGCACGAGGCAGCCTCGACGGAGCCGATGTCCGTACTTCCGTGGCCGTTCCACACTCGCGGACGAGCCAGAGTGCGACGCGATTGACTGCGCTGGACAAGGGAGAGACAGAATGGCCGACACGGTAGCCACAGTGGCGACACGACCCCGCCTTCTGCTGATCGAGGATGATCCCCAGCTCGGCCCCTTGATGGCGCAGGTTCTCGAGGAGGTGTACGACGTGACGCTCTGTGCGGACGGCGGCGAAGCATTCGATATCGCCATGGAACAGTCATTTGACGCGATGGTGGTCGATCGCCGGTTGCCCACTGTTGACGGGCTCACCATCGTTGAGTCCCTTCGCAGAGCAGGGTCACAGGTGCCGATGCTCATCCTCACGGCCATGGGGACCGTTCAGGACAAAGTCAGGGGACTGGACGCCGGAGCCGCCGACTACCTAGTGAAACCGTTCGAGTTCGACGAATTGTTCGCCCGGCTCCGCGCCATCAGGCGCGTTAGCAGCGGGGAAGGCCCGTTCGTTCGCATCGGCGAGTGGGAGTTCTACCCGGACTCGCGCGCGGTCTACTCGCCGTACGACGGCCGCACCATCCTCACGGAACGTGAAAGCGCCCTCCTGCGATTGCTAGCAACGCACCCGCAACAAACCTTCACTCGCGCTGCGATCCTTCGAGCGGTGTTCTCTCCCGACGACACTCCGGGGACCGTCGACACGTACGTGCACTATCTGCGGAAGAAAACCGAGCCAAGCATCGTCCAGACAGTCCACGGCCGCGGCTACCGACTGGGCCTGGTGTGATCATCCGACGCCCCGCGCACGACCCGGACGCGCAGCTCATACGCTCCGCCGCGCGACGGGTCGCCCTCACCATTACCCTGGCAGTTTCCGCACTCGTCGTTGCCGTCCTGATCGCGGCATTCGCCGTCGTCTTTACCCAGATCCCCCTGCCTGACCTGCTCAACCCGCAGCAGAACGAAACGGTCGTCGACATTCAGGGTCTCGACATCATCGTGGGCGGAGTCAGCGTCGGTCTCATCGCGATCGCCCTCGCCGGCCTGTTGGGATGGCTCGTCACGCGACGGGCAGTTCGGCCCTTGGTGGATGCCCTCCGACGACAGAGGCAATTCGTTGCCGACGCCTCACATGAACTTCGAACTCCGCTGGCCGTATTGGATGCACGTATTCAGTTGCTGCAACGCAGCTCGCGCGCATCGGATCCCCACCAGGAGCTCGTGACACAACTCCGCCAAGACACCCTGTCCGTCATCGGAGTCGTCTCAGACCTTCTCCACGCCGCGGAAGTCCCCACCGGTTCCAAAGCAGAATCAACCCCCGTGGCAACCTGCGTCACATCAGCGGTGTCGGCCATGACCCTCCTCGCGCGCGAACGGGAAGTGCGCATAATCAGCGCTCCCATCGCACCGGAATTGTCCGCCGCGATCCCTGACACCAGCCTGCGACGAAGCCTCATCGCCCTTCTCGACAATGCGATCAAACACTCCCCGGTAGGGACAGCCGTCACCGTGAGCGCGAGCAAGACAGGCGGTCGGGTCCACATCGACGTGAGTGATGAGGGACCCGGTATCCAGGGGATCGCACCGAATCGTGTCTTCGACAGATTCGCGCGATCCGCGGATGCGATTGATGGGGGCGGCTCATCAAGAACGGGATTTGGAATCGGATTGTCACTCGTCCAAGACACGGTGAGCCGCTACGGCGGATCGGCGCAAGTGTCGTCGTCCACCGAGGAGGGCACCACCATGACGCTCACAATCCCCCTGCCTCGGCGACGCACAGGGATCCACTGACGTCCTGCCTGAGACATGACTCGGCTTCGGCGGGCAGCAATCCCAGACTCGGATCGAGCTCGGGGGGAGGTTCCCGCTTCCCACCCCGACCGCACGTACGGCCCCAGAGGCGATAAGCGCTGTGAAGGGCGGCTGCCGGTGGCTGGCGCGGCGCCGCCTCGAACCTCCTCATCGGACGCTGAGCGACGCGGTAAGTGCGACATCTATCGCCGCGATTTACAGCATCACATCTACCCGCCAATCCACGGGATCTTGCCGACGACCTCGGGGGTGGTGCAAAACCGATCGGTTTTGCACGCCCGGTATTCATCGGTGAAAACCGATATGATCGGCGAGTGACGATGACACAAGATCTTGCAGCTGCTGTCTCCCTGTTCCACTCTCTTGCCGATCACAGTCGCCTGTCGATACTGCGTCGGCTGTCAGCCGGTGAAGCTCGGGTGAGGGACCTGACCGATGAGCTCGGCTTGGCGCAATCGACCGTGTCGGAGCACGTTGGATGCCTCCGCGAATGCGGGCTTGTCGTTGCCCGCAGTGAGGGCCGGCAGAACTTTTACTCTGTCTCCACTCCTGAGGTGATCGATGTTCTCGAAGCGGCCGAGCGACTCCTCGCCGCGACGGGTTTCAAGGTCGATCTGTGCAAGACGTACGGGAGCGACGCCCGATGATCGGAACCATCGTGGCCGCCATCGGCCTGTTCGCGGCGACGAACATCGACGACATCGTCGTCCTCACCGTTCTGTTTCTCGCGTCCGCACGCGGAGCCCTCCCGGGATGGAAGGTCGTGGCCGGGCAGTACCTCGGCTTCATCGCCCTGGTCGCAATCAGCAGCCTCGCCGCCGCGGGCCTGACCATCGTCCCGGACGAATGGGTCGGGCTGCTGGGCCTGGTCCCACTTGCGATCGGTGTTTACGGGCTGATTCGTACGCTCCGACGTCGCGGCGACGATGACGGCGACGACGAAAGCTCCATCAGCGCCGGGGGCCTGCTCGGAGTTGCCGGCATCACCATCGCAAACGGCGCCGACAACATCTCGCTGTACACCCCTGTGTTCCGCACCAACCCTGTTCCGGACACCATCGTCACCATCATCGTGTTCTTGGTCCTGGTCGCCGTGTGGTGCCTTGTCGCCCGCTTCGTAGGTACCAGCAAAGCCGTCACAGAAGCCCTCGAGAAGATCGAGCACTGGCTCGTGCCGGCCGTGTTCATCGGGCTGGGCCTGTACATCCTGATCGAGTCCGGCGTGATCGTTCGCCTCATCGAAGTCCTGTCGTGAGCAGATTCACACGCCTCCTCGCTGCCGCTGCTGCCGTAGTTGCCGCCTTCACGGTCGACCAACTCACCAAAGCGTGGGCCCTGTCCTACCTCGACGGAGGCCGTGATATCGACCTTGGGCTGGGCGTATCCCTGCGCCTCGTGTTCAACCCTGGGGTCGCATTCGGTCTCGGCGGCGATGTAGGAGCGCCGCTTGTCGTCGGCGTTATGGTCCTTGTCGCCGCGCTGCTCACGTGGATCGTCATCCGAGTGCTGCGGAGGCAGAGCATGGGCGCTACTGCGCTGCTGGCTGCCGCCGCCGGCGGCGCGATCGGCAACCTGTGGGACCGCACCACACGCGCTGAAACCGGACCGCTCAGCGGAGAGGTCGTCGACTTCATCGCTGTCGACTGGTTCGCCATCTTCAACGTGGCTGACATCTTCACAACCCTCGGCCTGCTCGGGTGGGCAGCCTTGTATCTGCTCCGTCGAGACCACGCTCCCATCAGCGGGAGCACCGGTGACGGTTCCCAGCACCGCGGCTGATCTGGGAACGAGGAGGGCCCGCACGGGTATTCGTGCGGGCCCTTCGCGGGTGGCGGAGGGCGGTGCCCGCCGCGATGCGCGTTACTGCTGGTAGGGGATGAGGCTCAGGCCGCTGTCATCGACGACGAGGATGTCGCCGTTGTTGGTGATGGTGACTGCTTGGGCGGTGCCGTGGATCGTTCCGACTTCGAACCAGTTCTGCGCTCCCGCGGTTGTGGCCCAGATCCGTCCCTGGGTGCCGATACCGACCACGCGGTTGTGGTCCGGGGAGGCGCTGAGCCCGGCAAGAAGGGGAGCATCCGGCCACGCCTGAAATGTGGCAGCCCGATCGGTGCTGACCAGCAGACCGTCCGCGGTGGAGGCCATCACTCGCCCCGCTGCGTCAACGGCAAGCGACATGGCATAGACGGGTGCCCCGGTGGGCTGCCAGGAGACACCGCCGTCTGTGCTGGTGAGCATTTCATTGGCGTCGGTGGCGACGCCGTAGAGCGTTCCGCGGGGGTCCGCGGCGAGGGCGTGAAAGTCTTTCTCGCCTGTGAATGCGGTGGGTTGCCAGCTCTGCCCGTTGTCGGAGCTTCGGATGATGCCCAGGTTGGGGGCTCCCAGCTCGGGCGGGGTGGTCCGACCGGGGTGGCCGGATGCCACGAGTGTGTCGTCGAGGACGGTCAGGCCCATCGCATCGAAGTCCGTCTTCGCCAGGCGGGCGCCCAGCTCACCGTCACGGGTGACGGTGAAGATGCCCTCGTGGGTTCCGATAAGGAATCCATCGGTGGCGGGGTCATCAACGATGCCGTGCACGTGCGTGAGCGGCTGCTCGGGGTGGTCGTCACCGGTGAGGGACGGTGAAGTGGCGCAGCCTGCGAGAGCAAGCGCGACCATGGGGACGAGGGCGGCCAAGGACAGGGCGCGGGTGCGGGAGCCCGGCGCGGTGAGGTTGGTGTGGTGGTGCTGCATGGGGGTGCGTTTCGTCTGATCGGGTGGTGGGGCGCGGTGGTTTTCGCACCCCACCACGGGTGATCAGAGAGTGGCCAGAAGCTCCTCCATGGTGGCGATCTCGGACGTTTGCGATTCGACGATCTGGTTGGCCAGGGCGACGGCGTCACTGTTTTGGCCGTTGCCGGTTTCTTCTTGCGCCATCTCGATCGCACCGCGGTGGTGCTCGATCATTTGCTGGAGGAACAGGCGGGCAGCGTCCGTACCGGTGGCCTGCTCGAGCGACTGCATGTCTTCTTCGCTCATCATGCCGCCGCCGTGGTCCATGCTGCCGGTGTCGGGGGCGCTGGCGCCCCAGTCCTCCAACCAGCCTTCCATCTGCGCGATTTCAGGTTCCTGGGCGGCCTTGATCTGCTCCGCCAGCGCGGTCACCCGCTCGTCGATGCCGTCTTTGGCCAGGAGGGTGTCGGACATCTCGATCGCTTGCGTGTGGTGCTCGATCATCATGGTGGCGAACATGACGTCCGCTTCGTTGGCGTCAGCAGATTGCGCGGGGGTAGCGCTGCTGCTGCTTCCGTGGTCCATTCCGGGCATGCTGCCGCCGGAGGTGGTTCCGCCGGAGCATCCGGCGAGGACGAGAAGGCTGGTGAGGGTGAGCGCGGCGGTCGCCGCGGCGCGGGTGTTCATGGTGGTGTTCTCCATTAGTCAGTGATGAGGCGCGACGGTTGTCGAGCCGGAAGGTGCGTTGCCCGCATGGAGGCGGGCGGACGCGTCATCACGTGCGACTGATGCAGAGAACGGTAAGTGAGGGTGGCGGAACCGGGTGGGCCGATGCGGGCGATCGGGGGTGGATCATGGCGAGTACGTCGTCTCGCAGGGTGATCCGCCAGCCGATGCGCAGCCGCGCGAACAGGATCACGCTGACAAGCAGCGCGAGAACGCAGACCATCCAGGTCATCGCGTGATCGTCGCCGCAGTCGGTGCAGCCTGCATGATCCGTGGCGGCGGTGGTGGTGTTCACCGCTGCGGTACCGGGAGAGGCGTCGTGGTGGGCGCTGGGTGGTGCCGGCTCGGCGCTGACGGCCACCGTGCCGCCGTGGCCGGCGGTGGTGGCGTGGGTGTTGAGGGAGTGCATGGCCAGGAGCCCCGCGATGACGGCGCCGACGACAGCCACCATCATCAGGAGGGTGCGGGTGACCGCGCGCTGGCCACGCAACTGGTGTGCAAGGGCAATCAGCGACATTCTCACCTCCTGATGGATTTCTAGGCTAACTTTTCCCGGCAGTGACGGCGGGCTCTGGACCCGTCGGGGTGGGTCGTTGGTGTGCCGCGGTTACAACGCCGCGAGAAGGTCGGTGCACGCCTGCTCACAGCGACGGCACGCCTCTGCGCAGACGCGGCAGTGCTCGTGCATGTCGGCGTGCTGCTCGCATTCCTGCGCGCAGGAGGCACACGCGGTGCGGCACGCCTCCACAACAGCGCGAACCACATCGGCGTCCATCGTCGTCTGTCGAGAAAGCACCGCACCGGTCGCGGCGCATACGTCGGCGCAGTTGGCGTTCTTGGTGATGCACGTCACCAGCTCGGCCACCATGTCCTCCGACAAGCAAGCGTCGGCACACGCGGTGCAGGTCTGCGCGCACTCGATGCACGCCTGGATACAGCGGGCGAGGGCGTCCGCAGCGTCAATGGTTCCGGCCTTGGGGTGCGTGGTGAGCATCTGGTCAACAGCAGTCATGGTCGCTGGTCCTTTCCCGGGGACCGTCCCCGGCGCCTGCCACGATAAAAGCGGGCGCCGAGCGCGATCCGGGGGTTGCGGGCGCGGGGAAACTACTTCGCGGCGACGGCTTGCGGGCTGAGGTCGAGCCGGCGAAGAAGTTGCGCGTTGAGTGCGACGACGATCGTGGACAGCGACATCAGGATCGCTCCGACGGACATGGGGAGGACGAACCCGATAGGGGCGAGCACTCCGGCGGCGAGGGGGACGGAGATGAGGTTGTATCCGGCGGCCCACCACAGGTTCTGCTTCATCTTCCGATAGCTGGCCCGCGACAGGTCGATCACGGACAGCACGGAGCGGGGGTCGTCGCTGGCGAGGATGACCCCGGCGGACGCGATGGCGACGTCGGTGCCCGCGCCGATGGCGATACCGACATCGGCTTGCGCGAGGGCGGGTGCGTCGTTCACCCCGTCACCGACCATGGCGACCTTGCGGGATTCGTTCTGGAGCTGCTTGACCTTGGATGCTTTGTCTTCTGGGCGGACCCCGGCGAAGTAGCGGTCGATGCCGAGGTCGGCGGCGACGGAGGCGGCAACCGCTTCGGCGTCTCCGGTGATCATGACCACCTGCACGCCCCGCTGGTGCAGTGCGTCGACCGCGGCGCGCGATTCGGGGCGGATCTCGTCCGCCAGGCGCAGCGCTCCTGCCACCTGCCCGTCGATGAGGACGTGGAGGATGATCGCACCCTCCTTGCGCCACTCGTTCGCGATCGACCGCTCAGCGGCCTTCTCCTGCTCGAGCATGTAGGGGCCGCCGACCTGGACGGTGCGCCCGGTGACCTGCGCGCGGACACCGACGGCCGGTGACGATTCAAAGTCGTTGGAGGAGGGGACGGTGAGCTGCTTCTCTTTCGCGGCGTTCACGATCGCCCGAGCAAGGGGGTGTTCAGAGTCCGCCTCGGCGGCGGCGGCCAAGGCCAGCAGTTCGTCTGCATCGACCCCTTCGGCAGGGTCGATCGCGGTGACGGCCGGCGTTCCCTTGGTGAGTGTGCCGGTCTTGTCGAACAGCACCGTGTCGACGGTGCGCATGCTTTCCAGCGCGAGACGGTCCTTGATCAGAACACCGCCGCGCGCGGCACGCTCCGTGGCGATCGACACGACGAGCGGGATCGCCAGCCCCAAGGCGTGCGGGCAGGCGATGACCAGAACGGTGATGGTGCGGATGACCGCTTCGTCGGGGAATCCCACCAGGGACCACACCAAGGCGGTGACCGCGGCCGCGCCGAGCGCGAACCAGAACAGCCACCCCGCAGCACGGTCCGCGAGCCGCTGCGCGCGAGAGGAGGAGTTTTGAGCCTCAGTGACGAGCTTCTGGATGCCCGCGAGGGCGGTGTCCTGCCCGACCGCGGTGATTTCTACGCGAACTCCGGAATCGGTAGCGACCGTGCCGGCAACCACCTGATCGCCGTCGCCGCGGCGAACCGGACGGGATTCTCCGGTAATCATCGACTCGTCCATGCTGGCCGAGCCCTGCACGATCCGCCCATCCGCGGGAACCCGCCCACCGGGGCGGACCACAACCACGTCACCGACCTGCAGCTCAGCGGGGGCGACGGTGACGGTGGTTTCCCCGTCCACCTTCTCGGCCTCGTCGGGCAGGAGCGCGGCGAGGGAGTCGAGGGCGGAGGTGGTCTGGGCGAGGGATCGCATCTCGATCCAGTGCCCGAGAAGCATGATGACGACCAGCAGCGCCAGCTCCCACCAGAAGTCCAACTCGTGGTGCAACAGCCCGAGGCTTGCCCCCCAGGACGCGAGGAACGCGACGGTGATCGCGAGGGCAATGAGAAGCATCATGCCGGGCTTGCGGGCGCGCAGCTCGCTGACGGCGCCGGTAAGGAACGGGGCGCCACCCCAGACATACATGACGGTCCCGAGAATCGGGGACACCCATCCCACCCACGCCGCGTCCGGCAGCGGGTAGCCGATCAGCATCGAGAACATGCTGGAGAAAGCCACGACCGGCACCGCGAGAACCAGCATGATCCAGAACAGCCGCCGGAACCGGGCGACGTGATCACCGTGACCGGCGTGACCGCCGTGGTCGGCGTGACCGTGCCCGGCGTGCCCCGCCGCAGGTGCCCGATCATCCGTGCCGTGCGGGTGGCCCATCGCTACGTGGTCGTGTACTGCCGTTGCCGCCGGAGCGTTGTGGCCCTGGTGGTTCGTGCGGGCCGAGTGGTTGTGATGTTCGTGCTGGCTCATGGGAGCCTCCTTCGCTGGGTGCGCCGCCACGGCGCACGATTCAGGTTCGGTTGGGGCATGGGAGTGCGGGCGATGTGCACGGGTGCCGGCTCGGGGCGGAACCGGCGCAGCCGGAGGCTGTTGGTCACGACGAACACCGACGACAGCGCCATGGCCGCCGCGGCGACGAGCGGGTTCAGCAGCCCGGCCATGGCGATCGGGATGGCGGCGACGTTGTAGGCGAAGGCCCAGAACAGATTGCTCTTGATGGTGCGGAGGGTGCGGCGGGAGAGTCGGATCGCGTCGGCCACGACGGTCAGGTCGCCGGAGACGATCGTGATGTCACTGGCGGCGATCGCCGCGTCCGTGCCGCCCCCCATCGCAAGGCCGAGGTCGGCTGCGGCGAGGGCCGCGGCGTCGTTGACGCCGTCACCGACCATTGCGACCACGTGGCCATCGTTTTGGAGCCGGCGGATCACTTCGAGCTTCCCGGCGGGGGTGACGCCGGCGTGCACGTCGGAGATGCCGACCTCAGCGGCGATCCGTGCGGCCGTGGTGTCGTTGTCGCCGGTGAGGAGCACCGGGCGCAGCCCGAGTGCGCGGAACAGTGCGATGGCGGTCGAGCTGGTCGGCTTCACCGTGTCCGCCACGCCGATCGCGCCCAGGTACCGCCCGTCGCGGCCGACCGCGATTGCGGTACTGGTACGAGCGAGCGTGTTCAGCTCCGCTGCGGCCTCCGACGGTGGGTGGATGCCCCACTGCTCGGCCAGCCAGGAGGCGCGGCCCGCGACCACCGCGGCGCCGTCCACGACCCCCTGCACACCGAACCCGGCGTGCGAGGCGAAGCTGTCCGCATATGCACCAGGCGCGGTGGCGGTGATCGCGCGGGCGACGGGATGCTCGGAGCCCGCCTCGACCGCAGCGGCGACCCGCAGCAGCTCGTCCCGGGTGACACCAGGGGCGGGGTGAACGGTGGTGACGGTCATCTTGCCGGTGGTCACGGTGCCGGTCTTGTCGAGCACGATGGTGTCGACGGTGCGGGTCTGCTCCAGCACCTGCGGTCCACGGATCAAGATTCCCAGCTGCGAGCCCCGGCCGGTGCCCACCAAGAGGGCGGTGGGGGTGGCGAGGCCAAGCGCGCACGGGCACGCGATGATCAGTGTCGCGACCGCGGCGGTGAACGCTTGTTCCAGCGATGCCCCAGCGATCATCCAGCCGACGAAGGCGGCGGCGGCAAGTCCGATGACGATCGGGACGAACACGGCCGACACCCGGTCAGCGATGCGTTGCACCTTGGCCTTGCCGGTTTGGGCTTCCTCCATCAGCCGGCGCATGCGCGCGAGCTCGGTGTCGGCGCCGACCCGGGTGATTTCTACGGTGAGGCGGCCGCCGACATTCACCGTCGCTCCTACGACACGCGACCCAGTCGTCACCTCGACGGGGACTGATTCTCCGGTGAGCATGCTGGCATCGACGGCGGAGGCACCATCGATCACCAGCCCGTCGGAGGGAATCTTCTCCCCCGGTCGAACGAGCACAGTGTCTCCGACCGACAGCTGCGCGACCAGCACCATCCGTTCGGCGCCGTCGACGAGCTGCGTGGCGTGCTTCGCGCCCATCTCCAGCAGCGCCCGCAACGCCTCCGACGATGACTTTCTCGCGCGCGCTTCGGCATACCGCCCGGCCAGGATAAAGACGGTGACCAGCGCGGCCACTTCCAGATAGATTTCGTGGCCCCCGGCCTGCGGGGTACCGACAAGGGTGAACGTCATCGTCATGCCGGGCACGCCTGCGCCACCGAAGAACAGCGCGTAAAGGGACCACCCGAACGCGGCGATGACACCAACGCTGATGAGGGTGTCCATGGTCGCCGCGCCGTGTCGGGCGTTGACGGCCGCGGCCCGGTGGAACGGCCACGCGCCCCAAACCGCCACCGGGGCGGTAAGAGTAAGGGCAAGCCACTGCCAGTACTCGAACTGCAACGCCGGGACCATCGACAACACTGCCACCGGCAGCGACAGGGCGGCACTAATCAGCAGACGCCGCCGAAGCGCCCCGACCTCGCCGTCCTCTCGGTTTGGGGTGTTCTCATCGATATCACCGCTCGGTGGCGGTGCGGGGAGAGCCGCCTGGTACCCCGCGGATTCGACGGCGGCGATCAGGGTGGCAGGGTCGACGTCGTTCCCGCGAACACGTGCTTTTTCGGTGGCGTAGTTCACCGTTGCCTCCACACCGGGAAGCTTGTTCAGCTTGCGTTCAATCCGGGTCGCACACGACGCGCATGTCATCCCGGAAATATCGAGTTCGACGTCGACCGCGCTCATGCGGGTGCGCCGGCCAGGGTGTAGCCGGCCTCCTCCACCGCGGCCCGCACTGCGGCAGCATCGATCGGGGTCAAGCTGTGGATGGTGACGCGCGACGTACCGCCGGCGTTGAGGTCTACCGTGACGTTCTCTACACCGTCGATCGCAGTCAGCTCCTCCGTGACGCTCGACACGCAGTGCGAGCATGTCATTCCGGTCACCAGGACGTCTTCTGTCACCGTCGCCGCGGTGGACGCGGGTGCGTCTGTCGCGTCGGACGTGGCGCAGCAAGCGCAGCCGGCGTTGGTGTCTTTCAGGCCGAGGTCGATGCGGTCGGTCATGATTTGCTCCTCTGGGGTCGGTGCGGGATCAGGAACGGACGAGCCGTGCAATCGCGTCGTTGGCCTCACGAATCTTCTCTGCGGCAACCTGGCCGCCCTCTGCGCTCGCCTCCGCGACGCAGTGGCGGAGGTGATCCCCGAGCAGGGATAGAGCAACCGTCTCCAAAGCCTTCGTCGCGGCGGAGACCTGCGTAAGGATGTCGATGCAGTACTTGTCTTCATCGACCATTCGGGCGATCCCTCGTACCTGACCCTCGACGCGACGCAGCCGCTTCTGGAGGTCGTCTTTGTTGCCCTCGTATCCGTTCACCTAGATACCATACCCCCCTAGGGTATGTAGCGCAACACTCCTATTCATCCCCCTGCGCGCGTCCACCGGAGTGGGCCGCCCAACCGGGGATGATTATTCAGCAAGTCCTGTACTGTCGACACGTGTCCACAGCCACTGCGACTGCCACCGTGACGCATACCGCCGCGCTCGCGCGCCTCGGCCACGCGCTCTCCGACTCCACGCGCGCGGGCGTGCTGCTGGCACTGCGGGAAGCACCCGCCTACCCCTCCGACCTAGCGGACGCTCTCGGCGTCTCCCGACAGGTCATGTCGAACCAGCTCGCGTGCCTTCGAGGGTGCGGGCTCGTGGAGGCTGTGCCGGATGGGCGGCGCACCTGGTATCGGCTTGCTGACTCTCACCTCTCACCCGCCTTGGACGAGCTGCTACGCGTCGTCCTCTATGTCGAACCGGGCTGCTGCGCCGGAGAAAGCTGCACCTGCGCATGACCACCACGACCTCTCGCCCCACAGACGACCGCCGGCACACTCTCCAACGCCGCATCAAGTGGATCGTCACCGCGACGATCGCCTACAACCTCATTGAGGCCGTCGTCGCGATCACCGCCGGCACCGTCGCCTCATCGGCTGCGCTGATCGGGTTCGGCCTGGACTCCACGATCGAGGTCCTCTCGGCGGCAGCCGTGGCCTGGCAGTTCACCCGCCGCGACCCCGAGCGGTGGGAGAAGGGCACGCTGCGCGTCATCGCCGTGGCGTTCTTCGCCCTCGCCGCCTACGTCACCGCGACGTCGGTGCTCGCGCTCGTGGGCCAGGTCGACGTGCAGCACTCCACTGTCGGAATCGTGCTCACCGCGCTCAGCGTCGTCATCATGCCATTCCTCTCGCTGGCGGAACGACGCGCGGGCCGCGAGCTGGGATCGGCAACCGCTGTGGCCGACTCCAAGCAGACCCTCATCTGCACCTACCTGTCCGCCGCGGTTCTCGTCGGCCTCATTGTCAACAGCCTGTTCGGCTGGTGGTGGGCCGATGCGATCGCCGGACTCGTCATCGCCGCCTTCGCAATCCGAGAGGGTATCGAGGCATGGCGCGGTGACGCCTGCGCCACCTCCGTGGGGATGCTCCTCGAGGAGGAGCACGACGACGACCATCACCGCTGAGCGGGTAGAGCACCTCAGATCAGCCATGACGGCTTCTGTCGCACGCCGCATGAGGAATCTAGGACGTCGTTCTACCGCGCACGGGAGAGGAACACCACCCACCCACCCAGAACGACCGCGATCGCGGAGCCAGCAGCCAGCACCACTCCACCGAAGTCTTGGTCTTCGGCTGGTGCTCTACCCCAGGTGCGGCCCATCGCACCGAACCAGTCGGCGGCTACTAGACCGGCAGTAGAGATGTACACAGATACAACCGCCATCGCCACAGCTAAACCGACGACCATCAGCAGCTTCATCTGTGTCGGCCGGCGGCTGGACCCGTCACCACCTATCAAGCCACGCACGAGCAGAGATCCCACGACGAGGGTTGCTGCCGTCGCCATTTGCCGCCCTAGGAGATCCCCTACTGTCCAACGGAGGAGGTCAGAACTGAAAAGCAGCCAAATCAACATCGCGGTGGCCGGGACAGCGACCACGGGTGCCGAAGCGAAACGCACACCTCGCGAATGCATGAGCACCTGCGCCCATTCATACCCTCCCCTGCTGCCGTCTTCGCGGCGATGGGCTGCCTTGCGGGCGAGCTCGATTGGCGCCCCGGCTGCGAGAAGGGGCACCACCCCGACAAGGAGAATGACTATCCCAAGAACGTGCGCACTGTAGATGTAGCTACGGTAAGCGCCCAACGCTCCGCTAGTGACCCATACCAAGAGGAGCGTCCCTGCCACCCACGCGGTCGCCCGCCAGGGGTTCCATCGGTACCCACGCGCCTTTAGCCGCAGCACAGCGCTCACGTAGAAGATGAGTCCGAGCACGGCGGCAACTAACCACAGCAGGTCGGGGCTCCACGCCGTGAACCAACGCGACATAGTCCACTCAGGAGGTAGCGGAGCGCCGGTGAGTACCTCAGCGGGTGTGAGCGCGCCTGCAGGTTCGGGGAGAATCGGCGGCGGTGTTCTCGCGAGAGCGGCAGCCGCTCCACTAGCCATCCCCATCAATCCCAACTCCGCACACAACAGCAGCCAGAAAGTCTTGGCGTCGCTGGGGTTGGCGCGCATCCTTCGGAGTAGACGCAGTCGGTAGATCGCCCCCAGAACACCGATGGCGGTGAGGGCTACAACCTTGACGATGAGGATGAGGCCGTAAGGGGAGGCGAGAGCACCGAGAGTTTCTAGGCCGATGGCGGCTCGAACCGTGCCCGAGAACGCGACGAGCGCGAAGGCAATAACGGCGATGGTGGAGTACCGCATCAGAACTGTCGCCATCTCACTCTTGGAAGTGACGGAACGAATGATCGCCAGCAGCAGCAGACCACCGAGCCAGACCGCTGCGGCGATGAGGTGTATGACGATGGCTGTCGTGGCTTGCTGGTGAGAGGCCTCATCACCTGAATGGCCTTGTGTTCCCATCGGGACAAGCGCTGCCAGCGCGAGAAGTGCCACGGTTGCTGTCCCGCCCCACGAACGCACCGCAAATGTGAGCACCGCGAGAATGGCACCCGCGATGGTCGTCATCAACCACACACGTCCCCCCTCGGTCTGCACGAGGTACCGGCCAAGCTGAGACCCAAATTCGGGACCGGCATTCAAAGCGGGGTTGAAGATGACCATGAAGCTGAAGAAGCCAGTAGCAGCAGATGCCACGGTGAAGATGGCGGCAGATAGCGCAGCAACATCCAACGCCAATTCAAACCCGCGCTGTTCGACGCGCAACGAGAACAAGGCGACAAAGAGCGCCCCTCCCATTCCCGCGGCGCTCATGTTCACGACGAGCTTTGACACTGGCAGCCCCCACCGTGCGAGGGGCCCGGCGTCGGCCAGTTGCAAGGGGGCAGCGCCACCGCCGACTGCGAGAGCGCACACCAAGGCAGCGACTGCGCTGACGACGAGGATGATGAGCGCAATCACGCGGTACACGTTCCACCGGCGCGGTTGCAGAGACGGAAGCCGCGTGGAGCCAGGTGCCCCCACCCTTACCGTCGAGTGGGCGTGCCCGAGCTTAGCGCCGGAAGTAGGCATCAGTTCAGCCCCGAATAGGCATGCAGACCCTTGAAGAACATGTTCACGGCGGTGAAGTTGAACAGCACCGCAGCGAACCCCACGATAGACAGCCACGCAGAACGGTTACCGCGCCATCCACGGGTGGCACGAGCGTGGATGTACCCGGCGTACAGCACCCAGATGATGAAAGTCCACACCTCTTTGGTATCAAAACCCCAGAAGCGTCCCCAGGAGTCGTTTGCCCAAATCGCGCCGGCAATCAGGGTGAAGGTCCAGAAGATGAAGCCAATGATGGCGAACCGGTAAGCCAGGGCTTCCAGATCTTCAGAGGTGGGCAGGGTTCGAAGCAGGCCCCGCCGCGTGTTGACGGAGGGGCGACTCTCACGCCGGTGTTGCAGAAGTTGCGTCACGGACAGGCCGCACGCGATGGCGAACAGCGCAGTCGCAAGGGAGGCCACGAAGACGTGGATGACAAGCCACACGCTACGCAGCGGGTCCATCAGAGGGGTGACCTCGACGTAGAACCCCAAGGTCGCACCACCCAGAAGAAGGACGACCATCCCAAGCAAGAAGGAGCCGAGGAAACGCAGGTCGTACCGCCGAAGGGCGAAAAGGAACACGCCGACGATGAGAAGAGTGCCGGTGAGTGCGAATTCGTACATGTTCGCCCACGGCACACGAGCTGCGGCGATGCCTCGGAGGACATCCCCGCTCAGCTGCAGCGCGAATCCCAAAATGGTGAGGGCGGTTCCGATACGTGCCCATACGAGACGTTCGCGCTCACGTGGCGGCACTTGCAATTGCACCGCGGCCGCCGGGGGCGCCACCGGTGGAGCCACGTCCCCGACCGTCACGAGTTCCGCAGCGGGCGCCTCGACGCGAGACACGCGCACGGCAAGGTCGATGGCATACGCCGCAAAGGCGAGCGCGTAAACGCCGATGGCCGTCCACACCATCAGCAGGGACAGCCCATCAAGGGTGAGGGCGGATGATTCGGTCACGGGTGGAATCCTTAGATTGTCCAGCACTCTTTGACGGTGCCGGTGGTTGCCAGGGCGAGAGTCGGAACGCGCTCGGTGAAGGATCGAGTGGTCTCGGGGAAGGGGGCGTACTCGACGACCCGCCACCCCACGACGCCGAAATCCTCGTCCAGGGCTTGGATGGCGCACGCGAACCGTGCGCCGGAGGGAGGGGTGGCTTGAAAGGACACCGTCACAGCCCGCTCATCGACGACGAGGTAGCCGGTCTCGGCGATGGAGATGTCGTCCAAGCTATTTTGAAGTGTGATCCAGACCAGGTAGGCAATGGCAGCCACCGCGAACACAGCAACACTGATCCAGAAAGCTCGGCGACGCCAGGGAAGCGAAGTGCGGCCGTATCGATCGTCGAGTTTCTTTTGCAGTGCCGTTCGCTGCGGTGCGGCGCGGCGCCTGCCGCCGCGCTTTGTAATGGCGCGTTTAGTCACTGAGCATTCGCTTCCAACCACGCCAGGGAATCCACGGTGACGTCGTTGACGGACACCTCGAAATGCAAGTGGTTTGCGGTGGAGCGGCCTGTGCTTCCGACGAGTCCGAGGAGTTGGCCCGCCTGCACTTCCTGGCCGCTGCCGACCTGCCGGGTGTTGTACTGCATGTGCGGGTAGACGGCCCGGATACGTTGGCCGTTGACGACGGACTCAACGGTGACAGCGACGCCGTAGGCGCCATAGCTCTCGCTCGAGACATCGACTGTCCCGGCCACGGACGCGTAGATTGGCGTGCCGCCCGCGGTCACCATGTCGGTGCCCATGTGCGCCCCGCCTCTTGCTCCGAATTGGTCCGTGACTCTGAACGTCGAGGTCAATGGCCAGCGCACAACCCCGCTACCGGCGGCGAGGACGGGGACTGCGCGTTCAGCAGCGAAGGTGGTAGCGGGCCGAGCTGCGCGTGCTGCGGCGGCCGCGGCCGCCGCAGCCTCTCGCGCCTTTTTCTGATGAATTTCTTCCTGAGACGTCGCTGCGTAGCTCTGCCTGTCCAGGGGCGAAGCGGGGAGCGCGGAGGACACGGTGAATTGTTGTGAGTCGTCCGCAGCGGCTTGCTGCAAGGTCGGCTCGGAGTCCGTGACAGGTGAGGCCGCGTACGCCGGCAGCGCCAGAGGACACATGAGCGCCAGCGCCAACGCACTCGCAACAAGCGGGCGGGCGCGCATTGCGCGCGCGGCCTCAGGACCGTGGGAGCTCCGCGCCTCACGCATCCTGAACTCATCAGCGTGGCGCCGTTCCCTGCGCGTTAGAGGGCGTGACTGGTGTGTCGACCAAATCTCACTGCTCATTGACGGTGTTCCTTCACTGCCCCACCTGCTGCTGTCGTCGACGCCGTCCGGACGAGAAAAGCACAAGCGCCGCCGCGCCCAGAATGACGACAGCGACGCCAGTCACTAACAGCGGAAGACCGATTCCGCTCCGTGGCTCTTCGACCTCCGCCACGGCGTCTGCTGTCGCGCTTTGTTCTGGTGTCGACGAGATGGCCGGGCTCTGCTCAGATGAGGAGGGGGCACCCGTGGTTGCAGAGGGGTCCGGTTCGGCGGACGCCGTGGGCGTTACGGGAGCGTCAACCGTGAACGCGTACTCACCGCTGATGGGGTGACCGTCGCTGGAGACCACGCGCCATCGCACCGTGACTACGCCTGGAGACGTGACTGGCTTCACTGCCTGGGTCACCGTCGTGTCAGCGACGACCGGAGGCGTCAGTGCAACGTTCGCTCCTGAGGAGTCAATCACTTCGACCGCGATGGCGCTGGAGGCGTCGAAGACCTCCCCGCTGTATGTCATTGACACCTCAGCGGGCGTCGCTGAGACGACTGAGTCCGCTGCTGGGGAGGACTGGACCAAAGCGTCGTGAGCACGAGCCGGCGGCGAACCGGGTAGAACGAACATCAGGGATAGTGCCGTCACGGCAATGCCGGCGGCTGCGAACCAGCGAGGCGAACGGGGGGCGAAAAGTGTGTGCATGGCGTCTTTCAGTGGGACTGCGGCGCCCGGGGATTGGGCGCCCACGGCAGTCGTCGAGCGTCGGATCAGAAACGCTCCGAGTGCACCTGTACGGCCGCGCCCGAAGGGGTGGGAAGTTGCGTTCGACTACAACTTCGTTGGCGTCAGATCAGCCGAGAAGGTGTGATTTTCGGAGCCCCGGTACGGGTCAGGTCCGTGAGAGAGACAGTTCGGTCAAGCTCAGCGTCGTGGTGTGTGAGCGGACGGTACGTAAAACGTGAGGCTGATCGCGTCGAGGTGAGCGGATGACATTGAGATTCGACCGCATGAGACGGAAGCGATGCTCCAGCAGCATTCCCGCCACACACACGCCTACCAGGCATAGCGCTACGGCCGCCGCTGGGAGAGCCTGCGTCAGGCTGTTGACAACGTCACCGGCGGGCTCATCGAGGACTGTTCGACTACCTTGATCGCTCTCCCACGTGTGGGTCGCGGACGCCGCATCGGAGGTCGTGGAAGCATCAGAGTGGCTGCTTGACCATACAGCGAGCAGACACATCAAGATTAGGACGAGGCTGGCGATGATCCTCATTCTCACGACGGAGGCGGTACTGGCCCCAAGTGGGGCGCGTCCCGTGCTTACCGGCATCGCAGCGATGGTACCAATCCGAACTGGCCGTCACAGCCAAGCCGGGGCAGCCTGGCATCGGAGGCCAAGCGTGCGCTGCTCGCGCGGGGTGCGCGATGCGGTCTGCCGTTTGTCCAGCTCATCACCGTTTCCGCGCACGAACGTGGATGCGCAGACGAACGCACAACAGCACACCGGCCGATGCAACGACCATTGCAATTTCGATGGTGGGGCTGAGCCAGCTCGCCGGCGTGATCCCCGCCCGTAGCGGCACCTCGCTCACTCGGCCAGCGGCCGTGTCCACCCCGATGGTCTCTTCGGTCGACCCATCGGGGTTGATCACTTGGCTTGTTCCCACGGTGGAGACGTTGACCACTGCGCGCCCGGTTTCGATGGCTCGCATTCGCGCGATGGCGAGCTGCTGCACGTTCTCGTCTGTTCCGCGGAAGTCGGCGTTGTTTGTCTGGAAGATGTAGACCTGCGCGCCTTGCCGTGCTGCATCGAAGATCACGTCGTCGTAGATGACGTCGAAACAGATCGCCAGCCCGACGCGGGTGCCTCCTATATCCATCACTGGCGCCGATCTGCCTGGGGTGTACTCCCTCTGGATCAGACTGACAAGGTCAGGTGCGAGACGTTCAAACAGCCACCGGTCGGGCACGTATTCGCCGAACGGGACGGGGTTGAGTTTGTCGTAGCTCTGCTCGCTACCGTCCGTCGTCCACAGCATGGTTGAGTTGAACGTTTGCTCGCCTCTCGTGGTTGCGGCGTTCATTAGGAGCGGGGCACCGTACGCGGCGGAGATTTCACTCAGCACTCGACGTGTGGGTTCTGAAGACGCCGGGTCGATGTCCACGGAGCCCTCTGGCCAGGCGAGCACGTCCATCTGCTGGCCCCGAATCGTTTTCGATGTTGATGCTTGGGCTCGGAGCATGTCGCCTTCGTTGCGGTCGTCGAAATAGCCTGCCGGCCCGTTGCCTTGGACCCACCCGACGGTGAACGTTCCGATACTCCGGGTGGCGTACTGGGGTGTGACCGCCATGAGCAGGACTCCCACGAGCGCCGGCACGCCGGCACGCAGAGTGCGACGCCCCGGTCTGAGGGCCTGCACGAGGGCGGCGCACACGCCCACGACGAGGAAGGTCACACCCGTCGTTCCCACCCAGGACGCCACTTCAGGAAATGGTCCCGACACTTGCGTCATTCCTACCCGTGCCCAGGGGAAGCCCGAGTACGGCCACATTCCGACAAGTACTTCCCGCGCGGCCCACAGGGCTGCTACCAGCGCGGGGATACCCAGCAGGTCTAAGGCCCCGCCGAGCCTACGTACCTTCACCCAACGGTAGGTGAGGGTGATGGTTATGCTGCTGACACCGATCAGGACTGTCTGCAGGGCGCTGAGGGCCAACCAGGGCACTGGTCCGAGGAATTGCGCCACCCATACGAGGTGGGCAAGGTTGAACACGGCCCCGAAGACGCAACCCACGACGAAGGAAGCGAGCGTGCCTCTTCCGAGGAGAGCCGCGAGCAGGATCGTCACGCTCACGAAAGCAAGCGGCCACCATCCGAGGTCCGGTGTGGCCGCATCCATCAGCAACCCCGCCGCTGCCGCCAAGGGCAACGCCGCCGTCACGGGCAAGGAATCCGTGCCGCTGGTCCACATAGAGGGCATGCGCAGCGCGCCGGTTGCCCCTCGAAGTGCTGTCATGCGGACCCGCCTTTCTCTAGACGGCGCAGGTACTCGTTGTACTCGTCGAGCTCTGGATCCCCGTGCGCGTCCGCCCATCTGCTTGCGGCGGCGTCACGAACGGAGTCGTGCCGGAACCACCGGTGCATCACGATCAGGATCATGATGAGTGTGGGCGCCTCGCCATAGGACCATGCAAGACCGCCGGCTACGCGTTGGTCCTCGATGGGGTCGATCCCTAGGGCAATGGTCGATTCAGCGAATGTTCCTACTACCAGACTGGTCGCCATCATGAGGAACACCCCGAAGAAGGCGTGCAACGCTGCCTCAGCGAAAAGGTCGAGTGCCCGTCCTCCGTGGCTCATGCGGACCGGTAGTGGATCTGTGGAGAGCACCGGGATGGTGAACAGGATCCCGCTGATCAGGAACGCCGATTCTAAGGCGGTGTGACCGCCGGGGAGGGCTAGGACGGGATCGAGCAGATCTGCGATGTACAGGCCGTAGAAGGCCGCGAGGTAGGCGGGTAATGCGACCCAGGGGCTTAGGGCCCATCTTGACCCTCGCCACCGCAACGCGCCGTGCGCCACTTTGAGGACACTTTTTCCGACGCCGCGGTGCGGGGTGGCACGCAGCAGAAGGGTTCCCGGGGAACCGAGCACGAGCAGCGGTGGGATGGCCATCATCAATGTCAGCTGCTGAAACATGAACACCGAAAGCAGGGCTTTGCCGTAGTCCTCTACAGCGAGGCCGGTGACGGCGGCGAGGGCTGCGCAGCCGGAGACGAAGCTCACCGTGCGCAACACCGACCACCGTCGATGCTGCCGCCACAGACGCAGCGCCCCGAGGAGGTAGATGGTGGCCATCACCGTTGCGGCGCCCGGCAAAAGGGTAAAGGGGTGCGCTGCGGGCAGCAGGTAGTCGCCAAGGTCGAGGGGGGCGTTCATAGCTGTGGACCTATCGTGGCTGCGCGGCCGTATTCGCCCGCTCACACACTTCTGTGTGAGCCTCCGCTAGGTGCTGGACCGCGCGGGCAAGCCCCGGGTCGTCTCCTCGGGCGAGGGCGGCGTACTCCACGTGGATCGTCGAGTCGGTTGTGGTCGCCGAGTGGTGGACTTTCACCCAGATTCGGCGGCGAGGTATGAGAAGTCCGGTGAACAGCCCGACGCAGGCCAGCACAGAGAACGCGAGGACCCAGCCGCTGCTGGGGTCGCGTTGGATCTGCAGGGACGCGAACCGTTTCACCGGAGCACCGTCGGCTTCCTCCCAGGTGATGGTGCCCCACCCGTTGGGCAGCGCACCGGTGGTACCGGGCCTGAGTTCAATGGATTCCTGTCCGGTGTTGCCGCCGGTGAGCTGGGTGAGTTGGTCAACTTCCAGGGCGTAGACGGAACGGGGGGTTCCATCGTCGATGCCCAGGTCGCCTGCGAATGCGTTGAGGGTGATGACGGGGTTGATTACGTCGGGGTAGATCGAGGTGGCGGCACCTGAGGGCAAGGTGTCCTGTGTGGGGTAGAAAAAGCCGATCAGCCCGAGCTGCTGCGGCAAGCCATCCGGAACTTTCACGACGCCTAGTGAGGTCATGTTGGAGTCTTGCGGGAGGAAGGGTAGTGAGTCGCTATAAACGATCTGACCTTCCGCGTCACGGATGGTGAGGGTAGGCGCGTAACCGTTTCCGAGGAGATGGATGCGGTCGGTCCCTACAGTGATGGGGTAGTTGACGACCACCCGCTCGGTTCGGTCGTCTGCTCCGGGGGATCTGATCGTGACGTTGGCGGCGAAGTCGCCCGCTTGCCCACCGCCAGGGGAGCCTGCTGGCTGGTAGGTGACGTCGAAACGGTCCAGCGTGAGGGAGTACGGCGTCAGGTTGGATCCGTCCGCGAAACGGCCGGGGTCGAAGGAGGAGAAGTCGCTGAGGGTGTTGACGAAGGTTGTCCCCTCCACCACGACGCGCTGGCCGGTGTAGGCGAACGCCTTGCCGACGACGACGGAGACGAGCACGCCGACCAGGGCGATGTGAAAGAGCAGGTTGCCGGTCTCGCGGAGGTACCCGCGTTCGGCCGAAACGGAGGTCCACCCCTTCCCGTCGTAGCGGCGGACGCGATAGCGACGCCGGGCGAGTTCTGTTTCGGCAAGATCCAAAGCTGCCGCGGGGGTGAGATGCTCGCCGGGGATGGCTCGCTCGAGGTGTTCGGGGAGTCGAGCGAACCGGATGGGTGTGCGCGGCGGTTGTCCTTTGAGAGCGCGGTAGTGGTGTTTCGCCCGCGGGATGACGCACCCGATGAGGGATACGAACAGCAGCAGATAAATGGACGAGAACCAGGGCGAGTAGTAAACGTCGAACAATCCGACGGCGTCGAGGAACGGGAACCACTCGGGGTTGTTGCGCTCCCATTGGATGACGCCGTTGGGGTCGGCGCCTCGTTGAGGAAACAGTGAGCCGGGTACTGCGGCCAGGGCGAGGGAGAGCAGGAGGATGAGCGCGGTGCGCATGCTGGTGAGCTGGCGCCATGTCCAGCGGAGCCACCCTTTGCCATCCAGCTTTACCTGTGGGCCGTCTTGATCGTTCGGGGCCCCGTCAGGATGGTCCGCCGGCCGCCGCGGGTCTGAATCGACGTGGCGGGTATCAGAGCGGGAGGGGGACATTGATTACCACCTGTTGCAGAAGTGACATGAGCGAGGTCCACACGCCCGTCACCATGAGCAGCCCGAGCAGGATGAGCACGGCGCCTCCGATGAGGTTGAGTGTGCGGATGTGAGTGCGGAGGACTGTGACGGACCGCGCAGCCCACCCCCATCCGAGCGCCAGTACGAGGAAGGGCACTCCGAGGCCGAGTGAGTAAGACAGACCGAGGAGCCCGGCTCGGGCGGGGTCACCAAGGTTCCACGACACGGACAGGATTGCTGCGAGTGTGGGGCCAATGCACGGTGTCCAGCCGACACCAAGTGAGAACCCGAGAAGCGGAGCGCCGACGAGCCCGGCTCGACGACGGAGGGTCGGACGCATGCCACGCTGTCCAAGCCGGATTGCGCCTGTGAAGACCAGCCCCAGGACGATGTTCACAATGCCGAAGACGCGGGTAAGGAGATCGGCGTAGCGCGAGAGCGCCACCCCGAAGAATCCCCCCAAGACGGTCACGGCGACGAAGACCACAGTAAATCCGGCGATGAAGAGCAGGACGCCTGCTACGAGCCGCGGGCGTGTGGTGACCGTCGTCGCACCGTCTCCTCCGGTTGTGGAGGTGGGAGGGGCGGCCACACCGCCGAGGTACCCGAGGTAGCCGGGCACCAGCGGTAGGACACAGGGCGATAGGAAGGAGATGAGACCGGCGACCAGGGCGAGGGGGATGGCAAGCCAGAGTGCGCCGTCGACGACGAGCGCCCCGGCGCTCATGGTCTCTCCGCCAGCGTGTCCGCGACGATGGTGGACAGGATGGACGCGCTGGGAAGTTGGCCGATGATGCGGGCGGCGAGGCGACCCTGGCGGTCCATTACGAGCGTTGTGGGTGTGGCCTGGATCGGGGTGAGTTGCGCGAAGGCGAGTTTCACCTGACCGTCATTGACGTCGATGACGCTGGGATAGGTGACGTTGTTCTCGCGCGCGAAAGAGAGTGCTGTCTCAGCTTGGTCGTAGGTGTTCACTCCGAGGAAGTCGACTTCCTCGTTCTGGAAGCGCAGAAAGACCTCCTCGAGCATGGGAGCCTCGACGATGCACGGTCCGCAGGCGGCGTACCAGAAGTTCACCACGAGCACCTCACCTCGGTAGTCGTCGCTGGTGACGGTTTCACCGGTTTCGATGACGCCTTCGAACTGAACGGGTTCGCCTCTGTCCGACGGGGCAATCTCGGCCACTTGGAAATTCCCATCGGAGAACGATGCGCCCGCGCCGGCGTCCGTTGTTTGGGTCGTGGCGGTGCAACCGCTCATCACGCCGACGATGATGAGCGCCGTGCCGAGGGCGAGGAGTTTGCGATTCATGCCCGCTCCCTCTTGATGATGGCTCCCGCGACAAGGAAGACGACTGCGGCTGCGGGTTGCGCCGCGGTCCAGACAACACCTTCAGCGGGGATGGGGAGCACCGGGTTCCATGCCACCGCGATCACAGCAAACACCGGCACCCACCACAGCTGCCGCTCCTGGTAGGCGAACGAGGCGACGATGAGCGCCAAGATTGCCACGATGAAGCGCACAAGCGTGAACCAGCCGCTGTCCAGCAGCGCTGGCGCCACGAACAGGGCGGCTGCGGCGATCAGACCGGGGGCGAGGGCGTTTCGTTGATACCGAGATGGCGTCTTGGTCTTTTTCATTGCTTGTCCTCCGGGGGAACCCCGAACGTGGGTGGTGTGGCAGGCGCGACCTTGGTGCCACTGTGGGCGCGTTGGCGGAGCATCAGCATCACTGCAACCGCTATCGCTCCAGCGGCGAGGAAGACGTCTGCCAAGTTGCCGATGAACAGACGCCCGTATGCAAGGAAGTCGGTGACGTGGCCGATTGCGAATCCTGGCGGCGACATGAAACGGTCGATGAGGTTGCCGACAGCTCCACCGAGGAATAGCCCCACACCACCCGCCCATCCCACCGTTCGCGCGCGGGCCGCCAGGACGAAAAGCCCGGCAACGGCTGCCACGCCTATCAAGGTGAGAACCCAGGTCATGCCCGAGCCCGTTCCCAGCACCGCGCCGGGGTTGAAGGCGAGTTGCAGACCGAATGCGTCCCCAATAATGGGCACCCGTCTCCCGTCGGCAAGCGCAGTCAGGGCGATGGCTTTACTGAACTGGTCTATCAACACCGCGGCCGCTGCCACCATGCAGGCGACGGCGAACGGCCGCGTCTTCTCAGCGGTCACCTTCTTGGCCCTTCCGGAGGTGGCGGGTTCGCCGCGCTGTGACCAGAAGCGTGACCAGCGCTCCGCCGAGAATCATCGCCACCGCGGAGACTCCCAGCACGGGAGCGACCTCGCCACCGCCGGTGGGCACTCCTCGACCGTCCGCGCGTGGGGTGGCCGTGGAATGAGGATGGGTCTGGTGCCCAGGTGATGGAGTCTCGGAGCTCGTTACGGTGGTTCCTGAACGTTCGACGCTCAGAGGCGCAGTGGTGAAGCTGACATCCATGGCCGAGCTCAGCGCCGGGGCCACGACAGCAAAGGTCGGCGCGGCGGGTCCTGCAACGATGAGGGCGGCGCTAAGAGCGACAGTGGCGCACAGCGTCACCGTGACCTGCGTTGCGCGATGGCGAGGTCTGGATACGAGGAAGAATCTCATTGGTCTTTTCAAGGTCGGGCGTAGATGAATCGGGCAATACGAGCCGCGTCCGTCCATACCCCGGGAAGGGTGTTAGCTCTGGCCTGGCTGTGCACGGGGATTCCGGCAACGAACAGACCGGGTAGCGTCGTCGCGGTGGGGATGCGTCGCTGAAGCTGCGGCTGCGTGGGCAACCACTCGTCGCCCGCTTCGTACCCGGTGGCGAACACGACTGACTGGTAGGCCTGCCGGTAGCCATCCGCGAAGGCGAACTTGGCCCCGTCCACCCCAATCGTCTCGGCGCGAATGGAGACGCCTTTATCTCGGAGTGCGTCGTAGAGGGGTTCTGGGGCGATCTTCACGCGCCGCCACGGTGAGACGCGCGGCTGGGTGGGGAATTGCCGCGGATGCGCTTCAGCCCGTCGGGTGCGGACCGCCAGAGTGACGTCGTGCGACTTCGCGAGGTCGGAAGCAACTTCCGTCCCGGCGATACCACCGCCGACAATAAGTACCCGGCCTCGCGGAATCTGCTCGGGTGTTCTGTAGGCGTTGGTGTGCATCTGTACTCCTTCGACTTCGGCGTCCGCGGCCCATTTCGGAAATCGGGGACGTGCTGCGGCGCCGGTAGCGCACACGACGTTGCGGGTCTGCACTTCGCCAACCGTGGTGCTCAAGAGCAGGGTTGGGCCGTTGCCGTGGCGAGTCACGGCGAGGGCCTGGACACCCCAGACGGGGTTTACCCCGAGCTCCGCTTCGAATCTGTGTAGATAGCCTTCGATGTCTCCCGGGGTGGGGTACCGATACGGGTCACCCTCCAGTGGTCTGCGGGGGAAGCTGGAGTGCTCAGCATTGCTGAGCAACCGCATAGAAGGCCAGCGCGCACTCCACGTGCGTTGTCCCCGCGCGGAACTGTCGATGACCACGAAGTCACGCTGCGGTTCCATGCCGCGAGCGATCAGTGCCGCTGCAGTTGCCAATCCAGCCTGCCCTGCGCCCACGATGATGACTCGTCGGTGTGACAGGCCCGCCACTAGGGGGTGCCGTCCAAGCGGGTGGTGATGGCACTTTCAAGGTCGTTCCATCGTTCAATGACAAGAGGTTCGCCGTCGACGAAGAACGTAGGGGTTCGGTCCACGCCGAGGGCGCGTCCGTCGTCGAGGTCGGATCGAACGCGCTCGAGAGTGGCAGGGTCGGCGACAGCTTCGTCGTAGGCCGTCATATCCAAGCCCAACTCGGTCGCGTACGAGCGGAACAGCTCCGCTTGGCTTTGCTGAGACTCCCCCCACTGTGCTTGCGTCTCAAAGAGACGGTTGTACATGTCTTCGAAGCGTCCCTGGGCTGCCGCGGCCTCCGCAGCGACCGCTGAGTTTTCGGAGTTGATGTGGCCGGGAAGGGGGAAGTAGCGAACGACGTAGTTGATCTGTCCCTCATACTTCACACGAAGCTCTTCGACGACGGGGTAGTAGGCGCCGCAGGCTTCGCACTCGAAGTCCAAGAACTCCACGATGGTGATGGCGCCGTCGCCGGCGTCGTCGAGGACGTGGGAGTCGTCTCTAACAACCGCTATCGACCCTCCTCCCCGTTCCTCGGCGGCAACGCGGGTGTTGTTCTGATCGACTAGGACATAGATGACAGCCCCCGCGACGACCGCGACGGCGACGGCGGCGGTAATGACCGTCGCCTTCCAGTTGATTTTCATGGGTACTCCAACACTTGACGGCACAAGAAAAGCCCGGGTTGCCCGGGATGAGTGTCGCCGCGGGGGCGACGTGCCGATGTCAGGTTCTAGAGATACCCAGTTGCGCGATTGTGAGGGCGTGGCCCTCAGGCCTGCCGGACACCGGGTGGATCAAAGACGGCGGGAGGGCGCGCCAGACGAGTGTGATCCCAGCCGGTCCGCGGCGCACCAGGAGATGAACAACGAGGTACAGCACGAATCCGCAGACGACGCCGAGAACGCACAGCGCCATTCCGGGCGATACGTCGTACACGCTCGCCTCGACGATAGAGGTAGCGACGGGTGCGGCCGGGTCGTGCGGCGCAGTGTCAGATGCCGTCGCGACCACACCGCTTACCGGGGCGTTGTCGCCATGGTTGAGGGCCACGACTCCGAGCAGCAGGAGGGCCCCGAGGGCGATGATGGTAATGAGTCGCGTTATCGCTCCGTGCTCTTTCGCCAGCGCTGAGCGCCGGGCGTGAGCGTCGGTATACATCAGCAGCCAGTGTACGGAGAGGTTCTGGGCGAATGGCTGGGAACGGCCGACGGTGTGCCGATATGCGATCGGGCTGCGAACACGCCCGTTCGAGCGGTTCGGCGCCCGCGATTAAGCGTGACGGACATCCCCGGGTTCCGAATCTTGCAGGTCGGCTGTCTCAATCTGGAAGGTGGAGTGCAGCACGGACACCTCGAAGTGTTGAGCCACACATGCTCTGACGTCCTTAAGGACAGCGGCTGCGTGTCCGTCCGTGAAGCATTCGTCTTCAACCACGACATGCGCGCTGATTGTCGGCAGGCCGGTGGCGACTGTCGAGGCGTGTAGGTCATGGACGTCTATGACGTGGTCGAGTTGGAGAATGTGAGATCTCACATCGTCCAAGTCCAAACCGTCGGGGGTGAACTCCATCAACACCGACGACGTCTCGCGTAGCAACTTGAACGCACGCGGCACGATGAGAGCGGCGATGAAAAGACCGGCGATGGCGTCCGCTTGAAAGAAACCCGTCGTCCAGATGACGACAGCCGCGACGATAACCCCCAGTGATCCCAGCGCGTCATTCAGCACTTCCAGATACGCTGCCCGCATGTTGAAGTTAGCTCCGCGACTGGAAGACAGCACGAAGATGGCGATGACGTTCGCGACTAACCCAACGACTCCAAAACCCAGCAGTTCCGCAGCTGGCACCTCCGGGGGCTCGAAGAGCCGGCGTACCCCCTCGATGGCTGTGTAACCCCCTACCGCCATCAACAGAGCCGCTTGCCCGAAGGCAGCGATAACTTCGATGCGACGGAACCCCCACGTGCGTCGCGCACTAGCCGGCCGCAGCACCAGCGTCGCGGCGATGAGTGCAACGAGAAGTCCGGATGCGTCAGTGAGTGCGTGGGCCGTGTCCGTGAGGAGGGCAAGACTGCCGGTAAAGAAGGATCCAACCGCTTGAGTCACGGCGATTGCCGCGGTGATTGCAAACGCAATCCAGAGACGCGCCCGATGGTCGGTCGGATGCCCGGCCGCGCCGGTAGACGGTGCGTGCGTGTGACCGGCGCCCATCAGGCCGCGTCCGTTCCAAGGGCGAAGTCTTCACCAGGCTGATGAAGGTGAGCGCATAGCGTGACACGCGTGCCGGTGTCTCTCAGCAGGAGTTCGGCGGCGTTAATGAGAGCCGCAGTCGCCACAGGTTGCGCAAGATCGAACCAGGAAGCCCGACCCTCCGAGCGAACAGTGACTAGTCGGCAGTCCCGCAGGAAGCTGAGGTGCTTACTTACGGTTGATTGCGCCAATCCGAGGTGCTGGACGAGATCCCGGACGCGATGCTCGCCGGACGCCAGATGCTGGAGAACCGCCAATCGCGTGGGGTCCCCAAGCGCGTCGAATAGGTGCGCGTACACAGCGGTCGCGTCAGGATCGAGTAGACCACCCTCTTTATTCATCGCCACATAGCGATGATATCGTCAAATGCCGTGTCCGTCACGTCTGCATCCAACTGGGAACCATGCTCATTCTCGCCGGATCAGTGGGCCACCCGAATGCTCGCCCACAGAGCAAGCGCGACGATTGCGGTGAGGGTGGTGAAGGACAAGGCGCGGGGCCGGAGACCGGCGCGCGGTGGTAGTTGTAGTCGCGCCACAGGGTGCGTTTCGGCTGATCAGGTGGTGGGGCGCGGTGGGCTTTCCGCGCCCCACCCCGGGCGGGATCAGAGAGTGGCGAGAAGCTCCTCCATCGTGGCGATCTCGGAGGTCTGCGCCTCGATGATGGTGTTGGCGAGTGCGACGGCGTCGCTGTTCTGGCCGTTGGTCGCTTCTTCCAGGGCCATGTCGATGGCACCGCGGTGGTGCTCGATCATCTGCTGGAGGAACAGCCGGGCGGCGTCGGTTCCGGTGGCCTGCTTGAGCGATTGCATGTCGTCTTCGCTCATCATGCCGCCGCCGTGGTCCATGCTGCCGGTGGCGGGATCAACGGCTCATGACCGTCAACGGGGCGTGAGGGCCGCGCGTGGTACAGGTTTGGTCTCCGATGTCTCAGCTGCAGCGCTCCCCCGAGCCGGGGGTGTGGTTCGTCTTCGACCGCAGCAGACGAATCGCGATTGTGCGCGTGGTCGAGGTGCAGGGGCGGAAGCTGCTGCGCTCGGTGACGTTTCACGACGATCCGGCTCAGCGGCAACTGATCGGCTATTTTCCCGAGGACGGGATGAAGCTCGCAGTGGAATGCACCTGGGCGGAGTACGTCAAGCACACCGGTCCCTCGACGAGCAACCGGAAGTGAGGACTATCGCGCTCGGCCCTCATCACCTTCGGTCACAGGAATGTCCCCGTGTACCGTTGGCATAAACGGGGGATCGAAAATGCTCCCACCAGCCAGCGTTGACCGGCGACGGGGCGAGCTCCCCGCGTGAGGGGCGTTGTCGGAACTGGCGGGACGCTCACCTATCAGGGAAGGCCGCGGTTGCGGACGCTGTCGGGGCATGACGTTTCTCCTTTGAGAACGAAGACGGACTCCATGAGACAAATGTCTAGATGGACCGTAAGTCATCTTCGGGCGCGCCCCCGGGAGCGAGTCCGGAAAGTGATTCACCCCTCCCCCGGATGCTGGGATCGTGGCACGCGGTCGATCACCGTCAAGGGCGCTGCGCGTCGCGACGCGATGCGGCGTTGCCGCACCCTGGACCGTGCTCTCCCTTGCGCAAGATCGGCATGTATCCGGTGCGAGCAGCTGATGTGGTGATGCTCGAGAACGAAGGAAGGGACCGGCCCCGTGGGCACGGTCCCTTCTCAGCGCGTGTCAGGCGGTCTTGGAGACCGTCTGGGCCTCGGGGTCGACGCCGAATCTGCGGATGTAGGTCTGGCGGATCTCTTGAAGCTGTGCGCGCTCGCGATCGCTGATCGGGTCGGCCTCGCCTGCCGCGATGCGGCGCTGGAGGCTGCCCTTGTGCGATGTCACGAAGCGTCCGGTGAAGGACGAGCGGGAATGCCGAGCCATCTGATCACCTTCCTTCTCGGTCTATTTTCCGTCGCGATTGCGGGCGTGTCTACGGCGGCTGGGCGTTGAAGGTTCTTGATCGTGCGGTAGATCATCTTGCCTTCGGTGGGGGTCGCGTCCTCGAGCAGGGCCTGGAGGGCGTCGTTTGCAACCTCGCGGTCTTCCTGGTCATCGGATGCGGCCAGCCCTAGGCCTTCCGCATGTAGGCGCGGACCGTCAACGGCGCGAACACCGCCACGATGACCGCCGCCCCGACGAGCGAGATGATCGCGTCCGACCCGATCGTGCCCGCGTTGACGAGATCGCGGACGGCCGTGACGATGTGCGAGACCGGGTTGATGTCGACGAACCACTGCAGCCACGAGGGCATGGTGTTCGCCGGCACGAAGGCGTTCGACAGGAACGTCAGCGGGAACAGGATGAGCATCGAGACGCCCTGCACGCTCGACGCGGTCCGGGCGATCACGCCGAAGAACGCGAAGATCCAGCTGATCGCCCACGAGCACACGATCACGAGCAGCCCCGCGAGCACGACCGCACCGAGACCACCCTCGGGTCGGAAGCCCATGATGAAGCCCATCGTGAAGGTCAGCGTCGTCGCGATCGCGTACCGCACCGTGTCGGCCAGGAGCGCCCCCGACAGCGGCGCGATGCGCGCGATCGGCAGCGACCGGAACCGGTCGAACACCCCCTTGTCCATGTCCTCGCGCAGCTGCACACCGGTGACGACCGAGGTCGTGATCACGGTCTGCACCAGGATGCCGGGGATGATGATCGGCAGATAGCTGGCGACATCGCCGGCGATCGCGCCGCCGAAGATGTACGTGAACATCAGGGTGAAGAGGATCGGCTGCACCATGACGTCGATGAGCTGCTCGGGCGTGCGGCGGATCTTCAACAGACCGCGCCAGGCCATCGTCAGGGTGTTGCGGAACGTCTGACCGAGTCCCGCGGTGCGAGGCAGGTCGCGGGGAACGGTGATCGCGGTCATGCGCGGACTCCTTCCAGGTCGGCGGCGCTCTCGCGGGCGGCGTCGTCGTCGGCCGGCACTCCGCTGCCGGTGAGCGTGAGGAACACCTCGTCGAGGGTGGGCTGCTGCACGCTGAACTCGCTCAGGTGCACACCCGCGGCGCGGAACGCCACCAGCAGATCGGTGACCTCGTCGGGGTCGGACATCGGCACCGTGAGGCGCGCCGCCTCCGGAGACACGATGGCCGTGGCATCCAGGACTCTTCCGATCGTCGCGCGGGCGACCTCGAGATCGGAGCCCGGCTGCAGGCGCAGCACGAGCGACGCCTGACCGACGGATGCCTTGAGCTCGAGCGCCGTGCCCTCGGCGACGACGCGTCCGCGGTCGATGACGGCGATGCGGTCGGCGAGCTGATCGGCCTCGTCGAGGTACTGCGTAGTGAGCACGACCGTGGAGCCGGTCGCGACCAGGCGGCGGATCGTGTCCCACATCTGGCCGCGGGTGCGGGGGTCGAGGCCCGTGGTCGGCTCGTCGAGGAAGATGAGCGGCGGTTGGGCGATGAGGGATGCCGCGAGGTCGAGGCGACGGCGCATGCCGCCGGAGAACTTCGCGAGCGGCCGGGAAGCGGCTTCGGTCAGACCGAACTCCTCGAGGAGCTCGGTGGACTTGCGGCGGGCGTCGACCCTCGAGAGCCCGAGCAGGCGCGCGAAGATGATGAGGTTCTCGGTGGCCGAGAGCTTCTCGTCGACCGAGGCGAACTGCCCGGTGAGGCCGATGAGCTGCCGCACGATGTGCGCGTCCTTCACGACGTCGTGGCCGAAGATCTCGGCCCGCCCGCCGTCGGGACGCAGCAGCGTCGTCAGCATGCTGATCGTGGTGGTCTTGCCGGCACCGTTGGGGCCGAGAACGCCGTAGACGGTCCCGGCTTCGACGACGAGATCGACGCCGTCGACGGCCCTGTTCGAGCCGAACGTCTTGACGAGCCCTTCGGCTCGCACCGCGGGAACGCGGGTGGATGAGGTGGTCATGACGACAGGATGCGCCGGGCGCTCTGTCGTGCCGCTGTCACGGCGGGGGTGGTGCTGTCACGGCGCTGTCACGGGACCGACCCGGGCTGCGGGGCGGCGCCACGGCATCCCCATCGCCGAGACTGCAACCCGCCGACAAAGCCACTGCAGGCTGCAATGGAGATGTCAGGCGGATGCAGTCTCGCGGGGCGCGGGCACCGGGGCACCGGGCCGTGGACCGCGCTCGGGTCAGGCCCCGCGCAGGCGCTCCGCGAGGTACGCGTGCAGGCCGTCGAGCGGGATGCGCTCCTGGCCCATCGTGTCGCGGTCGCGGACGGTCACGGCGTTGTCGTCGAGCGAGTCGAAGTCGATCGTGACGCAGTAGGGCGTGCCGATCTCGTCCTGGCGGCGGTAACGGCGGCCGATCGCGCCGGCGTCGTCGAAGTCGATGTTCCAGCCGGCCGCGCGCAGCGTGTCGGCGACCTCGCGGGCGAGCGGCGATAGACGCTCGTTGCGCGACAGCGGGAGAACGGCGGCCTTCACGGGTGCGAGGCGCGGGTCGAGCTTCAGGACCGTGCGGGTGTCGGTGCCGCCCTTGGCGTTGGGCACGTCCTCCTCGCGGTACGCGTCGACGAGGAACGCCATCATGGCGCGCGTCAGACCGAACGAGGGCTCGATCACGTACGGGGTGTACTTCTCACCCGAGGCCTGGTCGAAGTACGTCAGGCTCGAGCCCGAGGCATCCGAGTGGCTCTTCAGGTCGTAGTCGGTGCGGTTGGCGACGCCCATGAGCTCGCCCCACTCCTTGCCCGGGAAGCCGAAGCGGTACTCGACGTCGATCGTCCCGGCGGAGTAGTGCGCGCGGTCGTCTTCGGGGACGTCGAATCGCTTCATGTTGACGGGGTCGATGCCGAGGTCGACGAACCAGTTCCAGCACGCTTCGACCCAGTGCTCGAACCACTCCTGCGCCTCGGCCGGGGGCGTGAAGTACTCGATCTCCATCTGCTCGAACTCGCGCGTGCGGAAGATGAAGTTTCCGGGGGTGATCTCGTTGCGGAACGCCTTGCCCACCTGGCCGACGCCGAACGGGGGCTTGCGACGGGATGCCGTGAGCACGTTCGAGAAGTTCACGAAGATGCCCTGCGCGGTCTCGGGGCGCAGGAAGTACAGGCCCGACTCGTCGTCGACGACGCCGAGGTACGTCTTGACCAGGCCGGAGAACGCCTTCGGCTCGGTGTACTGGCCCTTCGTGCCGCAGTTCGGGCACGGGATGTCGGCGAGGCCGTTCTCGGCCTTACGGCCCTTGCGCGCCTCGAAGTCCTCGATGAGGTTGTCGGCGCGGAAGCGCTTGTGGCAGTGGAGGCATTCGACCAGCGGGTCGGTGAAGGTCGCGACGTGACCCGACGCCTCCCACACGCGCTTGGGCAGGATGATGCTCGAGTCGAGCCCCACCATGTCGCCGCGGCCGCGCACGAACGTCTGCCACCACTGACGACGGATGTTCTCCTTCAGCTCGGTGCCGAGGGGGCCGTAGTCCCAGGCCGAACGGGAACCGCCGTAGATCTCACCGGCCTGGAACACGAACCCGCGGTGGCGGGCGAGCGAGATGACCTTGTCGAGGCGGGACTGTTCGGCCACGGTGGCTCCAATGGTCGGGAAAGCTGTGGGTGCGAGCGCGAGTGCGCGGCATCCAGTTTATCGAAGCGGACCGGCCTCACCCTGACCGCCCGACATCGCCCTGTCGCGCTCGGTGCGCCAGTTCTCGAGGTACGGCATGGCGACATTCGCGTCGTGCGCGGCGACGGTCGCGCGAGCAGCCTCCGCGAGGGCTTCGGGGGTCGCGGCGTCCGCGGCGGGCGTGTGCGCGATCGGGTACGGGAAGCGGTTGCGGAACATGTCCATCCACAGCAGCACCAGGTCGTCGCGATGGGCCAGCGTCGCGGTCTCGACCGCACCGCGTTCGTGCCGACGGATCTGCCATCCCCCGCGCGTCTCGGTCGCCGCGTAATCGGGGTCGCCGCCCCATGCCCAGCGGCCCCGACCGCCGGTGGGCGTTCCGTAGCCCCCGCCGTTCAGCGCCCGGGCGAGGGCCTCCGGCGTCCACGGCGCCGGGAAGAACGTCGACAGGCTCACGCCCAGCGCGAGCGGCGACAGGACCGACGACGTCTCGGCACCGCGCCGAGGCAGCTCCGCGTCGAGCGCGGCGGCGAGCGCGATGGTCGTCGCGGCGGGTCCGGCCCCGTCGAGGAGCAGCAGGAACGTCTGCAGCGACCGCACGTACGAGCGGTGGGCCGCGGCATCCGCGAAGGGCGGCAGGGGGATGCCGGCGACGGGCGGACGCCCCCACGGGACGTCGCGGCCGGACGTCTCGTTCATCGCGTGATCCGCTCGCGGTGCACGGTGAAGGCGTCGAGCGCCGTCTCGTCGATCTCGACGCCCAGGCCCGGGTCGGTGGGCACGCGCACGTGTCCGTCCTCCAGCACGGCGGGCGCCGTCACGATGTCGCGGTCGTAGAAGCGCGCGGATGCCGAGATGTCGCCGGGCAGCAGGAACCCGGGGAGAGCAGCGAGCGCGGCGTTCGCGGCCCGCCCGATGCCCGTCTCGAGCATGCCGCCGCACCACACGGGGACCCCGGCGGCGCGGCACCGGTCGTGGATCGCCAGCGCCTCGAGGTAGCCGCCGACGCGTCCGGCCTTGATGTTGATGATCGCCGCGGCACCGAGCTGCAGGGCATCGGCCGCGGCCTTGTCGGACACGATCGACTCGTCCAGGCACACCGGCGTCGTGAGACGCCGGGCGAGCGTCGCGTGGTCGACGATGTCGTCCTCCTGCAGCGGCTGCTCGATGAGGAGCAGGTCGAAGGCGTCGAGCCCCTGGAGCGTGTCGGCATCCGCGAGGGTGTAGGCGGAGTTGGCATCCACTTGCAGAGGGATGCCGCCGAAAGCCGCCCGCACGGCGGCGGTGTCGTCGATGTCGCGCCCCGGCTTGATCTTGATCTTGATGCGGACGTAGCCCTCGTCGAGGTAGCCGCCGACGGTGTCGACGAGGGCGGCGGGATCGCGCTGGATCCCCACCGAGACACCCGAGGGCACGCGGTCCTTCTCGGCGCCGAGGTACTGCCCGAAGCTGCGGCCGTCGGCGCGGAGCGCGGCGTCGATCACCGCGAGTTCGAGTCCGGCCTTGGCCATGCGATGCCCGACGACCGGGGCCAGGATGCCGGCGACCTCCTCGGGCGCGACCGCGCGGCGTTCGAGGAGGGCCGGCGCGAGAAAACGGGTGAGGACGTCCCACGCGCCCTGCGTGTACTCGCTGGAGTAGAACGGCTCCGCCTGCGTCACCACCTCGCCCCACCCCACGCCGTCGGACGTCTCGGCGCGGACGACGATGACCTCGCGCACCGTCTCGGTGCCGAACGACGTCGTGAACGGCGAGACCAGCGGCATGTGCAGGATCCGCAGCTCGACGGCATCCAGGGTCACGGGGGCGGCGGGGGTGCGGGGCGGCATGAGGGCAGGGTATCCGGCGGCGTCCCCGGCGCGCGCCCGCGGCGTGCCCGGCGTGCGCCCGCGGCGTGCCCGGCGCGCGCCCGCGGCGTGCCGAGCTCCGGAGAATTCGACGTTCGGGCCGCACCTCGGGCCTCCAGCGCCCCGATCACGCGCGTTTCTCCGGAGTTCGGCACGGGCCGCCGCGTCGGCGCGCGACCGTAACGCGCCCACACGGGCCTGGCAAGGGCGCTCGCCGCCGCCGTGCCCGCGCGTACCGTCGCGGCATGACCGACTTCTCTCCCCGCCACGCGATCGTCACCGGCTCGGACTCGGGCATCGGCGCGGCCACCGCGCTCGCCTTCGCCGCCGCCGGCATCGACGTCGCCATCACCTACAACAGCGACGAAGACGGCGCGCAGAAGGTCGCCACCGCCGTCCGCGAGCGCGGCGCCCGCGCGGTCGTGGCGCAGTTCGACGCCACCGACTTCGACGCGATCCCGGATGCCGTGAACTCCCTCGCCGACGAACTCGGCGGCCTCGACGTGTTCGTCAACAACGCCGGCGGCGGAATCGGCGGCAGCTTCCTCGACCTCGACATGAAGACGTGGCGCACCGACGTCGCGCTGAACCTCGACGGCGCCTTCCTCGCGCTGCACACCGCCGCGAAGCGCATGGTGGCGGCCGGCAACGGGGGACGGCTCATCGCCGTGTCGAGCGTGCACGAGCACCAGCCGCGCGTCGGCTCCGCCCCCTACGTCGCGGCGAAGCACGGGCTCGGCGGACTCATCAAGACGATGGCGCTCGAGCTCGGGCAGTACGGCATCACCGCGAATGCCGTCGCGCCGGGCGAGATCGCCACTCCCATCAACGACATGGACCCCGAGGATGCCGACCGCATCCACCGTCCTGGGATCCCGCTCGGTCGCCCCGGCAAGCCGAACGAGATCGCCGACGTGATCCGGTTCCTCGCGTCGCCGTCGGGCTCGTACGTCACCGGCGCGAGCTGGGTCGTGGATGGCGGGATGCTGCAGATGGGCCCGCAGGCGGGGTCGCACATGGAGTCGGACGCGTGGCGTTCGGCCGGAAAGGAGTGACGCGATGAGCGACGAGAAGAGCTTCGAGGAGAACCGTCACGACCAGCTGACGAGCGCACCGAAGGCGACGGAGGCCGACGCGGCTCCGCGCATCGACGTCACGCAGCACGACGGTGTCACCCGCATCGACGTGCGCGACGACGCGGCCGTGCGCCCCGGCCCCGGTCCCGGCGACCCCGCGGCGGAGGAGGACGTGCCCGTCTCGGGCGACTGACTCAGACGAGCAGGTAGCCGCGCGCGTCGACACCGCCGATACGAAGACCGGATGCCAGGTGCCCCCGCAGCTCCTCGCGCACCCGGTACCGCCACTCAGCGGCGGCCGCCGGGTCGGTGCGACGGAGCGCCTCGACGTCGTCGGGGATCTCGACGATCGCGCGCACGGCCTCGTCGGCGGGCGTGGGGGCGGGCGGCTCGGCCACCGCCCACGACACCATGAGCCGGTCGGATTCGTCGCCGCGGTTCACGTCGTCGGGCATCTCGCCGTACTGGTTCACCAGGTATTCGGTGGCGCTCGCGCCGAGGACGGCGAGGTTGAAGTGGGCGTTGCGGCGGATCAGCGGGTCGAACGTCCAGGTGATGCGGCCGATCCCCCGCTCGAGCGCCCATTCGCGCTGGTGCGCCTTGAGCTGGCGGCCGAGCCCGCGCCCCTGGTATCCGGGCAGGATGCCGGTGATATGCGAGTGCATCGTCCGCTCCGCGGGCGGGCCGAAGAACGCCGCGGACGCCCCGATCATCCGGTCGCCGTCGTACAGCCCGACGACGTAGTTGCCGGAGTGTTCGAGCGCCCGCAGGATGTTCGACGGCATCGTCGCGCGGTCACCCACCCACACGTCGTCGAACAGCTGCGCCCCGGCGACGATGGCCTCGAGGGTGTCGAGCGGGCGGATGTCGATGCCGGTCGTGCTCATGCGTCGAGTCTGGCACCCGCCGCGCGCGGCCGCGCCGCACCTCCAGCCAGGCGGGATCCCGCCGCGGCGTGACGAAGCGCCGCCACGGACCGTCCTATCCGTGAAGCCCGGATCGCCCGGGCCCGGATGAGAGGACGAGACGATGAGAGCCGGACGCGCCACGACCGCCCGCCGACCGCGCGGAGTCCTCGTGACGACGGGGATCGGAGTCGTGCTCGTCGTGCTCGTCGCCGCGGGACTGTTCCTGCCGCTCGTCGGATTCCTCGCCGGGGCCACGGCATCCACGGTCGGCCTCGTCCCCTTCCCCGGGCTGAGTGTGACGCTGGTGAGCCTGCTCGGGGTCGTCGTCTGCGCCGGCCTGCTGTTCGCGGCCCTCACCCGTCGGCGCACCGCGACCGCGATCGCGTGGACCGTCCTGGCCGTCGTGGTCGCGCTGGCCGTGACGGCGTTCCCGCTCATCGCCGTGGTCACCGGCTCGGCGGACCGCGCGTCCGACCTCGCGCCGATCATCGGCGACCTGTGGGGCCGCCTCACGGGCCAGGGCTGATCCCGGCCGCCCCGCCGGCCGACACGACGCGGCACCACCCGATCAGCGCGGCAGCTCACCGCCGACGTGACGGATCGTGCGGGCGCGCTCGACGACGATCGCGATGCCCCCGACCAGCCACAGCGGCACCTGCGTGAGGAACGCCAGGCGGAAGGCATCCAGGGAGTAGGTGTCGGGGGTGCCGGCGCCCTGGACGTCCATCGCGATGCCGATGAAGAGGATCGCCAGCAACGCCGCGAGGAAGCCGCCGCCGTTCACGATGCCGGTCGCCGTGCTCAGGCGATGGCTCGGCGTGAACGTGCGGGCGTGGTCGAAGGCGATCATCGACGCCGGGCCGCCGGTCGCGAGCGCGAACATCAGCACGATCAGCAGCCACAGCGGGGCGGGCCCCGGCCACGCGGCCACCGCGATCCAGGCGAGCGCCTGGAACACGACCGTGGGCAGCACCAGCCAGCGCGAGCGCCGGCGCGGATGCCGGCTCGACAACGCACCGATCACCGGACCGCACAGGATGCCGAAGAACACGAACAGCGTCATGATCGCCGATGCGGTCGCCGGCGGCAGCCCCTCCCCGGCGGTGAGGAAGGGGAATCCCCACAACAGCATGAACGCCGTGCCGGCGAAGGGCGTGGCGAAATGCGACCAGAACCCCAGACGCGTTCCCGGGTGGGCCCACGATTCGCGGAAGCCCTGCCGCAGATCGGCCGCCGAGGTGACGACGCGGATCGTGCCGGTCTGCGTGTCGACGGACGTGTCGACCGCGTCATCCCGCCGCTCGGGCGGGCGGTTGCGGATGATCGCGTACGTCAGCACCGCGAACAGCACACCCAGCCCCGCGACGCTGCCGAACGCGACGCTCCAACTCGTCGCGTGCAGGAGAGCGGCGAGGGGGACGACCGCCACGATCTGCCCGAGCTGGCCGATGATGCCGGTCAACTGCACGAGCACCGGCGCCCGCTGCGCCGGGAACCACGTCGCGATCACGCGCAGGACGCTGGGGAAGATCATCGCGTCGCCCGCACCGATCAGGACACGGGCCAGGATGCCGATCCCCACCGCGTCCGCGAACGCCATCACCAGTTGGCCCGCCGCCATCAGCAGCATGCCGATGGCGATCATCGGTCGCGCGCCGTAGCGGTCGAGCAGCAGGCCGACGGGGATCTGCATCGCGCCGTAGACGAACAGCTGGATCACCGCGAACAGCGACAGCGCCGAGGCGTCCGCGTGGAAGCGGGTCGCGGCATCCACCCCCACCGCCGACAGGGACGTGCGGTTGACGATCGAGACGACGTACGCGAGAACGCCCACGCCCCAGAGCGTCCACGTCCGCCACCCGGGGCGTTCGAGGCTGCTGATCACGTTTCCCAGGCTAGTCGCGGCCTCCGACGTCGATGCTCCGTCCGCCCTCCACGGGGAAGCCCGATCGCTGACTTCGGAGACACGTCCGCGAAAGCCGAGCGCGAGCGTACACAAGACCGAAGTCAGCGAGCAGGGACGGCGGGCGCGGGCAGGGACGGCGGGCGTGGTCACCGCCGTCACCGGGGCACGGCAGAATGGTCCGATGGTCTCCGCGAGCCCCCACCTGCAGCCCGATCACGCGTGCCTCATCGTCCACGGCAGCGACACCCCCGGCATCATCGCCGCGGTCTCGGCTCTCATCGCCCGCCAGGGCGGCAACATCGTCGCCTTCGACCAGTACTCCGACGGCACGCGCGGCGGGGCGTACTTCCAGCGCGTGGTGTTCCACCGCCCCGACCTCGCGGCATCCCTGCCCGAGATCCAGGCCGACCTCCACCGGACGCTCCGCGACGGCTTCGAGCTGGAGTGGAAGCTCACCGACCTCGCCACCCCGAAGCGCATGGCCATCCTCGCCTCGAAGCAGGACCACTGCCTCCTCGACCTGCTGTGGCGCCACCGCCGCGGCGACCTGCCCGTGAGCATCCCGATGGTCGTGTCCAACCACACGACCTCCGCCGACGACGTCCGGTCGTTCGGCGTGCCGTTCTTCCACGTGCCCTCGACCCCCGGCCCCGACAAGTCGGCCTCCGAGGCGCGCATCCTCGAGCTCCTGGTCGGCAACGTCGACTTCGTCGTGCTCGCGCGCTACATGCAGATCCTCTCGCCGGAGTTCCTCGAGAAGATCGGGGTGCCGGTGATCAACATCCACCACTCGTTCCTGCCCGCCTTCATCGGCGCGGAGCCCTACAAAAAGGCCAAGGAACGCGGCGTCAAGCTCATCGGCGCGACCTCGCACTACGTCACCGGCGACCTCGACGAGGGTCCGATCATCGAGCAGGACACCGTCCGGGTGACCCACGCCGACTCCGCCGCCGAGCTCGCCCGCCGCGGCGCCGACGTCGAGCGCCAGGTGCTCTCGCGCGCGGTGCTCTGGCACGCCGAGGACCGCATCATCCGCCACGGCAACCACACCATCGTCTTCACGTCCTGAGGACCGGGCCCGACGTCGTCGCCGCGGTGTCGGCGCGCCTCGGTGCCGAGACTGCATCCCGCCGACGACTCCACTGCAACCTGCAGTGGAGTTGTCAGGTAGATGCAGTCTCGCGGTTCCGGGCCCGACGACCCCCAAAGAGACATTTGACGGTCGGCCGCGAGCGCGCGAGCATCGGGGGATGTCCCGCATCGATGAGCTGCGCGCCACCGCGCACCCGCTCCGCCTCCGGATGCTGTCGCTGCTGACCGGAGCGGCCATGAGCGCCGCCGAGGTCGGGCGAGAGCTCGGCGTCTCCCAGGCCGCGGCCAGCTACCACCTCCGCGTGCTGGAGCGGGTGGGCCTCATCCGCGTCGTCGAGACCGTGCGGTTGCGCGGCGGGGATGCCAAACGCTACCGCCACGAGTCCTCCTCGCGCCGGATCGACCCCGACGCTCCCCCGACCACGCGCGTACCCGCCGAAGACGCGGCGTCGTACACCGAGGCGGTCATCGACGAGCTGCGGCGCCGCGAACGGCGGCGCGCCGACGGCCCCGGCGTCACGACCGACGCCGAGCTGTGGGTCGATCCGGAAGTGTGGCGGCGGGTGGTGCATCACGTCGCCGAGGCGTCGGCTCTGCTGCACGCCGCCGCCCGGCCGCCGCGCACCCCCGGGACGCAGCCGGTCTCGATGACGGCCGCCCTCTTCCGCCTGGAGCGCCCGTGACCGGGCCGGGACCGCTCCGCCATGCGGCCTTCCGGTGGCTCCTCGCGGCGCGGACGACGAGCATCGTCGGCAACGCCGTCGCCCCGATCGCCCTCGCCTTCGCCGTGCTCGACCTCACGGGCTCCGCCGCCGACCTGGGGCTCGTCGTCGCGGCGCGCTCGATCACGAACGTCGCCGTCCTCCTCTTCGGGGGCGTCCTCGCCGACCGCCTCCCCCGGAATCTCCTGCTGGTCGGGACGTCGGTCGCGGCGGCACTCACGCAAGGCGGCGTCGCCGCCCTCGTCGTCACCGGATCGGCGACCGTGCCGGCACTGGTCGTGTTGAGCATCCTGAACGGCGCGGTCGCCGGCGTGAGCCTGCCCGCGTCCGCCGCACTCGTACCCGACACCGTTCCTCCGGAGCAGCTGCGCCCGGCCAACGCGCTGCTGCGCCTCGGGCTGAACGCCGGCACGATCCTCGGAGCCTCGGCGGGTGGCATCCTGATCGCCGCGGTCGGGCCGGGCTGGGGTCTGGCCGTGGATGCCGCCGCCTTCGCGGCCGCGGCCGTGTTCTTCTCGCGGCTGCGCCTGCCGGAGCGGGCCAAGGTCCCGCGTGCGTCGGTGATCGCGGACCTGCGCGAGGGGTGGCGCGAGTTCACGAGTCGATCCTGGGTCTGGATCGTCGTGCTGCAGTTCGCCGTGCTGAACGCGGCGTTCACCGGCGCCGTCGCCGTGCTCGGGCCCGTGGTCGCGGACCAGACGGTGGGGCGCTCGGCGTGGGGGTTCGTCATCGGGGCGCAGACCCTGGGCTTCGCGCTGGGAGCGGTGGTCGCGCTGCGCTGGCGGCCCCGCCGCGCACTCGGGATCGGCGTCGCCGCGATGGCGTTCGCGGCGGTGCCGGTCGCGACGCGGGCGGCCGCACCCGTGGTCGCGGTACTCATCATCGGGTTCGCGCTCGGCGGCTTCGCGACCGAGCTCTTCGCGATCGCCTGGGACCAGTCGCTGCAGTCGCACATCCCGCGCGACGCGCTCTCGCGCGTGTACTCCTACGACATGGTCGGGTCGTTCGTCGCCGTGCCCCTGGGCGAAGCGGTCGTCGGTCCTGTGGCCCACGCGGTCGGGACGACCCCCGTGCTCTGGACCTGCGCCGCGCTCATCGTGCTGGCGACGCTGGCCGCCGCATCGATACGGAGCGTGTGGCGCGTGACGGCGCCCTGAAGCCGAGCGCGGGTCGCGGCCGGACCGGTCGGGCCCGTGTCCCCGAGAACGCCGAGACTGCACGGGCCCGACAAACCCCCCGCAGGCTGCAATGGGTCTGTCGGGCGGATGCAGTCTCGGCGTTCCGGGGCGGGCTCAGTCGGGATCGGATGCCGTGGCGAGCGGGCCCGTGCCCCCGCGGGGCGGTTGCTTGCGCTGACGCGCGAGCTCGCCGCCCACACGACCGCCGTAGGGACGGCCGTGGTCGGCCCACTCGGCGCGGAAGTACGCCAGGCGCCAGTCGCCCAGCTCGATCCGCGCGCCCGTGCGCAGGATGCGCCCGTCTCCGCGACGCCCCTCCGGCGCGGCACCGCCGCCGCCGACGACGTCGAACCCGTAGAGGACGTACTCGTCGTCGCCTTCGTGCCGGATCTCGGCGTGGATGGGGGCGAGGCCGGGGAGCCGCAGGTCGGCCCCGTCGCCGGACCCGATCACGGTCTTCGTGGGCAGCAGGTCGAACTCGCGGGGACGCGATCCGTCCCACGACCCATCGCCGATCGCGAAGATGAGCCGAGGGCGTCCGGAGCCCGGGGTGTAGTGCGTCGTGGTGATGCGGCGTCGGACGGAGCGGTTGACGGTCGGCACGAGAGGGAGCGGGGTGCCCGGCGGGACGGGGAATGCCAGCGCCTGCCCGTCCTTGCGTCGCGTGAGCAGGGGCGCGAGCGCGGCGACGGAGCCGAGCCGGATGTGCGGGGAACCCGTGACGACCCGTTGCAGCAGGCTGCTCTTGACGTCACCGAGCTGCAGGATCGGACCGTCCGGTCCTTCCACGCGCACCGAGATCCCGCGCGCAGCCAGGGCGTCGGCGACCGTCGACAGCTCGGCGAGCGTGCGACGGCCGTTGCCGGGCAGCCGCGACGGATCGCTCAGGGTGATCCGCACCTCGGAGCCCGCGGCGGTGATCGTGCCCTCGAACGGCGGGAGGGTGGCATCCGTCCCCGCCTCCTCCTCCGAGAAGGCGAGGTCGATGTCGAGGCGCACCATGACGGCGCCCGCCCTCAGTTGCCGCGGTACGGGTCGGAGCCCGGCGCGGTGTCGTCGCTGGTGGTGACGCGCAGGGTGCCGTTGAGCTTCCACGTCGCCCGGGGCGCGTCCGGACCGATGTCGCGCGGAACCTCGACCGTCATGTCGACGAACGAGTAGTTGACCGCGGCGCCGCGGCCGGTGAGGTACGACCACATCTCCCGACCGAGGTCGGTCCAGTCGGTGATCGAGTGCCCCTCGGGGCCGGAGGAGTTGGCGAACGGGTCGGTGGATGCGGTGGTGTCGGACATCGTCCCAGTCCTTTCTGGTGTTCGGGGGCACCAGGCTCCCACCGGGCCGGTTCGCGCACGGAGGGATTGCGTTCCCGGCCGATGTGCGGGATAACCGCCCGCCTCAGTCGGCCGAGTCCCAGAGCGGGGTCAGCGCCATGAGGCGGGCGTCGCGCCACCGCACGCGCGCGTCCCAGTCTTCGAGCGGCAGCGCCGCGCGACGCTCGGCGGCGACGCGGGCGACGAGCTCGGGGGTCCAGGGGTCGTGCTGGCCGCGCTCGGCACCCATGCGGGCGTACGACTCCCCCATGCGTTCGGCGTGGGCGGCGATGCCGCCGCGCACGTTGAGGTCGCTCGTCTCGAACGGGCCGATGATGCTCCACCGTCGGCCGAGACCGCTGCGGACGACCTCGTCGACGTCGGCGGCGTCCACGATCCCGTCCCGCACCAGGCAGTACGCCTCGCGGAGCAGCGCGCCCTGCAGCCGGTTGAAGACGAAGCCCTCGATCTCGCGACGCAGTACGACCGGACGCAGCCCCACGGAGCGGTAGATCCCGGCAGCGCGATCGACGGTCGGGGATGCCGTGACCGGCGACGGCACGACCTCGATCACCGGCAGCAGATACGGCGGGTTGCCGGGGTGTCCGACGACCAGCCGGGCGGCGACCTCGGGCGCGAGCCCCTCGGCCAGGACGGAGGGCTGGATCGCCGACGTCGAGCTCGCGAGCACGGCATCCGCGGGCGCGACCGCCGCGAACCGCGCGAGGACCTCGCGCTTGAGGTCCGCGCGTTCGGGGGCGCACTCCTGCACGAGCTCGGCGTCGTGCGCGGCCGCCGCGGCATCCGTGTGCCATCCGATCCGCGCCGCGACGACGGCAGGATCCTCGGCGAGGAGGCCGGCGTCCGCGAGCAGCCGCAGCCGCGCCTCGACGTCCGCGCGGCCGCGGTCCAGCGCGGCGTCGTCGATGTCGAACACCTCGGCGGTGCGGCCGGCCCGGGCGAACAGCACCGCGAACGCGACGCCGATCGCGCCCGAGCCGACGATCGCGACGGGTCGGCCGGTCACTCGCCCCACCAGTCGCGGTCGGCGGCGTGGCCTCGACGGAGGATTTCGAGCACCGCGTCGCGGCTCAGCTCGCGGGGGTTGTTCGCGGTCAGCCGCGTCGCCAGCATCGCCTGGTCGGCGACGAAGCCGAAGTCGTCGGGCGAGAGCCCGAGGGTCGCGAGGTCGGTCGGGGCGCCGAGCGCCCGCAGCAGATCCTCCACGGCCCGGATGCCGTCCCGAGCACGCTCCTCCTCACTCGCCGACGCATCCCCGGCGCCGAGCAGCCGCGCGATCTCGGCGAACTCCGCGACGCGGGCGGGCAGGTTGTACCGCATGATCCAGGGCAGCAGCGCGGCTACACCGAACCCGTGCGGGGTGTGGGTCAGGTTGCCGATCGGCGACTGGATGGCGTGCGCGCCCGCGGTGCCCGCGGTGTTAATCGCCATGCCGGCGCAGTACGACGCGAACATCGTGTCGGTGCGCGCGGCGAGGTCGGACCCGTCGGCGGCGACGGCCGGCAGCGAGCGACCCAGGAGCGCGAGCCCCTGCCGTGCGTAGACGTCGGTGAGGAGGTTCTTCCCGGCATAGAGCTTGGTCGCGAGTTCCTCCGGCGTGGGGTTCTTCGCACGACCCGTGAACGCCTCGACGAGGTGCGACAGGGCGTCGGCGCCGGTGGCGGCGGTGAGTCCGGGCGGGCAGGTCAGCGTCAGCTCGGGGTCGATGACGGCGACGGTGGCCTCGAGGTGCGGACTCGCGACCCCGACCTTCATCCCCCGCTCGCCGTCGAAGACGACCGAGATGCACGTGACCTCGGCGCCCGTGCCGCCCGTGGTCGGCACGGTGACGACCGGGACACCGGGCCCCGGGACGAGGAACTCGCCGTAGTAGTCGCGGACGTCGCCGCCGTTGGCGAGCACGACCGCGGACACCTTCGCGAGGTCGAGGCACGACCCGCCGCCCACGCCGACGATCACGTCGATCGGAAGGTCGCGGTAGCGCTCGGCGACCTCCATGACGTTCTCACGCGGCAGTTCGGGCTCGGTGCGGTCGAACACCTCGACCTCGACGCCCGCGCCCCGGAGCCCGTCCGCGATCTCGCGGAATTCGGTACTGGATGCCATCCGCTCGTCGGTGACGAGGAGGGCGTGGCGACCGATCTCGGCGACCACGCGCGGCAGCTGGCGACGTTGGCCCGGACCGAACAGGACCGAGCGCGGCTGCCGCAGCAGCCCGAGCGCGAGGTCGTTGTCGGTGCGGGTCGGGGCGGGGAGGGCGGTGGTGTCGCTCACGAGAGGGCTCCTTCTTCGTCGACGGTGACGGCCAGGTACTTCGGCTCGAGGAATTCGTAGATGCCGTCCTGCCCGCCTTCGCGGCCGAGGCCCGACGCCTTCACGCCGCCGAACGCGGCGGCGGGATCGGCCATGATCCCGCGGTTGATGCCCACCATGCCGAAGTCGAGTCGCCCGGCGACGGCGAACGCGCGGGACAGGTCGCGCGTGAACACGTACGCGGCCAGACCATACCGGGTGTCGTTGGCGAAGCGAACGGCATCCGCGGTGCTCTCGGCACGGTAGATCGCGGCGATGGGGGCGAAGAGCTCGCGGTGGCACACGTCGCTCTCGCGGTCGTGCACCTCGAAGACGGTCGGCTCGAAGAAGTAGCCGTCGCCGTCGATCGCGCGACCGCCGGCGAGGAGCGTCGCGTCGATGCGCTCGAACTCCGCGACGAGGTCGGCCACGCCGTCGCGCTGCCGGGCCGAGATGATGGGGCCGACGTCGGTGCCCGCGTCGAATCCGCTGCCGACCCGCAGGGCCTTCGCGAGCGCGACGAAGCGCTCGATGAACGCGTCGGCGACTCTCTCGTGCACGATGATGCGGTTCGCGGCGACGCACGCCTGACCGGCGTTGCGGAACTTCGCGACGATCGCCTGGGCCGCGGCGGCTTCGACGTCGGCGTCGTCGAGCACGACGAACGGTCCGTCGCCCCCGAGCTCCATGGAGGCGTTGACGATGCCGGGGGCCGCCTGCCGCAACAGCGTCGAGCCGACCTCGGTGGAGCCGGTGAAGCTCACCTTCCGCAGCCGCGGGTCGGCCATGACCTCGGCCGAGATCGCCGACGAGGACGTGGTGTGGACGAGGTTCACCACGCCGGGTGGGAACCCGGCTTCGGTCAGCACCGACACGAACAGCGCGCAGGTGAGCGGCGTCTCGCGCGCGGTCTTCACGACGGTGGTGCAGCCGGCCGCGAGCGCGGCGCCGGCCTTGCGGGCGATCATCAGCAGCGGGAAGTTCCACGGCGTGATGAGGAGCGTCGGCCCCACGGGCTGGTGGGTCGTGACGATGCGATATCCGCCGCGCGATCCGTGGGCGAACGAGCCGTGCAGGTGGGCGATCTGCTCGGTGTACCAGAGGAAGAAGTCGGCGCTGAGCTGGAACTCCGCGCGCGACTCGGCGAGGGGCTTGCCGCTCTCGAGCGTCATGATCTCGGCGATGGCATCCCCTCGCTGGAGGAGCAGTCGGTGCGCGCGGGCGAAGAGGTCGGCCCGGTCGCGCGGAGGCATGGCCGCCCACGCGGCCTGCGCGCCGGCCGCGGCATCCAGCGCCGCCTTCCCGTCCGCCGCGGTGCCGTCGGCGACGCGCGCGATCTCTCCTCCGGATGCCGGGTCGTAGACGGCGAAGTCACCGTCGCCGGCGCGCCATTCGCCGTCGATGAACAGATCCAGGGGCACGGAGTGTCCGCGCAGAGTCGCCGTTCGCGACGGCGGGGCGAGAGTGGTCATCGGTGATCCTTTCCGGAATCGTCATCTCGTATTACGGTAATAGCGACGCCCGCCGCCGACCGGCGAGTGTCTCGATGTGAGACAGCTTCCGAAAGGCCGGTGGCCCCATGCCCGTCATCGAACGGCACGCCGCTCCCCTGCGTCAGCAGGTGCTCCTCCTGCTCCGCGACGAGATCCTGGAGGGGCGACGCGCACCCGGCGAGCGCCTCCGCGAGAACGACCTGTGCGCCGCGTACGGCGTCTCCCGCACGGTCATCCGCGAGGTGCTCCGCCAGCTCGAGAGCGAGAGCCTGATCTCGGTGATCCCGGGTCGCGGTCCCATCGTGGCGGTCCTGACCAAGCGCGAGATCGAGTCGCTGTACGAGGTGCGCGCGGCGCTCGAAGGTCTCGCGGCGGCGCTGTTCGCGCGGCGCGCGAGCGCCGCCGATTGCGCCCGGCTGATCGACCATCACGCCGCGATGACCGCGGAATACCTGCACGGAACCCTCGCCAGCCGGGAGGAGAGCAAGTCGGAGTTCTACCGGATCCTGCTCGCCGGCGCCGACAACGACGTGCTCTCCGACGAACTGTCCGGCGTGCACACCCGGATCGGGCTGTTCCGCCGCTACGCCTTCCTCGACGACGACCGCGTCGCGCAGTCGTTCGAGGAGCTGACCGCCATCGTCCAGGCCACGGCGGTCGACCGCGACCCGGTCGCCGCGCGCGCCACGAGCGAGCACCACATCGAGCTCGCCGGACGCCTCGCCGTGCTCGAGTACGAGCGCCGCGTGACCCCCGAGGGCGGGCTCGTGCACCTCGACGAGGTCGCGGTATGAGCGCCCCGCGCCCCATTCCCCCACGCACGCGGGTGGGGTACTCTCAGCGCACCCGACAGCCCACCCCTCGCATCCGGATCACCTGATCCGCATCGACGGGCGAGCGAGCCCGTCCTCGACGAAGGAGTCGAAGATGACCCCCACCTCCGCACGGCTCATCGAGCAGGCCAAGAGCGAGATCCTGTCCGCCTCGTCGGCGACGGCCGCCCTCCGCCCCGACCTCGTGACCTCGTGGCAGCGCTCGAAAGAGGCCCTCGGTTCGCCCGATCGCATCCGGGACGTCCCGCAGGTCGGCGTCGACCTCCTCGACCGTCACCTTTTGGAGATGTTCCAGGCCCCGCTCGCCCGCGTCTCCGACGAACTCGACGGCACGGGTCTGGGTCTGCTGCTGGCCGATTCCGAGGGCCGCATCCTGCAGCGCTGGACCCACGACCGCGCCGCCGCAGATCACCTCGATCGGCTCGGCACCGTGCGGGGAGCCGTGCTGTCGGAAGAGACCGTCGGCACGAACGGCGTCGGCACGGTCGCCGCCACCGGACGCAGCGTCCAGATCACCGGCAACGAGCACTTCGCCGAGTTCTACCGCTCGGCGGTGTGCACGGGCAGCCCCGTGCGTCATCCGCTCACCGGGCGACTCCTCGCCGTGATCACGCTGTCCACGCACATCACCGAACGCCCCGAGCTCCTCCGCCCCCTCACCCACTCGATCGCCACGCAGCTCGGCCAGCACGTCATGGATGCCGAGCGCCCGGCGGCCCGCAGCATGCTCGCCGCGTTCCTCGCCGCCTCGCGCGTCCAGCAGGGGCCGGTCGTCGCGCTCGGGCCCGACGGCCTGCTGATGCAGAACCAGCGCGCATCCCGGCTCTCGACCGCGGACATGGCGCTCGTCCAGCGCCTGTGCGCCGAGGAGTCGCGCGGGGGTCGCGTCAACGTCGAACTGTCGTCGGGATACGCCGACGTGCAGGTCACCCGGTTGCAGGACGGGGCCGGCAGCGTCGCGGTCGTCAACGTCGGCGAGCGGCCCGTGACGCACGGCGGCTTCGGCCCGCTCCGCCCCGCCCTCGCCGGGCGGTCGACGGAGTGGCTCGCCGTCGCGCAGACCGTCGCCCGTCACCGCGAGGCGCGCACACCGCTGCTGATCGCGGGCGAGCCGGGCACGGGCAAGACCTCGCTCGCCCTCGGACTGCCGCACCGCCCCGGCGCGGCCCGCGCCGCGACCGTGGTCGACGCGGCCGAGCGTCACGTGCTGGGCGCGCGGCGGTGGTTGCAGCGCCTGTCCGAGCGGCTCGCCGCCGGAGCACCGGTCGTGGTCAAAGGCATCCAGACCCTCGAACCCGGGTCGCTCTCGGGCATGGTGTCGCTCATCGACTCGACGCCGTCGCGCGGCGCCGTGCTGCTCACGCTCTCGGCGGCGGATCGCGCCGAGGCGGGCTCCTTCGCGACCCGCGTCGGCTACCCCACGACGTGGGTGCCGTCGCTGCGGGAACGCTCCGGTGACGTCGGTCCGCTCTGGCGCGCGCTCGCCGACCACGCCGCCTCATCCGCACACCTCGAACCCACGCGTGACGCGCTCTCCGCCCTGGAGGCGCACGCGTGGCCGGGCAACATCGTGGAGCTCCGCAATGTGATCGAGCAGCTCGCCCTGAGCGGTCGCCGCGGTGCGATCGGCGCGGCCGATCTCCCCATGTCGGTCCGCGGGGCGCGCGCCATGACGATGATCGAACGCGCCGAGCTGGAAGCCATCCAGCGCGCGCTGCAGGAAGCGGGCGGCAATCGCTCCCGGGCCGCCGAGATCCTCGGTCTGTCCCGCGCCACGGTCTACCGGAAGATGAAGACGTATCGCCTGACGGCCTGAGGCGGGATCAGCCCGCCACGCGACGCTCGACGAGGATCGTGTCGCGCCACTGCCCCGCCCAGGGGCCGTACGCCATGAGGGCCGGAGTCGAAGGCGTCCCACGCCGGGGGATCGGTCTCGAAGGTGGCGTTGCCGGTGGCGATCCCCTGACGGAAGATCTCCTCGACCGCGGGCCCATCGGCCGCGACCATCGGTCGCACGCGGAGGAGGGTCACGGCCGGAGGGCGTCCGCGGCCTGCGCGAGCGCGTCGGTCACGACGCGGTAGTAGGCCCAGCGGCCGCGCTGCTCGCGGGTCGCGAGGCCGGCGTCCACGAGCAGCTTCATGTGGTGCGAAACGGTCGGCTGCGACAGGCCGACGGGCTCGGTGAGGTCGCAGATGCAGGCCTCTCCCCCGCTGGACGCCGCGATCAGCGACAGCAGACGCACCCGAGTGGGGTCGCCGAGAGCCTTGAAGGTGCGCGCGATCGCCTCGGCTTCCTCGGCGGACAGCGCCCCTCCGGTGACCGGCGAGCAGCACACGGCGGCGTCGGTCGGGAGCAGGGGGAGCGTCGTGGGCATGCAGCGATTCTGACATGACGCATTGACATTTGTCGATACATCGAAGACTCTCGATCTATCGAAGTCCGTCGATCCCTGGAGGAGTCCCGTGAGCACGAACCCGCTGCCCGTCGTCGTGGTGGGAGCCGGCCCCCAGGGGCTGGCCGCCGCCGCCCACCTCGTGGAACGCAACCTTCCCGTCGTCGTCCTGGAGGCAGGCTCCGGCCCCGCGTCCGCGGTGGCGGAGTGGGGGCACGTGCGCCTGTTCTCGGAATGGCCCGAGCTGGTCGACGCAGCCGCGGCGCGCCTGCTCGCGCCCACGGGATGGCACGCACCGACCGCCGGATACCCGACGGGCGCGCAGTGGGTCACCGCCTACCTCGCCCCGCTGGCGGCGGCACTCGGCGACCGGGTGAGCTACGGCGCGCGCGTCGTGGGGGTGTCGCGGCGGGGCCGCGATCGCCTGGTCGACGCGGGGCGCGCGGAGCAGCCGTTCACCGTGCACGTGCACCCGTCCGGGGGAGACGAGTACCTCCTGCAGGCGCGCGCGGTCATCGACGCCTCGGGCACCTGGTCGTCCCCGAACCCCGCCGGCGCCGACGGTCTGCCCGCTCTCGGCGAGCGCGCCGCGGAGGGGGCACTGACGTACCGCATCCCCGACTTCCGCGATCGCGCGGGCTTCGAGGGGAAGCACACGGTCGTGATCGGGTCCGGGCACTCCGCCCTCACGGCGGTCCTCGCGCTGGCGAGGATGGCGCGCCGTGACCCCGCCACCACGGTCACCTGGGCGCTCCGCCGCGCGACGGCCGCGAACGCGTTCGGCGGCGGCGACGCCGACGATCTCCCCGCGCGTGGGGCCCTCGGCATCCGCGCGAAAGAACTCGTGGATGCCGGACTCGTGACGCTGGTGACGGGGTTCCGCGTCGAGCGGGTGGACATGGATGCCGATCGGCCGACGCTCGTGGCGGAGGACGGCCGCGCCCTCACCGCCGATCGCGTCGTCGTGCTGACGGGGTTCCGGCCCGACCTGTCGTTCCTGTCGGAGCTGCGGCTGGAGCTGGACCCCACGCTCCAGGCTCCCGTCCGTCTCGCCGCGGAGATCGACCCCAACATGCATTCGTGCGGGTCGGTCGCGGCGACCGGGGTCGCGGATCTGGCGCAGCCCGAGCCCGACTTCTACCTCGTGGGCGCGAAGTCCTACGGCCGGGCGCCGACCTTCCTCGCCCTCACCGGCTACGAGCAGGTGCGCAGCGTCGTGGCGGAACTCGCGGGCGACCATGACGCCGCCCGCCGGATCGAGCTGACGCTCCCCGACACCGGCGTGTGCGGCGGCGCCGGACTCTTCGACGCTTCGGGCGCATCGCTCGGCGTCGCGTGCTGCACCCCGCCCGCCCTCTCCCCGCAGATCGGCCGCGCCCCCGCCGCGGTCTGACGGAATGCGGAAGGGCGGAGGCACCCGACGCGCCTCCGCCCCCGCCCCGCACCCGACCGCGGTCAGGACTCCCGCGCCATGCGGCGCACGGCCCGACGCCGGACGAGCACCGGCACGAGCTCACGGATCACCACGACCAGCACGAGCACGATCGCCTGCGTCAGCAACTGGAGCGCGTCGGGCCACCCGACCGACCGCAGCAACTGTCCGAGCTGCGTCAGGAACAGCGCGGCGACCGCGGTGGCGGCGATCGACGCGATGCCGCCCGTGAGCGCCGTCCCGCCGAGGACCACCGCGGCCACGGTCGGCAGCAGGTACTGGTCGCCGAGGAACAGCGCCGGGGTCTTCGTGTACCCGGCGAGCAACACGCCCGCGGCGCCGTAGCAGAGCCCCGCGAATCCGTAGGCCGCGACCTGGTAGACGCGTACCCGCACGCCGACCACGGCCGCGGCGGGCTCGCTCACCCCGACGGAGGTGAGACGCCGCCCGATGATCGAACGCTGCGTGACCACCGCGGCCACCGCGATGACGACGATCGCGATGAGCGCCGTGTTCGGCACCCCGAGCGTGCGCGCGAGGGCGAAGCGGTTGAGCTCGTCGGCGGCCCCCGAAGGTGTGCCGTTCGCGATCGAGAACACCGTGCCGAGGAGCACCGCGTTCATCCCGAGCGTCGCGACCAGCGGCATGATCCGCAGCCCCGCGACGATCGCGCCGTTGAAGAGCCCGAAGACACCCGGCAGCACGACCGCGGCGACGACCGCGGGCCACACGCCCCAGCCGTACTGCTGGGGCAGGGCCGTGGCGAGCACCGCGGCGAGCGCGATCATCCCCGGCACCGAGAGGTCGAGGCCGCGCTGCTGCACGATCAGCGTCTGCCCGGCGGCGGCGATCGCGAGGACCGACGCGAAGGGGAGCATCGACAGCAGGGGCGCGGCATCCAGGCTTCCCGGCGCGATCACCGGACTCACGAGGAACAGGGCGGCGGTCGCGACCGTGATCGGCACCCAGCTGCCCGCGAGCGCCCTCCGCCACACCGCTTCGGCCGAGCGGCCCGTCGGCGGCACGGGGAGCGATGTCGTCGTGGTCTCCGGCGCGGAGCGCGGAGCATCGAGTTGAGTCATGAGACACCTCCGGGAGAAGCGATGGCGGCACCGCGGGGGCGACGCCGCCGGCGCCCGCTCCCGCGCAGTGCGGCGTAGAGGCCTGCGGCGGCGAGGGTCACGAGGCCCGGCAGCCAGTACGACCACGCCTGCGACAGGCCGAGGAACGGCGAGACGTTGAGGATCTGCTGCACGAGGAACGCCGCCGCGATGACCGCGAGGAACGACCCGCGCCCACCGAAGATGCTCGTGCCCGCCAGGACGACGACGGTGACGGATGCCAGCGTGTAAGACAGCGACGGCCGCCCGTCGCCGATGCCGATCTGGGCCATGAGGATCACGGCCGCGGGGAGCACCAGCAGCGAGCACAACACGTACGAGAGGAACCGCACCCAGCCGACCCGGATGCCGAGGCGGGCCGCAGCCGCGTCGTGCGACCCCACGGCCCGCAGCTGGACGCCCCAGCGGGTGCGGCGCAGGGCGACCTCGAGCAGGACGAGCAGCACGACGCCGGCGATCGTCGCGATGGGCACGAGGCCGACCCGGGCCTGGATCATGTCCGAGACCCCCGCGAAGATGACGCCTCCGGGCGTGGAGCGCAGCAGCAGGTAGAGGCCCTGCAGCGCCATGAACATCGCGAGGGTGGCGACGACCGGACTGATCCCGAACCTCGTCACGAGCAGCCCGTTGATCACCCCCACGCCGACGGCCCCGGCGAGCATGAGCGCGAGACCGACGTACAGGTTGCCCCCGTCGACGATCCAGAACGACGAGAGCACGACGAGGAACCCCATGAGCGGGCCGACCGACAGGTCGAACCCCGACCCCAGGACGACCACCTGCTGCGCGGCGCCGACGAACAGCAGCGGCGCGATCATGAAGAGCAGGTTGTTGAGGTTGAACGGCGAGAAATAGGCGCCGTTCGTGGTCGCGACCGCGACGGCGAGGGCCACGAACACCGCCGCGAGCGCGACGGCCGGGGCGTGGTCGCCGCGCAGCCAGGCCCGCAGCCGGTGACGTCGGCCGTCGGTCTCCTCCCGCGCACGCACGGTCGTGGACGTCAGGGCCGCCCGCGCGATGGCAGTCTCGGTGACCTCCGCCCCGGACAGCTCCTGGACGACCTCGCCGCGCGAGAGGATCAGCACACGGTCGCACAGCCCCTCGAGTTCGACACCGTCGGACGACAGCACGACCACCGCGGCACCGTCGTCGGCGGCCTCGCGCAGGATCCGGTAGATGTCCACGCGCGCTCCGGCGTCCACGCCCTGCGTCGGCTCCTCCGCCAGGAGCACGCGCGGCCGGGCCAGGAGCGTGCGCGCGAGCACGACCTTCTGCTGGTTGCCGCCTGACAGCGACGCGACGGCGGTGCGGGGGCTGGGCGTCTTGATCGACAGGCGCGAGATCATCTCCTTCGCGCGGGCCATCATCCGCCGGTCGCTGACGAACCCGCCGACGGACGCCTGCGGCAGCGTGCCGGCCGAGACGTTCTCGGCGACGGAGAGCGGCAGGAAGACGCCCTCGCGGTGGCGGTCGGCGGGGACGTACACGACCCCCGCGGCTGCCGCTCCGGCGGATCCTCCGCTCACGCGACGGCCGTCGACGCTCACCTCCCCCGTGGATGCCTCGAGCCCGGCGAGTGCGCGGATGAGCGCGGCCTGGCCGTTGCCCTGAACGCCGGCGAGTCCCACGATCTCGCCCGAGCGGACGGTGAGGGAGACGTCGTGGAAGTGGTCGCCCCGGAGACCGCGGACCGCCAGCCGGTCGGCATCCCGGATCGTGCCGGCGCTGCTGCCCTTCTCGGGGAACACGGCCTCGAGCTTGCGCCCGATGGCGCGTTCGATGATCTGCGCCTCGTCGACCTCCGCGGCGGGGAACGTGCCGCGCACCTTGCCGTCGCGCAGCACCGTGATGCGATCGGAGATCTGCTTGACCTCGGGGATCCGGTGCGAGATGTAGACCACCGCGGCGCCGCCCGCGACGACCTCGCGCACGCGGGCGAACAGCTTCTGGACCTCCTCGATGCTGAGGTGCTCGGTCGGCTCGTCGAGGATCAGGACGCGCGGGTCGAGGGCGAGCGCCTTGGCGATCTCGACGACGAAGCGCTGTTCCACCGAAAGGTCGGCGACGCGGGTGCGCGGGTCGATGCTCATGTCCCACGGCGCGAGCTGCGCGGTCGCCCAGGCGACGGCGCGCCCGAGTCCTCCGACCCGGCGGATGCCGACGCCCACCGCCATGTTCTCGGCGACCGTGAGGTCGGGCAGGAGCGCGGGGTCCTGGCGGACGATGCCGAGGCCGAGGCGGCGGGCCTCCTGCGGATCGGCGGACGTGAGCAGGGTGCCCGCGATCCAGACGGAGCCCTCGTCCGCGGCGAGCGCGCCGGACGCGACCGCCATCAGCGTGGACTTGCCGGCGCCGTTCTCGCCGACGAGGGCGTGGATCTCCCCGGCACGCACATCCAGATGCACGTCGGTGAGGGCCCGGACGCCGGGGAAGGTCTTCGTGATGCCGTCCAGCCGCAGGAGCGACGAGACCTCGGTGCCCGCGCCCGGCGGCGCGGGGGCCGTTCCGATGTCGATGTCAGTCATGGCGAATCCGTTCTGTGGGGGTGCATCACTGGGCGAGGTAGCCGCCGTCGATGACGAGCTCGGAACCGGTGACGAAGCTGGCTTCGTCGCTGGCGAGGAACACGACGCCGGCGGCGATCTCGCGCGGCTGCCCGGCGCGGCCCATGGGGGTCTGCGACACGACGTAGGCGTTCACCTCGGCGGCCTGCGCGTCGGTGAGGGGCGTCTCGATGAAGCCCGGGTGCAGGGAGTTCACGCGCACGTTCTGAGTGGCGTAGGTGATCGCGGCGTTCTTGGACATGTTCCGGACGGCGCCCTTGGTCGCGTGGTAGGCGTGCGCGCCGCCGACCGCGGCCGAACCCCAGATCGACGAGATGTTGATGATCGAGCCGCCGCCCTGCGCGATCATGTGCGGGATCACCTCGCGCATGCCGAGCCAGACGCCGGTCTGATTGGTGGCCACGACGCTCTGCCAGTCGTCCATGGACAGCTCGTGGAGCGGGTCGTACGCGATGATCCCGGCGTTGTTGACGAGCACGTCGATGTGCCCGTGGGCGTCGAGCACGTCCCCGATGACGCGGTGCCAGTCGTCCTCGGATGCCACGTCCAACGGCGCGTACGCGATGGGACCGAAGGTGGGGTCCGCCGAGGAACGCGAGGTGGCGATCGTCGTCGCCCCCTCTTCGTGCAGCGCCTCGGCGATGGCGCGGCCGATGCCACGGCCGGCGCCCGTGACGACGGCGACCTTTCCGGTGAGTCGGTTCATGAGGGGTTCTCCTCCTGGGAGTGGGACGGGGTGCCGGGGCCGCGGCACGTTCGCCCGCGGCCCCGGCGGGGGATCACTGGAACAGCTGCTTCAGCTGGTCGACCGAGAGGCCGGAGGAGAGGATCGCGTCGGCGGGCAGGCTGCTCTCGCACTTCGGCTGCTTCGACTGATCCGTGGAGTCCTCGATGATCTCGAGGTTGTAGGTGGACGGCTCGTCGTTCGGCAGGCCGTTGGCCGCCGCGAGCGCCTTGTGCAGGGCCACCGTGACGATCCAGTTGCGGGAGGATTCCGTCGCGATCTGGTAGGTCGGCTGGGTGTCCTTGTACTCGTACCAGAGGCAGGCGAACTCGTTGCTGTCGTTGGCGGACCACACCGGGAACGGCTTGCCGGCGGCCTCGAAGGCACGGATGCCGCCGACCGAACCGCCGCCGTAGTCGGCCACGATCCCGTTGATGTCGCCGTACTTCGTGATGAGTCCGGCCACAACCTGCTGCGTCTTCCCGGGCTCCCAGTCGGTCGCGACGGGACCGTCGGTGTTGAGCAGCGTCACCCCGGGGTTCTCCTTGACGGCTTCGAGGACGCCCTCGTAGACACCCTGCGAGTAGGAGTTGCCGGCGATGCCGCCCAGCATGACGAGGTTGCCCTTGCCGCCCATGGTCTTGATGGTCCAGTCGGCGAGGTTCTTGCCGTAGGTGGTGATGTCCTCGGACACGAAGTCGACGTAGTCCTTGCCGGGCGTCCCGCCGGGCGACCCGACGAAGGGCACGACCTTCACGCCCGCCGCGGTGGCCTTCTGGATGGTCGGCAGCAGCGCCTCTCCGCCGTCGACGAACGTGACGATGACGTTCACGCCCTGCGCAACGAGCGAGTTGATGTCGCTGATCGCCTTCTGGGTGTCGCCCTGCGCGTCGGTGTAGAGGACCTTCTTGATGTTCGGGCACTTCGCGGCCTCGGCCTCGAAGATCGCGCGGGTGATCTTGCGCCAGGAGTTGCCGCCGAAGCCGTCGGCGAGGGCGACGGTGATGTCCTTGTCGCCGCAGAAGTTCGAGATGTCCTGGATGTCGCCCTGGACGCCGACGGTGCCGGTGGTGACCTGGCTGTCGGTCGCGCCCGCCGACGCGTCGTCGCCCGAACCGGCCGAGGACAGCGACCCGGTGGAACAGGCCGAGGTGAGCAGGAGTGCGCCGACGGCGGCGAAGACCGCCGCGGTGCGCAGCGCGGTGCTGTGTCGCATGTGCGTGCCAACTTTCTCGTCATTGAGAGCCGGCCGGAGGGTGGGTCCCCCGCTGTGGATGCCGGCACGGATGTGGTGGTGTCCAGCAGTCTGTTGCGGCGGGAGGGGGGCTGATCGCGTCACGGTGAGACGGGGGTGACTCATTCTGCGACACCCCGTCGCGGCGGCCGGAGGGCGGTTCATCCTGGGGTCACCGGGGCGCTCCGATGCCCCGCAACGACCTGGAATCCACGATGAGGAGGATCCGCGAATGGCCGAGAACAGGCCCACCGACCCCCTGGGGGAGATCTACGCCGAGTGGACCGTCGAGTTCACCGCCGCCCCCGACATGTCGCTCCCCGTCCTTCGATGGGTCTTCGAGGACTGGCAGCGCGCGACGGCCGAACCGGAGGACGTGACCTACCGTTCGACGAGCATCGGGGGTGTCCCCGGCATCCTCGTCACTCCGCTGGAGGCGGACCGCGAGCGGGTGCTGCTCGTGCTCCACGGCGGCGGGTTCGCCCTCGGATCGTCGGCGAGCCACCGGAAGATGGCGGGGCACCTCGCCAAGGCTGCCGGCTCGTCGGCGTTCGTCGCCGACTTCCGGCTCGCCCCCGAGCACCCGTACCCCGCGCAGCTGGACGACGCGGACGCCGTGATCGACGCCCTCATCGCGGACGGCATCGCCGCCGAGGCGATCACCCCGGTCGGCGACAGCGCGGGGGCGAGCATCGCGATCGCGACCGTCCTGCGTCGGCTGCAGCGCGGCGCGGCGCTCCCCGGCAGGGTCGCGACGATCTCGCCGTGGGTCGACATGGAGAACTCGGGCGAGACGATCGAGACCAACGACGCGACCGACTTCCTGATCGCCCGCGAGGGGTTGCAGGGCAACATCGACCGCTACCTCTCCGGCGGGGCCTCGCCCACCGACCCGCTCGTGAACCCGCTGTACGCGGACTTCACCGGTTTCCCGCCGCTGTTCCTCACCGCCAGCGACGCCGAGTCCCTGTACGCCGACGCGGTGCGTCTCGCCGAGCGCGCCGCACGCGACGGCGTCGACGTGACCTTCGAGACCGTCTCGGGCGAACAGCACGTCTGGCCCCTGCAGGCGGGACGCCACGCGGCCGCCGACACCTCCATCCGTCGAATCGCCGAATGGGTGCGGGCGACCAGCTCGACCCGCGTCTCGGCATGACCCCCTCCACCGAAAGGACCCCCGCCATGAGCGACACCCCTGCACGCGGCAGCGACCGCGACTACGACGCCATCGTCATCGGCGCCGGATTCTCCGGCCTGGCGATGCTGCACCACCTCCGCGAGATCGGGCTGCGGACGATCGCCGTCGACGGCGAGGACGGCATCGGCGGCACCTGGTGGGTGAACCGCTACCCCGGTGTCCGCACCGACAGCGAGTACTCGTACTACTCGTTCTCCTTCTCGAAGGAGGTGCGCGACGAGTGGACCTGGACCGAGCGCTACCCCTCCGGCGAAGAGGTGCTGTCGTACCTCAACTTCGTCGCCGACCGACTCGACCTCCGTCGCGACATCCGGCTCAACACCCGGGTCGAGTCCGCCGCGTACGACGAGGATGCCAACACCTGGACGGTCTATCTCGCGGGCGGCGACACGCTCACCACGAAGTACCTGGTCAGCGGCATGGGCGTGCTGTCGCAGCCGATCTTCCCCGAGATCCCCGGCATCGAGACGTTCCGCGGCGAGAAGTACCACACGGCGCAGTGGCCGCGGGAGGGAGTCGACCTGTCGGGCAAGCGCGTCGGGCTCATCGGCCTCGGCGCCTCCGGCATCCAGATCGTCCCCGTCATCGCCGGTCAGGTCGACGAGTTCTTCGTCTTCCAGCGCACGCCGAACTTCATCGTCGAGACGAACAACGACAAGGTCTCGGAAGAGGACATGGCGTGGCTCCGCGAGAACTACGACCTCGTGTACGAGAAGGCCGCCAACCACCCGTTCGGCGTCGCGATGGAACCCGCGGAGCACAGCGCGCTCGAGGTGTCCGAGGACGAGCGGCGCCGCATCTTCGAGAGCAAGTGGAACGAGGGCGGATTCCACTTCGCCAACGAGTGCTTCAACGACCTCGCGACCAACCACGAGGCCAGCGAACTGGCATCCGAGTTCATCCGCACGAAGATCGCCGAGATCGTGAAGGACCCCGACACGGCGGAGCTGCTCTCGCCGCGCACGTACTCGTTCAACGGCAAGCGCGTCCCCACGGGGCACGGCTACTACGCCGCGTTCAACCACGACCACGTGCACCTGATCGACACCGCCGAGACCCCCATCACGGCGATCACCGAGAAGGGCGTGAAGGTCGGCGACACCGAGTACGAACTCGACGTGCTGATCTTCGCCACCGGCTTCGACGCCATGACCGGCACGCTCACCCACATCGACATCGTGGGCCGCGGCGGCCGGACGCTCCGCGAGAAGTGGGCCGAGGACGGCCTGAAGTCGAACCTCGGCATCAACGCGCACGGCTTCCCGAACTTCTTCATGTCGCTCGGGCCGCAGACGCCGTACTCGAACCTCATCGTCCCCATCCAGCTCGGCGCGCAGTGGCTGCAGCGGGCGCTGAAGTGGGCCGAGGAGAACGGCGTCGAGTACTTCGAGGCCACGCCGGAGTCCGAGGACTGGTGGCGCGAGGAGACCGAGAAGACCGGCCGCCAGACCGTCATGTACACCGAGGGCAAGAAGGCCAAGGCCTGGTTCCTGGGCGAGAACATCCCCGGCAAGCCCGAGGAGTTCCAGGTCTACATGGGCGGCGGGCAGGTCTACCAGCGGTACTGCCGCGAGCTCGAGGAGTCGGGCTACGCCTCGCTCCTCCACCGCGCCGACGCCAAGCAGCCCGTCGACGCCTGACCGACCCACCCCGGCGGGGACGCGTGCGAACGCGTCCCCGCCGTCACGAAAGGACTCCCCCATGGCACGACTGCAGGGAAAGCGTGCGGTGATCACCGGCGCCGCCTCCGGAATGGGCCGCGCGACGGCCGAACTCTTCGCCGCGGAGGGGGCGCGCGTCGCGCTCCTGGACGCGCAGCCCGACGCCGGCGAGGCGGTGGCCGCCGGCATCCGGGACTCGGGCGGCGACGCGCTGTTCACGCGCGCCGACGTCACGAGCGAGACCGATGTGCGCGCCGCCGTCGACGGCGCCGCGGCGGCCTTCGGCGGGCTCGACGTGCTGATCAACTGCGCCGGGATCATCGGCGCCGACAAGCCCACGCACGAGGTCACGGAGCAGGAGTGGGATGCCGTCTTCGCCGTCGACGTGAAGGGCGTCTTCTTCGCGACCAAGGCCGCCGTCCCGCACTTCCTCGAGGCCGGGAAGGGCGCGATCGTCAACTTCTCGTCGATCTACGGGATCCTCGGCAACGACGAGTTCACGCCGTACCACGTCGCCAAGGGCGCCGTGAACATGCAGACCAAGCAGGATGCCGCCAGCTACGGCCGGCACCGGATCCGCGTCAACGCGGTGAACCCGTCGACCGTCCTCACCCCGCTCGTCGAGGGCATCGCCGCCGAGTACCCCGGCGGGATGCCGGCGTACGAGGAGATGATGACCGCGCACCAGTCGATCCGCCGACTCGGCCGCCCGATCGACGTCGCGTACGCGGTGCTGTTCCTGGCCTCCGACGAGGCCGACTGGATCACCGGCGTCACGCTGCCGGTCGACGGCGGGTACACGGCCCGATGAGCGAGATCGTGGTCTACGGCAAGCAGGAGTGCGCCGACACGCTCCGCACCCGCGCGCTGCTGACCGACCTGGGCGTCGCGCACGCGTTCGTCGACGTCGAGGCGTCGGCGGCGGACGCCGCGCGCGCGGCCGAGATCGGCGGGAGCACGAGGGTGCCGGTCGTGGTGCTGCCCGACGGCGCAGCGCTCGTGGAGCCGTCCGACGATGAGGTGCGCGCGCACCTCTGAGGCCGTCAGTACACGTACTCCATCAGCTCGACACCGAGGACGCGGAAGGCGTCGTGAGCGCGGAGCCGGTGCGCGATCGACAGGTCGTCGAAGTTCACGATCAGCGCGTAGGCCACACCCGCGCGCGGGCCGCCGAGCACACCGGCCTCGGCGCGCACCCCCTCCGACCGCCCCGTCTTGTTCACGAACAGCAGACCATGCCGGTCGTTCTCGTGCGCGAACGGGTCGAGGCCGGTGGCGGATGCCACGAGCGAGAGGTCGTGGTTGAGGCTCAACCACTCCGCGACCTGCGCGCTGACACCCGGCGACACCACCGTCGAATTCACCAGCCCCGCGAACACCGAGGCCATCTCGCGCGCGGTCGACAGCGCCACGTGCGGCGCGTCGTCGGGGCCGCGGTCGTCGCGGAACCGGTCGAGCAGGGCGGTGCGCCGCAGTCCCAGCTGCTCGATGCGCGCGCGGACCGCGGGCAGCCCGACGCGCTGCAGCAGGGCGTTGGCGGCCAGGGCGTCGCCCGCCGACGCGGCCAGCACCACCACGTCCACCAGCGGCAGCGCCGGAGCCTTCAGGTGCTGCCACACGCCCCCGGCCGACGCAGCGTGCACGGAGGACCGGTCGATGATCTCGAGCGCGTCGACGCGGCCGGCCTCGATCGCCGCGGCCACCTCGATCAGCAGCGGGACGAGCCCCAGCCCCGCCACCGGCAGAGTGACGAAGTCGTCGCCCTCGAGCACCGCGGAGCCGCCGTCGAGGTCGTCGATGCGCACCGACACCTTCGCCCCGGATGCCGCGAGCTCGTCGAGCGCGCGGAGCGTCGCCGTGAACGACCGGCGACCGGCGGCCGCCCGTCGCGGCAGGCGTCGGGGTCCCTTCCGCGCCGAACCCCGGAGGGCCGGGGCGTCGCGTCGCGACGATTCCACGGACCCTCCGGAAGGCTCGGGTGCGGCAGGCTCGGGAACCGGTGGCATGCCCACGAGCGTGGCTCCTTCCGGGTCAGGAGAGCAACAAACGCGACCTCACCAAATGGTGACGCGCTGGTCCGCGTCGAGCCACAGGGCATCGCCCTCGGTGACCTCGAACGCGTCGTAGAACGCATCGATGTTGCGCACGATCTGGTTGCAACGGAATTCGTTCGGCGAGTGCGGGTCGATCGTCAGCAGGCGGATGGTCTCGGCATCCCGGCCCTTCTGCTGCCAGATCTGCGCCCAGCTGAGCAGGAGCCTCTGGATGCCGCTGTACCCGTCGACCACGGGACCGTCCACGGGCTCGTCCTCGCCGAGCGACAGCCGGTAGGCGCGGAGCGCGATGCCCAGGCCCCCGAGGTCGCCGATGTTCTCGCCGATCGTGAGCGCGCCGTTGACGTGGTGCTCTTCGCTCAGCCCCTCGGGGACGAGCGCCTCGTACTGGGCGATGAGCGCCTTGGTGCGCTCCTCGAACGCCGAGCGGTCGGCATCCGTCCACCAGTCGCGCAGCGACCCGTCGCCGTCGAAGCGGCTGCCCTGGTCGTCGAACCCGTGGCCGATCTCGTGGCCGATGACCGCGCCGATCCCGCCGTAGTTGGCGGCGGCGTCGCGGTCGGCGTCGAAGAACGGGTACTGCAGGATCGCCGCGGGGAACACGATCTCGTTCATCAGCGGGTTGTAGTAGGCGTTGACGGTCTGCGGCGTCATGTACCACTCGTCGCGGTCGATCGGCTGGCCGACCTTCGCCAACTGCCGGTCGTGCTCCCACACATGGGCACGGCGGACGTTCCCGACGAGGTCGGCGGCGTCGATCTCGAGGTCGGAGTAGTCCTTCCAGCGCACCGGGTAGCCGATCTTCGGCGTGAAGGCGTCGAGCTTGGCGAGGGCGCGTTCCCGGGTCTCGGGCGTCATCCACTCCAGCGCCGTGATCGACTCGCGGTACGCCTCGATCAGGTTCTTCACCAGGACGTCCATGGCATCCTTCGCCGCGGGCGGGAAGTGCCGCTCCACGTACACCTTGCCGACGGCTTCGCCCAGCGCCGCCTCGACGAGGCCCACGCCGCGCTTCCACCGCTCGCGGTTCACCGGCACACCCGTGAGCTGCGTGCCGTAGAACGCGAAGTTCTCGGCCACGAACTCCTCCGACAGGAACGCCGCGGCGGAGTGCACGACGGCGAACCGCAGCCACGCCTTCCAGTCCTCGAGGCGGTCCTCGACCAGGAGCGCGCCGAGGGACTCGAGGAAGCTCGGCTGGTAGACGACGACCTCGGCGAAGGCGTCCTCGTGCCCCGGGGCGACACCCGCACGCCACGGGACGAGGTCGAGGCCGGCGAGGCCGACCATCTCGTCCCACGTGCGGAGGTTGTAGGTCTTGACGGCGTCGCGGCTGTCCTCGCGCGACCAGTGGTGCGTCGCGAGCTCGGTCTCGAGGGCGAAGACACGATCGGCGGATGCCGCCGGCTCGGCGATTCCGGCCAGCTCGAACATGCGCTCGATGTGCGCGCGGTACGCGGTGCGCGTGTCGGCGAAGTTGTCGAGCCGGTAGTAGCTCTCGTCGGGGAGCGACAGACCGCCCTGGTACACCACCGGGACGTAGCGCGTGGGGTCGCCCGGGTCGGGCTCGACGAAGAGGGTCAGGAGGCCGCTGAGGCCGTCGCGCTCGAGCTCGCCGACGAGGTGCAGGAATCCGGGCACGTCGGTCACGGCATCGACGCGGGCGAGCTGGTCCGCCAGCGGCGCCGCCCCCGCCTCCTCGATGCGCGCGGTGTCCAGGAAGCTCGCGAACAGATCGCCGATCTTGCGGGCCTCGCTGCCCGGCTCGGCCTGCTGCGACTCCTCCACGATGGTGCGGACGTCCTTCTCGGCCTGCTCGGCGATGAGATGGAAGCTGCCCCATCGGGCTTTGTCGTCGGGGATCTCGGTGCGCTCCAACCAGCGGCCGTTCACGTGACGGAACAGGTCGTCCTGGGGGCGGATCTCGTCGCTCAGTTCTTCGAGCGCGAGACCGGAGCGGGGGGTCTCGGTCATGCAGAACAGGATAAGTCCCCCGGCTCCACGCGGGCTCGGTGGGAACGCGGATGCCACGGCCTCCGGCACGTGTCGGGGGCCGGCCGTAGGCTCGAACGGTGACCACCCCCGCGCCGGCGACACTGAACCGCGCGATCGTGCGACTGGCCGTCCCGGCGCTGGGCGCGCTGATCGCCGAGCCGCTGTTCCTCATCGTCGACGGCGCCATGGTGGGACACCTCGGTGTGGCGCCGCTCGCGGGGCTGGGAATCGCGAGCGCGGTCCTGCAGACGGTGGTCGGACTGATGGTGTTCCTCGCGTACGCGACCACGCCCGCGGTCGCCCGACGCTACGGCGCGGGCGAGCTGGGTCGCGCGGTGTCGGTCGGCATCGACGGCATGTGGTTCGCACTGACCATCGGGGCCGCGCTCGCCGCCGCCGGCGTCCTCGCCACCCCGGCACTCGTCGACGTGTTCGGCGCGGCGCCCGACGTCGCCGAGAACGCCCGCGTGTACCTGTCGATCTCGATGTGGGGCCTTCCCGCGATGCTGGTCGTGTTCGCCGCGACCGGGCTGTTGCGCGGAATGCAGGACACCGTGACCCCGCTGTGGATCGCAGGGCTCGGCTTCGGCGCCAACGCGCTGCTGAACCTCCTGTTCATCTACGGCTTCGGCTGGGGGATCGCGGGCTCCGCGATCGGCACCGTCGTCGCGCAGTGGGGCATGGTGGGCGCCTACGTGGTCATCGCCACGCGCCTGGCCCGCACGCACGCGGCGTCGCTGCGCCCCGAGCCCGGCGGCCTCCGCGGCACGGCACGCTCCGGTGGATGGCTGTTCCTGCGCACCCTGAGCCTGCGCGCGGCGTTCCTGGCGACCGTGGCGGTCGCCACGGGCCTCGGGTCGGCCGAACTCGCGGGATGGCAGATCGCCTTCACGATCTTCTCGACCGCCGCCTTCGCGCTCGACGCCCTCGCGATCGCGGCGCAGGCGCTCGTCGGCAAGTCGCTCGGCTCGGGCGACGTCACGGGGGCGCGGCACGTGCTCTCACGAACGGTCGCCTGGGGCCTGTGGTTCGGAGTCGTGGTCGGGGCGCTCGTGGCCGCGGCATCCGGGGTCCTCGGTCTCGTCTTCACCGGGGATGCCGAGATCGCCGCCCTCATCCAACCGGCGCTCCTGGTGCTCGCCGTCGCGCAGCCGCTGGCGTCGTTCGTCTTCGTGCTCGACGGGGTGCTCATCGGCGCGGGCGACGCCCGCTATCTCGCGATCGCGGGGCTGCTCAACCTCGTCCCCTACGTTCCCGCGCTGGTGCTCGTGGCCGTGTTCGCCGGTGGCGGCGCGGCGGGCCTGGCCTGGCTCGCGGCGGCGTTCTTCGGGGTCTACATGCTGGCCCGGGCGGCCACCCTCGGGCTCCGTGTCCGCGGAAGGGCGTGGATGACCGCGGGCGCGTGACATGCCCACGCGACTCCCAGGAGTCGCGCGTACCGTGCCGCCATGAGGTCGAACCCCCCGGCCCGCGCGGCCCTCCCCGCCCTGTTCCTGCCGGCGCTGTTCCTGCTCGCGGCGTGCACCGCGACCGATGCGGCGTCGCCCGCGCCCCCCGCGTCCTCGGCCGCCCCCTCGACGTCCAGCCCGTCGCTCTCGCCCTCCGCGCCCTCCCCCGGCACGGTGCTGCCGAGCGATCCCGCGACGCTCGAGCAGTGGGCGGCGACGGCCCTGCCCGAGAACGGCCTCGGCGGCAGCACGGCCGTCGCCCGCGGGAGTGGCGAGGTCGGGCCGACCGGCGCGAGCGCGGCCCTCCAGCCCGTCGGCGGATCGTGGGACGTCGTCGTCGCGTGCGAGAGCACCACGGGCGCCCCCCTCACGGTCGCGATCGACGGCGACACCGGCACGACGACCGACGTCGCGTGCGGCATCCCCGGCGGGTCCGGTGCGTCACCGACCACGATCCGATGGGATGCCACGTCGGCGGCGACCCTCCGATTGGATGCGACCGAGGAGGCGGTGTTCGTTTACGAAGTGCATCCGCGCGCCGGCACGTGAAATCGACCCGAACCCGTGCATGTGGCGGGTGACGTCCCTATCCTGGGTCGCATGCGGGGGCATCTGGGGGCAACGCTGATCGTGGCCATCGCGCTGATCGTGGCCATGGCCATCTTCTGCGCGGGAGGCTTCTACTACGTCGAGTACCAGGTGTGGGATTCCGCGACCTCGACGTACGTGTACCGGGGCCGGCCGTTCTCGGGCGCGGTGCTCGGGGTTTCGGTGGTGATCAGCGGCGTCGTGCTCTGCACCGCCGCACTGCTGCTGCGACGGGCCGGTCGGGTCCACGGGAAGCCGGTTCTCGACGAATGCCCGAACCACGCGCAGGCCGGTCGGCCGGCGGGTGTCACGCCCAGCGGCGACACCACTCGTACATGACCACGGCGGTGGCCTCGGCCCCGGCCGACGGCGGCGCCGCGACGACGGGTCAGGAACCGGGCTGGTTGATGTAGCTCTGGGACACGGCGCGCTGATTCGGGTCGTTCGCGGTCGCCGCGCTGTAGCTGATCTGCGACGAGCCGCCCGCCAGCGGAGTCGCGCCGCTGCCGCCTTCGTACGCCAGGGTGAACTCGACGCGGTCATCGGCGGCGAGCGGGGAGGTGAGCGCGAACACCACCGATCGCTGTCCGCCCGAAACGGTGTTCGTCTGCTCGGAGAGCAGGTCGGGTGCGGCCGAGCCGTTCAGCGTGACCGCCTGGGCGACGACCAGGTCGCCGAGCGCCGGGTCGAACCCCACACGGACCACATCACCCACGGCGGTGGGGTTGGGGCCCACCGAGGTCAACGTCGCCCGCGTCGGGCGATACGCCGATCCGCCGCCCACGTCCACCCGTTCGAAATCGGCGGTCAGCGTGGCCCCGAAGGGTGTCGCGTCGACGGGGTCGCCCGGGCCGTTGACCCACACGCCGTCGGAGGGGTCGGTGTCGGACGGGTCGACGATGACCCAGGAGCTCGTCGAGTCCTCCGGCGCGAGGGTGTCGTTCGGGTAGTCCCCCAGGAACGTCAGCTGCGGCCGCACGAGGATGCCCGTGTACGGGTCGCTGTCGGGGGCGACCGTGGCCGCGAACGACACCGTGTAGACGGCGCGGTCGCCCGAGACGTCCGGGCCGCTGAAGCTCGCGGCGCGCTCGCCCTGGCCGTCACGCGGGTCGTACGTGAAGCCGGAGACCTCCCAGAGGCGGCGGTCGACCTCGAAGCGCATCACCACCGGGCCGCTGTACGCGGTGCCGCTGGTGTTGCCCACCACCACTCCCACCGGTTCGCTGGCGACGTAGCGCTGGGTGAGCGAGGGCGTGAACATCGGCACGCCGCTGCCGAACTGCGGGCTCAGCAAGGCGAGGTTCGCGGTGGTGCTGGCGCTGGCGGCCGGTGCGGCGACCGCGACGGCGATGACGGGAACGGACCACGCTCCGGCCTTCAAGACGGAGCGGCGGTCGAGACCGCGGGACACGGGCGAGGTCGAGGGCGCAGAGCTCATGGGGGATCTGTCCATCCATCGGGGGGCGAGTACGGAATGACCCCCGAAGTCTCCGGCATATCGCCGCCGATCTCACCCTTCTGCGGATGAGAAAGCTCTCATCCCCAGCGGCGACACCACTCGTACATGACCACGGCCGCGGCCGAGGCTGCGTTGATCGACCGCGTCGAGCCGTACTGCGTGATCTCGACCACGCTCGTCGCCGCATCGAGAGCTTCGGGCGAGAGCCCCGGGCCTTCCTGACCGAAGAGCAGCACGCACGCTTCGGGCAGGTCGGCGCGGTCGACGGGCACCGAACCGTCGACGTTGTCGATCGCGAGGACGGGAAGCCCCTCCGCGCGCGCCCACTCCGTGAACGCGGCGACGTCCTCGTGGTGCCGCACGTGCTGGTACCGGTCCGTCACCATCGCGCCCCGGCGGTTCCAGCGCCGCTTGCCGATGATGTGCACCTCCGCCGCGAGGAAGGCGTTGGCGCTCCGGACGATCGATCCGATGTTGAGGTCGTGCTGCCAGTTCTCGATCGCCACGTGGAACGGATGCCGCCGGGCGTCGAGGTCGGCGACGATCGCCTCCATCGTCCAGTAGCGGTACGGGTCGACCACGTTGCGCCGGTCGCCCTCCGCGAGCAGTTCACGGTCGTAGCGGGGGTCGTCGGGCCATGCGTCGGGCCCGCCGGGCCAGGGCCCCACGCCGTGCAGCGGCGCGGGCGGCGCGTCGTCGGGTGCGGCATCCGCGGGCTCGGGGGTCGCGTCGCCGTGGGTCACGGCTCCAGGCTATCCGCCGGGCCGCGTCCGCCTGGTCGTGCCGAGGTGCAGGACGCGTTGCCCCCACGCGGGCCGGGCGCCTCCGCCGAGCTCCGTCCGCGCGCGAGCGATCGCGTTTTCGGGCGCCCGAAATATCGCTAGGGTTTCGGCATGCCGAAAAATCCGGATGCCACGATCCCGCGCCGCGCACCCGGCCGCGCGCCCTGGCTCCTGGGCCCGGCGATGGTCGCGGGAGTCGCCTACCTCGACCCCGGCAACGTGGCCAGCAACATGACGGCGGGAGCCGTGTTCGGGTACCTGCTCGTGTGGGTGGTGGTGCTGGGCAACGTGATGGCGTGGCTCATCCAATACCTGTCGGCGAAGCTCGGCATCGTGACGGGCGAGAGCCTGCCGCAGCTCCTCGGCCGCCGGATCCACCGCCCCTGGGCTCGCCGGGCGTACTGGCTGCAGGCCGAGCTCGTGGCGATGGCCACCGACGTCGCCGAGGTCATCGGCGGCGCCGTCGCGCTCGATCTGCTCTTCGGCATCCCTCTGCTGTGGGGTGGGGCGATCACCGGAGTCGTGTCGATCGCCCTGCTGATGGTGCAATCGCGCCGCGGCGCCCGCGCTTTCGAGACGGTCGTGATCGGCCTCCTGATCATCATCGCCGTCGGCTTCACCGCGGGACTGTTCTTCGCGCCCCCCGATCCTGCCGCCGTCGTCGGCGGGTTGGTGCCCCGGTTCGACGGGGCCACGTCGGTGCTCTTGGCGGCCTCGATCCTGGGCGCGACGATCATGCCGCACGCGATCTACGCCCACTCGGCGCTGAGCCGCGACCGGTTCGCCCCCGCCGAGCCGACCGGCGCCGCCGACCTGGAAGCGGCGCGCGGCGTGTCGACGCCGCGGCTGCTGCGCGCGACGCGGTGGGACGTGACCATCGCCCTCGCCGTCGCCGGCACCGTGAACCTCGCGATCCTGCTGCTCGCCGCCGCGAACCTCACCGGCGTCGAGGGCACCGACAGCCTCGAGGGCGCGTACGCGGCCCTCCGCGACGGACTCGGGCCGATGGTCGCGACGTTCTTCGCGGTCGGGCTGCTCGCGAGCGGGCTCGCCTCGACGTCCGTCGGCGCGTACGCCGGCGCCGAGATCATGCACGGGCTGCTCCGCGTCCGGATCCCGCTCCTCCCCCGTCGCCTCGTGACGTTGATCCCCGCCCTCCTGATCCTCGGGGCCGGCATCGACCCGACGCTCGCCCTCGTCCTCAGCCAGGTCGTGCTGTCGTTCGGCATCCCGTTCGCCCTCATCCCGCTGGTGGCGCTCACCGCCCGCCGAGAGGTGCTCGGCGAGTACCGCAACCGCACGCTCACGACGGTGGCCGGCGTTGCGGCGTCGGTGTTCCTCGTCGCGCTGAACGCCGTGCTCCTGTGGCTGGTGTTCAGCGGCGGTTAGGCTGAGGGCGTGGAATCGCCCGTGGCCGACGACTATCTCAAGGCCATCTACCACCACACCGAGTGGCAGGACGACCCGATCACGCCCTCGCAGCTCGCCGGCGTGCTGGGCCTGGCGCCTTCCAGCGTCACCGAGATGGTGAAGAAGCTGGCCGCGCAGGGGCTGGTCAGTCATCGGCCCTACGGCCCCGTCTCGCTCACGGCCGCCGGCGAACGGCGCGCGGCGTCCGTGATCCGCCGCCACCGCCTGATCGAGACCTGGCTCGTCCGCGAGTTCCGCTACTCGTGGGACGAGGTGCACGACGAGGCCGAGGTGCTCGAGCACTCGCTCAGCGACCGCCTGCTCGAGGGCATCGACGATCGGCTCGGGCGCCCGCGGTTCGACCCGCACGGGGATGCGATCCCGGATGCCACCGGCGCGGTGCACCGCGAGCCCTTCGTGCTGCTGCAGGACGCGGCATCCGGTCACTCGGGGCGCGTGCTGCGCGTGAGCGACCGCGACCCCGAGCTGCTGCGGGCGCTCGTGGAACGCCGGATCGACGTGGGCCACGAACTCGAGGTCGTCTCGGGCGACGTCGTCCGCGCCGACGGCGTCGAGGTCGCCCTGCCCGAAGGCGCCGGCGCGTCGGTCTGGCTCACGCGCTGAGTCCGCTCGCGCGCCCCGCACCGCTCTTCTCCCTCGCGTTGCGGTGACCGCCGTTACGCTGACCCCACCGGCTCCCACCGAGCCCCCAGGGAGGCATCCATGACCAGCACCGCCGCGGCCCGCCGCCCGCTCCCCGTCACCGTGGCGGTGGCGCTCGTGTACGTCGGCGGTTTCGCGAACACCGCGCTCGGCATCCTCGTCCTGCTGGCCCGCTACCAGGTGGACGCCGACGACGTGCTGCCCGTGTCGCTCGTCGGCGCGGCGACCATCCTGCTGGGCCTGCTCACGGTCGCCGGCGGCTCGTCGCTCGCTCGCGGCAGCCGCCTGGCGCGGAATCTGCTGACCGCGTACCTGTCGCTGCTCGTCGTCCTGCAGGCTCTCGCACTCGCCCTCACCGAGCTCGACCCGACGATCATCGCCGCCCTGCTGGCCGCGGTGGCGGTGCTCGCCGCGGTGTGGATCCCCCCGACCGCGCGGCGCTACTTCCGCCCGACGCCCTCCGCGGGCGCCCCGTCGCCGATGCTCTGACCCGACGCTCCGACGGCGGCGGCCGGCATCCCGAGCATCCGCCGCACGAAGCGCCGATGGGCGAACCGCACGACCTCGATCGCTCCGACGGCGACGATGACCACCCCGGTGACCAGCCACGCGCCGTCTTCGCCCGGATCCTGCAGCTGGAAGAACTGCCCGAGCGGCGGGATCGTGAAGATCGCGGTGAGCGCGATGAACATCGCTCCGATGACGAGCACCTTCACCCGGGTCACGGGCCGCGAGAGCACCGTGAGCACCCAGATCGCCACGATCGCGAGGATGATCGTGGCTCCGGTCCGCAACTGCTCGACGCTCAGCCCCAGCGCCATCGCGGCGCGCGTGTAGAGCGTCAGCGCGACGGCGATCACCAGGCCCGCCGGGATCGCGAAGCTCAGCGACCGACGCAGGAACCCCGGCACGTAACGCTGCGTGTTCGGCAGCAGGGCGAGGAAGAAGGCCGGGATGCCGATGGTCAAGCCGTCGGTGATCGAGAGCTGACGGGGCAGGAACGGGAACTCCATCACCAGGGCGCCGAAGAGAACGGCGAGACCCGTGGCGTAGACGGTCTTGGTGAGGAAGAGCATCGAGACCCGCTCGATGTTGGCGATCACCTGGCGCCCCTCGGCGACGACCGACGGGAGGTGCGAGAAGCGTCCGTCGAGCAGGACCAGGCGCGCCACCGCCTTGGTCGCGGCGGCGCCCGAGTTCATCGCGATGCCGATGTCGGCGGTCTTGATCGCCAGCGCGTCGTTGACGCCGTCGCCGGTCATGGCGACGACGTGCCCGCGCCCCTGCAGGGCCGAGACCATGCGCCGCTTCTGGTCGGGCGTGACGCGTCCGAAGACCGTGTGCTCCTCCAGGATGCGTCCGAGCTCGACGTCGTCGTCGGGGAGAGTGCGCGCGTCGTACCCTTCGTCGACCTCCAGGCCGACCTCGCGGGCGATCGCGGCGACCGTGCGAGGGTTGTCGCCCGAGATCACGCGCACGGCGACGCCCTGTTCGCGGAAGTAGGCGAGCGCCTCGGCGGCGTCGGGGCGCACCGCTTCGACGAAGGTGAGGACCGCCACCGGCGTGGCGCCCGCGGGGAAACGCTCCGCAGCGACGTCGGCGTCGTCGAGCGCGGCCGCGGTGTGCGCGAGCACCAACGTGCGCCGCCCCGACGAGGCGAGCCGGGTCACGGCCGCACCGAGGTCGCTTGCGGCATCCGCGGCCGTATCGCCGAACACCATCTCGGGTGCCCCGAGCACCCAGGTTCCGGCGGCGGCCCCCGCGAACGACACGGCGCTCCACTTCCGGGCCGACGAGAAAGGGATCCTCTGCATCACCGTCAGCGGCACCGCGACCGGGAAGGGTTCGCGAAGGCACTGCGCGGTGGCGTTGGCATCGTCGGCCGCGCCGTACCAGGCGAGCACGTCGCGCCAGCCGTCGGCCGGCTGCATCTCGAGAGCGGCGTCGAAGCGGATCTCGCCCGCCGTGAGCGTGCCCGTCTTGTCGAGGCAGATGATGTCGACCCGCGCGAGGCCCTCGACCGCGGGCAATTCGTTGACCAGCACCTTCTTGCCCGCCAGACGCGCGGCCCCGACGGCGAACGCGATGGAGGTCATGAGCACGAGGCCGAGCGGGATCATCGCGGTCAGCGCCGCGATCGTGTTGACCACGGCCTGCGACCACGTGCCCTGCTGCCACGCCTGCACCCAGCCGCCGGCGACCATCATCTGCGCGTTCAGCACGAGCAGCCCGATGGGCCCGATGCCCCAGCCGACCCATCGGAGGACGCGGTCGATCGACGTCCGCAGCTCGCTCGAGACGAGCTGGAACCGCTTGGCCTCGGACGCGAACGCGTTGGCGTACGACTCGGCGCCGACGCGCGTGACGCGCGCCGTGCCCTCACCGGCCACGACGATCGACCCCGACAGCGCCTCATCGCCCGGCCTCTTGTCGACGGCATCCGACTCGCCCGTCAGCATCGACTCGTCGATCTGCAGGGCGCGCGTCTCGACGACGACGGCGTCGGCGGGAACCTGGTCGCCCGCGCGGAGGACGAGCAGGTCGTCGCGGACCACCTCGGCGGGGGCGATCTCGGCGTCGACGCCGTCGCGGCGCACTCGCGCGCGCGGCGCGTTCAGCAGCGCCAGGCGGTCGAGCGCCGCCTTGGCGCGGAACTCCTGCACGCAGCCGATCACGGCGTTCGAGAGCGCCGCGACGCCGAACAGCGCGTCCTGCCAGCGGCCGAGGAGGAGCAGCACGAGGAAGCACGCGCCCACGATCCCGTTGAACAGCGTGAAGACGTTGGCCCGGACGATGTTCCACGCGGAGCGGCTGCTGTCGGCGACGAAGGCGTTCGTCTGACCGGCCGCGACCCGCTCGGCCACCGCAGCCGCCGTCAGCCCGCGGTCATCGGCCACGGTCCCGGCGGCGGTGGGGGATTCCATGCGATCACTGTAGAGGCACGGCCCGACATGGCGGCGGTGGGCTCAGGATGCCGTGCGGCGCACCCGCTCGAACGGCCACCGGACGTGCGTCGCGGTCTCGCACGCCCGCCACAGGTCGGCGCTGAGGGAGCCGTCACGCGTCAGCCGCGCGGGGGTCGCCCGACGCGGGGCACCGCGCACGACCTGCGCCGGTCCGTACATCGAGCCGCCCTCGGCGAGCGGATCGACCAGCGCGCGCACCAGCGCCCACGCCCCCTCGTCCTTGCTCTGCGTGAAGGCGGCCTGCAGGTTGTCGACGAAGCGCGTGAGGCGCGTGGGTTCGTTCACGCCCCGGATGCCACGGGTCCGGCCGCTCGTGGAGTATCCGGGGTGGGCGACCAGGCTCTCGACCGGCACGCTGTGCGCCTTCAGCCGCCGGTCGGCCTCGAGCGCCAGCATCGTCGTCGCCGCCTTGGACTGCACGTACGCGCGCCACGGCGTGTATCCGTCGACGAGCTCGGGGTCGGTGGGGACGTGCTTCCAGAGCGAGGTGGACATGCTGCCGACCCACACCATCCGGCCGCGCGCAGTGGCCAGCGGGGTCAGCAGTTCTCCGGCGAGCGCGAAATGTCCGAGCACGTTCGTGGCGAAGACCTTCTCGTGTCCGCCCGACAGCTCGCGGGTCTTGGGCGGGTGCACGATGCCGGCGTTCATCAGCAGTCCGTCGAGACGGCCCCGCGCACGGACCGTCGCCGCGGCGGCGCGCACCGACCCGAGATTGCTCGTGTCGAGCAGGAGCGTCTCGATGGAGGCATCCGGGTGCGTCCGACGCACCGCCTCTTTCGCGAGCACGAGCCGATTGGGGTTCCGGCCGGTCAGGAGCACGTGCGCGCCCGCGCCGGCCAGCTGCTCGCACGCGAAGTAGCCGAGTCCGCGGGTCGCCCCGGTGACGAGGTACGCGCGGCCCGTGAGGTCGGGAAGGTTCCGGGGGTCCCACTCGTCGCGCGCCACCCTTCGACCCTAACGATCTCTCTCGACGCCGTCACGGGTGCATTCCGGATGCGGAATACCGATCTCGTGAACTTTTTCGCTCGGTCGTGTGACGAATGGCCGGGTCGGTGCGTCTGAGGAGTGAGCACACCGGCTCCGCCGCAGCCGTCACCCGGCGCGACGACGTCATTTCAGGGAAGGAACCGATCATGGGTCTCGACGACAAGATCAAGAACGCCGCTCAGGACATCGTGGGCAAGGCCAAGGAAGCCATCGGCAACGCCACCGACAACGACAAGCTCGCCGCCGAGGGCAAGGCCGACCAGGTCAAGGCCGACGCGAAGAAGGCCGGCGAGAACGTCAAGGACGCCTTCAAGTAAATCGCCGCGTTCGAACGGGCCGCCGACCTCGCGTCGGCGGCCCGAGCTTTTGCCCCATGGTCGTGTCCGACCCCGGAGATAGGCTGATCGCATGCGAACCCGTGGCGACGTGGAGTGCTGGCTGACCGACATGGACGGCGTGCTCGTCCACGAGAACACCCCGATTCCCGGTGCGTCCGAACTGCTCGCGCAGTGGCGCGCCGAAGGCACCCCGTTCCTCGTGCTGACCAACAACTCGATCTTCACTCCGCGCGACCTGAGCGCGCGGCTGCGGTCATCGGGTCTCGTGGTGCCCGAGTCCTCGATCTGGACCTCGGCGCTGGCCACGGCCGACTTCCTGCGCTCGCAGATGCCGGGCGGCTCAGCCTTCGTCATCGGCGAGGCGGGACTCACCACGGCGCTGCACGAGGCCGGTTTCATCATGACCGAGACCCACCCCGACTACGTGGTGGTCGGCGAGACGCGCAACTACTCGTTCGAGGCGATCACGAAGGCCATCCGCTTCATCCGCGACGGCGCCCGTTTCATCGCCACGAACCCGGATGCCACGGGCCCCTCGACCGAGGGAGTGCTCCCCGCGACGGGGGCGATCGCCGCGCTGATCACGAAGGCGACCGGCAAAGAGCCGTACATCGTCGGCAAGCCGAACCCCATGATGTTCCGTTCGGCGCTCAACCGGATCGGCGCGCACTCCGAGAACACCGGCATGATCGGCGACCGGATGGACACCGACATCGTGGCCGGCATCGAGGCGGGGCTGCACACCGTCCTGGTGATGACGGGCATCAGCGACCAGAGCGAGATCGAGAAGTACCCGTTCCGTCCCGACGAGATCCTGGCATCCGTCGCCGACCTGGTTCGCGACGAGCCGGTCGAGTCCGACCTCGCCGACGGCGAAGAGGGCCTGGCCGAAGGCCTGTGACGTGGGCGCGCTCGACGACGGGGTGAAGGTCGCGGCGCTCGACGCCGCCGAGTGGGGCCGCTGGCTCGAAGAGAACCACACCGTCTCGAAGGGCGCGTGGCTGCTGCGCGGCCGGGGCGCCCACGCGGGGCGCTACGTCGAGTACGAAGAGGCGATCTGCGAGGCACTGTGCTTCGGGTGGATCGACGGTCCCGTGCGGGTTTTCGATGAGCTGAGCTCGGGGCTGTGGTTCGCTCCCCGCCGCGCGACCAGCGGGTGGGCGGCGACGAACAAGGCCCGCATCGCCCGGCTCGAGGCCGAGGGGCGCCTGCGACCGGCCGGACTCCGCGCGCTGGAGGTCGCGCGCGCGAACGGCGCGTGGGAGATCCTCGACGGGCGCGAGGCGGGCATCGAGCCGCCCGAGCTGACGGCCGCTCTCGACGCCGTGCCCGCGGCCCGGGCGAACTGGGACGCGTTCCCTCCCTCGGCCCGCAAGTTCGGGCTCACGCAGATCGCGATGGCCGTCCGGCCGCAGACCCGCGCCACGCGGATCGCCAAGATCGTGGCCGACGCCGCCGCGGGCACACGCCCCGCCTGACCAGGAGACCCGATGGACGACCGCACGCTCTGGCTCCTCACCGCCTTCCTGATCACCGCAGGCACGTTGGTCGCGTTCATCGTGCAGTGGCGGCGGTCGCGTCGCGGGGACCATCGCGATCCGTTCGACGGTCCGGGCGACGGCGGGGAGTGACCCGGGCGGCCGCGTGCGCGGCATCCGGCTGCGAGAACAGGGCATCGTTCGGCGACAGGACGATCCGTGCCGAGACGGTCCTGTTCTCGGCGAATCGCCTGTTCTCGAAACGGCCGCGAGCGGATTACTGCGGCTGCAGGCCCAGGTCGTCGAGGTCGATGGATGCCAGCCACTTCAGGCCCTCGGCCTCGATCGCGGCCTGCGCGCCGGTCTTGCGGTCGACGATGACGGCGACGGCGACGACCTCGGCGCCCTCGCGGCGCAGCGCTTCGACGGCCTTGAGAGCCGACTGGCCGGTCGTGGAGGTGTCCTCGACCACGACGACGCGCTTGCCCTTGACGTCGGCGCCCTCGATCTGACGGCCGCGGCCGTGGTCCTTGGGCTCCTTGCGCACGACGAACGCGTCGAGCGGGTGGCCCGCGTGCACCGACTCGTGCATCACGGCGTTGGCGATCGGGTCGGCGCCGAGCGTGAGCCCACCGACGGCGACGACACCGTCGAGGTCCTTCACGAGGTCGAGCACGAGACGGCCGATCGCGGGGGCGGCACGGTGGTCGAGCGTGAGCTTGCGCATGTCGACGTAGTAGGTCGCCTTCTTGCCGCTGGAGAGCGTGAAGTCGCCGTGGAACACCGCCTCGGCGTTGATCAGGCCGATGAGGGCCTGGCGGTCGGCTTCGAGCTCGGGCGTTGCGGCGGTGGTCACGGCGTCGAGTCTATTGCGCCGTGGTTCGCGGCATCCCTCCCGCGGACCTCGTGACCGACACACCGGGCACGGACGGCCACCGACGGCGTGTCGCCCGCCGGCTCCGCAGGACGGTACGCCCGACCAGGGGCCCCGCCCGGAGGCCGCGGCATCCGTCTCGCGGAGTTCCTCGGCGACACGCGGCACCGACGCGGACGAGAACGGCGTGTCGCCGACGAACTCCGCACGGCGGACACGGCCGACCGCCCGGCGATGTCGCCACCCGAAAGTAGGCTGGATGCCATGCGCCTGGCCACCTGGAACGTCAACTCCATCCGCGCCCGCGTCGCCCGCACCGTCGAGTTCGCCGTGCGCGAGCACATCGACGTTCTGGCGATGCAGGAGATCAAATGCAAGACGGAGCAGTTCCCGTACGCGGCGTTCGAGGAGGCCGGGTACCACGTGGTCGCGCACGGGCTGAATCAGTGGAACGGCGTCGCGATCGCGAGCCGTGAGCCGATCGAAGACGTCGAGATCGGGTTCCCCGGCATGCCCGGGTTCGAGAAGGGCAAAGAAGGCCCCGACCTGCCGAAAGAGGCGCGCGCGATCGGCGCCACCATCGACGGCGTACGCGTGTGGAGCCTGTACGTGCCGAACGGCCGCGGTCTCGACGACCCGCACTACCGCTACAAGCTCGACTGGCTCGAGGCCCTCCGCCGCCACACAGAGGACACCCTCGTGGCGAACCCCGGTCTCCCGCTGGCCCTGACCGGCGACTTCAACATCGCCCCCACGGATGCCGACAACGGCGACCCCACGGTGATCGAGGGCGTGACCACGCACGTCTCCCCGCCGGAGCGCGCCGCGTTCGCCGCCTTCGAGTCCGCGGGACTCACCGATGTCGTGCGGCCGCTCATCCCCACCGGCTACACGTACTGGGACTACAAGCAGCTGCGTTTCCCCCGCAACGAGGGGCTGCGGATCGACTTCATCCTCGGCTCGACGGCGTTCGCCGACGCCGTGCAGGGCGCCGAGATCCATCGCAACGAGCGCAAGGGCGAGGTGCCCAGCGACCACGTGCCCGTCGTCGCCGACCTCGACTTCTCACACGGTGAGGACGACGACGATCTGCCGATGATCTTCGGCTGACGGCATCCGGTCCTCCGTCGCACGGGGGAGGCGGGAGCGACGGCACCCTCCGTAGGCTCGCCCTCTTGAGGGAGGAGCTCCATGACATCGACGAACGCCCCGCAGGGGTCCACGGCTGTCTGGTACTTCGTGGCGGCGGTGTTCGTGCTGACATTTCCGAACCTCTTCTTCCCCGATGTGAACCTGGCGCTGCGCATCGCGCTCCTCGTCGCCGGCCTCGCCCTCATGGGCGCGGGGTTCGTCCAGCTCCGTCGGGAGATCGCCGCGAAGAGCCACCCCGACGACACTCCACGCGCCGACGAGGAGTGACCCGCAACGACCGGCGCAGCCGCGTCGTCCCGCGCATGATCTTCGGCTGACGGCATCCGGCGATCTTTTTTCGCCCCTCTGTCGATTCCGCCCGTCGCCGTTCGACGCGATAGTAGGGGCAGGCATCCGCTCCCCCGGAACCCACGGCAGCGAGGAAGAGAAGAGACCATGACGAAGTACATGCTGATCATGCGCGGCACCGACGAGGCGTACGCGGCGTACAAGCAGATCCCGTTCGAGCAGATCATCAACGACATGGGTGCGTACAACGAGTCCATGATCACCGCGGGCGTGCTCGTCGCCGGCGACGGCCTCGCCGAGGACATGAGCCAGAACTTCGTCGTCGAGTTCGGCGGTGAGGAGCCCGTGGTCACCGACGGTCCCTACGGCGAGACGCACGAGCTGTTCAACGGCTTCTGGATCATCGAGGTGTCCTCGCGCGACGAGGCGATCGAGTGGGCGCGCCGCGCGCCGCTCATCGCCGGCAACAAGCTCGAGGTCCGCCGCGTGACCGACGAGACCGACTTCGCCGCGTTCGCCGACAACGAGTACATCCAGAAGGAGGAGGGCTGGCGCGAGGAGCTGTCCGGCCGGTGACCCCCGACCCCGAGGTCGCGCGCCGCGTCGCGGCGATCTGGCGCATCGAGGGCGCCCGGATCGTCGCGGCGCTGGCCCGCGTGGTCGGCGACCTCGGCACCGCGGAGGACCTCGCGCAGGACGCGCTCGTCGAGGCCGTGGAGCAGTGGGGGCGCGACGGCGTCCCCCGGAACCCCGGGGCGTGGCTGACGGCGGTGGCGAAGCGGCGCGCGATCGACGGCTGGCGGCGCGAGCAACGCCTCGGCGAGAAGTACCGGCTCCTCGCCGCCGACCTCGACGAGGTGGCCGACGACGTGTGGGAGCCCATCGACGACGACGTGCTGCGTCTCGTGTTCGCCGCCTGTCACCCGGTGCTCTCGCGCGAGGCGCAGGTGGCGTTGACGCTGAAGGTCGTGGCCGGCCTCGACACGGAGGCGATCGCGCGCCTCTTCCTCGTGCCGGTTCCGACGATGCAGCAGCGGATCGTCCGGGCGAAGAAGGCGCTCAGCGCCGCCCGCGCGCCCTTCGCGGTGCCCGAACCGGCGGAGTGGCCGGCGCGGCGCACCGCGGTGCTCACGGTCGTGTACCTGATCTTCACCGAGGGCTACGTCGCGAGCACCGGTGACGCGGTGCTCCGCACCGAGTTGGCGCACGAGGCGCTGCGGCTCGGTCGCGTCCTCGACCGGCTGCTCCCCCGCGAGCCGGAGGTGCTCGGGCTGTCCGCGCTCATGGAGTTCCAGGCATCCCGCTTCGCGGCCCGCGTCGACGGGAACGGGGATGCCGTGCTCCTGGCCGACCAGGACCGACGACGGTGGGACCGCTCGGCGATCGCCCGCGGGCGCGCGCTGCTCGACGGGGCCGATGCGCTGGGCAAGGGTCGCGGTCCCTATCAGCTGCAGGCGGCGATCGCGCTGTGTCACGCGGAGGCGGCGAGCGTCGACGAGACCGACTGGGACCGCATCGTCCTGCTGTACGAGATGCTCGGCCGGATCACCGCGAACCCGGTCGTCGAGCTCAATCGCGCGGTCGCCGTGTCGATGGCATCCGGCCCCGAGGAGGGGCTCGCGATCGTCGACGGGATGGATGCCACGCCCCTCCGCGGCTCGCATCTGCTGCCCTCGGTGCGCGGCGAACTGCTCGCGCGCCTGGGTCGCGTCGAGGATGCTCGCGCCGCGCTGCTCGAGGCCGCCGACCTCACCCGCAACGCCCGCGAGGCGGCACTGCTGCGGCGGAAGGCCGAGGCACTCCGCCGCTGAGGGGTCGAGGAGAACGATTTTCGGGGCGCGTTCCGCGCTTCGGGGCGTGAGGTGCGCGGCCCGAAGCGCGAAACGCGCCCCGAAGGGAGAAGCGGGGTCAGGCCGCCGGCACCGGCGCGGGAGCCGTCCGCTGGGCGAGCGTCACGAGCGCCTCGATGATCGAGCGCAGGAACGCCGCCGTGCCCTCGTCGGTGACGGTGCCGTCCTCCTCGAAGAGGCCGGGCGTGGACTGGATGTAACCCTCGGGCTGGCCGAGGACGAGGGCGTTGTAGTGCAGGAGCACCGAGCGCAGGTGCTGCTGGCCGGCCGCCGTGGCGATGCCGCCCTGCGACGTGCCGATGACGGCGGTGGGCTTGTCGTTGAACGACGCCTCACCGTAGGGACGCGCCGACCAGTCCAGCGCGTTCTTCAGCACGCCGGGGATCGAGCGGCTGTATTCGGGGGTCACGATGAACACCGCGTCGGCATCCTCGATCGCGTTCTTGAAATCGACCGCGACCTGGGGGAAGTTGCCGTCGTAGTCGGGCGAGTAGAACGGGAGGTCCTTGATCGGGATCTCCTTCAGGGTCACGCCCTCGGGCGCCACCTTCTCGAGCGCCTTCGCCAGGCGGCGGTTGATCGAGGTGCTGGAGATGCTTCCGACGATGTAGCCGATGGTGTGGTCGGTCACGATGATCCTTCCTGGACGACGAGGGCGCGGGCGCCCGAATGCATTCACGTGCAAGCTTTTCGTTTCTCGGACTATTCCCCGCGGGGCTTGACTCCGCCCCCAGGGGGATGCCGGACGTCGGAAGCCCCCTCTACCGTGGAGGGATGCCGAACCTCACCCGGGCGCAGTGGCGCAGCGACATCGTGCTCGCGGCGGTGCTGTTCGTCGGAGGGCTGCTCAGCGCCGTGCTCTCCGCGGTCGCGGGGATCTACGGCGATCAGCAGGCCGAGTTCGTCCTCGCCGTCGCGTACGTCGCGGTGCTGTCGATCCCGCTCGCCTTCCGGCGACGCTGGCCGTCGATCGTGGCCGTGATCGTCTCGGCGGCGTACTTCTTCGCCGTGACGCTGAGAGTGCCCGAGGTGTACGCGGGCAACATCGCGATGTTCATCGCGATCTACACGGTCGGAGCGTGGTCGACGAACCGACGCCGGGCCACGATCGTGCGGGCGGCCATCATCCTGGGCATGTTCGCGTGGCTGTTCGTGGTGATGTTCCAAGATGCGACCATGCCGGTCGACCAGGTGCCCGAGGGATTCCCGTCGCGCACGGGCGCCTTCTCGCCCTTCGTCGCCTCGCAACTGCTGGGGCTCGCCCTCAACGCCCTCTTCTTCGGCGGCGCGTACTTCTTCGGCGAGCGCTCGCATCAGCAGCGCCTGCAGCGTCTCGCCCTCGAGGAGCGCACGGCCGAACTCGAGGCCGAGCGCGAGATCACCGCCGCCCAGGCCGTCGCCCTCGACCGGGTGCGCATCGCGCGCGAACTGCACGATGTCGTCGCCCACCACGTCTCGCTGATGGGCGTGCAGGCCGGAGTCGCCCGCTCGGTCATGGACCGCGACCCGGACACATCGCGCGAGGTGCTGAGCGGCATCGAGGAGTCGGCGCGCACTTCCCTGCGCGAGCTGCGCCAGCTGCTCGAGACGCTCCGCACCCCGGATGCCGGCGAGGAGCCGAACGTCGACACCGCTCCGACCACCCACGGGCTGGCATCCATCCCCTCCCTCGTCGAGGCGGCCTGCGCCGCGGGACTGCCGACGACGTTCGCCGTCATCGGCGAACCGGCGACCGAGCCGTCCCCGGTGGTGCAGGTGAACCTGTTCCGCATCGCCCAGGAGGCGTTGACGAACGCCCGTCGGCACGCGGGGCCGGATGCCACGGCCGACGTGCGTGTGCGGTTCGACGACTCGACCGTCGAACTCGAGGTGACCAACACGGGCCGCCGCGCGTCCGGAGCCCCGGGCCTCGGGCAGCGCGGGATGCGCGAACGGGCGGCCGTGTCGGGCGGCAGCATCGAGATGGGGCCGCGCACGCGCGGCGGCTATCTCGTGCGGGTGCGTGTTCCCCTGGCGGAGGCGGAGGTCGCGCATGTCTGACCTGCGCGTGCTGCTGGTCGACGACCACGCGATGATGCGGGCGGGGTTCCGCACGATCCTGTCGCTCGAAGACGACATCGAGGTCGTCGGCGAAGCGCGCACGGGGATCGAGGCGATCGCCGCGGCGGAGACACTGCAGCCCGACGTGATCTGCATGGACGTCCAGATGCCCGACATGGACGGGCTCGAGGCGACGCGGCGCATCGTCGCCGACCCCGGCTCGGACGCCGCCGTCCTCATCGTCACGACGTTCGACCGCGACGACTACCTGTTCGACGCCCTTGCGGCGGGCGCGAGCGGCTTCCTGTTGAAGAACGCGGGACCGGAAGAGCTGGTGGGCGCGGTGCGCGTCGTGGGCGCGGGCGACGCGCTGCTCGCCCCCGAGGTCACGCGCCGCGTCATCGCGCGGTTCGCGGGCCAGGGCGGCGAGGCCGTGGCATCCCCCGCACAGCGTCCGGCCGCCCCGCCCCTCGTCCTCGCCGAGCCGCTCACCGACCGCGAGACCGAGGTGCTGAAACTCGTCGCCGAGGCTCTGAGCAACGCCGAGATCGCCGCGCGGCTGTTCATCGGCGAAGCCACCGTGAAGACGCACGTGTCGAACGTGCTGCAGAAGCTCGGCGCGCGCGACCGCGTCCAGGCCGTCGTGCTGGCCCACCGCCACGGCCTGGCGTAGGGCTCCCCCGCACGACGGAGGGACGGAACCCGCCCCCGGACGGATGACGCGCCGCACGGCCGTCCGTAGCGTGGATGCCATCACCAGAAAGGGGTGGACCGTGCTCGAACTGAACGGCATCACCAAGAGCTACGGCGGACGCCGGGTGCTCGACGACGTGACCTTCACCGTGGCCCCGGGGCGTCTGACGGGATTCGTCGGCGGCAACGGCGCGGGAAAGACCACGACCATGCGGATCGCGCTCGGCGTGCTCGGGAAGGATGCCGGCACGGTGTCGATCGACGGCGCCGAGCTCACCGCCGGGGACCGCCGCCGCTTCGGCTACATGCCCGAGGAGCGCGGCCTGTACCCGAAGATGAAGGTCGTCGAGCACATCGCCTACCTCGCGCGCCTCCACGGCTTCGGCAAGGCGGAGGCCACCGCGAAGGCGACCGCCCTGCTCGAACGCCTCGGACTCGGCGAGCGCCTGAACGACCTGGTCGAGACGCTGTCGCTCGGCAACCAGCAGCGCGCGCAGATCGCCGCGTCGCTCGTGCACGAGCCGGAGGTCCTGATCCTGGACGAACCGTTCTCGGGCCTCGACCCGCTCGCGGTCGACGTCGTCGCGAGCGTGCTGCAGGAGAAGGCGGCGACCGGGACCGCCGTGCTCTTCTCCTCGCACCAGCTCGACGTCGTCGAGCGGCTGTGCGACGACCTCGTGATCATCGCCGCCGGCACGATCCGTGCGGCCGGCAGCCGCGACGCGCTCCGCGCGCAGCACGCGACGCACCGGTACGAGCTGCTCTCCGGCGGCGACGCGGGCTGGCTCCGCGACCAGCCCGGCATCACGGTCCTCGACTTCGACGGCGGGTACGCCGTCTTCGACGCGGCCGACGACGACGCGGCTCAGGCCGTGCTGCGGGCGGCGGTCGCCCGCGGCGACGTGGCGAGCTTCGCGCCTCAGCGCCCGACCCTCGCCGACATCTTCAAGGAGGTCATCCAGTGAGCACCGCACCCACCTCGCGCCGGTCGGCGCCGGGCGCTCCCAGCGAACTGCAGAGCGTGTGGCTCGTGGCCGAGCGTGAGATCGGATCGAAGCTGCGCAGCAAGGTCTTCGTGATCTCGACGGCGATCCTCGTGCTCGCCGCCCTCGCGTCGGTGCTCTGGGGCGGTTTCGCCGCGCAGAACGCCGGGGGCAGTGGCATCCCCGTCGCCGTCACGAACCAGACGCAGCCCGCGCTGTCGGGGGTCGAGGGCGTCGACGCGACGGTCGCCGATTCCGACGCCACCGCCCGCGCGCTCGTCGAGGACGGGACGGTGGATGCCGCCCTCGTGTCGGGATCGTCGAACCCCGCGTTCGACTACACCGTCGTGGTGAAGGACAAGGTGCCGGGGGCGCTGCTGCAGCTGCTCAGCGAGACTCCCGAGGTGGAGACGATGGAACCCGGCGCGGGCGCGGCGGATGCGCTGCGCTACTTCATCGCCCTCGGGTTCGGCATCGTGTTCCTGATCGCCGCGAGCACCTTCGGCGGGACGATCGCCCAGAGCGTGGTGGAAGAGAAGCAGACGCGCGTCGTCGAGATCCTGATCTCCGCCATCCCGGTACGGGCGCTGCTGGCGGGCAAGGTGCTCGGCAACACCATCCTCGCGATGGCGCAGATCGTGCTGCTCGCGGCGGTGGCCGTGATCGGGCTCGCGGTGACGGACCAGGTGGGGGTGCTCGGTGCTCTCGGCGCACCGATCGCGTGGTTCGCGATCTTCTTCCTCTTCGGATTCACACTGCTGGCCTCGCTGTTCGCCGCGGCCGCCGCGATGGTGTCGCGCCAGGAGGACATCGGCGCGACCACGACCCCGATCACGATGCTCGTGATGGCGCCGTACTTCCTCGTGATCTTCTTCAACGACAACCCCGTCGTGCTGACGATCATGTCGTACGTGCCGTTCTCGGCACCGGTGGGGATGCCGCTGCGGATGTACCTCGGTGACGCGCAGTGGTGGGAGCCGGTGCTGTCCCTGGTGATCCTCATCGCCTCCTGCATCGCCGCGATCGCGATCGCCGCGCGGATCTACCAGAACTCCCTGCTGCGCATGGGCGCGCGCGTCAAGCTCGCGGAGGCGCTGCGGGGCTGACCGGCTCGGGCCCGGTCACCGGCGGGATGGATGCCACGGCTTCTGGCATCCATCCCGCTTTCCGTGTCGCGAGGTCACTCTTCGAGGACGGCGAGGACGTTGCCCGCGGGATCGCGGAACCAGGCGATCAACGGTCCTCCTTCGCGCATGATGCCGCGCGAGTCCGTGGGGATGTCGGCGTCGTCGTAGATCTTGGTCTCGACGCCGCGCGAGCGGAGATCGTCGACGGCGGCCTCGACGTCGGCGACCGGGAAGTTCAGGACCGTGAACGACGCGGGCTCGTGATGCGGTTTGCCGTACACGAGCACGCGCCCACCGGATCCGAGGTGCAGGACGAGGAACCCGGATCCTTCGAGCACCTCCACCCGTATGCCGAGGGTGTCGGCGTAGAAGCGGTGGGCGGCGTCGAGGTCGTCGACGGCCAGGCCAGAGAAGGCCCCGTCAGGATCGAACATGGTCGTGCCCCTTTCTCTAGTTCGGCCGCACGTAGGCCGTGACGCTGTCGGAGAGTCGGATCGGCGTCCCCGCGACGGTGTCGTCGGCCGGGTCGCCGATGGCGACGGAGAGGTTCTCGTCGACACCGAAGACCGCCGCGCCGGGCTGCGCGCCGCTCGCGCACCCCGCCGACCACGGCCGGTTGTCGGTGGAGGTGAAGACGGCGATGCACCGGCCGTCGCCGTCGTCGGGGACGGCGAGGTAGATGCGGAAGTCGCGGATCGTGGCGATGTAGCGGATGCTCGCCGGGTCGATGCCGCTGTCGGACAGGATGTCGCCGGAGATCACGTCCTCGGAGGTCTGCACGAAGGCGAGTTCGGGCAGGCCGGATGCCGTGGCGTCGGTCGGGGCGGGCTGAGTGGCCGCGGCGAAGCCGATCGCGATGCCGAGCCCGAGGAGGGCGACCGCCCCGAGGGCGGTGAGGATGCCGCGCGTGACGCGACGGGGCGGTCGCGGGGTGGCATCCGTCGGCTCGTCGCGCTCGACCGGCGCGGTGGGCGCAGGCTCGTCCGGTGCCGGGTCTGCGCGGGCTCGGTCCTCGAGGGCGCTCAGCCGGGCGATCTCCTCGACCGTCGGAGCGCTCCCGCGCCCGCCGTACACGCGCTCGCGCAGCCGCGCGAGCTCGACGTCGTCGCCGCTCATCCCTCGACTCTAGGGCGCGGCCGGTGGGGCGGCTCCGTGGGGGTCGGGAGGCCGGGCGTCGGCTCAGGGATCTGCACAGACTCAGTGGCATCCGCCCCGATCGGACTGACATTGCGCGGATCGCTGACATGGCGCGAATCGCCGAGGGCGCGCGCCGCGCCCGCCTCACTCCGTCACGTAGGCCGTGACCGACTCCGACAGGCGCACGGGCGTTCCGCGGATCGACATCCGGGACGTGTCGCCGAGCGCGACGCTCAGGTGCCGGTCGATGCCGAACACGGCGCCGTCGTCGAAGGGTCCTCCGGTCGTGCATCCTGCGGACCACGGCTGATCGTTGACGACGATGAACGTCACCACGCACACCCCCTCCCCCCGCTCCGGCTGAGCGAGGAACACGCGGAAGCCGCGCATCACGGCGATGTACCGGGTGGTGGCGGGGTCGATCCCACTGTCGTCGATGATGCTCGCCGAGATGACGTCGTCGTCGGTCTGCGGGAACGCCAGCTCGGGGTACCGCGTCGACGGGGTCGGAGACGGGGTGGCCGAAGCGGCGACGAGGGACGGTGCGGCCACGCCCGCGGCGTACCCCGCCCCGAGCAGGACCCCCGCCGCGACGACCGCCGCGATCACCGCGAGCGCGCGGTGGCGCGGGGGTGCGGCATCCCTCGGCGCCCCCTCGTCGGCAGGGTCGCCGGGCGGGTCCACGGGCTCGGCGGATGCCAGGGAAGCGGCGGCCGGAGCGTGATCGGCGGCAGGGCTCGGGGCACGGCGGGCACGGGCGGCCTCTTCGAGGGCCGTGAGGCGTGCGATCTCGTCCGGTGTCGCCGGGAGGGCGGCAGCGCCGTAGACGCGCTCGCGCAGGTGGTTCAGCTCGACGTCGTCGTCGCTCATGCCCCGACTCTAGAACCGCCCGGGGCAGGGTGGGGCGGTCGTCAGGGAGCCGTGGCGCCCAGGGCGTCCGCCGCGCCCACGAGCGCGAGGTGCGACAGCGCCTGCGGTGTGTTGCCGGCCTGCCGCTTCCCCTTCGGGTCGTACTCCTCGGACAGCAGCCCCACGTCGTTCGCGACCGCGGTCAGCCGCCGCATGAGGGCGACGGCGTCGTCGCGTCGGCCCGTGCGCGCGTACTGGCCGACGAGCCAGAACGAGCACGCCAGGAACGGGTGCTCGTCGCCCGCGAGCCCGTCGACGCCCGTCGTCCGGTAGCGCAGCAGCCACCCGTCGGGCATGAGGGTCTGCTCCATGCGCGCGACGGTGGCGAGCATGCGCGGGTCGTCGTACGCGCAGAAACCCACCTGCGGCAGGATCAGCAGCGACGCGTCGACCTCGTCGGTATCGGCGTGCTGCGTGAACCAGCCGCCGCCGTGCACGCCGTGCGCGTCGATGTCGCCCCGGAGGCGATCGCGCAGCTCACGCCACGTGTCGACCTCGCCGTCCAGCCCGTTCTCTTCCACGGCCCGGATGCCACGATCGAACGCCGCCCACACCATCGCCCGGGAGTGCGTGAAGAAGTGCGGGTCGCCGCGCATCTCCCAGATGCCGTTGTCGGGACGGTCGACCCACTGCACGAGCTGATCGAGCAGCGTGCGCTGCAACGCCCACGAGAACGTGGTCTCCTCGACGCCGGCCCTCCGGGCGGCCTCGAGGGCGACCATGACCTCGCCGATCACATCCGCCTGGTACTGATCGACCGCGCCGTTGCCGATGCGCACCGGCCGCGCCCCCTCGTAGCCGGGCAGGCTCGTGATCTCGCGCTCGGGCAGGTCGCGCTCCCCCGCGATGCCGTACATGATCTGCACGTCGGCGGGATCGCCGGCGATCGCCCGCAGCAGCCACGTGCGCCAGCGATGCGCGGCGTCGAGGTAGCCGTGGTCGATGTACGCGACGAGGGTGAGCGCCGCGTCGCGGAGCCACACGTAGCGGTAGTCCCAGTTCCGTTCCCCGCCGAACGCCTCGGGCAGCGAGGTGGTGGCCGCGGCCACGATACCGCCGGTCTCCGCGTGGGTCAGCGCGCGCAGGACCAGGAGCGAACGGGTGACGAGCTCGGCGTGCTCACCCGCCGCCTGCACGCGCTCCGCCCACGAGGCCCACCACTCGATGGTGCGTTTGAGCGTGGCATCCACGTCGATCGGGGCGGGCGCCTCGCGCCACGACGGCCCCCATTGCAGCACCGAGTCGACGCTCTCGCCCGCGACGGTCGTCCACCGCGCGCGGTGCGCGGTGTCGACCGCGATCAGGCGCGGACCGCGCAGGACCACGGCATCCGGCCCGGCGACCGCGAGGATCGCGTGCGCGTGGCCGTCCCCGATCTGCCGCACCCACGGCACCGCCCGGGCGTAGTCGAACCGGAACCGCACCTCGCTGACGAAGTCGACCTCGCCGGAGATCCCGACCACGCGCCGCACCACGGCCTCGACGCCCTCGTCGATCGGCATCGCGTCGTGCACCTCGGCCACCCCCGTCGCCGTCTGCCAGCGCGTGACCAGCACGAACGTGTCGGCGTCGTAGTGGCGGGTGACCGTGGCATCCGGATCGCTCGGACGCAGCGACCAGGCCCCGTGCGACTCGTCGCCGAGCAGCGCGCCGAACATCGACCCGCTGTCGTAACGGGGCAGGCAGAGCCAGTCGATGCTGCCCCAGCGGGACACCAGGGCGGCGGATCGGCAGTTGCTGAGGACGGCGTAGTCCTCGATCGCGGTGCTCACCCTCGTGATTGTGACAGGGGATGCCGACATCGTGGCCGTGCATCCCGCCAGTGGCATCCGTGGGCTCGCTGCAAGCGACCACGCGGTGTCGGACGGGGACGCTACGGTGGCCCCATGCCGGCGGACACCACCCTGATCATCCTGGGCGCTTCGGGCGACCTCACCTCGCGCCTCCTGCTGCCCGCCCTCGGGCAGTTGCTCACGCGCGAGCCGAGCCGCTCGGTCCGGCTGCACGGCGCCGGCATGGAGGACTGGACCGACGAGAAGTGGCGCGACACCGTGCGCGCCTCCTTCGCGACGATGGGCGCCGAGAAGGCCTTCGAGAAGGTGGCCGACACCACGTACAGTCAGGCCGACATCACGAAGACCTCCGACCTGCAAGAGCTCCTGGATGCCGCGGAGGGCCGGCCGGCGCTGTACTTCGCCGTCCCCCCGGCGGTCGCCGAGAAGGCGTGCGTCGCGCTGGCCGACGCGACCCTCCCCGACGGGACGATCCTGGCTCTCGAGAAGCCGTTCGGCACCGACGAAGCCAGCGCCCACGCTCTCAACGAGCAGGTCGCGAAGCTCGTCCCCGAGAACCAGGTGTTCCGCATCGACCACTTCCTCGGCCGTTCGACGGTGCTGAACCTGCTCGGCGTGCGCTTCGCCAACCGTCTCATCGAGAGCGTGTGGTCGGCCGACGACATCGCCGGTGTCACGGTCGACTTCCCCGAGAAGCTCGGGCTCGAGGGGCGCGCGGGCTACTACGACCACGCCGGGGCCCTGGTCGACATGATCCAGAGCCACCTGCTGCAGGTCATGGCGTTCGTGACGATGGAGCCGCCGTCCTCGCTCGACCAGCTCGATCTCCGGGATGCCACCTCCGCGGTGCTGCGTGCGACGCACGTGTGGGACGACGACGCCGTGAAGAACTCCCGCCGCGCCCGGTACACCGAGGGCACGATCGGCGACCGGCACTTCCCGTCGTACACCGACGAGCCCGGCGTCGACCCCTCGCGCCAGACGGAGACGCTCGCCGAGATGACGGTCGAGGTGCGCACCGCGCGCTGGCAGGGCGTGCCGATCGTGCTGCGGTCGGGCAAGGCACTGGGCCCGGATGCCGGCGACCCGGCCGTGACGGTGACCTTCAAGCCCGTGCGGCACCTGCCCGACGGATTCGTCGGCGAGAGCGCCCCCTCGGTGCTGACGTTCTCCCTCGGCCCCGACACCATGAGCCTCGGGCTGAACGTCAACGGCGCCGACGACCCGCTGGAGCTGGAGCGCGTGACCCTCGCGGCCGACCTCGGCGAGGGCGGCCTGAAGGCTTACGGCGAGGTGCTCTCCGGCATCCTGGACGGCGACGCGATGCTCGCTGTCCGCGGCGACGCCGCCGAGCAGTGCTGGCGCATCGTGCAGCCGGTCATCGACGCGTGGCGCGCCGATCGGGTGCCGCTCGACGAGTATCCGGCGGGGACGGCCGGTCCGACCTCCTGGGGGCTGTGACTTTCTCCGTCACACGGGAACATCCGGGGGTCCGACGGCGTTCGATGGACTGGGTCAACGGCGCCCCGGCAACGTTCTCACCCTCAGGAGTACCCCATGTCCCACGTTCTCGACCGCACCGCCCAAACCGACGTCCCGATCCTCGACGTCCTGGCCGAGCGCTGGAGCACCCGCGTCTTCGACGCCGCCGCCCCCGTCGACGAAGAGGCGCTGCGCGCCGCCCTCGAGGCCGCCCGCTGGTCGCCGTCCGCCAACAACACCCAGCCGTGGCGTTTCCTCCTCGCCCGCCGTGGAACCGACGCGCACGCGAAGATCGTCGAGTCGCTCGTCGGATTCAACCAGGGGTGGGCGCCGGCCGCCGGTGCCCTGCTCGTCGTGCTGGCCGAGACCGTCGACTCCGACGACAACGCTCGCCCCTGGGCGACCTACGACGCCGGACAGTCCGCCGCGTTCTTCACCGTCGAGGCCCACGCCCGCGGCCTCGCCACCCACACCATGGGCGGCTTCTCGGGCGAAGACCTGCGTGACGCGTTCGACATCGACCCCCGCTTCACCCCGGTGACCGTCATCGCCGTGGGCGCCTTCGGTGACCTGGATGCCGCCGACGAGGCCGTCCGCGCCCGCGAGTCGGCGCCGCGCACGCGCCGGCCCATCGCCGAGTCCCTGCTGCTCGACGCCTGACACGACGCCGGTCTCCGGCATCCATCCGCCCCCGTATCCGCGCCCGCGGTGCGGGGGCGGACCCGTCTGCGGCGGAGAACCGGCGCGACATCGCGCACGGGTGAGTGCCGCACCCGGCTCAGCGCTCGACCAGCACGCCGTCCTCGTCGGCCCACACGTGCCGCCCGGGCGTGAACACCACACCCGCGATCGTCACGGGGACATCGACCTCGCCGACGCCGTCCTTCGCGCTCTTGCGCGGGTTCGAGCCGAGCGCCTTGACCCCCAACGGCAGGGATGCCATCGCCGCCCGATCGCGGATCGCGCCGTGCACGATGATCCCCGCCCACCCGTTCTCGACGGCCGACGCGGCGATGAGGTCGCCGACGAGCGCGGACTCGAGCGAACCGCCACCGTCGACGACCAGCACGGCGCCCGCTCCGGGCGTGGCGAGCACCCGCTTCACGAGCGCGTTGTCGCGGTGGCACCGCACGGTACGGACGAGGCCGTCGAACGCGATGCGCCCGCCGAGGTCGAGCATCTGCAGGGAGAGCGAATCGAGCTCGTCGCCGCGCTCGTCGTAGAGGTCAGCCGTAGCGATCGTCATGCGGCCAGGCTAGCGACGGGGGCCTGCGCGGGGCGTCTGGCCGTGGCATCCACCCCTCAGCGATAAACGCGATTCACGGCGAGACACGGCGGGAGAGCGCGTTTATCGCCGGGAATCGCGTTTATCGGCACCAGAGGCGGGGGGGCCGAGCGCGGGCGGGCGGGACGCGGGGCTACTCGATGATCTCGGCCTCGATCACGTCGTCGTCGCCGGGCTCCGGCTCGGCGGCGGGGCCGGCGCTCGTGAGCACCAGCGACTCGCCGTCGCTCGCGACGTCCACCTTCACCAGGTCGCCGTCGCGCACGCCGCCCGCGAGGATCGCCATCGCGAGGCGGTCCTGCACCTCGGACTGGATCAGGCGACGGAGCGGACGCGCCCCGTACACCGGGTCGTACCCGCGCTCGGCGAGCCACGACCGGGCGTCGGGCGTCACCGCGAGGGTGAGCCGACGCTCGCGCAGCCGCTTGTGCAGCGCGTCGACCGCGAGCTCGACGATCTGGGCGAGGTCGTCCTCGGTCAGCGCCTGGAAGATGACGATGTCGTCGAGACGGTTCACGAACTCGGGCTTGAACGCCTGCCGCACCAGCGCCTGCACCTGCGCGCGCTTGACCTCGATCGACAGCGTGGGGTCGATGAGGATCGGCGAGCCGAGGTTCGACGTCAGGATCAGGATGACGTTGGTGAAGTCGACCGTGCGGCCCTGGCCGTCGGTCAGCCGACCGTCGTCCATCACCTGCAGCAGGATGTCGAACACCTCGGGGTGCGCCTTCTCGACCTCGTCCAGCAGCACGACGCTGTACGGCCGCCGACGCACGGCCTCGGTGAGCTGACCGCCCTGCTCGTAGCCGATGTATCCCGGAGGGGCACCGACGAGACGCGCGACGGAATGCTTCTCGCCGTACTCCGACATGTCGATGCGGACCATGGCGCGCTCGTCGTCGAACAGGAAGTCGGCGAGCGCCTTCGCGAGCTCGGTCTTGCCGACACCCGTCGGGCCGAGGAACAGGAACGAACCGACCGGGCGGTTCGGGTCGCTGATGCCGGCGCGCGAGCGCCGCACGGCGTCGGACACCGCCTTCACGGCATCCTTCTGTCCGATCAGGCGCTTGCCGAGCTCGCGCTCCAGGTGCAGGAGCTTCTCGGTCTCGCCCTGCAGGAGACGCCCGACCGGGATGCCGGTCCACGCGGCGATGACGGCGGCGATGTCTTCGTCGGTGACCTGGTCGTTGACCATGCGGTCGCCGGCGGGCTCCTCGCGCTCGGCGGTCATCAGCTCACGCTCGAGCGCCGGGATGTCGGCGTACAGCAGGCGCGACGCGCGCTCGAGGTTGCCCTCGCGCTGGGCGCGTTCAGCATCCACCCGGGCCGCGTCGAGCCGCGTCTTGAGGTCGCCGACGCGGTTGAGCGACGCACGCTCGCGCTCCCACCGGGCCTGCAGCTCGTCGAGCTTGGCCTGCTCGGCGGCGAGGGTTTCGCGCAGGGTCGCCAGGCGCTCCTTCGAGGCGGCGTCCTTCTCTTTCTTCAGCGCCAGCTCTTCGAGCTTCAGGCGGTCGACGTGGCGGCGCAGCTCGTCGATCTCGAGCGGAGCCGAGTCGATCTCCATGCGCAGCCGGGACGCGGCTTCGTCGATCAGGTCGATGGCCTTGTCGGGCAGCTGCCGCGAGGGGATGTAGCGGTGGGAGAGGGATGCCGCAGCGACGAGCGCCGCGTCGGCGATGGCGACCTTGTGGTGCGCCTCGTACCGCTCCTTGAGTCCGCGGAGGATCGCGATGGTGTCTTCGACCGTGGGCTCGCCGACGTAGACCTGCTGGAAGCGGCGTTCGAGCGCGGCATCCTTCTCGATGAACTCGCGGTATTCGTCGAGCGTGGTCGCGCCGATGAGGCGCAGTTCGCCGCGGGCGAGCATGGGCTTCAGCATGTTGGATGCCGCGACCGAGCCCTCGCCGCCGCCCGCGCCCATGAGCACGTGCAGCTCGTCGATGAACGTGATGATGCGGCCGTCGGACTCGGTGATCTCCTTGAGGACGCTCTTCAGCCGCTCCTCGAACTGGCCGCGGTACATGGCACCGGCCACGAGGGCCGAGATGTCGAGCGACACGAGCTCCTTGTTCTTGAGGCTCTCGGCGACGTCGCCGGCGACGATGCGCTGCGCGAGCCCCTCGACGACGGCGGTCTTGCCGACGCCGGGCTCGCCGATGAGGACCGGGTTGTTCTTCGTGCGGCGGGTGAGCACCTGGCTGACGCGCCGGATCTCGCTGTCACGCCCGATGACGGGGTCGAGCTTGCCCTGGCGGGCCCGGTCGGTGAGGTTGATGCCGAACTGCTCGAGGGCGCTGCGCGCGTCCTCCTGCCCCGGCTGTTGTGTGGCGTTCATCTCGTTCTCCTGGGAAGTCGTTTCGCAAACTTGAGTTGCGTTGACTCAAGTTTAGCAGCGGCACAACCGGAGGGCAATGGATGCGGAGACACCCCTGCCGACGCCGCCGGGGGCGGGTCTATGGTGAGCGCGTGAGCACCGGTACGGCCACCGCGCCCCGCCCCGACATCCCGTGGAACCCGCCACCCTCGTCGCCCGAGCGGCGCGCCCAGGGTCGCGCGATGCGGGCGCGGGTACCGCGGCGCGATCTCGCCCGCCTCACCGTGGAGGGCCGTGACCCGCTCGGCATCCTGGCCGCGCAGAATGCGACGCGGATCCCCGAACTCGTACCGCTCCGCATCGAGCGGATGTCGGCGAACCCCTTCGCCTTCTACCGCGGCGCCGCGGCCGTCATGGCCGCCGACCTCGCACGCGACCCGTCCACGCCGTTCCACGTCGCCTCCTGCGGCGACGCGCACGTGGCGAACTTCGGCTTCTACGCCTCACCGCAGCGCACGCTCGTCTTCGACCTCAACGACTTCGACGAAGCGGCCTGGGCCCCGTGGGAATGGGACGTGAAGCGGCTCCTCACCAGCGTCGTCCTGGCCGGCGCGGAGACGAACCGCGACCCCTCCATCGTCCGGGATGCCGTCGAGGCGACCGTCCGCTCCTATGTCCGGGCGATCCGCACCCTCACCCGGCGCGACCCGATCGAGCGCTACTTCGAGCACTTCGGCCCCCGGGACGTCCTCGACTCGCTCGATCGCGCGTCACGGGCGGTACTCAGCCGCGCCATGTCGGACGCCGAACGTCGCACCGGCGCCCGCGCCGTCCGACGGCTCACCACCGACGTCGGTGCGGGTCGTCTCGCGTTCACCCCTCACCCCCCGCTGATGACCCCCGTCGACGCGGAACTCGCCGCCCGCGTCCTCGCCGTCGACGGCGCGTACCGGACCTCGGCGAACGTCGACGTGCGTCTCACCCTCGAGCAGTACAGCATCACCGACGTCGCCCGACGCGTGGTCGGGGTGGGCAGCGTCGGAACGCGGTGCTATCTCCTGCTGCTGCAGGACGGCGACGCGCACGCCTTCGTCCTCCAGGGCAAGCAGGCCGGCGCCAGTGTGCTGCAGCAGTTCGGTGGCATCCGTCAGCCGGAATCCCTGGTCGCACTCATCGCGTCCGACGGCGAAGGAGCCCGGGTCGTGTCGCTGCAACGCGTGCTGCAAGGTGTGTCCGACCCGTTCCTCGGGCACGTCCGCGGCGCCGACGCCGATTACTACGTCCGCCAGTTCCACGACATGAAGGGGGGTATCGAGATGGTGGAGTTGACCGACAAGCCGTTCCGTCGGTACGCGCAGGCGTGTGCCGTCACCCTCGCGCGCGCGCACGCGCAGTCCCCCGATGCCGCCGCCGTGGCGGGCTACGTCGGGTCCGGTGGCGCCCTGACCGACGCCCTGGCATCCTGGGCCTTCGCGTACGCCGACCTGTCGCGCGCCGACCACGCCGCGTTCGTCGCCGCGCACGCCTGACGCCACTGCAGTACTGCGACGCACCGCCCCGCGGAGTTCGTCCGCGACACGCCGGCCCGGACACGGCCCACCCGGCGCGTCCGTCACCATCTCCGCACGACGGCCCGGGTCGATGGATGCCAACGGCCCGGCCACGTGCCAGACTCAGGCCGACACGGCTTCCCGGGACGCGACCACCTCGTCGCCGCACGAGAACCGCGCGCGGTACGCGGTGGGCGTGAGACCCATCGTGCGGGCGAAGTTCTGCCGCAGCACCGCCGCGGACCCGAAGCCGCACTCGGACGCGATCCGGTCGAGCCCGAGATCGGTCTCTTCGAGGAGCCGCTGGGCGTGCAGCATCCGCTGCCGCGCCAGCCAGGCGGCCGGCGTCGCACCGAAGTCGGCTTTGAACCTGCGCGCGAACGTCCGCGGCGACATGTGCGCGCGGGCCGCGAGTCGCTCGACCGGCAGGTCGGCGTGCAGGTTCTGCAGCATCCACTCGGTGACGGGCGCGAGCGACAGCGACGCGTCGACGGGGATCGGGGCCGCGATGAACTGCGCCTGGCCGCCGTCCCGCTGCGGAGCGACGACCATCCGTCGGGCGATGCGGTTGGCCAGTTCGGCGCCCAGTTCCTGCCGGAGAAGGTGCAGGCACGCGTCGAGCCCGGCGGCGGTGCCCGCGCTCGTGACGATGTTGCCCGACTGGACGTACAGCACGTCGGGGTCGACCTCGATCGCGGGGTACATCCGCGCCATCGTGTCGGCGTACCGCCAGTGGGTGGTCGCGCGACGCCCGTCGAGCACCCCCGCGGCGGCGAGCACGAAGGACCCGCTGCACACGCTCAGCAGCCAGGCGCCCCGCGCGTGCGCTCGGCGGACGAGGTCGAGCACGCGTTCGTCGACGGCCTCCCACTGCGCGCGGGGGATCGGGGCGAGCACGAGGATGTCGACGTCGTCCGCGACATCGAGACCGTGCTCGACGTTGATCGAGAACCCGATGTTGGACGGGACGACGCCCGGGTCGGGACTCACGATGCGGAAGTCGAAGTTCGGGATGCCGTCGTCGCTGCGGTCGAGCCCGAACGCCTCGCACGCGAGGCCGAACTCGAACGGGGCGAAGCCGGGTTGGACGACGACGGCGACGGAACGCATGGATCCTCCGGGTGGCAGGAATACTTCGAACGTCGTCCATCATGCCACTCGTGGGCATGATTCGTACAGACGTAGTTTCTCTGCCATGGCTTACTTCATCGCCCTCGGCATCCTCGCCCTCATCGGGACCGGCTCCACCCTGTGGCTGGTCCGCACCGACGGACACCGTCGCGTGCCCACCGACCCACGTCGCCTGCCCGGCGGCACCGAGCTGCGCGCAGCGCGAGAAGACACCGCGGCGGCAACCGCACCGGAAGACGTCGAGGCTCCGCGGCGCGCCGCCCCCGGCCGCATCCGGCGCGGTCAGCGCGGCGCGACCGCGCGGGCGTAGACCCCGACCATCGCCGCCGTGCGCGACGACTGCCGGAACCGCTCCCCGATCGACGGATCCACCGCGACCGGGGAACCCGCGGCGATGTCCGCGGACGCGCGGCGCAGAGTCTCGGCGAGCGCCGGGACCGTGGCATCCGCGACGCTCCAGACGCCTCCGCCGAGCTCCGCGGCGATGTCGGGGTCGCTGACGACGGCGGGCGTTCCGAGCGACGCGGCCTCGAACACCGTCATGCCCTGCGTCTCGAAGCCGATCGACGTCTGCACGACCGCGTCCGCCTCGGCGAGGCGGGCGAGCGTCCGGGCGTACGGCATCCGTCCCGAGAAGCGGATGGATGCCACCTGCCGCGAGCGCTCCACGAGGCGACGGGCCGCGCGCAGCTGCGCTCCGCCGCCGATCACCTCGACCTCGGCGTCGATCCCGGACGCCGCCACCGCCTCGAGGAAGGGCAGCAGGCGCTTCTCGGGACTCATCCGACCGATCCAGACGAACCGCGGGCGGCCGGGGCGGCGCTCGACGGGTCCGCCCGCGAGCGCGGCATCCAGGATGTCGTCGTCGATGCCGTTCCAGACCACGTCGACGCCCGCGGTCTCCACGGAGCCGGAGGCCCCCGGCACCGCGCCGTGCGCCTCGAGTCGCCGCGCGAAGTGCGCCGACGGGGCCGTCACCGCGGCCGAGAGCCCGGCAAGCCGACGCAGGTAGGCCCAGCCGTCCGGCGCCTGCCGCGCCTCACGGACGCGCAGCGCCGGGCGCAGCGCGCGCCGCGCCCACACGTTGAGCACCCGCAGCACCAGCGCGGGGAACGGCGCCGTCGCCTCGATGCCGACGTCGACACGGTTGTGCATGGTGTGCACCACCGGCAGCCCGTGGCGTGCGGCGTAGCGGTGGCCGATGAACGCGCCCCAGAAATCCGCCTGCACGTGCACGACGTCGACCGGCGCGCGGCGCGCCATCGCGGCATCCACGAAACGGTCGGTGCGGATGCCGGGCCACGACAACGCGTACTCCCGGTCGGGGGTGACCGGGATCGACGGGAGGTCGACGTACGCCGGATCGGTGGGAGCCGGGCGGTGCATCCGAGGGGCGACGACCGTGACGGTGTGCCCGGCGCGCTCCAGGAACCGGCGCTGCAACCGCATCGACACCTGCGCACCGCCCAGCGACTCCACGTGCTGGTCGGCGAACATCACCACGTGCACGCGGTCACTCCGGGATCGGCCGACCGCGGTAGAGCGCCTCGAACGTGTCGAGCGTGCGACCGATGTCGTGGACCCGCACGCCGTCGAGCGACGCCTGCTGCATGCGACGGCGCTCATCGGGCTCGGCGGTGAGCACGTCGGTCAGCCGCGCGGTGAGCTCCGCGACGTTGCCCGGTTCGAAGAGGTACCCGTTCTCGCCGTCGTGCACGAGGTGCGGGAGCGCGACGGCGTCCGCGGCCACGACGGGAAGACCGGATGCCATGGCCTCCATGGTGGCGATCGACTGCAGCTCCGCGATCGAGGCGATCGCGAAGACACTGGCGCGCGTGTACAGGGCACGCAGGTCTTCCTCCGACGCGTGCCCGTGGAAGGTCACACGATCGGCGACACCCAGCTGGGCGGCGAGCTGCTCGAGGTTGCGGCGCTGGTCGCCGCCTCCGACGATGTCGAACGTCGCATCGAGAGCGGGGTCGAGCTGTGCGAGCGCGCGCAGGACGACGTCGATGCCCTTCTCGGTCGTGAGGCGACCGACGAACAGGATGCGGTTCGCCTCGCGCGGCTCGAGATCGGCGGTGTAGTTCGAGCGGTCGATGCCGCACGAGATGGGGATGACGCCCCGGATGTCGATGGTCTCCTCGAGGAAGTCCGCCGCCCGCCGGGTGGGGGTCGTCACGGCGCGCGTGAGGGCGAACGTGCGCTTCGCGTCGGCCCAGGCGAGCTTGACGAAGATGCGATCGAGGAAGTCGGGCAGGGTCGTGAAGTCGAGGATGTTCTCGGCCATGACGTGATTCGTGGCGATGAGCGGGATGCCCCGCTTCCGCGCCTCGCGAGCGAGACCGCGACCGATGACGATGTGCGACTGGATGTGCACGACGTCGGGCTTCACCTGATCGAGCACCCGCCGAGCGTAATGCTTCGACCGCCACGGCAGGACGAACGTCAGCCAGTCGTGCGGAAGGAAACGGTACGAGGGGAGGCGATGCATCGTCATCGGCTCCCCCTCGATCACCTCGGTGAACGTGCCGGAGTTGCCGTGTCCGACGCTCGGGGCGGCGACGTGAACGTCGTGTCCGCGCGCCACGAGACCGGCCGCGAGCCGCTCGGCGAAGCGGGCGGCGCCGTTGACGTGCGGCAGGAAGGTATCGGCGCCGATCAGGACCTTCAAGGGGCGGTCGGCCGAGGACGAAGGGGCGGGCGTCGCAGGAGTGGTCACGGGTGGTGAGGCCTATCTGTGCGGCGGAACGGGTCGCACTGTGCGGTGCATGCGCGCTCCAACTCTACCCGAGGCCGTTTTCCGCCCCCTGGATGCCGAGCGACCCCGCAGCCGCGACGGCGGGGGACACGTGGATGTCGGACCGGGGCGGATTCCGGTGTTCGGGGCGGGATTCTCGCTCCCCGAACGGCGGAACCCGCCCCGAACCCGACTGTCCGCGACCCGGCCGCGGGCGGACTCGGTGGTGTCAGGTGCGCGTCGCGGTCGGATCCAACTCGGGAGTGGCCGCATCGTCGCCCGCCGCGGCCTCGAACTGCGACTGGTACAGGCGCCAGTAAGCGCCGTGCGCCGAGATCAGTTCGTCGTGCGAGCCCTGCTCAACGATGTCGCCGTGCTCCATCACGAGGATGAGGTCGGCGTCGCGGATCGTCGACAGGCGGTGCGCGATGACGAAGGAGGTGCGGCCCTCGCGGAGCGCCGCCATGGCCTGCTGCAGCAGCAGTTCGGTACGCGTGTCGACCGACGACGTGGCTTCGTCGAGGATCAGCACCGACGGCCGTGCGACGAACGCGCGGGCGATCGTGATGAGCTGCTTCTCGCCGGCGGAGACGTTCGCGGCATCCTCGTCGAGGACCGTGTCGTACCCCTCGGGCAGGGAGTGCACGAACTGGTCGACGCGCGTCGCGACGGCGGCCTCCACGATCTCTTCGTCGGTGGCCGACTCGCGACCGTACCGGATGTTGTCGCGGATCGTGCCGGCGAACAACCACGGGTCCTGCAGCACCATGCCGGTGCGCGACCGCACGTCGTCGCGACGGAGGTCGGCGATGTCCTGCCCGTCGAGGAGGATCCGCCCGCCGTCGAGCTCGTAGAACCGCATGATGAGGTTGACGAGGGTGGTCTTCCCCGCCCCGGTCGGACCGACGATCGCGACGGTCTGACCGGGCTCGACCCGGAACGACAGGTCACGGATGAGCGGCCGCTCCGGCGTGTACGAGAAGCGGACCGACTCGAACTCGATGACGCCGCGGCCCTCGACGTGGGCCGGGGCGTCATCGGCATCCGGGTCTTGCTCGTCGGCGTCGAGGAGCGCGAACACGCGCTCCGCGGAGGCGGTGCCCGACTGCACGACGGCGGCCATTCCACCGAGTTGCGACAGAGGCTGAGTGAACTGCTGCGAGTACTGGATGAACGCCTGCACGTCACCGAGACGGATCTGTCCGCCGGCGACCATCAGGCCGCCCAGCACCGCGATGCCGACGTAGGTGAGGTTCCCGACGAACATCATGCCGGGCATGATCATGCCGGACAGGAACTGGGCCCGGAAGCTCGCCTCGAACAGCTCGTCGTTCTCGACCTCGAACTTCTCGCGCGCGTCCTTCTCGCGGCCGTACACCTTCACGAGCGCGTGGCCCGAGAAGGACTCCTCGATGCGGGCGTTGAGGCGACCGACCTTCTTCCACTGCTCGCCGAAGGCCTTCTGCGACTTGGGGCCGATCACCCCGAAGATCACCGCCATGAGCGGCAGGGAGACGAGGGCGACGAGCGCCAGCTGCCACGAGATGCTGAACATCATGATGAGCACGCCGAGCACCGTCAGCACCGAGGTGAGTGCGCTGGAGAGCGACTGCTGCATCGTCTGCGTGATGTTGTCGATGTCGTTGGTCACGCGCGAGATCAGCTCGCCGCGCTGGACCCTGTCGAAGTAGGACAGCGGCAGGCGGTTGATCTTCGCCTCGACGTCTTCGCGCAGGCGCCACATCGTGCGAACCATGATCACGTTGATGACGTAGCCCTGGATCCACGACAGCAGCGACGAGCCGACGTAGATCGCGAGCACCGTGACGATGACGATGCGCAGCGCGTCGAAATCGACCCCGGCGCCGACCTGGAAGTTGTCCATCGCCGAGACGATGTTGGCGACGTCGCCTTGACCGGCAGACCGGAGGGCCTCGACGACGACGTCTTTCGGGGTGCCCTCGGGGAACCCCTGCGCCAGGGATTTCGAGACGACGCCCTCGAAGATGATGTTCGTGGCGTTGCCGAGGACCCGCGGCGCGAGCACCGCGAGCACCACGCCGACGGCCCCGAGGAACGAGACGAAGGCGAACGCCCAGGCGTAAGGGCGCAGCAGACCGATGAGTCGGCGGAAGCTCGGGCCGAAGGCGGCGGCCTTGCCCGGAGCGACACTGTTCCAGTCGCCGGAGTTCTGCCGCGCCTGCTCGGCGAGCTCGAGTTCCGCGCGGTCTTCTTCGGTGAGGGCGTCGGGCGTGCTCATGCTTCCACCCCCAGCTGCGACTCGACGATCTCGCGATACGTGGCGCTGGAATGCAGGAGGTCGTCGTGGGTGCCGAGTCCGACCATGCGGCCGTCTTCCAGCACCACGATGCGGTCGGCTCCGGTGATCGTCGAGACGCGCTGCGCCACGACGATCTTCGTGACCTCCGGTAACTCTTCCCACAGGGCTCTGCGCAATCGCGCGTCGGTGGTCAGGTCGAGGGCCGAGAACGAGTCGTCGAAGACCAGGACGCGCGGCCGGTGCACGATCGCGCGGGCGATGGCCAGGCGCTGGCGCTGCCCGCCGGACACGTTCGTGCCGCCCTGCGCGATGCGGGCCTCGAGGCCGCCCTCCATCTCTCGCACGAAGTCGCGGCCCTGCGCGATCTCGAGCGCACGCCACAGCTCGTCGTCGGTGGCCTCTTCGCGCCCGAACCGCAGGTTCGAGGCGACGGTGCCGCTGAAGAGGAACGGACGCTGGGGCACGAGCCCGATCCCGCGCCACAGCTCATCGAGATCGGCCTGTCGCACGTCGACGCCGCCGACGCGCACGGCGCCGTCGGTCACGTCGAACAGGCGCGGGATGAGCGAGACCAGCGTCGTCTTGCCGGATCCCGTCGATCCGACGATCGCGACGGTTTCCCCCGGAGCCGCGGTGAAGCTGATGCCCGAGACGACGGGGGCCTCGGCGCCGGGGTAGGCGAACGCGACGTCGTCGAAGACGACCTCGCCCGGCGCGGGGAACGCGGCGACCGGGTTCTCGGGACGGACGAGGGTGGAGGTGCTGTCGAGCACCTCGCCGATGCGTTCGGCCGAGACGGCGGCCCGCGGGATCATCACCGTCATGAAGCTCGCCATGAGGACGCCGCCGAGGATCTGCGCGACGTACTGGATGAAGGCGAAGAGCGTACCGATCTCGACCCCGCCGGCGTCGACCTGGATGCCGCCGAACCAGATGACTCCGACCACGGTGACGTTCAGGACGAGCATCGCGAGCGGGAACAGCAGGACGAAGAGGGACCCCACCTTGCGCCCGACCACGAGGATGTCGGTGTTCGCGCCGCGGAACCGCTCTTCTTCGATGCGCTCCCGCACGAACGCCCGCACGACGCGGACGCCGGTCAGCTGCTCGCGCATGATGCGGTTCACGGCGTCGAGCTTGGCCTGGTAGCTGCGGAAGAGCGGCACCATCCGGGCGATGATCAGCGCGACCAGGACCAGCAGGACGGGCACCGCGACGCCGATCAGCCAGCTCAGCCCCACGTCTTGCTGCAGCGCCATGATGATGCCGCCGATGGCCAGGAGCGGGGCGCTGACGAGCATCGTGGCGCCCATCATCGCGAGCATCTGGACCTGCTGCACGTCGTTGGTGTTGCGCGTGATCAGCGAACCGGCGCCGAACTGCGAGAGTTCCCGTTCCGAGAAGCCGCTCACCCGCTCGAACACATCGCGTCGGATGTCGCGCCCGGCGGCCATCGCCGCGCGCGCGGCGAAGTACGTGGCGATGACGGATGCCGTGATCTGGCCGAGCGAGATGACCAGCATGATCGCGCCGCGCGACCAGATGTAGCCGGTGTCGCCGCGGGCGACGCCGAGGTTGATGATGTCGGCGTTCAGGCGCGGCAGGTACAGCGTCGCGACGGCGGACGCAGCCTGGAACGCCAGGATGGCGACGAGGAGCCAGCGGTACTTCGAGAGGTACCGAATGAGGAGCTTTCCGAGCACGACGTTCTCCGGATGTCAGATCGTGGCGGCGCGACCACCGCGGAACAAGAGTCGCATGAACCTCCGACATCGCGGGAGTGCTTCCGCCGACGGCGTACCACGGCCCCGGCATCCCGGCATCCGGGCTCGTAGGCTGGGGCCATGCCCCGACTCCAGGCCGACGCTTCCGCCGCTCTCTGGGTGCCCGTCACCGGTTCGCTCGGGCTGCGCGGCAGGCGCCACCGCAAGGCGGCGATCCGGATGCTCCTGACCCAGGCCAATCGCGCGGTCGGCGCGACCGAACGCCCCGGCAGCGGACTCTTCGCCTGGGTGGCGAGCCAGGCCGCGCCTCTGCTCATGCGCCGCGCCGGGGGCCGCGTACTGGTGTGGGTGTGGAAGAGCGACCCCGACCTGCTCGTCGTGATGGCGCAGTTGCAGGAGGCGACCTCGCAGCTGCGTGCCGCCCGCGCGATGATGCCGATGGAGTACGACGACACCGAGTCGTTCCGCAATCCACACCTGGGGGTCGGCGAGAAGCTGGCCATGCCGCTTCCCGCCGACGCGCGCACGCCTCCCTTCGCGACCTACACGTGGGACACCGGGGCGCACTTCGTCACCGTCACCGCGGTGTGCGCCGATCGCGAGCGGTTCGGCACCGTGATCGGCGCGGTCGACGACGTGGCCCGCTCCCTCCGCGTGGTCGACGACCTGCGCGTGGGCGAGTCGGCCACGGTGCTCCGGCTCGGCCCGGCCTGACGGGAGCGGATGCCACGGCGGGGCCCTCAGCCGCGCGGATGGTCGGCGTCGGACGCCTGAGCCCGCTTCCGTTCGTGGGCCTGCGCGACCCGCTCGCTCGCCCACGACGAGATCGTCGCGACGATGAGCCCGACGAGCACCACACCTCCGGCCATGAGCACGACGGCCGCGAGGCGACCCGTGACCGTGACCGGCGCGTAGTCGCCGTATCCCACCGTCGTCACGGTGCACACGGCCCACCAGATCGCATCGCCGAAGGTCAGGATGTTCGCCCCCGGGGTATGCCTCTCGGCCTGCAGCACCACCAGGGCGACCTGCCAGATGAGCAGCGACACGCTGCCGAGACCGTAGATGATCAGTTGTGCGCGCACCGAACTGCCGGCCGTGCGGGTGAAGCTCGTCAGCCGGGTCAGGGCACCCAGCAGCCGCACCGGCCGGAGGATCGGCACGAACACCACGGCGAGATCGAGCAGATGGGCCCGGAACCACACACCCCGCGGCCGCGCCCACAGCAGGCGCACAAGGTAGTCGCCGGCGAAGACGACCTGCACCGCGAACATGAAGGCCCACGTGACGCCCTGCCATGTCCCCCGGACGTCGCCGATGACCTGCGCGGTGTAGACGATCACCCACACCAGGGCGAGGCCCGTGAGCGGCCAGTAGGTCCAGCTCTCCCATCTCCTCGTCGCGGCACTCTCGCCGCGTTGGCGCACCGGAAGGGGAACGGAGGAGAGCGTCATGCTCGCACTCTAGAACCGTCGATGCGCACCGACGAGGCGTCGCCGCGCCGCAGGGCACCGGGCGAATTCAGCGGGTGCGTCCGTCGTCGTCGCGGTCGAGGAGACCGTGCGGTCGCCACAGCACGACATCGGTCGCACGGCGTACGCGCGCGCCGTGGCGGAGCGTCACGACCGAGCCGGTCACGCCGGCCGCGAACACGCGGGCACCGGGGCGCGACTGACGCTCGGCCATCAACTGCCGCTCGAGGTCGGTGACGCGGCGCGCGAGTTCGTGCACCCGCTCCTCGAGCGCGAGGAGCCGCGCGATGGCGGGAAGGCTCATGCCCTCGCTCGACAGGCGCGCCACCTCGCGCAACTGCTGCACGTGGCGGCTGGAGTACCGCCGCGATCCGCCCTGCGTGCGGGCGGGGACGACCAGACCGAGCCGGTCGTACTGCCGCAGCGTCTGCGGGTGCATGTTCGACAGCTCCGCGGCCACGGCGATCGCGAAGATCGGCGCATCCTCATCGAGTTCCTTGTCGGACACGGCCTCTCCTCTCTCGTCGATCGCCTGCTCCTGGCATCCGATTGTGGCGGATGCCAGGAGTCCGGCGTCACTGCCGCGCCTTGGCCATCAGGTCGGCGCGGGGGTTTTCCTTCGGTTCGAGCTCGTGGAAGCGCTCCAGCGCCTCGCGGGCAGCCTCGTCGAGATGACCGGGGACGGCCACCTGGACCTCGGCGAGCAGGTCGCCGGTGCCCTTGGACGAATGGATGCCGCGTCCCTTGACCCGCAGCACGCGGCCGGACGGGGTGCCCGGGGCGACGCGCAGCCGCACGGGCTCGCCGCCGAGGGTCGGGACCTCGATCGTGGCGCCGAGGGCCGCCTCGGTGAAGGTCACGGGGACCGTCAGACGAAGGTTGAGGCCGTCGCGGGTGAAGACCGGGTGGGGCCGCACCGCGACCGTCACGACGATGTCGCCGGTCTCACCGCCGTCCGGGGACGGCCGGCCGCGACCGCGGAGTCGGATCTTCTGGCCGTCGGCGACGCCCGCGGGGATCTTCACCTTGAACGGCACGCCGTCCTCGCCCTGCAGCGTGATCGTCTCGCCCTTGGCGGCGGTGACGAAGTCCAGCGTCGTCCGGGCCGTGACGTCGGCGCCGCGCTGCGGACCGCCGAAGCCGCGGTATCCGCCCGTGGTCTGACCGAACCGGCCGGAGCCGAAGCCGCCGCCCTGCTGGTCGAACATCGAGAAGAAGTCGTCGAAACCGCCCGGAGCCGATGCTCCCCCGCGCTGCTGCCCGAACCGGCTGAAGACGTCGTCGAAACCGCCGCCTCCGCCGGTACCGGGCGCGGAGAACCGCGCCCCCGAGCCCATCGCACGGATCTGGTCGTACTCCTCGCGCTGCTCGGGGTCGTTGAGCACCGCGTAGGCCTCGCTGATCTCCTTGAACTTCGCCTCGGCCTTGGCGTCACCCGGGTTCGAGTCGGGGTGGTATTGGCGCGCGAGCTTGCGGTACGTCTTCTTCAGATCGGCAGCGCTCACGCCCTTGTCGACACCCAGGACCTTGTAGAAGTCCTTGTCGAACCAGTCCTGACTCGCCATGTGTCCTCCTACTCGACCGGCACGGCGACGACGACCTTGGCCGGGCGCAGCTCGACGGAGCCGAGGCGGTAACCGACCTCGACGACCTCGAGCACCGTGGCCTGGGTCACGCCCGGGGTGGGCGCCTGGAAGATCGCCTCGTGCTGCTGCGGGTCGAAGGGCTCGCCGGCCGTGCCGTACGAGACCACGCCCAGCCGCTCCGCAACGGCGCGCACCTTGTCGCCGATCGCGGCGAACGGAGTGCCCTCGACGAGGTCGCCGTGCTTCTCGGCGCGGTCGAGGTCGTCCATCACGGGGAGCAGGCCCTTCACGGCCTCGCCCTTCGCCCGCTCGATCTCGCGCTCGCGCTGCTCCTCGGTGCGCCGACGGTAGTTGGCGTACTCGGCCTGCAGGCGCTTGAGGTCGATCAGCAGCGAGGCCTCCTTGTCGGAGGAAGCACCCTCCGCGGCGGCCTCGGGCGTCTGCTCGGCGCCGAGGATGTCTTCGATCGTCAGGCCCTCGGCATCCGGGTTCTGGTCTCCCGACGGCGCGGGGCCGGAGGTGTTCTCCTCCGGCCCCGTCGTCTCGTCAGGACCGGCGCCCGAGCCCTGGGGCTGTTCGTCGTCCTTGTGTGCCATCAGTTCTGTCGCTTACTTCTTCTCGTCGGTCTCGTCGTCGACGACCTCGGCGTCGATGACGTCTTCCTCGGGGTTGGGCGTCTCACCGTTGCCGGGCTGGCCGACGTTCGGGTCGGCCTGCTCGCCCGCTGCCTGCGACGACGCGTAGATCGCCTCGCCGAGCTTGCCCTGGCTGGCGTTGAGCTTGTCGAACGCGGTCTTGACCGCGTCGTCGTCGTCGCCCGCGAGCGCCGTCTTCAGGGCGTCGACGTCGGCCTGGACCTCGGTCTTGACCTCTTCGGGCAGCTTGTCCTCGTTCTCCTTGATCAGCTTCTCGACCGAGTAGGACAGGGTCTCGGCCTGGTTGCGGGTCTCGGCGGACTCGCGGCGCTTCTTGTCTTCCGCGGCGTTCTCCTCGGCCTCGCGGACCATGCGCTCGATGTCCTCCTTCGGGAGGGACGAACCGCCCGTGATGGTCATCGACTGCTCCTTGCCCGTGCCCTTGTCCTTCGCGGACACGTGCACGATGCCGTTGGCGTCGATGTCGAAGGTGACCTCGACCTGCGGGATGCCACGGGGAGCCGGCGCGATACCGGTGAGCTCGAACGTTCCCAGCGGCTTGTTGTCGCGGGTGAACTCGCGCTCGCCCTGGAAGACCTGGATCGCGACCGACGGCTGGTTGTCGTCGGCGGTGGTGAAGGTCTCGCTGCGCTTGGTCGGGATCGCGGTGTTGCGCTCGATGAGCTTGGTCATGATGCCGCCCTTGGTCTCGATGCCGAGGCTCAGGGGGGTGACGTCGATGAGCAGGACGTCCTTGCGCTCGCCCTTGAGGACACCGGCCTGGAGGGCTGCGCCCACGGCCACGACCTCGTCGGGGTTGACGCCCTTGTTCGCGTCGCGACCGGTCTCCTTCTTCACCAGCTCGGCGACCGCGGGCATGCGGGTCGAGCCGCCGACGAGCACCACGTGCGCGATGTCGTCGACCTTGACGCCGGCCTCGCGGATGACATCCGAGAAGGGCTTACGGGTGCGGTCGAGGAGGTCCTTGGTGAGGTCCTCGAACTTGGCGCGGGTCAGCGTCTCGGACAGCGACACGGGGCCCGAGTCGGTCAGCGAGAGGTAGGGCAGGTTGATGGATGCCGAGGTCGAGCTCGACAGCTCCTTCTTCGCCTGCTCCGCGGCCTCCTTGAGGCGCTGCAGGGCGATCTTGTCGCCCGAGACGTCGACACCGGTGGTGTCCTTGAACTGCTTGATGAGGTAATCGACGACGCGCTGGTCCCAGTCGTCTCCACCGAGGCGGTTGTCACCGGCGGTGGCGCGCACCTGGATGGTCGAGAAGTCGTCGTCCTTGCCCACCTCGAGCAGCGACACATCGAACGTTCCGCCACCGAGGTCGAAGACGAGGATGAGCTCGTCCTCCTTGCCCTTGTCGAGGCCGTACGCGAGAGCGGCGGCGGTGGGCTCGTTGATGATGCGCAGGACGTTCAGGCCCGCGATCTCGCCGGCCTCCTTCGTCGCCTGGCGCTCAGCGTCGTTGAAGTACGCGGGCACCGTGATGACGGCATCCGTCACGCTGTCGCCCAGGTACTCCTCGGCGTCGCGCTTGAGCTTCTGGAGGATGCGCGCGGAGATCTCCTGCGGCGTCCACTTCTTGCCGTCGACGTCGAACGTCCAGGTCGTGCCCATGTGGCGCTTGACGGACGAGACCGTGCGGTCGACGTTGGTGACGGCCTGGCGCTTGGCGGTCTCGCCGACGAGCACCTCGCCGTCCTTGGTGAAAGCAACGACCGAGGGGGTCGTGCGGAAGCCTTCGGCGTTGGCGATGACCTTCGGCTCGCCACCCTCGAGCACGCTCACGACGGAGTTGGTCGTCCCGAGGTCGATTCCCACTGCACGTGGCATATGTGTCTCCTTGATCATGAGCCGGGCGGATGCCACGACTCGGGGTTTCGTGAAGTCTGCTGCGCGGGTTGAGCCGCGATGACTCAAGGCTAGCGCAGCCCGTTCCGGGCGTCAAGCAGACTTGATATGGATTGGCTCAACTTCTGTTCCGCCGGGCGGTACCACGCCTCCGCCTACGGGGCCCGTTCCGTGCACCGGGGCGGTCGATGGACGCCCCACTGCACGAAACGCGCCCCGGCGTGCGGACGCCCCCGCGACCGACGAGGTCGCGGGGGCGTCGAAGAAGGGATGCCGCGGGCTCAGTCCCGGTCGTACGAGCGTCGCTGCGGGCGCTCGGTGCGCTTCGCGGAACGGCCGCCCTGGTCCAGGCGCAGGTCGATGAGGACACCAGAGATGCGGGTGTCCGTGAGCCGGTTGAGGGTGTCGCGCGACAGGTCGGCCGGGAGCTCGACGAGCGAGAAGTCCTGGCGGATTTGGATCGCCCCGAAGTCGTTGCGGCGGAGGCCCCCCTCGTTCGCGAGCGCCCCGACGATCTGCCGCGGCTCGACCCGCTGCCGACGTCCCACCGCGATGCGGTACGTCGCGAAGCGGCCGTCGCTGCTGCGCCGGTCGCCGCGGTCGCCGCGGTCTCCGCGGTCGCCGTCGCGCGGCGCACGGTCGCGGTCCGAACGGTCACGGTCGAAGCGCGGCTGCGAGATCGTCTCCTCCTCCATCAGGAGGGGCGTGTCACCCTGCGCGACCACGGCGAGCGCCGCGGCGACGTCGGCCTCGGGCACGTCGTGGTGGGCGACGTAGTGGGCGACGACATCGCGGAACGTCGCGATCGCGGCGGTGTCCTCGAGCGCGGCGGTGATCGCGTCGTCGAAGCGGGTCAGGCGCGTGGCGTTGACGTCGTCGACGCTGGGCAGCGACATCTCGGTCAGCGGCTGGCGGGTCGCCTTCTCGATCGCGGTGAGCATGCGGCGCTCGCGCGGGGTCACGAAGCTGATGGCATCCCCGGTCCGCCCCGCGCGGCCGGTACGGCCGATGCGGTGCACGTACGACTCGGTGTCGATCGGCAGGTCGTAGTTGACGACGTGGCTGATGCGCTCGACGTCGAGACCGCGGGCGGCCACGTCGGTGGCGACGAGGATGTCGAGCTTGCCGGACTTCAGCTGGTTGACCGTGCGCTCGCGCTGCACCTGCGCGACGTCGCCGTTGATCGCGGCGGCCGTGTAGCCGCGGGCGCGCAGCTTCTCGGCGACGGTCTCGGTCTCGTTCTTCGTGCGGGTGAAGACGATCATGCCCTCGAAGTTCTCGACCTCGAGGATGCGGGTGAGCGCATCGATCTTCTGCTGGTACGACACCACGAGGTACCGCTGGGTGATGTTCGCGGAGGTAGTGGTCTTGGTCTTGACCGTGATCTCTTCGGGGTCGTTGAGGTACTGCGCCGAGATCCGGCGGATCTGCGCGGGCATCGTCGCCGAGAACAGCGCGACCTGCTTGGTGGACGGGGTGTCGGCGAGGATCGTCTCGACGTCCTCCGCGAAGCCCATCTTCAGCATCTCGTCGGCCTCGTCGAGCACGAGGTACTTCAGCTCGCTGAGGTCGAGCGTGCCCTTGTCGAGGTGGTCCATGATGCGACCGGGCGTGCCCACGACGATGTCGACGCCGCGGCGCAGCGCCGACAGCTGCTGGCCGTAGCCCTGGCCGCCGTAGACCGGCAGCACCGAGACGCCCTTGATGTGCGCGGCGTACTTCTCGAACGCCTCGCACACCTGCAGGGCGAGTTCGCGGGTCGGGGCCAGCACGAGGGCCTGCGGATTCTTGTGGCCGGTCTCCATCTGCGACAGCACCGGCAGAGCGAACGCGGCGGTCTTCCCCGTGCCGGTCTGGGCGAGGCCGACCACGTCGCGGCCCTGCAGGAGGACGGGGATCGTGGCGGCCTGGATGGCCGACGGGGTCTCGTAGCCGACGTCCTTGAGGGCCTTGAGCACAGCGGCATCCAGTCCCAGGTCGGCGAAGGTGAGCTGCTCGGGGGCGGTGTCCGCCTCTGCGGAGGGGACGGGGTTTTCGGATGCCATGACTCCACGGTAGTCCGCCACCCCGGGAAACCCCCGTTCGAGGCCGCACCAGGGTCTACCCTGAGCGGACGCGCCGACGTCGGCGCGTCCGCGCCGGACGTCTCCGCGCGTTCACCGAAGGGTTCTAGCGTGAGCGACATGTCCACTCCCGGCGCCGCGCCCGCGGCATCCCTCCCCTCCGTCGACGGCAAGCGCCCCGTCCTCGCCTGGGCGCTGTGGGACTGGGGTTCGGCGGCGTTCAACGCGGTCGTCACGACCTTCGTGTTCAGCACGTACCTTTCGAGTTCGCTGTTCGTGGATCCCGCGATCGTCGCGGCCGCCGGCGACGACGACCGCAACCCCGCGCTGGTGAAGGCGCTGGCCGAGAACGCGAGCCTCGTCGGCACCGCGCTGATGATCGCGGGGATCGCGGTCGCACTGCTGGCCCCCGTGCTCGGCCAGCGCAGCGACGGCTCCGGTCGTCGCAAGCTGTGGCTCGCGATCAACACGGGCGTCATCGTGCTCGCCATGGCCGCGATGGTGTTCGTCGAAGGCGCGCCCCAGTACCTCGTGCTGGGCGCGACGCTGCTGGCGGTCGGAAACGTCTTCTTCGAGTTCGCGAGCGTCAACTACTACGCGATGCTCTCCCAGGTCTCCACCCGCGAGAACGTCGGACGGGTGTCGGGGTTCGGTTGGGGTATGGGCTACGTCGGCGGCATCGTGCTGCTGCTGCTCCTCCTGGTGCTCTTCATCCAGGGGTTCGGAACCCCGGATGCCGCCGGCCTCCTCGCCGTGCCCAAGGACGGCGGTCTGAACGTGCGGTTGGCCGTTTTGGCATCCGCCGTCTGGTTCGCGGCGTTCGCGATCCCGGTGCTCGTGCGCGTGCCCGAGATCCCGGCGCAGAACCGGAGGGTGCGCGTGGGGTTCTTCCAGTCGTACGTTCTGCTGTGGGGGACGCTGCGGTCGCTCTGGCGCGACAGCCGCCCGGTGCTGCTGTTCCTCGTCGCCAGCGCGATCTTCCGCGACGGCCTCGCCGGTGTCTTCACCTTCGGGGCGATCATCGCGGCGCAGGTGTTCGGGTTCTCGTCGACCGAGGTGCTGTACTTCGCGGTCGCCGCGAACGTGGTCGCCGGCATCAGCACGATCTTCGCCGGACGCCTCGACGACCGCTTCGGCCCGAAACGCGTCATCGTCGTCTCGCTCGCCGGACTCATCGTGCTCGGCACCGTGATCCTGTTCATCGGGACGTCGCAGACGGCCTTCTGGGTCGCCGGCCTCGGGCTCGGGCTCTTCGTCGGGCCCGTCCAGTCGGCCAGCCGCACCTATCTCTCGCGGGCGACGCCGGAGGGCCGCGAGGGTGAGATCTTCGGCCTCTACGCCACGACCGGTCGCGCGGTCTCGTTCCTCGCCCCGGGGCTCTTCGCCCTGTTCGTCTCGCTGACCGGTGACACCCGGCTCGGGATCGTCGGGATCGTGCTGATCCTCGCGGTGGGCCTGGCGCTGATGATCCCGGTGCAGAACCGCGGCGCCGAGATCCGCTGACGCGGGGCGAGGCGTGCCGGGCTCCGGAGACTCCGGCCGGCTCCCGCTCTTACCCGGCGATCCAGCGTCCGTCGGGGTCGGTTTCTCCGGAGCGCGGCACACCACTCTCCCGGCACTCCGGTCCGGATGCCGACAGGTCACCCCGGATTCCGGCACTCCGGCACGGATGCCGCGGACTCAGTCCTGCGGCCAGGCGTCGGCGAACTTCGCCAGGAGGCGGGCGAAGTCGGCGCTCTCGGTCTCGGTGAAGGACTCCAGGGCGGAGCGCACGGCATCCCTCCGCCGACCCCGGAAGCTGGAGACGAGACGTTCACCCTCGGCGGTGATCCGCACGCGCGTGCGGCGGGCGTCGTCGGGGTCGGGCTCGCGCTCCACGAGGCGCATCTGCACGCCCTGTTGCACGAGGCGAGACGCGCGGGGCTGATCGACGCCGACCGCGTCGGCGATCTCGCTCACGGTCAGGGAGCCGGGTGCCGCGATGAGCGCGTCGAGCATCCGCAGGCGCGCGACGCCGGCGAACCGTCCTTGACCGGGGTCGGCCCACGGGGGACCGCCGTGGAACGGATGCCGACCGTGATGCTCGTGGCCGTGCGGACCGCCGTGACCCCCGCCCGGACCGAAGGGCGGGCGCGGGCGCCGACCGCGCAGCTTGGCGAGGGCGGCGGCGATCTCGTCGGCGGGGTCGGCGGTCATGGCACCGATTTTACATGTCTCTTGACAAGTATTCGGAATACATGTCACAGTACATCCGTTGTCACATGACATGTAACCGGCGGACCCTCCGCCACACGAAAGGAACACCCATGAACACCTCCACACCTCTGGACCCCCGCAGCCTCGCCCATCGCCTCACCACGGTCGGGCACGCGTTGCGCCACCGCCTGTTCGCGCAGCTGCGCGACAGCGACCTGCACCCCAAGACCGTCCTCGTGCTCCGCGCGATCGACGGCCGCATCGACGCCCCGTGGATCACCGAGCGCCTCGCCCGCGGCGGCAAGCGCGTCACCGCGCTCGCCGAACGCGGATGGATCGAGCGCACCGACGACGGCTGGGCGCTGACCACGGAGGGTCGTGAGATCCTCGACCGGGTGGATGCCGACCGCACGGCGCTCCTCGCCGACGTCCCCGCCGAAGAGCTCGAACGCCTCGTCGCCGCGCTCGACGCGGTGTCGGCGGCGCTCGGCATCGACGAGTCCGACGCGGCTCCCCTCGGCCCCGGCCGCGCGCCCGGCATGCGCGGCTTCGGACCGTTCGGCCCCGGCTTCGGTCCCGGCGCGCGGGGTTTCGGCCCCGGCTTCGGGCCCGGCATGCGCGGCTTCGGCCCCGGCATGCGCGGCTTCGGCCCAGGCATGCGCGGCTTCGGCCCCGGCATGCGCGGTGAGCGCACCGTCGAGCACGACGGCACCCCCCACGACCGCGGATGCGATCCCCGCCACGGCGGCCGCGCGCCGCACGGCGGACGGCACCACGGGCGACACGGGCACGACGGCCGCGGCCACGACCGCCGGGCCGCGCAGCGCGCGTACGAGCGCGGCTTCGACGCCGGGTTCAGCCGGGGCCGCGAAGGTTCCGCAACCGGTGAGGCGGCGGCATCCGAGTGATCCCCGATAAACGCGATCGGCGACGAAACACGGCACGACGTCGCGTTTCTCGCCGGGAATCGCGTTTATCAGTGGATGCGGCGCCGCCGGAAACGCGCCGCACCCGGAGCGCTACGCCGCACACGCGCCGCACCCGGAGCGCTACGCCGCACGCGGGCCACAGCCGGAGCGCTACGCCGCACCCGAGGCGCCTAAAGCGAACAGCCCCGTCTACGCGACGGGGCTGTTCGCGCGCGGGTCAGCGACCGGGCGAGCCGGCGTCGGTCGTGCCGACGTTCGTGCGGTGGAAGTTGAGCGCCGAACGCGACGCCGTCGGGCCGCGCTGACCCTGGTAACGGTTGCCGTAGGGCCCTGACCCGTAGGGGTTCTCGGCGGGAGAGGTCAGGCGGAAGTAGCAGACCTGCCCGATCTTCATGCCGGGCCACAGCTTGATCGGCAGCGTCGCGACGTTGGAGAGCTCGAGCGTGACGTGACCCGAGAAGCCCGGGTCGATGAAGCCGGCGGTCGAGTGGGTCAGCAGCCCCAGGCGGCCGAGCGACGACTTCCCCTCGAGCCGTGCGGCGACATCGTCCGGAAGGGAGACGCGCTCGAACGTCGATCCGAGCGCGAACTCACCCGGGTGCAGGATGAACGGCTCGTCGGGCTCGACCTCGATGAGGCGCGTGAGCTCGGGCTGGTCCTCAGCGGGGTCGATGAACGGGTACTTGTGGTTGTCGAACAACCGGAAGTACCGGTCGAGGCGCACGTCGACGCTCGACGGCTGCACCATCGCCGGATCGAAGGGGTCGAGCCCCAGGCGGCCGTCGGCGAGTTCGGCGCGGATGTCGCGATCGGAGAGCAGCACGCGCCCAGCCTAGGGCGTGGGGCTTGCGCCGGTGGCGCGGGGTTCGCCAGATCACGTGATCTGGGCGAACCCACCCGCAATGCCGCGCCACGGCGGGTGATCTCGGCCACGTCACGTGATCTGGGCATTCACGACGCCGAACCGCGACCCGGATGCCACGGAAGACGCTGTTATGCTGGCGGGAGTGCCTCACGGCGCTCGGGGCTGTAGTTCAATGGCAGAACTTCTGCTTCCCAAGCAGACAGCGCGGGTTCGATTCCCGTCAGCCCCTCCACATGTATCGCGCGCTCGGCATCCTGATCGGCGCTCTCCTCGCGCTCGGCCTCACGGCGTGCGGGCCATCTGCGCAGCCGGAGCCCACGAAAGCGGCCGGCACGACCACCGTCGCGTTCTACGGCGACTCGTACACGCGCGGCACGGGCGCGAGTTCGTCCGAGAAGCGGTGGTCGACGATCATCTGCGCCGAGCGCGGGTGGACCGAGATCAACCGCAGCGAGAACGGCCTCGGCTTCGTGAACCGCCGGGCGAGCATGGGGCCGGGGCTCGACGACATCCCCGCGCAGATCATCCGCGACGAGCCCGACATCGTCTTCGTCACGATGGGCCTGAACGACAACTTCAGCTACGACAGCGCCGCCGCCGAGATCCACGCGGCGATCGACAGCGACCTGGACCGGCTGCGCCAAGGGCTCCCGCGCGCACGGATCGTCGTGGTCGAACCGTTCTGGTGGACCGCCGACCGACCGGCATCCGTCGACGTCATCATCGGCTGGGTGCGCGACGCGGCCGACCGCATCGGCGCCGACCACATCGCCGGCGCGAGCCACTGGCTCGACGGCCACTACGCCGACGACGCCGACAGCTGGATGGCCGGCGACGGACTCCACCCCGACGACGTCGGCTACGCCCGGATCGCCGAGCGAATGGATGCCGAACTCCAAGCGCTCGGCCTCTGACACCGCCGCGGCTACGCCGCGCGCCGCGCCGATCGCACGCGGAACCACAGGGTCAGCTCGGCGAGCGCCCGCGCGGTCACCGTGGCATCCCCGGAGTCGAGGTCGTCGAAGCTGTCGCGGAAGCCCTCCGGCGGTGCCGACGTCGACGTTCCGAGCGGTTCGTAGCCCATCGTCCAGTCGGGGAACCGGCGTTCCTCGATCGACTCGGACACCAGAACCCGCACGTCGCGGTGCCGGGGATCGTTGCCGATGCGGTCGAGGGCATCGCGGACCGCCGGCTCGGGGCCCTCGAGCACCTGGAGGAATCGGCCGCCGCGGAAGAGCAGCAGTCCCGACAGATCGGTGCCGACGTTGGCGACACGGCTGGACTCCAGGAGCCGGGCGAGCTCGTCGTCTCCGAACGGCACGGACGCCGTGCTCGAGTACGTCAGCGAGAACAGGTCGTCCGTCATCACTGCATCACCGACCCGGGGAAGACGTCGGGGACCTGGCGCAATTCGATCTCGGGCGCGGTGTTCGTGGCATCCGCGTGCGCGTGCGCGACGGCCGCCATCGCGGCGACCAATCCGGGGAAGCGTCCGACGAGACGCGAGCGTCCGTTGTAGGCGAGATAGCTGCCATCGGCCTCGCGGTCGATGTAGCCGAGGAAGACGCCGCGCGCGCTGGCGACGTGGAAACCCTCCTCCACCCGCGCCCAGACGACACCGGCACCGGGTCGATCGTCAACAGTCATGCGTGCGTCCTTCCGCCCCGGCAGGGCCCCCTCCGAAAGTACACATGCCCGAGAGGCGGTCCAGACGCTTGACAGCGAGAGGGTCAGAGCACCGCGGCGCGGATCGCCTCGGCGTCGTCGGTTCCGGATGCCTCGACGATGCGGCCCCGCGTGACCCGGTACATCGCGAACGCGGCGATGCTGACCCGGCGACGCGTCGGCGGCAGGTGCCGGAAGATCCCGGTGTGCGTACCGCTCCCCCTCAGGTGGACGGCGAGACGATCCTCTTCGACCACGATCTGGATGCGCCGCCACTGCCAGTCGGGGAAGCCGCGCACGAGGTCGGCGTAGTCGTCGAGCCAGGCGTCGGCACCGGCGGGGAGGTGCGCGCGGCGCACGTCGGGGGCGAGGAACTCCCGCACCGCCTCGGGGTCATGGCGGTTCAGCGACTCGAGGAACTCCTGGAACCACTCGCGCGTCTCCCAGGCCTCCACCCGCCCCATTATCCGCGCGTCAGGGGTCAGTTTCTGTCGCTCGTGGCATCCCGAAGCAACAGGAAATGAGTCCTCACGCGTCTTCCGCGAACACCTCGGAGGCGATGCGGAACGCGGTGTTCGCGGCGGGGACGCCGGAGTAGATCGCCGACTGCAGGATGACCTCGCGGATCTCGTCGATCGTCAGGCCGTTGCGGATCGCCGCGCGCAGGTGCATCGCGAGCTCCTCCTGGTGGCCGTGGGCGATCAGCGACGACAGCACGGCGACCGACCGCGACCGGCGGTCCAGCCCGGGCCGCGACCACACGTCGCCCCAGGCCACGCGCGTGATGAAGTCCTGCCAGTCGGCGGTGAGGTCGGTCGCGGCGGCCGTTGCGCGGTCCACGTGCGCGTCCGAGAGCACCTCGCGGCGGACGACCATGCCCTGGTCGTGACGTTCCTGGTCGGTGGCCATCAGGCGTCCTCTCCCGAGACGGATGCGAAGAACTCGCGCAGCAGCGCGGCGACGGCCTCGGGCTGCTCGGCGGGCGGCAGGTGTCCGGCGTCGTCGATGCGCACCGCACGCCCGCGCGCGACGCCGTCGACGATCTCGACGGCCTTCTCCTCGGGCGCGACGGCGTCGAACCGCCCCCACGCGGCGAGCACCGGCACGTCGATCCGTCCGAGCGAGGAGCGCACGTCGTACGTGGCGAGCGCTTCGCAGCAACGGGCGTAGCTCTCGTCGTCGGCGTCCTGCAGCACGTGCAGCAGTCGGCCGCTGAGCTCGGGGCGCCGCGCCATCGAGTCGGGCGCGAACCATCGCTGGGCCGACCCGATGATGAGGCTGGAGGTGCTCTGCGTGCGCGCCTGCGCGGCGCGGGCTGTCCACGACTCCGGGTCGCCGAGCTTCGCCCCGGATGCCACGATCGCGGCGGCCCGCAGCCGGGGGCCGTGGCGCAGCGCCAGCTCGAGGCCGGTCGCCCCGCCGAGCGAGACCCCGGCGTAGAGGAACGTCTCGTCGGGGACGGCCGCGGCGACGGCGTCGGCGAGGTCGGCGACGGTGAACGGGCCGGTCGCCACCGGCCCCGCGCCGTGGCCGGGAAGGTCCCACGCCGCGACGCGGTAGTCGTCGGCGAGCAGCGGGACGACGTCCTCCCACAGGATCGTCGAGGTGCCGAGCGACGGCCCCAGGACGACGAGCGGCGCGTCGGCGGGACCGACGGGCGCCGTCAGTGAGATCAGCGAAACCGCACTCATTCGTCCACCCCGTATCCGTTGGCATCCGATCCCGTGCGGTCTCGGCGATCGGGTGCGGTCTCGGCGCCGTCACCCGCTCCCGACGACCCGCCCCGGGCCAGGCGTGGCGCGAGACCGACGTAGCCGGCCGGGTCGAGCAGCGCGTCGAGGTCGAGGTCGCGGGTCTCCGGAAGCGCGCGCAGCGCCTCCCCGAGGTCGCCGTCGCCGCCGACGAGCGCCGCGAAGCGGTCCGCCCCGATCAGCGGCACGAGGATCCCCCGCAGGCGTTCGCTGACGATCCGGCCGTCGGTGAGCGCGAGGTTGCGGGCCACGGCATCCGTGTCCACGCGCAGGTGCGCCGCGAGCGAAGACGCGTGCCACGACGCACCCAGCGCGAGACGCAGCAGTTCGCGGAGCGTCGGCCATTCGGCGTGCCAGGCGCCGTCGGGGCGCTCGTCGACCGCGAGAGCGGATGCCAGGTGCAGCGTCGCGGCCAGCTGCGGCGCGCGCAGAGCGGCGGAACGGATGAGCACCGCCTCGGCCGGGTTCTGCTTCTGCGGCATCGCGGAGGAGCCGCCGCCGGCGCCTTCGGACACTTCCGCGATCTCGGTGCGGCTGAGGGTCGCGACGTCGGCGGCGAACGCACCGAGCGCGTCGATCGCCTGTGCCAGTGCGTCGCCCAGCTCGGTCACCGGCCACCGCGTGACGTGCCACGGCGCGTCGGGCACGTCGAGCCCCGCAGCCTCGGCGTAGGCCTCGGGCAGGGCGGCAGCGGCATCCACCGATCCCGTGATCTCGACGAACGACGCCAGCGTGCCGGCCGCCCCGCCGAGCTGCGCGGCGAAGACCAGCACGTCGAGCCGGTCGAGCGAGCGACGGATGCCGCGTTCCCACGCCGCCGCCCGGGCACCGACCGTGGTCGGGACGGCGTGCTGCGTGAGCGTGCGTGCCGCGGCGACGGTGTCGGCATGCCGCTCGGCGAGCGCGCGCAGCCACTGGGCGGCGTGCGTGAGCGACGCGCGCAGCTGCGCGACCGCGGCGCGCGCCACGATCATGATGGCGGTGTCGAGGATGTCCTGGCTCGTGGCTCCGCGGTGGATCCACCCCGCGTGCTCCGCGGGCACCTCGGCCTTCAGCCGACCGACGAGCGGGATGACCGGGTTGCCGCCGGCGACCGCCGCCGCGGCGAGCGCGTCCAGGTCGAGTCGCAGCGAAGGACGCCCGTACTTCTCGTCGAGGCCGAACGCGTGGTCGACCGCGACCGTCGCGGCGCGCGGTGCGACACCGAGGTCGGCGTAGGCCGTGACGAGCGCGCACTCCGCTCGCACGAGCGCGTCGAGGTACGCCCGATCCGAGACGAGGCTGTCGTGACCGACGGTCGCCGGCGAGAGGAGACCGGCGTCGAGGGGGTCAGAAGGCAAGGAAGACCGTCTCCTTCTCGCCCTGCAGCCGGATGTCGTGGTGGAGGTGTCCGTCGGGCGTTCGCGTCGCCACGAGGCTAGCGCGCTCCTCCGCGTCGAGCGAGGACAGCAGCGGGTCGGCGGCGAGCGCCGCGTCGTCGCCGGGCACGTAGATACGCGTGTGCAGCTTGTTCGGCAGCCCGCGGGCGAACACGATCGCCGCGAAGAACGCCGCCGAGCCACCGATGCCGCCGGGCTCGCGCGTCCAGAACTCGAAATGCCCCTCGTCGTCCGTGAACGCGCGGCCGAAGCCGGTGAACGTGTGCTCGTCGCGGCGGAAGGCGCCGCGCGCGCGGGGCACCGCGCCGTCGGCATCCGCCCCGAAGATCTCCACCAGCGCGTCGGGGATCGGGGCGCCCGCCCCGTCGTACACCGTGCCGCCGAGCACGATCGCGCCGGGAGAGTGCGGGAAGGCGACCTCGTGCTGCTTCGGGAACTCCAGGCCGTACGCGAAGAACGGCCCGACCGTCTGACCGGGGGTGGGGCGGTGGGTCTTGGCGGGGGTGCTCATCACTCGTCGCCCTCCTGCTCGAAATACGTCTGGTCGGGGCCGTCGACGACGATGTCGAAGCGGTAGCCGGTCGCCCACTCGGGCGAGGTGAGGTCGTGGTCGTAGACGCCGACGAGGGCGTCGCGGTCCTTCTGCCGGTGGATGCTGTTGTAGATCGGGTCGAGCGCGAACAGCGGGTCGCCGGGGAAGTACATCTGCGTCACGAGGCGCTGCGTGAACGACGTGCCGAACACCGAGAAGTGGATGTGCGCCGGTCGCCAGGCGTTCCGGTGGTTCTTCCACGGGTACGGGCCCGGCTTGATCGTCGTGAAGGCGTACTCGCCCGCGTCGTTCGTGACCGCGCGACCGGCACCGGTGAAGTTGGGGTCGAGCGGGGCGGGGTGCTGGTCGCGCTGGTGGATGTAGCGCCCGGCGGAGTTGGCCTGCCAGATCTCGATCAGCTGGTTCGCGAGCGGCCGGCCCCACGAGTCGAGCAGGCGGCCCCGCACCGTCATGCGCTCGCCGAGCGGCTCTCCGGCGTGCTGCAGCGTGAGGTCTGACTCGATCGCGGCGACGTCGCGCTGGCCGAACGCCGGCGAGAACAGTTCGATGGTCTCGGGGTCGACGAGCTTCGGGTTCTTCGTGGGGTGGCGGAGCACGCTCGACCGGTACGCGGGGAAGTCGTAGGCGGTGGCGGGCACCGTCTCGCCCGCGGCCTCGCGGGCGTCGAGGGCGGCGTGCGCGGCATGGATCTCGCGGGTGATCTCGGCCTGCGTCGCCTGATCCGGGGCGGCGAGGAGCGATTCGGGGGCGGCGGCGGGGGTGCGGGGCATCGGGTCTCCTTCGACCGGTCCATGTTCCGGCATGCCCCGATTCGTGCGCCAGTGCGTTCCCGCTGAATGGGAGTCGTGGCATCCTGTGTCCATGGCCAACTCCCCCTCGGGCGACTCGGTGACCGACCGACTGGTGCGCATCCTCGAGACGTTCACGCCCACGCGCACCGCGCAGACGACCGCGGAGATCGGCCGCCGCGCCGACCTGCCGAGCTCGTCCGCGCACCGCATCGTGAACGAACTGGTGGATGCCGGCCTCCTCGAACGCGACGAGGAGCGGCGCGTTCGAGTGGGCATGCGCCTGTGGGAGCTGGCGACCCGCTCCTCGCACGCGCTGCGGTTGCGTCAGGCCGCCCTGCCGTTCATGGAGCGCGTGCAGGTGCGCGTGCGCGAGCACACGCAGCTGGCGATCCTCGAGCAGGACGAGGCCCTGTTCCTCGAGCGCTTGAGCGCACCCGGCTCGGGGGCGAACGTCACGCGCGTCGCGGGGCGCCTGCCCCTGCACGCCTCGTCGTCGGGCCTGGTGCTGTTGGCGTTCGCGCCGCACGATCTGCAGGAGCGCGTCCTCGCCGGCCCGCTCGCGGCCGTCACGCCCGCGACGATCGTCGACCCGGCCGCGCTGCGGCGCACGCTCGCCGAGATCCGCAGCCTCGGCCGCGTCATCGCGCCCGGCTACGTCGACGAGGTGTCCACGGGTGTCGCGGTGCCGGTGCGCGATGAGACGGGCGCCGTGATCGCGGCGCTCTCGGTGGTGCTGCCGCGCGACGCCGAGACGCAGTTCGCCCTCGGCGAGCTGCACCGCGCGGCCCGCGACACCGAGCGCGCCCTCGGCTACCGGCGCTGACCTCGCGCCTCCCCTCGCCCCCGATGTTTCGTTGACTTCGGGGAAACGTACGCGAGCGTCGCGTCCCGGCGTACGTTTCCCCCAAGTCAACACCTCCCGCGCCCCGCGCCCCGCGCCGCTGCCCACCGCGCCCGCCCCGCCCGCGCCCCTCCGCGCCCCTCTCGGTGACTTCGGGCTTGTGTACGCGCCGCCAGGTGCCCGGCGTACGCTTCCCCGAAGTCATCGAGGGTGGGTGGCCCATGGCATCCCGTTCAATGAGAGAGCGCGCGTGCGGGGCGGCGTCGGCGGGCAGCATGACGACAGCACCGTCGAAGGAGACGCCATGACCCCCACCGTCCGCACCCGTGTCGCGATCATCGGCGCCGGCCCCGCCGGGCTCCTCCTCTCGCACCTCCTGGATGCCGTCGGCATCCCCTCGGTCGTCATCGACCAGCGCTCGCGCGACGAGATCGAGAGCACGATCCGCGCCGGCATCCTGGAGCAGGGCACGGTCGAGCTTCTCGACACCCTCGGCGACGCGTCGCGCGTGCGCACCGTGGGGAACCGCCACGACGGCATCGAGCTGCGTTTCGCCGGCGAGGGGCACCGCATCGACTTCCCGTCGCTCGTCGGCCGCGCGGTGTGGCTGTACCCGCAGCACGAGGTGCTGAAAGACCTCATCGCCGCACGCCTCGCCGCCGGGCAGGACCTGCGGTTCGGCGTCACCGCGGAGAGCGTCCAGGATGCCGATACCGACCGACCGCGCGTCATCGCGCGGGACGCCGACGGGCAGCCGTTCGAGATCGAGGCGGAGTTCGTCGTCGGGTCCGACGGGTCGCGCAGCGTCGCCCGCGCCGCGGTGACGGGCTCGAGCACCGGCGGCTACTTCCGCGAGTACCCGTTCGCGTGGTTCGGCATCCTGTGCGAAGCGCCGCCGAGCTCGGACGAGCTGATCTACAGCAACTCCCCCGACGGCTTCGCGCTCATCAGCCAGCGGTCGGCGACCGTGCAGCGGATGTACTTCCAGTGCGACCCCGAGACCGACACCGCAGCGTACTCGGAGGCGCAGCTGTGGGACGAGCTGCAGAAGCGCGTGCCGGGAACGACGCTGAGGGAAGGGTCGATCTTCCAGCGCGACGTGCTGCGGTTCCGGAGCTTCGTCGCGCACGAACTGCTCCGCGGCCGGGTCGCGCTCGTCGGCGACGCGGCGCACACCGTCCCGCCCACCGGCGCGAAGGGCATGAACCTCGCGATCGCCGACGTACGGCTGCTGGCCGACGCCCTGGGCGCGCTGCTCCTCGACGGCGACGCGCGCCCGCTCGAGACGTACCCCGAGCGGGCGCTGCACCGCATCTGGAAGGCGCAGCACTTCTCGTGGTGGATGACGAGCCTGCTGCACGTCGCCCCGGATGCCACCGACTTCGACCGCCGCCGCCAGCTCGGCGAACTGCGCTCGGTGGTGGAGTCGGACCACGGCCGCGCGTACCTCGCCGAGGCGTACACCGGCTGGCCGCAGTCCTGAGCGCGCCCGCCGCCTACTCCTTCGAGAACGGGGACGGGACCACCGGCACCGAACCCGTGTAGCCCTCGCGCTCCTCGGCGAGCTCGGCGATGCGCTTGCGGCACGCGAACCACCCGATCGCGATGCAGATGGATGCCACCACCGCGACGAGCGCGGTCGCGGGCGAGTCCACGAACACCAGCACGAGCACGATCGCCAGGAACGCCAGCGTCAGATACCCCGTGTACGGAGCCCAGAACAGCCGGAACTTCGGGCGCACCAGCTCGCCGCGGTCGGTGAGGCGCTTGAACTTCATCTGGCAGAGCATGATGGTCGCCCAGGTGACCAGGATGCCGACGGCGGCGACGTTCAGGACGGTCTCGAACGCGTCACTGGGCGCCACGAAGTTGATGACGACGCCGAAGAGGGCCACGAACGCGGTGATCGCGATGCCGCCGTACGGCACACCCGCCTTGTTCATGCGGGCCGCGAACTTGGGCGCCGAGCCGGCGACCGCCATCGACCGCAGGATGCGCCCCGTGGAGTAGAGCCCCGCGTTCAGCGACGACAGCGCGGCGGTCAGCACGACGAGGTTCATGATGACGTCGACGCCCGGCACGCCGATCGACGCGAAGAACGTCACGAACGGGCTCTCGTCCTTCGAGTAGGCCGTGAACGGCAGCAGCAGCGAGAGCAGCAGCACCGAGCCGACGTAGAACACCGCGACGCGGATGATGACCGAGTTGATCGCGCGCGGCATGACCTTCTCGGGGTTCTTCGTCTCGCCCGCGGCCGTGCCGATCAGTTCGATCGAGGCGTACGCGAACACGACGCCCTGCATGAGGATGATCGCGGGCAGGATGCCGTTGGGGAAGAAGCCGCCGTTGTCGGCGATGAGCGAGAACCCGACCGGGGCTCCGGTGGGCGTGCCGAAGACGACGAAGTAGATGCCCACGAGCAGGAACGCCACCAGGGCCGTGACCTTGATGAGGGCGAACCAGAACTCCAGCTCGCCGAAGACCTTCACCGACACGAGGTTGACGGCGAGCACGGTGACCAGGGCGGCGAGCGCCCACACCCACTGCGGCACGGCCCCGATCCACGGCACGTACTTGCCGAAGAAGTTCATGTAGAGCGCGGCCGCGGTGATGTCGACCATCGTCGTCGTGGCCCAGTTGATCCAGTAGAACCAGCCCGACACGAACGCGGCCTTCTCGCCGAAGAACTCGCGCGCGTACGACACGAACGAGCCCGAGGTGGGGCGGTGCAGCACCAGCTCGCCGAGCGCGCGGAGGATGAAGAACGCGAAGAGCCCGCAGACGGCGTAGGACAGCACGATCGCCGGACCCGCCTGCGCGAGGCGGCCACCGGCGCCGAGGAACAGACCGGTGCCGATCGCGCCGCCGATCGCGATCATCTGCACCTGACGCGAACTCAATCGCTTGTGATACCCCTCGTCCTCGAGGTGAACGGTCGAGGTGGTGATCGGCTCGGCAGCGCCGCCGGAGCCCGCAGGAGTGGTGTCAGTCACCCGTCCATCATCGGCATCCCGACGCCGGCGCCCGTGAAGCGCGCCGTGCGCTCTCAGAGCCAATGCTTGCGTTTGAAGGTCAGCCACAGCCCGAACGAGGTCGCCGCCATGAGCGCCAGGGCCATCGGATACCCGAGGGTCCAGTCGAGCTCGGGCATGTTCTTGAAGTTCATGCCGTAGATCCCGCCCACCAGCGACGGTCCGAACAGGATCGCCGCCCAGCCCGAGATCTTCTTGACCTGTTCGTTCTGCTCGAGCGACGTCTCGGTCTGCCGGTGCGTGACGAGCGTCGCGTTCACGGTGAGGGCGTTGTCGAGGATCGCGCGGAGCGAGGCCAGCTTGTCGCACTGACGGAGGACGTGGTCGAGGACGTCGCGCAGCGATCGCTGCAGCTCGATCTCGACCCCGTACTTGTCGGCACCGCGCAGCAGCGCCTGCAGCATGTCGCGCAACGGCTCGGTCGCCCGCTGGAAGTGGATCACCTCGCGTGCGAGCTCGTAGATGCGCTGTGTGAGCTCGGCGTCGCCCGCGCCGAAGAGCTGGTCCTCGATCTCGTCGACGTCGTTCTGCAGGCCCGCGGCGACGGGGTCGTACTGGTCGACGACCTCGTCGAGGATGGCGTACAGCACCGCCTCCGGACCCCGCGCGAGCAGCTCCGGCTGCCCCTCGAGACGCCGGCGCACCCGCGAGAGGTCGGGCACCTCCGCCTGCCGCACCGTGACGACGTAGTCGGAGCCGACGAAGACGTGCAGCTCACCGAAGTCCACCGTCTCGGTCGCATCGTCGTAGCGCGCCGGTCGCAGCACGGCGAAGAGGTTGTCGCCGTAGCGTTCGAGCTTGGACCGCTGGTGCCCGGCGAGGGCGTCCTCGACCGCCAGCGGGTGCAGCGAGAACTCGGCCGCGACGCGCTCGAGCTCCTCGGGAGACGGGCGCAGCAGACCGATCCAGGCCATGCCGCCGTGGGCCTCCATGTACTCGAACGTCTGGTCCAGGCTCGACGGGTTCTCGATGCGGTGGCCGTCGACGTACACGGCGCTGTCGATGATGGGCATGCGTCCGTTCTACCTCCCGAAGATGGACGGCGGATGCCCCTGGCGCGGGGCGCCGCGACCTGGCATCCGTCCTCAGCCGACGGGTTCGACGGCAGGGCGCCGGGATGCCGCCGTCACGGCGCCGATGCTCGCGGCGATGACGAGGGCGATGCCCGCGATCTCGAGCCACGACAGGTGCTGACCGAGCAGGAGGAAGCCCGCGAGCGACGCCGTCGCGGGGCCGAGGCTCATCATGATCGCGAAGGCGGAGGCCGGGAGGCGCCGCAACGCGATGAGCTCGAGGGCGTAGGGAACGGTCGACGACAGCAGGGCGACCGCCGCGCCCAGTGCCAGGATGGCCGGGTGGAGCAGCACGGCGCCGGCCTGCGCGATCCCGAAGGGCAGGGCGATCACGGCGCCGACCGTCATGGCCAGCGCGAGACCGTCCAGCCGCGGGAACTCCCGTCCGACCCGCGCCGAGGCGAGGATGTACAGCGCCCAACTCACGGCCGCGGCCAGGGCGAACACGACGCCGAGCGCGTCGAGACGGTCCCACCCGCCCGCGCCGAGTGCGACGACGCCCGCGAGCGCGAGGCCCGCCCACAGCCACCGAGCGAGGCCCGTCGCGGTGAGGATCGAGAGCGTGAGGGGCCCCAGCACCTCGATGGTGACGGTGACGCCGAGCGGAAGTCGCTCCAGGGCGAGGTAGAACAGCCCGTTCATGGATGCCAGCACCACACCGAACCACACGACCGAACGCCACGCGCCCGCCGTGTGCCCGCGCAGCCGGGGCCGCGCGATCGCGAGCAGCAGCAGGGCCGAGAAGACCAGACGCAGCATGACGATGCCGAGCGGCCCGGTGTCCGGGAAGAGCATGACCGCGAACGAGGCCCCGACCTCCTGGCAGGCGAGACCGACGAGGACCAGCGCCGCCGCGGATCCGCGACCCGTGCGCGCGGTCATCGCGCGACCACGCCGACGGTCACTGCGCGGGAGGGCAGATGGCGATGGTGCCGAGGTTGTCGCGCATCTGCTGGGCCGTCCACGGCAGGCCCGCCTCGGGCACCGTGCGGCCTTCGGCGGCGGGCGCCTTCGACGCGATCGCCGCGAGCTCCCACGCGAGCCATGCACCGGCGTTCTCGTTCGCTCCCGAGTTGTTCAGCACCACGGCGACCGACATGCCCGTCGAGGGGTCGGCGAACGCGCCCACGATGTAGCCGGGGGCGGAGCCGAACTGCCCGATGAGCGAACCGGCCTGGTACGCGGCGCCGGTGGCGGTGAACCAGGTCGGGGCGTCGCCGCTCACGGGCAGCGGGGAGGCGAAGCGCGTGGTGTCCTGAGGCAGCAGCGCACCGGTGGCGAGGGCCTGCGCGTAGCGGCCGAGGTCGGTGATGTCGGTCACGACCCCCGAGTCGCCCGCACCGAAGCTCGCCGAGGTGACGGTGTAGTCGCCGGGGTCGGTGCAGTTCCACGCACCGTCGGCCCCCGGCCGCGACCAGTAGCCGTTGAGCGGGTCGTCGGAGGGCGCCGCGGCGGCGGCACCCGGCAGCGAGGTCGCGTCGAGTCCGAGCGGACGCGCGACGCGCTCGGCGATCAGCTGGGAGAGCGACTCGCCCGTGGCGCGTTCGACGGCCATGCCCGCGAGGAGGTAGTTCGTGTCGGCGTTGGCGTACGCCGCGCCCGGAGCGTTCTGACGGGGGCTGGCGATGCCGTACGCCATGAGTTCACGGGCGTTCCAGGCTCGGTCGGGATTGCTCAGCACCAGGTTGGAGAGGTACGACTGGTAGCCGCCGAGACCCGAGGTTCCGTTGCACAGCTGGCCGAGGGTGATGTCGTCGAAGCCGGGGAGGCCGCTCACCCACTTCGTCACGGAGTCGTCGAGCGAGAGCGTGCCGTCGGCGGCGAGCTCGTAGACGATGTCGCACGTCATCGCGCGCGTCACGTCGGCCGCGCGGAAGCCCATGTCGGCGGTGACCTCGGCTCCGCCCGGGCCCTGAGTACCGAGACCCGAGACCCAGGAACCGCTCCACGGCGCCCAGACCCCCACGATCGCGCCGGTCGAGCCGGTGATCGCCATCGCCGAGGTCACGGCATCCCGGAGCTGCGTGACGGTGTCGTCGGGGAGCGACCCCTGCGCCTGCTCGGGAACGTCGACGGGTACCGACGTGTCGGGCGTGCACCCGGTCAGGGTGACGGCGATGATGCTGGCTCCCGCGACCACGACGGCCACTGATCGGCGCCAACCCCGCATGTCCACCCCCGGATGATTCCGCGCACGACGAAGCGGCGCTCGAAGAATTCAAACACACGCCGAACACACGGAGCGTCGGCTTGCACCTCCGCGGAGTCACGTCTGCATCTCGATTGCCGGGACCTCGCCCCCTCCACCGGCGCGCAGGCATCGCACCCGCGCGGCCGACCGTCAGGCCTGCGCCGCCTGCTGCCGGCCGAGCCACGCCTGCTTCATGAACCGCCGGACGTCCTCGTCGACGCGGATGTCACTCGGGCGCAGCGGTCGGGAGAGGTACAGGCCGTCGAGCGAGGTCAGTCGGCTCAGGGCGACGTAGGTCTGTCCGGGCGCGAACGCCCCGGCCCCGAGATCGACGACGGCGCGATCGTAGGTCTTGCCCTGCGACTTGTGGATCGTCACCGCCCACGCCAACCGGAGCGGGAACTGCGTGAACTCCGCCACGATCTCTCGCGACAGGTTCTTCGTGCCGGGGTCGTAGGCGTAGCGGTATCGCTCCCAGACGGCCGGTTCGACGTCGTGCTCGATCCCGTCGACCTCGACGCGCACACTGTCGCCCGCGATCCGGGTGACCGTGCCGATCGTGCCGTTGACCCACCGCGACGCCTCGCCGAACTGGGCCGAGTCGTTGCGGAGGAACATCACCTGCGCGCCGATCTTGAGCGTCAGCGCCGGCTCAGCCGGGTAGTTGCCCTCACCGCGTCCGAAGTCGCCCGAGATCTCGGCGTTGGCCGTCTGCGTGCGGCCGACGAGTTCTTCGAGGTGCCGCCGGTTGATCTCGTTGACACGGTCGTTGCGGGTGGCCAGCGTGATGATCGGGTGCTCGCCGTCGGCGGGGTGCGGCGGCGTGCGCGCGCCGGCCGTGTTCAGGATGCCGGCCATCTCGGCCGTGACCCGCCCGTACCGCACCGCATTCAGCAACGTCTTGAAGCCCGGGTCGGACTGCCGGTGGATCTCGACGAGCTCGTTCACGTGCAGGTCGGCGCCGTGCCGGCCGATGTCGATGAGGCCGTCGCTCGCCGCTTCACCCGACCACACCTTGGCGTCGAAGAACCAGAACGAGCGGTAGTGATCGCGGATGTAGCGCGCCTCGTCGCCCCGCGGCGGAACGGGCGCGAGCTGGTACGGATCGCCGAACATCACGATCTGCGTCCCCCCGAACGGCTCGGCGCGGCGACCGCGGGCCTGGCGGAGCGAGCGGTCGATGGCATCCATGAGGTCGGCGTTCACCATCGAGATCTCGTCGATCACGAGGGTGTCGATCGCGTTGAGGAGCTTGCGGGTCGCGTCGTTCTGGTCGATGTCGCCGTTGGCGATGAGCCCGATGGGCAGACGGAACAGCGAGTGGATCGTCTGTCCCTCGACGTTGAGGGCGGCGACGCCCGTCGGCGCGCACACCGCGATCTGCTTCTTCGTGTTGTACGCCAGGTGCTGCAGGAGCGTGGACTTGCCGGTGCCCGCGCGCCCGGTGACGAAGACGTGCTCGCGCGTGTCCTCGATCAGGCGGAACAGCGCCTGCTGCTCGGCCGAGAGAGGGGGCGTGGTCACCGGTTCATGCTAGTTCGCGCGGGATGCCGGGGCCGGGCCTGTGGACTACTCCGGGTTCGGGGCGCGTTCCGGCGTTCGGGGCGGAGGATTCGCGCCCCGAACCGAATTTCGCGCCCCGACCCGTCGTTACGCGACTCTCGACGTCTCCGCCGCGCCCGCGTGAACTCTGCAATTCCGCTCCCGCACAGCTCGCCTTCCTAGACTGGGGGCGTGCACGCGACGGACGGGGGCCCGGCAGCGCCTGAGGGTGCTGTCCCGACGCGCCCGCGCCACCTCGCACGCGACCTCACGATCCTCGGCGTCGTCGGCGTCCTGCTCCTGGCCGCACTCGGAGCGGGGGCGGCGGCGGCCTACCGCGAGTTGTACAGCCCGCGCGCGTTCGTGCTGCACTACCTCGAGCTCCTGCAGGATCGGAACGCCGCCGAGGCTCTCGCCGTCCCCGGCGTCGCCGTCGACTCGACCGAGCTCCAGAACGCGGGGCTGCCCGCCACGGCATCCGATGCCCTCCTCCGCACCGACGCCCTGCAGACGATCACCGCGGCGCACGTCACCGCCGAGACCGTCGTCGACGACGTCACCCGCGTCACCGTCGAGTACCGCGCCGGTTCCTACGACGGCCGCACGACGTTCGCGGTCCGTCAGGACGGCTGGATGGGTGTCGCGCCGCGCTGGCGATTCGACGTGAGCCCCCTCGCCGTCGTCGACCTCAGTGTGCGCGGATCGATGCGCTTCTCGGTCAACGGCTTCGACGTGGACAAACGCCAGGTCTCCGTCGACGGCGTGGATGCCGATCCCTCGGCGGCCGTGCCCCTGCTGGTGTTCTCGCCCGGGCTGTACTCGGTCGCGGTCGACACGCCGATCTCGGCGACCCCGGGTGTCGCGATCCTCGCCGACTCCCCGCTGACCGGCGTTCCCGTCGACGTGCAGGCCGAGCCCACGGAGGAGTTCGTCTCCGTGGTGCAGCAGCGCGTCGAGGATTTCCTCACGGGCTGCGCCGAGCAGAAGGTCCTGCAGCCCACGGGATGTCCGTTCGGATTCACGGTCCGCAATCGGATCGACGGCGCGCCGACCTGGACGATCGTCGAGCAGCCGACGGTCTCGGTCGTCCCCGACGGAGCCGGCTGGCGCATCCCGTCGGCGAAGGCCACGGCGCACATCGAGGTCGACATCCGCTCGATCTTCGACGGGTCCGTCCGCACCGTCGAGGACGACGTGCCCTTCACCGTGGACGGGCAGATCTCGGTGCAGCCCGACGGGTCGGCATCCATCTCGATCGGCGGAAGCCTGGACTGACCGGACTCCGCCCCAGTGACCCATCGCCGCGGGGCGTGCTCAGGACGGCGGCTCGGTGTTCACGACGCGCCAGCGCGCGGTGCCCTCGAGGACGTCCTCGACGTGGCTGCGGAAACGCGGGCACTGCGTGATGTCGTGCGAGCGACACCGGAGGGCGTGCGCGGTCATCGCCCGCGCCTGCGCGATCTCGTCGGCGCGGCGGTCGAGCTCGGCCACGTGCTCCTCGAGCACGCGATGCCGATCGGGGGCATCCTCGTCGAGGAGCACACGGATCTGGTCGAGGGACATCCCCGCGGCCTTGTTGCGCAGGATCACCGCGATCCGCACCAGATCGGCGTCCGCGTACCGGCGTCGATCGGCGTCGTCGCGCGCGGGGCGCAAGAGCCCGGCATCCTCCCAGTGCCGGAGCACGTGGGTGTCCAGCCCGAACCGCGCCGCCGCGTCGCCGATGCTCTCGCCGCTTGACTTCATGTCGACATGAAGTCACACCATGGTCGCGAACGCAAACGGAAGGAGCCCGTCATGTACGAGGCCATCATCATCGGCGGCGGCCCGGCGGGGCTCCAGGCCGCGCTCACCCTGGGCCGCATGCACCGGCGCACCGTGCTGCTGGACTCCGGCGAGTACCGCAACGCCACGGTCGCCCACGCGCACAACCTCCTCGGCCACGACGGCGCGGCCCCCGCCGACCTGCGCCGCCGCGGCCGCGCCGAGCTCGCGGCCTACGCGTCGGTGGAGGTGCGGGATGCCACCGTCACCGCGGTCGCGGCCGACCCCGACGGCGTGCGGGTGGAGGTCGCGGGCGAGACACTGCGCGCCGGGCACCTCGTGCTCGCGACGGGACTCGCCGACGAGCTCCCGCCCGTTCCGGGACTCGCGGAGCACTGGGGGGATCTCGTCGCGAGCTGCCCGTTCTGCCACGGGCACGAGTTCGCCGGACGCCCCGTCGCGATCCTGAACGCCTCCCCGCACGCGCAGGTGCTCCGGGGCATGCTGGCGCCCGTGGCATCCGAGGTGTTCGTCCTCGATCCCGCTCGGGTGACGCGCGTGGAACCCGCGGACGACGGGCTTCGCCTCGTGCTCGACGACGCCTCGACGCTCTCCGTCGCCGGAGCATTCATCGGCCCCGCGCCCCGTCAACGCGCACCGTTCGCCGAGGACCTCGGCCTGGCGCTGCAGGAGTCGGGGGCCGTCCGGGTCGACCCGTTCGGACGCACGAGCGTGGAGCGGGTCTTCGCCGTCGGCGACATGGCGCACGCCGACCATTTCCCCGGCCCCATGGCAACCCTCGCCGCCGCGATCGCGGCCGGTCAGCTGGCGGCCGTCGCCATCGTGCAGACCCTCGCCGCGGCCCGCTGAGTCAGCGTGGCCGCCGCGCTCGCCCGGCGGCCACGCGCGCGAGGCTCGAGAGCTCGATCGCGCGAGCGTCGACCCCGCCGGGGATCGTCATCCGCGTGGGGATGTAGCCGAATGAAAGCCCGTGCGCCGGGTCGGCGAAGGCGATCGCCCCACCCGCACCGTCGTGACCGTAGGCGCGGAAGCTCCCGAACGGCATGTCCGCGTGGGGCTTCATGAAGACGACGCCGAAACTCAGCGGGATGTCGAGCACGAGATCCCGGCCGCGCACGTGCATCTGGCCCATGTCGGCGAACGTGTCGGGCGGTGCGATCGGATCACCGATGTACCCGAGGGTCGCCGCGTACAGCCGGGCGAGCCCGCGCGCGGATCCGACCCCGCCCGCCGCCGCCGTCCCCCGGCGACGGACCGCCGGGGTGTGCGGACCGAACCCGTTCAGGAGCGCATCGCCCGCCTGGCCGACCGGGCCGAAGGAGGCCGCGAAGAGGTTGTCGCGCGGGCCCGGATCGGGGGCATCGCCCACGAACGCCGGTCGCGGGTCGACGTAGCGCGCGGCCTGAGAGTCGGGCAGGCCGAGATAGAAGTCGATGTCACGCGGAGATCGGATGCGGTCGTCGTAGATCGCCTGCAGCTCCTGCCCGGTGATCCGGCGCACCAGCTCCTCCATCAGGATGCCGATCGTGATGCCGTGATACCCGAATCCGCTCCCCGGTCGCCAGAGGGGCCGCTGTCGGGCGAGGCGCTCAGCTCCCGCGCGGGAGTCGAGCGCGTCCTCGGGCCGGATTCCGTCGTCGGTCGCGGGCAGGCCCGCTTGATGCGACAACAGCTCGCGGACCGTGATCTCGGCCTTCCCCGCCGCGGCGAACTCCGGCCAGTAGTGCGCGACGGGACGGTCGAGCTGGAGCTCGCGCTCCCCGAGCAGCAGAGCGATCACGGTGCCCGCCACGCCCTTGGTCACCGAATACACGCCGGTGATGGCATCCGCACCCGGCCCGCAGGTCAGGTCGACCACGACCTCGTCGCCGACGAGGACGCACACCTGCGCACCGTAGTCCGGGTCGGCGGAGGACCACTCCGAGAGACGCTCGCTCACGGACGCGAAATCGGGATGGACCCGCCCCTGGACCGAGTTCACGGCATCCTCCTCGATGGCGCCCCCACCGCCCCGGTGGCGGGCAAGACGAGACTAGCGGGCGCGGCGCATTCCGCTTCCCGGTCTCCGTCGACCGCGTGGATGCCACCCCCACGGCGACTGTGCCGGTTGCCGCCTCAGCGGCCCTTCGCCGCGGCGCGTTCGGCCGCGCGGGCGTCGCGCTCAGCCAGCCGCTGCAGCTCGGCGTTGTACTCGTCCAGCTCGACGTCGCCCACCCGGTCCACGTGCCGGTCGCGGCGTCGCTGCTGCCGTTCGTCGCTGCGGCTCCACTGGATCGCGACGGTGATCGCGAGGATCAGTGTCGGGATCTCGCCGACGCTCCACGCGACGCCGCCACCGGTGTACTGGTCTTCCAGCGGGGTGGCGCCCCACGTCCGCCCCATCGATCCGAACCATTCGGCCGCCATGAGGCCGGAGTTCATCATGATCGCGATGCCGAAGAAGGCGTGCATCGCCATGACCGCGATCAGGATGAGAAGACGTCCCGGGTAGGGCAGGCGGTAGGGCACCGGATCGATGCCGATGAGGCTCAGCACGAACAGGTACCCCGTGATGAGGAAGTGCGCGACCATCCAGATGTGGCCGACGTGGTCGTACAGCGACCAGCGGAACAGGTCGGTGTAGTAGAACGCCCACAGCGAGACGATGAACAGTCCCGCCGCCACGAACGGGTTCGTGAGGACCTTCGCGACCGGGTTGTGCACGGCCCACAGGATCCACTCGCGGCCACCGCGCGACCCGTCGTCGCGCTTGCGGATCGCCCGCGCGGCGAGCGTCACCGGGGCTCCGGCGACCAGCAGGAGCGGGATCGCCATCGACAGCAGCATGTGCTCGATCATGTGGACGCTGAACAGGTAGTCCTGGTACACGTTCAGCGGGCCCGACGTGACCCAGAAGATCGCCAGCATGCCGAGCGACCACAGGATCGTGCGGTGGATCGGCCAGGAATCGCCGCGACGACGGAGACGCCACGCGCCGGCGAGGTAGAAGAACAGGCCGAAGCCCGCGACGAACGCCCACAGCAGGTCGATGTCCCACGCGGTGAACCACCGGTCGAGCGTGAACTCGGGCGGGAGGGGCGACCCCGTCAGCACCTCCGCGGGAGTCGTCCCGATCAGCGGCAGGTCGGCGGCGGGCGGGGGCGTGCGTGCGAGGGCGACCGCGATTCCGCTCGCGACGCCCATGAACACCAGCTCGAGCAGGACGACGCCCCAGAAGCGACGCGAACCCTCGTCGTCGCTCATCCGGGCGATGAGGCGCCGGCGGTACCAGGCACCGAGGATGCCCATCGCCACGAGCGCGGTCACTTTGACCAGGACCAGGATGCCGTACGGCGACAGGAGGTTCTGCCATCCGACCAGGCCGATCGAGGCGCGCACGGTGCCCGAGATCGCCACGACGAGGAACGCGACCAGGGCGATCGAGGAGTATCGCAGCAGCGTCGTCTGCAGCTGCGGACGGCTCATCGCGGGACGCACGACGACCAGCAGGATGAGGCCGCCGAGCCAGACGGCGGCGGCGAGGATGTGCAGCACCAGCGACGTGACCGCGGCGGTGTGGCTGGCCTCGGTGCCGGCGTGGCCCTGCGTGCCCATCGGGATCAGTGAGGCGAGGGCGAGGAGCGCGACCAGCAGCGTGGGAATCCACGTCCGCACCGCGAAGGTGAGCACCGTGAGGACCGCGCCGGCGATCGTCGTGATGAGCCACGCGGGGCCCACCTCGGTCTCGACGAGGAAGCGCCCGAGCTGCTGGCCGAAGAGCGGGTCGAGCGTCGGGGTCGCGTTGATGACGTTCAGGAACGTCAGGAACCCGGTGGCCGCGGCCGAGACGGTGAAGACCGCGGCGCCGATGGATGCCGTGTCCAGAGCGATCTCGAACGGCCGCTCCCCCGCGGGCAGGGCGAACAGCGCCAGCACGAGCGCGCCGACCATGGTCGCGGCCGACAGGTTGACCACGAGCGTGGCGACGGGGAGGCCCCACCGGACGAAGGGGCCGGGATCGGCCAGGAGCGTCGGCGCCGCGCCGCCGCCGTAGGCGAGACCTGCGACGACGCAGATCACCGAGACCACGACCAGGATGACGGGTCCGGCCACGCGCAGGGCTCGGGGATTCACCCCCCAAGCCTACGTCGCGCGGGAACACAAGAGGGGGGATGCCACCGGCATCCCCCCTCTCGACAGCTCGCGTCGTCTTACTTGACGGCAGCCTTCAGCTTCGAGCCGGCGGTGACCTTGACGCGCTTGCCCGCGGGGATCGAGATCTCCTCGCCCGTCTGGGGGTTGCGGCCGGTGCGGGCCGACGTGGCGACCTGCTCGAACGCGATCCAGCCGGGGATCGAGACCTTGCTGCCCTTGGCGACCGCCTCGGAGACGGTGGAGAAGAGGGAGTCGAGCACGCTCGACACGGCGGACTGGCTCTGTCCGGTCGCGCTGGCGATGCTCGCGACGAGCTCGGTCTTGGTGATGGACTTGTCGGCCATGTGGTTTGTCCTCCAGGCGACGGTCGGGTCGCCTCTCGTTACATCGGACGAGGAGAGATTCCCCTCGGTGGTCGGGAGACCGCCTCGACAGTATCAACCGAACCGCGGAATTACGCGGATTTTGACCGATTTCGCCCTTTGCGTACCGGCGTGTCGCGCGCCGCGTGGGGCCGGAGTGCCCTCTGGGGCGTGCGAGACGGTGCCGAGGCCGCACCGTGGCGGAGCCGCGAGCGTGGTCGCGGCGGGGCCGAGCCGTAGAGCGGAGTCCGTGGTCGACACGCCGGTTCAGGATGCCACGGCCCGGGGTGTCCCCGACGTTCTCCGCTCGACGGTCCGCCGCGGAGCGGGCCGGAGAACGACGAAGGGCGGGAATCCCTCTCGGGACCCCCGCCCTTCGCGGTGGTGCGGGTGCTTACCAGCTCGACTTGGTCACGCCGGGCAGCTCGCCACGGTGGGCCATGTCGCGGAAGCGGACGCGCGAGACGCCGAACTTCGTGAGGACGCCACGGGGGCGACCGTCGATGACGTCGCGGCTGCGCACGCGGGCGGGCGACGCGTTGCGGGGCAGCTTCTGCAGGCCCACGCGGGCGGCCTCGCGGGCCTCGTCGGTCGCGTTGGGGTCGACCAGGGTCTTCTTCAGCTCGGCGCGCTTCGCGGCGTAGCGCTCGACGACGACCTTGCGCTGCTCGTTGCGCGCGATCTTGCTCTTCTTAGCCATGTGCTTAGCGCTCCTCTCGGAAGTCGACGTGCTTGCGGACCACGGGGTCGTACTTCTTCAGCACGATGCGGTCGGGGTTGTTGCGGCGGTTCTTGCGCGTCACGTAGGTGTACCCCGTGCCGGCGGTCGAACGCAGCTTGATGATCGGACGGACGTCCTGAGCCTTCTTCGCCATTACAGCTTCACGCCCTTCGCCTGCAGGTCACGGACGACGGCCTCGATACCGCGGGCGTCGATGACCTTGATGCCCTTCGCCGAAACGTTGAGCTTGATGTTGCGACCCAGCGACGGAACGAAGTAGGTCTTCTTCTGCACGTTCGGGTCGAAGCGGCGCTTCGTCCGGCGGTGCGAGTGCGAGATGTTGTGACCGAAGCCGGGAACCGCTCCAGTCACCTGGCACACTGCTGCCATGGTGATGTCTCCTTCTGTACCGTGACACCGGACGGTGTCACCCAAGATCCCTTGTCTGCACCCCGTTCCGGGCACAGCACGAGGCCGGGATCGGAAGAGGGGGTACGTACTGCGTGCTGGAGTGCGCGCAGACAAGCGTTCAGTCTAGCATGCCCGGCGTGTCGCCTTGACGGGCGGCGGCTTCCGCCGCTCCCCGCCCCCATCGGAAGGTCGACACCGTCGGGTCGCCGCCGATCCAGAACCGCCACGGGAAGGCATCCGTCCCCGCGACCCCGGCCACGCCCACCCGTGGTCCCGTCGTCGGTGCAGCCGGTTCGTCGGGGAGGAACAGCCGCGCGCGGGCACCCGCCCGTTCGGCGCCCGTGACAGCGTCGATCCCGTCGTGGATCGGATGCCGCAGGCCCACGGCATCCCCCAGGCGTCCCGGTCCGCGGGCGAGGTCGCGCGGCGTCCGGACGACGCCTCCGCGCTCCCGCCGACGTCGGTCGGCGACGTCGGCGCCCTCGATCACCTCGCCGCCGCGCAGCAGCACACCGCCGGCGACGCCGTCGGGGCCGCACACGACGTTGACGCACGAATGGATGCCGTGGCTCAGGTACACGTAGAGGTGACCGGGTTCTCCCCACATCGTCGCGTTGCGCGCCGTGGGACCGCTGCGCGCGTGCGAGCCGGGATCGGGGCGGTCCCCCGTCCCGAGCCCGTGGTACGCCTCGACCTCGCTGATGCGCAGCAGAACGGTCTCGCCGCCAACGACGGTCTCGAGACAGGCGCCGAGCAGCGACGGCGCGACCTCGACCGGAAGCCCCGCGAGATCGTCGCGCGTGGCGGGTCGCGTCATCCGGGCGGCACCTGGCACCACGACAGGTCGAACCCCTGCAGGGCCGCGACCTCCTGACCCGAGTCGATCTCGACCAGGTGGGTCTGCAGCCGCCCGGGCAGGGGCAGCTGATAGCGGTCGAACGGATTGTCGACGGCCTTCGGCGCGACCAGCACCGCGGCGTAGCGTCCGCTCGGCGACACGCACGTCTGCAGCACCGTGTCGGTGCCGGGAACCTCGAGCAGCGGTCGCACGGTGCCGTCGGTGTCGACGTGTCCGATCGTCGTGGCGCGATAGGCGCCGTCGGAGCCGATGTCGGCGAACGACCGGATCGTCCCGGCGCCCGTCCCCGGGACCGGCGTCGCCCGGCCCGGCATGCCCGGCGGGTCGACGGGGTCTTCGAGCGGCTGCTCGGAACCGTCGGTCAGGTTGATCTCGCGGATGCCCTCCAGCCGCTCGACGATCGCGACCGAGGATCCTCGGGCGATGCCGTCGATCGACAGGGCGCTCCCCAGCGGGGCGGCGTTCCCGCCCTGCGCGTCGGTGAGCAGCAGCCGCGAGTCGAACGTCAGCACGAGCATGCTGTCGGTGTCGGGCACGAACCGCCAGTCGCCCACGCGCACGTCACCGCCGTTGAGACCGATCTCCACCGGCGGCGCGTCGTCCGCGGCCGACGCCGTGAACAGCTTGCTCTCGCGCCCTCCGGCGGTGCCCAGAGTGGCATCCGAGAAGGTGAACCCGATGCGCTCGCCACGGTCGGCCGACTGCAGGTTCGAGACGAACCCCGGGCCCGGCAGGGCGATGTCGCGGGCGTTCTGTCCGTCGAGGTCGGTCACGATGACCCGCGCACGGTCGCCCTCGCGCACCGAGATGACCAGGTGGTTCGCGGTGGCCCGGAAGTCTTCGATGTGCTCGTGGGTGAACACCGGCAACCCGGCATCGCCCTGGAGGTCGGTGCGGAAGATCGTGTCGCCGTCGGCCGTGCCGCGCTGCATGAGGAACGCCGACAGCGGCGGGGTGCGGAAGGTCTCGGTCAACGTCGAGGCGGGCCCCGCGCCGAGGCCCTTCACGCCGTTCACGGTCACGGTGTAGTCGGAGTCGTCGCGCAGGGGCAGCGTGAAGCGGATCCCGACGCTGCGGCCGGACGTGTCGACGGTGAACGGCGTCGCCGGCTCGACCTGGACCTGCGAGACGTCGATCTTCTCGAGCGACTGGGTCGTGGTGAGGATGACGCGGGCCCCGGATGCCGCGACGGCGGCGGCGGGATCGACCTGCACGTCCGTCACCCGCGGGCCCTGCGCCACCGAGACGACGCCGCCGACGCCGCCCACGAGGACGAGGGCGCCGATCACCGCGGCGAAGGCGAACAGGTATCCACGACCGCGGCGTCGGCGCGTGCGGGCACGACGAGAGTCAGTACTCATACGGATCCGCCGGCTCGTCGATCGCGGCGACCTGGTCGGCGTGCACCTCGAGCGCGCCGTCGCCGGTGGACCGGACCGTTCCGGTCACCGTCACCCACTGCCCGGTCGACGGAGCGGACCCCGCCGCCGTGATCGGCAGCCGCGCCGTCTGGGCGTCGATGACGCAGTGCGTGATGACCAGGCGCGTGAGGTCGAAGCTCGCGCCGTCCTGCCCGGGGGTGATGAACCCGGTCAGGGTGACGGGCTTGCCGTCGAAGGTCTCGGGGTTGGTCGCGTGCGCGAAGACCGCCGACCAGTCGCCGATGCCGAACTTCGAGGTGTCGCCCGACGCGGCGAGGGTCACCACGTCCGAGCCGACGAACAGCGGCGGAGCCCCGACGTCGCGCGAGACGGCGAGCTCGGCCGACAGCGAGGCGGGCGGGGTCAGCAGCACGGCCACCACCGCTCCGGACGCGATGAGGCCGCCGCTGAACGCCGCGAGACCCGCCGCTGTGAGGCGGGGCCGCGCGGCGAGGTGATCGTGGGCGGCGGCGTCGTGTGCGTCGGGGGCATCGCCGTGGTCGTGATCCGCGTGCGCGAAGGCCTCGCGGCGGGCGCGGGCGGGCGCGACGGAATGCCCGTGTTCGTGATCGTGGCCGTGGTCGGCCTCCGCGCCGAGCGGGAGCGCGAACGTCGCGATCGCGCCGAGCAGCGCGACGACCGACATCCCGACGGCGAACCAGGCCGAGTCGGGGTTGATGTACAGCGAGATGCGACCCGTGATCCACAGCGCGATCGTGGTGACCGCGAGACACGCGGTCAGTCCCACGCCGAGCCACCGGGTGGCCAGAGCGCCCGTTCTAGACAAGGAGGTTCACCACCGTTCCCAGGGCGAAGGCCGACAGCACGACGATCGCCGTCAGCCCGACGAGCACGCGGGTGGTGAAGGTCGTGCGCAGCAGCGCGTACATCTTGAGGTCGACCACCGGGCCGACGACCAGGAACGCCACGATCGAGCCCGGCGTGAAGGTCGAGGCGAACGACAGGGCGAAGAACGCGTCCACGTTCGAGCACAGCGACACCACGACGGCCAGCACCATCATCGCCGCGATCGACAGGGCGGGGTCGGAGCCGATCGCCAGCAGCGCGCTGCGCGGGATCAGCACCTGCACGGCACCCGCGATCATCGAGCCGATGATGAGCGCCGGCATGACCGAGCGGAGCTCGACGACGAGCTGCGCGAGCGACCGGCGACCCCGGCCGCCGCGCTCCTGGACCACGATCTCGCACGTCTCGAGGAAGCGCTCGGTGAGGAGCTTGTCGGGGTCGGGATGCCGGCTGTACAGCCAGCCGATGAGGTTCGCGACGAGGAACCCGCCGACCAGGCGCGCCACGAGGATGCCGTCGCTGAAGCCGAACGCGGCGTGCGTGCTGATGATGACGATCGGGTTCACGATCGGCGCGGCCACGAGGAACGTCAGCGTGTCCGACACACGGAAGCCGCGCATGAGCAGCCCGCGCGCGAACGGGACGTTGCCGCACTCGCACACCGGGATGAGCATGCCGAGCAACGACAGCACCGCCCGGCGCGCCCACGCGGCACGTGGCATCCAGCGCTCGATCGCCCCCGGCGGCACCCATACCTGCACGATGATCGACAGCAGCACGCCCAGCACCACGAAGGGCAACGACTCGATCAGGACGCTGAGCGCGAGGGTCAGTCCGTCTTGCGCGCGGGTGGGCAGGGGGGCGGTGAAGAACGTCGGGGCGAACGCGTCGATGAGGAAGAGCGCGGCAACGACGACCGCGCCCACGCCGAAGCCGACGAGGGTGCGCGTGACGCCGGAACGCGGGGGTGCCGACGCGACGGAGCGACTACTCGTCGCCACGCTCACGGGCGCGCGCGAGCGCGCAGTCGGCGCAGACACCGAAGATGTCGACCACGTGCTCGGCCTGGGAGAAACCGTGCTGGGCGGCGGTGCGCTGCGCCCACTCCTCGACGGCGTCGGCCTCGATCTCGACGGCGACGCCGCACGAGCGGCAGATCAGGTGGTGGTGGTGTCCGCGGGTCTCGCACGCGCGGAAGAGGTTCTCGCCCTCGGGGCTCTGCAGCGAATCGGCATCGCCCTGGGCCGCGAGTCCCGCGAGCGCACGGTACACGGTGGCCAGACCGATGCCGGTGTTCTCGTCGCGCAGGGTCGCGTGCAGCGACTGGGCGCTGACGAAGCCGCCCGCACCAGCGAGCGCTTCGCGCACGCGCTCGCGCTGCCACGTGTTGCGCTGGACCATGCGGTCGAGTCTACCGAGGCCCGATGGTGAATCGGCTGGGGACTACACCGCCCGGGTGGTGCGGTCGCGACGCGCCCCGATCACCCGGCAGACGAGGTAGATCAGGAACGAGATCGTGGTGATGTACGGGCTCACCGGGAGGGTCCCGGCCACGGCCAGGAGCACGCCGCCGACCGCGGAGACGAAGCCGAACGACGCCGCCAGCAGCGGCACCGACAGGGGACCGGATGCCACCCGCATCGCCGCCGCGGCGGGCGTGACCAGCAACGCCATGACGAGCAGGGCGCCGATGATGTGGACCGCGACGGCGACGATGAGTCCGAGCAGCAGCATGAACCCGAGCGACACGGCCGTGGTCGGGACGCCGCGCGCGGCGGCGGACTGCGGGTCGAGCGAGTCGAAGCGCAGCGGGCGCCAGATCATCAGCAGCGCGAGCAGCACGATCAGTCCGATGACGACGAGCCAGCCGAGCTGGGCGCTCTGCACCGACACGATCTGCCCGGTGAGCAGGCTGAACCGGGTGGCGCTGCGGCCGTTGTAGAGCGACAGGCACAGGATGCCGACACCCAGGCCGAACGGCATGAGCACGCCGATGATCGAGTTGCGGTCGCGGGCGCGCGCTCCGAGCAGCCCGATGATCGCCGCCGCGATGAGCGACCCCACGATCGAGCCAGAGACGACGTCCACCCCGATCAGCAGCGCCACCGCCGCGCCGGCGAAGGAGAGCTCGCTGATGCCGTGCACCGCGAACGCCATGTCGCGCTGCATCACGAACACGCCGATGAGTCCCCCGACCAGGCCGAGCACGGCGCCCGCGTAGACGGAGTTCTGCACCAGTTCGAGGATCGCGCCGTACTGGCTCACCCCGCCGAACAGGGCGTTTCCGACGTCGGACCAGTTCATGCGTCTTCCTCGTCGTGATGGTGGTGCTCGTCTTCGGCGTCCGGAGCTCCGACGACGACGAGTCGTCCCCCGGCGCGGGTCACGAAGACGGGCGCGCCGTACAGCGCGGTCAGCGTCTCGGACGTCAGGACCTCTTCGGGGGTGCCGAGCGTGAAGCGGCCGTGGGCGATGTAGAGGATGCGGTCGACGTGGGCGAGCACGGGATTGACGTCGTGGGTGACCAGCAGCACCGCCGCGTCCCGCTCGCGCCGGTGGCGGTCGATCAGCCGCACGACGGCCTGCTGATTGGCCAGGTCGAGGCTCGTCAGCGGCTCGTCGCACAGCAGCAGCCGCGGGTCGTCGGCGAGGGCCTGCCCCACGCGGAGCCGCTGCTGCTCCCCGCCGGACAGCAGCCCCACCGGGCGGTCCGCGAACGCGTCGGCGCCCACCGCGGTGAGCAGCTCCTCGATGCGGACGCGGTCTCTGCGGCGCGAGAACGGCAGCCCGAACCGGTGTCCGTCGACGCCGAGACCGACGATGTCGCGTCCGCGCAGCGGCGTCTCGCGCGGCAACGGCCGCTGCTGCGGGACGTAGCCGATGCGGCGGTTGCCGGCGCGGCGGACCGGCGAGCCGAGCGCCTCGATGGTGCCGCCGCTCAGCCGTTCGAGCCCGAGGATGGCGCGCAGCAGCGTCGTCTTGCCCGAGCCGCTGGGCCCGAGCACCGCAACGAGCTCGCCGGGCCCGACCTCGAGGTCGAGCCCGGACCACAGCTCACGCCCGCCCCGCTCGAGGGCGGCACCGCGGATACGCAGGGGGGCGGTGTCGCTCACGCCGCCAGGGCGTCCGACAGCGCGGTGATGTTGCTCTGCATCCACGAGAGGTAAGTCTGGCCCTCGGGGAGGGTCTCGGTGAACTCCAGCACCGGAATGTTCTTGGCCTTCGCCTCGTCCATGACCTGCGTGGTCTCGGCGCCACCGGTCTGCGGGTTGACGATCATGACCTTGATCTGGCCGGAGTCGATCAGCTGCAGCGACTCGAGCAGGGTCGCGGGCGGCACGTCCTGGCCCTCTTCGACCGACTCGCTGAACTCGTTGGGAGTCGCGTTCACCAGACCCGCGGCTTCGATGAGGTACACGGGCACGGGCTCGGTGACGAAGACCTTCGCGCCGGCATCCTTCGCCTCGATCTGGCCGAGCGAGTCCTCGAGGCCGGCCACCTGCTGAACGAACGCGTCGGCGTTCGCGGTGAAGTCGGCGGCGTGGTCGGGCGCGAGCTCGCCGAGGTGCTCGGCGATCGCCTTCGCGAGGTCTTCGACCGTGTGCGGGTCGTACCAGACGTGCTCGTTGAAGCCCTCGATGTGGTCGTGACCGTCGCCCTCGGCGTGGGCGTGGTCGTCGGCGCTCTCGCTGGGCGCGGCGCTGGCATCGTCGTGCGACTCGGCACCGGGGTAGTCGTGGTTGTACTCCACGGCGGTGAGCACCTCGGCGGACGATCCGCTCGCGTCGATGAGCGATTCCATGAACGCGTCGTAGCCGGCGCCGTTCTCGATGACCAGCTGCGCCCCCTTGAGGGTGAGCTGGTCCTGCGCGCTCGCCTCGTACTCGTGCGGGTCCTGCGTCGGCGACGTGATGATCGACGTCACGTCGACGAAGTCGCCTCCGATGGACTCGGCGATCGACCCGTAGACGTCGGTGGATGCCACAACGGAGACCTTGCCGGATGCGTCGGTCGCACCACCGGCCGACGGGGCGGTGCCGGCGCAGCCGGCGAGGGCGAGCACGGAGGCCGCGCCGAGGACGAGAGGGGCGAGGAGGCGTCGGGTCATGACCCTCACTGTATCGGTAGTGATAACCGTTCTCAAACTCAGGAGCGGACGGCTCCTCTCGTCATACGCCGATGACGACCCCCACCGGCGCAACGAACTCGTGCAGGCCTGACGCCACTTCGAATCGCCGGCCGTCGGGGAGGTCGACCACACCGGTCACCCCCGTCGGGACTCGTACCTCGACCGCCAGCTCACCGTCGGCGATGCGCCACGCGATCGCGGCGCGTCCGTATGGCGTCTCGTGCTCCGCCGACGCATGGGTCAGCCCACCGCCCGGACGCGGCGCGAAGACGATCCGCCGGTATCCGGGCTCGAGCGGCGCCAGCCCGCCGACGGTGCGGTGGATCCAGTCAGCCACCGCGCCGAGCGCGAAATGGTTGAACGAGGTCATGCCGCCGGGGTTGACCGTGCCGTCGGGGAGCAGGCTGTCCCAGCGTTCCCACGTGGTCGTGCCGCCCGAGAGCACCGTGTACATCCACGACGGGCACTCCTTCTCGAGCAGGAGGTCGTACGCGGTTTCGACGTGCCCCGACCGCGTGAGCGCGTCGGTGATCAGCGGGGTCCCCGCGAAGCCCGTCGCGATGCGGTTGCCGCCGGCGCGGACGAGCTCGGCCAGGCGTGCACCCCAGACGTCGCGTTCCGCCGTGTCCGCGTACAGCTCGAACTCGATGGCCAGGGCGTACGCGGTCTGCGCGTCGCTGGAGAGGAGTCCCGACGCCGTCACGTACTCGCGGCGGAACGCCTCGCGCACCTCGTCTGAGAGCTGTGCGTAGATCGCCGCGTCGTCCGCGCGGCCGAGCACCTCCGCCGTCTTCGCGAGGTGACGGCTCGACCAGGCGAAGTACGCCGTCGCGACGAGGTACCGATCGGTCGTGGCATCCGCGGGATCGTGCGGAGGAGCCGCCGGGTCGAGCCAGTCGCCCAGCTGGAAGCCGGTGTTCCACAGGCGTGCGGGCCCCGCGAGCCGGGAGACCAGATCGACCCACTTGCGCGCCGAGTCGTACTGGTCGCGGAGGATCCGCGCATCACCGAACTGCCGGTAGAGCGTCCACGGAGTCAGGACCGCCACGTCGCCCCACGCGGCGCCCGGGCGGATCGGCGTCCACTCCTCGCCACCGGGGATGACCGGCACGTACCAGGGCACGGTGCCGTCCGGCAGCTGCTCGACGGCGACGTCGCGCAGCCACGAGCGGAGCATTCCGGAACAGTCGTAGAGGAAGGATGCCGCGGGCGCGAACACCTGGAGGTCGCCGGTCCACCCCAGTCGCTCGTCGCGCTGCGGGCAGTCGGTGGGGATGTCGACGAAGTTGTCGCGCATCGACCACCGCACGTTCTCATGCAGCCGGTTCAGCAGCGGATCCGACGACGAGAACCATCCGGTCCGCTCCATGTCGGTGTGGTAGACCCGCGCGGTGATCGCACCGGGCGCGATGTCGCCCGGCCACCCCGTGACCTCGGCGTAGCGGAAGCCGTGGATCGTGAAACGCGGCTCCCACTCCAGGCCCCCGCCGCGATGCACGAGGACGTCGGTGGCCTCGGCCCCGCGGAGGGGCCGGGTGTACAGCTCGCCACCCTGGAGCACCTCGGCATGACGGAGGGTGATGACGCGTCCCGGCTCGGCATCCACCGACAGGCGCAGGCGTCCCGAGATGTTCTGACCGAAGTCGAGGACCCAGGCCCCCGTCGACGACCGCGTCACCTCGACCGGAGCGAGTTCCTCGGTGCACCGCACGGGCGGGCCCTCGGGCGCCACGAGCGTCGCGTGATCGACCGGGAGGAGCCGCGCGGGGGTCCACGCCGGGTCCTCGACCGTGGCCCAGTCCGGGGCGTCCCGTCGCGCGTCGAAGTGCTCGCCCTCGTAGAGGCCGGTCGACACGATCGGGCTCGGTGCCGCCTCCCATTCGGCATCCGTCGCCACGACCGACCGTGTGCCGTCGACGTGCTCGATCTCGAGCTGCGCGATGAGACCGATGTCGCTGCCGTAGAGGTTCGGGTAGCCGCCATGGAACCCCAGGCGCCCGCGGTACCAGCCATCGGCAAGCCATGAGCCGATCGCGTTCGCTCCTTCGCGGAGGTGCTCGGTCACGTCGTACGTGTAATACCGGAGCCTCTCGCCGTAGACCGTCCAGCCCGGGGAGAGCGCGTCATCGCCCACGCGACGGCCGTTGATCTCGACCTCGTACAGACCGTGCGCCGAGACGTACAGCCGCGCGCGCCGGACCTCCGACGCGACTTCGAACGCGCGACGGACGCGAGGCGGATGCCGCAGCTCCTCGGGTTCCTCGTCCCACGCGGGCCCGACGACGCCCGCGATCCAGTCCGCGGCATCCAGCAGTCCCGCCTCGACCCGCGACGGCGGCGACCACGCCGACGCCACGTCGTCGTCGCCGAAGAGACGCACGCGGAGGGTCGCGCCTTCGCGCGAGGCGAGCGGAGCGAAGGGCCAGTCGACCAGCACCGACTCGGCGCTGCGCACGGGACCGGACGTCTCGACGCCGCGCCCGGTCGTGATCTCGAGCTCGTAGCCGGTCTGCCGCCACCCGGCGGGGGCCGTGGTCTTCCAGGACACGCGCGGGGCCGCCACGCCGATGCCGAGGGCATCGCGGAGGTGTTCGAACGTGAGGGGGGATACGTCTACGGTCATGCGGTGGTCATCTCATCCTGCTGCGGGTGAACCATGGGCTTGAGGGCGGCGCGATCGCGCCCGGGGAGAAGAAGGGCGTCGTGCACGGCGCCGAGAGGGTGCACGCTCGTCACGAGGCGGCGCAGATCCACCCGTCCGCTCGCGGCGAGCGCGATGGCATCCGGGTACTGGTTCGCGTAGCGGAACGTGCCGGTCAGCGAGATCTCGCGCGACTGGAGCACATCAAGCGGGAGCGTGACCTCGCCGTCCGCGGCCATGCCCACCAGCACGGCGCGACCGGCCGGCACCAGCGCCGCGATCCCGGCGCGGATGGCCGCGGCGACTCCCGAGCACTCGATGAGCACCGTGCGGTCCGCGGGCAGCGGGTCGCTACGCGGGTCGACGGTCGTCGACGCGCCCAAGTCCATGGCCACGGCGAGACGCTCCGTGGACACGTCGCTCACGCACACCTCGGCACCCGCCGCGAGCACCACCTGCAGCACGAGCAGACCGACGGGGCCCGCGCCGCTGACGAGGACGCGGTCGCCGATCGCGATCCCCGCCTTCCGCGCGGCCCATAGCGCGACCGCGAGCGGCTCGATGAGTGCCGCCTCGTCGTCGTCGAGGGCATCGGGGACGTCGTGGGCGAAGTCCGAGGAGACGGCGACGTGGGTCGCGAACGCCCCGTCGACGGGCGGGGTCGCGAAGAAGCGCACGTCAGGGCACAGGTTGTAGCGCCCGGATCGGCACTGCCCGCACTGCCCGCACGGCACGCCGGGCTCGATGGCGACGCGACGACCCCTGCGGGTGTCGGAGACGTCGGCGCCGACCGCGACGATGACCCCGGATGCCTCGTGCCCGAGCACGAGGGGATCCGCGACCCGCGTCGCGCCGATGCGCCCCTCGCGATACCAGTGCACGTCCGAACCGCACACGCCGACCGCGCGGATCTCCACGAGCACCTCGTGCGGGCCGAGGACGGGCACGGGCCGGGTCTCGACGACGGTCGTGTCGACCGCCGTCATCACGGCCGCGCGGACGGACTCGGGAGCCGTCATCCCTTCACCGCGCCGCTGGCCAGGCCCGCCATGATGCGCTGGTTGAGCACGAGATAGATCGCCAGGATGCCGAACACGTTGATGCAGATCGCCGCGAACAGCGGGCCGTACTGCGTCGCACCGAACTGTCCGGTGAAATTGAGCAGTCCCACCTGGACCGTCCGCAGCTGCGACGAGTTGGTGAACGTCAGGGCGATGAGCAGGTCGTTCCAGAAGAAGAAGAACTGCACGAGCCCGACGGTGACGATCGAGTTGCGGGCCATGGGCAGCGCGACGGAGAAGAAGGACCGGAAGATCGACGCGCCATCCAGCGTCGACGCCTCGAACACCTCCCGGGGGATCGCCCGGAAGTACGTGGCCATCATGAACACCGTGAGGGGCAGACCCGTCGCCGTGTAGGTGATGATGAGCGGCCACAGCGACCCGGTGATGCCCGCCTGGAAGTACACCGAGAAGAGCGGGAGCAGGATCATCTGGCCGGGCACCATGATGCCCGCGAGGAAGAGCAGCAGGATGCCGCCCCGCCCGCGGAACACCATCACCTCGAGCACGAACCCGGCGGCGACGCCGAGCAGCAGCATGAGCGCCAGCGCGGGGAACACCGCGACGACGCTGTTGCCGAGGTACTGGCCGATGTTGCCGGTGACCCAGGCATCGACGTAGTTCTGCAGGTTCAGCTCGCGCGGGAGCGCCCAGGTGGGGGCGTTGAGGAACTCGTCTTGGCTCTTGAAGGAGTTCATGAGGAGCCAGAGCAACGGGAGCACCTCGATCGCCACGAGCAGGACGATGAGGACGGTGCCGGGGATGCGGCGGACCGAGCCCGAGCGCGAAGCCGGGCGGCGTCGAGGACGCAGCTGTTCGGAGGAGGTCGGAAGGGTGGCGGTGGACATGGCGGATCAGCCCTTCGTGACGTCGCGACGAGACGACCGGAAGATGAAGACGGTCACGATCAGGCACAGGATCGTCAGCAGCAGCGCGATCGAGGCGCCGTAGCCGTATTCGCCGTAGCTGAACGAGGTCTGGAACATGTAGAGGGTCAGCGGAGTGGTCGCCGTTCCCGGGCCTCCGTTGGTCAGGGCCACGATCGAGTCGAAGACCTTGAGGGTGCCGTTGATCGAGAAGATGATCGACGAGAGCAGGACCGGCAGGGACAGCGGAAGCACGATGCTGCGCACCATGCGCCAGCCGTTCGCGCCGTCCAGGCGCGCGGACTCCATGATGTCGTCGGGGATGTCGAGCAGGCCCGTGTAGAGCAGGACCGCGTAGAAGCCCATCGACCGCCAGAGATCCATGATCACCAGGACGACGATCGCGCTGACGGGGCTGCCGAACCAGTCGATGGATGCCACCCCGAAGACGTTCAGCAGGGCGTTCACCGGGCCGGTCTGCGGCGCCACCTCGAAGAGCTTCTGGAACATGAGGGCGACGGCGACGGTGGGGATGATGACGGGGAAGAACACCAGGGTCCGGACGACGCTGCCGCGGTTGCGGAGGACGAAGACGTAGAAGAGCGCGAGCAGGTACCCGAGCAGCACCTGCCCCGCGGTGATGATCACCGCGTAGAGCAGCGTGAAGCGGAGGGCCTCGGCGACGCGCGGGTCCGTGAACAGGCGCACGAGGTTGTCGGTGCCGACGAACTCGAATCCCGAGATCGCGTTGCCCTCGAAGAGCGTGTACCCGAGCGACCACACCACAGGGATGAGCATGACGAGGGTGTAGACGAGGAGCGCCGGCCCGAGCAGCAGCGCGATCGCGCGGCGGTCGCCGAGGACTTTGTTCATGGGGATTCCTTCGGAGGGGAGGGGAGGCGGGGGCGAGGCTGGTCGCCCCCGCCTCGGAGGACACGTCAGCCCAGGTCGGCCTGCACCAGGCTCATGAAGTCCTGGGGAGAGGTCGCGCCGGTGAGCAGCTGCGCCGCGTTCTTCTGGCTCGTCTCGGTGGCCTTGGCGCTGAAGAGCGCCTCGAACCACAGCACCGATTCCTTGGTGGAGGAGATCTGGTCCTGCACGAGCTTGGTCAGGTCGTCGACCTGGACGTCACCGTCGACGGTGAAGCCCGAGATGGTGTCGGCCTTCGACAGGGACTCGGCGCCGTAGTTGTTCGCGATGCAGGTGAGCCACTTGCCGGTGTTGTCGTTGTAAGCCTTGGCCGACAGCGCCATGGGCAGACCGACGTTCGCCGGCGTCTGGCTGGCGTCGCCCTTGCCGCCGGTGACGCTGGGGAAGGGCAGGAACCCGATGTTGTCCGAGCCGATCTGGTTCGCCGTCTCGTCGGCGAAGTTCGCCAGCGCCCAGCTGCCCATGTAGAAGAAGGCGGCCTTACCGGTGAGGAAGGTGTTGAACGCCGTGTCGTAGTCGATCGAGCCCACGCCCTGACCGAAGTAGCCGGCGGTACCGAGATCGGCGACGGCCTGGGCTGCGGCGACGTACTCCGGGTCGGTGAGCTTGGCTTCGCCGTCGGCGACCTTCTGCAGCGCATCGGGACCGAGGTCGCGGAAGATGTAGCCGCTGATCAGGCGGGTGATCGGCCAGCCCTGCTCACCCGAGGCGGAGAACGGCTGGACGCCCGCGCCCTGGAGCTTCGCGGCGGCTGCGGTGAGCTGGTCCCACGTCTCGGGAACCTGGAGGCCGTTGTCGCTGAGGAGCTTCTTGTTGTACCAGATGCCCTCGATGTTGTACTGGTACGGCAGGACGTTGAAGCCGCCGTAGAGCTGCTCGATGGTGGAGATGGCGGCGGGCTGGATCTTGTCGATGACGCCCAGATCCGTGAGGGTCTTCTTCAGATCGAGGACCTGGCCGCCCTTGGCGAGCTCCTTCGTGAGGGCCGGGGCGTTGCCCGCCGCGTACTGCGTGGGCAGCGCGTTCTGGCCGGCGAGCAGCTGGAGTTTCTGGTCGAGCTGCGTCTGGGGGACCGTCTCGACCTCGAGCGGCTGCGCGTCGTTCTCGGCCTTGCACTGATCGGTGCTGAGGCTCGTCAAGAGATCGGGGATCGTGGTGTTCTCCTGGTTCACCAGGAACGAGAACTTCGACCCTCCGGCGGCGTTCCCGCCGCCACCGGCGCAGGCGGTGAGGGCCAGGAGCGCGGCGGCACCTGCCGCGACGATGGCGACCGTCCGGCGCGACCGCATGAATGCTGTGGACACTTTTCCTCCTCGAAAACGCGCCTCCGTCATTGAAGCGCTTCAAGAGGATTATGCAAGCCTCCCGCAGGTGAGTCAAGGATTTTTTGAAACGCTTCAGAGATCGGGGTTCGCGGCAATGCGACGACCGACCGTGCTCTCCCGAACGACGAGTTCGGGCTGGAGCATCGTGGTGACGTGGACGTGGTCCGCCCCGTCCTCGATCTCGGCCATCAGCAGCCGGACGGCTTCGCGGCCCATGTCGAGGCCCTGCATCTGGACCGATGTCAGCGGGATCATGCCGCCCCACGCTGCCGAGTTGTGGTCGCATCCCATCACGGCCACGTCGCCCGGGACCTCGATGCTGTGCGCGTTGAACACCTGGATGATCGCCATCCCGAGGAGGTCGGTGACCGCGATGACCCCGTCGAGACGGCCGGCGCGCACCTCCCCCGCGAGTTCTTCCCCTGCCCGCAGACCGCCGGGAGGGTCGAGGTTCTCCGTCGGGACCTCCTGCAACGAGACCCGACCGCCCTCCTCCTCGACCGCACGCCGCACGCCGCGCCGACGCAGCGCCACCGGCTGCAGGTAGTCGCGGCCGCCGACGAAGGCCAGACGGGTGCGTCCCATGTCGATGAGGTGGCGCGCGGCCAGGTACCCGACCTCCTCGTTGTCGATCAGCACCTGGCAGCAGTCGGCTTTGCCCGAGTCGTAGTTGAGGACGACGGTCGGTCGACCGTGGCTCCGGATGCGCGCGACGTCGTCACTGGCATCCTCCATCGGAGCCAACAGGATGCCGCTCACGCGGGCCTCGTCGAAGAAGTCCAGGTCGGCGCGCTGCTGATCCGCGCGATTGTCGCTGTTGGCGACGAGGACGTTCATCCCCAGCTCGGCCGCGAACCGCTGGGCACCCCGCGCGATGTCGACGAAGAGCGAGTTGCTGATGTCAATCACGACCAGACCGATGCTGCTCGAACGCCCCGCCGCGAGCTGCTGGGCATTGGAATTGCGGACGAAGCCGAGCTCGGCGATCGCACCTTGCACTTTGGCGAGCGTGGCCGGCGAAACCTTGGCGGGGTGGTTCAGCACGTTCGAGACCGTGCCCAGAGCCACCCCCGCGACGCGCGCCACGTCCGCCATGCTCGGCGTGCGCATCCCGTTCGACACCCGCGCCCCCTTCGTCCGCCTCGACCGTCTGCTTCGGATGCTAGCCGATCCCAGGAGGGGGTTGATGCGTTTCAATGTCGGGCGGACCAGCGGGGATGCCGACCCTCGAACCGGGCGGGACGGATAGCCTGGAACCGATGTCACGGGACGAGAACGCGCGCAGAAGACTGTCCCGGAGCACCCCGAACGGCGCGGTGGTCGCCGTGCTGGCCGTCGCGGGCCTGTGCTCGTCGTTCCTGTTCACCCTCGTGGTGCCGATCCAGGCGAAGCTGCCCGAGCTCCTGAACGCCTCGAGGGACGACACCGCCTGGGTCGTGACGTCCACGCTGCTCGCGGCCGCCGTCATCACGCCGATCGCCGGACGCCTCGGCGATATGTACGGCAAGCGACGCATCGTCCTCGTTCTGCTGGCCGTGATGATCGCCGGGTCGGTGATCGCGGCGCTCTCGCCCGGCATCATCGGGTTGATCGTGGGGCGCGCCCTGCAGGGTGCGGTGGTCGGCGTCGTCCCCCTGGGCATCTCGATCATGCGCGACGTCCTGCACGAGAACCGGGTCGACAGCGCGGTCGCCCTCATGAGCGCCACCCTCGGCGTCGGCGGCGCCGTGGGCCTCCCCATCAGCGCCCTCGTCGCGGAGAGCACGGACTGGCACTGGCTGTTCTGGATCGCCGCTGCCCTCGGCGCCGTCGTGTTCGTCCTGGTGCTGTGGATCGTGCCGGTGAGCGTGCTGCGCACCGCCGGGCGCTTCGACTACGTCGGGGCGGCGGGACTCGCGGTCGGCCTGATCGGCGTGCTCCTCGCGGTGTCGCGCGGCAACTCGTGGGGGTGGGCGTCGCCGCTCACCCTCGCTCTGGCCGCCGGCGGCATCCTCATCCTGCTGGCGTGGGGCTGGTACGAACTCCGCATCGACGAGCCGCTCCTCGACCTGCGCGTCGCCGCCCGGCGTCCCGTGCTGCTCACCAACCTCGCCTCGATCGCGATGGGCTTCGCCCTGTTCACCTCGAACGTGTCGCACCCGCAGATCCTCGAGCTCCCGACCGCCACGGGGGTCGGTCTCGGCCTGTCCCTGTTCACCGCGAGCCTGGTGGTCATGCCCTCGGGTCTGGTGATGATGGTGCTCTCGCCGCTCTCCGGCGCCCTCGCTCGCACCATCGGCCCGCGGGTGCTCCTCGTCGCCGGTTCGGTGTCGCTGATCCTCGCCTACGGTTTCAGCCTGATGTTCTCGACCGAGGTCTGGCACTTCGTCGTGGCGAACATCCTCATCGGCTTCGGGATCGGCTTCGGCTACGCCGCGATGCCCATGCTCATCATGCGTTCGGTGCCACCGAGCGAGACGGGCGCGTCGAACGGCCTCAACGCCCTCGCGCGCTCGCTGGGCACGAGCACGTCGGCGGCCGTGGTCGGTGTCGTCCTGGCCACGCTGTCGACGGGCGAGGGCGAGGCCCGCGTCCCGACGGCTCAGGCCTTCGACGTCTCGTTCGCCCTCGGTCTCGGCGCGGCGATCGTCGCGCTCGTGCTGGCGCTGCTCATTCCGGCGCGTCAGGCACCGAGCGAGAGGCATCCCGCGCTTCCCGAGTGACGTAGCCCCGCCGGCGCTCCGCTTGCGCCGACAGGTGAAAGACTGGCTCTTCCTCGCCGCCGCGGGGGTCTCCCTGCTCGCCGCCGTCGCCGCGTCCGGCGCACGGGCAGAACGGCACTGACACGTTCGGGCCGCTCCCCCACACACGACAGTGGCGCCACCCCGGAGGGTGGCGCCACTGAGCGGGTGCAGAGGTCAGCGGAGGATGCCGCCGAGGTCGAGCGCACCGTCGACCACGTCATCGACGCCCGAGGTGACGCCACCGACGACGTCGTTCACCGAGCCGGAGATGTCGCCGACCGACGCGCCGTTGTCGCCCGTGGAGACGCCGGCGTCACCCGTGGACACGCCGGTGTCGTTGCCGGAGCCGACGGGGGCGTCGACCGGGGCGGTGACGTCGTTGCCCGAACCGATCTCGTTGCCGGAGCCGAGGTCGTTGCCCGAGCCGATCGGTGCGGTGGTGTCGTTGCCCGAACCGACGGGCGCCGTGGTGTCGTTGCCCGACACGACGGGGGTCTGGTTGCCCGACGCGACGTCGCCGTTGAGCGAGTCGCTGACGAGCGGACCCTGCACCAGCGGTCCGATGTTGGCGATGTCGCCCACTGCGGTCCGGGGGCTGGCGGTGAAGTCGCCGCTGTCGATGAGGTCGCTGACCCACGTGTAGAACGGGTCGGACGCGTCGACGAACTGCGTCGCGGTCGTGGAGGCATCCGTCGAGGTGACGTCGTCGTCGGCCGAGGCCGGCAGCGCGAGTCCGGCGACGGCGAGAGCCGCAGCTCCGGTGCCGGCCGCAGCGATCATGCCGATTCGGGTCTTCGTGTTGTACGTACGCATCAGGTTTCCCTTTCCGTTTCCGTCTGCGGCGCTTCCGCCGCACGAGAGGTCATCCGGGGGCGATGCGGAATCGGATGGGCGGGATGCCGGCGGGAGGCGCTTCCGCCGGCGTTCGGGCGCGACGGGATCCGCGTCACGACGGCGATCGCGGGGAACCCTGGCAGAAACCTGGCAATGGCGATCCGGCACGGCATCCTTCGCTCGCGAGAGGGATCGTCGCCACGGGACCGGCGGCGCCCGGCCCGCCTGTCGCTCACGCGGTGGCGGCGGGTGCGACCTCCGCAGAGAACCGGTGGTCGCCGGCTCCGACCTCCTCGGCGATGTCGCCGACGCGGATCTCGGCGACGACGCCCTCGGGCACGGTGGCCACGAGGTGCACGACGGTTCCCTCCCGATGCCAGGACACCGCCACCCGGCCGTGCCGGCTGTCGAACGAGGTCTGCGCGTGATCGACGCCGTCGATCGGCTGAGGGGCGATCCGGACGCGCGAGTATCCGGGCTCCACCGGCGTCAGCCCTCCCAGGACGCGGTGCATCCAGTCCGCCACCGCGCCGAGCGCGTAGTGGTTGAACGAGGTCATCTCGCCCGGGTTGATGCTGCCGTCGGGCAGCATCGAGTCCCACCGTTCCCAGATCGTCGTCGCGCCCATCGTGACCGGGTAGAGCCAGGAAGGGCACTCCCGCTGGAGCAGCAGCCGTCCGGCGACGTCGACATGCCCGGTACCGCTCAGGGCATCCAGGATGTACGGCGTGCCGGCGAAGCCGGTCGAGATGCGGTGACCGGATGCCACGACCAGGTCGGCGAGATTCGCTCCGGCCCACGTCCGCTCGTCGTCGTCGAACAGCCCGAAGACGATCGCGAGGGCGTAGGAGGTCTCGCAGTGGTTGCGCAACCGGCGTGCACCGCGATCGACGTAGGCGTCGCGGAACGCCGCGCGGGTGCGGTCCCGCAGAACGCCGAGCTCGTCCCGCACCTCCGTGCGACCGAGAACACCGGCGATGCGGAACGTCAGGTCGGCAGAACGGTAGAGGCTGGCGGTGGCGACGAGGCCGCGGTCGGCTTTGGCATCCGCCGGGCGGTCCGGGGGCGCGTCGGGGTCGAGCCAGTCGCCGAACTGGAATCCGCGGTCCCAGAGACCGGATGCCGATACCAACGCGTCGACGTGACGCAGGTGGGCCAGCATCCCCTCGAAGTTCTCGACGAGCACACGAGTGTCTCCGGATGCCATCCACACCGCCCACGGCACCCAGACGATGGCGTCGCTCCACACGGCGGTCGAATCGACCGGGGCGATGTCCTCAGGCACGCCGACGTGCTTCAGGACATCCGGCACCACGTACGGAACGACGCCGCCCTGGTGCTCCTGCTCGGCCGTCACGTCGCGAAGCCAGTCCCGGAGGAAGTCCTCGACGTCGAAGAGGTAGGCACTGGTCGCCGCGAAGACGGCGATGTCGCCCGTCCACCCCAGTCGCTCGTCGCGCTGCGGGCAGTCCGTGGGCAGGTCGACGAAGTTGCCGAGCGTGCTGTTGACGACGTTCTGGTGGAGTCGATCCAGGAGGGGCTCCGAACTCGAGAACGTCCCGGTGCGGCGCAGACGCGAACCGATCCGCACGGCTTCGACACCCCCTCGGCGCACGGCGTCCAGCCCGCCGGGCCAGCCGTCGACCTCGACGTAGCGGAACCCGTGGAACGTGAATCGCGGCTCGAACACGTCGTCGCCGCCGGACAGGATGAACCGGTCGGTGGCACGGGCCGAGCGGAGGGGACGGATGCCGATCTCACCGTCCTCGAGGACCTCGGCGTGACGCAGCGTCACGATGTCGCCCGGGTCACCCGACACCCGCGCGCGCACCCAGCCGACGAGGTTCTCGCCGAAGTCGACGATGATCCTGCCGCTCGACGACGTCCAGGCATCTTTCACGCCCAGGGTCTGCAGGGGCACCACCGGTGGGCCGACGTAGGGCTCGAACCGGTCGCCGGGCTCGTCAACGATGCGCACCGCCTGTTCAGGGGAGTCGCTCCCCCGGCGCCGAGCGTCGATGGTCTGGCCGTGGTAGAGGTCGTCGGAGAGGATGCCGCCCGCGCGCACCGTCCACCGTTCGTCGGTCCCCCAGACCTGGGCGTGGCCGTCCTCGAACAGGAGGTGGATCTCGGCGATGGCCGCCAGCTCGTCGCCGTACACGGCGGTGGCGCCCATCCAGGTCAGGCTTCCCCGGTACCACCCGTTACCCAGGGTGAGCTCGAGCGTCGACCGCGCCGCGACGAGCGCCGTCACGTCGGTCTCGGCGACGCGGAGGCGCCACTCGTAGCTCGACCACCCGGGGGTGAGGAGCTCGTCGGAGACGCGGGTCCCGTTGAGCACCGCCTCCACGATCCCGAGGGCGGAGTAACGGAGCGTGGCCCGGACGACACGACCGTGCCCCTCGTCGAGGGCGAGCCGGCCGACGAGGGTGGGAGCGCCGTCGACGGGTGCGGTCGGCGCGATCAGACGAGAGATCGTGAACATGGATCAGCCCTGGGTCGTGTGTAGACCGATCTACATAACCGGGTGGAGGAGACGATAATCGACGGAGAAGACCTTCGTCAACCGATCTACACCGGGGGCGAACCGACGGAAGGAGACCGATGCGCGATCCCGTACCCTCCCCCGCGTCGGCGATCCGGGCGGCGACCATCGACGATGTCGCCCGTCACGCCGGCGTGTCCCGGGCGGCCGTCTCGAAGGTCATCCGCGACGCCTACGGGGTGAGCGACCGGATGCGCGAACGCGTGACCGCCTCGATCGAGGCCCTCGGCTATCGGCCGCGGGTGGCCGCCCGCGCCATGCGCGGGTCCACGTCGACGATCGGTGTTCAGCTGCCGCGCATGGACAACGGCTTCTTCACGCGCATCCTGACGGGCGTCGTGGACTCCCTGCGCGAGTCGGACTACCAGCTCATCATCGCCCCCATGACCGATGCGGTCAGCGGCACGACGGCGCTCGAGAGCCTGTACGACAGACAGGTCGACGGGATCATCGCCGTGGCCCCCGGCATACCGCAGGCCTGGCTCGAAGACCTGGGACAGCGCGTGCCCGTCGTGCAGGTCGGCCAGCACGACCGCCCCCGCCACTACGACGTCGTCCTCGGAGACGATGACGAGGGGGCCCGCCTGGTGATGGAGCACCTGTTCGCCGCCGGTCATACGCGGATCGCACACGTCACCAACGACGAACGGATCCTCGTCGAGCCCCGTACCGACCCGCACCCCCGACGCCGGCGGGTGTACGAACAGCTCATGCGGAAACGCGGGCTGGACCCCGAGGTCATCCGCATCCACCCCGCCGAGGGGGACGCGCGCGACGCCGTGGCAGGTCTGCTCGATCGTGCGGTGCGTCCGACCGCTATCTTCGCCGGGCACGACTCCCTCGCGCTCTCGGCGCTCGAAGTCGTCGCGAACCCAGGTCTCGGCGCCGCCGATGTCGCCGTGGTCGGCTACGACGACGTACCGATCGCCGCGCACCCGCTGGTCGGGCTGACGACGGTCGACCAGCACGGGCAGCAGATGGGGGCGGCGGCCGCAGATCTCCTTCTCGAACGCATCCGCGGACGGGTGACCCCCGAGCGGCGGGTGTTCACGCCCGAACTGCGCGTGCGGGCCACAAGCGGCCCGCCGCGCACCACTGCGGGGTGAGACGCCGTCAGTCCAGCAGCAGCGCCGGCTCTTCCAGAACGGATGCCACGTCCGCGATGAACCGCGAGATGCCGTCGCCGTCGACCACGCGGTGATCGAACGAACCCGACACCGTGGTCACCCAGCGGGGGCGCACCTCGCCGTCCACGACCCACGGCTTCTGCCGGATCGCGCCGAGGGCGATGATGCCGGCCTCGCCGGGGTTGATGATCGGGGTGCCGGCATCCACTCCGAACACTCCGATGTTGGTGATCGTGAACGTGCCGCCGACCTGATCAGCCGGGCTCGTCTTGCCGTCGCGCGCGGTGAGCGTGAGGTTCTCCAGTGCCTTCGCCAGCTCGCGCGTGTTCATCGCCTGCGCGTCCTTGATGTTCGGGACGAGAAGACCCCGGGGCGTCGCGGCGGCGATGCCGAGGTTCACGTAGTGGCGCACACGGATCTGCGCGCCGTCCTCGGTGTCGACCCAGGCGGCGTTGATCATCGGGGTGCGGCGCAGCGCCCAGATCACGGCGCGCGCCATGATCAGCAGCGGCGAGATCTTCACGTCGGCGAAGTCCGGCGAGGCCTTCAGGCGCTTGACGAGCTCCATCGTGCGCGACGCGTCGACGTCGACCCACACGGAGACGTGCGGGGCCGAGTAGGCGCTCGAGGTCATCGCGTTCGCGGTGGCCTTTCGCACGCCCCGCACCGGGATGGACTCCTCCCGCGCGTCGTCGACCGGCGCGGGCGCCGCGGGGGCTGCGACCGGGATGGTCTCCTCGCGCACGGTGCCCCATTCGGGCGTCTCGATGTTGCGGAAGACGCTCGCCTGCTCGGCGTGCTTCACGACGTCGTCGCGCGTGACCTCACCGGCGGGGCCGCTCGGCGTCACGGCCGACAGGTCGACGCCCAGGTCGCGGGCGAGCTTGCGGATGGGAGGCTTCGCGACCACCCCGACGGATGCCTTGACCGGCCGCTCCGCCGGCTTCCGACGCCGCGACGACACCGCGCCGCCCGTGCCGTAGCCGACCAGGACGGCGCCGCCGGCGTCGTCGGGCTCGGGCACGCTCACCGGTTCGGCGGGCGCCGGGCTGCCGGCATCCGTCGATCCGATCGTGATGATCGGCGCACCGACCTCGACGGTCGCCCCCTCGGATGCGAGGAGCTCGCCGACCGTGCCCGCGAAAGGCGACGGCAGCTCGACGAGCGACTTGGCGGTCTCGATCTCGACGAGCACGTCGTTGACGGCCACCTCGTCGCCGGGCGCGACGCGCCACTGGACGATCTCGGCCTCGGTGAGTCCTTCACCGACGTCGGGGAGGACGAAGGTCTGCTCGGTCACGGTGATGTCCTTTGCTCGCGAGACTTCAGCTCACCGACGAGGCTGCGGCGCGATGTCGCGGTCTCGCCGGTGCGATGAAGTCTCGCGGTTCATGGCGGGGAGAGGAAGAGCGGGTCAGTACGCGAGGGACCGGTCGACGGCCTCGAGGATGCGGTCGGCGTCGGGGAGGTACGTTCCCTCGAGCTTCGCGGGCGGGAACGGCACGTCGAAGCCCGACACGCGCAGCACCGGCGCTTCGAGCGCGAAGAACGCCCTCTCCATGACGGTGGCGGCGATCTCGGAACCGAGCGACGTGAACCCCGGCGCCTCCTGCGCGTAGACCATGCGACCGGTGCGGCGCACCGAGTCCAGCAGCGGACCGTAGTCGACCGGTGAGAGCGAACGCAGGTCGATGACCTCGCAGCTCGTGCCCTCGCTCTCGGCGAGCGCCGCGGCCTGCAGCAGCGTCGTCACCATGGCGCCGTGACCCACGAGCGTCACGTCCGTGCCGCGACGGACGACCCGGCTCGCGTGCAGCGGCAGCGCCGGGGCCTCGGTGTCGACCTCGCCCTTCTGCCAGTACTTCGCCTTGGGCTCGAGGAAGATCACCGGATCGGGCGAGTCGATCGCCTGCTGGATCATCCAGTAGGCGTCGTTCGCGGTCGACGGGCTGACGACCCGCAGACCCGCGGTGTGCGTGAAGTACGCCTCGGGACTCTCCTGGTGGTGCTCGACCGCGCCGATGTGTCCGCCGTACGGGATGCGGATGACGACGGGCATCTGCACGCCGCCCTCGTGGCGGTTCGTGATCTTCGCGAGCTGCGAGGTGATCTGGTCGAACGCGGGGAACACGAAGCCGTCGAACTGGATCTCAAGCACGGGACGGAAACCGCCCATCGCGAGACCGATCGCGGTGCCGACGATGCCGGACTCCGCCAGCGGGGAGTCGATCACGCGACGCGGCCCGAAGTCCTTCTGCAGACCCTCGGTGACGCGGAAGACCCCGCCGAGCGGCCCGATGTCCTCACCCATGAGCAGGACGCGGTCGTTGGTCTCGAGCGCGCGACGGAGACCGGCGTTGAGTGCGCGGCTGATCGGCATGTTCTCGGTCACTGCGCGCCCCCTTCCATCGACGCCTCGTAGTCGTCGAGCCAACGCTGCTCCTCCTGCACGAGCGCGTGCACCTCGGAGTAGACGCTCTCGAACATGTGGACGCGCGGGATCGTGCCGAGCTCGTTCGTGCGCACGCGCACATCGTCGGCGAGCGCGCGACCCTCGGCATCCGCGTCGTCGAAGAACTGCGGCGACGCCCCCCTCGCCTCGAGGTACGCGCGCATACGGGCGATCGGGTCACGACCGGCCCACGCCTCTTCTTCGGCGGAGGTGCGGTACTTCGTCGGGTCGTCGCTCGTGGTGTGCGCGCCACGGCGGTAGGTCATCGCCTCGATCGCGCGGGGTCCGCCGCCCGCGCGGGCCTCGTCGAGCGCGAGCTTCGACACCGCGTAGCTGGCGAGCACGTCGTTGCCGTCGACCTGGACACTCGGGATGCCGTACCCCGCCGCCCGCTGGTACAGCGGGGTGCGCGACTGGGTGGCGACCGGGACGGAGATGGCCCACTGGTTGTTCTGCAGGAAGAACACCTCGGGCGTCTGGAAGCTCGCGGCGAACACCATCGCCTCGTGCACGTCGCCCTGGCTGGACGCACCGTCGCCGTAGTAGACGATCACCGCCTCGTCGCGCTCGGGGTCGCCGGTGCCGCACTTTCCGTCGAACACCAGGCCCATGCCGAGGCCCGTGGCGTGCAGCGTCTGCGCGCCGAGCACGAGCGTGTAGATGTGGGTGTTGCCGTTCTTCGGGTCGGACGGATCCCATCCGCCGTGCGTGAGCCCGCGCATGAGCCGGATGATGTCGAGCGGGTCGACGCCGCGGATGCGGGTGACCACGTGCTCGCGGTACGAGGGGAAGATGTGGTCCTGCGCGCGGGCGGCGCGGGCCGAGCCGACCTGGGCGGCCTCCTGCCCGAACGACGGCGGCCACAGAGCCAGCTGCCCCTGCCGCTGCAGGTTGGTCGCCTGCACGTCGAACGCGCGGATCGACACCATGTCGCGGTAGAAGGTCTCGAGATCGGTGTCGGAGAGGGCCTCGATCAGGGGCAGATAGCGCTCGGCCTCAGGGGTGGGCGCGAGCGTGCCGTCGGCCGCCAGAACGCGCACGAGAGCCGGGTCGTCGAGCGGGGTCATGTCCCTACGCTAACGGTCGCGTCATGCCCTGCACCGCATGAGGTGCACAACGGATGCCGCGATCCGGCGTTGGATTCCGACAAGCGGCGTGTGCGGACCGGCGCCCGGGCGCCGAGGAGATCGCCCGTGATGTCAACAGCATTCGAACGCGACTGCACCTCGCGCAAACCCGAGAGCGCTCCCGTCCTCCGGCTGCTCGGCCAGTCGCTCGATCAGCGCTTCGAGGTCCTCCGCGCGGATGAAGTGGCCGTCGCGGACGACGGCGGTGATGGATCCCAGAGCGGCGACGTCCAGCGTCGGATCCGACGCGAGCAGAAGCAGGTCGGCATCCGCGCCCGGTGCGATGACGCCCATCGTCGCGGTCCGGCCCAGGTAGCGGGCCGGAGCAGTAGTGGCCATCCGAAGGATGTCCAGGGGACGGATGCCGGCTGTCGCCAGCTCCTGGAACTCGAGCTGCAGGCGCTGGCCCGGAGCCTTGCCCTGACCATCGGTGGCAGCCATCATCGGCACCCCCTCGTCGTGCAGGATCTTCGTCACCCGCAGCACCGCGGTGTAGACGTCGCGGTAACTCTGGCGTGTGATGTCCGGGAGCTCGCGGAAGGTCGCCAGGACATCGTCGTAGTCGCGGCGAGCGTTCTCCGTCATGAGGGGCAACCACGGATCCGTCTCATACTCGGCCGAGTCCATGAGGTATTGCGTGCGGAGGCGGACGAGGGTCGGCGCGTGCCACGTGTCGTTCTTCACGAAGGTCGCGGCGAGCGCACGGGCGCGATCCTCATCGAACGCCTGCACAGCCTCCCGCTTGAAGGCGACGGCATCCGGCGAATCGAAGGCGGCGGGGTTGATCAGCTTCTTCTCCGAGGTGGCGGTGAAGATCCCACCGACCCCGGGCAGGCCCGCGATCCACGCCGGCAGAGGCAGCCCGGTGTCGTCCATCGCCCACAACTCGTCGCGGCGGGAGGAGGCCTCGATCCAGATCCCGTCGGAGGCGCCGAGGTGTTCGATCGAGTCGAACCCCGCCGCCGAGGCTTCTGAGGGGAGAACGGATTCCGGGAGGTGCCCGGCGATGCGGAGGCCCTTCGCGTGGGCCCGCTCGACCGCCGCGAAGAACACGTCGCGGTCGGTCAGCACCATCTTGATGAAGTCGGCGCCGTCGTCGTACTGAGAATCGATCGCTTTCTGCACGGCATCCACGGATCCCGCGGTGAACGGGGTGAGGATGTCCCCCGGCATCGCGAGCAGTCGCGGTGCGTTCACCGACAGCGGCAGCCGGTTCGCGGCACGGTGGGCGAGCATCTCGGATGTGCCCAGCATCTGACGCATCCCCGTGACTCCCTCGGCGAGCATGGTGGCCATCATCAGGGCCGGGTTCTGCGCCTGGAGAGCGTGCGTGTGCATGTTGTTGTAGCCGGGCACCGCGAAGCGTCCCGCCCCGTCGACGGTCGGAACGCCCGGATCGGATGCGAGGGATGCCACGTCCGCGACCGCGATGATCCGCCCGTCGCGGATGAGGATGGAGGCGTCGTCATGGCGGCTCCCGTCTCGTGGGTCGACCACCGTGACGTGATCGATCCGCAGGGAGCCCGGCGCCACCGGTACCCTGCGCGGCGGGAGGGACCCCGACGCCAGCCCACGGATGAGCGGCATTCCGACACCGATCGCCGCCCCCGCGGTGAGCGCACCGAGTCCGGCGCCCCAGAGGAACTGGCGGCGCGTGCGGGTCGACCGGCCGACCGCGTGGTCGGCAGTCGCGTCCGAGGCAGGCTCGTCGGAAGAGGGCGTGGTCATCGGGACTCCTGGAGTGACGTCGGGTCGCACGAGAGGGCGGCGAGCGGGCGAGCGGAGGATGGGCCGTCCGGGTCGAGGGGCGCCGTGACGAGCAGGTGCGCTTCACCTGATGCGAGGCGGACACCTGTCACGGTGAGCCCACCCATCGCGGGCAGGCGAAATCCGGTTGACAGCCACTCCGGGGCCCGATCGCCGAGGAGCCGTCCGACCGCTGACGGAGGCAGGGCGAACCCTCCGACGTCGACGCTCTCGGCTTCCAGCACCCACGCTCCATCCCGGGAGTCGGCGACGAACGTGGCACGCGCCGGAACGGACCTGCCCCGGAGATCGAGGTCGGTCTGAACAGCGATGCCGCCGGCACTCGTCGCGACCTCGACGTCTTTCCCCGTGCGGCATTCGAGGGCGTTCGCCACCGCCGCGTCGCCCAGAGCTATGTCGATGTCCACGTGCCCGGTCGCGAGAGACCACAGCGCGAGCCCGTCGGCGGGCGAGGCGTGCACGCCCGGGACTTCCGCGGTGAGGGACTCGAGGCGCGCATCCAGGCGCGCGCGAACGGTGATCTCTACGACGGCCGCGACGGCGAGGACGACGATGAGGACGGAGCCGAGCGAAAGGAAGACGGCACGACGGGAGCGGGGGAAGGCCATGCCGCGAGTCGAGCACGGCGGGCTTCCGGCAGAGCGGCAGGGACGCTGGCGAAGCCCTGACGGATCGCTGACGGCAGCGGTCCGGACGGATGCCGTCAGGAGACGGTCAGGTCCGCACCCCGGCGGCCGTCAGGCCCGGCCGCTCGGATGGAAAGCGATCCCACGTTCGTCCCGGAGGACCCATGTCGCTCGCTCTTCATCGCCTCGGCCGTTTCATCGGTCGCCACCGCCTCGCCGTCATCGGCGTGTGGGTGGCGGTCCTGCTCCTCATCGGCGGTGTGGGATTCGGGGCCGGAGCGGCCTTCGAAGACGACAACTCAATCCCGGGCACCGAGTCTCAGGAAGGACAGGACGTCCTTGCGACGCGCTTCGGCTCCTCCGCGTCGGGAGCGAGTGCTCAGCTGCTGTTCCGTGCGGACGACGGTGATATCACCGGCGCGGACGACCGCGCGGTCATGCAGGCACGCCTCGACGAGATCGCCACCGTGGACGGCGTCGCGGGGGCCAGCTCCATCGACGACCTGACGATCGACGAGGGAGGCGACGCGGCGCTGGCCACCGTCCAGTTCGATGACCGGAAACCTTCCGAGTCGGTGCTCGACGGAGTCCAGGACGCGGCCGTCCGCGACACGGATGGCGTCACCTCCACGATCGGCGGAAGCGCCTACAACATCCAAGAAGAACAGAGCCATCTGGGCGAGGTGATCGGCCTCGCCATCGCCCTGCTGGTTCTGATCATCGTCTTCGGATCATTGCTGGCCGCGGGGATGCCGCTCGTGGGTGCGCTCACGAGCGTGGGCACGACGCTGGGCGCACTGTTCCTCGCCTCGCATCTGACCGCGATCTCCCCATCGACCTCCGCCTTCTCGAGCATGCTCGGACTCGCCGTGGCCATCGACTACTCCCTCTTCGTCCTCTCCCGCCATCGCCACGAACTCGCGCGAGGACAGTCACCCCACGAGGCGATGGCACGGGCTCTGGGCACAGCCGGCACCGCCGTGGTCTTCGCGGGAGTCACCGTCGTCATCGCGCTCGGCGGACTGTTGGTCGTCGGCATCCCGACGCTCACGACGATGGCGGTGGGCGGCGCGCTCGCGGTGACGATGGGGGTGCTGGTCGCGCTCACGCTGCTACCCGCCGTCGCGCTGCTCGCGGGCGCACGCCTCCGACCACGGGACCGCGCCAGGTCCACGAATCGAGCTTCGAGACCGCCGCTCGCGCAGCGATGGGTGAGCTTGGTGACCCGGGCGCCGGCGGTCACCATCGTGCTGGTCGTGCTCGGGGTGGGAGTCGTCGCGGTACCGACGATGTCGATGCAACTGGGCCTGCGAGATGCGAGCACTCAACCCGTCGGCACGATCCCCCGTGATCACTACGATGCCATCGCGGCATCGTTCGGGCCCGGCTGGAACGCTCCGCTCCTCATCACGGCGGACGTGCTCTCGCCGAGCAACCCGGTGGAAGTGGTGGATCAGCTGCAGGGCGACCTGGAGCATCTCGACGGGGTCGTCGCCGTCCCCCTGGCGACGCCGAACGCAGCCGGCGACACCGCGCTGTTCCGGGTCATTCCCGAGGGCGGCCAGAACGACCCCCGGACGGCAGACCTCGTGGCGGAGCTTCGCGCTCAGGCACCGGCCTGGGAGGAGAAGTACGGCATCTCGGACATCCGGGTGACGGGGACGACCGCCGTGAACATCGACATCTCCGCGCGTATGCAAGCCGCCCTCGTGCCGTTCACTCTCACGGTCGTCGGGCTGTCGCTCGTGCTCCTCCTCCTGGTGTTCCGCTCCCTCTGGGTGCCGATCAAGGCGACGCTCGGCTTCCTGCTCTCCGTCGGAGCATCGTTCGGAGCGATCGTCGCGATCTTTCAATGGGGATGGTTCCCCGCTCTGCTCGGCGGCGACTCGCCCGGGCCGCTCGTGAGCTTCCTGCCGATCCTCGTCATGGGCGTGCTGTTCGGACTCGCCATGGACTACGAGATGTTCCTGGTCAGTCGGATGCGCGAGGAGTACAGCCACCTCGGCGACGCACGGGAGGCCGTGGCCGGCGGATTCACGCACTCGGCTCCGGTCGTCACGGCAGCCGCGGTCATCATGATCTCGGTCTTCGTCGCGTTCATCCCGGGGGGTACGGACACGATCAAACCGATCGCGGTCGGTCTCGCCGTGGGGGTCTTCGTCGACGCCTTCCTGGTCAGGATGACGCTGATCCCGGCGATCATGGTCGCGCTCCATCGTCACGCCTGGTGGTTGCCGCGGTGGCTGGACCGGATCCTTCCCACGGTGGACATCGAGGGGGAGGCGGTGATGCGGCAGGCGGCGGTCGACGACGGCCCGGTGGCGGCACTCGCGCTGAGCGCCCGCGACCTTCGGGTCGATCCGGACGACGTCCCCCTCACGCGCGACGTCCGATTCGGCGAGGCCGTGACCATCGACGACTCGCTCCGACACCGCCTCGCCCCCGCGCTCAGTGGGCGCGCGGACTTCGCCGCGGGCACGCTGGTCGTCGCGGGCAGAGTGCTGCCGGACAGCAGCGTCGCGGTGCGTCGACTCACCGCGGTGATCTCACCGGAAGACGCCTCCGGCTCCGATTCGGCGCGCCGGTTCGCGACGACGATGATCACCCTTGCCGGGGGCGGTCGGCGACGGCGGCGGCAGCGTCTGGGGATCGTCGAGCACCTCGTACCGGATCTGGACGTCCGGATCGCCGACCTCGACTCCGTGGGCCGACAGATGCTGTCGGCGGCGGTGGCATACGCCTGCGGTGCCTGCGTCCTGTTCTTCCGCACCCCTCCACGACCCGAAGACGTCCGCGCGCTGACGGAAGCCGAAGCGACCGTCATCGTCGTCTCCCCGGTCGCCGGCGCTGAATCCCCCTCCCCCCTCGAGATCGGAGCCTCCGCGTGACCTGGAACAGCCGACGCACGATCGCGCTCGCCGTCGCCGTCGCGATCGCCCTCCCGCTCCTCGGCTCCGCCGTCGCCGCGGCCGGCCTCGCCGACCGGATGAACCGGTCCGACGCTATCCCCATCGCCATCGTCAACAACGACCAGATCGTGACCGGTGATCGCCCCATGGCCGCAGGTCGCGCCCTCACCGATGCGCTCGTCCACCACGACGGTGTCGCGCTCGGCTGGGTCGTGACGGATGAGACGGATGCCGCGGAGGGGCTCCGCGACGGCGACTACTACGCCGTCCTGACCATTCCGGAGGAGTTCTCCGCTTCGGTGCTCTCGGCCGGGGGAGACCATCCCGTCGCCACCGAAGTGACGCTGGAGACCGACCCCGGCGCGTCCGCCGCAGCATCCGCGGCATCGCAGGTCGTCGCTCGGACCGCTACCGAAACTCTCGGGCGCGAAGTCACCACGGCCTTCGTCTCGAGTACGGTCACCGGCATCGACCAGCTCTCGACCGCGCTGTCCGACGCCGCCACCGGCGCCGGCCAACTGGCCGACGGCACCGGGCAGGTCCGGGACGGCACGGTGCAGGTCGCCTCCGGGACCACCGAGGTGGCGGACGGGCTTCAGCAGCTGAGCACAGGGGCGGACGACCTCGCGGCCGGAAGCCACCGGGTGGCGGACGGGGCGACGAGTCTTTCGGGGGGCGCCGCAGATCTGCGGGACGGAACCGCGGGAGTCGCGTCGGGGACGGCGCGGGTCGGCGAGGCCACGTCCGCGACCGCGGCCGGCTCCCGGCAGCTGGCGGATGGTCTCGCCGCACTCGCTTCCTCCTGCCCGCCCACGGCGGGCGCGCAATACTGCGCCGCGGTCGCGGGCGCGGCGACGACCGCGAGTTCCCTCGCATCCTCGGCGGGCCAGGCGGCGGCGGGAGCGGCGACGACCGCGAACGGGGCCCAAACGCTTTCGACCTCGTCCGGTGCGCTCGTGCAGGGCGCGGCGGATCTTGCGGCCGGTGCTCGAGATTCGGCCTCGGGCGCCGACCGGCTCGCCGCCGCCGCAGCGTCCGCCGCCACCGGTGCGGACACCCTTTCGACGGGCGCGACCGACCTGGCCGCCGGTGCCACTGATGTGGCATCCGGGGCAGAGGAGTTGGCCACCAAGCTCAGCGACGGTGCCGCGGCGGCGCCGACCTACACCGACGATCAGATCACCCAGATCGCCGACGTGGTCGCGCAGCCCGTGACCGTCGCGACGACGAGCGACGGCTCGGCGGCCGGGTGGCTCCCCGCGGTGATCGCCGCTGCGGTGCTGTGGATCGGCGCCATCGCCACCCTCGCGATCCGCTCGCGGGCGCTTTCGGCGGCGGCCCTCGTCTCGCCGACGTCGAGCGGGCGTCTGACGCGGGCCCTGTTGCGCCGCAATCTCGCAATCGGCGCGGCCCAGGGGGTCGCCGTGACCGCGATGCTCGCCATCTTCCGGATCGACCTCGCGGCGGTCCTCGGGTTCGGCGCGCTGGCCGTGCTGGCCGCACTGACCTTCGTCACGCTGGTCTCGGGGCTCCATGTCCTGCTCGGCCGGTGGGCCATCGTGGCCATCGCGCTTCTCACCCTTCTCGAGGCGTCGACGCTCTCCGGCGCACTCCCCCTCCAGACCGCGCCGTCGTGGCTGGCGGCCGTAGCGCCCTTCCTTCCCGTCTCCGCCTTCCTGCGAGTCGGCGCGCAGGTCGCCGAGGGGACCGTCTCGTCCGACCTGATCGCCCCCGTGGTGTGTCTCGCCCTCTGGTCGCTCGTCGGGGCGGGGCTGGTGCTCCTCGGCATCCGGCGCTCCCGGTCGCTTCCCGCGGCGTCCCCCTCCCCCGGGAGACGGGCTGAAAGGATGGCGACATGAACCCGCGCGTGCTGCTGGTCGACGACGACGAAGAGATCCGAGCGATGCTCGAGTCGACGCTGACCTTCAGCGGGTTCGACACCGTCCTCGCGGACGGCGCGCTCGCGGCGATGGAGGCGATCTCCTCCAGCTCTCCGGATGTCGTCGTGCTCGACGTGATGATGCCGGTCATGGACGGGTTCGAACTCGCTCGCCTCATTCGCGCCCGGGACGCCCGCATCCCGATCATCTTCCTGTCTGCTCGGGACGGCGTCGACGATCGTGTGCGCGGCCTCCGACTCGGCGGCGACGACTACCTCGTGAAGCCGTTCACCGCGATCGAACTGATCGCACGGATCGAAGCGATTCTGCGTCGCCGGGACACCGACGACACGTCGCCCCCTCCCCACGACACCCTGCAGGTCGCCGACCTGCGCGTCGACGTCGACCGACACGTCGTCTCGCGAGGCGGCACGACCATCGAGCTGTCTCCAACGGAGTTCCGCCTGCTGGAACTGCTCATGCGCAACGCCGGGAGGGTGCTCTCCAAGACCGTCATCCTGCAGGAGATCTGGATGTACGACTTCGGGGGCGACGCCAACGTCGTCGAACGCTTCATCTCGAGCCTGCGGCGGAAGATCGACGGCGATCAGCCCTCGATGATCGTCACGGTGCGGGGGTTCGGTTACCGCATCGACGACCCGGGTGCGGCGTAGCGCATGCGTTCCATCCGTGGCCGATTGACCCTCAGCCTCTCGCTGGTCGTCGTCGTCATCGTGTTGGGCTTCGCCGCGATCGGCGCTGTCGCGGTCCCGTCGATCCTGCTCAACCGCGACACCGACCGTCTGACCGCGGCGGGGGATCGCGTGCTCACGAGCCTTCGGCTCAGCGGCGGTGTCACCATCGACCTCGACGTGCTGCAGAACTTCGTCGCCAACGACATCGGTGTCGTGCTCCTCGCCGGAGACGAAGCCGTCGCGACATCGGGGCTTCCCCCGGAGGACGTCGCCGAGGTCGTCGCCGAGGCGGGACCCGAAGTCCGCCGAGCGTCAGGGCCGTATCTCACGGAACGGATCGACGTCGAGGGGTTGGGCCTCGCCTACGCCGACACCGGCAGATCCTCGGAGGTCACGGCGGTCGTCCTGGGCATGCGGAGCGCGCCAAGGGACATCACGACCACGCTCGTCGTCACCGCCCTCGTGGTCGTCGCGCTCGCCACGACGTCGGCGCTCATCGCGGTCGCCGCCATCGTCGTCGGTCGTGGGCTGCGACCGCTGGCGGATATGGCCAACCGCGCGGAGCGGATCGCGGGGGGCGACCGCACCCTGCGCCTCCCCGTCGACGAGTCCGGCGACCCCGCGATCGCACGCATGGCCAACACTGTGAACACCGCATTCGATGCCCAGGAAGACGCGGAGAATCGGGTCCGGGCCTTCGTCGCCGACGCCTCGCACGAGCTCCGCACCCCGCTGACGGCCGCGCACGGGTGGATCGAGCTGTACTTGCGCGGCGGCCTCCGCGACGAGAATCAGCGGGATGCCGCCATGCTGCGGGTTGCGCGTCAGCTCCAACGTCTCGGCGAGCTGACCGACGAACTGGCCCTGCTCGCCAGGACCGACGCGGGACGGCCGCTCCTGAGCGAGGAGGTCGATCTCGGTACGCTCGCGCGCGACGTCGTCGCGGATGCTCAGATCGTCCATCCGGCCCGCTCCCTCCACCTCGCCGTCTCGGGGGAACCGAGAGTGCTCGGCGACGGGGCACGTCTTGCGCAGGTTGTGCGCAACCTGGTCGGCAACGCCCTGCAGCACACCGACGGCGATGTCGGGGTAGACATCGTCGCCGGAGATGCCCGCCACACCATTCGGGTCCGCGACTCGGGGCCGGGAATCCCCAGCGAGGCGCTGCCTCACATCTTCGAACGATTCTGGCGCGGCGACACAGCGCGCAGCGCGTCCGGCGGTTCCGGTCTCGGCCTGGCGATAGTCCAGGCCCTGGTGTCGGCCCACGACGGCACGATCAGGGTTACGAGCGCTCCCGGGAAGGGGACCACCTTCGAAGTCTCACTGGCCGCGCACACTCCCCAGCGGAAAGACTCCGGCACCTGACTCTGCGCGGTCGTCACTCGTCGCCGAGCGGCACGTAACGCACGCGCGCGATCCGCGCCGGCGTCGACCCGAGGGCGCGCAGCCCGAGGGTGCGGCCGGTGAACCCGCCCGCGACCTCGGTCGAGAGGTAGCGGCCGTCGAGGGCCGCGATCCATCGCTCGCCGTCCGCGTCGACCAGGCCGAACCGCAGGTCGTCGGGGCCGTCGTGGGTGGCATCCGTCGCCTCGACGACGAGCGTCACGGCGTCGCCGACCGTGCGGGCGGAACCCGGGGATGCCTCGAGCGGTCCGATGCGGGCCCGCACCTCGACCGCAGCTCCATCGAGCGCGACCTCGTACCAGTGCCGCTCATCGAGTCGGACCCGCAGGGCCACACCCGCCGAGGTGTCGACGCGCGCCTCGTACCGCCAGCGCAGATCGCGCACCCGCACCGACAGCGCTGAGGGCGCGCCGTTCACGGCATCCCGACGATCGAGCTGGAGGCCGCCGTCGGGATGGGGGCGCGCGAACGCGGCGAGCGCCGCGCCGGGCGACACCCACCGCGGGTGCAGCACCGGGGCGGAGAAGTCGTCGACGAACGCGGTGTCGGGCCGGGCGGGCAGCTCGTCGTCGGTGTGCACGACCGGCCAGTCGTCGACCCAGGCGATGCGGGCGAGGAAGGTCTCGCGACCCACGACGTGGAACCCGGGCGTGAAGCCGCGCGGCCGCACGCCGAGGTGGACCATCGCCCACTCCCCGTCGGGTCGCTCGACGAGGTCGGCGTGCCCGGTGTTCTGCACGGGGTGGCCGGTGCTGCGACGGCTGAAGATCGGGTTCGACGGCGCGGGCTCGAACGGACCGTCGATCGCCCGCGACCGCGCCACGCACACCGCGTGTCCGCGCTCGGTGCCGCCTTCGGCGGTGAGCAGGTACCACCACTCCCCGCGCCGGTACAGGTGCGGGCCCTCGGGGTGCGCGAGGCCGCTGCCCCGCCAGATCACCCGCGGCTCTTCGAGACGGATGCCGCGCTCGAGGTCGACGCGCACCTGCGCGATCACCGGCAGTGTGCCGCCCGCGGATCGCAGCGTCTCATCGAGGGCGCAGTAGGTGAGGAAGCATCGGCCGTCCTCGTCCCACGTCAGGTCGGGGTCGATGCCGCCCAGGCCCGGGAACACGATCGGCTCCGACCAGGGCCCGGCGGGATCCGCGGCCGCGACGACGAACTGCTCGCCGCCCCGCTCGACGTTCGTGCCGACGACGAAGAACATGCCGTCGCGGTGGCGGATCGTGGGCGCGTAGATCCCCCGGCTCGCCCCTGAAACCCCGGCCGGGAACTGGCTCCCGCTCACCAGGACGTTCCCGAGCTGCGTCCACGTCCGAAGGTCACGACTGTGGTGGATCGGGATCCCGGGCGCGTACTCGAACGACGAGTTGACCAGGTAGTAGTCCTCGCCCACGCGGCACACCGAGGGGTCGGGGAAGAACCCGGGGATGACGGGGGTGGTCCCGGCATCCCGGATGCCGACGGCCGGCGACTCGGTCACCGGAGGTCTCAGCGCGGGACGACGGACGCGGCGACCTCGATCACGCGGTCGATCGACTCCTCCTCGCCGACCGAGATGCGGACCCCGTCGCCGGCGAACGGTCGCACGATGAGCCCGGCCTCCTCGAACACCGCGGCGATCTCGAGTGCACGCTCGCCCGCGGGGAGCCACACGAAGTTGCCCTGCGCCTGGGGCACGTCCCAGCCGCTCGCGCGGAGGCCGGCGGCCAGGCGGTCGCGCCGCTCGGCGAGGACGGCGACACGGTGCAGCAGCTCGCTCTCGGCATCCAGACTGGCCAGGGCCGCCTCCTCGGCCGCCGCCGTGACGGCGAGCGGGATCGCGGTGCTGCGGGCCGCGTCGAGCACGCGCGTGTGCCCGATCGCGTAGCCGACGCGCAGGCCCGCGAGGCCGTACGCCTTCGAGAACGTACGCAGCACGACGATGTTGGGACGCGCGAGCAGCGCGCGCACGCGGTGCCCCTCGACGGCATCCGGGTCGGTGACGAACTCGGCGTACGCCTCGTCGAGCAGCACGAGCACGTCCGAGGGCACCGCCTCGACGAAGGCGGCGAACTCGTCGAAGCCGACCGTGGGACCGGTGGGATTGTTGGGGCTGCACACGACGATGACGCGCGTGCGGTCGGTGACGGCGGCCGCCATCGCCGGAAGATCGTGACGCGCGTCCGCCGTGAGCGGCACCTGCACGCTGGTCGCGCCGGTGACCGCGACGAGCGACGGGTACGCCTCGAACGAGCGCCACGCGTAGACGACCTCGTCGCCCGGGCCGGCCGCGGCGGACAGCAACTGCGCGAGCAGCGACACGCTGCCCGCGCCGATGTGCACCTCGTCGGGCGACACCCCGTAGCGCGCGCCGAGGCGTGCACGCAGCCGGGCGGCCGTGGCATCCGGGTACCTATTGATCGACGTCGCGGCCTGAACTGCCTCGACCACCCCCGGAAGAGGACCGAACGGGTTCTCGTTGCTCGACAGCTTGAACGCGTCGGGGCTCGCCTGCTTGCCCTGCCGGTACGCGGGCAACGCGGCGATCTCGGGACGGATACGGGGGAGGACCGGCTCTTCACTCACATCGCGAGCCTAACCGCGACCCTCGTGCGCATGTCAGACCCCCGTGCCACGATGGCCTCATGCGCTTCGTCGTCCGCGTGGCCGTCAACGCCTTCGCCATCTGGATCGTCACCCTGCTCCCGGCCCTGCAGGTGACGCTCATCCCCTTCGCCCCCGGCGAGGGACTGCAGGTGGCGCTCACCCTGCTGCTGGTCGGGCTGATCTTCGCCCTGGTCAACACCATCGTCGGCACGGTCGTGAAGATCGTCGCCTTCCCCCTCTACATCCTCACGCTCGGACTCATCTCGCTCGTGATCAACGGCTTCCTGCTGTGGCTCACCGCCGTGATCACCGCCAACTGGGACTGGGGGCTGCGCACCGGCGAGTTCTGGCTCACCGTCGTCGCGGCGCTGCTGATCGGCATCATCAACGCGATCCTCGGCGGCCTCCTGCGTCCGCGGAACGACGAGCGCGCACGCCGCTGATGCGCTCGCGCCCGGTCCCCGCCATGATGGAGGGATGACCGCGAGTGCCGACGCGCCCTTCCGCGTCGTCTTCGTCTGCAGCGGCAACATCTGCCGGTCGCCGATGGCCGACGTGGTGTTCCGGCGTATGACGGAAGAGGCGGGCCTCGGTTCCCGCGTCGTCTCGACCTCGGCCGGCACGGGAGACTGGCACGTCGGCGAGCGCGCCGACCACCGGACCCTCGCCGCCCTCGAACGTCTCGGCTACGACGGTGCCGCGCACCGCGCGCGACAGTTCACGTTCGCCGACTTCGCGCACAACGACCTCGTCGTCGCCCTCGACCGCAGCCATGAGCGTGTGCTGCGCGGCTGGGCCCGTCACGACGACGACGCCGACAAGATCGCGCTGCTGCTGTCCTTCCTCCCGGATGCCGAGACCCTCGACGTCCCCGACCCCTACTACGCCGGCCCTCCGATGTTCGACGAGGTGCTCGGTATGATCGAACGCGCCAGCCGAGCCCTGTTCCGGCAGCTCGAGCCCGCCATCCGTTCCGCGGGCTGACTTCTTCGCGCGACCCCCGGGAGACCCGTGTCCGCTCTGCCCCCGCAGCCCCTCAGCCCGCTCGACGGTCGCTACTTCGCCACCGTCTCGGAGCTCGGCGACTACCTGTCGGAGGCGGGCCTGAACCGCGCTCGCGTCGAGGTCGAGGTCGAGTGGCTCCTGGCCCTCACCGACCGGTCGCTCTTCGGCACTTCGCCCGTCTCGGACGCCGACCGCGCGCGTCTGCGCGCGCTGTACGAGGACTTCGGCGCCGACGAGATCGCCTGGCTGAAAGAGAAAGAGGCGGTCACCCGCCACGACGTCAAGGCCGTCGAGTACCTCGTGCGCGACCGGCTCGACAGCCTGGGCCTCACCGCCCTCGCCGAGCTCACGCACTTCGCGTGCACCAGCGAGGACATCAACTCCACCGCCTACGCCCTCACCGTGCAGCGCGCGGTGCAGCGCGTGTGGCTCCCGAAGCTCCGTGCCGTCACCGCCGCTCTCGCCGAGCTGGCGGTCGAGCATCGGGATGCCGCGATGCTCTCCCGCACGCACGGCCAGCCCGCGACGCCCACCACGATGGGCAAGGAGATCGGCGTCTTCGCGTGGCGTCTGGAGCGCGTCATCCGTCAGCTGGATGCCGGCGAGTACCTCGCGAAGTTCTCCGGCGCGACCGGCACCTGGTCGGCGCACGTCGCCGCCGAGCCCGACGTCGACTGGCCCGAGCTCACGCGCACGTTCATCGAGTCGCTGGGCCTGGGGTTCAACCCGGTCACGACGCAGATCGAGTCGCACGACTGGCAGGTCGAGCTGTACGACCGCGCGCGGCACGCGGGTGGCATCCTGCACAACCTCGCCACCGACATCTGGACGTACATCTCGCTCGGGTACTTCACCCAGATCCCCGTCGCGGGGGCGACCGGCTCGTCGACGATGCCGCACAAGATCAACCCGATCCGGTTCGAGAACGCCGAGGCGAACCTCGAGATCGCCGGCGGACTGTTCTCCACGCTGGCATCCACGCTCGTCACGAGCCGGATGCAGCGCGACCTCACCGACTCCACGACGCAGCGCAACATCGGCGTCGCCTTCGGCCACTCGCTGCTCGCGCTCGACAACCTGCAGCGCGGTCTCACCGAGATCTCGCTCGCCGAGAACGTGCTGCTCACCGACCTCGACGCGAACTGGGAGGTGCTCGCCGAGGCGATCCAGACCGTGGTGCGCGCCGAGATCGCCGCGGGCCGCTCGAAGATCACCGACCCGTACGCGCTGCTGAAGGACCTCACGCGCGGACGCCGGGTCGGCGGCCCCGAGCTCGCCGAGTTCGTCCGCGGTCTCGACATCGGGGATGCCGCGAAGGAGCGCCTGCTCGCGCTCACCCCGGCGACCTACGCGGGTCTCGCGTCACGGGTGGTCGACGCGCTCTGAGGCCGGGCCGGTTCCCGCCGGCGCTCCGCCCCGCGACGGCAGGTGCGGCTGCACCGTCCCGCGGCGGCAGGTGCGGCAGTACCGTCCTGCGGTGGCGGGTGCGGCTGTACCGTCCTGCGGAGAACGGCCGCGACACACGGACAGGCGGCATCCCCGTTCGGCGTGTCCCCCACGAACTCCGCACGACGGAGCGGCACGGGACGGCGGCGGCGGCGAGCCGCGGTGAGCGGGTGGATGCCGCCGCCTCGACTGCATTCCGGAAACGGCATGTGATCGAACAGTGGACGTGCGGGCACCTCGCACCCTACGGTGTTGACGTCAACATCCCCTTGCGACCCTGGGTCGCCCATGCGTCGCGACGTCGCGACGCGGAACGGAACCGACGCGATGACGCATCGACGCGCCCTCTCCCCCCGCCGACTCCTCGCGGCCGCCACGGTCGCCGTGCTGGCCGGAGCGCTGGCATCCCCCCTCTCCGCCGTCGCCCTCGACACCGACCCGAACGACGGAGTGCCACGGGTGGACCCCCCGGTCACGTACACGTCCTTCGAGCCCCTCGCCGACCCCGGGCTCGGCGCCGCCGACTACTTCCAGCCGAAGTGGTACGACACCGACGGGCGCCACATCCAGGCGCACGGCGGGCAGATCGTCACGACCCACGAGAACGGGCAGACCGTCTACTACTGGTACGGCGAAGACCGCACGAACGGCTACTGGAACAGCCCCGGGGTCGCGGTCTACCGGTCGACGGATGCCATGAACTGGACCAACCTCGGCGACGCGCTCCGCAGCATCACGACCCGTGACGATCTGCTGACGCCGTACTTCGAGAACCTGTACGACACCGTCGACGACAACGGTCAGCCCCGCAACGACAAGATCGACGCCCTCGCGTACCACCTGAACTCGCAGCGGTCGGCGGACTACACCGCGATCTTCGAACGCCCCAAGGTGCTGCACAACGACAAGACCGGGCAGTGGGTCATGTGGTGGCACGCCGACGGCCGTACCGAGCCCGGCGGCAGCACGTACGCGCGTTCGATGGCGGCCGTGGCCGTCTCGGATTCGCCGGCCGGCCCGTTCCGCATGACGGGCGCCTTCCGCCTGCCCAACCGCACCGACTACCAGGCCTGCACGCCCTGGGCCGTGCCGGGCCAGGCGCGCGACATGACCGTGTTCCAGGACGACGACGGCAAGGCCTACATCTCCTACTCGTCGGAGGAGAACTACTCGCTGTACGTCGCCGAGCTCGACGACACGTACACGAACGTCACCCACACGACCGATCGCGACACCCTCGACGTGCACCAGTACTCGGAGGACGGCCGATTCCCGTACGTGTTCGCCGACGGCAGCGCCGGGGCCCCGGTGCGCGGCGAGGACTTCCAGATCGTGAAGGAGTGCGGCCACCTCGAAGCGCCCGCCATCTTCGAACGCGACGGCACGTACACCGTGCTCGCCTCGGGCGCGACCGGCTGGGCGCCCAACCCGCAGACCTACTACACCGCGAAGAGCCTGATGGGCACGTGGATCCGCGGTGTCCAGGCGGGCGACGCGAACGAGACCGTGAACTACGCCAGCATCCCCGACGGCGGCGACGGGCTGCTCTCGGTCGGCGACACGAACCGGTCGACCTTCGGCTCGCAGACGACGAACGTGTTCGAGATCGAGCCGGGCAAGTTCGTCTACATGGGCGACCGGTGGAACGAGGGTCAGTCGGACTCGACCTACGTCTGGCTGCCCCTGACGATCGGCGAGAACGGTCGTCTCGAGATGCACAACCCCGCCGCCGAGGACCCCGCGCGCTACGGCGACGGCTGGGACACCTCCTACTGGGACGACAAGGGCTTCGGCCACGGCACATGGTCGCTCACCCCGAACGCGGTGCCCGAGACCGTCCGGCGCGGAACCGCCCCGAACCTGCCCGCGACGGTGAACGTCGACTCGGACGGCACGGTCGGACCGGTGGCCGTGACCTGGTCGACGCTCGACACGAGCGTCCTCGGACCGCAGACCGTGACCGGCACCCTGGCCGCCGACGCCCACTTCACCGCCGGGCGCACCTTCCAGCGCACCATCACGGTGACCTCTCCCGGTCTCGCCGACATCGCCCCCGAGGCGACGGTCACGGCATCCAGCCGCAACACGCTCGTCGGCACGATCGTCGACGGCAACCCCACGGGCAAGGGATGGGACGACTGGACCGGCAACGGATATCCGCGCGACAGCTGGCTCGCGTTCGATTGGGGCACCGTCCGCACGTTCGACTCGATCGTCGTGCACACCTACAAGGACGGCCCCACGGCGACCTGGCCCTCGCGGATCCAGGCGCAGTACCGCGACGGGTCCGGCGCGTGGGTCGACACCGAGGTCGGCGCGACACTCGCTCAGGATGCCTCGAGCCCCGCGCCCGTCGCCGTCCTCGACGCGCGATCGCTCCCGGCCTCCAGCGCACTGCGGCTTCGGCTGACCAGCGAGGCGAACACGTGGCAGTCGATCGCCGAGGTCGACGTGTGGGGGAACGCCTCGGTGCCGAACGTCTGCCGCGGGGGCGACGCCACGGTGTCGGCATCCTTCCACCAGACGAAGTGGGCCACGATGCCCGCCGGGAACGCGTGCGACGGCAAGCAGAACACGCAGTGGTCGACCTGGACGGACGCGGGATTCCAGGACACCGCGACCTTCACGGTCGAGACGACGGAGATCCACCGCCTCGACAGCGTGTCGTTCACCAACACCGAGGGCACGGTGACCGGCGTCACGGCGGAGTACCGCACCCCGGCGGGTGAATGGAAGCCGGTGGAGCCCACCGGAGACGCCCCGACGGTGACGAACGGGACCGAGACGACCCTGTCCTTCACGAAGGTCCTCGCCACGGGTCTCCGCCTCACCTTCGCCACACCGGGTTCGTACCTCAAGATCCCCGAGATCGTGCTGCCCGAGACCGGCGGCATCGCCGCGATCACGCCGATGCTGGGCGCCGAGCCCAACGCGGCCGGATGGTTCGACGCCCCGGTGACGGTCCAGCTCTCGCACGACGGTGGCACCGACGTCGTCGTGCAGCACCGCATCGACGATGGCGAGTGGGTCGACGGCACCGATTTCACGGTCGACACCGACGGTGCGCACACGGTCGCGTACCGCGCTCTCGTCGATGAGGTCGAGCAGGAGGACGTCTCCGGCTCGCTGACCGTGCGTATCGACACGGTCGCTCCGGTCACGACGGCGACCACCGGTTCCGCCTCCGACGCGCTGCGCACCCTGGCGGTGCCTGCGGTGGCCGCGGTGGCCGCGACCGTACCGAGCACCGGGACCGCGACGTTCACAGCGACGGATGCCACCTCGGGCGTCGAGCGCACCGAGTACTCGCTGGACGGCGGGCAGACCTGGATCACCGGGTCGGCGGTCACGGTGACGGATGCCGGTTCCCACGACGTGCAGTACCGCTCCGTCGATGTGGCCGGGAACGTCGAGGGCGCGCGGACGGTCACCCTCCGAGGGGACGAGGGCGGAACGGATCCGGGCACGGACCCCGGCACGGATCCCGGAACGGGCACCGGGAACGGCGACGGATCGGGCACGGTCCCGGTGACCTCGGAGACCACCCCGCGCACCGGCGGTCTCGCCGCGACCGGAACGGAGCTTCCGATCGCCCTGGGGATGGTGGGGCTGCTCGCCCTCGCCGTGGGTGTCACGCTGTCCGCACGGCGCCGACGGAGCTGACCGCCGTCACCATCGCGACGCCCTCTGACTCACGGGTCAGGGGGCGTCGCGCCACCGGCCGGCACAGAGAACCCGCCGCTCGCCGGCGTCCGTCCAGACCACCGCGTCGGCCGGGCTCCCCGGCCTCAGCGGGGCCGGGAGCCCGAGCAGACGCGACGCCGTGAGCGACGACACGGCGGCCAGTTCGTCGTCCCCCGGGGCGAAGAGCGCGGCGAATCGGTCGACGGCATCGCCGAGCGGCGTCGTGCTGCCCGCGAGGGCGCCGTCCGCAACGGACCGCGCGGTGCCGTCGATGACCTCCACCGGCGACCCCGCGACGACGTATCGGCCGTCGGCGCAGCCGGTCGCGGACACGGCGTCCGACACCAGGACCAGGCGCCCGGGAGCGAGTCTGCGCACCACCGCCACGATGTCGTCCGCGACGTGGTGACCGTCCACGATCAGTTCGAGCGTCACGCGCTCGTCCACCAGCGCGACGGCGATCGCGCCGGGATCCCTGTGGTGCAGCGGCCGCATGCCGTTGAAGGCATGCGTCACCAGGCGCACCCCGGCGTCGATCGCTGTGCGCATCTCGTCGGCCGTGGCATCCGTGTGCCCGACGGCCGCGACGGCGCCCGACGCGACGGTGTCGGCGATGACCGCGGGCGACCCCGGAAGCTCCGGTGCGAGGGTGACGATCCGCACCGCGCCCTCGCCCGCGTCGAGGAGATCGCGGATCTCGCCACGATCGGGCCGGCGCAGCAGCTCGGGGGCGTGCACGCCGCGTCGGCGCGGTGACAGGTACGGACCCTCGAGATGGATGCCGGCGAGCACACCCTCCCGCACGAGGCCGCGCAGCCGCACGATCGCGGCGCGCATCTCGTCGAGCGGCGCCGTCGCCACCGAGGCGACGAGGGCGGTGGCCCCGCGGGCCCGGTGGAACGCCGCCGCACGGCGAGCCTCGTCGACGGTGCAGCTCGCGAAGTCGGCGCCGAGCGCGCCGTGGCAGTGCAGGTCGACGAATCCGGGGAGGACGCGCGCCGCCGGCACGACCTCGCCCTCCCCGTCGTCGTCGACGACGACGGCATCCCGGACGGCGATCCGACGGACTCCGGGCGCGTCGATGACGAAACGGCGCATGTCGGCTCCCTCCGGTCGGGCCGAGTCTAGGCCGGGCGCCGGTGCCTCGACCGCGTGCCCCGGACCGTCGAGCGGAGAACTTCGCCGACGCGCCGGGACACGCCGTCCCACCCCGGCGTGTCGCGTACGGCCTCCGCGCGACGGACCGCACCGCGCGCGCGGGCGAGAACCCGACCGCACCGCGCGCGCGGGCGAGAATGGATGCCGTGCGCGCGATGATCATGGATGCCCTGGCCCAGCCCCTCGAGGTGCGGGAGGCGCCCGCACCGACCGCACCGGCAGGCGGGGTCGTGGTCGGGGTGCACGCGACCGGGCTGTGCAAGAGCGACTGGCACGCGTGGGTGGGGCACGACGACGTCGCCCTCCCCCACGTCCCCGGACACGAGTTCGCGGGCGTCGTCGTCGAGCTCGGCGAGGGCGTTCACGACTGGAACCTCGGCGACCGGGTCACCGTCCCGTTCGTCATGGGCTGCGGCGAGTGCGAGTGGTGCCGCAGCGGCAACGCGCAGGTCTGCCCGCGCCAGGAGCAGCCCGGCTTCACGCAGTGGGGCTCGTTCGCCGAACGCGTCGTCGTGCGGGCGGCCGACACCAACCTCGTCGCCGTTCCGGACGGGGTGTCGTTCGAGGCCGCGGCGGCCCTGGGATGCCGCTTCGCCACCGCGTTCCGGGCCCTCACCGGCCGCGCGCGCGTGCGTGCCGGCGAATGGGTCACCGTCGTCGGGGCCGGGGGCGTGGGGTTGAGCGCCGTGATGATCGGCGCCGCCCTGGGCGCGCGCGTGATCGCCGTCGACCGGACGCCCGCCGCGCTCGAGGTGGCCCGGCGTCTCGGCGCGGAGCACACGATCCTCGCCGACGGCGTCGATGTCCCGGCATCCGTGTCGGCCCTCACCGACGGCGGCAGCCACGTCTCGATCGATGCCGTCGGCAGCGCGCAGACCGCGCGCGATGCCGTGCTGAGCCTGCGCCGGCGCGGTCGGCATGTGCAGATCGGCCTGCTGCCCACCGCCGACGGTCAGACGCCGATGCCGATGGCCCGCGTCATCGCGTGGGAGCTCGACCTGCTCGGCAGCCACAGCATGGCGGCCGCGGACTATCCCGAGATGCTCGACCTCATCGCGCGCGGGGCGCTGCGTCCGCAGGACCTGGTCGAGCGGGTCGTGGGCCTCGGCGAGGCCGCCGAGATGCTGCCGCGCATGGACACCGCGACTCCCGCGGGTATGACGATGATCGACCCCCGGCGGGCCTGAGCGTCCACTCGGCGCGTTCGAGGTCGCCTAGCCCGGACCGTCACGCGGAGAACGTCGGGGACACGCCGAGCCGCGGCATCCGCAACCGGTGTGTCGGCCACCGACTCCGCCGGACGGCACATCCGACCGACGCCCCACGGCGGCGCTCGGGGATCAGGACCGGGGGGCCTCGGGGCCGTCGTTCGTCTCGGGAGCCGCGGTCTTGTCGTCGTCCTTGGGCAGGAGGAGCGGCCGATCGACCTGCTTCGCGACCTGCGCCGGGTCGACGGCCAGCAGCAGCAGGGCGACGCTGACGAGCACGACGATGAACGTGACGCCCGCGGCGACGGCCCCGACGACGAGCGCGCGCTGGATCTCGTCCGCGGGGCGGGCCTGGAAGGCTCCCATCGACACGAGGGTCACGACACCGGCGAAGATCGCCGCGCCGAACGCCAGCCCGAGCAGCTGGACGGGCTTCATGAGATCGCGGCGGGTGGGCTTGTGGTCGGTCATGATGCGGCCTCCTCGGCGGGTACGGCCGGAACCGGCTCCGGGCGGCGCGGCGAGAACCCGGCGATCGCCAGGTACACGGCGATGATCGCCGCGTAGCCGCCGAAGATGCCCACCGCGATGGTGATCCCCGTGAGGGTGAAGGTGCCGGCGCCCTCGATCGTGTAGTCGTAGGAGAACGCCGGGCTGGTGAAGAGGAATCCGACCGCCAGGATCAGCGTGATGATCCCCACCGTGAGCCCGTCGCGGGAGTCGGGGCGTCCCGCGCGGCGATCGCGCAGGGCGCCGATGATCTCGATCGCCCCGGAGACGACGGCCCACACGATCACCAGGACGAAGAAGAAGGTCGTCGTCCGCCACGCGCCGATACTGGTCGCGAGCCCGGCGAGACCGGTCACCACCGCGAGCAGGAGGGGCGTCATCCGCTGACCGTTCGGGTACACGAGCCAGACCGACAGCACGAGGACGAGGGCCGTGGCCAGCGCGAAACCGCTGAAGACGCTCGATCCGACGGCCGCCGAATGGTCCGACGAGAAAGTGACCATGACGGCGGCGACGGCGGCGAAGAGCGCGCGCGCCAACTGCACGTGGCGCACATCGAAGGAGCGCACAGGAGAAGGAGTGGTCACGGAGGGTCCCGGTGAGACGGAGTCGATGGCATCCAGTCTATTCCCCGCGGGCTGAGCGCCCTCCGTGTGCACCGACGTCGAGATATCCCGCTCAGCCCGCGGGCGTCGCGACCTCCTCCTTCTCGGCGAGGGTGCGCGCGACGGCCTCGGCGACGCGGGCGTCCTCCGCCTCCTGACGACGGCGACGGCGCGTGCGCAGCCGGCGCGGGCCGAAGACCGCCGCCGCGACGAGCAGCAGGACGACGACGAGGATCGGCCACGGCACCGCCCAGCCCATCGCCGACGCGGTCACCGTGTCGAGGTCGGTCGTCGAGCCGGAGGCATCCGTCACGGTCGGGATGGCGGTGACCGACGCCCACACCAGGCCCATCGCGGCCACCGCGGGCACGCGGACATCGCGCTGCCACGACTCGCCGGGGAGCAGCACCGGTGTGGCTTCGCCGGGCGCAGCAGAGACCTGACCCCAGCCGAACGGCCCCGCGACGGCGTCGGTGTCGTCGGCCGAGAGCGAGACGTTGCCGGTGTTGTGCAGGCTGTAGTGCAACGTCGCGTCGCCGAACAGGAGGGGCACGAGCCCGCCGTCCCAGTCGACGCTCACTCCTTCGACGGACAGCGCGGGCGCGAGGTCGCCCCCGACCCGGATGCCGGTACGGATGCCGAGACGACGGTCGACGGTGACGTTCGCGGTCTGATCGGCGACGGTGAGCGAGGTCACGACGCCACCGGCGTAGTCACCGGGGGTCGCGTCGGACGGGATGTCGACGGTGAAGGGGACCTCGACGGTCTGACCCGCGGGCACCGAGACGTGGTGCTGCGGCACGACGATCCACTTGCCGACGCCGACCGGCGCTTCGGCGGCGAGGCGGAGGTCGAGCGCGCCGGTCGAGGTCGTGTAGCCGTCGGCGGCGTAGACGTCGAGCTCGACGGGCTCGGTGCCCCGATTGGCGACGACGAGGGCGTCGTCGAGGTGCGCGCCCGGGTTGAGCGTGTACGAGAAGTTCGTGCGGTCGGCACCCAGCGAGTTCGACGCGGTGCGCACGGTCCACGTGACGTCGTCGGTGGCCGCGGATGCCGTCGCGGGCACGCCGACCAGAGCGGCGGCGGCGGCGAGGAGCGGCGCGAGGGTGGCGGCGAGGAAGCGGGGAGAGATGTTCATGAGGGTCCTTCGAGAAGGACCGGCGGGGAGGGTCGCTCCCCGCCGGTCCGGTTCGCTGGTCAGCCGGCCAGCGCGGTGAGGGTCAGGGTCGCGCGGTAGCTGCCCTTGTCGATCGTGTTCGGGATCTTCAGGTCGAGGTCGGCACCGACGACACCGGCACCACGGTCGTGGCCCATCGGAGCCGAGCTCAGCGAGCGCGAGGTCGACAGACCGTCACCCCCGTCGTAGCCCGAGCCGACCGCGGCACCCGCGACGGCACCGGCACCCGGCGTGACGACCTTGGGCGTCCAGCCGAGGTACTTGGCCTCGAACGTCTTCTGGCCGTCGACGAAGTCGCCGACCGACGCGGAGATCGACCACGCGGCCTTGCTGGCGCGGGTGTCGGTCACCGTGATCGGGTTGATCTCGCCGGTGGCCTCGAAGTACTGGAGGTTCTTCTCCTCCGCCGTGCCGAGGTCGACGAGACCGTTGTGGCCGTTGATGGTCCAGCCGAACTCACCCGGAGCCGTCGTGGGGACGTCGACCTGGATGTCCTGGCCGTCGCCGTGGTTCGGGTGGATCTTGACTTCGTCCTGGATCGAACCGATGGCCTCGGCCGGCTGGGTGCCGTTCTCCGGACCGCACCACAGGACCTTGCCGAGCTCGACGGCCGCGTTGGGGGCGGCGCAGTCACCGGAGCGGATGTTCTGCACGACGAGCTGGTCCTTCTGGACCTGCACCTTCACATACGTGCGGACGTGCTCCTGGTTCTGCACGGAGTTGTACCAGTAGTCGGCCGGGTTCAGCGGGTCGGCACCGTTTCCGGCACCGCTCGTGCCGCTGTTGTCCGGCGTGGTGAGGTCGTAGTACTTCGAGCCGGAGGCCGAGTTGGCCGTGACGTACACGACACCGCCGGGGCCCTCGAACACCTCGTCCTGGCCGGGCTGCTCGTCCGCGTTCGCCTTCGCGCCGTTCTTGATCTCATACGAACGCGAGTAGCTGTGGTCGTGACCCTGGAGGACCAGGTCGACGCCGAGCTTCGAGAACGTGGTCGGGAAGTCGACGCGACGGACCTTGTTGTCGCCGTCCTTCGCGTGGTCGGCCGGCGAGTAGATCGCGTGGTGGTAGACGAGCACCGTGTACTTCGCCTGGGCGCCGTGCTTGTTCACGACGTCGGTGACGTACGCCACGTGCGCGTCGTCGCCACCGCCGCCCTGCGAGGTGGCGTAGCTGTTGCTGTTGAGGTCGATGAAGAGCGTGTCCTTGTAGATGAACCAGTAGTCACCGCCGGACTCGGTGCCGATGCTCGAGGCGCCCTTGCGGTAGTACGCGGCCGAGCGGTCGGTGTTCGGGGTGAAGAAGTGCTGCTCGTACGACGTGCCGCCCACGTCGTGGTTGCCGATCGTCGCGGCCCAGGGGTACTGGCGCAGCTGGTCGGGAGCGAGGAACGCGTCCCACTGGTCCTCGCGGTTCGCGGCGTCGACCTGGTCGCCGCCCGAGACGAGCAGTTCGGCGTTCGGGTTGGCGTTCAGGGCGACGTTCATCGTGTCCACCCAGCCGGCCTGGTCCTTCGGGATGTTGCCCGACGAACCGATCTGCGGGTCACCGAAGAACAGGAAGTCGTAGTCGCCCTCGAACGACTGCGTCGTGAACGAGTACGTGGTCGACCAGTTGCCGTCGGAGCCCACGCGGTACGAGTAGGCAGTGTTCTCGGCGAGGCCCGTGATCGTCGTGTGACGGTTGAAGCCGCTCGTCGAGGTGTTGGCGGCGCCGGATGCCGAGAACGTCGTCGCCGTGGCGGGGAACTGCCCGTTCACGAGCGTCGACGTCGGGGCGACCTGAACGGTCTGCGCCGTGTCCGCCGAGGAGTACCAGCTGACGTTGCGCTGCGACTCGTCGGCTCCGACGCCGAGGATGACGCCGGAGAGGGTGGCCGTGGTGTCGGCCAGGGCGGCCGGAGCGGTCGCGGCGCCCGAAAGCACGAGCGACGCGCCGACGGCGGCCGTTGCGATCCACGAGACACGGCGACGCGTACGCGCCCCGTGCGACGTCGATGCTGTGAGGAGCATGGCTGTCCATTTCTGTAGGTGAGGGGCCCGCGGTCGGGCGGGCCTTCCCACGCTCTGCCCGCTCGGTGACCATCGCGTGAATGGTTGACCGAGCACATCTATCGATCAGGGCAACGTCACTCGATCCCGAGGATGCGCTGCACGAACCAGATCAGGCCGGCGACGGTCACGACGACGGCGAGCAGGCCGCTCGCCCACATCCCGATGCGGGGGAACCGGCGGCGCAGCAGGACCAGCAGCGGGAACACGACGACGATGATGCCGATCTGCACCGCTTCGATTCCGATGTTGAACACCAGCAGCGACCACAGCAGCGTCCACGACCACGGCTCGTCGATGCCGAGCGCCGAGGCGAAACCCAAGCCGTGCACGAGGCCGAACAGGAACACCACGCCCACGCGCAGCCAGCCCGCGCGGTCGAGGCGGAGGAATCCGTGCGCGTGGGAGAGGTCCTGATCGACCTTGCCGCCGCGCCACAGGCGCCACAGATACCAGGCGCCGACGACGGCGATGGACAACGCGATGGTGGGTTCGACGATCTCCGCGGGGGCGGCGACGAGACCCGTCGCGGCCAGGATGAAGGTCACCGAGTGCGCCAGGGTGAACGTCGTCGCGGCGATCACGACCTCGCGGAGTCGACGCGAGCCGACGATCAGCGCGAGGAGGAACAGGATGTGGTCGATCCCGGTGAGCAGGTGCTCGGCGCCGAGGCGGAAGAACTCCCAGAACCGTTCGAGGGTCGTCTGCGCCGTGGTGAACGACGGGTGCTCGGCATCCAGGACCGTGCTTCCGTCGTGGATGTCGAGGGCGTAGGTCAGGATCGTCTTGGTGCCGGTGACGAAGCCCTCGTCGTCGGGGAAGAGGGTCGAGACGACGGCGTGCCCGTTCTCGGACGGCGGGCAGGCGTAGTCGAACTCCACGGCCGCGTAGGGGACGCCGTCCTGGGCCGTCATCGTGATCGGGTCGGCGAGCGTGGGGGTGCAGTCCGCGCCCCCTGCGTCGATCCGGAAGTGCTGCGCGACGTACCCCGTCACGTCACCGCGGTACTGCTCCAGGGCGGCGGCCTGCTGCGCCGCGTCCCTGTCTTCGAACGCGGCCGTCCCCGCCTGGAAGAACGCGTCGTCGTGCGCGGCGTCGGCGGCGGACACGACGAGCAGGTCGTACTCGAGCTGGAGCTTCGCGCGCACGACGCCCGTCCCGCCGCTCGACAGGTCGGCGTAGGCCACCGACGACATGCCGTGCGCCTGGGCGGGGGCCGCCGAGAAGAGGAGGGCGAGGATTCCCGCGCCGAGGAGGAGGACGCGCGCGGCGCGCCGGATCACTGCAGACATGAAGGCCTTTCCGCGTCGAGGGTGCCCGGCGGGCGTGAACGTTTGTGCCCGACGTGGGGAACGGAAACGGAACGTGCGCCTCGTGTTCTCCCGCGCGCCACCCGCATCGCGCAGGGTGGAGCGGTGATGCGCAGGACGACGATGGTGGCCGTGATCGTGGCGGCGATGATGCTGACGGGCTGCTCCTCGGCATCCGGCTGGAGCGAGATGCGTGCGCACCCGGCCGCGGTCGGAACCCCCGGCGCGGGGTTCGCCCCGAAGGAACCTCTCGCCCCCGAAGCGACGTACGCGCCCGAGGCCGGGTCGTGGGATGCCGTGAAGGCCCCCGCCGGGTACCGCGTGGTGCTGCTGACGGTCGGCGACGATGCCCCCACCGCCACGCTCGTCACCGCCGTGGAGGACTGGGCCGCCGAGACCGGCGCGGACCTCCGCGTGGTGCACGCGGACGCCGACATGATCGACGGGGCCGTCGAGGCGATGCGGATGAATCCCGACCTCATCATCAGCGCCGGGGACGCCCTCGTCGACCCGCTCGCGACGGTGACCGCCAACCACCTCGATCGACAGTTCCTCATCATCGGCGCGGAGCTGGCCGAGCCGACCGAGAACGTCACCGCCGCCGACTGGACCGGCGCCGCCTACCGCGGCGAAGGCCTCGGCAAGGCCTCCGCGTACGACCCGGCGTCGTTCACACCTGAGCGCGCGGCGGCCGCCGTGCGCGCCGGTGTGGCCTCGGTGCTGACCGGCCAGCGCGGCATCGTGCTCTGGCTGGACTGAGCGCTCACGCGGCGGCGCGTCGGCGCCGTCGGACCAGGATGCCGGCCACGAGCGCCGCGACGCCGAGCACCACCGCGGCCGCCGACGCAGCAGCGTCCCACCCCGTCGCCGGGAGGTCGGACCGGGGGCCGGCGGACGGTGCCGGGGTGGGCATCGCCGCGGAGGGGGTCGGGGTCTGACGCGCGCTCGCGGGCACCTCGACGACGATGACCTGGGTGTCCGCCGTCGAGTCCGCGGGCGGTGGCGAGACCGCGGTCGCGAGGACCAGCGCGAGCACGAGCGTCACGGGCACGTCGGACTCCTTCCTCTCGCCACCGTGGCGCGCCGAGGTGGACGCCGACCTCTTCGCGCTCGGCCGGGCGGGAAACGCCGGGGGAAGAACGCACGACTGCGAGCGGGCGGCGCTGTGGTCTGACCACAAAAGGGATCCTTAGCACGGAGACAAGATTTCCGTTTCTTTCGTTCATTGAGTTCGTGAAGATCGCGAATGACGCCCCTAACGTCGTCGCATGGCCCCTCCTTTCGACGCGTCGATCGCGCACGCCGCCGCGGCTCGTGCGGTGTTCTTCGTGTCCGACAGCACCGGGATCACCGCCGAGACCCTCGGCAGCGCCCTGCTGGCCAACTTCCCCGGCGCGCACTTCACGCGGCACACGATCCCCTTCGTCTCGTCCGCGACGGCCGTCGACGCAGTCGTGGCCGCCCTGCAGCGCGCAGCCGCGGACGGGCACGCCCCCATCGTGTTCGCGACGCTCAAGGACGCCGGCGTCCGCACGCGGCTGGCCGCGGCGGGGGCCGTCGTGATCGATCTGCTGGCCGGACACCTCACCGAGCTCGAGGCCGAACTCGGCGCGACCGCCGAGACCCGTGCCGGTCAGTACCACGGCCTGGGCGACCTCGAGCAGTACTTCCGCCGTATGCGGGCCGTGGAGTTCGCCATCGAGCACGACGACGGCCAGAGCGGGCGCGACCTCGCCAGCGCCGAGGTCATCATCGTCGCGCCGTCCCGCTGCGGCAAGACGCCCACCACGATGTACCTCGCCCTGCACTACGGGCTGCTGGTGGCGAACTACCCGCTCACCGACGACGACTTCCCCACCGACGGCCTGCCGCGCATCGTCGCGCCGCACGCCGACCGCTGCTTCGGACTCACCACCACCGCGCTGCGCCTCAGCCAGGTGCGCCACGAACGCCGACCGCATTCGACGTACGCCAGCCTCGCGCAGTGCACCCTCGAGATCCGCCGAGCCGAAGACCTGTACCGCCGCACCCACATCCCGTTCCTCAGCTCCGCGACCCGGAGCGTCGAGGAGATGTCCGCCGTGATCCTGCAGTCCATGAACCTGCGCGACCGACCCCACGAGAGGCCCCTCACATGACCAACATCCTGCGCTTCGACGAGATCGGCATGGGCGACCTGGCCCGCGTCGGCGGCAAGAACGCCTCGCTCGGCGAGATGGTGTCGCACCTGGCATCCGCCGGCATCCGCGTCCCGCCGGGGTTCGCGACCACCTCGGATGCCTTCGGGCGCTTCCTCTCCCACGGCGATCTCGCCGCGCGCATCCGCGACGCGGTCGAGGGGATCGACGTCGACGACGTCGCGGCCCTCAGCCAGCTCGGCGGTCGCGTGCGGGCCTGGATCGAGGAGCAGCCTTTCCCGGCCGACCTCGAGGCCGACATCCGCGACGCGTACGCGGTGCTCGTGGCGGGCGAGACCGACCCCGAGACGGTCACCTGGGCCGTGCGCTCCAGCGCCACCGCGGAAGACCTCCCGGATGCCTCGTTCGCCGGGCAGCAGGAGACGTTCCTCAACATCGGCGGGATCGAGAACATCCTGCAGGCGATCCGCCGCGTCTTCGCGTCGCTCTACAACGACCGCGCGATCGCGTACCGCGCGCACCACGGCTTCGACCACCACGAGGTCGCCCTCTCCGCCGGCGTGCAGCGCATGGTCCGCTCCGACGTCGGAGCCTCGGGCGTGATGTTCACGCTCGACACCGAGTCGGGCTTCGACGAGGCGGTGTTCCTCACGAGTTCGTACGGCCTGGGCGAAGCGGTCGTCCAGGGCGCGGTGAACCCCGACGAGTTCTACACCTACAAGCCCGCCCTGCGCGCGGGTCGCCCGGCGATCCTCAAGCGCTCCGTCGGCGAGAAGGCCATCGCGATGCGGTACACCGACGGACGGCACGTCGACGGCAGCACGGCCTTCGTCGAAGTGGATGCCGCCGACCGCCGCCGGTTCTCGATCACCGACGCGGAGGTCGAGGAGCTCGGCCGGATCGCGCTCGTCATCGAGGAGCACTACGGCCGCCCGATGGACATCGAGTGGGGCAAGGACGGCATCGACGGGCACCTGTACGTGCTGCAGGCCCGCCCGGAGACGGTCGTGTCGCGCCGATCCGCGAACGTCCTGAGCCGGTACGTGCTGGCCGAGCGCAGCGCCGTCCTCGTCGAGGGACGCGCGATCGGGCAGCGCATCGGCGCCGGCCGCGTCCGCGTGCTGCGCTCGATCGACCAGATGGCGGACTTCGCGCCCGGCGACGTGCTCGTGGCCGACATGACCGACCCCGACTGGGAGCCCATCATGAAGCGCGCCTCCGCGATCGTCACCGACCGCGGCGGGCGCACGTGCCACGCCGCGATCATCGCGCGCGAGCTCGGCATCCCCGCCGTCGTCGGCACCGGCGTCGCCACCCACGCCCTCACCGACGGACAGGAGGTGACCGTCTCGTGCGCCGAGGGCGACGACGGCGTCGTGTACGACGGCATCCTGGACTTCGCCGAGGAGGTCACCGAGCTCGACCGGATGCCGGAGGCCCCCGTCAAGATGATGATGAACGTCGGCACCCCCGACCAGGCGTTCGCGTTCTCGCGCCTGCCGAACGCCGGGGTGGGCCTGGCACGGCTGGAGTTCATCATCAACCGGCAGATCGGCATCCACCCGCGCGCGCTGCTCGAACTCGACCGCCTCGACGGCGAGCTCGCCGACGACATCCGCGCCCGCATCGCCGCCTACCCCTCGGCGGAGGAGTACTTCATCCAGCGCGTCGCCGAGGGGGTGTCGATGATCGCCGCGGCGTTCGCACCCGAACCGGTCATCGTGCGCCTGTCGGACTTCAAGTCGAACGAATACGCAGGCCTCATCGGGGGGACGCTCTACGAACCCGACGAGGAGAACCCGATGCTCGGGTACCGCGGCGCCGCCCGGTACGTCTCGCCCGAGTTCCGCGCGTGCTTCGACATGGAGTGCGAGGCGCTCCGGCGTGTGCGCGACGAGATGGGGCTGACGAACGTCCAGATCATGGTGCCGTTCGTGCGCACGGTCGGCGAGGCCACGGCCGTCGTCGAGTTGCTCGCGCAGAACGGCCTGCGTCGCGGCGAGAATGGGCTCAAGGTCGTGATGATGTGCGAGCTGCCGGCCAACGCGATCCTCGCCGAGCGGTTCCTCGAGCACTTCGACGGCTTCTCGATCGGTTCGAACGACATGACCCAGTTGACCCTGGGACTGGACCGCGACTCGGCGCTCATGGCATCCGCCTTCGACGAGCGCGACCCCGCCGTTCTGCACCTGCTCGGCCTGGCCATCGATGCGTGTCAGCGACAGGGGAAGTACGTCGGGATCTGCGGGCAGGGTCCCAGCGACCACCCCGACTTCGCCCAGTGGCTCGTGGCCCGCGGCATCCAGTCGCTGTCGCTCAACCCCGACACGGTGGTCGAGACCTGGCTCGCCCTGGCGGCGAACGAGCGGCCCAAGGCCGAGATCCTCGCCCAGGCGCACCTGTCGCGGTTGTGACGGCGGGCTCCGGGCCGGGAGGTATCTGGGGCTTCTCCCGGCCCGGAGGTCTCAGGAGACCGGCTCGCGCTTCCGGCGCTCGGCGCGGGTCCGCGGGATCTCGGGCTCGGCGTGGGCGGCGGCCTCGGCATCCGTCACCGCCGGGCGGCGCGGCCACCAGAACCTGTCGCCCGCGATGAAGGCCATCGCGGGGACGATGACGGTGCGCACGAGGAGCGTGTCGATGAGCACGCCGATGCAGACGATCACGCCGATCTGGGTGAGCGTGATGAGGGGCAGCACGCCCAGCACCGCGAACACGGCGGCGAGCAGGATGCCGGCACTGGTGATGACCGCGCCGGTGGCGGCGAGCGCACGGATCATGCCGTTCGTCGTGCCGAGGGTGCGGGTCTCCTCCTGCGCCCGGGTGACGAGGAAGATGCTGTAGTCCACGCCGAGGGCGACGAGGAACAGGAAGCTGAACAGCAGCACGTTCGTGTCGATCGCGGGTAACCCGAACAGCGGCGTCTGGAACAGCCACCACGCGGCGCCGACCGCCGAGAAGAAGCTGGCCACCACGGCGATCAGCAGCAGGATCGGCGCCAGCAGCGCTCGCAGCAGGATCACGAGCACGAGGAACACGAGCACGAGGATCAGCGGGATGATCAGGTCCTGATCGCGCTGCTGGGCCCCGGCGACGTCGAGGGCCTGCGCGTCGAGACCGCCCACGAGAGTCTGACCCGAGCCGATCGAGTCGAGGTCGGCGCGCAACCGCTCGATCGTGGCGAACGCTTCCGGCGTCTCGGCCGACGCGTTGAGGGTGACGTCGATGCGGGTCCAGTCGGTCGTCTCCTCGACGACGCGGGCGGAGTCGACGCCCTCGATCTTCCCGGCCGCGTCCACGACCGCCTGGGCGTCGTCGACCGGCGCCATGACCGTCGCGGGCGACGTCGCTCCCGCCGAGAACGCCTCGGCGAGCACCTCCTGCCCCTTCACGGCGTCGGGCTTCTGCAGGAACCGGTCGTTCTGCGACAGGCCGGTCTGCACGAAGAACAGGCCGCTCGCGAGCGCGCCGAGCACGACCGCGCCGGTCAGGGCGACGACGACGGGACGCTTCGAAACGCCACGGCCGAGCTTGCCCCACGGGCTGCGCGAGATCGCATCGGGCGAGCCGAAGCGCGGGACGTACGGCCAGAACAGCCACCGGCCGAAGAGCACGAGCGCGGCGGGCAGCACGAGGAGGGCGAACGCCATGGCCACGACCACACCGACGGCGCACGCGAGCCCCAGCGCGCGGTTGCCGGACAGCTCGCCGAGCAGCAGCGTCGCCAGAGCCAGCGCGACGGTCGATCCGCTCGCGATGATCGCGGGGCCCGCGCCCCGCACCGCACGGCGCATCGCCTCGCGGCGGTCTTCGGCGAGGCGCAGCTCGTCGCGGTAGCGCGCGATGAGCAGCAGGGCGTAGTTCGTTCCCGCGCCGAACACGAGCACGGACAGGATGCCGGTGACCGAGGCATCCAATTCCACTCCCGCGAGCGCGGCGACACGGCGGGCCACGATGCCCGCGGAGGCGTCGGCGGTGCCGATGACGATGAGCGGCACGAGCCACAGCCAGGGGCTGCGGTACGTGATGAGCAGCAGCACGGCGACCACGATCACCGTGGTGAGGAGCAGCGTGAAGTCGGCGCCGTCGAACACCGCGGCGATGTCGACCTCGAAGCCCTCGGGGCCGGTGAGGTAGGTGTTCACGCCGGTGAGTCCATCGGCGGCGAGGGTGCGGATCTCGTCGGCGCGCTCGCTTTGGGCGGCGACGTCTTCTTCGGGCGTGAGCGGCACGACCAGCAGCGCGACGGTGCCGTCCTCGGACACCTGCGCGGGCGGGATGAAGCCGTCGGGCGTGAGCTTCACCAGGTCGCCGAAGGCCTTCTGCTGGATCGCGGCGACGGTGTCGGCGGGGAGGGCCTCGCCGTTCTCGGACGCGAACACGAGCAGGGCCGACGTGGTGTCGGCATCCGGGAAGGTGTCGAGGATCTTCTGGACCTGGACGGACTCGGCCGAATCGGGGAGGCCCGAACCCGGCGCGGTCTCGGACGACGAGCCGGAGCCGAGTGCGAAAAGAGCGGCGACGCCCGCGAACGCGACGACCAGCACGATCCAGGACGTACGCGCCGAGGTGAGGAAACGCAGGAAGCCGTTCATCGTCATCTTTCGCTAGGTGGTGAAGTATCTAGAAAATCGAGATACGAGAAAGGTAGCGCAATTTCGACGTAGGATGCCAGTCATGGAAGCGACCGAATCTTCCACCCTCCCCGCTGGTCCCGGGTTCCCGCCCGTGCGGCCCGCGACCGCGCTGGTGCGCGCCCTCTTCAGCGCCGGGACCGAGTTCGAGAAGTCGCTGCAGCACGAACTCTCCGTCAATCCCACCGGCCTCGACGCGATGGGGCACCTCGTGATGTCGGGCCCGCTCTCGCCCGGCGAGCTCTCCCGCCGCCTCGACCTGACGACCGCGGCGACGACCGCGGCGATCGACCGCCTGGTGGCGCTCGGACACGTCACCCGCGCACCGCATCCGACCGACCGCCGCAGCCTGCTGGTCGTGCCGACCGAGGCGTCGGTCCAGCGCGCGATGAGCCACCTCGCCCCGATGATCGCGGGCGTGGACGAAGTGCTCGACGACTTCAGCGACGACGAGCAGGCCGTGATCACCCGGTACCTCGAACGGGTGGTGGCCTCGTACGGGATGCCGCCCGACGACGGCACCGCCCGGCCGCGCTAGCGGGTCTGACCCCGCCCTCGTGCGGATCTCGTCGGCGACACGCCGTCTCCGCGGAGGTCGGCACGGCGTGTCGCGACGAGACTCCGCGGGACGACCCGCGGCGGGCCCAGCCGGGGCCGTAGCGCGGGCGCGCGGCACGTCGGCGCGGCACAGGCGGGCGACGCGCCGGTGCTAGCGTGCGGGGGTGACCCCGGATGCCACGACTCCCCGCCTCATCCACGTCTCGGCCGCGGTGATCACCGACGCCGACGGGCGTCTGCTGCTCGTCCGCAAGGCCGGGACCACCGCCTTCATGCAGCCTGGCGGCAAGCCCGAGCCCGGGGAGACGCCGGCCGAGACGCTCGCGCGCGAACTCGCCGAAGAGGTCGGGCTCCGAGTCGACCCCGAAGCCCTTGAGCCGCTCGGCGTGTTCACCGCCACGGCGGCGAACGAACCCGGCTTCGCGGTGGTCGCCGACGTGTTCCGCGTCGACATCGGCGGGCAGCAGCCGATCCCGGATGCCGAGATCGCCGAGCTCCGCTGGGTCACCGCCGCGACGGCATCCGGGATCGAGATCGCCCCGCTCGCGCGGGAGTACTTCCTGCCGGCCTGAGCCGGACGCGCGGGAACGCGCGGCCGCGTCAGCCTGCGTCCCGACCGACCAGCGCCCGCAGCGCCATGGCGGCGAGGACGTCGGCCGCGGACGCGGCGACCGCACTGTGCGGGGTGGAGTTGAGCAGACCGAAGGTGCCGAGGAGGCGCGTCTGCCGGTCGGCGGCATCGAGTTCGGGACGGACGGATGCCAGCACGGCATCCCACTCCTGCACGTACTGCCGCTGCAGACTCCGCACCTGCTGGTTCGCGTCGAGGGGCAGCTGCGCGAGTTCGCGGTCCTGGATGCGGATCGTGTCGGGGTCGGCCGTGGCGAAATCGAGGTGGAAGCGGACGAGCCGCGACAGCACCTCATCAGGGGTGCCGGGCTCGGCCACGAGGGCGCGGCATCCCTCCAGCAGGCGTCGGCTGGCGTCGATCAGCACCTCCGCGAGCAGCGCCTCCTTGCTCGGGAAGTAGTTGTACAGCGCCGGACCGCTCATGCCGACGGCGTCGCCGAGGTCGGCGGTCGACACCGCGGCGAACCCGCGCTCGGCGAACAACCGCGCCGCGGACCTCATCAGCGAGGCGCGGCGGTTGGCCTTCTGCGTGGCCCTCCACGTCGCGGTCACGGCGTCACTCCCCTCACGGATCTGCTCAGCGCAGCATCTCACGCGCCTGCCGCAGCACGGGTTCGTCGATCATCCGCCCACGGAAGCGGAACACCCCGGGCTGCCCCTCCGCCGCGGCGAGCACGGCCGCGGCCCATTCCCGCTCCGTGTCCGTACCGGCGTACGCGGCCCGGATGACGTCGACCTGACCCGGATGGATGCAGGCCGAAGCGGTGAAGCCCGAGGCGGCGGCATCCTCGCATTCCGCGCGGAGCCCGTCGATGTCGGCGATGTCCAGGTGCACGGCGTCGATCGCGGCGCGACCGTACGCGTGGGCGGCGAGGAGCACCGACGAGCGCGCCGCGCGCGCCACGTCGCGGTAGCGGCCGTCGGCGAAGCGACTGGAGCGCCCGTTCATGCTCGCGATGAGGTCTTCGGCACCCCACATGAGCCCCACCGTCGCGGGGTGCGCCGCGATCTCGGCGGCATGGACGACGCCCCGGGCCGTCTCGCACAGCGCGACGACCTCGAACGCCGCAGTCGCCTCGACGTCGGCGGACGACTCGGTCTTGGCGAGCATCACGCGGGTGTAGCCGGCCCGGCGGACCGCGTCGAGATCGCGCGCGTGCGCGTCCGTGTCGGCGGGATTCACCCGCACGATGGTGCGCGCCGGGTCCAGCGGCGTCGCGGCGAGCGCCTCGCGCGCCCGCGCCTTGTCGGCCGGGGCCACGGCATCCTCCAGGTCGAGGATGACGGTGTCGGCCGCAGCCGCCGCCTTCGCGTAGCGGTCGGGCCGATCGGCCGGGCAGAAGAGCAGGGCGGGTCCGTTCATGTGCGGCGTCCTTTCGTGGCATCCCTCTGGTGCAGTGTCGCGGCGCGGTGTCGCGGCGGGGTTCGGTGTCGCGGCGGGGTTCGGGCTCCAGGACACTCAACGCTCGGGCGGGAGCGCGGCGGCGGGCGGGAGCGCGGCGGCGGGCGGGGACGCGGCGGGGTCGGGCGCGGCGGCGGGCGTGACCACGGCGAGCGTCTGCCCGCGGGTCACGGTGTCGCCGACGTGGGCGTGCAGCGCCACCGTCCCGGCGACGCTCGATCGCACGACGTGTTCCATCTTCATCGCCTCGACCGCCATCACGGCGTCGCCGACCTCGATCGCGTCGCCGTCCGCGACACGCACGAGCACCACCGTGCCGGGCATCGGCGACACGAGGACCGGGTCGACCTCCGCCGCCGCCGCGGTGCCGTGATGTGCGCGCGCGGGCTCCGCCCGCCGCACGGCGCCGCGGTCGGCGATCCAGACGGTGTCGCCGTCGACGAGGGCCGCGAAGGTCCGCGCCGCCCCGCCGACATCCACCGTCACCGTCCCCTCGTCGTGCGATCGCACCCGCGCGGGCCGCCCGTCGACCGACAGCGTGTCGCCGGACCCGCACACCTCGACCGTCCGCCCCTCGCCCGCCACGACCAGGGGAAACCGGCGCGCCGCCGGCTGACCGAGCCGCCACCCGTCGCCGCGCCCCCACGGTCCGGGTCCCGCGGCCGCGGCCCGATCGAGCAGCAGCGCCGCCTCGGCGAACACCCGATCGTCGACGGAGGTGGCCGAAGGCGTGCCCGACTCCCGGGCGATGAGTCCCGTGTCCATGGTGCCGGCCACGACGTCGGGCAGCCCGAGCAGCGCCCGCAAGAACTCGACGTTCGTCGGGAAGCCGAACACCGCCGTGTCACCCAGGGCGGCGACGAGCCTCCGCCGCGCGCTCTCCCGGTCCGGCCCCCACGCGATGATCTTCGCGAGCATCGGGTCGTAGTCGACCGAGACGTCGAGGCCATCCTCCAGCGCCGTGTCAACGCGGATGCCCGCGCCCTCCGGGTGCACCACGCGAGCGACGTGTCCGCCCGTCGGCAGGAACCCGGATGCCGGGTCCTCGGCGTACACGCGCGCCTCGAACGCGTGCCCGGTCAGGGTCACGGCATCCTGGGTCAGATCCAGCGGCTCGCCGGCGGCGATCCGCAGCTGCTGCTCGACGAGGTCGAGCCCGGTGATCTCCTCGGTGACGGGGTGCTCGACCTGCAGGCGCGTGTTCATCTCCATGAAGAAGAACGCGTCCGGGGCGTCGGCCGAGACGATGAACTCGACGGTTCCGGCGCCGCGGTAGCGGACGCTGCGGGCGGTCTCGCACGCGGCCTCGCCGATGCGGGCGCGCGTCGCGGCGTCCAGCAGGGGGGACGGCGCCTCCTCGATGACCTTCTGGTGCCGGCGTTGCAGCGAGCACTCGCGCTCACCCAGGTGCACGACCGTCCCGTGGGCGTCGGCGAGGATCTGCACCTCGATGTGCCGCGGACGGTGCAGGTAGCGCTCGAGGAACAGCGTGTCGTCGCCGAAGCTCGCGGCCGCCTCGCGCCGCGCCGCGGCGAGCGCCGGGGCGAGGTCGGCTGCGTCCTCGACGACGTGCATGCCCTTGCCGCCCCCGCCCGCGGAGGGCTTGATGAGGAGCGGGTACCCGATGCCGTCCGCCGCGGCGATGAGGTCGCCGTCGGTCATCCCGGCGCGCGCGACGCCCGGAACGGTCGGCACGCCGCGGGCCTCGACGGCGTGCTTCGCGGTGATCTTGTCGCCCATCGTCGAGATGGCATCCGGGGTCGGACCGATGAACACGAGCCCGGCCTCCGCGCAGGCGCGGGCGAATGCCGCGTTCTCGGCGAGGAAGCCGTACCCGGGGTGGATCGCCTGCGCCCCCGTGTCGCGCGCGGCCCGCAGGATCGCGTCGACGTCGAGGTAGCTCTGCGCGGCGGCGGCGGGTCCGATGCGTACGGCGACGTCCGCGAGGTGCACATGACGGGCGGCCGCATCGGCGTCGCTGTACACGGCGACCGAGCGGATGCCGAGGCGGCGGAGGGTGCCGATGACGCGGCAGGCGATCTCGCCCCGGTTGGCGATGAGGACGGTGTCGAACATGCGGATCACATCCGGAAGACGCCGTAACCCGGCGCGTCGAGGGGGGTGCGGGAGACGACGTCGAGCGCGAGGGCGAGCACATCGCGGGTCTGGGCGGGTTCGATGATCCCGTCGTCCCAGAGCCGCGCGGTGGAGTAGTACGGGCTCCCCTGTTCCTCGTACTGCGCGCGGATCGGCGCCTCGAACGCCGCCTGATCGTCGGCCGTCCAGGTTTCGCCGCCGGCCTCGATCTGGTCGCGACGGACCGTGGAGAGAACGGATGCCGCCTGCGGACCGCCCATGACCGAGACCCGCGCCCCCGGCCACAGCCACAGGAACCGCGGCGAGTAGGCCCGTCCGCACATCGAGTAGGTGCCGGCGCCGAACGATCCGCCGACGACGACGGTCAGCTTCGGGACCGAGGCGCACGCGACGGCGTTGACCATCTTCGCGCCGTGCTTCGCGATGCCCGCCGACTCGTACTCGCGCCCCACCATGAAGCCGGCGATGTTCTGCAGGAACACCAGCGGGATGCCGCGCTGATCGCACAGCTCGATGAAGTGCGCGCCCTTGAGCGCCGATTCTCCGAACAGCACGCCGTTGTTCGCGATGATCCCGACGCGGTGCCCCTCGATGCGGGCGAAGGCGGTGACGAGGGTCTCGCCGTACTCGCGTTTGAACTCGTGGATGCTGCCGGCGTCGACGATGCGCGTGAGGATCTCGCGGGCGTCGTAGGGGGTGGTGAGTTCGACCGGCACGACGTCCTCGAGCTCTCGCGGGTCCTTCTCGGGTTCGGCGGCGGGTGCTGGCATCCGCTGTTCGGGCGGCGGCAGTGTCGCGACGATGTCGCGCACGATCTCGAGGGCGTGCGCGTCGTTCTCGGCGAGGTGGTCGGCGACGCCCGAGACCCGGGTGTGGACGACCCCGCCGCCGAGGTCTTCGGCGCTCACGACCTCGCCGGTCGCGGCTTTCACCAGCGGCGGCCCGCCGAGGAAGATCGTGCCCTGGTTCCGTACGATCACCGTCTCGTCGCTCATCGCCGGCACGTACGCCCCGCCCGCGGTCGACGAGCCGAGCACCGCGGCGATCTGCGGGATGCCGTCGCGCGACATCCGCGCCTGGTTGTAGAAGATGCGGCCGAAGTGGTCGCGGTCGGGGAAGACCTCGTCCTGCATCGGCAGGAACGCCCCGCCCGAGTCGACGAGGTACACGCAGGGGAGGCGGTTCTCCGCCGCGATCTCCTGCGCGCGGAGATGCTTCTTGACCGTGATCGGGTAGTACGTCCCGCCCTTCACCGTCGCGTCGTTGGCGACGACCATCACGTGCCGACCGTGGACCAGGCCGATCCCGGCGATCACTCCCCCGGCGGGACAGTCGCCGCCGTACATGTCGAACGCCGCGAGCGGCGCGACCTCGAGGAACGGGCTGCCGCGGTCGAGCAGCGCGTCGATCCGGTCGCGGGCGAGCATCTTGCCGCGGGCGGTGTGGCGCTCGCGCGCCCTCTCGGGCCCGCCTTCGGCCACGACCGCGCGCCTCTCGCGCAGCTCCTCGACGAGCGCGCGGTAGTCCTGCGCCATGACGACCCTCCGTTGGGTTATCGGTCTGTAACTGAATTCAGGTTACTGCTCGATAACCGAAGTGTCGAGGGCGCGGGCGACGGGCGCACCCGACGACACCGTCGACCCGGCGAGTGTCCACGACACGCCGCATCGCGACCCCCGCCAACGGCGTGTCTTGGACACTGGGCAGCAGGTCACGCGCGACCCAGCGCCGTCACCTCACCACGAGCTCTTGCGGTAGTCCTTCAAGAAGATGCCGAAGAGGTCTTCGCCGGCCTCGCCGCGCACGATCGGGTCGTACACGCGGGCGGCGCCGTCGACGAGGTCGAGCGGGGCGTGGAAGCCCTCCTCGGCCAGACGCACCTTGGTGAAGTGCGGGCGCTCGTCGGTGATCCAGCCGGTGTCGACGGCGGTCATCAGGATGCCGTCGGACTCGAACATCTCGCGGGCACTCGTGCGCGTGAGCATGTTGAGGGCGGCCTTGGCCATGTTCGTGTGCGGGTGGCCGGGCCCCTTGTATCCGCGCCCGAAGACGCCCTCCATCGCCGAGACGTTGACGATGTACTTCCGCCGCGCCGTCGACGCCGCCATCGCGGGACGCAGCCGGCTCACCAGCAGGAACGGCGCCGTCATGTTCGCCAGCTGCACCTCGAGCATCTCGAGGGGTTCTACCTGGTCGACGTGCTGCGTCCAGCTGTTGATGCGGTCCTCGTCGGGGATGAGTCCGCCGGCGTCGATCGCGGTTCCCGTCATCAGGCGTTCCAGCGACGACGACCCCGCGGCCATCGCCTCGGCCGTCAGCTCCTCGGCCGTGCGCGCGGCCGACGCGAGGATGGGGTGTGCCGACACCGACTGCGCCAGCGCGAGCGGGTGCGCATCGTTGGTGTGGCCGAACGTGACCAGCTCGGGCAGCGGTCCGTCCGGGAGCGGTGCGAGTTCGGCATCCACCAGGGGTTTGTACGCACCCGGCGAGCGCCGCACGGTCTGCGCGGCGTTGTTGATGAGGATGTCGAGCGGGCCATCGGATGCCACCGACTCGGCGAGCCCGATCACCTGGGCGGGGTCGCGCAGGTCGATGCCGACGACCTTGAGCCGGTGCAGCCAGTCCGCGCTGTCGGGCAGCGACGAGAAGCGCCGCACCGCGTCGCGCGGGAAGCGGGTCGTGATCGTCGTGTGGGCGCCGTCGCGCAGCAGGCGCAGCGCGATGTACATGCCGATCTTCGCGCGGCCACCGGTGAGCAGCGCGCGCTTGCCGGTGAGGTCGGTGCGCGCGTCGCGCTTGGCGTGGCTCATCGCCGCGCAGTCGGGGCACAGCTGGTGGTAGAAGGCGTCGACGAGCGTGTAGAGCTCTTTGCAGATGTAGCAGTTGCGCGGCTTGATCAGCTCGCCGGCGTACGGCGTCTCGACGCGGGTCGCGAGCGGGATGCCGCGCGTCTCGTCGTCGATGCGGTCGGCCGCCCCGGTCGCGGTGGCGGCGACCACGGCTTTGTCGGCGTCGGCGATCCGCTGGCGCTTCTCTTTGCGGGACTGCCGCTTGACGTCTTTGTAGAGCTTCCCGGTCTGCCGGCGCAGCGCGATGTAGGCCGGGTCTTCGGGGTCGAGGGCCGAGGCCGCGTCGAGCACGCGCAGCGCGATCTCGAGCTCGTGGGGATCGATGGATGCCACGCGGCCGGCCTCGCGATCGGGTGTCGGGAGTGTTTCGGGCACGGAAGAGTGTACCGAGGCGCGGCTGGGAGGCACCCGGGGCGGGCCCACCCGACTCGGTGTCCACGACACGCGGGCGGTAGCGCGCGGCATCCGCGTGTTCTGGACACTCAACGCTTCACGCGCGGCGTCGACGCGTGTCCTCGACGCGACGCGACGCGGCGCGGGCGTCAGGGTTTGCCGTTGTCGACCCACCGCGTGTGCGACTTGAGCGCGTGCGTCACCGCGAGTCGCACGGCGAAGTACACCGCTCCGCCGATCACCGCGAGGCCGACGGCCCACGCCAGCAGGAGAACGATCACGTGGAGCCCGCCCATTGCCACCATCCGGCGACTCTAGCCGCGGGTGCCGGCGCGGCCAAGCGTCCTGGCATCCGTTCGCCAGAACAGGGGATGCCACGAGAACAGGCCGCATCGCGCGAGATCCGTCCTGTCCTCGGCGAATCGCCTGTTCTCAGCGCGCGGCCGAGTGCGGTGCCGCGGCGCCGGGTCAGCGCACCGCCACCGCCGCGGCATCCACCGCGCGCGGAGCCGATGCTGCCCGCCGGTCGGGGTCGAAGCGCAGCAGCACGCGCTGCATGCGGACCTCGACTCCCCGGTGCAGCACCCAGGCGAGGCCGAGCGAGATCGCGAACGCCACCGCGGCGAGTCCGATGGCACGGGGCCAGTGCAACTCCGGGTGTCCGTCGGGCCACGCCGACGAGACCGACGCGATGACGAGCAGGTGCACGAGGTAGAACGCGAACGACAGGCGTCCGAGCTCCTGCCACACCGGGCCGGCGAGGAACGTCGACGAACGGTGCGCGTCGGCCGACGCGAGCGCGGCGACGAGCAGCGCGAAACCGCCGACGGTGATCGTGAGGCCCGGGTGGATGTCGGTGCCGGGGAGCGCCGGCGCCTCGGAAACGGCGTACCCGAGCACCGCGAGCGGCACCGCGAGGCGGAGCGACGCCGGACGCCACGCCGTCTGCTTCATCAGCAGCGCCAGCACCACGCCCAGGACGAACTCGGGCAGCCGCAGCAGCGGGGTGGATGCCGCGGACATCGGCACGGGCGAGCCGGCGGCGATCGCGGGGGCGAGGGCGACGAGCACGAGCGCCCCGGCCGCGACGGCCCAGAGGACGCGGGCCGAACGCCCGGCGACCAGGCGGATCACCAGCGGGAAGGTCAGGTAGAAGAACGCCTCGCAGACCAGCGACCAGCTCGCGGGATTCCCCGCCTGCCACCAGTCGGGAACCCACCCGCTGAGCAGCAGCACGTTCGCACCGAGCGGCGCGACGCCGTCGGTGCGGATCTCGGGAATCAGTGTGGCGGCGGCGATCACCGCCAGCATCACGCCCACGACGTGCAGCGGATAGATGCGGGCGGCGCGATGCAGCCAGAACGAGCGTGCCGTCTGCGCGGGCTTGTACCCCCACGCCAGCACGAACCCGGACAGGATGAAGAACAGCGTGACGCCGGTCTTCCCGGCTTCGAAGACGAATCCCCACAGGTCGCCCGCGCGCCCGCCGAAGTACTCCACAGCCATGAGGTGGTGGCCGAAGATGAGCATCGCGGTGAGCCAGCGGAGTCCCGTGAGCGAGGGAAGGTGCCGCGCGGCCGGCGGACGACCGGATGCCAGAGCCCGGACGTCGGGACGGGGAGCCGTCGTGGTGGTCATGCTGGTCATCGCCTCCCGGAACGCTCGCGTCGGCGGCGCGAAGGCCGCGCAGACCCGGAACGTTACCCGTTCGTGATGTAGAGAAGCCTGAGAGACGCCGGGCTTGACGAGCACCGCGGGCCGTGGCATCCGCGAGTCAGTAGTCTTCGCCCATGTCCGACCACGCGGTTCCCAACCTGCCGTCTCGCGATCTCGACGCGACGGCCTCTTTCTACGGCGCGTTCGGGTTCGCACGGGAGTATCGCGACGATCAGTGGCTCATCCTTCGGCGCGGAGAGCTCCGACTGGAGTTCTTCCCGCACCCCGACCTGGTGCCCGAGGAGAGCTCCTTCATGTGCAGCCTCCGCGTCGATGATCTCGACGACCTGTACGAGCGGATCGCCGCATCCGGCGTCGCCGAGACGACGACCGGGCGTCCCCGACTCCATCCCGTCCGGATGCAGCCATGGGGGCAGCGGGCGGGGTTCCTCATCGACACGGACGGCACCCAGCTGCACCTGATCGAGAACGCCGACTGAGGCGCCGTCGCCCTCGTCTCCCCGCGGACACGCGGCGAGCGGAGGAGATCCGGGCAGCGGAGGACCGGTCGCGGCTGAAGGGCCCTCCCTCCGCCGAATCTCCTCCGCTCGACCACCGCCTCCGCACCCCCGACCCGGCCACACGGGGGACGAGGATGCCGGGAAACCGCGCCGGCACGACTCCGGCGCCCGTCAGCCGCGCGGCGCCTGCAGCAGCATCCCGAACGTGCGCAGCGTGTCACTCAGGCCCACGGACGCGTCGAGCAGCCACTGGATCTGCAGACCGTCGGATGCCGCGATGAGCAGCGCCGCGAGGTGGTCCGCCGACACGTCGTCGCGGATCCGCCCCTCGGCCTGCTGCGCGCGGAACGTCTCGCCGAGCTCGGCGCGCAGCCGCTCGAAACGGGTCGTGAAGTAGTCCTTGCCGACGCCGCTGTCTACCTCGAGCGCGGCGGCGACGAGGGTGGAGTAGAGCTGCACGAACCCCGGAACCTCGACGTTCGCGGTCGCGGCGGCGATCATGCCTTCGACACCCCCGTCCACCGGATGCGCCGCCTCCGCCTCGGCCTGCTTCGCAGCGGCGTGGTCGTAGACGGCGACGAGGAGCTGCTCGCGCGAGTCGAAGTAGTGCAGGAGCGCGGCGTGCGAGACGCCGATCGACTCGGCGATGCGCCGCAGCGACGTCCCGTCCGCGCCGCGGCGACGGAACACCTCGATCGCCCGGTCGAGGATCTCCTGACGTCGTTCGACACCTCGCCGCCGCTGCCCGGGGCGGCCGATCGTGGCATCCTCGCTCATCCGCCCACCTTCTCGCATCCGTCGGGACTAGCGTAACCTCCACATGGAGGTTAGAGTGACGACACGGCCCCTTCGGCCCTCAACGACGATCTGTAGAAGGACTCCGATGACCACCTCCCTCCCAGAAGCCTCGGTGCAGCTGTACACGCTGGCATCCGAGTTCTCGGCCGACATGTCGGGCTCGCTCGACAAGCTCGCCGCCCTCGGCCTCCGCAACGTCGAGGCGTTCGCGTTCGTCGACCGCCCCGCCGAGATCCGCGCGGCCCTGGATGCCAGCGGCCTGGCCTCCCCCACCGGCCACGCCCCGCTGCTCAGCGACGAACTGTGGACGCCCGACGGCTCGATCCCCACGCCCGCACCCGAGGTCGTGTTCGAGGCCGCAGCCACGATCGGCATCCAGACGGTCATCGACCCGTTCGTCTCGGCCGACCGCTGGCTCACCGAGGACGGCGTCGCCGACATCGCCGAGCGCCTCAACCGCGCCGCCGACGTCGCCGCGACGTTCGGCTTGAGCGTCGGCTACCACAACCACGCGCAGGAGTTCGTGGCCGACTTCGACGGGCAGACCGCCTACGACCGCTTCGTGTCGCTCACCGACGCGCGCGTGCAGCTCGAGCTCGACCTGTTCTGGGCGCTGACCGGCGGCCAGGACGTGCCCGCCCTCGTCGCGAAGCTCGGCGACCGCCTCACGGCCGTGCACGTCAAGGACGGCGTCGTCCCGGCATCCAACCCCTGGGGTCCGGACGCCGCCGAGCTGTCGACCGCGACGCTCGACCAGCGCCACGCCGGCACCGCCGACGTCCCGCTCGCCGAGTCGCTCCGCGCGGGCAGCGGCATCCGCTACGCCGTGATTGAGTACGACCGCGCCCCCGGCGACGTGTTCGCCGACATCGCCGCGAGCCTGGCATTCCTCAAGGACGGCGGGTTCGTCGCATGACCCGGCCCCTCGGAGTCGGCGTCATCGGCGCAGGCGTCATCAGCCAGACGTACCTCGAGAACCTCACGTCGTTCCCCGACGTGAACGTCGTCGCCGTGGGCGACCTGCTGCCCGACCGCGCGCGGGCGAAGGCCGAGGAGCACGGCGTCCCCTCCGCCGGCACCCCCGATGACGTACTGGCGAACCCCGACGTCGATCTGGTCGTGAACCTCACGATCCCGCAGGTGCACGTCGAGGTGTCGTCGGCCGCCATCGCCGCGGGCAAGCACGTCTGGACCGAGAAGCCGATCGGCCTCGACCGCGACGCGACCCGCGCCCTCCTCGCGCAGGCGGATGCCGCGGGCCTGCGCATCGGCTCCGCGCCCGACACCCTGCTCGGACCGGGATTCCAGTCCGCCAAGCGCGCGATCCAGAAGGGCGTCATCGGCGAGCCGATGTTCGTGCAGACGTCGTTCCAGACGCAGGGCCCCGACCTGTGGCATCCGGATCCCGAGTTCCTGTTCGCCCGCGGTGCGGGTCCGCTGCTCGACATGGGTCCGTACTACTTCTCGGCCCTGGTGAGCCTGCTCGGCCCGATCGCCGCGGTGACCGCGCGCGGTTCGCGCCCGCGCCTCGAGCGCACGATCCACGCCGGACCCCGCGCGGGCGAAACGTTCCCGGTCGAGGTCCCCTCGAGCATCCAGGTGCTGTCGTCGTTCGCGGGCGGCCAGCACGGCACGCACCTGATGAGCTTCGACTCCGCGCTCGAGCGCCACGGCGTGCTCGAGATCCACGGCACCGAGGGCTCGATCGTGCTGCCGGACCCCAACCGCTTCGACGGCCGCATCGCGTACGTGAAGCCGTTGGGCGTCATCCGCGACGGCATGCGCTTCGAGCAGGACTGGGTCGAGATCCCCAACGAGGGCACCGTCGTCGGCCGCGGCATGGGCGTGCTCGACATGGCCCGCTCGATCGCCGCCGACCGTCCGCACATCGCCACGGGCGAGCTCGGGTTCCACGTGCTCGACGTCATGCTGTCGGCCGAGGAGTCGTCCGCCACCGGCCAGACGCTCGAGATCGGCAGCACCGTGGCCCCCGTGCCGCTGCTCAACGAGGGCTTCGACCCCTTCGCGTCGACGCTCTGACGCGCGCACTTCCGCCCCGTGGTGTCCTGTGGATGCCACGGGGCGGTGGTGTTTTCCGGGCGGTGGTGTTCTCGGGGCGTAGGGGTGCGGCGGGGTCGGGTGGGGGTCCCGGCGGTGCCGGGGGGGGCCGGGCTCGGGCTCCGGGCTCGCGCTCGGTGTCCAAGACACGCGGACGGGATGCCGTGGCATCCGCGTGTCCTGGACACTCAACGCCGCGCGCTCGCCACGGCCTCGCATCACCCCGGCGAGTGTCCAGGACACGCCGCATCGCGACCCCCGCCAACGGCGTGTCCTGGACGCTCGACGCCGCACGAGCGAGGGCGCCGGGCCCGGCCACGGGTCCGCCACGGCAGAGTGCTTGACTGAGGGGGTGGATCTCGAGCGGTGCGGGCCGGACGACATCGAGGCACTCACGGCGTTCCTCGGCGAGGTGGATCTCACGCGGAGCGGCCTGGATGCCGCGAGCGTGCGGCTCTGGCTCGCGCACGACGGCACGGGCGTGATCGTCGGCAGCACCGGCTACGAGATCAGCGGCGACGGTGACCACGCGCTGATCCGCAGCGTCGCGGTGAGTGCGGACCAGCGCTCACGCGGTCGCGGGAGTGCCCTCGCGACCTTCGCGCTCGCGCGCGCGGCCGAGGAAGGCGCGCGCAGGGCGTGGCTGTTCAGCCGGCGTTCGGGTCCGTTCTGGCAGAGCCTCGGGTTCGAACCCGCCGATCGCGACGAGCTCGCCGAAGTCCTGGCCGACACGCACCAGGTGCGGCTCTTCCGGCAGACCGGCCAGTTGGGACGGGAGGTCGCCTGGTCGCGCCCCCTGGCGGCGGGCGAGTAGCTGCGGGAGATTTCACCCGGTTCACTCTTTTCCCAGGTCAGATGCTGTTCCCGGGATGGCTAAGGCTCCTCCACAACCCACAGACGACGGGATCCATCCCCCGTCGCCCGTTCGAGCCCGCTCTGATGTCGGACCCCCTCGCTAGCATGCATGCATGTCCTTCGATTCGCGTTCACCGCTCCCCGATGACGGGGCTGTCGCCCTGTCGGCGGTGCTGGTCGAGGTGCGGGGAGTGGATGCCGAGGTCGCCTCCGCCGAGGCCCGGCGGGTGCGGGCGTTAGCCCGGGCGGGGCACCTCGCCCTCGATGCTTCCGCGGGGCTGCGGGCGGTGTCGCGGGCGGCCGAGATGGCGCTGCGGGAGGTCGCGTCCGAGATCGCGGCCGCGTCACACCTGTCCGATCGCGCCGTGCAGGGACAGATCGGTCAGGCGATGACCCTCACCGACGACTTCCCCGTCACCCTGGACGCGTGGGAAGCGGGGGCCCTGGCCCACGCGCACGTGCGGGTGATCGTGGATGCCGGGACCCCACTGCCGCCGGAGCGTCGGGCGGAGTTCGACGTCCTCGCCGTCACCACCGCCGAAGGACTGAGCCCCGGGCGGTTGAAGGCGCGACTGGCGGCGTTGGCGGAGGCGCTGCAGCCCACCACCCTCACCGAACGCCACCGACGCGGCCGAGAGACCCGGTGCGTCCGCGTCGTTCCCGGGGTCGACGGGATGTCCGACCTGATCGCGACGCTCCCGACCGTGCTGGCGGTGGGGATCTACGACCGACTCGTGCAACAGAGCGCCGCGATCATCGACGCACGCCGGGACACCCCGCGAGAGGGGCCGCAGTCTCCCGCGGGCACCGGGATCGCCGTCAACACGCACGGCGCCGAGGGTGGGGCCGCGGGCAGCGGCGGGTGGGCGGA
>NZ_MKTP01000004.1:217886-377976 GCF_001898305.1 Microbacterium sp. 71-36
CGTACGGCCGATCAGGTCCGCGCGGACATCCTCGCCGATCTCCTCCTGACCGCCGCACCCGACGCCGACCCCACCCGCGCCGATGACGGCCCCGGTGTCCTCGGGGCGATCCGCGCGCGCGTGCAGGTCGTCGTTCCCGCGCTGACGATGCGGCACCCCGGCACCGAGAACTCCGACCCCGCCACCCTCGTCGGACACGGACCCATCGACGCCGACACCGCCCGCGCCCTCGCCGACGCCACCCCGCTGCCCTGGGACCGGGTCCTCACCCACCCCGTCACCGGCGCCGTGCTCCACACGGACACCTACGCCCGCACCACCGCGATCGACCGACACCTCCGCGCCCGCGACCGCCACTGCCGCTGGCCCGGCTGCACCACCCCCGCCGTCCGCTGCGAAGTCGACCACACCCGAGACCACGCCCTCGGCGGCCCCACCAACGTCACCAACCTCGCCCACCTCTGCCAGCGACACCACACCCAGAAGCAGTTCACCCGCTGGAAAGTCCATCAACTCCCCGCCGGGGTACTCGAGTGGACCTCCCCCACCGGATGCGTCTACATCGACGAACCGCTGCCCTATTCACCCGCGGTCAGATTCCGCCCTGACGACCCCACCTCGCCGCAGCCCTCGACCGACCCGCCACCCCCGACCGACCATGAACGCGAACCGGCACCGTTCTGAAACCGGACGTGGGCGCATCCGCGCGGTCGCGCGCGCCTGCGTCACGTATCTCGGATCACACGCCAGAACTGCGCGGAGCGAGGCAGTCACGCGGCTGCGCCGACTCTTCCGCAGCGTGGCGAGCCGGCACCTACGCCAGCAGCTCGCGGAGCCGCGCGTACTCGTCTTCCATGCCGGAGTTCGCGCGGCGCGGGTCGGTCGACTCGCCGACCCGCCGCATGTCGGCGAGATATCGCCGGTCCGCCTCGAGCCGCGCGTGAGCGTCCGAGCCGACGTTGCCGTGCCCCGGGATCACCACCCGCGCCGCGCGCGCGTACGGCGCCAGCACGTCGAGCGCCCGCTCGTACGCCGGAACGTCGTCCGGGTCGAACGGCAACGGCAGCTCGACGTCGCTGAGCATGTCGCCCGCGACCAGCACGCGCGACCCCGGGAGCCAGACCGCCGTGTGCCCCGGGGCATGCCCGTCGTGCACGACGAGCTCGACGTCGAACGTGGGGGAGCCGGCATCCACTCGCCCCATCAGTTCGACCAGGTCACCAGGGAACTCCGGCCCGAGCGCCGCGACCAGAGCATCCCTTTCCGCACGCGCGAGCTCGGCCGTCCGCGCCGACGCCCACCTCGGCACTTCACCGAAGGAGGGATGCCACAGCAGATGATCGTGATGCGCGTGCGTCGCGAATCCCTCGGCGACCGTCAGACCCTTCTCGCGCAAGGAAGCCGCGAGCGCGTCGAGCTCATCCGGCATCCAGCCCGGATCGATCAGCAATGCGCGACCCGAGGCCGTCACCACCGTCGTGTTCATCTGCATGACACGACTGGTGGCGACGAGCACCCCCGGTGCGACCTCGTGAAGCGACGGGAGCGGGGAAGACATGGTCCGGCTACTCTGTCACCTCCGCACGGTCCACGCGGAACGTCTCCGTCCGCCCGTCGGGAGCCGTCACGGTCACCTCGGCCACGCCCGAACCCCCCGGGAAGACCCGCAGCGTCAACCCGTCCAGGTAGTCGTAGTCGGGCCGGTCCTCGCGCGCCCCCCAGGGCAGCACCGCGCCCGGCCGCACGTACAGAGGCAGCGAGTCGAAGCCGTGCGTCTCGCGACGCCACACTCCGCCGGTGACCCGCTCCCCCGAGAGCAGGTGCGTCCACTCCCCCGGCGGCAGGTAGAAAGTCACGTCCCCGGATGCCGAGAACACCGGCGCCACGAGCACGTCGGGTCCGAGCATGTACTGCCGGTCGAGGTGCAGCGTCGTCGGGTCGTCGGGGAACTCCAGAGCCATCGGCCGCATCATCGGAACGCCAGTGGACGCCGCCGCGCGCGCCGCAGCGTACAGGTACGGCATGAGCCGGAGCTTCAGGCGCGAGAACTGCCGCGTCACGTCGACGGCTTCGTCGTCGAACGCCCACGGCACCCGGTACGAGTCCGAGCCGTGGAAGCGACTGTGCGACGACAGCATCCCGTAGGCGATCCACCGCTTGAACACGGCGGGGTCGGGGGTGCCCTCGAACCCGCCGATGTCGTGGCTCCAGAACGAGAAGCCGCTCCACGCGAGCGACAGACCGCCGCGCAGCGTCTCGGCCATCGACGCGAACGTCGAGGAGTTGTCGCCGCCCCAGTGCACGGGCATCGTCTGCCCGCCGGCCGTCGCCGAGCGCGCGAACAGCACGGCTTCGCCGACGCCCCGCTCCTCGACGAGCACCTCGTGCACGGCCTGGTTGTACAGCTGCGCGTAGAGGTTGTGCATGCGCTCGGGGTCGGTGCCGTCGAAGTACACGACGTCGGTGGGAATCCGCTCGCCGAAGTCGGTCTTGAAGCAGTCCACCCCCTGCGCGATGAGGCGCCGCAGGTACGACTGGTACCAGCGCACGGCATCCGGGTTCGTGAAATCGACGAGCGCCATGCCCGGCACCCACAGGTCCCACTGCCACGGCGTCCCGTCCGGCCGCCGCACGAAGTAGCCGTGCTCGACACCCTCGGCGAACAGCGGCGAGCGCTGCGCGATGTACGGGTTGATCCACACCGACACGCGCAGGTCACGGTCGTGGAGGCGCCGGAGCATGGCATCCGGATCCGGGAACACCCGCTCGTCCCACGTGAAATCGGTCCAGTTGAACTCGCGCATCCAGAAGCAGTCGAAGTGGAACACCGACAGCGGCAGGTCGCGCTCGGCCATGCCGTCGATGAACGAGTTCACGGTCGCTTCGTCGTAGTCGGTGGTGAACGACGTCGTCAGCCACGTCCCGAACGACCACGCCGGCACGACGGGCGGCCGCCCGGTGAGGGCCGTGTAGCGCTCGAGCACCTCCTTCGGGGTCGGGCCGGCGATCACGAAGTACTCCAGCGCCTCGCCCGAGACCGAGAACTGCACGCGCTCGACGTTCTCCGAGCCGATCTCGAACGACACGTGGCCGGGGTCGTTGACGAGCACGCCGTACCCGCCGGACGACACGTAGAACGGCACGCTCTTGTAGGCCTGCTCGCTCGAGGTGCCGCCATCGGCGTTCCAGATGTCGACGGTCTGCCCGTTCTTCGCGACGGGCCCGAAACGTTCGCCGAGGCCGTAGATCGCCTCGCCGACGCCCAGGTCGAGCTGCTCGTGGACGAAGTGCCGCGAGAACGGCACGCCCGTGTCGGCGCCGGCGTTGCCGATCACCCCGGTCTCGACGTCGGCGCCCTCGGCGAGGCTGACCCGACCGAGCGACCGGATGCCACTGCCCGTGACGCGCGTCCCATCGACCTCGAACGACAGGTCCCACGGCGCTCCCGGCGCCACCCGCGCGGTGAGCCGCCCCGCGGTGAGCGTGCCGGCCTCGACGTCGACGCTCCCCCCGCCCACCACCGCACCCGGCAGGGCGAAACCGACCGGTCGGCGGGCACCGTCGTGGTGGACGACCCGCACCCGCACGACGCCCTCGAGCGGCGACGACAGCGTCACGGTGAGGACGCTGCGGTTGAGCACGTCGCCGCGTTTGGCGATGACCTTCGTCGGGGCGTGCACGATCAGCCCCGGCCCGTCAGGGGTGTCGGTGGGCGCGATGTCGTACGCCTCGGCGGCGTAGTCGACGGTGACACCCGGCCGCATGAGCCAGAAACCATCGGTGAACTTCATTGCGTGACTGCTCCTGCCGTGATGCCGCGGGTCGGCGTAGACGAAAAGGGGAAGATCCTCACTTCACGGCCCCCGCCGTGATGCCGCGCGTGAGCGTGCGCTGGAAGATCAGGAAGAAGATCAGGGTCGGGATGATGCCCAGCAGGGCCGAGGCGCTGATCGTGGTGACATCCATCAACCGGTCGCCCTGCAGCACGCTGATGGCCACGGGGACGGTCTGGTTGTCATTGGATGCCAGGAACGTCAGGGGGATCAGGAACTCGTTCCACGTCCAGATGAAGAAGAAGATGACGAGCACCGACAGGGTCGGGCGGCTGATGGGGAAGACGACGCGCCACAGGATCTGCCAGCGGGTCGCGCCGTCGATCGACGCGGCCTCGAGGATCTCGCGGGGGAACGTGCCGTACACCGACGACAGCAGGTACGTGCCGAAGGCCGCCTGGATCACCGTGAAGACGATGATGACCGACAGCAGGTTGTCGTAGAGGCCGACGGATTTGAACATGTAGTACAGCGGGTACAGGAGCGCTTCCTGCGGCAGCAGGTTCGCGAGCAGGAACAGCAGCACGATCCCCGTGCGACCCCGCACGCGTCCGATGCCGATCGCGAAGGCGTTGAGCATCGAGATGCCCACGGCCAGCACCGCGACGACTCCGGAGATGAGGATCGAGTTGCCGACCTTGCGGGGGAAGTCGACGCGGTTCCAGAAGTCGATGATCCCGCCGAAGTCGAGCTGCTGCGGCAGAGCGAGCGGACCCGACGTGGCGTAGTCGACCGGCGACTTGAACGAGTTCACGAGCACGAGGTAGAACGGCGCGAGCACGAGCAGCGCGCCGACGACGACGAGCGCGAGCAGCAGCCAGTCGACGGGACGACGACGTGTCATGCCACCCCGGCCGCTGCGCCGCGGCGGGCGTCCGGTGGTGATGACGGCGGTGGCGGTCACAGTCCGGCCCTTTCCTTGCGTTCGAGCGAGGTCTGCACGCGGATGAACACGATCGACACGATGACGACGAGGATCGTCAGCACCGTCGCGATGGTCGCGCCGTAGCCGACGTTCCGCTTCGTGAAGAACTCGAGGTAGGCGTAGTACGCCGGGACGATGGTGGATCCGGCCGGCCCGCCCTGCGTGATGACGTACACGGGTCCGAAGACCTTCAGCGCCGCGATCGTGCAGGTGAGGGTGACGACGAAGATCTCGGGGCGGATGATGCTGACCGTGATCGCGGTGAACCGCTGGAACCAGTTGGCCCCGTCGAGTTCGGCGGCTTCGTACAGCTCGGGGTCGACGCGCTGCAGGGCGGCCATGAACACCACGACCGGGTAGCCGATCTGCACCCACACGAGCACGACCATGAGCACGATGAGCGCCGACGGCATCTGTCCGAGCCAGTCGTACGAGGGGATGCCGAGGCTGCCGAGGATCTGGTTGAGGGCGCCGGTGTCGCCGGGCCGGACGATCCAGCCGATGACGATGCCGGCCACGGCGATGGGGAGGATCTGCGGCAGGTAGTAGGTGGCGCGGAGGAAGCTGCCGACCTTGCCGCCGAACTTCCGACCGACGACGTCGAACAGCAGCGCGGCGACGGCGAGGCCGATGACGGTGGGGACCACCACCATCGCGAGGACCATCCACACCGAGTTGGTGAAGGAGGTCCAGAAGTCCTCGTCGCCGAGGAGCTTCACCCAGTTGTCGAGGCCGATGAACTCGGGGTCGCCGACACCGCGCCACTTCGTGAAGGTGAGCAGCACGTTCCACAGGAGGGGGACGATGACGATCACCAGCAGCAGCACGAAGCCGGGCAGCAGGTAGAGCCAGTACCCGGCGGTGCCGCCGCGGCGTTGGGGGATGGCCGGCTGCTCGGGCGGGAGCGCCACCCGAGCAGCCGGTCGGTTGAGAAGGGCCATCAGCGGAAGTCCGCCGTGCCTTCGTCGTACTTCTTGCCGAGGTTGGCGTTGGTGGTCGCCGGGTCCTGCGAACCGGTCACCAGGCCCTGCAGCTCCTGCACGAGCACGTCGTAGAAGCCGGGCGCGGGCCAGTCGGGGTAGAACGACAGACCGTCGTCCTGCAGGATGCCGTTGAACGTGTCGATGAGCTCCTTGCTCTTGGCATCCGTGATGTCGGCGGTGTCGGCCGCGACGGGCACGCCGCCGTTGTTGCCGATGATGGCCTGGATCTCGGGGCTCATCGTGATGTCGATGAACTGGTACGCGAGGTCCTTCTGCTTCGAGCGCTCGGGCACGACCCACAGGTTGCCCGACGATCCGAGCGACAGCTTCGACCCCGGGAAGGCCGAGAGGGTCCAGTCGAAGGTCGCGTCCGAGGCGAAGCGGCCGTACCACCACGAGCCGGACACGAAGATCGGCGAGGTGCCGTTGATGAACGAGACGCCGGCGTCCTCGGCCTTCACCGACGAGACGTCCTTGGCGATGTAGCCCTTGTCGACGTACTGCTTGAGGGTGTCGGAGGCGTAGGTCACCTCGGAGCCGTTCCAGTCGACGGGGTTCTTGTACAGCTGGTAGTCGTCGACCCACGAGCGGTCGGCCTTCGACAGTGCCAGCTGGTACCAGAGCTGTCCGAGGGGGTATTCGGCACCGGCCTCGGCGAGCGGCGTGATGCCCTTCGCGACGAACGCGTCGAGCACCTTCGTGAACTCGTCGTAGGTCTTCGGCACCTCGAGGCCGGCAGCCTTGAACGCGTCGAGGTTGTAGTAGACGCCGACGAACTCGCCGTAGTTGGGCACGCCGTACCAGGTGTCGCCGCCCATGACGCCGTCGGAGCTGTACTTCGCCGTGGTCTGCAGCGACGGGGCGAGCTTGGCATCCCATCCGTACTGGGTGACGGCGTCGCTGATGTCGGCGATCAGGCCGGTGCTGGCGAGGAAGCCCGCGGTCGCGTTGCCCTTGTTGAACTCGAGGAGGTCGGGGGCGGCGTCGGTGTCGAGCACCTGGCTGGCGGTCTTCTGGATCTGCTCGAAGGACTTCTCCTCGACCTTGACGGTGGCGCCGGTCTGCTTCTCGAAGATCGGGATGGCGGCGTTCCAGGCTTTGGCCATCGCGCTGTCGGCGCCTTCGTAGTGCCAGAGCGTGAGGGTCTTGCCGGCGCCGTCGGTGGAACCGGCGTCGCCTCCTCCTCCGCTGCAGGCGGAGAGGGCGAGGGCGGCGACGGCGATCGAGCCGACGGCCGCGAGGGTTCGGGTCGCGCGTCGTTGTGCGGTGGTGCGTGCCATCGTTGGCACTCCTTTCACTGTGATCCGCTGGGTTGGTGGGTGTCCGCTAGCGGGGGCGGATGCGTCGAAGCGCTTCGATGACGGGCGAACGACGCAGGCTGTGGAGTTGGGAGGGTCAGGCGGAAGGGGCCGCGGCGACGGAGCCGCGGTCCAGGTAGGTCGGTGGGATGAGATGGAGACCGGATGCCACGGGGCGTCCGGCGATCAGCTCGATGGCGAGGTCGACCGCGAGCTCGCAGGAGCTCTGGGGCACCAGCGGGATCGAGTCGACCGGGGTGGGCTGCGCGTCGGTGTCGAAGCTGCTGCCGACCGACACGATGGAGACGTCGCCCGGCACGCTCTTGCCGAGCGCGGCGAGTTCGACGAGCACGACCTGCAGCACCTCTTCCGGGGCGTGCAGCACGATGCCGGTGACGCCGGCGGCGACGAACTCGCGCACCGACTCCCGCACGTGGGCGCGGTCGGTGACGATCTCGCCGGACGCCACGGCCCGGGCATTGCCCCCGCGCTCGGTCGCGCGCGACATGACGGCGGCGCGCACGCGGGGCGGGAAGTTCGACTTCTCGTACGCCCGCCGCGACCCGCCGATCAGGCCGATCTCGCGGTGCCCCGCGTCGGCGAGGCGGTCGACGGCCTCGACGGCCGCGCGCTCGAAGTCGAGGTCGACGCACACGAGATCGTCGTGGTCGTTCGGGATGCCGACGAACAGCGTCGGGGTGGCGCTGGAGCGCGCGATCTCCACGCGGGGGTCGTCGGGGGCGACGTCGAGCACGAGGATGGCGTCCACGAGTCCGCTCGCCGCGACGCGCTTCATGCCGGCCGACGCGTCTTCGTCGGTGAGCAGGAGCATGTCGTACTCCTTGCGGCGCGCGGCGACGGTCATGGCGTGCATGAACGCCATGTGGCTGGGGGCGTGACTGTCGGCGCGCAGCGGCTCGGACAGGGCGAAGATGTTCGTCTGGCTGCCGGCGAGCATGCGGGCACCCGCGTTGGGGCTGTACCCGAGCTCGTGCACCGCGGCCTGGATGCGGCGGCGGGTCTCGACCGAGACCGGACGCTTGCCGCTCAGCGCGTAGGAGACGGTGCTGATCGACACACCCGCAGCGCGGGCGACCTCGTCGATCCCTGCCATAGCGACTCCTTCGTTGCTGTCTAAGCGCTTCCGGGAAGCGCTTCGACGGCAAAGCTAGACCACATCCGACACCGAGCGCAAGGCTTAAGTTGGTTTCGACAACAAAAGCGTGAGGCGGCGGTACGCCCGACCCTTTCGTCAAGGTCCCATCCGTTCGCCCGCCACCTCCGAAAATGAAGGTGGTGCCGCGGATCGCGCACCGCGAAGCCTCGCCGCCGACCGGGGCCTCGCACGACCGACCGGAAGGCCGCGATGCGCGAGTCGCACACTCCTGCCCTGGTGTCCCTGGACGCCTTCGCGAACGTCACCGACCTCTTGGTCCGCCGCGCGGCAGCGGCCCCGGACCACGTCGCCTTCGAGGTCCCCCCGACGGCCGGAACCGGGGACGCCTGGAGCCCGATCACCACGGCGGCCTTCCTCGCCGAGGTGCGCGCCCTCGCGAAGGGCCTGATCGCCGTCGGCCTGGCTCCGGGAGACGCGGTCGCCATCATGGCGCCGACACGCTACGAGTGGGCGGTGGCCGACCTCGCGACGTGGTTCGCCGGCGGCGTGGTCGTGCCCGTGTACGAGTCGTCCTCGGCCTCCCAGGTCGCCGCGATCGTGTCCGACGCGCGTGTGCGCGTGGGCATCGGCGGGGGCCCGACGCACATCGCGCTGCTGACCGACGCCCTGGCATCCGTCGACGAGACCATCGGGGTGTGGGGCATGGACGACCTCCCGGCCCTCTCCGCCCGGGGCGCCGGGGTCTCCGACGACGAGCTCGAGCACCGCCGCACCCGCGCCGGACACGACGACCCCGCGACCATCGTCTACACCTCCGGCACCACCGGCGAGCCCAAGGGCGCCGTCCTGACCCACGCGAACTTCCTCGGCCAGGTGCGGAACATCGCGGCAGCCTACCGCGAGGTCGTGCATCCGGAGGGCAACACGATCATCTTCCTGCCGCTGGCGCACGTGCTCGCCCGCGGCCTGCAGCTCATCTGCATCGCCAGCGGCATGCGCATCGCCCACCTGACGGATCCCGCCGCCGTGGTGCCGACGCTCGCGACGCTGCGCCCCACGTTCCTGGTCGTCGTGCCGCGGGTGCTGCAGAAGATCCAGGCCGCGGCGGGAGACAAGGCCGCCGAGAAGGGGCTGTCGGGCGTGTGGGCGCGGGCGCGCTCCACGGCCGTCGCCGCCGGTCGACTCGCCGAGCGGGAGGATGCCGGCCTCCCCCGCCGCATCCCGCTCGGGCATCGCGTGCGTCACGCCGTCTTCGACACCCTGTTCTACCGGCGCCTGCGGGCCGTGATGGGCGGACGGGTCGACTACATGCTGTCGGGCGGGGCGAGCCTCGACGCCGAGCTGTCGCTGTTCTTCCGGGGGCTCGGCGTGCCGGTCATCGAGGGTTACGGACTCACCGAGACCACCGCGCCGCTGACCGGCAACCTCCCCGGCCGGATCGCGTCCGGCACCGTCGGTCTGCCGCTCCCGGGTTCCACCGTGCGCATCAGCGACGAGGGCGAGGTGCTCGCGAAAGGCGTGGGCGTGTTCGCGGGCTACCGCGATCCGCGTCACGACGCCGAGGCCTTCGTCGACGGCTTCTTCCGCACCGGCGATCTGGGTCGCCTCGACGACGCGGGACGGCTGATCCTCGAGGGGCGCGTCAAGGACGTCATCGTCACCTCCAACGGAAAGACGATCGTCCCCGTCCGCTGGGAGGCCGCGGTCGAAGCCGACCCGCTCGTCCAGCACGCCGTCGTGGTCGGCGAGGGGAAGCCGTACCTCAGCGCGCTGCTGATCCTGGATGCCGAGCAGGCGGCCGCGTGGGCGGCATCCGCGGGTCTGCCCTTCGATGCCGGCACACCCGCGGGCCTGCGCGCCGTGGACGAACCGCGACTGCACGCCCACTTGCAGCGCACCGTGGACGCCGCGAACGCGCTGGTGTCGCGCAGCGAGCAGGTGCGCCGGTTCGAGCTGGTCGTCGCCGACCTCGACGACCGCGAGCTGGTGACCCCGACCCTGAAGATCAAGCGGACCGTGGTGGTCGACCGCGCCGCCGAGACCATCGCATCCCTGTACCGAGGAGCCCCGTCATGAGCGCCCCCGTCACCACCTCCACCGGCTCGCCCGCGAAGCAGAACCGATCCGCGCTGATCGCGGTGGTCGTCGCCGTGCTGATCGGCGCGGGACTCGCCGTCGCCGGGAGCTTCTCGGGGGCGCGGGTCGCCGGCATCCCGGTGTTCGCCCTCGCGGTCGCGGCGGCGTTCCTGATCCAGTTCCTGGTGTTCATCCCCTCGGCCCTGCGTCGCACCGAGCGCTTCTTCGACCTCACCGGCAGCCTCACGTTCATCGCGGTGTCGGTGGCGGTGGCCCTGCTCGCGCCCGGCCAGGATGTGCGCGGCTGGATCCTCGCGGCGATGGTGGTCGTGTGGGCCGCACGTCTGGGGTCGTTCCTGTTCGCCCGGGTGCACCGCGCCGGATCGGACGGCCGCTTCGACGAGATCAAGACGAAGCCGCTGCGGTTCCTGCAGGTGTGGGCGATCCAGGGCCTGTGGGTCTCGCTGACCGCGTCGGCCGCGTGGATCGCGATGAGCGCGGATGCCGATCACCGGGCGCCCCTCGACGTGTTCGCGATCGTCGGCATCGTCGTGTGGATCGTCGGCTTGGTGGTCGAGGTCGTCGCCGACCTGCAGAAGCAGGCGTTCCGCGCCGACCCGGCGAACAGGGGCGAGTTCATCCGCACGGGCCTGTGGTCGCGCTCGCGGCATCCCAACTACTTCGGCGAGATCCTCGTGTGGGTCGGCGTGTTCGTCGTGGCCGCGCCGGTGCTGCAGGGCTGGCAGTGGGTGGCGGTGCTGTCGCCGCTGTTCGTGATCCTGCTGCTCACGCGGGTCAGCGGCATCCCGCTGCTCGAGAAGCGCGCCGACGAGAAGTGGGGCGACCGAGCCGACTACCGCGCGTACCGCGACGGCACTCCGGTGCTGATCCCGGCGCTGACCGCGCGCGGAGGCGTGCGGGAGTAGGTCCGGCTCGGTTCAGTCGGCGCGGCCGAAAGCCCGCCGCAACGCGTCGCGCGTCGCGGGCGTGCGCCACAGAGCGGTGGCGGTGACGGCGAGCGACGCGCCGCCGACGAGGGCGAGGATGATGACGGGGGTCATGGCTGCTCCCGAGGGGGGACGAGAGAGCGGATCCTCCCCCACTCTGCGCGATGGATGCCGCGGAGGCAAGCATCCGCCGGGGAATCAGGGCTGCCGCCGCACTCCCGCCCACGCGTCGCCGTCGCGCGTGAACACGATCCGGTCGTGCAGCCGCGACGGGCGACCCTGCCAGAACTCGATCTCGCGCGGTTCGATGCGGTAGCCGCCCCAGTGCGGCGGACGCGGCACGGGGGCCCCGTCGACGAACCGCGCTTCGACCGCCGCCATCTGCTCCTCGAGGGCGGCGCGGGATGCCACGGTCTCCGACTGGTGGCTCGCCCAGGCCGACAGCTGCGACCCGCGCGGACGCGACGCGAAGTACGCGTCGTCGCGCTCGGGCGGCAGCGGGATCGCTGTGCCGAGCACGATGACCTGTCGCTGCAGCGCGTACCAGGGGAAGAGCACCGACACCGCCGGATTCTCCGCCAGCGCGCGCCCCTTCCGCGACTGTCGGTTGGTGAAGAACCAGAGCGCCCCGTCGTCATCGATGCCGCGCAGAAGCACGGTGCGCGAGGTCGGCGCGCCGGTGGCATCCACGGTCGAGACGACCATCGCGTTCGGTTCGGGAAGGTCGGCGGCATCGGCGAGCCACCGCTGGAACAGGTCGATCGGCGACGCGGCGAGCGCGCCGTCGGCGAGTTCGGCGAGCGTGTAGTCGAGCCGGTGGGCGAGGGGGTTCTCGGTCATCGCGGGGTCCTCCGGTGGGGCTCGGAGGCACCATCGTACGACCGCCGGGGATGCGAGCGACGGCAGCGGACGAGCGGAGGAGATTCACCGAGCGGAGGAAGGGCCGCGCGGCATCCGTCCTCCGCTCACCGTTTCTCCTCCGCTCGTCCCGATGCCGATGAGGAATACCCGCCGCACGCCGCGGGTTGGGATCACCCGGCCCTGTTCCCCCACGAAAGGACACCCGTGAGCCTGTTCAGCCCCACCACCGTCGGCGACGTCGACGTCCGCAACCGCGTTTCGCTCGCCCCGATGACCCGCTTGCGCGCGGACGCCGACGGCGTTCCCGGACACCTCATCGCGACCTACTACGCGCAGCGCGCGGGCATCGGTCTGCTCGTGACCGAGGGCGTGTTCCCGAGCGCCGAGTCGCGGGCGTACCCCGGTCAGCCGGGTATCGTCACCGACGCGCAGGCGGCCGGCTGGGCGAAGGTGGCGGATGCCGTGCACGCCGACGGCGGAGTGCTGTTCATGCAGCTCATGAACGGCGGCCGCGTCTCGCACACCGACATCACCGGCACCGACCGGATCGTCGCCCCCTCGGCGATCGCGATCGAGGGCGAGACCCGCCTCGCCGACGGCACGAAGGTCGCCTACCCGGTGCCGCACGCGCTCGAGACCGACGAGCTCGCGACCGTCCGTGACGAGTTCGTCGCCGCCGCCCGTCGCGCCGTGGATGCCGGCTTCGACGGCGTCGAGCTGCATTCGGCCAACGGCTACCTGCTGCACGAGTTCCTCTCCCCCGCGTCGAACCAGCGCACCGACGGCTACGGCGGTTCGCCCGAGGCCCGTGCCCGTTTCGTCGTCGAGGTCGCCGAGGCCGTGGTGGCCGAGATCGGCGCCGGTCGTGTCGGCATCCGGATCTCTCCCGCGCACAACATCCAGGACGTCTGGGAGAAGGACGACGCCGAGACCCGCGCCACCTACGAGGCGCTCATCGCCGGCCTCGCACCCCTCGGCCTCGCGTACCTCAGCGTCCTGCATGCCGACCCCGCGAGCGACCTGATCCAGGACCTGCGCCGCGCCTTCGGCGGCACGTTCATCGTCAACACCGGCTTCTCGCGCGTCACCACGCGTGACGAGGCCGTGTCGGCCGTCGAGGACGGCATCGCCGACCTGGTGGCGGTGGGGCGCCCCGCCATCGCCAACCCCGACCTCGTCACGCGCTGGGAGCGCGGCGCCGACGAGAACGAGGTCGACCAGGCGTCGGTCTACGGCCCCGACGAGCGCGGATACACGGACTACCCGTTCCTCCAGGGCTGAGACGTCGAGCGGGGCCTCGCACGGATGGTGGATGCCATCTGCGCGGGGCCCCGCTCACCTCAGCGCTCAGGCACTCAGCACGATGTGCATGAGCACCGCGGCGGCCACGAGAGCCACCGCCGTCACGACGAATGCACCGACTCTCGTTGCCGTCGCGAGCCGCCGCGCCCCCGTCGCATCCATCACGGCCGCCCCGATGGCCAGGACAAGCACCGCGAACGCGCTCGACAGCGTCGTGATGCTCGCGGCGTTGACCAAGTGCCCCGTACCGCGCAGCGTGCCCATCACCGAGATCGCGCCGGAGAGCACGGCGACCCAGGCCGTGGCGAGAATCGGCGCCAGGAACCAGACGCCGACCTTCAAGAGCTTCCCCATAGCGCCCCCTCCTCGCGGGCTCATACCCTGTCACGGACATCACTGCTATATCGCCGTCGATAACCCCCGCGATACCCTGTCGATATGGACATCCGTGCGGAGCGACGAGCGGCCGGCCTGAGCCAGGCCGAGCTCGCCCGCGCCGCGCAGGTGCCGCAGCCGAACATCTCGGCGTACGAGAACGGCCGACGCCAGCCGAGCCCCGAGGTTCTTGAGCGTCTTCGCCGAGCGCTCGCGGGCAACCTCCGCGACCGGCTGATCCGCCACCGCGACGAGATCCACCGAATCGTCGTGGAGTATCACGGCTCCGACCCGCGCGTCTTCGGGTCCGTGGCCCGCGACGAGGCCACCGAATCCTCCGACATCGATCTCCTGGTCGACTTCACGCCGGAGGCCGGCCTGCTCGACGAGATCGGTCTGCGCCTCGCACTTGCAGACCTCCTGCACGCGGAAGTCGACATCGTGGCATCTGACACCCTTCGAGGGGATCTTCGCGACCGCATCCTGCGCGAGGCGGTGCCGGTGTGAACCCGGCGGCGCAGAAGGCGAGGGATGCCGGGAACCGGGTTATCTCAGTGTGCGATGTGATCGCGCGGATCGTGGCCGGCGGCAAGGATTCCTTCCTCGCGGACGTCCAGGCGCAGTGGGCGGCGGAGATGGGGCTGATTCGCATCGGTGAGGGGGTGGCGAAGATTCCGACCGACGTGCGCGAACGGTTCGCCGATCAGCCCTGGCGACAGATCATCGACATGCGGAACTTCGCCGCGCACCAGTACGACGACCTCGACCCGCACCGCGTCTGGCGGACGCTGACCGTCGACGTTCCCCGGCTGCGGGAGTACCTCATCGACGTGCTGATCCCGGGAGTGTGACCGGGCCGCTACCGCTGCGTCACCGGGCAGAGGTCGCCCGCGAATACCGCTCCGCCAACACCCCGAACGCCTCCGCCAGCTCCGGCGGCCCCACGACCTCCATCTCGGCGTCGAACCGCCCGAACGACGCGGCGAGCGCTCCCCACGACCACGAGCCCATCTCGAGCGTGCACGTGTGTTGGTCGACCGCGGTGACCGTCCCGTCACCGGCGTAGGGCAGCACGTCGCGCGCCGGGAGGTGCAGCAGAACCGTTCCGCGGCACGGCCAGGCGTTGGCATCCGCTCCCTTGAACCGGGCCGAGACGAATGCGTCGACGTCTCCGCCGGGCACCGTGCGCGGAGTGAAGGGGGCGCCGTGCGGGATGCGCGGCTGGAGGCGATCGACCCGGTAGATCCGCCAGTCGTCGCGGTCGAGATCCCACGCGACGAGGTACCACCGGCCATCCGAGACGGCGAGGTGGTGCGGCTCCGCCCGCCGCAGCGCGTCGCCGTAATCGAATCGCAGCGTCACCCGGTCTCGGATCGCCTGCGCGAGCGTCACGAGCACGTCGAGAGAGATACCGATGGATGCCACCTCCCCCGGCCGCGCGACCGTCGTGACCTCGAGGGTGTCGAGGCGGTGCCGCAGGCGTGAGGGCATGACCTGGCGCATCGTCGCGAGCGCGCGGATCGCCGCCTCACCGATGCCCGCGCCGAGCGCCGGGGCGGTGCGCAGCGCGACCGCCACGGCGAGCGCCTGGTCGTCGTCGAAGAGCAGCGGGGGCAGCTCGGCGCCGGAGTCGAGACGGTACCCGCCGTCCGGACCCATCGTGGCCTCGATGCGATAGCCCATCTCGCGGAGGCGATCGATGTCGCGGCGCACCGTGCGGTCGGTGATGCCGAGCCGCGAGGCGAGCACCGACCCCGGCCAGTCGCGTCGCGTCTGCAACAGCGACAGCAGGGTGAGCAGTCGCGATGTCGTGGTCATGGCATCCAGGGTATTTCCGGTCTAGGACAGAAACCGCCCTACATGGCTGCGATGGTCGTGGCACGAGGCGATCCGGCCCGAGACCCAAGGAGCAGACATGTCCGTGCAGACCACCCCTCACCTGAACTTCCGCGGCGACGCGCGTGCGGCGCTGGAGTTCTACCAGTCCGTCTTCGGCGGGCACTCCGTCATCAACACGTACGCCGATTTCGGGATGCCGGCCGAGATCCCCGGTGCCGACAAGGTCGTGTTCGGCCTCGTCGCCGCCGAGAACGGGTTCCGCCTCATGGGGTACGACATCCCCGGCCAGACCGAGGGCGGCATCGCCGGCGGCGGCTCCACCCGCCGCGAGAACCACGCGACGATCACCGACCAGGCGCTGTTCGTCTCGATCAGTTCGCCCACGCTCGACGAGCTGCGAGGCCACTGGGATGCCCTGGCGGTGGATGCCACGATCGTCGAGCCTCTCGCGGCGTCGGCCTGGAGCGCCGGGTTCGGCATGCTGACCGACCGGTTCGGCGTGACGTGGAGTGTTTCGGTCGTCACGGAGTGACCCGTGGTCGCCTGCCTACTGGATGCCCGACCCCGCGAGCAGGCTGATCAATACCGGCACTACACGTCTCGCGAGCACTTGATGTCGGCGCACGGCGTGTGCCAAAGACGTCACGCATTGCCGATGAAGAGAGACAGAGAAAGCCAAGTCCGCGAACTCACTTGCGCTGACGTTGCAGGATGCCGCCAAGCTCATCGGCGTTGGGAACCGAACCCTCCAGCTCGACATCGAGCGGAACGCACCCCACCACCCAGCTCGACCCCCACCTAGCGATCCCCCGCGTGCCCGTCAGCCACGTTCGACGCCGACACCGGCGCACTCGTGCGTCGACCGCGCTCAGCAGCCGACTTCACGAAGGAGAACGTCCTGCCGATGCAGAAGGACACAGAGTCTTCAACCTTCGAGGCGGCCCTTCGGTACATCGCTGTAACCGGCCCGGTACCCGCTGTATCCTGCGTATCCGGCGTAGCCCGGGTAACCGGCGTAGCCCGGGTAGCCCGGGTAGCCCGGGTAGCCCCTATACGGTTGTGAGTCGCGCTTCAGCAGCCGATTCCCGATCACCGTTCCCAGGTAGCGACCCTCCTTATCGACAGCGTCGGCATCACCCCACGGGAACCAGCCGATCCATCGGCCGGACTTATCCCACAAGAACTTGTCATCAGCACTCCGGCGGAACGCGATGGCGTGTCCACTGGTGTCGAACAGGAAGTGGACCATGCGTTCACCCCTTCAGCGCGTCGTTGTTTCCTGTCGGGAGGCGCCGACATCGGCGGCGCGACAGGTCAGGCTCGCACGCCCAGCGTACTCGGATTGGGACACGCTGGTCCTGGGTGTCCGTCACGGGACGTTCTCAGTGGGCGACTCTTGAGCAGCTGACTCGGGGTTACGTCTCTCGATGCGCTCCGCTGTCTTGAAGGTCGGAGCCGTATGATAGGCAGTCACTAGGCGCTGGGATGCTGGCGACCAACAAGAGGAGCCTAGATTGAGCCTAATCACCGAACATGGCCGGCGCGAGCGGCAGCGGATTGACGAAGCTGTCGCAGAGCTCAGCCGGAAAGTGTTGGAGACCGTAGGCGAGCGGGAAGTTCCCCTGGCCGATCTCCTCAGTGCAGAGCCAACGCAGTCCGAGCTGACTCGGGAAGCGATCTGGAAGCTGCTCGACGAGCGCAAGCTCCAGTTCACCGTGACGCGGCGCCTGCGACGCACGCGAACGTGAATCCTGCAGATGACTATCGGTCAGCCGGGGCACACGATTGCGATCGCATTCTTTACTCCTCGGCTTACCGCCGCCTAACCGGCGTAACACAGGTTGTGGCTGTCGGCGAGCGGCAACTCTTCCATAACCGCCTCACGCACACGCAAAAGGTGGCACAGCTAAGCCGGCGGATCGCTCAGTACCTCAACTTCCGCCCCGACATGGCGGAAGCCCGCAGTGGTTTGCCAGGCAGCACGGTCGATGTTGATGTTGCGGAGGCGGCTGGACTGGCGCACGACCTGGGACATCCGCCATTTGGGCATATCGCGGAGAAGGCGTTGCAGGATTTGTGTGGTGCGACCGATGGCTTCGAGGGCAACGCTCAAAGCTTTCGCATCGTGACGAAGCTCAGCCAGCGGCGAAATACTCGCGGCTTGGAGCTTTCCCCACGAACTCTCCGAGCAATTTTGAAGTACCCGTGGATGAGCAATCATGAGAAGGCAGATCCGAAGAAGAAATGGGGCGCCTACAAGACTGAGCGCGACCAGTTCGAGAGGGCGATGGAAGGTGACCCAGGCACGGAGCAGAGCATCGAGGCCGCCATCATGGACTGGGCGGATGACATCAGCTACGCGGTCCATGATCTCGAGGACTTCTACCGCGCGGGCCTGATCGACATCGAAGTGCTACGTCGTGATACCGCCCGCAAGGCAGAGTTCATTGAGCAAGCGCTTGCCGAGTGGCAGGATGGCGATTGGTCGTTCACAGACGCTGCACAGGACTTCGACTCCACGCTGGATCTGCTTCCCCCTGGACTCGATCGGTACGACGGTACGGTCGATGCCCGAAAGAACGTGAACAGGCTCGGCTCTGAACTCATCGAGCGGTACGTGTCAGGAACCGGATTGGGTGACGATGGGGCACTTGCGGTCTCCTCGACGTTTCGGCGCGAAGTCCACTTTCTGAAACAGTTCACGTGGCAGTTCGTGATAAACGACCCTTCCCTTGCATCTCTACAAAGAGGGCAGGTGCGTGTCATCCAAGATCTTTTTCATGATCTGAGCGAGTGGACCGAGTCAGAGAAGCGAAAGCAGCGTCTGCCCACGCGATTCCGCGACCTTCTAGATCTCGCGCATAAAGAGGAGTCTGGTTATGCCGCAAATCAAAGGGCAGCGGCGGATTACATTTCATCGCTGACGGAGGAGCAGGCATACGACTTGCACGGACGATTCAGAGGCGCCGCACGTGCGAGTATCCGCGACGGCTGGGTGGCGTATTAAGGCGTGGGTCGCCGCTGACCGAGTAATGATGATGAAGCGCAGGGCGCCCGAACTGCCGGCAGGCGTCGCTATCGCTCCCGCTCAGTTCCGCGGCGCCGAGCTCTTCGCGGCGTCGACGTGGAGCGCCGGGTTTGGGATGCTGACCGGCCGGTTCGCCGTGACGTGGAGTGTTTCGGTGGCCGCGCGGATTGGCTCACGAGCGAAACGGGATGCCAGGGCGCGCGACCACTCCGCGCGGGGCCCTTGCTATGCCGCCGGCCGGTATCGCTGCACCGTGACGCCCGAACCGAACTCCCGCCGCTCGATCAGCTCGAGCGTCAGCTCTACGCCGTCGAGCAGCCGCGGCCCGCGACCCGCGATCACCGGATGCACGACGAACACGTACTCGTCGATGAGCCCCGCCGCGGCGAGCACCGCCGGCACCCGCACCCCACCGAGCGAGATCCCCCGCCCCGGCTGCTCCTTGAGCCGCCGCACCGCGTCGACGAGATCGCAGCGGAGGAGTTCGGCGTTCCAGTCCACTGTGTCGAGAGAAGCGGATGCAACGACCTTCCGCATCGGATCCATCACCTCCGCGAACGCGACCTCACTGGCGTCCATCCAGTCCGGCCACTGTCCTGACGCGGGTCGCCGCCACGCGCCCTGCATCAGCTCGTACGTGCCGCGCCCGTAAAGGAGCGTGTCGGAGCGGCGCAGCTCGTCGGTCCAGAACGCCATCGACTCCGCGTCCGGCAGCATGCCCGCCTCGTGGTGGACGCACCCGTCGAGGGAAACGTTGATGCCATAGCGGAGGGGTTGGCGCATGGCGGTCTCCTTCGACCCGGGTGGGTGGGGTCAGGCTACCGAGGTGCTTGCGCGACGAATAGCCCCGGCATTTATCTGCCGAGGCCGCGGGGGGTCAGCGGCCAAACGCACTCTGCTTGCGAATGACGCGAGCTTGAGGGCCCCAGCTATCAGGACCAATACGGGGCGCCACGCAGCCGTGGGAATCCCTGACGGGCAGACGGTGTGCGACACCTACAGCCTGCAAGGTCAACACCCAGGCAATGATGGCCCGACAAAGAAAGGGGGCGCGTCGTGAGCATTGGTAGCGTGCTGGGCCGAGCCGCCGCACCATCGGCATGCGTACCCGTCGCGAGCCTCGTGCATCACTGTGCCGCAATGCTCGCAGCGCGGCTGCTGAACTGCATCAAAGAGGTCCACGGGGTGAGCGTATGTTGCCGGGCCTCTGTTACTCGCACCGCCGTCATCGCGGAGCTGCGGGCGAGGCGGGTGGTGCTCCACGCGAAGATGCCCACAGCCTCGAGGGGCGCGCCTGAGCCCGTCGATGCGATTCGAGACGGTCGCTGATTGCCGAAGACCAGCGGCGGCAAGATCATGCGCCGCCTCCTCCGTGGCGTGGCGGAAGGTCGCGAGGTCGGCGACACTCGCCCACGCGATGGTCATGGCCACTATTGAAGGACAGGTCACGAACAAGTAGCCGCAGAAGAGCGACACGCGCTCCCCCGCTTACCGGACATCGCTGTGCTTCTATCTGCGCGCCGCGCCTCCGTGGTGGTGTTCTGACACGACCTCGAACGATCGTGTGACCAGACCGCCACCCCTCGTGTCCAGTGGGTCATCCGGTGTCGCGTCGCGGCAGGTGACGTCGGAGGTCGCCGCTAGTGTCAAAGTATGGCGAAGAACAGCAATCTGGTGGCCGCGCGGGCGGCGAAGGCAGACGAGTTCTACACGCAACTAAGTGACATCGAGCGCGAGCTGAAGCACTACCGTCAGCACTTCAAGGGCAAGACGGTGTACCTCAATTGCGACGATCCGCGCGTGAGTAACTTCTTCCACTACTTCAGTTACAACTTCGAAGCCCTAGGGCTGAAGAAGCTGATCGCGGCATGCTACAAGAGCGAGGAGATCGACAACTTCAGCTCCGAGGACAGCGAGCAGGCGATCTGGCTGGAGTACGAAGGGGACAAGAACGGCAGTGGGGTCCCCGATCTTGATGAAGTTGGTGTCAACCACTTCGAGGGCGACGGCGACTTCCGCAGCGAAGAGAGCATCGCCCTCCTCAAACAGGCTGACGTAGTGGTAACCAATCCTCCATTCTCGCTCTTTCGAGAATACGTGGCGCAGCTCATGGAGCACGACAAGAAGTTCGTCATCATTGGCCCCACCAACGCTGTCACGTACAAGGAGCTGTTCCCGCTCTTCAAGGAGAACCGGATCTGGTTGGGCAACGGCTTTCAGGCAGGTAACGCGTACTTCGCGACCGCACACTCCGGCGAGGAGTACGCGAAGGGCGTCTACGACGAACAGACGGGGCTCGTGAAGTTTCGGAACGTTAGCTGGTTCACGAACCTCGATATCGCGAAGAGGCACGAAGAGCTGATTTTGTGGAGGCCTTACGATCCTGATCTCCACCCGCACTACGACAACTACGACGCCATCGAAGTGAGTCGCCTGAAAGACATCCCTGCGGATTGGGAGGGGGCCATGGGCGTCCCAATCACGTTCATGGACAGTTACAACCCCGATCAGTTCGAGATTTTGGGCATCACTGACCGCGATAATAACTCCGGACTCAAGACGAAGGAGTACTCGCGGGCCGACGTACCTAACGCTGGAGACCTTAACCGTCGAGGCGCACTGCTCATCAATGGCAAACTCAAGTCAACGTTCGCTCGACTTCTCGTCCGAAGGAAATAGCCGTGAAGATCACTCCCCTTCAGCTGACGGTCGCTGACCTCACGGATGGCTTCGAGGACAGTTCCGAGCTAGGTGCGAGAGCCTACGGAGGTAAGCTCGACATCAGGCCCCCATACCAGCGGGAGTTCGTCTACACGGGCAAACAGCGTCAAGCGGTGATCGAGACGGCCGCGAAGGACTTCCCGCTGAACGTGATGTATTGGGCTGTCAACGGCGAAGATGACTTCGAGGTAATCGATGGGCAGCAGCGCACCATCTCGCTTTGCCAATACATGGACAGCGAATTCGCTCTGCCGCTGTTCGGTAAACCGGAACAGCGATACTTTCACAATCTTCAGCCCGACGAGAAAGATCGTCTCCGCAACTACAAGGTCACCGTGTACCTGTGCGAAGGCACCCCAAGCGAGAAGCTTGACTGGTTCAGGGTCATCAATACTGCGGGGGAGAAGCTCACCGACCAGGAGCTGCTCAACGCGATCTACTCGGGGCCATGGGTCTCCGATGCCAAACGTTACTTCAGCAAGACCGGCTGCCCTGCATATCAGCTTGGTTCCGATTACGTGACCGGCTCCCCGATCCGTCAGGAGTACCTGGAGAAAGTCATCAAGTGGATCAACGACGGTGACGTGGAGGGCTACATGGGCCTCCATCAGGAGGACGCCAACGCGGCTCCCCTTTGGCAGTACTTCCAGGGCGTTATCGCCTGGGTGAAGGCAGTCTTCCCGAACTATCGCAGCACCATGAAGAGCGTGAAGTGGGGCACGCTCTACAACCAGTTCAAGGATGCACCCCTGAACTCCATTGAGCTGGAGCAGGAGATCGGCAAGCTCATGACGGACGACGAGGTCCAGAAGAAGCCTGGCATCTACGCGTACCTCCTCACTCAAGATGAGAAATTCCTGGCGCTCCGCACCTTCTCCGAGAACCAGAAACGTGCTCAGTTCGAGAAGCAGAAGGGTGTGTGCTCGGTCTGCCAGAAGACCTTCACTTACGAAGAGATGGCGGGCGATCACATTGTGCCGTGGAGCAAGGGCGGGAAGACGGTGCCCGAAAACCTCCAGATGCTTTGCTCGTTCGACAACAACTCCAAGGGCAACAAGTAGCCCGACCGCGACGCAGTAAGGCTGAGCAATGACGCTAACAGAAAGCAAGACCGTTCCTCAGGACCACGCGAGCGACTACAGCATCACGATTCGTGACTGCAACAGCATCGATGAAGCGGCTATAGCTCTGCGTCGTGGTGCGCTCAACATCAAGTACGGGCCGAACGGCATAGGCAAAAGCACTATCGCCCGCGCTCTTACGCTCAGGGCGGCGGGAGACGACCAGCTCGCCGAGAAGCTGACGCCGTTCAAACACCGAGACAGGGTTGCACCCCGCCCCTCCGTGCAGGGCGCTGATGAGATCACGAAGGTGATGACGTTCAACGACGACTACGTGTCGACGTTCGTGTTCCGTCCCGACGAGGTGTTGGAGAACAGCTTCGAGATCTTCATCAACACCGAGGAGTACCGCACCGGCGTAGAGGAGATCGCGGCCCGATTCGACTCTCTGAAGCAGACCTTTACGGACGAACCCGAATTCGACGCGGCTCTGGCAGGTTTCGAAGAGCTTCGCGACGCCTTCAACGTCACGAAGGGCGGCACACTGGCAAAGACGAGCAAGGCCTTCAAAGGCATCGGCGTCGGCGGGAAGATGGCGCAGATCCCTGAGCCACTACAAGGATTCAAGAGTTTCATCGAGAGCGACGACCCCGCGACGTGGATCAAGTGGCAAGCTACAGGCAAGGCGTACTTAGACCTATCCGATAACTGCCCTTTCTGCTCAACCTCCAACGTTGACAAGGCTGTAGCGGCCAAGCTTTCGGAGGAGTTCGACTCCGCGTCGGTCCGTAACCTAAGCAGCCTGCGTGCCGTCATCGACCGTGTAGGTCGGTACATCGCACCCGAAGATCTTCAGAAGCTCACAGAACTCACAAAGTCCATCTCGGGCCTGACTCCAGAACAAGAGTCCTTCGTGGTTTCACTCAGGAGTGCCGTAGTTACCCTGCTGACCAAGCTGGCTGCAGCCAGGAGTCTTTCTTTCCATTCACTCAAGGACGAAACAGACGTAGCACCAATTCTGAGCGATCTGAAGATCGATCTCACATACCTTTCGGTCCTCGATTCGGAGGCCACTCGATCAGTAGTCGCTCTTATCAACGGCAAGCTGGCAGATGCCATCAGCGAGATCAACGACATCAATGCGCAAATCGGAAAGCAGAAATCGCGGGTCAAGAAGCTGATCCGCGACAATCAGAACGCCATCAACTCATTCCTGACATCGGCCGGCTATCGGTACGCGGTACGTATCGAGCCGAGCGAGGGTAGCTATCGAATGTTGTTGGAGCACGTGGACTTCTCCGGTCACATCAAGGCCGCGCACGAACATCTGAGCTACGGCGAGAAAAATGCTTTCGCATTGGTTCTTTTCATGCATGACGTTCAGCACAGGAAGCCCGACCTCGTTGTTCTGGACGATCCGGTGTCGAGCTTCGACAAGACAAAGAAGTTTGCGATCCTTCACCAGCTATTCCGCGGAGACAACAGTCTGAAGGGCACGACGACCTTGCTTCTCACTCACGATATAGAGCCCGCTATCGACATGGTGCGCACCGGCACAGCGAAGAAGTTCAAGGCCGTGAAGCCTGCGGTCCACTTCCTCAGTGGACGGGAGGGGGTCGTGACCGAGAAGCCGGTCGCAGCCACTGACATTTCCACCTTCAGTGCAGTGTGCGAGGCTAACATCAGCTCCGCTGCGGACACGATCATCAAGTGCATCTACTTGCGTCGGCTTTTCGAGGTGCACGGATCGAAGGACGTTGCGTATGAGCTTCTGTCGAGTCTTCTCCATGTTCGCGAGACTCCAAGTCGAATGTTAAGCCTCGAAGAGTTTGAACCGCTTACGGCAGATGAAGTCACCAGCGCCGCGAGCGAGGTGCGCAAGCACATCAGCGACTTCGACTACAGCTCTGCGCTCGCCGAGATCAAGGGGGCCGGAGCGCTACGCAGCCGATTCGATGCGACTCCCGTCGGCTATGAGAAGGTCCAACTGTTCCGCATCATGCTTGCACTCGACCCCGAGAAAATGAAGGGTGACGAGGTATTCACCAAGTTCGTCAATGAGACCTTCCACATCGAGAACGAGTACGTCATGCAACTCAACCCTCGCGAGTTCGACGCTGTGCCCGAGTTCGTGATCGCAGCGTGCACCGCACTGGTGGAGCAGGCTGACGCGGAGTAGGCGGCGACAGCCGGCAAGTCTTGACGGTCCGCCGGAGGGTACTAGTTGTGGTCACGATGGGCGGTCGGCGTGCGCTGGCTGTCGGGAAGGTGCAGCACCTCGTAATTCAGGTCGAGGTCGCCCACCTTCGGGTGGTGCAACCGCTTCGTTCCGGTCGAACACAACCGCACGTCGTGCTTGGCCCACAGGCGCGCGAACTCCCGACTGTTCATCGACAACTCACCCACAAGCTCGGCCAGCGCGCGATCGCCCAGATATTGCCCTGCGACGCGACAGCCGAGGCCGCCTCGTCCGCCCAGTCGCGGTGCAACTCACGCGTGTGCCAGTCGACAATTAGAGCCACCAGAGCATCCGGTCCGCGGCTGCTGCCACCGTGTCAGCGAGCAGACCCGCCGACGGCTCCTCCCGCAGGTCGGTCGATCACCCATGGAATGTGAGGTTCCCCACGCACAATTCCGAGGTCGGTAGGCGCGAATGCCCCCCGACGGAGGTTGCGGACGTCGCCGCCGAGATGCGATGCAAGTTTCCGATTGAGCGCGTGTGTTGGCTCGTCCCCCGCGGCGGTGGCGCCGGCGATGTTCATGCCAGGCACTTCGTCGGCGGCTGCCGATAGCAAGGCGATTCCGGCTCCTCGACGACGGGCCGGCGGGACGACGCCGACGCGCTGAATGAACAGGTGCTCCGAGTTGTAACGCCCTACCGAGGCGACGCACAGCCCGACAGGGCAGTCATCTACTTCTGCCAGGAACACGAGGCGCTTCGCGATCTGCCGGGCATTCTCCGTGACCGACTGAATGAACAGCTCCTCGCACTCTGCCTGTATCCACCGCATGATCTGCGCGTCCCGGTCCGTCTGCTTAGCCCTGCGAACACGCAGTCCAGTTGGTGGCAGGGAGGCCAGCCGATTCCGCCACACGTCAAACCCGTCGTCCGTGTACGGCGAGAACCCTGGCATCATCCTCGAACCCTAGCGATGGACCGTGCCCGGCACATCGCGCATCCAGCTCTTGGCACACGCACGACCGCTTAGCCAGCGACGATTGCGATGACCATCGCTGATGAAGCCGCCAGTCGCCCCGGTTCGAGAGCCCACGTCAACGCTGAGCGCCTACCCCACCGGCATCCCCCATCTCGACGCCACGTCGCGACAACGCACGCGACCGCAATGCTCGGCGCGATCACATGTCGCGCATGGCGAAGTTGACAGCCGAAGGGGGTGAGTTCGAGGGTGCTTCGAGAATGGTGGCCCGCTGAGGCATAACCGTCGGCCAGCCCGGGGGCGAGAGATTGCTAGCGAGATCCCGCGTAGATGCGGCGCGTGGGAGTTCGTCGGACTGGCCGGTGTGAGCTTCACCACCAGGGCCGGACTCGCGATCACGGCCCGGCGTTCATCGGGTGATTCGGAGAATCGACCGTTACCGGTCATCTCAGCAACGACCTCACCCGAAAGGCACCGCCATGTCTCAGACACCCGACAACACCTCAGCCCTTACCCCCCCCTGATCTGAATCGCCGCACGATCCTGCAGGGCGCCGCCTGGACCATCCCCGCCATCGCGGTCGCCACCGTCGCCCCAGCGGCATCCGCCTCCACCACCACCGTTCTCGCCTTCAACCAGGCCAGCTACTCCGGCACCGCCTGCAGCACCATCACCGGCGCGTACCTCACGGTGACCGTCGGCGGCACCCCCACCGCCGGCCGCTCAGTCACCACGACGCTGAGCGACGGGTACACGTTCGCGGATGGAACGACCGCGAACACGCAGGTCAGCGACGGCAGCGGGCGCGTGAATCTGCCGTCCATCAACGTGCCGTCGCAAGGCGGCAGCGGAGTTCTGTCCGCGAGCACGGCATCAGCGACTAGCGCATCCGCTTCCACGAGCGCTGCACCGTCCTCGAGCAAGCTCGTCGGGGCTAGCTGGGGCAACACCGCATTCCCCGCCCTCCCCGCCGGCATCACCGCAACCGACGTCACCATCGGCGCCCAAGATCCCACCCTCTACGCCTACTTCCTCGGAAGCGATGGCTACCTTTACCAGTCCGTCAACAAGGGCGCCTGGGCGAAAGTCTCCCCCGCCGGAGTCACGCACATCAGCACTGCCTTCGACGGCGGCGTGCTCTACAGCACCGGCACCACTGTCGGCGCCAGCTGGGGCAACACCGCATTCCCCGCCCTCCCTGCTGGCGTCACCGCGACCGACGTCACCATCGGCGCCCAAGGCCCGACCCTCTACGCCTACTTCCTCGGAAGCGATGGCTACCTCTACCAGTCCGTCAACAAGGGCGCCTGGGCGAAAGTCTCCCCCGCCGGAGTCACACACATCAGCACCGCCTTCGACGGCGGCGTGCTCTACAGCACCGGCACCACCGTCGGCGCCAGCTGGGGCAACACCGCATTCCCCGCCCTCCCCGCCGGCATCACCGCAACCGACGTCACCATCGGCGCCCAAGGCCCGACCCTCTACGCCTACTTCCTCGGAAGCGACGGCTACCTCTACCAGTCCGTCAACAAGGGCGCCTGGACAAAAGCATCCCCCGCCGGAGTCACACACATCAGCACCGCCTTCGAAGGCGGAGTCCTCTACAGCACCGGCTCCACCGTCGGCGCCAGCTGGGGCAACACCGCCCTGCCCGCCCTCCCCGCCGGCGTCACAGCGACCGACGTCACCATCGGCGCGCAGGATCCCACCCTCTACTGCTACTTCCTCGGAAGCGACGGCTACCTCTACCAGTCCATCAACAAGGGCCCCTGGGCGAAAGTCTCCCCCGCCGGCGTCACCCACATCAGCACCGCCTTTAGCGGCGGCGTGCTGTTCGCCCTGGCATCAGCCTGTTAAAGATCACCACACACCAACACGCGGCACCCGGCGCATCACGTCGCGCCGGGTGCCGCCTAGTTTGGCCAGCCATTGCCATCTGCGTAACCCTCGGCAGCGACGCGACGGCCCACACATACTCAAACCCGTAGGTGCCGCACGAAGAACCTCCCGGCATCCTCCCCCGCGAACGCCGGAACCCCCGTGTGCCCGCCCATGTTGGCGACGAGGGTCTTCTCGGTCGAGGCGAACGCGTCGAACAGGTCGAGCGCCGCCTGACGGTCGTTGCCCTCGTCGTCCCACTGCAGAAGGACATGGATCGGGATGCCGATCCCCCGCGCCTCGTCCATCGTCGAGCGGGGCACGTAACTTCCGGCGAAGAGCCCCGCTGCCGCGATGCGCGGGTCGGTCGCGGCCAGGCGGACGCCGACGGCGATGACTCCGCCGGAGAAGCCGACGCGGTCGCCGATTTCGGGCAACGCCAGGACGGCATCCAGTGTGGTCTGCCACTCGGGCACGGCGGCATCCACGAGCGGGAGGATGAGCCGGTCGATCACCTCGGCGCCCGGCTTCTCGCCCGCGGCGAGCGCGGCGCGCAGGTCGGTGCGAGCCTCGTCGGCGCCGGGTAGGGGCGGGCGGTCGCCGGTGCCGGGCAGCTCGATCGTCACCGACCCGAAGCCCTCCTTTGCGGCCGCCGCGGCGCGGGCGACGAGCCGCGGGTACATCCGTCGTGTGTCGAAGCCGCCGGGCTGGTTCAGGAGGAGGAGCGGCACCTGCGAGGACGGGGTGGCGGTGGGTGGCATCCACAGGATGCCGGTGAAACCGGCGAGCGTGAACTCGCGCTCGAGGACGCCGCCGTCGAGCAGGGTGTGAGAGGTGAAGCGCACGGTCATGCCTTTCGGGAGCACGGAGATGTGGTGCTCCCGGGCGGCCTATCGCCCGACCGTGACTCCGCGAAGGAGCACCCACGTCGATTCGTTCACGGGGACCACCTCCTCAGGCTTCAGCACGGGTCACCGACCAGTATCCCGACCCACCCCTCAACGGAACAGGTCGGCATGGTCGACGACCCACGCGCGGAAGGTGCGCGACGGGCGGCCCGTGATGCGGGTGTACTCGTCGGAGAGGGGCGGAGTCGTGCCGACGGCCTCGCGCCAGTCCTTGATGATCTGCCGCACCCACACCTCGGGCACGAACCGCGACAGCATCGCCGACGACTCGGCCTCAGTCTGCGGGATCACCGTCACCGGCCGGCCGATGACGTCACCGATCAGCGCCACCTGCTCGCGAAGAGTCAGGCGCTCCGGTCCGGTGAGCACCGGCGCGGCACCCACCAGAGCTTCGGTGGCGAGGGCGGCCACGGCGACATCGGCGATGTCCTGCTCGTGGATGGGCGCCTGCACCGCGTCGGGGTACGGCAGCGGAACGGCGCTCTCGCCCTTCACTCCCCAGTTCCATCGGGCCGCGTTGCTCGCGAACCCGCCCGGGCGCAGGAACGTGTACGCGAGCCCCGACCGGGCGACGGCCTCCTCGACACGGAGAAACCGAGAACCGTTGAAATCCTCCGCCGCCCCCGGCAGAGTCACGGACGACGACGACAGCAGCACCACGTGCCGGACGCCCGCCGCCGCGAAGACCGCCAGCAGCGCCTCCGGCTCGGCGAGATCGGCATAGAGGAACACGCGCTCGACACCCGTCAGAGCGTCGGTGAACGAGGCTGGATCATCGAGATCGGCGGCGAACACCTCCACCCGTGTCGGCAGGTCCAGCTTCTGCGGGGTGCGGCTGGTCGCGCGCACCCGCTCGCCACGGTCGAGCAGACCCGCCACGACCGCGCTACCGACGGCACCGCTGGCGCCCACCACAAGAATCGACATGTTCACTCCTTTACGAACGGTGTTCGCGAACAATGTTCGTCACGAATGTTGATCGTGTCAAGTGATAACGTGTGTCCATGTCTTCGCCCGCTGAGCCGGTCTCACGTCGCGCTCGCCCCGCGAAGGCGCCGCTGTCTCGGCAGTCGATCCTCGAGGCGGCGATGGCTCTCATCCGCGAGAACGGCGTCGACGCCGTGAGCCTGCGACACGTCGCCGCGCGGGTCGAAACCGGCCCCGCCTCGCTCTACGCGTACTTCGGCAACCGCGACATCCTGCTCGAACACGTCCTGGATGCCGCGTACGCAGAGGTCGCCCTCGTGGATGCCACGGGCAACCGACGCGACTGGCGAGCCGCTCTCGCGGCGACCATCGTCCACACCATCGACGCGCTGGAGAAGTATCCGGGCCTCGGCACCGTCGCTCTGGGCTCGATCCCCGTCCTCCCCGGCGCGCTGCGCCTCGCGGAACACGAACTGGCCCTGATGGAGGCGGGCGGCATCCCCGCCGACCGCGCCGCGCTCGCGATCGACCTCATCGCACAGTTCGCCGCGTCGACCGCCGTGGAACGCACCCTCAAGCTCAGCAACCGCGATGACGGCGAGGATCGTGGACGCGTGCGAGCAGCATACGAGCAGGCCGACCCCGGGCAGTTCCCCCACATTGCTCGTTCCGCCGCCCTGCTCACCGGACCCGGCGATGCGGCACGACGTGATTTCGCCATCGAGGTCCTCCTCGACGGGATCGAGCGATCCGGCAACGGTGTTCGGGGCGCCTGACACTCGTCGTCCGATACGCACGGGTCTGGTCGATGTCGGCGCCCGGGAGTACCGTCGGCGCCATGAAACCGGACGAGCTCTTCCTCCACGCCGATGCCGCCATTCGCGAGGTCATCGACAAGATCGATCCCGCCGACCTCTCGGCGCCCGTCCCGAAGGAGTGGAGCCAGCTCGAATCGCCGACGCTGCTCGGCATCATCGGGCGGCACGCGTACGACGAAGCCTGGATCCCCGACGTGATCGCCGGACGCGCCGCCGCCGACGGCGACCAGTACGCCGACGCCGACCTGCTCGGTGACGACCCGATCGCCTCGTACGACGCGCTCAACGACCGGGCGGGCGCCGCCGTGCGCGCGGGCGACTTCGCCGAGACCTTCCGGTTCACGTACGGCGACTACCCCGCGGGCGAGGGCTTCGCCCACCTCTCCACCTACCGCGCGTTCCAGGCGTACTCGATCGCGAAGCACTTCGGCATCCCGTTCCACCTCTCCCCCGAGCTCATCGACGGCCTGAACGAGCACGTCACCCCGCACGCCGACGAGTGGCGGCAGTGGGGCGTATTCCCGCCGGCGATCGAGCCGCCCGCGGACGCCGACGACGAAACGCGGCTGCTGTGCGCGGTGGGGTTCTGGGTGAAGTAGGCGCAGTAAGTCGACTCGTTCCGCGCGAGGGAGCACGGCGGCCGGTGGCCGTCAGCGCGTCGACAACCCGCTCAGAAAGGCAGTGGTGGAGGTCGAGATCTCCACCGAACGCGTGTGGTGGAGATAGTGCTCGCCGTCGAGCGGAACGACCGATCCGTGTTCGCTGACGGATGCCTGCCGCTCGTGAAGCGCGAGCCAGCCGGGGATCTCTGCATCACCGTTCGCGACGAAAAGCAGGACCGGGAGCGACGGGGGGAACGAGAGCCCGTCGACCGCCGAGAAATTCACCACCGAGTGATCCATTTCGTCGAGCATCGTCGGTGCGGTCGAGTTCTTCGTGGCGAGCAGGCGCATCTGCTCTTTCGACTGCTCGTCATACGGCATCCCGGCGTAGGCGTCACCGGAGGTCGCCGCCAGGAGCCTGAGGATGCCGAGATCGCGCAGAGCGACCAGCCCATCGGTGGGGATGGGTTCGTTCCACCCCGGTTGCCCGGGAACGCTGCTGTCGATTCCGACGAACGCGACGAGCTCTTCGGGGTACAGGGTGCTGTAGTGCATGGCGTAGATGCCGGCGATGGAGTGCCCCATGAGGACATACCGATCCACCCCGAGTCGCTGGAGGGCGGAGTGGACCTCACGGGCGATGTTGTCCACCGTTCGTGGAGTGTCCGCCTGGTCGCTCCGCCCGGTCCCCAGCGGCTCTATGGCAATGACGCGGTGGGCGTCCTCGAGGGCGTCGATCAGGGGCGCGAAGTCGAGTGCCGGCGCGGCCGTACCCAAGCCAGGGAGGAGGACGATCGTCTCCGCTCCGTCGCCACGGTCCACGACATTGATGCGCTTGCCCCCGATGTCGACGAGTTCCCCGTAGGGCGCGATCGCGTCGGCTTCCGACGCGGTTGCAACGGCATTCACCGTCGACGTCGTCGCGAGGAACAGGACGGGGATGGCGGCGATGATGCCGAGGGTGACGAGGGTGGCCTTCACGGGCTTTTTCATGGCGCTTCTCTCAAAGGGCGGGCGGGAGGCCCGCGGGATCCTCCGTCCATCACAGCGGCGTGGGATGAGCGGGAGAAGTGTCGCCATGTCACCTCGCACGGTGACATGCGTCACTGATCCTGGTGACTCCGTGCACGTCTCGGAGGTTCTCGATGCTCTTCCGAACGGCGCACCGACGAGGAGGCGCGGCTGTCGCGACCCGATCGCGACCGCCTAGCGCCCGACGTACCCCATGTGCTGCGCGTTGTAGCGGTCGCCCTGCACGCGGACACGCTGCGCGAGGCCGTCGAGATCCGCGAGGTCGTCCGCCGACAACGCCACCGCGGTCGACCCGGCGTTCTCTTCGATGCGGGACGTGCGGCGGGTCCCCGGGATGGGGACGATCCACGGATGCTGGGCCAGGAGCCACGCGAGCGCGACCTGTCCCGACGTCGCACCCCTCGATGCAGCGATCGCGCTGATGTGATCGACGAGGGCACGGTTGGCCTCGCGGTTCTCTTCGGTGAACCGCGGAATCGTGGCACGCACATCGCCGTCCGCGAACGACGTGCTCTGGTCCACCGTTCCGGTGAGGAATCCCTTGCCGAGAGGGCTGAACGGCACGAGACCGATCCCGAGTTCCGCGAGCGTCGGCAGAACCTCCGACTCCGAGTCGCGGGTCCACAGGGAGTACTCGCTCTGCAGCGCCGTCACGGGGAAGGCCGCATGGGCGCGGCGGATCGTCGCGGCGGAGGCCTCGGACAGGCCGAAGTGACGGACCTTCCCCTCGGCGACGAGCTCCCCCACGGTGCCTGCGACGTCGTCGATCGGCACGTCGGGATCGACCCGGTGCTGGTAGAACAGGTCGATCACATCAGTGCGCAGCCGCCGCAGCGACGCCTCGGCGACGGCGCGGATCCGGTCGGGCCGGCTGTCGAGACCCACGCTCTTGCCGTCTCGGATGTCCCACCCGAACTTCGTCGCGATGACGACCTGGTCGCGGACCGGTTCGAGGGCTTCACCCACGAGCTCCTCGTTGACGTATGGGCCGTAGACCTCGGCCGTGTCGAAGAAGGTGACGCCGAGGTCGACCGCGGAGCGGAGGACCTCGATCATGTCGTCACGGGTGCCGGGATTGGGGCCGTAGCTCTGCGACATGCCCATGCAGCCCAGCCCCACGGCCGAGACCTTCAGCCCCTGTCCCAATGTGCGGGTGTGCATGATCGAGTCCCTTCGTCGTGTGACCTCGACGCTACGCCCGCCCACGGTGGTGTGGGGCATCGAGCCTCGCCCCCGAGCGCCGGGTTCACGGGGCGGTGTCGGCGTCCGCCCGGGGCGGCATCCGGAGAAGCGCGGTGAGTTGCGACCGGACGGTGGCTTTCACCTCGTCGGGGGTATCCCCGAGGTGCAGCGTCGCCGTCATCGTGATGTGGAGGATCGACGTGATGATCCGCGCGAGCGTGGTCGGTGCATCCTGATCGAGACCTGGGAGCGCGCGCAGCAGCTCGGCGATGGACGCCTCCAACCGCCATGCCTGAGCCAGGCCCGCCTTCCGGTGCTCCTCCGCGGGGTCGCCGAAGATCACCTCGTGCAGGTACAGGCGACCGTTCTCGGGGTGTTCGCGCACGCAGTCGATGACGGGCGACACGAGAGCCATCACGGCGTCCTCGACCGGGGCATCGCCGGCTGACAACACCCCGGATTCCGCGAGGCCGTCGTCGACGGCCGCGGCGAACTTCTCGTTCTGCACCATGATCAGCAACTCCGCCTTGCTCGCCGCATAGCGGAACAGCGTCCCGATCGCGACGTCCGCGCGGTCCGAGATCTCCTTCGTCGTGACGCCCCCGACCCCGCGCTCAGCGAACAGCGACCGTGCCGCCTCGACGATGCGGCGCCGCTTGTCGGCCATCGTCCTCGCGCGACGCCCGACGCCTCCGGGATGCGGGCTCATGTCGCCTCCTTGACAATTTATCTGAGTGCACTCATTATTGAGTCTACTCGCCGACTGCGAGCAGAGCACAAGGATTCGACGGAGGGCAGGATCGGGAATGACCGCGGCATCGCCCAGCAACCACGACACCCCGTCGTTCGTGGCCGCACCCACGAAGACGGTGCACGTCGACGGCGCCGCCCTCGCGTACCGGGAGATCGGTTCGGGCACCGGACGTCCTCTCGTCGCGCTGGTGCATCTCGGCGGCAACCTGGATGCCTGGGATCCCGAGGTGATCGACGCCCTGGCGCAGGACCGGCGCGTCCTGACGCTCGGCTATCGCGGGGTCGGACGGTCGACCGGCAGGGTGCGCGACAGCGTCGAAGGCATGGCGCACGACGTGATCGATGCCGTCCGCGGACTCGGTCTGGGCCGCATCGACCTCTTCGGCCTCTCGATGGGAGGCATGGTCGCCCAGGTGATCGTCGAGCGGGAGCCCGAGCTGGTGGACCACCTCGTCATGGCCGGCACCGGCCCCCGGGGCGGCGAGGGGCTCAACCGGATGACGGGCGTCATGCTCCGCGGCATCGCGCGCAGCCTCGTCACCGCACGCCCCGCGACCTCCGCGCTGTTCTTCACCGGATCCGACCAGGGCCGCCGCGCGGCCTCCGACTACCAGCGCCGGCTCAAGCGGCGCCACACGGACCGCGACTCGGCCGTCACTCCCGCGGTGTTGCGCGCACAACTCCGCGCCGTCGCGCGGTGGGGTGCGCAATCCCGCACCGTCGACGCGCGCATCTCCACGCCCGCGCTGACCTTCCACGGCGCCGACGACATCCTCGTCCCGGCGGCGAACGCGCAGCAGCTACGCGAAGGGTTCTCCGCTCTCGACGTCAGGACATTCCCGGATGCCGGGCACGGCGTGGTCTCGCAGCACCGCGACGCCGTGACGCGCCGCATCCATTCCTTCCTCCGCGCCTGACTCGGCGCCCCGACACCCCCATCCAGAACAGGACACCGCGACATGCGCGCATTCATCATCGACGGGTACGACAAGCCCCTCCACGAAGCGGAGGTCCCCGAGCCCAGCGTCGGCCCCGACGACGTGCTCATCTCGATCGCCGCCGCCGGGCTCAACGGCATCGACGAGCGCATCCGCACGGGCTATTTCCGACTCATCCTCCCGTATCGGCCCCCGTTCACGCTCGGCCACGATGTCGCCGGGACAGTGATCCGCGTCGGCGCGCAGGTCCGCTCGTTCGTGCCCGGCGACGTGGTGTTCGCGCGGCCGCGCGATCACCGGATCGGCACTTTCGCAGAACGCATCGCCGTGGACCAGGCCGATGCGGCAAGTGTTCCCTCATCGATCAGCATCGTCGAGGCGGCATCCCTCCCCCTGGTCGCACTCACCGCGTGGCAGGCCCTCGTCGAGAAGGGCGGAGTGACGGCGGGGCACAAGGTGCTCATCCACGGCGGCGCCGGCGGTGTCGGAACGATCGCGATCCAGCTGGCGAAGCACCTGGGCGCGCAGGTGGCGACGACGGCCTCGGCGAGGAACGCCGACTTCGTCCGCTCCCTGGGCGCGGACGTCGTGATCGACTACGCGAGCCAGGACTTCGCCGAAGAGCTGTCGGGATACGACTTCGTGCTCGACAGCCTCGGGGGCGAAAACCTCATGAAGTCACTGGGCGTGCTGCGCCCCGGTGGCATCGCCGTGGGTATTGCCGGCCCGCCGACGCCCGCCTTCGCTCGCGAAAACGGCCTGAACCCCCTCCTTCGGCTCGCGATGAGCGCGCTCAGTCGCCGCGTTCGCGGACGGGCGAAGAGGCTCGGCGTCGGCTACGAGTTCCTCTTCATGCGCGCCGACGGCACGCGCTTGCGGGAGATCGCCGAGCTCGTGGATGCCGGTGTGATCCGCCCCGTCGTCGGCGCCACCCACGCCTTCGACGAGGCACCGAACGCTCTCGCGGCGCTGGAGCGCGGCGGCATCCGTGGGAAGTCCGTCCTGCTCGGCGCGTGACCCGCCTCCCCTCCACCCTCAGCATCCATCTCACGACCCAGAGGACACACCGCTCATGAATGAACCGACCATCACCTCCTACGCTCAGGCCCCCGCGAAGACCGTCAGGGTCGGCGGCGACACGTTCGCCTACCGCGAGCTGGGACCCAAGGAGGAGATCCCGGTCGTCTTCTTCGTCCACCTCGCCGCGACCCTCGACAACTGGGACCCCCGCCTCATCGATGCGATCGCCAAGACCCGCCGCGTCATCACCTTCGATCAGCTCGGCGTCGGCGCGTCCAGCGGCCGGGTTTCCGACACGCTCGAAGAAGCCGCTGACGACGCGTACCGCTTCATCACGACGGGCCTGGGTTACGCCAAGATCGACCTGTTCTCGTTCTCCATGGGCGGGATGATCGCTCAGGATCTCGTGGTGAAGCACCCCGACCTCGTCCGTCGTCTCGTTCTCACCGGCACGGGCCCCCGCGGCGGCAAGGACATGGACAAGGTCGTCGGCACGACCTATTGGGACATCTTCCGCTCCGTGATCACGCGCTCCGACCCCAAGGAGTTCCTTTTCTTCAACCGAGACACCGCCGGCAAGAAGGCCGGCAAGGCGTTCGTCGAGCGACTCAAGGAGCGCACGGTCGACCGCGACAAGGCGATTTCCAACAAGGCATTCAGCACGCAGCTGAAGGCGATCGTGAAGTACGGCCGCTCCGCGCCGTCCGACCTCTCGGTGATCACGTCGCCGACGCTCATCGCCAACGGGGACAACGACCGCATGGTCCCCAGCGTTCTGTCGGAGGATCTCCACCGCCGCATCGCAGGCTCGGAGCTGATCATCTACCCGAACTCCGGCCATGGCGGCATCTTCCAGTACTGGGAGAAATTCGCGCCCGTCGCCGCGGCGTTCCTCACCGAGCCACGCGCCTGACGCTCCCTCGCGAAGGGAGCGATCGGCGCCTCCGCGCGCTATCCGACGGGGTTGCCCGACAAAACCGCTCGCACCTGCGTGCGAACGACCGCGAGGATATCGTCGACACTCGTCTCGGCCGAAGGCTCCGATGCCATCGCGACCAGGAGCGCCGACGAGATCACGCGCGCCAGGACTCCGGCATCCGCTTCGCTCCGCCCGGCGCGCGCGGCGATCAGCTCGGTGATCGATCGCTCGGATTCGCCGACGATCCTGAGCGCTTCGGCGTGATGCGGTTCGCCGGCATCGCCGAAGATCATCTCGCGCAGGTACGTCCGTCCGTTGTCGACCTGAGTCCGGTTGCAGGCGACGACCGGCGCGAGGAGCGCGAGGACGCCGTCGACCGCTCCGGTTGCGGCGGCCGCGGCGACGCGGCCTTCGTCGAGCGCACGCGCGTAATGCGCGTTCTGCACGAGGAGGAGCAGCTCGCCCTTGGTCTTGGCATACAGGAAGAGGGTGCCGGTGCCGATGTCGGCGGCGTCCGCGATCTCCTGAGTCGTCACGTCATCGACGCCGCGCTCCGCGAACAGGGCACCCGCGGCGGCCACGATGCGCTCGAGCTTCTCCTGCTTGTTGCGCTCGCGCCTACCGACGGGCGATGACGTCACTGACATGTACGCGCCTCCGGGAATAGATCATGAGCAGCCTCAGTTATGAGCGTAGTCGCTAGGAGGTCTGATCCACCCCCGATTCTCTCACCGACGTCCGCCTGATCCCGAACAAGAAAGAGGCACAGCCATGACCGCACTCAACGGAGCCACCGTCCTTGTCACCGGCGCGAACGGAGGAATCGGCACCCACTTCGTGCGGGAGGCACTCGCACGCGGCGCGGCGAAGGTCTACGCCACCGCCCGCACCCCTCGCATCTGGGACGACGAACGCGTCGTCGCTCTTCCGCTCGACGTGACGGACGCCTCCTCGATCGAAGCCGTTGTCGCCGCCGCGCCCGATGTCACGATCCTGATCAACAACGCCGGCGCGTCGCCCGCGAGCGTCGGCATCCTGAACCACACCGAGTCCGAGATCCGCGACAACATCGAAACGAACTTCGTCGGACCGCTGATGCTCGCGCGCGCCTATGCGCCGCTGCTGTCGGCACAGCAGGGCGGGACCGCGATCATAGACATCCACTCGGCGATGGCCTGGTTCGCCGTCGGCGGCATCTACTCGGCCACGAAGGCCGCCCTCTGGTCGGCGACGAACTCTCTGCGCCTCGAGCTGCACCCGGCCGGCGTCCAGGTCGTGGGCGTTCACGTGGGGTGGGTCGATACGGCGATGGCCGCAGGGTCGACGGACCCGAAGCTCGACCCCGCGGTCCTCGTCGCGAAGGTCCTGGATGCCACGGAGGCCGGGGAGTACGAGGTGCTGGCCGATGAGACCTCGGTGCATTTGAAGGCGGCACTGTCCGGTCCGTTCGAGGCGCTGTACCCCGAGCTCGCGAGGTAGCACCGGCCGCACCGTGGAGCGCGCTTACGTGTGGGGTGCCGGCGCCGGCGGGTCCGCCTCACGGGAGGGACCGCCGTCGAAGAACTCCCAGCTCCCCTCGGAGATCACCCGCACGTCCGTGCCCACGACGGCGAGCGCCGTCTGATCGTCGATCGCGTACGACGGTCCGGCGATCTTCGCCGCCCACCGTCGCGCGCTCTCCGTCGTGTTCGACGACCAGCCCGGATAGTCCAGGTGCGGAAAGATCGAGAAGTCGACGAGACCGAGGGTCTCGTCGGCGCCGTCCGGTCGCCACTCGACGAACTCCTCGCCGATGCGCGGTGTGAGCACCATGCTCCCGCCGCTCACGCCGACCCAGACCGTGTCGCGCAGCGACGGGAGGAGCGCCGCAAGACCCGACTCGCGCATCCAGTGCGCCAGGTAGACCGCCTCGCCGCCGTCGACCAACAGGACATCCGCTTCGCGGACCCATGGCATCCATCGCTCCTCACCGACGGTGGGCAGCGCCGTCAGCTCGAGGACGCCGACCGACTTCCAGCCCAGGTCAGCGAAGCGTGCGTCGCCGCCCCACCGGCCTGAGACGGTGCGCCACACACTCTCGGGCGTGCACATCGGGTGCCCCCACTGAGCGGACGGGATCACCAGCGCACGAGCCTCCTCGATCGGCTTGCCGAGCAGCTCGACGAGCGCCGCACGGATGCTGTCGTTCGTGATTCCGCCGGAGGTCAGGAGGAGCTTCACGATTCACTCGATTCGATCGACGAGCGGGTATATGCCGCGGGTAGGTGTCCGGCCAAGGCTAGTTTCCGGGGATCGATGTCCCAAGAACAGCCACCCAATTTCGCGCACGAGACCCGTCCCAAGAGCGGGTGCGCAGCCACACTCGACGATCTCCGATCCGATCGGACCGCGATAGTAGGGTGCCGATCGTGGCGACCGGGAAACGTGGATGTCGAAGGAGGCGGCATGATCGCGGAGCTGAACAGGCTGATTGAGCTGGTCGAAGCTCATCTGGACGACGACCTCGACGTCGCATCGTTGGCGAGGGAACTCGGCACGACCGAGTACCACCTCCGTCGGATGTTCTCGTCGCTGGCCGGGATGCCGCTATCGGACTACATCCGGCGTCGCCGCATGTCGGTCGCGGCAGCAGACGTTCTCGGACCCGACGACCTGCTGAGCATCGCGGTGCGCTACGGCTACGGGTCGACCGAGGCCTTCGGTCGAGCGTTCCGATCGGTGCACAACATCAGCGTCGGTGACGTCAAGCGAGCCGGCGGCCCCCTTCGAATACAACCGCAACTCAGGTTCCGCCTGACCGTCGAAGGGAAAATCACCATGGACACCCGAATCACCGATCGACCGGGCTTCCGCCTCGTCGGGCACGCCACACGCGTGCCCCTCATCCACGAGGGCGTCAACCCGCACATCCAATCGCATATCGCCTCCCTGCCAGTGTCGGAGCACGTGCGCCTCAAGGCCCTGAGCGACACCGAGCCGGCCGGGTTGCTGCAGGTCAGCGCAGACGTCGACCCGGACTACACCGAGGGAAGCGAACTGACCTACCTGCACGGCGTAGCCGTCGCAGGCACGGCCCCGGTGGCCGACGATCTCGACACGATCGAGGTCACGGCCGGTACGTGGGCCGTATTCCGCACCGAAGGCGATTACCCGGCAGCGTTGCAAGAGGCTTGGGCGGCGACAGCGACGGACTGGTTCCCGTCGAACCCTTGGCGGCTCCGACCGGGGCCGTCCATCGTCGCGGTGCTCGACCGTGCCGCCGACTTCCGTACAGCCATCTGCGAGCTGTGGCTCCCCGTGGAACGCGCCTAGACGAGAACGGACCTGCCGATGGTGAGATGTCGGCAGGTCCGTCGACTCACATGCCCGGCGCCATGTCCGCGAACCGCGAATAGTGCCCCTGGAACGCCACCGTGATGGTGTCCGTAGGCCCGTTACGGTGCTTCGCCACGATCAGGTCGGCCTCACCGGCACGCGGCGAGTCCTTCTCGTACGCGGCCTCACGGTGAAGGAGCACGACCATGTCGGCATCCTGCTCGATCGAGCCCGACTCACGCAGGTCGGACAGGGCGGGCTTCTTGTCGGCGCGCTGCTCGGCACCACGGTTCAGCTGCGACAGCGCGATGACGGGAACCTGCAGCTCCTTCGCCATCAGCTTCAGCGCACGCGAGAACTCACTGACCTCCTGCTGACGCGACTCGACGCGCTTACCACTCGTGAGCAGCTGCAGGTAGTCGATCACGACCATCTTCAGACCCTCGCGCTGCTTCAGGCGACGGCACTTCGCACGGATCTCGACCAGCGTCATGTTCGGGCTGTCGTCGATGTAGAGGGGCGCGTCGTTGATACGACCGCGGGTCGAGGCCACCGTCGTCCAGTCGCGCGAGTCGAGGGTTCCCTTGCGCATGCTCTGCAGCGGAATCGACCCCTCGGCGCTCAGCAGACGCATCGCGATCTCGCTGCGCCCCATCTCGAGCGAGAAGAAGATACACGGCGCGTTCGACTTGATCGCGGCGGCACGGGCGAAGTCGAGCGCGAGCGTCGACTTACCCATGGCGGGACGCGCGGCGAGCACGATCATCTGACCCGGGTGCAGACCGTTGGTCAGCTGGTCGAGGCCGGCGAAGCCGGTCGGGATGCCGGTCATCGACCCATCGCGACCGCGAGCGGCCTCGATCTCTTCGACCGCGGCATCCACCGCCATCGTCAGGGGGATGTAGTCCTCCGCGCTGTCGTCGCCCGAGACGTTGTAGATCTCGGCCTGCGCGCTGTTGACGAGCTCTGTCGGGTCGCCCTCGCCCGCGTAGCCCATCTGCACGATGCGCGTGCCCGCCTCGACCAGGCGGCGCAGCAGCGCACGCTCGGCGACGATCGACGCGTAGTAGCCCGCGTTGGCCGCCGTCGGGACGATCGAGGTGAGGGTGTGCAGGTAGTCGGCGCCGCCGGCGCGCTGCAGCTCACCGGTCTTGATGAGCTCGTCGGTGACCGCGACCACGTCGGTCGGCTCGCCGTGCGAGTACAGCGTGAGGATGGCCTCGAAGATCAGCTCGTGCTTCGGCACGTAGAAGTCGGGTCCGCGAAGCGTCTCGATGACATCGGCCACCGCATCCTTCGACAGCAGCATCCCGCCCAGGGCGCTCTGCTCGGCGAGCATGTCGTGCGGCGGGGTGCGCTCCGGCCGGGGCTTGGATCCCCCGAGACGCTCGTCGGCGATGTCGGCAATCGACACAGGCACTCCTTCTCGGTTTCGGACGCACTCCCCCACGGGCCGTCACGCGCACGCGGACGCGGCGGACGAGTCGGGACGACGACCTCGAGCAACATCCAACCCGGGGCCTCCGACATCGACGCGCGTGAAGGGAACGGGTGTGCCCGATGGGATGCACCCACGCTAAGGACGACCCCTCCTCCACGCAAACAGGCCTGTGGATAACTCTGTGGACAGCTTGCGAGAAACGCCGCGATTGCTGTGCACAACTCCTGTGGAGAACTCGGTGGATGATGTGGAAACAGTTTCTCGAAGTGAAGCCTGATCTGGTGTTTATCTGTCCACAGGAAAGCTGTGGGAATCCTGGTTGAAGCATAGGTTGAAGGTTGCTCGACTTGACAAAAGTGTGTGGACAACACGGGGGATAACTTCGGCGAGCAGCTACTGACAACCGCCTCCGCTGTCAAGTTATGTTCACGTGCGGCGTGTCGGTCGGTTCCCCCGCCGACACCGCGTGGTAACTGGGCATTCCCTGAGTCTCTGGCCTTCTCAGCGCGAGAGGCGTAAAGTCGCCGCCCATAGACACGTCATAGGCGAGTGTCTACCGACTTTGGGGAGTCAGACATGGATGCCGCGACCCGGCGAAGCGCGATCCCGGCGCTTCGCGTGCTCGGGTGGGCGTTCATCGCCGCCCTGGCGTGGGTCTTCCTCTCCCTCACTTTCTCGTCGTCGGCGGCGTCCGCGAACGACGACTCCGGCTCGGGTCTCCTCGGTCTCGTCACCGACACCGTGAACAGCACCACGGGAGCGGTCGGCGACACCGTGGCATCCGTGGTCCAGACGGTCGAGCCCGTGACGGCTCCCGTCGCAGCCGTCGTCCCCGCACCCGTGAGCGAGCCGGTCCGCGCGGTCACCGAGACCACGGTCGACACCGTGAACGCCGTCGTCGACACGGTCAACGACACCGCGACGAGCACCGTCGACACCGTCACCGACACCGTGTCGGAGGTCGCCTCGTCGGGGGTCGTCGGCACCGTCGTCACCCCCGTGGTCGACACCGTCGTCTCGGTACCGGTCGTGGGCGGAGTCGTCTCGGGCATCGGCCTCGACGACGTCGTGACCGGCGTGGTCGACACCGTCGACCAGACTCTGCCCGCCGTCATCGGAACCGCGCCGTCCACCGACCCGATCGTGCCCACCCTCCCGGGCGGCGGCACGCTTCCCGGCAGCAGCGTCGACCCCACGACTCCCCCGCAGCCCGACCAGCCGGCCGAGAGCGCGGTGCCGACGGCCGCCGTGGCACCCGCGCCCGCACCCGCGGCTACGGCGAGCGCCGCCGAGCCCACGGCCGCCACCGCGCGCGCCGAAGCCGCAGCCGAGGCGTTCGCCGCCACCGCGGCAGACTCCCCGGGCCACACGTCTGTTCACGGCACCACTCCGCCCGCAGAGGCGCCCGTCGGCTACGGGCTGGGTGATGGCATCCCGGGTTCGTCCTCGGCATCCCTCTCGTCGGGTGCCGGCGGACCCGGCGCCGCGCGTCTCGACGACCGCGCCGGTGCGCCGACCTTCGTTCTTCTCTTCCGCAGCGCACTCGTCGACGACGATCTCCCCGGCGCCCCGGTCTTCTCCACCGACGTCTCTCCCGACTGAGGCGGGCCGCGTCGTGCCCCGGTACGACAGACGGTCCCGCGCGTTTCCGCGCACCCTCACTCACTACTCAGGAGAGAACTCTCATGCGAAAGATCTACTCGCGTGCCATCCTCGGCGCGCTGATCGGCGGCGGCCTGGCCGTCGTCGGAGCCGGCATGGCCAATGCCGCGGAGACGTCGGGCACCGACGGCCTCCTCTCGGGCGATCAGGCGATCATCTCGGTCGACCTGCCCGTCACCATCGGCGGCAACGCCGTGTCGGTCCTCGGCGACAGCCACAGCGAGGATGCCACCACCTCGGCACCCGCGTCGCAGCCGGCGCCCGAGGCCACCACTGACGGAAGCGACAGCCTCCTCGGCGGCAACCAGGGCCTCATCTCGGTGGACGTCCCCGTGACCATCGGCGGCAACGCCGTGTCGGTCATCGGTGACAGCCACACCTCGGATGCCGAGACCTCGGCCCCCGCGGAAGAGACCGCCCCGCCCGCGGAGGAACCCGCTGCCGCTCCGGTCGTCGAGACCGACGGCACCGACAGCGTCGGCGGCGGCAACCAGGCCGTCCTCCCCGTGTCGGTGCCCGTGACCATCGGCGGCAACGCCGTGTCGGTCATCGGTGACAGCCACTCGGAGGATGCCACCACCACCGGCGGCACCACCACGGGCAGCACCGGGGACGTCACCACCGACGGCGGCGACAGCATCCTCGGCGGTAACCAGGTGATCGCCCCGATCTCGGCGCCCGTCACCATCGGCGGCAACGCCGTGTCGGTCATCGGCGACAGCCACAGCGAGGACGCCACCACCACCGGCGACACCACCACCACGGGCGGCACCGGCGACGTCACCACCGACGGCACCGACAGCCTCCTCGGCGGCAACCAGGTCATCGCCCCGATCAGCCTGCCCGTCACCATCGGCGGCAACGCGGTCTCCGGAATCGGCGACAGCACGTCGGAGAACGCCACCACCACCGGCGGCGGCTCGGGCGGCCTGCTCGGCGACGTCACCACCGACGGCGGCGACAGCCTCCTCGGCGGCAACCAGCTGATCATCCCGATCGCCCTGCCCATCACCATCGGCGGCAACGCGGTCTCGATCATCGGCGACAGCACCACGGAGGGCTCGGAGACGGGCACCCCGGGAACGCCCGGAACCCCCGGAACGCCCGGAACGCCCGGAACGCCCGGCACCCCCGGCACCCCCGGAACGCCCGGCACCCCCGGTACCCCCGGCACGCCCGGGACCCCCGGCACCCCGGGCACGCCCGGCACCCCCGGCGCCCCGGGCACGCCCGGCACCCCGGGCACGCCCGGCGTGAACGGCACGGTCGCCTCGGTGTCGTCGGCTTCGGCGGTGTCGTCGATGGCCGCGCCCCAGGGCGCGCTGGCCGTCACCGGAGTCAGCGGCGGCATGATGTGGGGCCTGCTCAACGCAGCTCTGATCCTGCTCGCCCTCGGAGGGGCGCTGGTCATCCGCCGCCGCCTCACCACCTGACACCCGTCCGGGAGGGGCTTCGGCCTCTCCCGACGGGGCACCGGATGCCATGGCTCATTGGGGGCGTGGCATCCGGTGTCCGGCATGTCCGGGGTCAGTCGCCGTCGGAGCCCCCGCCGCGCGACGACGGCGGGAGGAGATTCGGCCAGGGGAGGACCGAACGCGCCCGCGGCGTCCTCCCTCCGCCGAATCTCCGCCGCTCGCCGCGCGTGCGCGCGCAGCCGCCGCCGCGCGCGGCGCACCGACCTCAGTCGGCCAGGCGCCAGTCCTCGAAGCTGAACCCGGGCGACACGAGGCAGCTCACCACGGCTTCGGCATCGTCGACGAGCCGCGCCGACTGCCAGACGCCGGCGGGGACGGTGGCCTGCAGCCGCTCCCCCGCGGCCAGGTCGGTGCCGAGCACCACCGTCTCCGTCAGCTCGGGGGAAGGCCCGTCGCCGCCGAACGACAGCGCGAGGCGCCCCGGACCGTGCCACAGCCACACCTCGTCGCTCGTCACGACGTGCCACGCGCTGTGCTCGCCGGGGGTCAGCAGGTAGTGGATCAGCGTCGCCGCGGGACGCGCGCCCGCGGGGGTGTCGACCGCGTACGTCCCCGTCCACATGCGCCGGAACCAGCCGCCCTCGGGGTGCTGCGCGAGGTCGAGCAGTCGGGCGGTGATGGGACGGTCGTCAGTCACGGGACACTCCGGTCTCTCGGGCGAAGACGGCGGATGCGAAGCGCACCTCGCCGTCGATGAGGGTCGCGGCCGCGCGCCCGGCGCCGTCGACCACGAGGTGCTCGATCATGTCGTCGGGCGCGGCCACGTCGCCGTCGAAGAACGCGAGGTCGGCCACGGCGCCGACGGCGAGGTATCCCGTGCGCTGCGGGCCGGTGTCGAGTCCCATCGCGTGGGCGCCCCCGAGCGTCGCCGCGCGCAGCAGCAGCGCCGACAGGTCGCGGTGGGCATAGCCCTGCGCCCGCGCGAGGCGGTGCAGCGCCGCGACATCGGACAGCAGATCCAGCGACGGCGACGACGACAGCGAGTCGGTGCCGACGGCGAGCGCGTTGCCCTCGACGAGGTATGCGGCCACGGGCGGCTCGTCGAGACCGATCACGGCGTTCGACCGCGGACACAGGGCCACGGTGGTCCCCCGCTGCCGCAGAATCGACCGGTCGCGGGCCGTCATGTACACGCCGTGGGCGATGTGACAGTCGGGTCCGAGCACGCCGAGCTCGTCGACGAACTCCGTCGCCCCCGTGCCGAAGCCCTCGTCGCGCAGTGCCTGGAAGCTCGCCGGACGCCGCTCGCGCCACGGCAGCGCCTCGCCCTGCTCGCGTTCGAACGCCGCCTCGCCGAGGTGGATGTGCAGGCGGCTCCCCCGCTCCCGCACGATGTCGGGGATCTCCAGCAGCGGCTCGACGTCGAGCGAGTACGGGGCGTGCGGCGACAGTCCGGTGCCCGGCGGCGACGGCAGCGCATCCAGCCGCGCCTCGACCTCGGCCCTCCCCCGCTCGGCCCACGCGGCGTTGGTCCAGCTCATCACCTCCCAGTAGGTGATGCCGTGCAGCCGTGCATCGTGCAGCGCCGAGGCGGCCTCGACGTCGGTAACGATGTCGGCCACCGCGGTCGTGCCGGCGGCGATCATCTGCGCCGCGCCCGCCCTGGCATCCGCCGCCCAATCCAACCCCGACTCGTAGACCGGCTCGAACGCCGCGGCCCACTCCTCGAACCCGGCGTACGACCCGCGCCCGACCTCGGCCATGCCCGTGTACTGCAGATGCGAGTGCGCGTTCACGAGGCCGGGGGTCAGGATGCCGGGCCAGTGCACCTCGTCGAAGTCCACGCCGCGCTGGCGCAGCTCGTGCCGCACCCACTCGCGGTCGCCGACGTGGCGGATGCGGCCGCCGGCGACGGCGATCGCCCCGTCGACGATGGGCGGAGCGGTGATCGGGACGACGAGGGATGCCGAATACAGCACGACCCGCGGGCGCTCGGGTGCGCGATCGACGGTCATGCCGTTCAGCCTAGGGACGCGGTGTGACGGCCGCGTGTCGTGGGCACCGGGCGGTGCGCCGGTCTCCTCACGGTTCGGGGCGGATTCCGTGCTCTGGGGCGCACAATTCACGCCCCAAAGCACAGAGCGCGCCCCAAACCCGCAACCGCCGCCCCGGCCCCAGCCCCCGCCCGCGAACGCAGAACGGCCCCGGTCCGCCGAAGCGGGACCGGGGCCGTTCTCAGACGCGAATTACTTCGCGGCGACCACCTGGAGGGTGATCACGGCGGTGAGGTCGTCGCGGAGGCGAACGGTCGCCTCGTGCTCGCCCACCGACTTGATCGCCGAGGTGATCTGGATCTTGCGCTTGTCGAGCTCACCGAGACCGGCGGCCTTGACCGCGTCGGCGACGTCGCCCGTCTTGACGGAACCGAAGAGACGACCCTCGGCACCGGCCTTGACGGCCAGCTTGACGGTGTTCGACTCGAGCGTGTTCTTCAGGGCCACGGCCTCTTCGTGGTCGTGGATCGCGCGGGACTCGCGAGCGGCGCGGATCGACGCGACCTGCTTCTCGCCACCGCGGCTCCAGGCCACGGCGAAGCCCTGCGGGATGAGGTAGTTGCGGGCGTACCCGTTCTTGACCTCGACAACGTCACCGGCGCTACCGAGCCCGGTGACCTCATTCGTGAGAATCAGCTTTGCCATCGGGTGCTCCTTAGCGGCCGGCGCCGGCGTAGGGCAGGAGAGCCATCTCGCGCGCGTTCTTGATGGCGCGGGCGATCAGGCGCTGCTCCTGCACGGAGACACCGGTGATACGACGGGCGCGGATCTTCCCGCGCTCCGAGATGAACTTGCGGAGGGTTGCGACGTCCTTGTAGTCGATGACGCCGACGCGGATCGCCTTCGCGGGGGCGGCGTTCTTCGCGCCCTTCCGCGGCTTGCGGCGGTCGCCAGTGGCCTTTCCAGCCATGCTTCCTTCTTTCGTGTGGATTCGGATGCCGGGGGCTTTCGCGTCGCCCGGGCTCGGCATCCGGAATGTTGGGGTTCGTCACGCCGTGAGGCGTAGCGAGATCAGAACGGGGTGTCGTCTCCGTAGGAACCGGGAGTGCTCCACGCGTCGGCGCCGCCGCCCTGGTTCGACCCGGGGGTCGACCACGGCTCGTCGTTCGACTGCTGCACCTGCGGGCGTCCGCCGCCGCCACCGCCGCCGCCCGAAGAGGCAGCGCGGGTGACCTGAGCGGTCGCGTAGCGGAGCGAGGGGCCGATCTCGTCGACCTCCAGCTCGATCGAGGTGCGGTTGTTGCCCTCGCGGTCCTGGTACGAGCGCTGCTTCAGGCGACCGGTCGCGATGACGCGGGACCCCTTCGTCAGCGATCCGGCGACATGTTCGGCGAATTCGCGCCACACCGAGGCGCGCAGGAAGAGCGCCTCGCCGTCCTTCCACTCGTTCGCCTGACGGTCGAACGTGCGGGGGGTCGACGCGATGGTGAAGTTCGCCACGGGCAGACCGTTCTGCGTGTAGCGCAGCTCCGGGTCGGCCGTGAGGTTCCCCACGACGGTGATGACGGTTTCGCCGGCCATCGTCGTTACTTCGCAGCCTTCTCGGCGGACTCGACCTTGCGGGGAGCGGCAGCCTTGCGGGCGGCCTTCTCCTCGGAGCGCTTCGCCTCGGCGGCGACCTGCGCGATGGCCTCTTCCGCACGGAGGACCTTGGTACGCATGATCTGCTCGCTCAGCTTCAGCTGGCGGTCGAGCTCCTGCGTGGCCTCGCTCGTGGCGGTGAAGTCGACGACGGCGTAGATGCCCTCGTTCTTCTTCTTGATCTCGTAGGCCAGACGGCGGCGTCCCCAGACATCCACCTTCTCGATGGTTCCCCCATCGTTGGTGATGACCTTGAGGAACCCGTCGAGCTTCGGAGCGACCTGGCGCTCGTCGATCTCGGGGTCGAAGATGACCATGAGTTCGTACTGGTGCGTCACTAACCCACCTCCTTCGGACTAGAACGGCTGACGGGCATTTCCCGGCAGCAGGAGGGTGTGGTGCACGTCGTCTCGGACTTACACGCGCATGGGCGTCGCCAGACAACCTTCATAGTCTAACGGATGCCACCCCGCAGCGGGAATCGAGCTTCGGCGCCGCGCTCGGTAGCGTGGGGCCATGAGCGGCACGACGCTGGACACCTCCGCCCTGACGCAACCGGTCTCCCGCGCGGAGGTGCGGCAGTTCACCGCGCAGCTGCGCCGCGAGGGGAAGCTCACCAGCGTCGTCGTCACGACCATCGGTTTCGTCGTCGTCGGTGGCATCCTGCTCGTCTCCGCGTCGCTGATGGCGGCCGTCGTGAGCTTCGGGCTGTTCGCCGACGAGGGCCGTCCGAACCCGATCGGCATCGGCTTCCTCCTCTTCTTCGTCGCCGTGATCGCGGTGATCGCGTACGCGCTGATCGTGATGTTCCGCGGGCGGGCGACGCGCCGCTACCGGATCGCGCACTTCGCCGCGGCGAACGGGATGACGTGGTTCCCGACGGTCCCGAACCCCGCCCTGCCCGGCATGATCTTCAGCGAGGGCCACTCCCGCGAGGCCACCGATGTCGTCCACGGCCCGCGTCCCCGCTGGGTCGAGGTCGGCAACTACACGTACAAGACCGGGTCGGGGAAGAACGAGCAGACGCACAAGTGGGCGTACGTCGAGCTGCGGCTGGACACCCCGCTCCCCCACATCGTCCTGGATGCCGTGGGCAACAACGGGCTGTTCGGGGTGTCGAACCTGCCGGCGATGTTCTCCCGCGACCAGCGCCTGAGCCTCGAGGGCGACTTCGACCAGCACTTCGCGCTGTACTGCCCGAAGGGCTACGAGCGCGACGCCCTGTACCTCTTCACGCCCGACGTGATGGCGCGGTTCATCGACAACGCTGCGGCCCTCGACGTCGAGATCGTCGACGACCGCCTCTTCCTCTACGCGCGGCGCGAGCTGTCGACCACCGACCCGGCGACGTGGGAGTGGATCTTCGGAACGGTGGATGCCATCGACGAGAAGCTCGGCCAGTGGGCGCGGTGGCGCGACGAACGGTTGCCCGCGGCCGCCGCCCCCGTGGCATCCGGGATTCCGCTGCTCACTCCCCCGCCCGCCGGCGTCGCGCCCGAGGGCCGCCGGCTGCGCCGTGGCTTCTCGTGGATCGGCGGCGTGATCGCGGTGCTGGCGATCGGCTGGTGGCTGTTCTCCGTGGTGTCGGACATCTTCCTGCGCTGAGCGGCGGTTCCGCGCTCCGGAGCTTCGGGCCGTGATCGGCGCCGTGGCGGCCGGTCGGCGGCACCCAGCGGCCAGCGGTCCGGAGCGCGGGACGCGCGAAACTCCTGACTTTCGTCACCGCACCGCGCCGAACCGCCCGGAACGACGGGCGTACCCGCGAAAACTCAGGAGTTTCGCCCGGGCGGGGGCCTCACACCCCGCGCGTCGACCGCCACAGCTCGCGGCGGGACTCCTGCGCGACCGGGTCCGGCACCGGGAGGGATGCCAGCAGCCGCTTCGTGTAGTCGTCGCGGGGCTCCGTGAGCACCTGCACCGTCGTGCCCTGCTCGCGGATCACGCCCTGGCGGAGCACCACGATGCGGTCGGCCACCTCATCGACGACCGCGAGGTCGTGGCTGATGAAGAGGCACGCGAAGCCGAACTCGCGCTGCAGTTCGGCGAAGAGCTGCAGCACCCGCGCCTGCACCGACACGTCCAGCGCCGAGGTCGGCTCGTCCGCGATCAGCAGCTTCGGGTCGAGCGCGAGCGCGCGGGCCAGCGAGGCACGCTGGCGTTGGCCGCCCGACAGCTCGTGCGGGTACCGGTCGCCGAACGCGGTCGGCAGCTGCACGGCATCCAGGAGCTCGTCCACGCGCGCCCGCGCGGCACGGGCGCCCGACGCGCGCCCGTGCACGAGGAGCGGCTCGGCGATGCACTCGGCGATGGTCAGGAGCGGGTTGAAGCTCGTCGCCGGGTCCTGGAAGACGAACCCGATGTCGGGGCGCGTCTTCGCCAGCGTGCGGGGCTTCGCACCGCGCATCTCGGTGCCGAGCACCTTCAGCGACCCGCCGACGACGGAGGTGAGTCCCACCATCGCGCGGCCGATCGTGGTCTTGCCCGAGCCCGACTCCCCCACCAGGCCCAGCACCTCGCCGGGACCGATCCAGAAGTCGACGCCCTTCACGGCGATGACGCCGGGCGAACCGAAGCGCCCCGGGTATCCGATCTCGACCTTCTCGGCCACGACCAGGCTGCCCTCGGGCGGCGCGGTCGGGGCCGGGGTGTCGAGCGACTGCTGCGCGCTCTTGCCGCGGCCGACGTGCGGCACGGCGGCGAGCAGCTCGCGCGTGTACTGCTGCTGGGGCGCGGCGAACAGCTCGCGCACGGGCGCCTGCTCGACGATGTCGCCGCGGTACATCACCACGACGCGGTCGGCGAGGTCGGCGACCACGCCCATGTTGTGGGTGATGAGCACGATCGTCGCGCCGAACTCGTCGCGGCACGTGCGCAGCAGGTCGAGGATCTCGGCCTGCACGGTGACGTCGAGCGCCGTGGTCGGCTCGTCGGCGATGATGAGCCCGGCGTCGAGCACCAGCGCCATGGCGATCACCACGCGCTGCTTCTGTCCGCCCGAGAACTGGTGCGGGTAGTCGTCGACGCGCTTCTCGGGATCGGGGATGCCGACCCGGCGCAGGATGTCGACGGCCTTGGCCTTCGCCTCGGACTTCGACAGCTTCTCGTGCGCGCGGAGGCCCTCGGCGATCTGCCAACCGACGGTGTAGACGGGGTTCAACGCCGTCGACGGCTCCTGGAACACCATCGCGGCGTCGCGCCCGCGCATCGCCCGCAGCTGCGCGTGCGTCGCGTGCACGATGTCGGTTTCCTCGCCCTCGCGGCCGCGGACGATCACGGCGCCCGACAGGGTCGCGGTCTCGGGCAGCAGCCCCAGCAGCGTGTTGGCGGTCACGGTCTTGCCCGACCCCGACTCGCCCACGATGGCGAGGACCTCGCCGGCGTGGGCTTCGAGCGAGATGCCGTTGATGGCGGCGACGGGCTCGCCGTCGGTGGCGAACGCGACCCGGAGATCGTCGATACGGGCGACGGACTCGGCGGTGCCGGTCATGCGGGACTCCCGTCGGAAGGGGTGGATGCCGGGGACCCGGCGGGGGCGACGGTCGCCGGGGCCGCGGGCGGGAGCGGCGCGGGGGCGTTCCGCGCCCGGCGGCGCGTGCGCAGCCGCGGGTCGCTGAGGTCGTTGAGGCTCTCGCCGACGAGCGTGATGCCGAGCACGGCGAGCACGATCGCGACGCCCGGCGGGATGGCGGTCCACCAGATGCCGCTGGTGACGTCGCTGACCGAGCGGTTGAGGTCGTAGCCCCACTCGGCCGCCGCGGTGGCCTCGATGCCGAAGCCGAGGAAGCCGAGGCCCGCGAGGGTCAGCAGCGCCTCCGAGGCGTTGAGCGTCACGACGACCGGGAGCGAGCGCGTGGAGTTGCGCAGCACGTGACGCAGCAGGATGCGCGCGGTCGGCACACCGATCACGCGGGCCGACTCGACGAACGGTTCGGCCTTCACGCGCACCACCTCGGCGCGGATCACGCGGAAGTACTGCGGCACGAAGACGACCGTGATCGAGATGGCGGTGGCGAGGATGCCGCCCCACAGCGTCGACTGTCCCTTCGTGATCGCGATCGACATCACGATGGCGAGCAGCAGCGACGGGAACGCGTAGATCGCGTCGCAGAGGACCACCAGGACACGGTCGATCCAGCCGCCGAAGTAGCCGCTGACCAGGCCCAGGAAGATGCCGAGGAAGATCGAGAAGGCGATCGCGCACAGGATCACCAGCAGCGCCGTCTGCGCACCCCAGATCACGCGGGAGAGCACGTCGTACCCGCCGACCGTCGTGCCGAGGAGGTTCATGGCGTTCGGAGCCTGCTGCGTGCCGAATTTCGTGCCGCCCGCCTCCTGCTGCGAGAAGCCGTAGGGCGCGAGGACCGGCGCGAGCACGGCCGTCAGCACGAACACGGAGGTGATCACGAGACCGATCACGAGCATGGTGCGCTGGAGGCCGACGCTGCGGCGCAGGTGCGAGATGACCGGCAGGCGGTCGCGCAGCGGAACCTTGCGCGCGGTCAGGGCCGCGGGGGCCGTGGCATCCGTCATGTCAGTACCTCACTCGCGGGTCGATGATCGCCGCGATGACGTCGACGAGGAAGTTCGTGAAGGCCACCAGCACGGCGATCATGACGACGATGCCCTGCACGGCGACGAAGTCGCGCGCCTTCAGGTACTCGCTGAGCATGAAGCCGAGGCCCTTCCACTCGAACGTGGTCTCGGTCAGCACCGCGCCCGAGAGCAGCAGGGCGATCTGCAGACCGATGACCGTGATGATCGGGATGAGCGCCGGGCGATAGGCGTGCTTGGTGACCAGGCGGTACTCCCCCACGCCGCGCGACCGCGCCGACGTGACGTACTGCGCGCCGAGCGTGCCGATGACGTTGGTGCGGACGAGCCGCAGGAAGATCCCGGCGGTCAGGATGCCGAGGGCCAGGCCCGGCAGGATCGCGTGGGTCAGCACGTCCCCCACCGCGGCGCCGTCGCCGAGGCGGATGGCATCCAGGAGGTAGATGCCGCTGGGGTTGTCGAGGCCCTGGAGCTTCAGCTCGGTGCGCGTGCTCGCGCGACCGGCGACGGGCAGCACGCTCAGCCACACCGAGAAGACGAGCTTGAGCAGGAGGCCGACGAAGAAGATCGGGGTGGCGTAGCCGAGGATCGCGCCGATGCGCAGCACCGCGTCGGGCCAGCGGTCGCGGCGGTAGGCGGCGAGGAGGCCGAACGGGATGCCGATCAGCAGGGCCACGATCAGCGCGTAGATCGCCAGCTCGAGGGTGGCCGAGCCGTACTGCAGCAGGATGCTGAGGACGGGACGGTTGTCGGTGATCGTCGTGCCGAAGTCCCCGCGCAGGATGCCGCCGATGTACTCGAAGTACTGGATGTACAGCGGACGGTCGTACCCTGCCTCGGCGATGCGCTGCGCCAGCTGCTCGGGAGGGAGGCGTCCGCCGAGGGCGGCGGTGATCGGGTCGCCCGTGACCCGCATGAGCAGGAACACGACGGTCACGAGGATGAAGACCGTCGGGATGATCAGCAGGAGTCGGATGAGGATGTAGCGCCAGAGGCCGCCGCCCTTCGGGGCGACGGGCGCGGCGATGACGGGGGCGTCGACGGCGGTGGCCATGGGTACCTAACGAGGAGGAACGCGGCGGGTGCCCGGCCCCGCGAGGGACCGGGCACCCGCCCGTCGATTACTTGTGCAGCGGGGCGTAGCGGAACTTGAAGGATCCGTCGAGGACGGCACCCTCCACGCTCGAGCCGACGACCGCGACCTGCTTGCCCTGGAGCAGCGGCAGCGTGGAGAGGTCGGCCGCCACCGCGTCCTGGATGTCGCCGATCTCCTGCTCACGCGTGGCCTTGTCGGTCTGCGTGGCCTGGTCGGCGAGCATCTTCTGGACCTCGGCGTTGTCGTAGTGGTTGCCGAGGAAGTTGTCCGCCGTGAAGAACGGGGTCAGGTAGTTGTCGGCATCCGAGTAGTCCGGGAACCAGCCGAGCTGGTAGGCGGGGTACACGTCGGCGACGCGGTCCTTGGTGTACTGCACCCACTCGGTCTGCGCGAGGTTGACGGTGAACAGGCCGTCCTTCTCGAGCTGCGCCTTGACGGCGGCGTACTCGTCACCCGACGAGGGGCCGTAGTGGTCGCCGTTGTACTGCAGGTTCAGCGTGACGGGCGTCTGGACGCCGGCGGCCTCGAGGGTCGCCTTGGCCTTCGCCGCGTCGGGCTTGCCGCTGCCGTCGCCGTAGAGACCCTTCAGCGACTCGTTGGCGCCGGCGAGACCCTGCGGAACGTAGGAGTACAGCGGCGAGTAGGTGTCCTTGTACACGTCGGTCGCGATCGCCTGGCGGTCGACGAGGTCGGCCGCGGCCTGACGCACGGCGAGCGACTTGGCGGCGTCGGCCTCGGGGGTCTTCGCGCCGAACGGCATCGTGTCGAAGTTGAAGACGATGTAGCGGATCTCGCCACCGGGGCCGTCGACGACCTTCACCGCGTCGTTCGACGACAGGTCGGCGATGTCGGTGGCGCTCAGGCTGCGGAACGCGACGTCGATCGCACCCGACTGCACGTCGAGCTTGAGGTTCGAGGCGTCGGCGTAATACTTCGCCGAGATGCCGCTGTTCTCGGGCTTGGGCAGCGAACCCTGGTAGTCGGCGTAGGGCGCGTACGAGATGAGCTCGTTCAGCTTGTACGACTCGATCGTGTACTGGCCGGCGAACGCCTTGCCCTCGACGATCGTGTCGTCGGGCGTCACGGCGTCGGCCGAGAAGACCTCTTCATCGACGATGGGAGCCGCGGGGCTCGACAGGATCTGCGGCCAGATCTGGTCGTTGCCGTTCTTCAGCGTGAACACGACGGTGGTGTCGTCGGGCGTCGCGACGCTGTCGAGGTTGCCGAGCAGCGACGAGGGGCCGTTGGGGTCGGCGATCTTCACCTGACGGTCGAACGAGAACTTCACGTCGGAGGAGGTGAGGTCGTGGCCGTTGGCGAACTTCAGGCCCGACTTCAGCTTGACCGTGTACTCGGTCGGCGAGGTGAACTCGGCCGACTCGGCGATGTCGGGCGTGACGTCCGACGTGCCGTACTGGCTGTTGAGGAGGAACGGGTAGACCTGGTTCATCACGGCGAACGAGCCGTTGTCGTACGAGCCGGCCGGGTCGATGGAGCTGATCTTGTCGGTCGTGCCGACGACCAGCGGGTCGCCCGAGCCGCTGTCGGAGCCGTTGTCTCCCCCGCCGGCCGAGCAGCCTGCGAGGACGAGTGCCGAGACGCCGAAGGCGCCGAGAGCGAGGCCCAGACGGCCCCGACCACTGTTGTGCAGTGTCATTGAGTTACCTCTGCTGTGAAGTGTCGATCGCGACAGATGCCGCAGTCCTTCGGACATCTTTGTCGTCGGCAGGCCAGTCGCCAACTATTGGCCTGTCTTTTTACGATAACGAAACTTCGAAGATTCTCCGGTTCCCGTGATGGGGCGTCGGATATGTTCCGGGCGAGAGCGCTCCCGGCGGCGCGCTCCCCCCACCCTCAGTGCGCCGACCAGCCGCCGTCCATGACGTAGCTCGTGCCGGTGACCATCGCGGCATCCGGACCCGCGAGCCACAGCGCGAGCGACGCGACCTCGGACGGCTCGACGAGCCTCTTGATCGCGGCGTCCTTCAGGAGCACCGTCTCGAGCACTTCGGACTCCGGGATGCCATGCGCCCGCGCCTGGTCCGCGAGCTGCTTCTCGACGAGCGGCGACCGCACGTACCCGGGGTCGATGCACACGCTCGTGACCCCGCGCGGGCCGCCCTCGAGCGCCGTGGTCTTCGACAGACCCTCGAGTCCATGCTTCGCGGTGACGTATGCCGACTTATATGCCGATGCGCGTATACCGTGCACGCTGGACACGTTGAGCACGCGGCCGAAGCCACGCTCGTACATCCCCGGGAGTGCCGCACGGATGAGCAGGAACGGGGCCTCGAGCATCAGCCGCAGCATGAACGAGAAGCGCTCGGGAGCGAACTCCTCGATCGGGCTCACGTGCTGGATGCCGGCGTTGTTGACGAGGATGTCGACGTCGAGGCTCAGGTCGGCCAGTGCCGCGGTGTCGGACAGATCGACCGCCCACGCGCGGCCGCCGATCTCGGCGGCGAGGGCTTCCGCGCCCTCGGCGTTGAGATCGGCGACCGTCACCGTGGCCCCGGCCTCGGCGAACGCCCGCGCGATCGCCGCACCGATGCCGCTGGCACCGCCGGTGACGAGGGCGCGACGCCCGCTGAGGTCGATACGCATGGTTCCTACTTCCCCCGCGCGGCGTCGGCGGCGTCGATGTCGCGGAGCGAGATGCCCCGCGTCTCCTTGAGCGACAGTACGGCGATCGAGGTCAGCACGCAGGCCGCCACGATGTACAGCGCGATCGGCAGCCACGAACCGAAGTCCTTCAGCCACTGCGTCGCCAGGATCGGTGCGAGCGAACCCGCGAGGATCGCGGTGACCTGGGCTCCGAGCGAGACGCCCGAGTAGCGCATGCGCGTCGGGAACAGCTCGGCCATGACCGCCGGCTGCGGCGCGTACATGCCGGCGTGGAACACCAGGCCCAGCGCCACGGCGGCGACGATGACGACGGGGTTCAGCGTGTCGAACATCGGGAAGGCGAAGAACGCCCAGGTCGCGCTGAGGATCGCGCCAGTGAGGTACACGGGCTTCCGGCCGATGCGGTCGGCGAGGCGCCCGATCGGGGGGATCACGGCGAAATGGATGATGTGCGCGATCAGCAGCGCGAGGAGCAGCTGACTCGTGTCGTACGAGTGCACCACCTTCAGGTACACGATCGAGAAGCTGACGACGATGTAGTAGACGATGTTCTCCGCGAAGCGGACGCCCATCGCCTGGACGACGCCCTTCGGGTAGCGGCGCAGCACCTCGACGACCCCGAACGACGTCGCCTTCTCCTGCTCGACCTGCTTCTTCGCCTCGAGGAAGATCGGCGCCTCCTCGACCTGCGTGCGGATGTAGAAGCCGACCAGCACGATCACGGCCGAGAGCCAGAAGGCGACACGCCAGCCCCAGTCGAGGAACGCGGCCGGGGACAGGATGAACGACATCACCAGCAGGACGGTCGTGGCCAGCAGGTTGCCCACGGGCACGGCGGCCTGCGGCCAGCTCGCCCAGAACGCGCGCGAGCGGTTCGGGCTCTGCTCCGCGACGAGCAGGACGGCGCCGCCCCACTCACCGCCGACCGCGAAGCCCTGGATGAAGCGCAGGGCCACCAGCATCGCGGGCGCCCAGTAGCCGACGGAGGCGAAGCCGGGGAGGCATCCCATCAGGAACGTCGCGGCGCCGACGATGATGATCGTCGCCTGCAGGGTGGGCTTGCGGCCGAACCGGTCGCCGATCTGGCCGAAGACGATGCCGCCCAGGGGGCGGGCGACGAAGCCGACGGCGTAGGTGACGAACGCGGCGATGATCCCGTCGAGGGGCGAACCCGACGACGGGAAGAAGAACGTGCCGAACACCAGGCTCGCGGCCGTGGCGTAGAGGAAGAACTCGTACCACTCGACGACGGTGCCGGCCATCGAGGCGGCGACGACGCGGCGGATCTTGCTGGTCGAGATTTCGGGGGAGGCGCTGCGTTGCGCGGTGGCGGGGGATTCCATGCTGCTCCTTCGGTGTCGACGGTGACATCCGGGGACGAGTCTGCGGTGCGGTCGGTTTTGCGGCAATGCCCAGACCTGCGGGTCGCGTGTGCAGAATTGCACACATGGATGCCACGAACGTCCGCGCCGACGACCTCCTGATGCTGCTCGCGGTCGCCCGTACCGGCCGCTACACCGCTGCCGCGCAGGTGCGCGGTGTCGACCACACGACCGTGGCCCGCCGCATCGCCGCCCTTGAGGACGCGCTGGGCGGGAGGGTCGTGGCCGCCTCGGGCCGCGGGTGGGAGCTCACGGCGCTCGGAAAGCACGCGGTCGAGACGGCCGGACGCATCGAGGCGGCGATGTCGCGGCTGTCCGGCGGGGGAGAGGAGCCGGATCCCGTCTCGGGTGTCGTGCGCATGTCGGCCACCGACGGCTTCAGCGCCTACGTCGCGGCTCCCGCGATCGCCGCGTTGCGTCAGCGGCATCCGGAGCTCACCGTCGAGATCGTGGCGACGCAGCGGAGGGCGGCACTCCACCGCCCAGGGCTCGACCTCGAGGTCGTGGTCGGGGAGCCGCCGTCGTCGCGCGGGACCGCGACCCGCCTCGGCACCTACACGCTCGGCATGTACGCCTCCCGCGCGTACCTCGAGCGCGAGGGCACCCCGCGCGATCTCGCCGAGCTCGAGCAGCATCGGCTCGTGTACTTCGTCGACTCGATGCTGCAGGTGGAGGCGCTCGACCTGCCCCGACGGCTCGTCCCGCGCATGCGCGACGGCGTCACCTCGACCAACGTGTTCGTCCATGTGGAGGCGACACGCGTAGGTGCCGGAATCGGCATGCTTCCCTGTTTCGCCGCCGACCGGCATCCGGATCTGGTGCGGCTCCTGCCCTCGCTCGTGGCGGAGAGGCTGTCGTACTGGATGATCGTGCGCGCGGATTCCCTCCGGATCCCCGCGGTGGCGGCGTTGGCGGAGGCGCTGCGCGCGCAGACCGCTCGCGCCCAGTCCATGCTCGACGGGGCATAGACGCTTCGGTCGTCGTCGAGTGTCCAAGACACGCCGCATGGCGCCCGACGACACGGCGTGTTCTGGACACTCGACCGGAGCGTCAGCCCCGCGCGACGCCGATCGGGTCGCCGGTGCGGGCGAGGTCGGCCTCGAGTTCGCGCACGATCGGGATGACGGTCTCGCCGAACCGCTCGAGTTCCTCCTGGAAGTGGAGGAAGCCGAGCAGGAACAGGTCGACGCCGCGCTTCTTGTACTCGATGATGCGCTCCGCGATCTGCTCGGCATCCCCGAAGAGCCGCGTGCGGAAGCCGTCGTTGTACTGCACGAGATCGTCGAACGTCGAGTCGGCCCACATGCCTTTCTTGTCGGCGGTGGCGTTGCCGGCCTCCTGAACGCTCTTGCGGAAGCCCTCGACCGCGCCGTCGTCGGCGTGTGCGATGATCTCGCGGAGCTGCTCCTCCGCCGCGGCGCGGCTGTCGCGCTGGATCACGAATCCGTTGAGACCGAAGCGCGTGCGGCGGCCGTGTTCGGCGGCGATCCGGGTGACGTCGTCGTACTGCTCGGTGAACCCGTCGAAGTCCTTGCCGTTGGAGAAGTACCAGTCGGCGTAGGCGCCGCCGTTGAACCGCGCAGCCGTGGAGTTGCCGCCCTGGAAGATGTCGGGGTGCGCGCGCCCCGGCACCTCGTACGGGAACGGCCGCAGCGTGAAGTCGGTGATGTCGTAGTACTTGCCGTGGAACGAGAACCTCTCCTGCGTCCACAGTCCGCGCAGGACCTGGATGAACTCCGCCGCACGTTCGTACCGCTCGTCGTGCTCGAGCCACTCGAGTCCCAGGTCGGTGTACTCGTCTTTGAACCAGCCGCTGACGACGTTCACGGCGGCGCGGCCGTGCGAGAACTGGTCGGCGGTGTTGATGAACTTCGCCAGGACGGCCGGATGCCAGATCCCGGGGTGGATGGCCGAGATGACCTTGAGCTTCTCGGTGGCCAGCAGCAGCGCCAGGCTGATCGACGTCGACTCGTGCTGCTGCGCGGCGCCGTAGCTGGAGGCGTACCGCACCTGGCTCAGGGCGTACTCGAATCCGACGCGCTCGGCCGTGCGGGCGAGTTCGACGTTGTAGTCGAGGCCCCAGTCGGTGCGCTGCTCGATGGAGCTGATCACCAGGCCGCCGCTGACATTGGGGACCCAGTAGGCGAACTTCAGGGGCTCGTGCGTGGGGGCGATGTCGGTCATGGGGTTCTCCTCGCGGATCGGAACCCGGCTACGGTCGCACCCCCGTCGGCGGGGGTCAACGGCGTGTGACGGACCATGTCCTCGCGTGACGACACACACCGTTCGACCGGGTGAGGATGGATGCCATGACCTCCCCCCAGCGCGTGCGTTTCGGCTACTGGACTCCGATCTTCGGTGGCTGGCTGCGCAACGTCGACGACGAGCAGACGCCTGTGTCGTTCGCGCACATCGCGGAGATCGCGCGGGCCGCCGAAGAGGGGGGCTTCGACCTGACCCTCATCCCCGAGCTGAACCTCAACGACATCAAGGGTGTCGACGCTCCGTCGCTCGACGCGTGGGCGGTGACCGCGGGTCTCGCGGCGGTGACGTCGAAGCTGGAGCTGCTCGCGGCGGTGCGCCCGGGCTTCCACAACCCGTTCCACACGGCGAAGCAGGCCGCGACGATCGACGAGATCAGCGGGGGACGCTTCACCCTCAACGTCGTGTCGGCGTGGTGGGCCGAGGAGGCGAAGCAGTACGAGGGTCTCTTCAGCGCGCACGACGACCGCTACGCGCGCACGATCGAGTGGGTCGAGGTGCTCCGCGGCCTGTGGACGCAGACGCCGTTCGCATACGAGGGGGAGTACTACCGCACCGAGGGAACGTTCCTCGAGCCGAAGCCGCGCGTGATCCCGCGGCTGTACGCCGGTGGCGAGAGCGAGGCCGGACGTACCGCGATCACGCGTTTCGCGGACGCGTACCTCACGCACGGCGGCACCCTCGACGAGCTCGAGGTGAAGGTCGCCGACATGCGGCGGCGCCGCGCGGAAGCCGGAGCCGCACCGTTCGAGGCCTTCGGCATGGCGGCGTACGGGATCGTGCGCGACACCGAGGAAGAGGCGCAGGCCGAGGTCGACCGCATCACCGATGTGCGCGGGGGAGCGGCCTACGGCTCGTACCAGGAGTTCGTGAGCAAGTCGAAGCTCGACACCCAGGTCGACCTCAAGGAGTACTCGGTCTCGAATCGCGGCCTGCGCCCGAATCTCGTCGGCACGCCCGACCAGGTGGCCGAGCGCATCGTCGCGTTCGCGAACGTCGGTGTGTCGACGCTGCTGCTGCAGTTCTCGCCGCACCTGCCCGAGCTGCAGCGGTTCGCCGCCGAGGTCATCCCGCGCGTGCGCCGGCTCGAGGCCCTGCGCGACGCCTGAGGCGGTGCTCCGTAGGGTGCGCCCGGGGTTCGTGTCCAGAACACGCGGACCGGATGCCATGGCATCCGCGTGTCGTGGACACTCAACGTCCAAGCGCCGCCCGCCGCCCGCCGCGCGGAGCCGCAGACCTACGCCGCCGCGCGGAGCGCCTGGTCGAGGTCGGCGATGAGGTCGGCGGCATCCTCGAGTCCGATCGACAGGCGGATGAGCCCGTCGTGGATGCCGAGGCGGTCGCGCACGTCTTGAGTGAAGCCGAGGTGGGTCGTGGTCGCGGGGTGCAGCGCCATCGAGCGCGTGTCGCCGATGTTGGTCATGCGGCTGAACAGGCGGAGCGCGTCGAAGAAGCGCTCCGCTCCGTCACGTCCGCCGCGCACCGTGAACGAGAACACCGAGCCGGTGAGCCCGCCGTAGTCGCGCACGGCGAGCGCGTGCTGCGGGTGCGAGGGGAGCCCCGCGAAGTCGACGCTCTCGACGAGTTCGTGCTTGTCGAGCCACTCGGCGATCTCGCGGGCGGATGCCAAGTGCTGGCGCATCCGCACGGACAGGGTCTCCATGCCCTGCTGTAGCAGGAAGCCGTTGAGCGGTGAGAGCGCGGGGCCGGTGTCGTTGGCGATCCCGAACCTCAGGTAGAACTCGAACGCACGACGGCCGAAGGCCTCGGTGTACGAAGGATGGCCGGCGATCGCGGTGTCGGTGATCCCGGGATACGGCCGCGAGGCTCCGGCCCAGTCGAAGGTCCCGCCGTCGACAATCGCTCCGGCGAGGTTCGCTCCGTGACCCGACAGGAACTTGGTCGCGGAGTGCACGACGACGTGCGCGCCGTGCTCGAGGGGCCGGAGGAGAAAGGGCGTCGCGATCGTGTTGTCGACGACGAGCGGCAGACCGTGGCGCGCGGCGATCCGGGCCACGCGCGCGATGTCGACGACGTCGTTCTTCGGGTTGGGGAGCGTCTCGGTGAAAATCGCCTTGGTCTCGGGCCGGATCAGGGCATCCCACTCGGCATCGTCGTCGGGGTCCCAGACGTACTCGACCGTGACGCCCAGGCGCGCGAACGTGCGATCGAAGAGCACGCGCGTGCCGCTGTAGATGCTGGCTGTCGACACGATGTGCTCGCCCGCGCCCGCGAGCCCCAGCAACGTGGCGGTGATCGCGGCCTGTCCCGACCCGACGACGAGCGCGCCCGTTCCGCCCTCAAGCGACGCGAGACGCGCCTCGGCGACCTGGTTCGTCGGGTTGAGGTTGCGCGAGTACAGGTGCCCCAGGTCGGTGCCGGCGAAGCGATCGGTCGCCTCCTGGAACGACGCGAACCGGTACGCGGCCGAGAGGTGCACGGGCGTCACGCGCGAACCGTGCGTCAGATCTTCGACCTCGCCGGCGTGCACCTGGCGGGTCGCGAACCTGAAGCCGTCCCAATCGCGGTGGGGTTCAGCCACGCACACCCACCGCCTCGTGCGGCAGCAGGGCTCCGAGCCAGCGCGCGATCTCGCGCGGACCGGAGCGGGGGGCGGATGCCTCGACGTCGGGGTTGTAATTCGTATTCGTGTTGACGTCGTAGGTGACGACCCGACCGTCGCGGGTCTCGATGAACTCGATGCCGGCGACGCCGATGCCCTCGGCCGCGAGGAACGCGAGGTAGCGGTCGATGATCGCGGGGTCCACGTCGTCGCGGAGACGGAACAGCGGCTCGGGCTCCACGCCGTCGGCTCCGGGGATCGCGCACGCCTCGGCCGGGCACAGCTCGAAGCTGCCCGCGCTCGTGTCGACACGGACGGCGTAGACGAACTCGCCCCCGACGAACTCGGCGCGCGTGATGAACGGGGCGCGAGCGACCAGCAGCTCCTGCAGCAGCGTGATGCCGTCAGGCGACGGCTCGAAGTCGGGGCCGTCGACCCACGCCGCGAACTCGGCGTGCGATTCCCACCGGCGCACGCCGAGGCCCTTGCCGCCCTGGTTGTGCTTGCTGATGAACGGGGCGTCGAACTCGCGGGCCTTCGCGGGCAGCCCAGCGCGCCCGAACACCGCCGACGTGCGCGGCACCTCGACGCCCGCGTGACGCAGCGCCGCGTGCTGCGCGACCTTGCTGACCTCGAGCTCGAGCACATCGGCGCCGTTCACGACCGTGCGGCCCCACGACGAGAGCCACCGCAGCACGGCGCGACCGTACTCCTTACTCGCCGCGTGATCGCGGGTGTGGGCGGACGCGCTCAGGCGCGACCAGAACACGCCCTCCGGCGGCTCGGCGGAGAGATCGATCGACCCGTCGGTCAGCAGCCACTCCTCCAGCGGCACCCCTTCCGCCTCGAAGGCCGCCTGGAACGGCGGAAGCCACTGGGGGTTCTCATGAATCACGTACACACTGCCCGACATGCCCGTCAGGCTAACCCGGGCCTCCGACACCGGCACAGGCCCTCGTCACGCGCGGTCACGACGACCCGACGGATCCGGCGCGGCCTGGAATCCCGGCATCCACGTGTGTATCGTCGCAAGGCTGTGCCGTCGGAAGGGATGCCATGACCACCGAGTACCTCGATGCGAACCGCGCCAACTGGAACGAGCGCGCCACTCTGCACGCCGCCCGCGATGGGTCGGGCTACGGCGTGCTGCGCTACGTGGAGGACCGTGATGCGCTCAGCGACGTCGTGCGGTTCGACCAACCACTCCTCGGTGACCTGACCGGCACGCGCGCTGTGCACCTGCAGTGCCACATCGGCACGGACACGCTGTCGCTCGCGCGCCTCGGCGCCCGGGTGACGGGCCTCGACTTCTCGGAGAACGCCGTTGAGGAGGCCCGGCGCCTGGTTGCCGAGACCGGGGATGCCGTCGATTTCGTCCGATCGGACGTTTCTCACGCCACCGACGTCCTGCCCGCGGGGGAGTTCGACCTCGTCTACACGGGCATCGGGGCCTTGTGCTGGCTGCCGTCGATCAGCGAATGGGCCGGAGTCGTCGCGGAGCTGCTGGCCCCGGGTGGGACGCTGCACATCCGCGAGGGACACCCCGTGCTCTGGTCGATGAACGAGACGCTGCCCGGACTCACGCTGGCGTTCCCGTACTTCGAGCAGCCGGTGCCGCTGGAATGGGATGACGACAGCACCTATGTCGAGGTATCCGCGCCGCTGCAGTCCACGCGCACGTACGAGTGGAATCGCAGCCTCGGCGAGATCGTCACGGCGCTGCTCGACCGCGGTCTCCGACTCGACGCGCTCATCGAGCACGACAGCGTGCCGTGGGAGGCGCTCCCCGGCCGGATGACCCTGCGGCCCGACGGCGAATACGCGCTCACCGAGCAGCCGTCGGTCATGCCGCTGAGCTACACGATTCGGGCGTCGAAGCCGGTCTGACAGAACGGTTCCGGTCTGTCAAGGTCCCCCGCTCTCAGAGCCGGGGGGCTGACTCTGCCGCGCCGAACGTGCACCGTGAAAAGCGGAGAGCAACGGCACCGAGCCGTGTGCGACGAAAAAGGGCAGCAGGAATGACGCCGACTCGAACCCCCACGATCACGGGCTTTGTCGCCCTCGCAGCCCTGAGTCTTGCGGGCTGCACGGCCGAAGCGGCGGGGCCGGATTCTCCCGCTCCGACGGTCTCGACCGCCCCGGCGACCCCGTCGCCCGACGCGCCGAACCCGGACGCCCAGAGCGACGAAGCACTGCTCCCGATCCCGGCCGCGGAGATCGGCGACTGGGCGGAGACGGCCGTGCCGGCGTCGGAGGGCACAGCGCTCACCGGCCGACTCAGCGGCTGGCTGAGCGAGAACACCTCGCCCCGGCAGCGGAACTCCTTCGCCACCCTTCCGGCCGGGTCCTATCAGGCCCAGCTCGCCTGCCGAGGTTCGGGCACGATCACGATGTCGGCCGGTGAACTGGCCGGCGATCCCCCCACCGCGACCGCCAGCTGCAGCAACTCGACCGTCGCGTTCGAGATCCCGATCACGCAGACCGGGATGACGATGGCCCTCGAGCTCGAGGGCGCGCCCTCCATCTACGCCATCTCGCTCATCAAGATGACCTGATCGCAGGCCACCCATGACGAACGTCACCCCCACACCGTGACCCCCGCCCCAGGCACGGGGCCCGCGGCCGCGCGAGCATGAGGACATGACCTCCTCCACCACCGCCCCCGCCGCGATCGACGCGCGGGGCGTCGTCAAGAGCTTCGGCTCCGTCCACGCCGTCCGCGGCGTCGATCTGCGCGTGCAGCCCGGCGAGATCGTGGCGTTCCTCGGCCCGAACGGCGCCGGCAAGACCACGACGATCGACATGATCCTCGGCCTCACGAACCCGGACTCGGGCTCGATCAGCGTCTTCGGGCACACCCCGCGCGGCGCCGTCTCGCGCGGCCTCGTCTCCGCCGTCCTGCAGACCGGGGGTCTGCTGAAAGACCTCACCGTGCGCGAGACGGTCGAGCTCACGGCATCCCTCTTCGCCGAGAAGCGTCCCGTGGACGAGGCGTTGGAGCGGGCTGGCATCCGGGATCTGGCGAACCGTCGCGTCGGGCTGTGCTCGGGCGGCGAGCAGCAGCGGCTGCGATTCGCGATGGCGCTCGTGAGCGACCCGGCGCTGCTGATCCTCGACGAGCCGACCACGGGCATGGACGTCGAGGCGCGCCGCTCGTTCTGGAACGCGATCCGGACGGATGCCGCCCGCGGCCGCACCGTGATGTTCGCGACGCACTACCTCGAAGAGGCCGACGAGTACGCCGACCGCATCGTGCTGATGAGCCGCGGGCAGATCGTCGCCGACGGCACGACCGCCGAGATCAAGAACCTCGTCTCGGGTCGGGTCGTCCAGGCGACGATCCCGGATGCCGATCTGGCGGCGCTCGCGTCCCTGCCGGGCGTCGACTCGGTCGAGGCCGCCGGCGAGCGCGTGACGCTGCACACGCGGGACTCCGACGCCCTCGCGCGCCACCTGCTGACCACCACCGCCGCGCGGGATCTGGAGATCACCGCGCAGAACCTCGAGAGCGTGTTCGTCGCTCTCACCATCGACTCCTCGGCATCCGCCGACGCCTCGAACGGAGCAACCCGATGACCACCATCAGCCTCGACCGTCCCGCCCCCGTCCTGGGCGGCTTCACGCTCACGTATCTGCGGATCGAGCTGGTGCGGAAGCTCCGCAACCCGCGCGCGCTCTTCTTCACGGTGGCGTTCCCGGTGCTGATGTTCTTCATCATCGGCTACCAGATGCTCGATACGCCGCTCACGCAGGTGCCGATCGCCGATGGGGGAGTGTCGGTGGCCGCGTACATCATGGTGTCGATGGCGATGTACGGCGCGATGATGTCGGCCACCCAGACGGGCGCGGCCGTCGCGGTCGAGCGCGCGCAGGGGTGGACGCGGCAGCTGCGCCTCACGCCGCTGAGCCCGCTCGTCAACGTGATCGTGAAGCTGCTGGCCGGTATGGTGTTCGGACTCCTCGCCGTGGTCGCGACGTACGTGGTGGCATCCCTCGTCGGAGTCGAGCTGTCCGCGGTGCAGTGGATCGTGACCGGTGTCGCCGCGTGGCTGCTGGCGAGCGCGGTGTTCACGACGCTCGGGCTCATGGTCGGGTACATGGTGCCGGGCGAGAACGTCGCGCAGATCACGAGCCTCGCGGTGGTGCTGCTGTCGTTCCTCGGCGGGCTGTTCTACCCGCTGTCGTCGATGCCCGACTTCCTGCAGACGATCGGCAAGCTCACGCCCGTGTACGGCATCGCCGAGCTGGCGCGGTCGCCGCTGACGGGGGATGCCTTCGACCTCGGCGCCCTGATCAACGCGCTGGTGTGGCTCGCGGTGTTCATCGCCGGCACCGTGTACTTCTTCCGTCGGGACACGCGGCGTTCGTGAGCCGCTCTATCGTGAACGACATGGACGAGACGACCGGCCCGGGGCGCGCGCGCGCTTCGGGCCGGCGCTCGTTCACGCGGGGGTGGTTCGTCGGCGGGGGCATCTCGCTGATCTGGACCTTCCCGACGCTGCTGTCGATCTGGGAAGTGCCGGATCCTCTCGCTCACGCCGGGGGAACGGTGATCGTGGCGGTGTTCGCGGTGGTGTTCCTGCTCAGCGTCCCGTTCGCGCGGCGCACGCCGTCGCGCTGGCAGCGACTGATCCCGGCCGGGGTCATGTTCGCGCTGAGCCTGAGCCTGGTGTCGTGGATCGGCGGCGACGTGCGGTGGATGTGGACGTTCGTCGGCGTGGCCGTCGCGGTGTCGAGCGTCGCGCGGCGGCCGACGTGGGTCCTGGTGCTGTCGCTGAGCGCGCTGTCGTTCCTGGTGGGGGAGTGGAGCGGCGCCGACACGTTCACGAACGTGCTGAACTCGGCGATCATCCTCTCGATCTCGATCATGATGCTGAGCTTCGTCGAGAACATCATGAACCTCGAGCGGCTCCGCGCGGCGCAGGAGCAGGTCGCCGAACTCGCCGCCGAGCGCGAGCGCAGCCGGGTGGCGCGCGACGTGCACGACATCCTCGGTCACTCGCTCACCGTGATCACGGTGAAGGCCGAACTGGCCGGACGGCTGATGGATGCCGGCTCCCCGGCCGCCCGCGACGAGGTGGCGCAGATCGAGCAGCTGTCGCGCGGTGCGCTGTCCGACGTGCGCGCGACGGTGCACGGATATAGAGGAGTGAGCATCAGCGGCGAGCTCGCCGCCGCCCGCGCGGCGCTGGAGAGCGCCGGAGTCACCGCCGAGCTGCCCGGATCGACGGATCAGGTGCCGTCGGACCGGCGCGAGCTCGCGGGATGGGTGGTGCGCGAGGCAGTGACGAACGTGGTGCGGCACGCCGAGGCATCCGTCTGTCGGGTGTCGCTGGATTCTCGCTCGGTGGAGGTTGCCGACGATGGGCGTGGGCCGTCTGCTGCTTCTTCGTCGGGATCGGGGCTGTCCGGGCTGCGCGAGCGCGTCGAGACCTCGGGTGGCCGTATGACCGTGGGGCGCAGCGACCTGGGCGGATTCCGTGTGAAGGTGTCGTGGTGATCCGTCTGACCTTGGGCCGCAGCGGCCTCGCCGGATTCGGGGCGGGGTGACGTGGTGATCCGACTTCTCATCGCCGACGATCAGGCGCTCGTGCGCGGCGCTCTCGCGGCCCTCCTCGGTCTGGAGCCCGACATCGAGGTCGTCGCCCAGGTCGGCCGCGGCGACGAGGTGGTCGAGGCCGCCCGCGCGTCCGAGGCGACCGTGGCGCTGCTCGACATCGAGATGCCCGGCATCGACGGCATCGCCGCCGCATCCCTACTGCGTACGCAGGTTCCCGGATGCCGCGCCCTCATCGTCACGACCTTCGGCCGGCCCGGATACCTCGCGCGGGCCATGCAGGCCGGGGCATCAGGATTCGTCGTGAAGGACACGCCCGCGGCGGAGCTGGCGGATGCCGTGCGGCGCGTCTCGCAGGGGCTTCGGGTCGTCGATCCGGTTCTGGCCGCCGAGTCGCTGGCGCAGGGGGACTCACCGCTGACCGAGCGTGAGACCGACGTGCTCGCCGCCGCCCGCGCCGGAGGGTCGATCGCCGACATCGCGCGGATGGTGCACCTGTCGGAGGGGACGGTGAAGAATCACCTGTCCAGCGCGATCGGGAAGACCGGGGGGCGGAACCGGGCGGATGCCGTTCGCGTGGCGGTGGAGCGGGGGTGGCTGTGAGTCAGGGACGGTCGCGGTGACGTGTCATCGCGACAATCGGGAGGGGTGCGGCGAGAAGAAGGATCAGGCCCAGCACCGACATCCATGATCCGTCCACCGTCACCGCGTTCGATCCGGTCGAGTCGACGAACCCTCTGAACGTGGCCACGAAGGGGATGTCGATCGTGGTGCGGTTCACGAACGCGACGACCGCGAACAGTGCCGCTCCAATGCAGGTGACGCCGATCGCGATGGCCAACGAGCACAGGGCTACGAAGACGTGACCGGTGTCCCGGTAAGGGGCTATCGCACGCATCGGGCCGTGAACCCGTTCCGGGTGGAGAGCTCGGGGTACATGTTGCGCGCACGGCAGTAGTTCCACCAGTTGATGACGATCCAGGTCGCGATACCGAGTGCCGCGGCGGCCACTATTATGGCGGCTGCGGCCGTGACGACGATGAGGATCACCGGCAGCGGGTCGGCCACCACGGGGTAAACGACATCGCTCATGTGGCGGTGATCGACGATCTGCGTGAGCGTGCCCCCGTGGACGACGTATCGCGTGGGCACCGGCTTGCCCTCGGCATCCTTCGCCCACGCCGGCTCGAACGCCGCCTTGACCGTCCCGGCGGAGTCGACGACGCGAGCACCGCCATCGGGCGTCGTTTCGAGAACGTGACCCGAAGGAAGCGTGAGCGGGTAGGAGTACGACTCGGCCGCCTCTCGAGTCTCAATGACTGAGAGAAGCTGTACACCGCCCGCGACCGGGATCACCGCATTCGCGCTCTCACCCTCAGACGGATAGGTCACGATGCCCTGTTCTGTGCTGGTGGCCGAGGCGGCGTCCTCCGAGTGCGGCAGACCGATCGTCAGGCTGAAGTCCCCTACGGCGAGACGCACACCATCCGCAGGATCGCTCGGGATGTCGAGAGCCAGAGCTTCCGGTGAGGATGTGGGGTCGAGCGCGATTGGCGGGGTCGCAGTCGATACCGCATCACGGACCAAACCGTCACCCACTCCCTCGAGAGCGGTAACCATCTCAGAAGAGGTCACGGCTTCGCTCTCGCTCGCGGATGCCGAGATCCCGGGATTCACCACCGTGCTCGCCACGATCGTCGCTGCCACCGCGGCGAGGGCTACAACGAAGCGGTGCGTCGGGATGGTTGCGTCGTACATCAGGTCCCCCTGTCTGCGGGCGTGTCTGTGAGGGAGAAGCTAGTAGCGATGCGCATGTTTATGTGTGGCTGACTGGGACTCTCACCCGACGGGAGCCCTATCTTCGCCACCGCCTGAGTGAGACACGTATACATGCTTCCGTCGTATGCTCGCTGTGACACCCGGGCACGTCGTTGTTAGGAACGCGAATGCTGCTTGCGGGCAGATGAACCGAAGGCGATCAATGAAGGGCCGCGAGCAATGACCGAGATTCTCGAGTTGATTGGGAACCCCATCGTCGTGTGCATCCTCGCCGCCCTGATCGGGATCGGGATCGGGCTGGGCTTTGACGAGAAGAGTCGACTCCGAGGTTCGATCTCGATCGTGGCGGCCGTCGCGAGTGGTCTCCTCATCGGAGATGCGGAACCGGAGACTCCACTGGCGACACCCGTGCTGACGCTCGGCTTCACTCTCACGGTCATCACACTCCACTCACGGGCAACCAAGAGGCGGCGCGCGCGTTCAGCGGACTAATCGGCATCTGGCAGGCGTATGGCGACACGGTATAGCCCGCTCGTGCAGCTGCAGGTCGTGAGGGCACGAGATTGACCACCGTCGGATCCATTGCGCCGAAGTGGCTCTGATCTCTCTTCAGCACCGTTTGGATCGGACCTCGTCCGCGGTGCCCTCGCGGCCCTGCTCGGTCTGGAGCCCGACATCGAGGTCGTCGCCCAGGTCGGCCGCGGCGACGAGGTGGTCGAGGCCGCCCGCGCGTCCGAGGCGACGGTCGGGCTGCGTGACATCGACGGCATCGCCGCCCCGTCTCTTCTGGGCACGCAGGTTCCCGGATGTCGCGCCCTCATCGTCACGACCTTCGGCCGACCCGGGTACCTCGCGCGGGCCATGCAGGCAGGCGCATCGGGATTCGTGGCGGCCCGCGCCGGAGGATCGATTGTCGACATCGCCCGGATGGTGCACCTATCGGAGGGGACGGTGAAGAATCACCTGTCCAGCGCGATCGGGAAGACCGGCGGGCGTAATCGCGCGGATGCCGTGCGCGTGGCGGTGGAGCGGGGGTGGCTATGAGGGGCCACGGATCGGAATGACTTCGACCGAATGGGTCGCATTCTCCAAAGTCCCCGCAGCCCGCGCATTCGCACAGGCTAAATCGAGCGAAGAAAGTGAGCTCTAACGCCGAGTCTCCTCCGATTAAGTTCGATTCATGGCCACAATCACGCCGGCGCAACTCTCGATCGAGCTTCAGATTCCTCAGAAGCGAATCCGAGACTATCTGCGCTCGCTCTACGGAACCCTCCCCAGTGAGGAGCCACGGTGGCAGCTCACAGAGCAGCAGGCAGACGGTGTGCGAGCACGGTTCTCGGACGCTTCAGGTTCAGAGAAGCGGTGGCTTCTCGAACCCGGCGATACCGTGCGCAGGCGATCGATGCATGTCGCGTACGGCGGCCAACAGCAAGGCGGCATCTCTACCCCGCGCGGCCGTCCAGAGATTCTGATCTTCACCGACCCGGAGGCCGGGGCGAGGTTTGGATACGACCGCTACGAGGGTCTGCGCGAAGACGGTTCGTACGCTTACACCGGTGAGGGCCAATACGGGCCACAAGAATTTGTGCGGGGAAACCGAGCACTCCGAGACGCCGAGCGCGATGGCAAGACGATCCGCCTGTTTCGAACGAAGGGGACGTCAGCCACCTACGTGGGAGCATTCACAACAGGCGCTCCGACCTACACGATCGAGACCATTCCCGACGCCGACGGCAACCCTCGGGATGGCATCATCTTCAACCTGCTACCGCTGGATGCTCGAGTGGATCTGCTCCCTGCCTATGGCGGAGAGCTCGAGTCGGCCGAGAGCCCGGTGAGCTATGTCGGGACCCCACGGGTGTGGAGCCCTCCCGAGTTCACTGATGTCACCATCCCCAGAATGGAACACGCGCCGGGCGAGCGTGTGGTGTCGAGGGTCGAGTTCGAGCTCCAGGCGGCCTTCGGGGAATGGCTTCACACTCAGGGCGCCGCACCTGCGCGGCTTCCGCTCCGCGCCGGAAGCACTGTCATCGAGCCAGACCTGTGGGTTCCCGATAGGAACTGGATCGTGGAGGCGAAGCGCTCTACTGCGCGGGGGCACGTGCGAATGGCAATCGGGCAGGTCCTCGACTACGCACACGTCGCTCGCAAGGCGGACCTGGCAGCGGTACCGGTGGTACTTCTTCCGGGAACCCCGGAGATGGACCTCAGGGAGCTGATGGCCCAGCTCGGGATCACCCTCGTCACGCGGACGGAGGACGGTTTCCGAGTTTCCGTCCCAAGTTAGGCAGAGACCGACAGCAGACGTACGGCCGGCAGATCCGGGGCCGCCCATTCGAGCTCAGACAAGCGGTCAGTCGCAACCCACTCAAGTCGGTCGTGATCCGAGCTCGTCTCGGGCGCCGGGCCGACCAACTCGCAGCGCAGGCAACTCAGTCGGATGGTCACCTCTTCGAGGTCCGTATCGTCCGTGGTCAGCTCCCCGAGCACGCGGACATCGGTCGCCAACTCTTCGACGATCTCCCGTCGGAGCGCCTCGCTAAGTGTCTCTCCCTTCTCGACCTTCCCGCCGGGGAACTCCCAGAGACCGCCGGCTGACTTTTCGGGGAGCCTGCGACACGCGAGCACGGCACCGTCGCGCACGATCACAGCGGCCACGACATGAAGGGTTCGGCGCATACAGAGACGTTAGATGGCTTGGGGCCCGCCTCGGTAGGCGAAGGCAACGTTGCGAGAGGCGCCGTCAGTACCAATACGACGACCAATACCCCGAACCACGATCCCTGTACCGTGACCGCATGCGAACCGCTGTGCTCCACGTACCTGCGGAAACGAACGAGCTCACGGTGACGAAGAGGCGGTCTAGGTTGCCTTTCATCGTCAACGCACGCACCGCGCAGTAAAGCCGTTCCGCGTGGACAGCTCGGGGTACATGTTCCGCGAACGGCAGTCGTTCCACCAACTGAGGACGATCCAGGTCGCAATACCCAGGGCGACTGCCGCGACGACGATCGCCGCAGCCGTGGCGAACACGATCAGGATCACAGGAAGCGGGTCGGCCACGACCGGCGACGTGATGTCCGCGACCCCGCCATGCTCCACGACTTGGGTCAGGGTGTTCCCACTAATCGAATAGTGAGTCGGCATGCTCCTTCCTGCGGCATCCTTCGCCCACGCCGGCTCGAAGGCGGCCTTGACGGTGCCCGTAGCATCAACGACCCAAGCGCCTCCGTCTGTGGTGGCAACGAGCGAGTGGCCGGCAGGCAGCGTCAGGGGATACGCGCAGCTTTCATCGGCATCCCGGTTGTCGATCACCGAGAGCAGCTGGACACCCCCTCGTGGTCACGAAGGCGAAGGCATTCCAGTCAGGCGTCTCGCGAAACATCCTCTTGGCTCCCGAAGAAGCCTTCACTCGTTCAGGGCGAGCATGCGGCCGCCAGCGGGTGGCGACGCCGCCAATCCGCAACGCGTCCGACCTCTCCCTCCGCTGCGGTCCGGGTCCTCTTCGGCGTCAACGTCCTCGCCCGCTAAGGTTTGCGTTATCGAGACCGAACAAAGCCGCTGCGGCGGGGCATCGGAGAGAAGGGCAGAATGAGGTCGTTCGAAGACGCCGTCGCAGACTCGGACGTCATCTTCATCGTCGGCACAGGTGTTTCAGCTGCTTCGACCGCTGGAGCCGACACCGCAACCTGGATCGGCCTCATCAGGAGTGGAGCAGAGCGGGCGGCCCGCCTGAATCCCAACCTCGGCACACGGTGGAAAGAGATTGTTACGAGCCAGCTCGAGTATGGCTCGGTGGACATGGTGATTGGTGCCGCCAGCATTGTCGCCAATGCGATTCGGGACTTAGGAGACACCGCCTTCGCGGCATGGCTCCGCGAAGACGTTGGTGAGCTAACAGCGAAGGACACAACTGTTGCACGCGCGCTGCTTGCCTACCCGTTCCCAGTTCTCACCACTAACTACGACACTCTTCTCGAGGACGTGGGCAAACGCGACACAACTGACTGGACCGATGCGAGAGCGTTCCATGAGGTCGTCACTCGCGCAAGTGCCGCGATCGGCCACATCCACGGTGTCTGGAATAGACCCGACTCGGTCGTGCTGACCGCCACAGACTACGCACAACTTGGGGTCCACGAATCGATGCAGGCGTTAGAGAAATCGATGGCGACTCTCAAATCGATCGTGTACGTAGGCTTCGGGAGCGGCCTCGCGGATCCGAACTTCGGGGCGCTGCTCGCATGGCACCGGAGAGTATTCCCTCAATCGAGCACGCTTCACTACCGACTCTGCAGAGCAGACGAGGAAGCAGACCTTCTACGTGTGCATGCGAACGACCATGTCCTGCCAGTGGTGTATGGACGAGAGCATGCCGACCTCGCCCCATTCTTGAGCGAGCATTGCCCCGCAAGCGGGATGCTAACGACAAATGATGCAGGTCTCGCGCGCGATGTCGTCCAGGAGGCACGGGAGCTCCTTCGTGACTCTATGGTGAATGAGTCGGTCCTCGTTGACGCAGGCGCGGACGACCTGGTGCGGAGAGACCTGACAATTCCCCCGATCTTGCTGCCGGTACCTCACGCGAGCTTTGTGCGCGAGCGGCTTCGACGCGGACGCGGCGCTGAAGTCGAGCACCTCGACCCGTATAAGGAGGTCCAATCGCACGATTTCTTTGTCGTGGTTGGCGACGAGGGGTCTGGGCTCAGCACCACAGCCAAGTGGCTCGCCGCGCAATCCTCCGAAATTCTGGGATCGGCAGCGCCCATCTTTGTCAGATTCTCTGACTGCCGCTACAAACGTGACCCTCTCGGTTCAGCCGTGCGCACTGTCGCGATGAACTGTGGTCTCATCCCTGATAAGAACACCCGCTACCGGCACACGTTGTCGCAATTGACGATTTCCGGGCGTCAGTGCCACGGCTGTCTGAGCTAGTACTGAGTCAAGTGGTCGCCTCCGACGCCATTGTGAAGATCGTCGGCTGCCGCCAGGGTGAAGAGGATGAACTCGTCAGCAGGCTCAATGCGTCGGGCGTGACGCCGCGAGTCGTGTTTCTCGGTCGGATGCGGAAGGCTGACATCGTCACGCTCGCCGAAAAGCTCGCGCCAGGCCAGGGCAAGCACCTGGCTGGGGAAGCGATCAAAGTGCTCGAGACCGAAGGACTACGCAGGACACCTCTCACTGTTGCCCTGTTGCTCTATCTTGCGCATCGCGGGAGCGCACACGAGACACGCGATCAGGCGAGCATGTTGGATGCCTACACATCTCTTCTATTGGGAATTGGTAACCCCCACGAGAACACTACGGGTCTGACTGAGACTGATCTTGAGGCGATTCTCGGAAAGTACGCTGAGTCGCTAATTTGGGACGAGAAACCCAGCGTCAGCGAGACCGCCGCCGTGAGGATAATCAGTGAAGCCGTCTCGAAGTTCGGGTGGCAAGCAAATGCAACCGGCGTCTTGAACTTCTTTTTGCATCGGCGGATTCTCCGGAGACATGGCGAGTCAATCGAGTTCGCCCGCTACGCCTACTTCACCCTATTTGCAGCCAAACGCGCCGTGGTCGACTCCGAGTTTCGGGATCTTGTGGTCAACGATCTCTTCTACTACCAGCCAGTTGCAATGAAGTTGTCAGCGTTATCGCGAGCCGACGAGGATCTGCTTCAACGGGTTCGCCCACTCCTGGACGAAGAACTAGCTCTGGCGGTCGGCCCTGGTTCACCTTACGAACCGACGCCGCTGATAACTATCGACGAGCTCCCACCGCCCGACGACCCGATACCGTTAGACACGCCGCACAATACGGGTGACGGGGATGAGCTCGAATTTCCTGAGAGCGACTCCGCAGGCTCCTTTGGACTTATCAAGGCCGAGATGTCAACGCCGGCGCGCCTGCATCGCACGCTCTCTCTGGTGTCGACCATCCTGCGAGACCTCGACCAGATCGAGAACCTCAAACTGAAACAGTCGTTGCTTGTCGACACACTCGAGCTATGGGGGCGGTTCATCGCGGTACTCAGCGCAGACTCCTCGCTGAGCGACCTCCGGAGCGCGGTAGCACGCCACCTTGAGACAGACGGAGACAGCGACAGCGCGGATCACGCCGATCTTGCCGACTTTCTGAGCCGCTCAATCCCTGCAGGCACGGCTATCGGCGGCATGGAAATGAGCCTCTCCTCACCAAAGCTCACCTCAGTGCTTGATCAGGCATTGCACGACGGCGAACTAGCCAAGACCAACGAGCGGCTCACTGCTGCTCTCCTCCTCCATTTTCTTCTGCGTTCCCGGGGTTGGGCAGAGAAGTGCGTCTCCCTCATTACCCGTGCGGAGCCGACGTGGGTAATCACGCACTTCTTCCACGCGCTATGTCAGGATGCGTACGCGCAGGGTGTCACTCCCGAGGAAGACGCAATGCGTCTATGCAAGACGATCTACCTTAAACAGCAGTCCTTCTCTTCTCCGGACATTCGCTCAGCACACCTTGATCGCTATGTGCAGAGACTGCGGACCATGCGCGCGCGAAATCGCCATTCTGCATCCGGGAAGAGTGACGAAGCTTAGCCAGTTACCTGAGTTCCTCCTTGCTAGTGTTCCACCCCGAAGGCCACCGCCTCCTCCTCCGTCAGCATCCGCGACCGGATGAGGAACCGCATCCCGGTCGGCCCCTCGACCGAGAACCCCGCACCCCGCCCGGGCACAACGTCGATCGTCAGGTGCGTGAACTTCCAGTACTCGAACTGCGACTCCGACATGTAGACCTCGATCGGGTCGTCGAGGCCGACGTCGATGTTGCCGAGGTGCACGTCGCTGGGACCGGTGAGGAACATCCCCACCGGGTAACACATGGGGGAGCTACCGTCGCAGCAGCCGCCCGACTGGTGGAACATCAGCGGGCCGTGCTTCGCCGTCAGGTCGCGCAGCAGCGCGGCCGCGGCATCCGTCACGTCCACGCGGGAAAGTTCTGGCATCCGTTCTTCTCCTTCGAATCCGGAAACGGGTGTGACCCCCGGGACGAACCCGGGGGTCACCGAGCGCCGGCGACCCGCCGCCCCGACGCTCCCTCCACAAGGGCGTCGGCTCAGAAGAAGCCCATCGCGCCTTCGGCGTACGAGACGAGCAGGTTCTTCGTCTGCTGGTAGTGGTCGAGCATCTTGAGGTGGTTCTCGCGGCCGATGCCCGACTGCTTGTACCCGCCGAACGCGGCGTGCGCCGGGTACTGGTGGTACGTGTTGGTCCAGACGCGTCCGGCCTCGATGGCGCGGCCGGCGCGGTAGGCGGTGTCGCCGCTGCGGCTCCACACACCGGCGCCGAGGCCGTAGAGGGTGTCGTTCGCAATCGAGATGGCGTCGTCGAAGTTGTCGAACGACGTGACCGAGAGCACCGGGCCGAAGATCTCCTCCTGGAAGATCCGCATGTCGTTCGTGCCCTCGAACACGGTCGGTGCGACGTAGTAGCCGCCCGACAGCTCGCCGCCGAGGTCGACCCGCTCGCCACCGGTGAGCAGCTTCGCGCCGCCGGCCTTGCCGATCTCGATGTACGACAGGATCTTCTCGAGCTGGTCGTTCGAGGCCTGCGCGCCGATCATCGTCTCGGGGTCGAGCGGGTTGCCCTGCTTCACCTTGCCGACGCGGGCGAGGCCGTCGCCGAGGAACTGGTCGTAGATCGACCGCTGGATCAGCGCCCGCGACGGGCACGTGCACACTTCACCCTGGTTCAGGGCGAAGAGCGTGAAGCCCTCCAGCGCCTTGTCGTAGTAGGCGTCGTCGGTCGCGCGGGCCACGTCCTCGAAGAAGACGTTCGGGCTCTTGCCCCCGAGCTCCAGCGTCACCGGGATGAGGTTCTGCGACGCGTACTGCATGATCAGGCGACCCGTGGTGGTCTCACCCGTGAAGGCGACCTTGCGGACCCGCTTGTGCTGCGCCAGCGGAGCCCCCGCCTCGATGCCGAAACCGTTGACGATGTTCACGACACCGGCCGGCAGCAGGTCGCCGATGATGTCGAACAGGAACAGCAGCGATGCCGGGGTCTGCTCGGCCGGCTTGATCACGACGCAGTTGCCCGCGGCGAGTGCCGGAGCGAGCTTCCACGCGGCCATGAGGATCGGAAAGTTCCACGGGATGATCTGCGCCACCACACCGAGCGGCTCGTTGAAGTGGTACGCGACGGTGTTCTCGTCGAGCTGGCTGAGCGACCCCTCCTGGGCCCGCAGCACACCCGCGAAGTAGCGGAAGTGATCGACGGTCAGCGGAATGTCGGCGGCGAGCGTCTCGCGCACCGGCTTGCCGTTCTCCCACGTCTCGGCGACGGCGATCTGCTCGAGGTTCTGCTCGATGCGGTCGGCGATCTTGTTCAGGATGACGCTGCGCTCGGCGGGCGTCGTCTTCTTCCACGACGCGAACGCCTTCCAGGCGGCATCCACCGCCCGGTCGATGTCGGCGGCGTCACCGCGGGCGACCTCGCAGAACGGCTTGCCCGTGACGGGGGTGATGTCTTCGAAGTACTCGCCGCTGTGCGGCTCGACCCACTCCCCGCCGATGTAGTGCCCGTACCGCTCGCGATACTGGGCGACGGCCCCGCGCGTACCGGGGGCGGCGTAGACGCTGGAAACGCCTTCTTCGACGATGGTCATGCGTGTCTCCTTCGACAGTTATGAGGCGCCGCGACGGCTTCGAGCGGCGATGCGCCGACGGTACGCCGGGCAACGTTGCATCGGGTTGCACGCTGCATCGCGAGACGAGACCGCACCCGATCGACGAAGCCGCATCGGATTGACGACCAGCTGGTGCGGTCTCGGCGAACGGATGCGGTCTCGGCATCCCACGCCCCTATGCCGGACCGTGGACGCCGCGCACCACCCGTGCGGGAGAGCCCACCGCGATCGTGCCCGCCGGAACGTCCTTCGTGACCACCGAACCTGCACCGACCACCGCGTCGTCGCCGATCGTCACGCCGGGCAGGACCGTGACGTTCGCTCCCAGCCACACGTTGCGTCCGAGCACCACCGGCGCCGGCAGCAGATCCGCGCGGCGGGCGGGGTCGATGCCGTGCTGCAGCGTCGCGATCACGACGTTGTGGCCGATCAGGCAGTCGTCGCCGATCGTGATGCCGCCCTGGTCTTGGAAGCGGCATCCGGAGTTGATGAACACCCTTTTGCCGAGCCAGATGTTTCGGCCGAAGTCGCTGGTGAAGGGAGGGAAGAGCGTGACGGACTCGTCGACCTCGCGCCCCGTCAGCCGCGCGAGGAGCGCACGGACGTCGTCGGGCTCGCGGTACGCGGAGTTCAGCTCGGCGGCGATCCGCAGGGCCTCCTGACTCGCGCGATGCATGACGTCGTGCAGGGGAGACCCGCCGGCGATGGTGTCCCCGCGGTCGAGGGCTTCGATGAGATCGGTGACGGTCATGATCGACCGGCCCCGCTGAGCGACCAACTCGCGAGCATCTGCAGACGCTCGGCCGACGGCGATCCCGGCTCGGCGGTGTAGACGAGCAGCGCCATGCCGTCGTCGGCGGTCACGGCGAGTTCTTCGTACGCGAGCGTGAGCTCGCCCACCACCGGATGATGGAACCGCTTGGTCCCCGTCCCATGGGTGCGCACATCGTGCGCCGACCACAGGCGGGCGAAGGTCTCGCTGCGGGTCGTGAGTTCGCCGACGAGGTCCTGCATCGTGCGGTCGTGCGGATCGCGCCCCGCCTCGACCCGCATGATCCCGACGCACATCTGCGCGAACAGGTCCCAATCCGGGTAGAAGTCGCGCGCCGCCGGGTCGAGGAATTGGAACCGCGCCAGATTCGGCACCCGCCCACTCGTGCCGATGACCGGGGAGTAGAACGCCGCCCCGAGCGCGTTCGTCGCGACGAGGTTCTGGTGGCGGTCGCGGACGAACGCGGGCCCGCCGGTGATGGCATCCAAGGTGCTCTGCAGACCCGGACGCGCCGTCACCGTCGCGCTCGAACGTCGCCGCGGTCGCCCGGAGGTCGGGATGCCATCGGCCGCCCGAGCGAGGTCGAGGAGATGCATCCGCTCGGTCTCGTCCAGCAGCAGGGCGCGAGACAGCGACTCGAGCACCGCGGCGGAGGCTCCCGCGATGTGCCCGCGCTCGAGCTTCGCGTAGTACTCGACGCTCACGTCGGCGAGCATCGCGACCTCCGCGCGCCGCAGACCGGGCACGCGCCGATGGGTGCCCGACGCCAGCCCGACCTGCTCGGGGGCGACGCGCGCACGGCGGGTCGTGAGGAACTCGCGCACCTCGGCCTTGTTGTCCATGCCATCCACGGTAGAGCCGCCGCTCGGAGGAAGGGATGCCCTGGTGGTACACCCTCCGTCAGGGCCTCCCGCGGAGGCTGTCGACGGAGTGTGCTGGGCGTACCGCCCCCGACGAATGGAGCACACCATGCGCATCCTCCCCACCCCGCCCACCGTGAAGAACCCGCCCGAATGGTTCACCGGCGACGTCTGGCTCGACCCGGTCGTGTCGCCGCAGCACGACGGTCAGCGGCTCCACGCCGGTCTCGTGCGCTTCGCCCCCGGCGCGCGCACGGCATGGCATTCGCATCCTCTCGGCCAGACCCTGCGCGTCATCGAAGGCACCGCGCGGGTGCAGGCGCGCGGCGGCGCCATCGTCGAGGTGCAGGCTGGTCAGACGGTTTCGTGCCCGCCCGGCGAGGAGCACTGGCACGGTGCCGCACCCGACAGCTTCATGACCCACCTCGCCCTGTGGGAGACCCCCGAGGGCAGCGAGAGCGCGACATGGGGTTCGCACGTCACCGACGACGAGTACAACGCCCCGATCACCGAGGGGAACGACCGATGAGAGCCACGCTGATGTACGGCGCGGGCGACGTCCGCGTCGAAGAGGTCGCCGACCCCACCATCGAGGAACCCACGGATGCCGTGATCCGGGTGACGCACGCGTGCGTATGCGGCTCAGACCTGCATCCGTACCACTCCCTCGAACACACCCCCGAGGGACGCCGAATGGGCCACGAGGCCATCGGCGTCATCGAGGAGATCGGCGCCTCCGTGCAGACCCTCGCGGTGGGCGACACGGTCATCGTTCCGTTCGCCTGGTCGGACAACACGTGCGTCTTCTGCCGCGACGGCCTCACGACGTCGTGCGTGCACGGCGGCTTCTTCGACGGCGCCGCATCGGCGACCCAGGCCGAGCGTCTCCGCGTCCCGCAGGCCGACGGCACCGCGGTCGTCGTCCCGGCCGGCACCGACGAGGCGCTCATGCCTTCGCTCCTGACTCTTTCGGACGTCTACCTGACCGGACACCACGCCGCCCACACCGGCGGCGTCGCTCCGGGCAAGACCGTCGTGGTGATCGGCGACGGCGCGGTCGGCCTGTCCGCGGTCCTCGCCTCACGCCAGTTGGGCGCCGAAACCATCATCCTCATGGGGCGCCACGAGGCTCGGACGAACCTGGGCCGCGACTTCGGCGCCACGCACGTGGTCGCCGAGCGCGGCGACGACGGTGTGGCCCGCGTGCTCGACCTCACCGGCGACGAGGGCGCGCACGTCGTACTCGAAGCAGTCGGACACATGCCCGCCTACGAGCAGGCGTACCGGATCGTCCGCCCCGGTGGAACGATCTCGCGCGTCGGCGTACCGCAGTACGAGGACGCTCCCGTCGGCTTCGCGTCACTGTTCGGCAAGAACGCCACCCTCACCGGAGGGCCCGCAACCATCCGGGCCTACATCGAGGCGGCGCTGCCGCAGGTGCTCGACGGCAGCATCGACCCCGGCCGCGTCTTCGACCGCGAACTGCCCCTGTCGGAGATCGCCGAGGCCTACCGTCTCATGGACTCCCGCGAGGCGCTGAAGGTGCTGATCCGCCCGTAACACCTTTCACGAACGAACGGATGCCGCGACCCCGAGGCCGCGGCATCCGCTCCGTTCGATCCTCTACGCGTCGGCGTCGACGAGCACCGACCGCAGCGGCGGGACGTTCACCTCGTGCAGGTCGACGTCGTCGAGACGCTCGATGCTCACCACGCGCGGAGCGATCGCGCGGTCGTCGGCCACGATCCAGCTGCCCACGAGGAGGAAGCGGTCGTTGCCGGCGGTGATGGGCCCCGTGACGGCGAACGTCGCAGCGGTCGGGGTGACGAACGTGACGCGCACGGGCGTGCCGTGGGGGAGTGTCGAAGGGTCGACGACGTCGGCCGACAGCGCCGGCTCGGGCACCGCGATGCCGAGATCGATGCGCTGGATCTCGGCGCTCGTGGCGAGGATCACGTCGCCGACGAGCGGCTGCCCACCCACGCCGATGCGGACGGCGCCCTCGATCGCGTACAGACCGTAGCGGGGCGACCGCACCAGGACCCGGGCGATGTCGCCCGCCTTCACCTCGGCGACGGCCTCGCGGATGCGCCCCACATCGCGACGGGCGCGAGCTGCCGAGAAGATGTCGAGCGTCGATTCGTCCATGGATTCAGCGTAACCAGGGCCTCCGACATCAGTCCCGTTCGAGGCGCTCGATCCGCGAGACGAGCCCGGCGCGTTTCGGCGACCGAGCAGGCAGCATCCCCAGGCACAACCGCAGCACCTCGACGTCGTCGCGCCCGTCCGACGTGTCGGCGTACGCGAGCAGCACGTCGATCCCCGCCTCTTCGATCAGCGCCTCGCGCAGCGCCTGACGTACCGACTCCCGCACCTCGGCCACGCCGGGCGCCACCGAATCCGGCAGCACCGGCCCGCGGTACGCGGCGAGCGCGACGCGGTGCGCCCCGCGATCGAGCAGCGACACCACCTGCTGGGCGTCGGTCTCGAGGCCGTCGGGCAGCCGGTACGGACGCGATGCCGGGACGAGCGCGGGCGCGAGAGGCTCCAGCACCCTCCGCAGCCGCACCATCTCGGGGCGGAGCGTCTCGGTCGCGGGGTGACCGTACACGGCCTCGCTCAGCGCCTCGGCGGACATGCCCTCGCGATGCACGGCGAGCAGCAGCAGGATCTCGGCGTGCCGTGCGCCGAGCTCGACCACCGTCTCCCCGCTCTCGCCGGACACCTCGAGCAGCGCCCGGTCCCGCCCCAGGATCCGCAGCAGCGCGCGCGTCCCGGTCGACCGTCGCGGGCGACGCGACGGGGGCTCCTGCTGTGCGCGGAGCCGCCCGACGAGGATCTCGCTCTCGATCGCCCGGGCCGTGGCATCCACCAGCAACTGGGCCTGCGGGGTCACGGCCTCGGGGCCTCCCGTGACGTCGATCATGCCCAGCAGTCGCCGCGTCTCGGGATCGTGCACCGGCGCCGCGGTGCACGACCAGGGCTGCACGAACCGGTTGAAGTGCTCGGCCCCGCGGATCTGCACCGACCGGTCGAGCGTCAGGGCCGTGCCCGGGGCGGACGTACCGACGACCTCCTCCGACCAGTTGGCGCCGGCGACGAAACCCATGTCGCCGGTGAGCGAGCGCACACGGCGGTCGCCCTCGACCCACAGCAGGCGTCCCGCGGCGTCGCCGACCGCGACGACGACGCCGGAGTCCTCCGCCGAGCCGGGCAGCAGCAGCGAGCGGATCATGTCCATCACCCCGGCGAGCGGGTGGGCACGGCGGTACGCCTCGAGCTCCGCGGAGGCGAGATCGAGCGTCGGCAGACCCTCCGGACCGACGAGGGATGCCAGGGACCTCCGCCACGAGTCCCGCACCAGTGGGCGCACGTCGCCGAGTCGACGATCCTCGTTGCCGGCGAGCAGCTCGTCGTGGGCGCGCGCGATCAGCAGCCCCGAGTTCTCGGGGGAGACGGCGGGTCGCGACCACGGCGAAGACACAGGACTCCCATCGGCGGTGACGGTGTCGCCCCCAGTGTAGGTCGCGGGGCGCGGGGGTGGGAGGGTTCCCAGCGGGATGCCAGGGGCCGGGGCGTGAGGAGTCTGCGGCGTGTCGGTCCCGGCATCCGTAATTCCATTCACACGCATTAATGAGAGTCATTCCCCACACCGGAAAACGCCGTCGACCCCCTCGACAGGCACCACCGACGCGCGCACGGTGGAGGTATCCCCCCGTCGCTCCAGAGAAAGGAACGCCATGAAGGCAGTGCAGTACCGCGAGATCGGCAAAGGCCCCGAAGTGGTCGAGATCGAGGAGCCGCACCCCGGTCCGGGACAGGTCCGCCTCAAGGTCACCGCCGCGGGTCTGTGCCACTCCGACTGGTTCGTCATGGACCTCCCGGAGGAGCAGTACACCTACGGCCTGCCCCTGACCCTGGGGCACGAGGGCGCCGGCATCGTCGACGAGCTCGGCGACGGCGTCGAGGGCGTGAACATCGGCGAGGCGTACGCCATCTACGGCCCGTGGGGCTGCGGTCGCTGCCACGCGTGCGCGCAGGGCGCCGAGAACTACTGCCCCTACGCCGCCGAGCTCGGCATCACCCCTCCCGGACTCGGCAGCCCCGGCGCGATGGCCGAGTACGTCATCGTCGACGACCCGCGCCACCTCGTGCCGCTCGGCGACCTCGACCCCGTCGAGACCGTGTCGCTGACCGACGCCGGCCTCACGCCGTACCACGCGATCGTCGCCGCGAAGGAGAAGCTGTACCCCGGCGCGACCGCCGTGGTCATCGGCGTCGGCGGACTCGGGCACGTGGGCGTGCAGATCCTCCGCGCGATCTCGCAGGCCACCGTCATCGCGGTCGATCTCGGCGAGGACAAGCTCGCCCTCGCCCGCGAAGTCGGCGCGCACCACACGGTGACCTCCGACGAGCACGCCGCCGAGCGCATCCGCGAGCTCACGAACGGCCTCGGAGCCACGGCCGTCTTCGACTTCGTCGGCGTGCAGCCGACCGTCGACCTCGCCCGGCAGGTCGCCGCGATCGACAGCTTCATCCACATCGTCGGCATCGGTGGTGGCATCCTGCCCGCCGGCTTCTTCTCGACGCCGTTCGGTGCCGCCGTCCGTGCGCCGTACTGGGGCACGCGCAGCGAGCTCATCGAGGTGCTCGACCTCGCGCGCAGCGGCGCCGTCGGCGTCCACGTCGAGCGGTACGGCTTCGACACGGCCGTCGAGGCCTACCAGCGCCTCCACCACGGCGAGGTGCGCGGGCGCGCGGTCGTCGTTCCGTAACCACGGCACCGAGGGGGTGGCATCCGGTTCGGGATGCCACCCCCTCGGCGTTCCCGTGCCCGCGATGCCACCCCTTCGGCGCTCGAGCGCCCGGTTTGGGGCCGCACCCTACCCCGCGCCCGGGCACGACGCGCGGAATCCGCACTGCGCACTACTGCGCATCGCGTGGTACTGTCCCTCACAGATGAGTAAAGGGGGGCGCGTGGATACGACGCAGCTACTGAAGGGGGTGCTGGATGCCGCGGTGCTCGCGGTCGTCCAGCACGACGACGGCTACGGCTACGACATCGTTCGGCGCCTGCGCGACGCGGGGCTCGGGGAGGTGGGGGATGCCTCGGTCTACGGCACCCTGCGCCGGCTGTACTCCGCGGGAGCACTGTCGAGCTACGTGGTGCCGTCCGACGGCGGACCGCACCGCAAGTACTACGCGATCAACCCACAGGGTCGGGAACTGCTCGACGCACAGCGCGCCAGCTGGACCCACTTCTCGTCGGCCATGACGAGCCTCCTCGACGAGACGACCACCCCGAAGAAGCTGCGCACGATCGGAGACGCCCGATGATCACCACGCCCGTCCGCGCCGACATCCACGAGTTCGCCACCGCCGTCCGCGCCCACCTCGACGACCTCCCGGCCGACGAGGTCGACGATCTGCTCGACGGCCTCGAGGCCGACTTGTCCGACCAGGCCGCCGAGGCCGGCGACGACTTCACGCTCCCGGATGCCACGACCTACGCGGCCGAACTGCGCGCCGCCGCGGGGCTCCCCGAGCGCACCGACACCGCATCGGCGACGACGCGCGTGAGCGTCGGACAGCGTGTGATCGACGGATGGCGCGAGATGGCCGCCGCGGTGCGCACGAACCCGGCCGGCGCGTGGACGCTCGATCTGCTGTCGTCACTTCGGCCCGTGTGGTGGCTGGTGCGCGGGTTCGCCTGGTACCTCGTCGCCTACTTCGTGATGCTCATCCTCTTTCCGTTCGGCACGACCGGCGGGATCCTGGGCGCGGTGCTCATGCTCGGGCGCGGCAACCTCGGGGCGTGGACCGCACTGTTCGGCCTCCTGCTGCTGAGCGTGCAGTGGGGAAGAGGACGCTGGCTTCCCCGCCGCGGGCTGCGCGTGCTCCGCACGGTGATGACCGTCGGTGCCGTCGTGGCACTCCCCGTCCTCATCGGGGTGTACACGGATGCCCTGGGGCAGGCCCTCACGCGCGTCGACCAGACGCCCGTCGCCTACGACGTCCCCGGCCTCTCCCTCGACGGACAACGCGTGCGGAACATCTTCGCCTTCGACGCCGAGGGCAACGCCATCCCGACCGTGCAGCTCTACGACCAGGACGGCAACCCGCTCACGACCGTCGGACGCGACATCGGTCCGACGCCGTACGACTCCTACTTCTACGGCGGGGGCGGCCCGGTGCCGGTGCCGTACACCGCGCCCGGAGCCAGCGACGCGTGGAACATCTACCCGCTGCGGGAGATCCCGCCCGGGGTCATGTCGTGGGATCCCTGGGAGGACGTCGCGAAAGCGAAGGCGACGACGTTCCCCTTCCTGCGGGTCCAACCGATCCCGACCGACGTCGCCCCGACCCCCGGTTCGACTCCGCTGCCCGGTCCGACCACGGGAGCGGTGTCGGATGCCACCCCCGGGGTGACCACACCGTGAGCGACGAGCCGCGGATCGTGAGCATCGACCTCACCCACCTCGTGCTCGCGGCGCTCCAGCAGGAGCGCGACGAGAAGGACTAGGCGTCCGGAACTTCGGGGCGTGATTCGGCGAATTGGGGCGCACGAATCACGCCCCGATGTCACTCGGGGGGCGGCCGCCCCGTGCCGTCACGCGGAGTCCGTCGCCGACACGCCGCCCCGCGCACCGCACGATCGGCGTGCCGGACAAGAACTCCGCCCTGCGGCGCAGCAGCCCGCCACGGCGGGCGCGGCACGGCACGGCCCAGGGACGTGTGCGCAGGCCTCAGGCTCGCGCGGCCCACCATTCGCGCAGCCGCTTCTCGGCCTCGTCCTCGCCGAGCACGCCCTCGTCGAGCCGCAGGTCGAGCAGGAAGCGGTACGCCTCGCCGACCTCGCGGCCGGGCTTCAGCCCCAGCACCTCCTGGATGCGGTTGCCGTCCAGCTCGGGGCGGATCGAGTCGATCTCCTCCTGCTCGCGCAGCGCGACGATGCGGGCCTCGATGTCGTCGTAGGCGGATGCCAGGCGCTGGGCCTTCCGCTTGTTGCGCGTCGTCACATCCGCCCGCGTGAGGATGTGCAGCCGCTCCAGTTCGTCGCCGGCGTCGCGGACGTAGCGGCGGACCGCGGCATCCGTCCACGCCCCCTCGGCGTACCCGAAGAAGCGCAGGTGCAGCTCGACGAGGCGCGACACCACGGTCGTCGTCGCGGCGTCGAAGCGCAGCGCCTGGAGGCGCTTGCGCGCCATCCGCGCACCCTTGATGTCGTGGTGGTGGAACGTCACGCCGCCGCCCGGTTCGAGGCGCCGCGTCGCCGGCTTGCCGATGTCGTGCAGCAGTGCCGCCAGGCGCAGCGGGACGTCGGGGGCGGTGCCGGGGTGACGCTGCTTCTCGAGCGCGATCGCCTGACGCAGCACCGTGAGCGAGTGCTCGTACACGTCTTTGTGATGGTGATGTTCGTCGACCTCGAGGCGCAGAGCCGGGATCTCGGGGAGGAACTCCTCGATCAGCCCGGTCTCCACGAGCACCCGGATGCCACGCACCGGGTCGTCGGTCTGGAGCAGCCGCACGAGCTCGGCCTGCACGCGCTCGGGACTCACGATCTCGAGAGTGCCGCGCAGCTCGGCGATGGCATCCAGGGTCTCGGGGTCGACCGTGAACTCGAGCTGCGAGGAGAACCGGGCGGCACGGAGCATGCGCAGCGGGTCGTCGCCGAAGCTGACCGCGGGGTCGATGGGGGTGCGCAGGCGCTGAGCGAGGAGGTCTTCCACGCCACCGGTGGGGTCGACGAGCGTGCGCGCGGGCACCCGCAGCGCCATCGCGTTGACCGTGAAGTCGCGGCGGGTGAGGTCGGCCTCGAGCGTGTCACCGAACTCGACCGTGGGCTTGCGGGTCACGCCGTCGTAGCTGTCGGCGCGGTAGGTCGTGATCTCGACCTGCTCGCCCTGCACCTTGGCGCCGATGGTGCCGAAGGCACGCCCGACGTCCCACTGCACCGACGACACGGGCTTCACGAGGGCGAGGATCTCGTCGGGGCGTGCGTCGGTGGTGAAGTCGAAGTCGTGGGTGGTGCGACCCAGGAGCGCGTCGCGCACGGGACCGCCCACGATGGCGAGATCGCGCCCGGCGTCGGCGAACACCCGCGCGAGGGTGGCGACCACCGGATGCTCGGCGAGTTCGCCGAGGCGCGCGACACCGTCGGCCATGTTCAGCATGCCTTCGAGCCTAACCGGGGGTGTCCTCGCGCGTCGGGCCCTGGCGTCCCGGGAGCGTTCGGTGTCCAAGACACGCGGACCGTGCGCGGACGCATCCGCGTGTCGTGGACACCGAGCCCACGTGGGCGCCGCCTCAGTCCGCGAACACCAGGAAGCCCGTGACGATGAGCTCGCGCACCCGCGGCAGGACGTCGGCGCGGAGTTCCCCGGCATCCACTTCCAAGAGCTGCGCGATCGCGTCGACGAGCGGACCGACCGCCAGATCGCCGTCGCACGCGCCGACCAGCGCCGCGAGCGCCGAGTCGACATCGATCGTGCGGCCGAACCCACCGCCCTGGCGCAGCTCGATCACCGAGGGCGACTCCTCGCCCGGGCGGTGGTGCCGGGCTTCGGTGACGTCCGGCGAGAACCGCAGCACAGCGGATGCCAGCCCCTCATCGTCGAGGAGAGCGGCGCGGTCGTGGTTCTCGAGGCATTCCGCGAGGTGCGGGCCGAACGCGGACTCCCCGCCGCCGGCGACCCGCTCGTAGCGGGCGAGCGTCGGCGCACCGGCGAGGGGTCGGCGCAGCAGGACGTAGCCGAAGCCGATGCCCGTCACCCCGCGAGCCGCGAAGTCGTCGAGCCACGCATCGATGAGGCGCGCGTACTCCGGCGTACCCGGAACGGTCCCGCCGTCGCGCACCCACAGCTCCGCGTAAGCGAGCGGGTCGAGCAGCTCGCGTTCGACGATCCAGGCGTCGAGCGACGGATCGACCCAGCCGCGCACGCGGTCCAGCCCCGACTCCCCCTCGCGGTACTCCCAATTGCCGAGCGACTGCGCGACGCCGCCTGGCGCGAGGTGCGCACCGACCGAGGAGATCACCGCGGCGACGAGCGCATCGCCCTCGAGGCCGCCGTCGCGATATTCGTACGCCGGGACGCCCGCGACCCGCGGCGTGATCACGAACGGGGGATTGGATGCCACCCGGTCGAACGTCTCACCCTCGACGGGGTCGAACAGCGAACCGACACGCGTCTCGATCCCGTCGACGTCGTTGAGCAGCGCGTTCAGACGGGTGAATCGCAGCGCACGCTCGGAGATGTCCGTCGCGATCACCCGCGGCACGAGCCGCCGCAGGCGGAGAGCCTGGATGCCGCAGCCGGTACCGAGGTCGAGGGCCGTACCGCCGCGCCAGGTGAGCTGGAGCTTCGCCAGGGTCTGCGATGCCCCGCCGACCCCCAGGACGTGGTCCTCGGGGAGGGGTCCCCCCAGGGCCGCCTCGTCGAGGTCGCTCGCGATCCACCACTCGACTTCTCCGTCGGCGTCGGCGAAGGGCTGGGGACGGATCAGGACCTCGGGGGCGACACGGTCGCCGTCGAGCGAGACGAGACCGAGCGCCTCCGCCCCGTCGAGACCGAGCGCCGGGAGAGCCGCCGCCGCGTCCTCGCGCGCGACGAGCGCACCGAGCCCCCACAGACGCCCGAGGACGGCGAGCGGGTCGCGTCGGTCGCCGAGTGCGCGTTCGGCCGGTCGCCGCAGGCCCCGCGCGAGCGCGTCGTCGGCGAGCGCTCCCCACGCCGCCCGCAGCGACGCACCTGCGTAGCCCGCGGACCGCAGATCGTCGGCGAGGGCACGGCAGAGTGTCGGATCGGGTTCGGGAAGCACCGGTCCATTCAACCGTCTGCGCGAGGCTATCGGGGGGTTCCGAGGCGGCGGACCTAGACTCGTCGCGGTGCGAGGCCCCCTCGCCCACCGACGCTCGTATGAACGTGACCTCCCTGCCTTCGGGCTCACCCGTGCCGCGGCGCTCCCTCACGCGCCGATTCCTGGCGACCCTCGCCGCGGCCGCCCTCGCGCTCGGACTCGCGGCGCCGCTCGCCGCCACCGCGGCGACCCCGACCCCCTCGCCCACCGCGGGTACCGCGTCGCCCACACTCGCCGCGGCGCCCGCCGGCAACGGCATCCTGCGCCCGGGCGAGACCTTCGCGGTCCTGGCGACACTCGCCAACCCCGGCACCGCGACGGTCTCGGCGGCCTCCGTCTCGCTGTCGATCGGTGCGACGCCGCTGACCGACGACGCCGCCCTCACCCGGTGGCTGAGCGGCGACGCGTCCGGTGTCACTCTGCAGCAGATCGCGACGGGAACCTTGGATGCCACGGCCCCGTCGGCACAGAACTCGGTGTCGTTCACGGTGCAGGGCACCGACCCGGCGCTTCTCGGGCGCGGCGCCGGGGTGTACCCCGTGCTGGCCCAGACGAGCGGGGGAGCCTCGCTCCAGGCGCCGACCGTGGTCGTCGTGCCCGCCGAGGGGGCGAGCACCCCGCTGGCGGTCGTCGTGCCGATCACCGCGGCCCCCCGCACCGGGGGCCTGCTCACCGCGAAGGAACTGGCCGACCTCACCGCGGTCGACGGGGCCCTCTCGGCGCAATTGGATGCCGTCGACGGCTCGGTCGCGACCCTGGCCGTCGACCCGGCGATCCCCGCCGCCATCCGGGTGCTCGGTTCTTCGGCACCCCCCACCGCGGTGGCGTGGCTGAAGCGCCTGCTCGCCCTCCCCAACGACCGTTTCGCCCTGCAGTTCGGCGACGCCGACCTGTCGGCGCAGATCCGCGCCGGTGTCACGACCCCCCTGGCACCGACGTCACTGCAGTCGTACATGACCGCGGCGGACTTCACCCAGCCGGTCTCGGCAGTGACGACGCCGAGCCCCTCCGCCTCGACGGCTCCCGGACAGCCCTCCTTCCCCGACCTCGCCGCCCTGCTCGACATCGGATCCGCCGATCAGAACGTGTTCTGGCCCGCGACCGGGTCCGTCGACTCCTCCGTGGTCGGCGCTCTCGGCGCCCTCGGATCGGACGCCGCCCCCGCCCGCATCCTCGTCGCGTCGACCAACCTGGCGGGAGGCACCGCGACCGCCACCGCGGCCGTGGACGGGGTGGCGACCCCGGTGTACGACGCGGAAGTGTCGCGTGCCCTGACCACGGCCGCCGCCGAGAACGACACCGCCCTGCGCGGCGCCGCTCTGGCCGCCGCCTCCGGGCATCTCGCCTTCGCCCGCACGGGTGCGGCCGACCGCCCAGTGCTGGCCGTCCTCGACCGTGGCACCGATCGCTCACGCGTGAGCCTTCGCGCGACGCTCGGCGCCCTGGCATCCGCCCCCGGATACCTCCCCACCACGTTCGCCGCGGTCATGGGCGCTCCGCGGACGGACGTGTCGCTCGGAGAGGCGTCCCCCGACGCCGTCCGCGCGGCCGACGTCGCCGACCTGCTCTCCGACGAAGACACGATCGACCGTTTCGCGACGATCCTCGACCAGCCGGAGCTCCTCACGGGACGCGAACGTGCGGAAATCCTCCAGGTGCTGAACGTCGCCTGGACCGGGGATGCCGCCCGCACCGCGGTCGCCGACCACCGCTCGGCGACGCAGACCACACTGGACTCCGTCGGCATCCTGTCATCGGACTTCCGGCTGGTCAGCTCCAGCGCACCGCTGCGACCGTGGGTGCGCAACGACCTGCCGTGGCCCATCTCGGTGGTGCTGCGGACCCAGCCCGACGACGTACGCCTCCGAGTGCAGGCCGACACACCGATCGATGCCCAGGCCTCGGCGAACACCCGCGTCGAGGTTCCCGTCGAAGCCCGCATCGCCAACGGCGAGGTCGACGTCTCGATGCAGCTCTACAGCCCGACCGGAGAGGTCATCGGCGCTCGACAGAACGTGCAGGTCGAGGTCCGCGCCGAGTGGGAGAGCATCGGCCTCATCGTCTTCATCGTCCTCGTGGTCGCATTCCTCGGAATCGGGGTACTGCGCACGGTCAGCCGCCGCCGGCGGGCCCGAGCGCCGGAGCAGGCGGAGCAGCCGGAGAGCGACGACAGCGCCTCCCGCGAGGCCGACCGCGTCGATCACACCTGACGCTCCGAGGACGCGCGCCAGCCCCAGGCCCCAGGAATACAGCGGGGCTACCATGGGTTTCATCCGGCGGAATCAACGAAGGGAACGCGCTACCGTGCGTCACGTCATCATCATCGGGTCGGGCCCGGCGGGCTACACCGCCGCGATCTACGCCGCCCGAGCCAACCTCGAACCCCTCGTCGTCGCGAGCTCCGTCGAAGCGGGTGGCGATCTCATGACCACCACCGACGTCGAGAACTTCCCCGGCTTCCCCGACGGCATCCTCGGACCCGACCTCATGGCCAAGATGCAGGCCCAGGCCGAGCGTTTCGGCGCGGAGGTCCTCTACGACGACGTCGTCTCGCTCGAGCTCGATGGCCCCGTCAAGAAGGTCACCCTCGGCAGCGGAAAGGTGCACGAGGCCGCCTCGATCATCTACGCGACCGGCTCCGCGTACCGCAAGCTCGGCCTCGAGGGCGAAGAGCGTCTCTCCGGCCGTGGCGTGTCGTGGTGCGCCACCTGCGACGGCTTCTTCTTCCGTGAGCGGACGATCGCCGTCGTCGGCGGTGGAGACTCCGCGATGGAAGAGGCCAACTTCCTGACGAAGTTCGCGTCGAAGGTCTACATCGTCCACCGCAAGGACACCCTCCGCGCCTCGAAGATCATGCAGGAGCGCGCTTTCGCGAACCCGAAGATCGAGTTCATCTGGAACAGCGAAGTCGCGGAGATCCTCGGAGACGAGGCCGTCGACGGCATCCGCCTGCGTTCGACGGTCGACGGCAGCGAGAGCGACCTCCCGATCGACGGTCTGTTCGTCGCGATCGGAAACGACCCGCGCACGCACCTCGTGCACGACAAGCTCCAGCTCACCCCCGAGGGGACGATCTGGGTCGACGGTCGCTCGTCGCGCACGTCGGTCGACGGTGTCTTCGCCGCGGGCGACGTGATCGACCCGACGTACCGTCAGGCCATCACGGCAGCCGGCAGTGGCACGGTCGCCGCGCTCGACGTGGAGCACTTCCTCGCCGCACGCGGTGAGGCCGGTGAGCCGGCAGTCGCCGAGAGTCCTCTCGAAGGACTCCCCGACGCCGCCGTGGTCTGAGGAATAAATCCGTTCTCACCGGGGTTTCATCCGGTAACGCTTCCATCTAAGGAGAAATGCACATGACCGCCAAGGCGACGACCAGCGCGACCTTCGAGCAGGACGTCCTGCAGGCCGAGGGCCCCGTTCTCGTGGACTTCTGGGCCGAGTGGTGCGGACCGTGTCGTATGGTCAGCCCCGTTCTCGATGAGATCCAGTCCGAGAACGCCGACAAGATCACCATCGTGAAGCTCAACGTCGACGAGAACCCCGACCTCGCGATGAAGTACCAGATCACCTCGATCCCCGCGATGAAGGTGTTCGAGGGCGGCGAGGTCAAGACGACCATCATCGGCGCCAAGCCCAAGTTCGCGCTCGAGAAGGACCTCGAGGCCTACCTCGGCTGATCCCGCGCGCAGCGAAGGCCCCCGGCATCCTCGTGATGTCGGGGGTCTTTCTCGTCGTTCTCGCCCGCGGAAGGATGCCAGGCCGCCGCCCGCGGTGCCGGCGGCTCCGTGGCACCCTAGGAGACGTCGAGACGCACCGAAGCGTCCCAGCGACGGTGCGGCTCCTCGTCGCCGAGAATGCGCCACACGGCCCGCGTGAGCGCCGGATAATCCAGCGCGATCTGCCGGAGCACGCGATAGTTGCGAGACCGGGTGGGTCGGACGCCGCCGTTCTCGGCGATGTTCTCAGCGCGAAGGGTCAGCACGACCAGTTCGTCGACACTCGGCAGGTCTTCCATGAAGTCCCACGGGTCTTCACCGCCGCGGAGACGCTCGTGGATGAGGACGGCGAGTTCGTCGGAGGCCTCGGCACGCAGCAGTTCGAGACTGGCGCGGCGGCGAGGGCTCTGGTCGTTCGCGGTCACCTCTCCAGCCTACGTCGAGCCTCCGACGGGGGAGCCGCTCGGCGTCCGCTCTCGGCATATGCCAAGTGGGGAATAAGCCCCTGCTCAGCCCGTGTAGCCCTCTTCACCCAGAACGGCAAGGATGCGATTAAGGTCCTGGATCGTCGCGAAATCTATGCTGATCTGGCCTTTTCTGGCCGTCAGCGAGACCTTCACCTTGGTGTCGAAGCGATCGCCCAGACGCTCCGCGATGTCGTCCAGACCCGAGCGGCGGCTGCCGGCCTTCGGCTTCTGCCGCACCGGAGCCACACCCGGCATCTTCGCGGCGGCCTCTGCAGCGCGCACCGAAAGATCTTCGTTGACGATCTTGTCCGCGAGCTTCTGCATCTCACGCGGGTCCTCGAGCGAGAGGATCGCGCGCGCGTGGCCGGCGGTCAGAACACCGGCAGCGACCCGCTGCTGAACGGGGACAGGGAGCTTCAGTAGACGGATCGTGTTGCTGATCTGCGGACGCGAGCGACCAATCCGGGTCGCGAGTTCCTCCTGCGTGATCCCGAAATCCTCGAGGAGCTGCTGATACGCCGATGCCTCTTCCAGCGGGTTCAGCTGCGACCGGTGCAGGTTCTCGAGAAGCGCGTCCCGCAGGAGGTACTCATCCTCGGTCTCGCGAACCACGGCGGGAATCGACGACAGCCCCGCCTCGCGCGAGGCACGGGTACGACGCTCCCCCATGATCAGCTCATAGGTGCCATCGCCCTTGTCGCGGACGACCACCGGCTGCAGCACGCCGAACTCACGTACGGAGTGGACGAGCTCGGCGAGGTCCTCCGGGTCGAAGTGCGTACGGGGCTGACGGGGGTTCGGCACGATCGACTGCGGGTCGATGTGAACCAAGCGCGCGCCCGGAACGGTGACGAGGTCAGGGGTTGCGTCGTCTGAGGGCTCCGTCGCCGTCGGGGTGGACGTCGTCTTCTTCGACTCCTCGGTCGTGGATGCGCCGGGGAAGAAGACATCGACCGGTCGCGCTTCCGACGACTCCGCCGTGGGGATGAGGGCACCGATACCGCGGCCCAGTCCGGTTCTCTTGGCCATCAGTCTTCCTTCGTGGTGGTGTCGCGTGCGACGATCTCGACCGCAGCCTCGCGGTAGGCGATCGCGCCCGCTGAGTGGCCATCGTACGCGATGACCGTTTGACCGAAACTCGGCGCCTCGGAGACGCGCACCGAGCGGGGGATCACTGTGTCGAGCACCTCTTTGGAGAAGTGCTCCCGAACCTCATCGGCGACCTGCTGCGCCAGACGAGTGCGCCCGTCGTACATGGTCAGCAGGATCGTGGACACATGGAGGGCGGGATTCAGATGCTTTTGAATCATCTGCACACTACCGAGGAGCTGGCTCAGCCCTTCGAGCGCGTAGTACTCGCACTGAATCGGGATGAGTACCTCATCCGCCGCCGTGAAGGCATTGATCGTCAGGAGACCGAGTGACGGCGGACAGTCGATGATGACGAAGTCGAGATGATTGTCGGCGTCCGCAAGGTAGTCCCGGAGCGCACCCCGCAGTCGGTGCTCACGCGCCACCTGGGAGACGAGTTCGATCTCGGCCCCGGCAAGGTGGATCGTGCTCGGCGCACACAGGAGGTTCGGCGACTCAGGACTCGTCTGGATGATGTCAGCGAGGGGGAACTCGTCGATCAGAACGTCATAGATGCTGGCGGTGTCGGCGTTATGAGGGACGCCGAGTGCGGTGGACGCGTTGCCCTGGGGATCGAGGTCGATCACGAGCACCTTGGCTCCGAGGGATGCCAGAGCCGCCGAGACGTTGACCGCGGTGGTCGTCTTGCCGACGCCACCCTTCTGGTTCGACACCGTGAACACGCGGGTGCGCCCCGACAACTTCACCTCGACTGCCTCCAGCGCTCGGCGTCGAGCCGAGAGATCCGCGAGCTCACGTGCAATGGGGGAGTCCTCGAAGGAGGTCGAGCCGGACGACTCGCCGGATTGTTTCACGTGAAACGCGCTCCTTCATCTCCGGGGACAACATCCCCAGTCTACGTGGGCTCCTGCGTCTCGAGTAGGCGCGGGGCGGCAATCACCGGGCGAATTGGGGGCGATACGGACGGTGGCTCAAGCACGAGGACGACGGTGACGGCGGGACGATGGCCCGCGGGTCGGGAGGTTCGCTCGAGTTCACCCTCGCGCGGGTGGGGGCTGAAGCTCAGCCCGGTCACGCGCGCGGGCGCGCCGACATCCGGGACCGGTCTGGGACCGGCGACGCGTCTCGGACGGTGAAGACCCTGGGCGGCCTGATTCCCGCGCGGCGACGCCGGATTCGTTGGCTCAGCGGCGTCGCGAGGCAGACCACTTCCACCCTGACCCACGCACTGGCAATCCGCTGTCCGGCCGGGCGAGGTGATGGTCGGTGCGCACTCACAGAGCGGTCCCATCCGCGTTTCGGCGAGATACGACGTGTTTCACGTGAAACATTTCATGGCGCTCGGCCCCATGCACCCATCTTGGGCAGTGATCCAGGCGACGCGGACACGGCGGTCGTGAGATGAAGGCCGCGGTGCTCACCTACTGAGGGAGACCGGCTCAGCCGTTGGGATCACCCATTGCATGGGGTTGCTTTCAGGGGTGCCGGCCGCCGTCGCGCCGCAGATTCCGCATCCCGCCAGACTGACCGGGCACCGGCGTGCCGTTGGGCAGGGATAGCGCGATCGTCGGTGAGCTGCGCATCTCTCCTGATGCAGTGCGCGACGTGGACCCCAGCACGGGCGACCGCCTGCGGTTCACGGGCGACGCCGCCATTCTGGGACGTGCGTGCTTTCGCGTGGCGGCGTTACGAATGTTGACGAGGTGCGAAGGATCAGGAGAGCGCCCGCACACGATCACCTGAGACCGCCTGCAATGGGGTCACGGATGGGCGCGCCAGTTGGCGGGGCTGGGTTGCGCCCCCGTCCGGGCCGTGGCGACGTTTGCGTTCTGGCGAGATGACACCGCGCGCAGGGCAACGGAGTTTGGCGTGCGTGCGGATAGCTCCGCCCACGCCTCACGCTGAGAGCAGCGCAGACAGACAGACAGACGATCCTTAGAGCACCGCACTGCGGGTGCCTCATCCTCGTGTTCTGACGGTGAGTTTGCGCACAGAGGCGGTCGCCCCGTTGTGCAATCGTCGTTGCACGTACCGGAATCGCGGATTCTGCCAGCACTGCCACGCCGCTCCGCGGTGCGCCCGCGAGAGCGCAGTCTCTGGCTGTTTCACGTGAAACGCATTGTCAGACCCCGAGCGGTTCCATTGGGGCGGCGCTGACGTGCGTGTTGTGGAGAGACGACGACGGACACAGCGCGCGATCCTTGGTACATCGCGTCCACACGCGGCCCGTGGCGCCCGGAATGGGGCTCGATCTCCGCTCAATTGGAGGCGGAGGGGAGCGGGTGAACGTCGTGCGGTCACGGCGGTTGTGGTGCGTAACGAATCGCTTCCGGCTTCCGTTGCGGAAGCGCGCGCCGCGCCGCGGTTCGTCCGCAAACCCGGTCCGATACGAAGATGCCCGTCATGCGACCTCCGCATCCGCATCCGCGGCCGTCGACACATGCGGGGGAGGCAGGCATCTTGATGACGTAGCGCGGAACACACCGACGGGCCGGCGTCGCTGGGTTCACGCGCTCCGAGATCGGTGTAAACATGTGCGACCTGAGATGGGCGGCGTGGCCCACAACTACCGGGAGAGAGGACGAACTCTCGTTCGAGCCGGCGACTGAACGCTGTTCGCCGCACACGCGACCGCTCTCGCTGACCTGCACACGATCAGCGGGGCTACAGGATGTTTCACGTGAAACGTACGGCTCAACCACTGCCGAGTCCGCCTTACTCGAGCGAGCCGCGCGGGGGATGGAGCTGAACAGGTGCGCACCCCATCACGCGGAGTCTCGCACGCGCTCCGGAGAATCGCCCAGCTTTGGGAGCGGAGAGGCTGACTACGTGCGCTTGAACGCGCGTAGTTTGTGGGGGAGCAGCGGCTCGGACTGGGGAGAACTCGCTGAAATGCTGGCCTAGCCGCACCCGCGCGCCTCGCCCGCGAGTCCGCCGCGTCGCGGCCAATGTTTCACGCGAAACACATCCTCACAACGCGACCACAACTCAGCCCACGGTGGACGCCCACGGATCCGACGTGCTGGATCGGTCTCCGGCCGACGGAAGACGCTCATGCGCGAGCGTCACCGGCAGCGCCATGGACTTCGCGCTGCGCGCGACACTCGCCGGTCTGGCTTTGAGCGCACCAGCCGACACCGTCCTCGGCTCTGCAACCAGCCGCCCCGACATACGCCCCACCTGGATGACGTACGGCCGCAACGACTACGAGGCCAACGTTTCACGTGAAACATGCAAGCGTGTAGTTGGACTCGAACGTGTGCTCCCCGTTTGAACGCGCGGAATCAAGACCCGAATGACTGTGCCTACATCCGCCCTGCGACGCCTGCACAACGTCGACGGCGCGCGACAAGCCGTCGACGCGTTGGGCGATGGAACCCGAAGTTCATGGACCAGAACCTTCGCAATCCGCATGTCGGCGGCGGGCTGGCGGCGTGACCATGTCGACAGGCGGGGTGCCGATCGTCCTCTCAGCGCCGAGCTGTTCCGACTGGTATGCCCGCCACGAGTGAGGACGTCGGAGGTCGCGGACGGCGGCGTCGCACAAGACACAGTGCCGAACTCAACGCGTCCGCACTCCGCCTGCGGCTGGGCGGGCGCTCCCAGAAGGCGACCACTTCAGATCCTTGCTCCGAGGCTCTGTGCCAACCGACACGGACGCGACCTTCGCGCGATTCGCGGTGGCTGCCCGACAACCCAGACGCGATGAGATGAGGCACCGGTCGCAGCGCAACCGGAGGATTCCTCCAGTCCAGCGCGTTCATGACCCGCACGGCGGACACTCGCGACACGGACCCGCGCATGGTCCGCCCTACGCGCGGAATCTCACTCCCCGCAGCACGCCTGGCGAGAGACGCACGGCCCACAACCCAGGTGAGCAGGGGAGCGCCCCACGTGTGCTCGTCATTGCCGCCGTAGGTACCACGGGGGCTTGGAGCGAGCGGGTCTCGACGAACGGACGGCACAGCGTTCGACACCCGATCACGTAGACACGGACCATGTTGGACCGCCCGGCGTGTCGAAGCCAACCCCACCTCCTCCGTGGGAGACCAGGGAACCGCGATCTGACCTCGGTCCGTCATCCGGGGCCCCAGACCCGACGACGACGGACGCTACCACCGCCGCAACGCGTCAACAGGGACCGTGTGGCCGCGCAGTGTCACGTCTCATCCATCGGGGATCGACTCCGGTCGATCCACCGCTCCTCGCCGGCATGCGCGCGAGTCATAGCCGCGGGGACTACAGACCCCACCCGACGCCGATGTTTCACGTGAAACAGAGGCCCTCGGGACGCCCGCGTCCAGCGCAACCGTAGACAGATCACTCGCCGCCGACCTGGCGCCGGTCCGTCGCGAGGACATCACTCAGGGCGCCGCAGCGGAAAGCCGCCATACCGACCTGGGAGTGGAGCCGGCACGCCCCGACGGCACGCACGTCGACCGGATCCGCACAGGGACTTCATCTCGCGACCCATCGCGCCACACACCACGGTCATACCGCGATGTTCCACGTGAAACGCGCCCCACACAGGACACTGACCAGACGGCCCGACGACCGCCGTCACCGAAGAGCTTCATCCAAGACACCGATCCGGCAACAGCGACCCCGCGCAGCGCGGAGTGACCACGGCTTGGCGAGGACTCAGGGACACTCGATCGATCAGAACGCTCCACGCCGCCTTCGCCGCAGCAGACGCGACTCGCGCCAGCGCGCACGGCGATCCCAGCCGGCGGCGGCGACCCACCACGCGGCGACACCGGACCGCCTGCCGACGGCGACGCGCGGTCCTGATCCGGCATCCGTGACGCGAAGCCGCAACCGACACTCCCTCTCTGCACACCTGACAAGCGCAGCGGAGGACCCGCCGGTGTCGGAGCCTCACGACAGACTGTCTCTCATGCCACGAACGCTCGGAGACCCGCTTCCACCCGAACCCCTGCAGACACCCGACATCGACGACGACTTCTCGAGCGAGATACTCGGAGAAGTGTGGGTTCCGCACTATCTGCCCCACTGGACGACACCCGCGAGATCTGCGGCGCGCGTGAGATCGGTCCCGGACGGTCTCGAACTCCGGATCGAGGAGGACCAACCCGACTGGCGCCCTGAGGACGCACCACTGCGCGTCTCCAACCTTCAGACGGCGACCTATTCGGGCGGTCTCGGATCACGCGCCGGAACACACCGTCACCGTCCCGACGGACTGGAGGTGCGTACGCCGACCCCACTCAGTCTGCGTTACGCGCCGACAGCCGGTCGGATCGATGTCACCCTGAGCGCGAGCACGGATCCCGACTGCATGACGGCCATCTGGCTCGTCGGCATCGAGCACGACGGCCCGCGTGACTCAGGCGAGATCTGCGTCGCGGAGATCGACGCGGACGCCATCGGCGACATCACGCACGTGCGCTGCGGTATCAAGGCCCACCACGACGACCGCTTGCGCACCGACATGATCACGACGTCCGTTCCGCACGATGCCGGACGCCCCCTCACGTGGACGGTCGAATGGGGTGGGGGAGTGACGATCATCGGGCTGGAAGGTCGCGTCGTCGCCGAGTTCGATCAGGCGCCGGCGTATCCCCAGATGCTCCTGATCGACGTGTTCGAGATGTCACCCGGCTGCGGCACGTACCCGAAAGCAGCGACTGTTCATCACGTGAAAGCGTGGTCAATGCATCCCATTGAATGGGAAAGGCTAGCGTGTCACCGTTGCGGTCAACACGCGCGTCGGCTCGTCGACCACACCCTCACCCACGACATGGACCTCGATGTCCGTCACACCGAACCGACGAACCTGCTTCGCGGCCGCGTCGATCTCGGCGGCGACGTTCGCCCCCTTGAGGTAGGCGAGTCTTCCACCGACTCGGGCGAGAGGAGCGGTCCAGGGGATGAGCGTCTTCAGCGCGCTGACGGCACGGGCGGTGACGACGTCGAAGACGCGCCCCTTCGCCCACTCTTCGGCGCGGAGACGCTCCACAGTGACGTTCTCGAGCCCGAGGTCCGCAACCTGCTCGCTGAGCCAGATCGTGCGTCGCTCCATGGGCTCGATCAGCGTGAACTCCACGTCCGGGCGCGCGATCGCAAGGACGAGACCGGGGAGCCCGGCTCCGGACCCCACGTCCGCCACACGTCCTGTGAAGAACGGCGCAGCCACCGCGCTGTTGAGGATGTGTCGGGTCCAGAGTCGGGGCACCTCGAGCGGCCCGATGAGCCCTCGCTCCTCGCCGTGAGTGGCGAGAGCACTCGTGAACCGACGTGCGAGATCGATGCGGTCACCGAACACCGCGACAGCGGCATCCGGTTCCGCTTCGAGTTCGTTGTCCACGTCGGCGGATCAGCCGCGACGCAGCACGGTGTGCCGGTCAGCGCCCTCACCGAACGACTCGGACGAGTACCCGCGGTCTGCCGCGATGTCGTGCACGAGCTTGCGCTCGTAGCTCGACATGGCCGGCAGTGACGCCTGGGAGGCGCCCTCGTCCAGGCGCTGGATGGCTCGGTCGACGAGGGTCTCCAGCTGACGCTGGCGAGCGTCGCGGGAGCCGCCGATGTCGAGGATCAGCCGCGAGAAACGACCGGTCGAATTCTGCACCGCCAGACGGGTCAGCTCCTGCAGAGCCTGCACGGTGTCGGGGTGCGAGATCGTCGACAGCGCAGAGGCGTCCTCGGCCTCGACGGACACGTACGCGCGGCCGGCGCGGACATCGAGGGCGAGATCACCGTCGATGTCGGCGATGTCGAGGAGGCCCTCGAGGAAGTCGGCGGCGACGTCGCCTTCCTGTTCCAGCTGCTCCTCGGTGGCGGTGGTGTGCTCGGTCGCGATCTGCTCGGACGTCGTCATCTCATGGTCTCCAAGTGCTCAGGAGGGGGAGTCGGTTCCGGGCTTCGCGGGCGTCCGCGGCGGGGTTCCGGAAGGCTTCGCGGACTGCTGCTTCTTGGCGCGCTGCTTGCCGACGGGCTGCTGACGCTTGGGCTGGGCGGCACGCGCGCGCTCGGCCTCCTCGAACAGGCGCTGCTGTTCGGCTTCGTACTTCTCGATCGGAACGACCTTGCCGCTCGAGTCGATCGCCTTGCCCTTACGTGCCAGTCGCTCCTCACGGGCCTTCGCGGCATCCGAGCCCGGAGTGGGCATCTCACGGATCACGACGAACTGCTGCACCATCGTCCACAGGTTGCTGACGAACCAGTAGATGACGACACCGAGCGGGAAGAAGACACCCGAGAAGATGAAGGCCAGCGGCAGGATGTAGAGCATGATCTTCTGCATCTGGTACGCCTGACCGGTCTTGGCCTCGGGCGACAGGTTCTTCGAGATGATCTGCAGCTGCGTGAAGAACTGCGAGCCGATCATGAGGACGACGAGCGTCAGCAGGATCGCGACGGTGAACTGGCCGTCGGGCTGTCCCCACGCGGTGACCAGGTTGACGTGCATGGATGCCACGTCGAAGAGCTTCGCGTCGTAGAACTCGGTCGTGAGCTCGGGGGTGAGGAGACCCACACCGCCCTGCCCGAGCGCCGCGTGCTTGGACACGTCGTTCAGCACGCTGAACAGCGCGAAGAAGATCGGCATCTGAACGAGGAGCGGCAGGCAGCTGGAGACCGGGGTCGTGCCGTGCTTCTTGTACAGCGCCATGGTCTCGCGACTCATGGCCTCGCGGGAGAGCTGATCCTTCTTGCCCCGGTACTTCTCCTGCACCTTGCGCAGTTCCGGAGCGATCTCCATCATCTTGCGCTGGCTCTTGATCTGCTTCACGAAGAGCGGGATCAGAGCAGCACGGACGATCAGGACGAGCCCGATGATGGACAGCACCCAGGTCAGACCCGCGGCGGGAGCGAGCCCGATCGCCGTGAACAGCGCATGCCAGCCGACCAGCACGAGCTCGACGGCCCATTTCAGGGGCCAGAGGACGATTCCAATGAGATCCGGCACGGATCAGTCCTTTCGGGAGGGCACGACGAAGCCGTGCGGAGTGAGTTCGTGGCGGAAGGCGCGGTGAGGACGGACGTCGTCGATGCCTCCCTGTGCCCAGGGATGGCACCGGGCGAGGCGGGCGGCGGTGAACGCGATGCCCTTCACGAGTCCGTGCTGCTGCACGGCGCCCACCGAATAGGCGGAGCAGGACGGGTAGTACTTGCACACGTCGCCGTAGACGTGCGAGATCGTCGCGCGGTAGGCGTGCAGAAGAGCGAGACCGGCGTTGCGGGGGAGGAGCGGAACGGATGCCGCGACCGTGGTCCACTCGAGGTGGCCGACACCGGTGGACGACGTGGGAAGTGTCGACGTGCTCATGCGGCAGCCTTGCGTTGCAGGCACCGGACGACATCGGCGCGGAGATCCGCGTAGTCGACCGTGGCCGCTGAGGGGAGCGCACGGATGACGACCGAGGCGCCCCCGCGAACGAGCGGGAGCGCCTCGGCGCACACCGCCTTGAGACGGCGGCGAACGGTGTTGCGTGTGACGGCGGAGCCGACCTGACGGCTCACGATGAAGCCGAACCGCGCGGGACCTTCATCCGGCACGCCGCCGACGTAGGTCACGGTGTGCGTTCCGGCACACCGAGAGCCCCGACGGACGGTGGCTTTGTAATCCGATCCGCGGGTGAGTCGGTTCGGCTTCGCGAGCACTAGGTGGGTCAGGCCGAGAGCTCGGTGCGGCCCTTGGCGCGACGCGCCGCCAGGATGCTGCGGCCGGCGCGCGTGCGCATGCGGGCGCGGAAGCCGTGCTTCTTGGCGCGGCGGCGGTTGTTGGGCTGGAAGGTGCGCTTGCTCATGGGTCACTCCGGAGGTGATGTCACCCGATGCTCTTCTGCCGGGGGACGTGGTCGGGACTGCCGTGTAGGCATAAGTCAACCGACTAAGGCTACGTCTCGCGCGACGTTAACTCAAACCGAGAGGCCGACCGCTCATTATCCCCAAGCGTCATCCACACCCGTGGCAAAGACACGCGAGCGCGTTCTACAGTTGATTTGGCTCCGTGCGGACCGCGAACTAGCGTGTCCCCGGAAGTTATCCACAGGTTCGGCGCGATGCACGTCGACAGTCGCGCGCCGAGATCCCGGAGGGGATATGTCATTGCACCAAGTACCGGATGTTCCCGTCTGGTCCGCCGTGCTCGACCATCTCCTCACCGACGACCGCGTCACGCCGCAGCTCCACGGCTTCCTCAACCTGGCCGTGCCGCAGGGCGTCATGGGCGGCACCCTCTACCTGGACGTGCCGAACGACCTGACCGCCGCGCAGATGAACAAGCGCATGCGCGCTCCGATCCTCGAGGCGCTCACTCAGGTGCAGGGAGTCGACCCCGAGGTCAGCAACTTCCGCGTGGTCGTGAACCCCGACCTCATCGAGTCCCACCGTTCCGCGCCCCCGGTCGAAGATCGCCCCGACCCGATCCCCGCGGCCGGCAATCCGTCGCCGATGCCGGAGCAGGCCCCCGCCCCCATCGTTCCGGCATCCCGCAACGACACGCGTCTGAACCCGAAGTACACCTTCGACAATTTCGTCATCGGCCAGTCCAACCGCTTCGCGCACGCCGCCGCGGTCGCCGTCGCCGAGGCCCCGGCCAAGGCCTACAACCCGCTGTTCATCTACGGCGATTCGGGGCTCGGCAAGACCCACCTCCTCCACGCGATCGGCGACTACGCCGCGAGCATGTACGCCGGCATCCGGGTGCGGTACGTCTCGAGCGAGGAGTTCACGAACGACTTCATCAACTCGATCGCGAACAACCGCGGCTCCGCCTTCCAGGCCCGGTATCGCGACGTCGACATCCTGTTGATCGACGACATCCAGTTCCTCCAGGGACGGGCCGAGACGCAGGAAGCGTTCTTCCACACCTTCAACACCCTGCACGACCACGACAAGCAGGTCGTGATCACCAGCGACCTCCCCCCGAAGCAGCTGACCGGCTTCGAGGACCGCATGCGCAGTCGCTTCGAGTGGGGTCTCATCACCGACGTCCAGGCGCCCGACCTCGAGACCCGTATCGCGATCCTCCGCAAGAAGGCGCAGAGCGAACGGCTGCTCATCCCCGACGACGTCCTCGAGTACATCGCGACCGTCGTCTCGTCGAACATCCGTGAACTCGAGGGTGCGCTCATCCGCGTGTCCGCTTTCGCGAGCCTGAACCGCTCGACGCTCGACATGTCGCTGGCACAGACCGTGCTGCGGGACATCATCGATCAGGACGACGCGAATGTCGTCTCACCGACCGACATCATCACCGCGACCGCACAGTACTTCAAGCTGTCGGTCGACGACCTGTACGGATCCAGTCGGTCTCAGGCCGTGGCGACGGCACGGCAGATCGCCATGTATCTCTGCCGTGAGCGGACGAGTCTCTCCTTGCCGAAGATCGGTCAGCTGTTCGGCAACCGCGATCACACGACGGTGATGTACGCCTACAAGAAGATCAGCGATCTCATGAAGGAGCGTCGCTCGATCTACAACCAGGTCTCCGAAATCACCACCCAGTTGGGCCGCATGCGCTGAGCGCCCATCTGAACCGAGGGGTTCATCCGCATCCGCGGGCGAACCCCTTCGTCGTTCTCGGCCGTTGACGGGCCGCAGAAAGCCTCTCGCAAAGTACTTTCAGTCGGTTCTACACAGTGTGGAAAACCTGTGGATAACTCTGAATCTCTGCGGAAGACATGTGAACGACACGCGGAGACCTGTGGAGGAACCGGCGAACCGCCGACGAGCCGATCGTGTTAACTGCCCAGGCTGTCCGCAGGGCTTCCACAGGTCACAGCCGTGTAGTTCCCTTCTGTTAACACGCATCGCGAGAGTTATCCACACTCTCCACAGCTGTTAACAAGATGAAGAATCCATAGATCGGTTAACAGAGATTCGATGACCTTGCGGTGCGAACACGGGGCGACGTGTGCCGACGCGGTCGGGCACTAGCATGGGTAAGCCATACCGCCGTCAAGGGAGCGCCCGTGAAGTTTCACGTCAATCGCGATGTCTTCAGCGAAGCCGTTTCGTTCGTGGTCAAGCTCCTGCCGCAGCGCAACCCGCAGCCGATCCTGGCCGGCGTCCTGATCGAGGCCGGCGAGCAGGGTCTGACCCTCGCGGCGTTCGACTACGAAGCGTCGGCGCGCACCACGATCGAGGCCACCGTCGACGAGCCGGGCACGATCCTGGTCCACGGACGTCTCCTCTCCGACATCGCCAGCCGCCTCCCGAATGCGCCGATCCAGATCGCGGTCGATGACGACGGCGGGATCCTCCTCACCTGCGGATCCGCGCGGTTCACGCTCGCATCCATGCCCGTGCAGGAGTACCCGGCGATCCCCGAGGTCACCGGTGAGTCCGGGCTCGTTCCGGCCGACGACTTCGCGACGGCGATCGCGCAGGTGGCGTTCGCCGCGTCGCGCGACGACGTCACCCCGGTCCTCACGGGCGTGCAGCTCGAGGTGACCGGCACGCAGCTGAGCCTCGTGGCGACCGACCGGTATCGCGTCGCGCTGCGTGAGATCCCGTGGGACGGCGGGGCCGCGGCATCCGACGAGCCCACCGCCGCCCTCGTGCCGGCGCGCACGCTGCAGGAGGTCGGGAAGACCTTCGCGCACGGCGGCGACATCTCGATCGCGTTCTCCGGCTCGGGCGACCGCGAGATCATCGCCTTCTCGTCGGGCAACAAGACGGTCACCTCGCTGCTGATCAAGGGCAACTTCCCGCCCGTGCGTCGACTCTTCCCCGCCCAGACCGAGCACCACAGCGTCGTGAACACCGCGGAGCTCGCCGAGGCCGTGCGTCGTGTCGCGCTCGTGCTCGACCGGTCCGCGCCGCTGCGATTCACGTTCGGACCCGACGGCGTGTCGATGGACGCCTCGGGTACCGAGCAGGCGCGTGCGACCGAATCCGTCGACGCGACGCTGGTCGGCGACGAGGTCACTCTGGGTCTGAACCCTCAGTACCTCCTCGAGTCGCTCGGCGCCGTCCGCAGCGAATTCACGCGCATCACGTTCACCTCGAGCGACAACGCGAACAAGCTGAGCCCGGTGCTGATCACCCCCCAGACCTCGGTCGACAAGGGCGGCGAAGGCTCGTTCAAGTACCTGCTGCAGCCCAACCTGCTCCTGCGCTGACCGACACGCGACCCGGTGCATGTCGGGGCCGGCGGGTAGTCTGACTCGGTGATCGTGGAGCAGCTCGGACTGGCGGATTTCCGCAATTATGCGGCTGCCGACGTGTCGCTCTCCGCGGGCGCGAACCTTTTCGTGGGCCGCAACGGTCAGGGCAAGACCAACCTGGTCGAGGCCGTCGCCTACCTCGCGACTCTGGGGTCGCATCGCGTGTCGAGCGACGCGCCCATGGTGCGCGACGGGTCCGATGCCGCGATCGTACGGGCGCGCTTGGCGCACCGTGAGCGCAGCATCCTGCTCGAACTCCAGCTCAATCGGCAGGGGTCCAACAAGGCCCGGGTCAACGGCGTGAACGTCCGGACCGCCGAGTTGCCGCGGTACGCCCAGGTGGTCCTGTTCGCCCCGGAAGACCTGCAGATCGTCCGCGGCGATCCGTCCGCCCGTCGCCGCTTCGCCGATCAGCTCATCGTGCAGCGTTCGCCGCGTCTCGCCGGCGTCCTGGCCGACTACGACCGTGTCCTCCGGCAGCGCACGGCGCTGCTGAAGTCGGCGCGAGCGCGCGGGATCCGCGGCGATGCCCTCGGCACGCTCGATGTCTGGGACGACAAGCTGGTCGCCCTCGGCACCGAGGTGATCGAGGCGCGGCTGGCCCTGGCATCCGATCTGTCCGCTCCCGTGGCCGAGGCGTACACCGCGATCGCGGGTGCCGACCACGACCCCCGTCTGCGCTGGGCGCTGTCGGTCGTCGGCGGCGACCCGGAGGAAGGGGACGCCGCGGCCGAGACCGGCGCGACCGGTTCGCTCGCCGAGCAGTTCCGCGCGGCGCTCGCGGCTCGTCGATCCCAGGAGCTCGAGCGGGGCCTGACCCTCGTGGGTCCGCATCGCGACGACCTCGTGCTCGAGGTGCGCGGACTGCCGGTGAAGGGGTACGCCTCGCACGGCGAGTCCTGGTCGGTCGCGCTCGCCCTGCGCCTGGCATCCGCCGAGCTGCTGCGCGCGGAGTCGCGCCTCGGAGACCCGGTGCTCATCCTCGACGACGTGTTCGCCGAACTCGACGCGGGTCGTCGCACCCGTCTCGCGGACCTCGTCGCGGGGTACGAGCAGGTCATCGTCACCTCCGCCGTGGAAGAAGACGTCCCCGACGGTCTGCGCGCGCACGTGGTCCGTGTCGAGGCCGGTCGGATCGTGGGCGCCGATGACTGACGAGAACGACCTCCCCGAGACGATCGCCACGTATCTGCGGCTGCGCGGCCTCGAGCCCTCGCCGTACCGCAAGAAGAAGCGCCGCCGGCGGGCCGATGACGGCGAGAACGCTCCCTTCACTCCCGGTCGCGATCCCCGGGGTCTCGGCGACGTGCTCTCCACCTTGACGAAATCCGCGGGCTGGGAGCCGCAGCTCGCCCGCGAAGACCTCGTCCGCACCTGGCACGACGTGGCCGGCGCCGACACCGCCGCGCACACACGTCCGGTGGCCATGGATGCCGGAACACTGACGGTCCAGGCGGACTCCACGGCGTGGGCGAAGCAGCTGCAGTTGATGCGCGCGCACATCCTCTCCGAGATCATCCGGCGCTTCCCCGAGGCGGGGGTCGAGTCGATCCGCTTCATCGGGCCGGACGTCCCCTCCTGGAAATGGGGGACGAGAGCCGTTCCAGGCCGCGGTCCGCGCGATACCTACGGCTAGCCCATGGTCGGGGCTGGTTCGCTCCGATTTCTCCCCTCCTACGGGCGTACACACCGCTTCCGGCGGCCTCGCGCGGTAAGATGGAGGTTCCGACGAATCGATCTGGAGCTCGCGAAGTCATGACGTCCGAAAACCCCGACAACGTTTCCGCGGAACCCGAAACGACGACCAGCGCGAAGGTTCCCAACGAGTACGGGGCAGACGCCATCCAGGTGCTCGAGGGTCTCGAGGCCGTCCGCAAGCGTCCCGGCATGTACATCGGCTCCACCGGTGAGCGGGGCCTCCACCACCTCGTGCAGGAGATCGTCGACAACTCCGTCGACGAGGCCCTCGCCGGATACTGCGACACCATCGACGTCACGATCCTCTCCGACGGCGCCGTCCGGGTGATCGACAACGGCCGTGGCATCCCGGTCGACATGCACCGGACCGAGGGCAAGTCGACCGTCGAGGTCGTCCTGACCGTGCTCCACGCCGGCGGAAAGTTCGGCGGCGGCGGCTATGCGGTCTCCGGCGGTCTGCACGGCGTCGGCTCGTCCGTGGTCAACGCGCTCTCCACGCGCCTCGAGGTCGAGGTCAAGCGCCAGGGTCACGTGTGGCGGCAGTCGTTCCGTGACGGCGGCGTGCCGCAGGCCCCGCTCGCGCAGGGCGAGGAGAGCGAAGAGACGGGCACCTCGATCACCTTCTGGCCGGATGCCACCATCTTCGACACCGTCGACTTCGACTACGACACGCTGCGTACGCGCTTCCAGCAGATGGCGTTCCTCAACAAGGGGCTGCGCATCAGCCTGCGCGACGAGCGGCCGCAGTCCATCGTCACCGAGGGCGAGCCGGGCGAAGAGACCACGGCGGCCCGTCACGACTCCTTCCTCTACGAGCGCGGTCTCGTCGACTACGTCGAGCACCTCAACCGCGTCCGCAAGGCCGACGTCGTCAACGAAGAGATCATCGAGGTCGAGTCGGAAGACACCGAGCGCAACATCGCCCTCGAACTCGCGATGCAGTGGACGACGGCCTACACCGAGAACGTCTTCACCTTCGCCAACACAATCAACACGCACGAGGGCGGCACCCACGAAGAGGGTTTCCGCGCGGCTCTCACGACCCTCGTCAACCGCTATGCGCGGGCGAACAACCTCCTCAAGGAGAAAGACGACAACCTCACGGGTGAGGACATCCGCGAGGGGCTCACCGCGGTCATCTCGGTGAAGCTGTCCGAGCCGCAGTTCGAGGGTCAGACGAAGACCAAGCTCGGCAACACCGAGGCGCGCGCGTACGTGCAGAAGGTCGTGGGCGACAAGCTCGGCGACTGGTTCGACCGCAATCCCGCCCAGGCGAAGAACGTCATCCGCAAGGCGATCGATGCGGCGACCGCGCGCCTGGCCGCCCGCAAGGCCCGCGAGACCGCGCGCCGCAAGAGCGTCTTCGAGTCGGCCGCCATGCCCGACAAGCTGAAGGACTGCACGTCGAAGGATCCGTCGATCAGCGAGATCTTCCTCGTCGAGGGTGACTCCGCCGGCGGTTCCGCGGTGCAGGGGCGCGACCCGCACACGCAGGCGATCCTGGCGCTGCGCGGCAAGATCCTGAACGTGGAGCGCGCGCGCCTCGACCGGGCGCTCGGCAACAAGGAAGTCCAGGCGATGATCCAGGCCTTCGGCACGGGCATCGGCGAAGACTTCGACATGGCCAAGGCCCGGTACCACAAGATCGTCCTGATGGCGGATGCCGACGTCGACGGCCAGCACATCACGACGCTGTTGCTCACCCTGCTCTTCCGCTACATGCGCGGTCTCATCGAGGCGGGTTTCGTCTACCTCGCGCAGCCCCCGCTGTACCGCCTCAAGTGGTCGAACCACCCCCACGAGTACGCGTACAGCGACCGTGAGCGCGACGCGATGCTCGTCGAGGGGCAGGCCGCGGGACGACGCATCCCGAAGGACAACGGCATCCAGCGCTACAAGGGTCTCGGCGAGATGAACGACCACGAGCTGTGGGAGACCACGATGGACCCCGAGACCCGCACCCTCAAGCAGGTCACGATCGACGACGCCGCCTCGGCGGACGAGATCTTCTCGGTGCTCATGGGAGAAGACGTCGAGTCGCGGCGCAGCTTCATCCAGCGCAACGCCAAAGACGTCCGCTTCCTCGACATCTGATCCCCGGTCGACTCGATACGAAACTGAGAATCCATGGCTGACGACATCACTCCCGAGCCCACCGGCGCGCCCGACGAGGCCGCTCACAACCACGGGAAGATCGACCAGGTCGACCTCCAGCTCGAGATGCAGCGGAGCTACCTCGACTATGCGATGAGCGTCATCGTCGGTCGCGCGCTGCCCGACGTGCGCGACGGCCTCAAGCCCGTGCACCGCCGCGTCATCTACGGCATGTACGACGGCGGTTTCCGTCCCGACAAGTCGTTCTCGAAGTGCGCCCGCGTCGTCGGTGAAGTCATGGGCCACTACCACCCCCACGGTGACGCCCCGATCTACGACGCCCTCGTGCGTCTCGTGCAGCCGTGGTCGCTGCGCTATCCGTTGGCCCTCGGCCAGGGCAACTTCGGCTCGCCGGGCAACCAGGGCGCGGCCGCTCCCCGATACACCGAGACGAAGATGGCTCCGCTCGCGCTCGAGATGGTGCGCGACATCGAAGAGGAGACCGTCGACTTCGAGGACAACTACGACGGCCAGACGCAGGAGCCGACGGTCCTCCCGGCGCGCTTCCCGAACCTCCTGGTCAACGGCTCGGTCGGCATCGCCGTCGGCATGGCGACCAACATCCCGCCGCACAACCTGCGCGAAGTCTCCGCCGGCGCCCTGTGGGCTCTGGAGAACCCGGATGCCAGCCGCGAGGAGCTGCTCGAGGCGCTCATGGAGCGCATCCCCGGGCCCGACTTCCCCACCCGCGCGCAGATCCTCGGCACCCGCGGCATCAAGGACGCGTACCGCACGGGCCGCGGCTCGATCACGATGCGCGCCGTCGTCAACATCGAAGAGATCCAGGGCCGCACGTGCCTGGTGATCACCGAGCTGCCCTACCAGGTCAACCCCGACAACGTCGCGGTCAAGATCGGCGACCTCGCCCGCGAGGGCAAGATCACGGGCATCGCCGACATCCGCGACGAGACGTCCGGTCGCACCGGTCAGCGACTCGTCATCGTGCTCAAGCGCGACGCGGTCGCGAAGGTCGTGCTGAACAACCTCTACAAGCACACGCAGCTCCAGGAGAACTTCGGCGCCAACATGCTCGCCATCGTCGACGGCGTGCCGCGCACGCTGTCGCTCGACGGCTTCATCAGCCTCTGGATCGACCACCAGGTCGAGGTGATCGTCCGCCGCACGCGCTATCGCCTCCGCAAGGCCGAGGAGCGCATGCACATCCTGCGCGGCTACCTCAAGGCGCTCGACGCGCTCGACGAGGTCATCGCGCTCATCCGCCGGTCGCCGACGGCCCAGGATGCCAACGAGGGACTGCAGAAGCTCCTCGACATCGACGACATCCAGGCGCAGGCGATCCTCGACATGCAGCTGCGTCGCCTTGCGGCGCTCGAGCGTCAGAAGATCATCGACGAGGCGCAGGAGCTCGAAGCGCGCATCGCCGACTACAACGACATCCTCGCCACCCCCGCTCGCCAGCGCACCATCATCCGCGACGAACTGACGGCGATCGTCGACCGCTTCGGCGACGACCGTCGCACCGAGATCCTGCACGGATTCGACGGCGACGTGTCGATCGAAGACCTCATCGCCGAGGAAGAGATGGTCGTGACGGTCACCCGTGACGGCTACATCAAGCGCACGCGCAGCGACAACTACCGTCAGCAGCACCGCGGCGGCAAGGGAGTGAAGGGCGCGCAGCTGCGCGCCGACGACGTGGTCGAGCACTTCTTCGTCACGACGACCCACCATTGGCTGCTGTTCTTCACCAACAAGGGCCGCGTGTACCGCTCGAAGGCGTACGAGGTCCCCGAGGCGGGGCGGGATGCCAAGGGCCAGCACGTCGCGAACCTCCTCGCGCTCCAGCCCGATGAGGAGATCGCCCAGATCCTCGACATCCGCGATTACAAGGTCGCGACCTACCTCGTGCTCGCGACCCGCAACGGCCTGGTCAAGAAGACCCGGCTCGACGAGTACGACACCAACCGTCAGGGCGGCGTGATCGCCATCAAGCTGCGCGGCCAGGTCTCCGACGACGCCGACGACGCCGAGCAGGGCACCCCCGACGAGCTCGTCAGCGCACTGCTCGTCGACGAGGGCGATGACATCCTCCTCATCAGCCGACTCGGCATGTCGCTGCGCTTCTCCGCCACGGACGGGGCGCTGCGCCCGATGGGCCGCTCGACGTCGGGCGTGAAGGGCATGGACTTCCGCGCCGGCGACAGCCTGCTCTCGGCATCCGTCGCGAAGGATGACGAGTTCGTGTTCATCGTCACCGAGGGCGGGTACGCCAAGCGCACGGCCGTGACCGAATACCGCATGCAGAACCGCGGTGGACTGGGCATCAAGGTGGCCCGTCTGACCGAGGATCGCGGCGTTCTGGCGGGCGGTCTGATGGTCTCGGAGGGCGACGAGGTCCTTGTGGTTCTTGCCAGCGGCAAGGTGGTACGCTCCTCCGTGGCCGAGGTGCCTGCCAAGGGTCGCGACACCATGGGTGTCGTGTTCGCCCGCGCCGGAGGCGATGATCGCATCATCGCGATCGCCCGGAACAGCGAGCGGAACCTGACCGAGACGACGGAGACGACCACCGATCCGGCCGCGCCCGACGCGGTCGAGACCGCCTCCTCTTCCGAGACCCCTGAGGAAAGTACTGACGCATGAGCACGGTAGCCGACAAACTCGCCAAGAAGTCGACCCAGAAGACGTCCGCCAAGCAGGTACGTCTGCGCCTGGTGTACATCGACTTCTGGTCGGCACTCAAGCTCTCGTTCCTGGCCGCCGTGGCGATCGCGATCGTCACCGTGGTCTCGTACTTTCTCGTGTACCTCGTGGTGAGCGCCACCGGCCTCATCGGTCGCGCGGATGAGTTCTTCGCGAGCTTCACCGACGGAAGCGCCACCCTGTCGCAGTACGTGGGCCTCCCGCAGGTCATGGCGTTCGCGGCGATCGTCGCGATCCTCAACCTGGTCGTCGTGACCGTCATGGGTGCGGTCGTGGCCGGCATCTACAACCTCGCCGTCAAGGTCACGGGCGGTCTGCTCGTGGGCTTCACCTCCAACTGACGCCGATTCGGAAAAACCTCGGGATTCAGGTAAAGTCTTCGAGGTTGACGACGTTACGTCAGCGAGACGGGGCTATAGCTCAGGCGGTTAGAGCGCTTCACTGATAATGAAGAGGTCCCAGGTTCAAGTCCTGGTAGCCCCACCCGTTCCCTTCCCGGGGCCTTAGCTCAGCTGGTAGAGCGCCTGCTTTGCAAGCAGGATGTCAGGAGTTCGAATCTCCTAGGCTCCACATCATCTCCGTCGATTCGGCTGCGGCCGACTCTTCGTCTTCCCGCGCTCCGTCGTCGTGTCTCGCGGCTAGGGTGATCGCAATGGACATGCGAGTCGCCGCGTACGCCGTCATCACCGACGCCGACGACCGCGTGCTGCTCGCGCACTGGATCGAAGGACGTCGCGCCGCCTGGACGCTGCCCGGCGGCGGTCTCGAGGACGGTGAGGACCCCGAACGCGCCGTACGCCGCGAGGTGCGGGAGGAGACCGGGTTCCGAGTGGTGGTCGACGAGCTTCTCGGCATCCATTCGCGCGTCATCGCGGCGGAGAGGCGTCTGTCGGACGACGCGAACGGACCCCTCCACGCCCTTCGGATCGTCTACCGAGCCCATATCGTCGGCGGGCGTCTGAGCTACGAGGTCGGCGGCTCCACGGACCGCGCCCAGTGGTTCTCGCTTTCCGCCGCCCGCAAGCTCCGGCGGGTGCAGCTGGTCGACATCGCGTTCCGGATGGCGAAGCTGTGACCGCCGGTCAGTCGCGCGGCGCGGTGATGTCGGCGACCGTGGCGCCGTAGGCGCGGATCAGGTCGTCGGCTTCGACGAAGAGGCTGTAGCCGTGCGCTCCCGCGCCCATCGCGATGCGTCGCCCCACGATGCTCTCGTCGGCATAGATCGGCCAGTCGGTCGAGCTGCCGATCGGCACGATCGTGCCCCGCTCATATCCGGTCGCGGCGAGGGCGAGCTCGGGCTCGGGCAGGCGCAGCTTGTTCACGCCGACCACCGCCCGCAGCTTCGGCCAGGAGATGACCCGGTCGCCGGGCACCAGGGCGAACAGGAAGGTGTCGTCGGATCGCTTCACGACGAGCGTCTTCACGATGTCATCCGGATGGATGCCGAGCAGCTCCGCCGCCTCGTCGAGCGAGCGGGCCGCCGGCCGTTCCCGTACATCGACAGAGAGGCCGCGCAACTGCGCGGCCTCTCTGACTCTGCTGGTGGGGTCGCTCACGCGTCGGGGGCGCGGAGCGGGTCGTCGGCCACCCACAGCTCGTCGTCGGCACGCAGGGTCTGCCACGCGGCGTAGGCGACACCCACGGCGGCGGCGACACCGAACAGGATGGCGATGACGCCACCGGCCCCGATGCCGTCGTGCTGCTTCGGGAGCTTGGCGGCGAGCTGCTTGCTCGCCTTCTTGCCGTACTTCTCGGCACGCTTGGCGTACTTGTGCGTGTCGAGCTCGAAACCGCGACCCTTGGCCAGGCGGTCACGGGTGTCTCCGGCGGCGTCCCACACCGACATCGCCCCACCCACGACGGCACCGGCCGTCGGGATGACCTTGTCGCTGAGGAAGCGGTTCGTGTACTTCACGCTCTTGTCGACGTACGGCGCGGCGTACTGGTCGTAACCGTCGCGCACGGCGGGAACGAGGTCTTCGCGGCTGAAGCGACCGAGCTGGCGACCGGCTTCGCGGGCCACCTTTCCGCTCTCGCCCAGCAGAACCTGCTGAGACTCCCACACCTTTGCGGCGTGCTTCTGGAGCTTGCGCAGTTCCTTCTTGCTCTTGCGGCTGAGGCCCACGGCTTCATCCTCCCTGTCGATGGGATGTACGCGTTTCATCTTGCCAGAACGGGGGTCCCCGTCCGCGAACCCTTGCAGATAACTCTGAGAGAATGTACCCATGGCTTCCCACACCGCCGTTGCGACCCTTCACACCAACCACGGCGACATCGTCGTCAACCTGTTCGGAGACCACGCTCCCCGGACAGTCCGGAACTTCGTCGGCCTCGCCGACGGCTCGCAGGAATGGACCAACCCGGCCACCGGCGCCAAGGGCGAGGGTCCGCTCTACTCGAACGTCGTGTTCCACCGCATCATCCCCGGCTTCATGATCCAGGGCGGCGACCCGCTCGGTCAGGGCGTCGGCGGTCCCGGCTACACGTTCAACGACGAGATCCACCCCGAGCTCGACTTCTCGGCCCCGTACAAGCTGGCCATGGCCAACGCGGGTCTCCGCCGCAACGCCATCACGGGTCAGCCCGAGGGCACGAACGGCTCGCAGTTCTTCATCACCACCGACCCGACGCCGTGGCTCCAGGGCAAGCACACCATCTTCGGCGAGGTGGCCGACGATGCCTCGAAGAAGGTCGTCGACGCCATCAGCGCAGTTCCCACCGCCGCCGGCGACCGTCCCGTCGAGCCCGTCGTGCTCGAGTCGGTCGACGTCGTCGCCGTCTGACCCTCGGCGGCGGCGGGTGTCTACGACCGAGGAGTTCCGTCGCAACAGCGACAACTTCTGCTACCGGCATCCCGACCGGCAGAGCTTCGTGCTCTGCCAGCGGTGTCTGCGCACGGTATGCCCCGAGTGTCGGACCCCCGCCGCCGTCGGCGTCATCTGCCCGGAGTGCATGGCCCAGCAGCGGGCCACCGCGACCCCGGCGCAGAAGAAGGCGCAGCGCCGCTGGTCGCGTTCGGCTCCGATGGCCGCGGTGGCCGGCGGTCGACCGATCGCGACGCTGACGATCATCGCGATCACCGGACTCGCCTACATCATCGGTCTCGTTCCCGGTGTCGGCGGCATCATCGGCAACGCCCTGGCCTTCTACCCGCCGTACCTCGTCCCGCAGTTCGGACCGATCGAGCCCTGGCGCCTCTTCACCGCCGCTCTCGTCCATTCCGGGTTCTTCCACATCGGCCTCAACATGCTGGCCCTGTGGTTCATCGGCCGCAATCTCGAGCCTCTGCTCGGACGGTGGCGCTTCGTCGTGCTCTATCTGCTGGGTGCACTCGGAGGGTCGGTCGCGGTGGCGCTTCTCGCCCCCACCACGGTCGTCGTCGGCGCCTCGGGAGCGATCTTCGCGCTGTTCGGTGCGCTGCTGGTCATCGGACGGCACATCGGCGCCGACATCCGCGTCATCGCCGTCCTCATCGGCATCAACTTCGCCTGGCCGTTCGTCGTCGCCTTGATCTCTTCGCTGGGAACGGGTGACTTCGCGACCGCCCTCGCCAACGTGGGCATCTCCTGGCAGGCGCACCTGGGAGGCCTCGTCGTCGGCGCGCTGGTCGGATTGATCTACGCGCGGACACGTCTGCTGCGCCAGCGTCCCGTGCAGATCGGGCTGCTGGTCGCGCTCACGATCGCTCTGTTCGCGCTGCTCGTGATCCCGGTCGTGGTCTACTACTGAAAGTTATCCACAGGCTCATCCACAGGTGGGGATGAATTACACGCGTGTAAGTCCGAGTGCTTATCGCCAACGCGTGGTCATCAGGAAGCCGACGAAGGCGATCCCGAAACCGATCACGAGATTCCACGCGCCGATGCCGGGCACGGGGAACTGCGAGTTGCTCAAGTAGAAGACGAGCACCCATACCAAGCCGACGAGCATGAGACCGATCATGATCGGCAGGAACCACACCGGGTTGGGCGTGGAACCGTTCTCGTTGCGCTCAGCGATCGGGTCTTCGCCGTTGCCAGTACGTGCCATGCGGGCCAGTCTAACGGGCAGGGCACTCTCCACCCACGGAAGTAGACTCGCCTCGTGTCCACGGTCGAGCATCCCCCCACTCGCCGCTCGGCCCGCCGCCCTCCGCCGCGCCGACGCCGCGTGACCGTCCTCGGCGTGCTCGGTGATCTGCTGCTGACGGCCGGTGTGGTCGTGCTGCTGTTCGTGGGCTGGCAGCTGTGGATCGGCGACGCGATCATCGGAGCCCAGTTCAAGAGCGAAGCCGGTGCCCTCACCGACGAGTGGGCGGCTGCACCGACGAACCCGGCCCCCTCGACCTCGCCGGGCGACGCGTCGGCGACGGAGCCGCCCGCCCTGGCACAGCCGGGGAACGGCGAGGTGTTCGGTGTGCTCCGCGTCCCTCGCCTCGGACCCGACTACCAGTTCAAGCTCGCCGGCGGAGTGAGTGCCTCCGTGACCCTCGACCCCATCGGGATCGGGCATTACCCCGACACCGCGATGCCGGGCCAGCAGGGTAACTTCGCCATCGCCGGCCACCGCGGCAGCCACGGTGCCCCGTTCGCCGACCTGCCCTCGCTGCGCATCGGTGACGCGGTCGTCGTAGAGACACCCGACGGCTGGTACACCTACCGCTTCCGCAATCTCGAGTACGTGCGCCCCGACGGGGTCCAGGTGCTGCTCCCGACCCCGCAGCAGCCGGAGGTGCAGGCCACCGACAAGCTGATCACGATGACCACGTGCAGCCCGCGGTACGGCTCGGCGGAGCGCGCGATCGCCTATGGCGTCTTCGAGTCGTTCACCCCCCGCGCCGACGGACCGCCCGCGTCGCTGACCTCCGGAGCCGCCTGATGTACGGAGCCCTCTGGCGAGTGCTGCCCGGACCCTGGTGGGTCCGTCTGCTCATCGTCCTCGTGCTGGTCGCCGCCGTGCTCTACGGCCTGTTCTTCTATGTCTTCCCGTGGGTGAGCGACATCCTCTATCCACAGGAGGTCACGGTCGAGTGAGCTTCCGCGTCGTCGTCGTGGACAACCGCGACAGCTTCGTGCACACACTCGCCGGATACGTCGCGGAGCTCGGCGCCGATGTGACGATGCTGGCCGCGTCCGCCCCCGACGTCGTCGCCTCCGTCGAGGACGCCCAGGCCGTGCTCGTCTCCCCGGGTCCCGGGCACCCCGCGGTCGCCGGCGCGTCCATCGAGGTCGTGCACGCGGCCCACGCGAACGGCATCCCGCTTCTGGGGGTGTGTCTGGGGCACCAGGCCCTCGCGCTCGCGTTCGGAGCAACGGTGACCCGGGCCCCGGAACTGCTGCACGGGATCACCAGCGTCATCCACCACGATGGCCACGGTGTCTTCGCGGACCTTCCGGACGGGTTCCGCGCGACCCGTTACCACTCACTCGCCGTCGACCCGGCCACCGTGCCCGACGAACTCGTGGTGACCGCCCGCAGCGACACGGGCGTCATCATGGGCCTCGCCCACCGTGACGCCCCGCTGACCGGGGTGCAGTTCCACCCCGAGAGCGTCCTCACCGAGGGCGGTCACGCCCTGCTCGGACGCTGGCTCGAGGATGCCGGTCTCCGTGGCGCGGCTGCGCGCGGGCGGAGCCTGCACCCTCGACGGGGTCAGGGACCGGTGCAGTAGGTCAGAGTGATCTCGCTGTGCACCGGCACCTCGCCGGGCGCGAGGGACTGCGTCTTCACCAGCGACGGAGTCGTCGCCGGGCAGCCGGCATCCTCCTGCGTCTGCACGGTCAGCTGCTTCTCGTCCGACTCGAGCTCGCGCTTCGCGACGTCGACGGGGTAGCCCTCGTAGTTGACGATGACGACCGTGCCGCTGGCGACGACGAGATTGACGGTCGTGCCCTTGGTGACCTCGGTTCCGGCCGCCACGCTCGCCGTCATCACGACACCGGCGGCGAGGGCGGGGTCGGGCTTGCGCTGCACCAGGCCCAGCGACAGGCCCGCGGACTCCAGCGCGGCGCGGGCCTCGGACTCGGTGATCCCCTCGAGCGTCGGCACTTTCGCGGTGTCGGCCCCCGAGGAGACGTAGAGCGAGATCTCCTGCCCCGCGGCGACCGAGGTGTCGGCGCCCGGCGTCGTGCGCACCACGTTGCCTGCCGCGATCGAGGCATCCGCGACGTCGATGCGCTTCGCGGTGAGGTCTTCCTTCTCGAGCGACTGGACGGCCTCGTCGTAGGTCATGTCGACCACGTTCGGGACGGTGCGTCCGGCCGAGGGCACGTCCGTGGACGGCTGGATCTGGATGACCCAGAGGAGCACGGAGACCAGCAGCACCGCCAGGACCGCGACACCCGCCCAGATCCACGCGACCGGCGGACCCGGCTGCGTGCGGCGCATCGTGGTGTCGGTGCTCAGCTGGCGGAGCGAGCGCGCGGTCTCCGCCGCCTGCCGCGGGTTCGGGCCGTACAGCTCGTTCGACAGCGCCGACATCTGCCGCTTCGTGGGCTCTTTGCCCTCGATCGTGGCATCCAGGTCTTCGCGGAACGCGGCGGCGTCCTGCGGACGCTGGAACGGGTCTTTCGCGAGAGCGCGGAGGACGACCGCGTCGAGCGCGCGCGGGACCGCGTCGTTGATCTCGCTGGGCGGGAGGGGGGCCTCGCTCACGTGCTGGTACGCCACCGCGACCGGGGTGTCGCCGCGGAACGGCGGCCGCCCGGTGAGCAGCTCGTAGAGCACCACGCCGGCGGAGTACAGGTCGGCGCGCGCGTCGACGGACTCGCCCTTGGCCTGCTCCGGGGAGAAGTACGCCGCCGTGCCGACGATCGCCGTGGTCTCGGCGACGGTCGAGGACGAGTCGGACACCGCGCGCGCGATACCGAAGTCCATCACCTTGATGCGGCCGGAGTCGGTGATCATCACATTGCCCGGCTTGATGTCGCGATGCACGACACCGGCGCGGTGCGAGTACTCGAGGGCCTCGAGGATGCCGTCGACGTAGCGCAGCGCGTCGTCGATGGGGACGGGACCGGTGGCGACGACGTCTTTCAGCAGGCGCCCGTGGACCAGCTCCATGACGATGTAGGGCACGGGACGTTCGTGCCCGTCGGCGCCCACCTCGACGTCTTCGCCGGCGTCGAACACTCGGACGATGGTCGGGTGCGCCATGCGCGAGGCCGCCTGAGCCTCGAGACGGAACCGTGTCCGGAACGCGGCGTCCCCGGCGAGGTCGGCCTTGAGGATCTTGATCGCCACCGTCCGCCCGAGCGTCTGGTCGTAGCCGCGGTAGACGCTGGCCATACCGCCGCGACCGATGAGGTCGTCGACACGGTAGCGTCCGGAGAGGACGCGCGTCTCAGTGGTCACGGGGGAACTCCTGGCGTGGTGGGGGGATCGTGTTCTTCGGTGCGTCAGCGGGAGGCGCTGGGGTCGGGCGTGGGCGTGTTGCCGCCCGTGATCGCCGCCGTCGCCTCGCCGGACTGGACGGTCCGGTCCGTGCCCGAGCAGCTCACCGTGTACGTCACCTTCAGCGTCTGGCCGGGCGAGTTGCTCACCTGGAGCTGGGCGCTGCGGGCGTCCGGAGCGAACGACGACGTCGACTGACCGTTCTGGAACGTGCCCTGGGTCGCGGTGAAGTTGTACGACGCGACGTTCCCCGTGCCGGACGGGCACGTGTACGCCTGCCAGGTGACCTCGACGGTGCCGCCGGCCGTGGCCTGGCTGGGCTGGATGGTCGGGGTCGCGGGGGTGGGGAGCTGGGTCTGCTCACCGAAGACGCGCAGCGTGATGACGGTGCCCGCGGGGACGCGACCGGTCGGCGTCACCGTGTCGACCGTGCCGACCTGGTCGGGGTTGGTCGCCGCGTTCCCGGGCTCGCAGTTGGCGCCGAGGTCGGCGTCACCGAGGATCTTGCTGGCCTCGTCGCACGTCTTCCCCGGCAGGCCGAGCGCGTTCACGTCGATCAGCTGGGTGGACGGCGTCGGAGTCGACGAGGGCGTCGATGCGCTCCGGGAAGGAGTCGACGACCCGGACGCGGAGCCCGACGGCGCGGGATCTGCGGAGTTCTGGTTGCTGAGGACCGCGAACAGCGTGCCGCCCAGGACCAGCAGCAGCAGCGCGATGAGGGCGACCAGCGGCCAGGTCCACGGGCTGCGCTTCTTCTTCTGCGCGCGCGGGTCTTCCTCGGTGTGCTGTTCGGTCAGGAGCGACGTCGCGCCGGCCGCGGGCAGCAGACGCGTCGCGGCAGAGGTCTGCCCCGCGGTCAGCAGCTGAGTCGCCTCATCGGCGACGGCGACACCCGCGGCGATCGCGGGAACGGCTCCGGCAGCGGCGGCGAGGTCGCCGCGACGCAGCGCGGTGGCCGCGCGGGAGACGGCCGCGGCGGAGGCCGGACGGTCGTCGGGCTTCTTCGCGATCATCGCCATCACGAGGTTCTGCACCGGGACGGCCACCGTCGGGGGCAGCGGCGCGGGCTGCTCGTTGATCTGCGCCATGGCGATGGCGACCTGCGATTCGCCCGTGAACGGACGCTTGCCCGCCAGGCACTCGTACGCGACGATGCCCAGCGAGTAGATGTCGGTCGCGGGGGATGCCGGGTGACCCGACGCCTGCTCCGGTGACAGGTACTGCACCGTTCCCATCACCTGTCCGGTCGCCGTGAGCGGCACCTGGTCGGCGATGCGGGCGATGCCGAAGTCGGTGATCTTCACACGACCGTCGGGCGTGATGAGCAGGTTGCCCGGCTTGATGTCGCGGTGGACGAGACCGGCCGCGTGCGCGGCCTGCAGAGCGGCGGCCGTCTGAGCAACGATGTCGAGGGTCTTGTCGGTCGACAGCGACCCCTCGCGCTCAAGGATCGTGGAGAGCGCCTCACCGGGCACGAGCTCCATCACGAGGAAGGCGCTGCCGTCTTCCTCGCCGTAGTCGAACACGCTGGCGATGCCCTCGTGGTTGACGAGTGCGGCGTGGCGGGCCTCGGCGCGGAAGCGCTCGAGGAACCCGGGGTCGCCCATGTACTCGTCTTTGAGGATCTTGATCGCGACCGTGCGTCCGATGACGTGGTCGGTCGCTTCCCAGACCTCGCCCATGCCGCCGATGGCGATCCGCGAATCGAGCTCGTAGCGCCCGCCGAAGGTCACTCCCTGTGTCGGTCTCATTTGCCCAGCACCGCCTCCATGACCTTCTTCGCTATCGGGGCGGCGATCTCGTTGCCGCTCCCGCTCTGACCCTGGCCGCCACCGTTCTCCACCACGACTGCGACAGCGACCTTCGGGTCGTCCGCCGGGGCGAAGCCGGTGAACCAGAGAGTGTAGGGACGAGTGTCGTTCTCTGCGGTGCCGGTCTTACCCGCCACCTGGACCCCGTCTATTCTTGCATTCGACGCCGCGCCGTCCTGGACGTTCGCCGTCATCATCGTGACCATCTGCGCCGCGAGGTTCGTGTCCAGCGCTCGGCCGTACTCGCTGTTGGCGCCCTCGCTGCGCACCGACAGATCGGTTCCGATCACCCGGTCGATCATGCGCGGGTTCATCACGACGCCACCGTTCGCGATCCCGGCCGACACCATCGCCATCTGCAGCGGGGTGGCGCGCACCTGGCCCTGACCGAAACCGCTGAGCGCCGTCTGGGGCGCGTCGAGGGTCGAAGGGTAGGTCGAGGGCGTCGAGGTGAACGCGGTCGAGTCGGGGACCATCGAGAACGAGGAGTTGAAGCCGTACTTCTCGGCCTCCGCGCGGATCGCGTCATCGCCGAGCTCGACCGCGAGCTCCGCCATCGGGATGTTGCAGCTGAGTCGCAGGGCCGTCGCGATCGTCACGGTGTCGCCGTCGCCGCAGGTGCCGCCGCCGGCGTTGCTCACGACACTCGAGGACTGCGGCAGCGTGTACGACGCGACGTTCGGGAACGACGAGTCGGGCGTGTACCGACCGGATGCCAGCGCGGCCGAGGCCACGACGAGCTTGAACGTCGAGCCGGGCGGGTTGAGGTCGCCCTCGATGGCCCGGTTCACGAGAGGCTGCGACGGGTCGGCGGTGAGCTGGTCGTACGCGGCGTTCACCGCGTCCGCGTCGTGCACGGCGAGGGTGTTGGTGTCGAAGCTGGGCTTGGACACCATGGCGAGGATCCGCCCCGTGGACGGCTCGATCGCGACGACGGCGCCCTGCTGGTCGCCGAGGGCGTCCCACGCGGCGCGCTGCACCGTGGCATCCAGCGAGAGCTCCACGTTCGACCCGCGCTGCACTTCTCCCGTGACGGTGCGTTCGATCCGGTTGAAGAAGTCGTTCTCGTCCGAACCGCTGAGCACGGCGTTCTCCGCGGACTCGATCCGGGTCTTCGCGTCGAGCACCGGATTCATGTAGCCGGTGACGGGCGCCCACATGTCGGCATCCACGTACTGGCGCTGCCAGCTGTAGACGTCCTCGGAGGGGACGGACGAGGCGATCGCCGTTCCGCTGGCGATGATCGACCCGCGCTGGACCTCGTAGGAGTCGTAGAGCGCACGCCGATTGCCGGGGGTGTTCGCGAGGTTGGCGGCCTGACCGACCTGGATGACGCTCGTGGACACGAACAGCGCGAGGAACATCGCCAGCATGACGATGCTGAGGCGTCGGAGCTCTTTGGTCACGGTGCCTCCTCCAGGGCTCGGGTGCGGGCGGATGGGACGGTGGTCATCAGCCGATCACCACCCGGGGGCGGCTGCGGACGGCGTCCGAGATGCGCAGGAGGAACGCGACGATGATCCAGTTCGCCACCAGCGACGATCCGCCGGCGGCGAGGAACGGGGTGGTGAGGCCGGTGAGCGGGATGACCCGGGTCACACCGCCGACCATGATGAACACCTGCAGGGCGATCGTGAACGAGAAGCCGGTCGCGAGGAGCTTGCCGAAGTCGTCCTGACCGGCGAGACCGACGCGGATGCCGCGGCTGGCGAAGACCATGTACAGGGCGAGGATCGCGAACAGGCCGACGAGACCCAGCTCCTCGCCGAGGCTCGGGACGATGTAGTCGCTCTGCGACAGCGGAGTGATGTACGGACGGCCCTGTCCGAGGCCGGTGCCGAAGAGTCCGCCGTGCGCGAGCCCGAAGATGCCCTGGGTCAGCTGGTAGCTGCCGCCGTCGGCGTCGACGACCGCCGGGTTGAAGGCGTCGAGCCAGTTGGTGAAACGGCCGTTGACGTACGGCAGGACACGGGATGCCAGGAACGCCCCGGTCGCGGCCAGCACGACGCCGATCAGCACCCAGCTCGTCTTGCCGGTCGCGACGTAGAGCATCGCGACGAACATGCCGAAGATCAGCAGACCCGTGCCGAGGTCGCGCTGGAGCACGATGATCCCGAGCGAGACGAGCCAGATGATCAGGAGCGGTCCGAGCTCCCGCGCGCGCGGCCACGTCATGAAGAGGAAGCGGGTTCCCGTCGACGTGAGGCTCTCCCGGGTGCGGACCAGATAGCCGGCGAAGAAGATCGCGAGCGCGATCTTCGCGAGCTCTCCCGGCTGGAACGACACGAAACCGAGCGACACCCACACGTCGGCGTTCTGATCGGTTCCCAGGCCCGGCACGAAGGGAAGCAGGAGCAGCAGGATGCCGATGAGTCCCGAGAGGTACGTGTAGCGGAACAGCACGCGGTAGTTGCGGACGAAGATCACCACGAGCAGGGCCGCCACCAGCGCGATCGCCGCCCAGGCGATCTGGCGGATGGCCGTGGCATCCCACCCCTTCAGACCCACCGCGAGGTCGATGCGGTAGATCATCGCGATCCCGAGGCCCGTCAGGACGGTCGCGATGGGAAGCACGAACGGGTCGGCATCGCGGGCGCGCAGGCGCAGGACCACGTGGAGCACGAGGGCGAGCAGGGCGGGGATGCCGGCGAGCATCAGGTAGCCCGACTCGACCGCCCCGTTCACTCCGAGCTGCACGAGCACGATCGCCGCGCCGTAGACCGCGATCGCGAAGAGCAGCAGACCCAGCTCGCGGTTGCGCTGCTTGGCGGGCGTCCGGATCTTCTTCAACGCGCGCATGACGGCGGTGTCGGTGGACACCTCTCCCGATCGCGTCAGCTTCTGGTCGGTCATCCCGTGGCCTCCGGTTCCGGGCGCAGACGATCCACGATGAGCTCCGCGTCCGAGAGGGAACGCGCCGAGATCGTCGCTTCCACCGTCTGCCGATCGAAGTCCGACAGGTCGGCGAGCACGATGTTCGTGTCCTTGTACACCGTCGACAACGACAGCGGACCGATGGACTGCTGGATGCCGCGGTAGATGACCACCGAGTTGTCGTCCGCTCCCACGTAGTAGCGGGTCTGCGTCCACTGGTAGCCCGCGAACAGGCCTGCCCCGATCGCCGCCAGCACGAGGATGAGGGCGGCGAGCCAGCCCAGTCGCCGACGACGTGCGCGACGGCGATCCTCTTCGATGAGCTCTTCCAGGAACTCGGCGGCGGGCTCGAAGTGCGTCGGCTCGTTCGCGGCCTGCCGGGCCGAGTGCAGCCACGTCGATCGCGCCGGACGCACGGGCGAGACGACGACGCCGCTGGGGTTGGAGGCCGAACCGACGATCGTCGGCGTACCGATGAACACCGGGTGCTGGCCGCCCACGTCGACGATCACGACCGTCACGTTGTCGGGGGCACCGCCGTCGAGCGCCTGCTTCAGGAGTGCGTCCGCGGTGCGGGCGGGCGGCATCCCGAGCGCGAGTGCCTTGGTGGTGTGTGCGTCGTCGACGACGCCCGAGAGACCGTCGGAGCAGAGCAGCCACCGATCGCCGTCCTGCGTCGGCATGATGAACGTGTCGACCTCGGGGTCGGGATCCATGTCGCCCAGCACGCGCATGAGCACCGAGCGGCGGGGGTGATACCGCGCCTCTTCGGGCGTGATGCGGCCCGAGTCGACCAGACGCTGCACGAAGGTGTGGTCGGTGGTGATCTGGGTGAGCGTGTCGTCGCGGTACAGGTAGACCCGCGAGTCGCCGATGTGACCGATGACGGCGTAGTCGTCGACCATGATGACCGCGCTGACGGTCGTGCCCATGCCGGCCAGCTCCGGACGCCGCGCGACCGTGTCGATCAGATTCGTCGCCGTGTCGGCGAGCGCGTCGCGAAGCGCGTGCTCGGCCGCCGTGGTGCTGGGGAACGGCTGGTCCAGTTCGGTCAGACGCGCGATCGCCAGGCTCGAGGCGACATCGCCTCCCGCGTGACCGCCCATGCCGTCGGCGACCACGAAGAGGTTGGATCCGGCGTAGCCGGAATCCTGGTTGTTGGAGCGCACCTTGCCCGTGTGGGAGATGGCCGCGCTCGAGCCTTGGAAGACCATGGAGGCGGGTTACTTCCGCAACTCGAAGGTCGTGGCGCCCACCTTGATCGGAGCGCCCACTTTCACTTGGACCGGGGATGCCACCCGTGCGCCGTCATGCGTGGTGCCGTTGGTGGAATCGAGGTCCTGCAGCATCCACTGGTCTCCCCACAGCACGAGACGCGCGTGGTGGCTGGAGGTGTAGTCGTCGCGGATGACCAGACCCGACTCGCTCGAACGGCCGATGGTGAGGGGTTCCGTGCCGAGGGGCAGCTCGAGTCCGGCCTTGGGGCCGCTCGTGATGACGATGCGCGACACCGACGCGGTCGTCGCGAGACCGCCGACCGGGGGGACGACCGGCGCGGCGGGACGCTTGACCTGCGTGGTCTCCGCGTTCGGTGACGACGTGGGCGCCGGTGCCGCCGGAGCAGCGGCGGGTGCCGCGGGCTCGGGGAGCTTGCGCACCTTCACGCCGAACAGGTCGGCGCGCAGCGAATAGACCACGCCGAACACGAAGAACCACAGCAGGACGAGGAAACCGCCCTGGAGGAGAAGAAGAGTCAGTGGACTCATGACAGGGGCCCCCGGTCGCGGACGTCGAACAGCTGCGTCGCATCGGACGGCGCCGCTCGCCGTGCGGTCTGTGCCTGCGCGACCACACGGAAGACGATATCGGTGCGACCGATCGAGATGGTCGAGTCCGGCGGGAGAGCGGCCTCGGAGACCTTGCGTCCGTTGAGGGTCGTCCCGTTGGTCGACCCGAGGTCGCGGACCATGGCGCGTTCGCCGTCCCACAGGATCTCGACGTGCTTGCGGCTCGTGCCGGCGTCGGGGATCGTGATGTCGGCGTCGCTGCCCCGACCGATGACCGTGCGGGCCTTCACGAGCGGATGCCGCGTGCCGTTGATGTCGACGACACCGCGCCACGACACCTGGCCCTCGCTGGTGCGCGAATCGACGCGCAAGGTGCCCGTCGAGAGCGACGTGTCGCGCTCGATCGAGATCGTGACGGGGCCGGCGAACGAGTAGCCCTGCGTGCGCGCGTGCTTCTTCACGAGGGTGTCGAGCTCGGTCACGAGGGTCGAACCGAGGGCGCTCATCTTCTCGTCGTCCGCAGGCGACAGCCGAACGGTGAAGGCGTTCGGCGTGAGGATGCGCTCGCGACTGACGACGACGGCCTTCTTGTCGAGCTCGCTCCGCAGTGCGGAGGCGATCTCCACCGGCTGGATGCCACTGCGGAAGGTCTTCGCGAACGCACCGTTGACGGCGCGTTCGAGACCCTTCTCGAAACTGTCGAGTAGTCCCACGAGACTCCTTCAGGCAGGCAGACCAGTAGGCACATCGTAGTCAGCACGGCTGGACAGGTCATGGATGCCGGCTCCGGACACGGTTCGCCGGGGGCCTGGGGCCGTGATATTCTCGGGAAGTTGAGTGAGCGGCATCCCTGGATGCCACGACTCGCGCGAGTGGCGGAATAGGTAGACGCGCTGGCTTCAGGTGCCAGTGCCCGCAAGGGCGTGGGGGTTCAAGTCCCCCCTCGCGCACAGAACGACGAAGGGTCCCGGGTTCTCCCGGGGCCCTTCTTCATTTCCGGGTCAGGCCGCGTCCGGGATCGGGTGCCGGAGGCCGACGGCGTCCGCAACGGCACCGAGGCGGTCATCGAAAGTCGCCAGCGGCACCTGAGCGTGGTGCGCGACCGCGAGAACGCACGTATCCGGCATCTTCATCCCGTGATCGGCTCGCAGGCGGGCGAGCAGCAGCGGCTCGGTGGGACCGATGTCGGCCACCTCGATGCCCAGGCTCTGCAGACGAGACCACAACGCGGCGTCTTTGTCCAGCTTCGCGGCACCGACCAGTGTCTCGGCGGCCGTGAGCGGGTGCATCAGGAACGGACCGCGTTCGAGGGTGATCAGCCTCTTCGCACGCTCGTGATGCGCGTCGCCGGGGGAGAGCAGGGCGATGATCACTCCGGCATCCAGGACGATCACTCGGGCCACTCGGCCCTCAGTTCTTCGAGGTGGCCCTCGGGGTGGATGCCCGCGAACTCTCCGACGAGTGCGTCGATGCTCCGGCGCCGGGCCGCCACCGTCGCGGGCTCGAGCGCCTCGATCGTCCGAGCGCCCTCCAGGACGAGGTGAGTCAGCAGGACGGACGGGCTTTCTCCGGGCCATCGCAGTCGTGCGATGCGCAGCGCCTCTTCGATCTCGGCCGTGTGCGTGACCTGCGTGCGCATCCGAGTCGTCGGCATGGAGGGAGTGTACCACCATGACGCAGGTGCAACACCGTCGGGAAGCCACCGCCCTCACGGCGGCGAGCGGGGGAAATGACGGCCTCCTCGGCTCGCCCCGTCCGCCTCGCGCGGCGGGAAGGCGAGAATGCCGCATATGAGGCTCCCGCACCGATCGCCGTCCACCCCCTGCCGACCGGCCGTTCGATGACGTCCCGCACGACGGAAACGCGCGCGGTTCCCGAGCCCGCGGCGGACGAGGGCGACCCGTCGACTCCGTCGAGGAGCGGTGTCGCCCGCACGATGACGTCTCCGGTCTTCGTCGCGGTGGTGTTCGCGGCGACGGTGGTGCAGGTGTGCAGCGATCCGATCCTGGCCATCTCGAGCGGTACCGGACAGTGGACGCACACCCTCCCGCCGCAGGTGGTCATCGCGCTGACCGCCCTCGTCTGTCTCGTCCAGGCGATCTGCGTCTCGCGTGCGGCATCGCGGCCCGAGCTCGCGATGCTCGGCACGACCGCGTGCTACCTGCTGGTGGCCGTGGTGCTCGGTGTGCCCACCTGGGCGACTCCGATGCAGTTGGTCGTCGGGATCGCGATGTTCGCGCTCGGTGCCGCCCGGCCCGTCGCGGTGGCGGCGCCGTGGGCGGCCTCCGTCGTCGTCGTCTCGTGCCTGGCGCTGGGCGGATGGGCGGCGAGCGTGGGCGCGCCGCCGGAAGCGGTCGTCAGCTTCCTGCTCACGGAGGGCGTCGCACTGGCGTCCGTCTCCTTCGCGGGCGTCGCGCTCGGCATCCTCTACGCCGTGCTCGAGCGCCGGGCCGAGCGGGAGCGTCGGCGGGCCGCCGACCTCCAGCTGCAGCAGGCCGAGGCCATCGAGGCGTCGAGGACCGCCGAACGGGGTCGGATCGCGCAGGAGCTCCACGACGTCGCCGGCCAGCACCTCGCGGGGCTCGTGTCGCTGTGCGACGCGTCCGTCGACCTGGCGCCCGCGCATCCCCAGCAGGCGCTCCAGCTCATCGACGAGGTGCGGGCCGAGGGGCGCTACGCCGCGGCCAGTCTCTACGGCGCGCTCGGCGATCTCCGGGCGGTCGAGGCGACCGCGCACACGCCGACGCCCGATCTCCGCCACATCGGCGGGCTCGTCGAGTTCTGGCGGGAACGCGGCAAGGACGTCTCGGCCGAAACCGAGGGCGATCCGGAGACGCTCCCGGCGGTGGTCTCCACCACGGCGTATCGCGCCATCCAGGAAGCGCTGTCCAACGCCGCCAAGCACGCGGCCGGCGCACCCGTTCGCATCCGGATCCACATCGCGCCGGAACGCCTGGTCACGGTGGTGCACAACGATGCTCCCCGGCGCCTCCGCGACGGCGAACCCGGTCTCGGACTGGGCTGGGGGTTGGATAGCCTGCGCCAGAAGCTCACCCTGGTCGACGGGACACTCGAGGCGGGTTCCGACGGGGCGGGGGGCTGGCGTGTGGAGGTGGACATCCCGCTTCCCCGGACGATGGAGGCATGACGTGACCGAGAGCGGATCGATCCGCGTGCTGATCGCCGACGACAACCGACCCTTCCGTCGGGGCGTCCGACTGCGACTGGAGCACGCGGACGGGATCGTCGTCGTCGGCGAGGCCGGGACGGGGCGGGATGCCGTGAAGGCGGCGATCGCCGAGCACGCGGACGTGGTCCTGATGGATCTGGAGATGCCCGAGATGAACGGCATCGACGCCACGCGCGCCGTGGTCGAGGAGTCGTACGGCGTCACCCGCGTGATCGCGCTGACCAGCCACGGAGAGGATCACCTGGTGATGAGCGCGCTGGACAGCGGGGCATCGGGGTACCTCCTCAAGACCCACGACAGCTCTCAACTCGTCGACGCGATCCGCGCCGCCCACCGCGGTGACGCCCTGATGTCGTCGCGCGTGACACGGTCGGTGCTCACCGACATCGCCCGCCGCCGGATCACGGCGGAGGACCGCGCGCGAGCGGCATCCCTCAGCCCGTCCGAGGCGCGCGTCGTGAGCCTGCTCAGCGATGGCATCACCTCCAACGAGCAGCTCGCCGCGGAGCTCGTCGTCTCGGTGAACACCGTCCGCAGCCACGTCCAGTCGTCGATGCGCAAGGTCGGTGCCGCCGATCGCACTCAGCTCGCGCTCTGGGGAGTGCGCGTCCGATCGGTGCTCACGGCTCATCCGATCGGATGATTTCCGCCGACCGTCCCCCGCGGGGCGGCGTGTGGGCGGAATGTCGGAGATTCATCGGTTGACCTGCCCAATCCTCTGGACGCGCCGCGCCCTCGGCGACCACGGAGTCGGCCCCGACGCGGCAGCGCGCGTCCGCGCACCCGCACACCATGTCCACGCGCCGTGGCCTTCCGGCGCGGGCGAGGCGGTGGGCGGGGCATGGACGCGATCTATCCGGTGTTCGCCCGCGCGGACCGCATCTTCTATGACCACCCCGGGCGTGCCCGCGTCGCCGCCGACGACCCGGCTTTCGCCGCGACGGTGCCGGCGTCGTGGGGTCGAGCGGATGACGGCATCTGGACGTACTACGAGCCCGCCGGGGCGGTCCTCCCCGAACAGGGGTGGAAGATCCACCTCAGCGCGACCCCGGCCGCGGCGCCGGCGATTCTGCGGATCGTCTCCGACCACTGCGTGCGTGGGCGTCTCCCGTTCAAGCACCTGTCCCGCGAGAGCGTGCTCGCCGCCTCGAACGGCAAGGATGCCGGTCGCGAGGGGTCGGGCAAGTTCGTCACGATCTATCCCTCCACCATCGGAGAGCTCGAGCGATCGCTGAGGGAACTCGGACGGCGGACGGCCGATTTCGACGGACCGCACATCCTGTCCGATCTCCGATGGACCAGCGGGCCCGTGTTCGTGCGGTACGGCGGGTTCCTTCGGATGCTGATCGAGGTCGACGGCGTACCGACCCCCGCGGTCAGACACCCCGACGGGCACCTCGTGCCCGACGTCCGCAGCCCGGGCTTCGAGCCGCCGTCCTGGGTCGAGATCCCGCCGTTCCTGCGCGATGCGGTACGGGAACTCGGCGAGCTCCGGCCCCCGGACGGGTTCCCGCAGATCACGGGAGTGCTCCACCATTCGAACGCCGGGGGCGTCTACACGGCCGTCGAGGGCGGGCGTGACGCCGTGGTGAAGGAGGCCCGGCCGTTCGCCGGCGTCACGGTCGACGGCCTGACCGCCGTGGATCGTGCCGCGCGCGAAGCCCACGCCCTGCGCGCCATCGCCGCGCCGGGGACGGTCGAGCTGATCCGCGAGTTCGAGGCGCTGGGGCACCGCTACCTCGTGCTCGGCCGCGCGCGGGGCGTGCCGCTGCACCAGGCGGTGGTCGCTCGGCATCCGCTGGTCTCCGCCGACTGCAGCGCGGCCGACGTCGCGGAGTATCGGCGGTGGGCCGTGGCGCTGGCCGCCCGCATCGCCCGGGTGGTCGACGACGTGCACGCCGCCGGCTTCTCACACGGTGATCTGCACCCGGGCAATGTCCTGGTCGGCGACGACGGGGCCGTCACCCTCATCGACTTCGAGATGGCGCGGAGCGCAGCGGAGAACGCACCGGTCGCCATCGGGGCGCCCGGCTTCGTGGCCCCGGACTTCGCCGAGCCCGAGGCCCGCGCCGGGCGGGCGGCCGACCTGTTCGCGTTGCGCCGGATCCTGCTCTTCCTGTTCGCGCCGCTCACGCCGGTCCTCGACCTGCACGCGGAGAAGGAGCACGAGGTGCGGGCATGGGTCGTCGAGCGCTTCGGACTGGGCGCCGCCGACCGGGACGCGCTCGGCTTCGCCGCCGATCCGGTCCGCCCGCCCGCGACCGTCGATCGGGACGACCGCATCGCGGCCATCGCGCGACAACTCGTCGCGGATGCCACCCCTAAGCGGGAGGACCGGCTGTGGCCGGGGGACCCCGTGCAGTTCGACGAGCCCGCGTACGCGGTCGCGCACGGGGCCCTCGGCCCCCTCCTCGCGTTGCACGCCGCGACCGGCACCGTCCCGGAAGAGGCGGCCGGGTGGGCGGCCCGCGCCATGCGGACCGCGCCGCCGCAGTCCGGTCTGTTCGACGGACTGGCGGGCGCCGCGGCGGCGTGGGAGGAACTCGGCGACGAAGCCCACGCGGATGAGGCGATCGCGCGCTGCCTCGATGCGCCGCTCCGATGGAGCTCGCCCGGTCTGTATGGGGGACCGCTGGGCACCGCCCTGGGGTTGCTGCGTTCAGCGGGGCGGCATCCGGAGCTCGTCGATGTCGCTCGCCACATGTTCGACGAAGCGGCCGATCGCGCGGACGGATGGGCCGGCGCCGGGCCGGAGAAGGTGGCGACCGGGGCCGGCGGCCTGCTCCGCGGGCCCAGCGGTGCCGCGATCGTGGCTCTGTCTCTGTACGACCGCCAGTCCGACACCGCACTCCTGGCGCTGGCCGAGGCGGCCGTCCGTCGGGATCTCGAGAGCTGTCTGCGGGCGTCCGACGGTTCTCTGCAGATGAACGAGGGCTGGCGTCTGCTGCCTTACCTGGGCTCCGGCTCCGCCGGCGTGGGGCATGCTCTCGCCGCAGTGGTCGAACGACGCCCGGCGACACCTCTCGCCGCGCAGCTCCACTCGCTCGCGCGTGCCGCTGAACCCGAGTTCGTCCTCGAACCCGGCCTCTTCCAGGGTCGCGCGGGTCTCCTCCTCTTCCTCGCCGGGATGCCGCGCCCGGCGGACGGCACGGAGGATGCCGCCGTCGCCCGCGCCCGCGTCCGCCACGAACGGTCCCTCGCGCTCCACGCGATCCCGCGGCCGGTGGGCACCGGGTATCCCGGCCGCGCGCTTCTTCGGCTCTCGTGCGACCTCGGAACCGGATCGGCGGGCGTGCTGTGGGCGCTCGCCGCCGTCCGCGACGGTCAGCGCCGCACGCTGCCGTTCCTCGACCTCCCCCCGGTCCACGCCGCCCGCGCGGTCATGACATCGGAGAGGGGGTGACACCGATGGGATATCTCCTCTCCCTGCAGACGCTCGAGCGCGCTGAGTCCGAGCGCAGCGAGGTCTTCGCGAGCTCGTGGAGCACCGGGATCTGCTACAGCAGCACATCGACCGGCCTCTGCCACTAGACCGAGACCGACGGGTGCGGGCACGGTGCTGCGGCGCCGTCGCCCGCACCTTTCGTCTTCGGCGGGGCAGGGAGGGGCGAGGGCCGCCCCCAACTCCGGCCCCCGCCCGCATCGGCATCCGACCCGAACGGATGCCGCCTGCATCGAGACCATCGACGCGTGAGCGGAGTGTCCCTGCGTGCCGACGGTAACCCCGCGATTCACCCCATCCGCGCCCGAACATTCACCCCGTCGACCCGAATGCCGCGGAGTTCCGCTGAATCCCGCCCGTCCGGTGCCTCACGGTCGCGAACAGACCGACCCGAAATGTCGTCCGATCGGATGAGGGTCAGTCGTCGAGCAGCCGTTGCCACTCGGCGGGGACGCGCCCGGCCGGCCCGGGGACGGGCTGGGTCACGGGATGACTGCGCGGCGGGGCGAGCAGGGGTCCGTCGATGAACGCCGCGGTGCGGTAGTCCCAGAACCAGTCCTCGCCCGGCTCGAAGCTCTGGATCACCGGATGCCCGCTCGTGTGGGCGTGGCGCGTCGCGTGCCGGTTCAGGGAGTCGTCGCAGCACCCGATGTGACCGCATTCGGCGCACCGGCGCAGATGCAGCCACCACGAGCCCTCGGCCTCGCACTCGACGCATCCGGTACCGCTCGGCGGGACCTCGGGGCGGATGGCATCCCGGTCGTCGCCCATGTCACTTCGCCGCCGTGGTGTAGCCCGCGTCGCGGAGGGCGCGGCGGATGTCCAGCACCGTCTGCTCGTCGATGTCCTTGTGCCGCGGGGGAGTGAGGATGAGGAGGGTGTCGCCCAGGCGGACCTTTACCTTGCCAATGTGCTCCTCGGCGACCTCGCCGACCTCGCGCAGCAACCCGATCACGTCGTGCCACTCGAGGTTGTGCGAGGTGGGGTGCTGCTCGAGGTGGAACAGGGTCGTGCGGTGGTTCTCGGTGAGGTCGTGCGTGTCGGACATCGTGGTGCTCCTCGGTTCTCGCGTCGGTGCAGGCGAACGTACCCGCGGCCGGCGGGGGCGCCATCCGACGAGCGTCGAGACCTGCATGGACCGCCGTCGAGCGGGTCAGGTCGCGCCCGCGCGTCGGTTGTGCCGCGCGACGGCGACGACGTGCGGTGCGAAGAGGAGGAGAGTCAGCGAGCCCCCGACCGCGACGGCCGCCACCCACCCGGGGAGGCCCCAGGTGGAGCTGAACATCCCTGTCCCGAAGACGATGGCCGCCGCCCCGACCGCGCGCAGGACGACCGCGCGGCGGGGGGCCTTCACGGGGTTCGCCCACACCGGCATCCGTTCGCCCGGGTAGGCCCTCAGGGTGAGCGCCAGCGACCACCACCAGAACGCGAGACCGACGACGACGAGAACGAGCCACCCCATCGCCCCATCCGAACACGGAGGTGGAGAGCGCGCAAGGGATGCCTCTGGTGCGGCGGGGCACCCGAAGGTATGATCGCTCAACGAACACGCGTTCGTTGAACGAACAGAGGAACCATGATCGACAAAACCGTGCCGAACGTCGCGGCAGCCGTGGCGGGCATCGCCGACGGCGCGACCGTGATGATCGGCGGATTCGGCCGCGCCGGGCAGCCCGTCGAACTCATCGACGCGCTCATCGCGCACGGCGCCCGCGACCTCACCGTCGTCAACAACAACGCCGGCAACGGCGACACGGGTCTCGCCGCCCTGCTGAAGGCCGGACAGGTGCGCAAGATGATCTGCTCGTTCCCGCGGCAGAGCGACTCGTGGGTCTTCGACACGCTGTACCGGGAGGGGAAGGTCGAACTCGAGCTGGTGCCCCAGGGGAACCTCGCCGAACGCATCCGCGCGGCCGGCGCCGGAATCGGCGGCTTCTTCACGCCGACCGGATACGGCACCCAGCTCGCCGAGGGCAAGGAGACGCGCCGTATCGGCGATCGTGACTACGTCCTCGAATACCCCATCCACGTCGACGTCGCGCTCATCAGCGCCTTCCGCGCCGACCGCTGGGGCAACCTCGTCTACCGCGAGACCGCGCGCAACTTCGGACCGATCATGGCGGCGGCGGCGAAGACCACGGTCGTGCAGGTCGACGAGATCGTGCCCCTCGGCGACCTCGATCCCGAGGCCGTCATCACGCCCGGCCTGTACGTCGACCGGGTCGTGGCCGTGGGCGAACGCCCCTGGCTGCGCGACGGCGTCTTCGCCGGCGGAGTCGACATCGAGGGGCGCCCGCTCGCCCGGGAAGGGGTCGACGCATGAGCACCCGCGTCTCCCGCACCGCGCTCGCCGCGCGCGTGGCATCCGACATCCCCGAAGGGGCCGTCGTGAACCTCGGCATCGGCGCCCCCACGCTCGTGGCGGATTACCTGCCCGAGGGGCTCGAGATCGTGCTGCATACCGAGAACGGAATGTTGGGAATGGGCCCCGCGCCCATCGAGGGCTCGGTCGATCCCGACCTGATCAACGCCGGAAAGCAGCCGGTCACCGCCCTCGCCGGCGCAGCCTATTTCCACCACGCCGACTCGTTCGCGATGATGCGCGGCGGCCACCTCGACGTGTGCGTGCTCGGGGCGTTCCAGGTGTCGGCATCCGGTGATCTGGCGAACTGGTCGACCGGGGAGCCGGGGGCGATCCCGGCGGTCGGCGGGGCGATGGACCTCGCGATCGGGGCGAGGGACGTCTACGTGATGACCGACCTGCTCACCAAGCAGGGGGCGCCGAAGCTCGTCGAGGCGTGCACCTACCCGCTCACCGGCGTCGGCTGCGTCTCGCGCGTCTACACCGACCACGGCGTCTTCGACGTCACCCCCGACGGCTTCCGCGTACGGGAACTGTTCGGCGACAACACGCACTCCGAGATCGAGCAACTGCTCGGTCTGACGCTGATCGACCGAGGAGCCTGACATGACCGCCAGCTACGTCTACGACGCCGTCCGCACGCCCTTCGGCCGCGCCGGGGGAGCTCTGGCATCCGTCCGTCCCGACGATCTCGCCGCGCTCGTGATGAAGGCCGCCGTCGAGCGGACCGGTCTCGATCCCGCCCGCATCGACGACGTGGTCTTCGGGGATGCCAACCAGGCCGGGGAGGACAACCGGAACGTCGCCCGTTTCGGCGCGCTGCTCGCCGGCTTCCCGACGACCGTGACCGGCACGACCGTCAACCGCCTGTGCGCATCGTCGCTCGAAGCCGTGATCCAGGGGTCGCGCGCGATCGAGTCCGGCGACGCCGACATCGTGCTGGCCGGAGGCGTCGAGTCCATGAGCCGCGCCCCCTACGTCGTGGAGAAGGCGGCGAAGCCGTTTCCGGCCGTCGGCAACGCGACGATGTGGAACACCGCGATCGGCTGGCGCATGACCAACCCGGCCCTCCCGAAGCACTGGACGATCTCGAACGGCGAGTCCGCCGAGAAGATCGCGCGCGAGTGGGACATCACGCGGGAGGCGCAGGATGCCTTCGCCGTCCGGTCGCATCAGCGCGCGGCATCCGCGTGGGCCGGCGGCGTCTTCGACAGCGAGATCGTGGCCGTGCCCGGCGTCGCGCTGACCCGTGACGAGGGGATCCGCGACGACACGTCGGTCGAGAAGCTCGCGGGGCTGAAGGCGCTCTTCGCCGCCGACGGGCAGGGGAGCGTCACGGCCGGCAACTCCTCGCCCATCAACGACGGAGCCTCCGCCGTCCTCATCGGCGGCGAGGGAGCCCTGGATGCCGAGCCGCTGGCGCGCATCGCGGGGCGCGCGGCGCACGGCGTCGACCCCGACGTGTTCCCCATCGCGCCGATCGAGGCCGCGAACAAGGCGCTCACGCGCGCCGGCAGGACGTGGGCCGACGTCGATTTCGTCGAGCTCAACGAAGCCTTCGCGTCGCAGTCGCTCGCGTGCCTGGCCGGGTGGCCCGACCTCGACCCCGAGAAGCTCAACGTCCACGGCGGTGCGCTCGCGATCGGTCACCCGCTCGGCGCGTCCGGCGGCCGCATCATCGGCCGCGCGGCGCACGAACTGGCGCGCCGCGGCTCGGGCGTCGCGGTCGTCGCGATCTGCATCGGCGTGGGGCAGGGCCTCGCGGTCGTGCTGGAGCGGTGAGGGCGGGCGGCCGACCGATCGATAGGGTGAGCCGGTGACCGACGCAGTGCCCACGGACGACGTCGACGGCCCCGGCGAGGTCGTCCAGGCGTTCGTGCGCGGGCTCGCGGTCATCCGCGCGTTCGACGCCGAGAACCCCGAGCTGACCCTGAGCGACGTCGCGCGCCGTGCCGGTGTGACGCGGGCCGCCGCCGGACGGTTCCTCCGCACGCTGCAGAGCCTCGGGTACGTGCGGAACGACGGACGCTCGTTCGCCCTCACCCCGCGCGTGCTGGAGCTGGGCTACAGCTACCTCTCGGCCCTGTCGCTCCCCGAGGTCGCGCAGCCGCATCTCGAGGCGCTCTCCCGCACGGTCGGGGAGAGCGCGTCGGCGGCGGTCCTGGACGGCACCGAGATCGTCTACGTCGCGCGCGTGCCCGTGCGCCGGATCATGTCGGTCGGCATCACCGTCGGCACGCGGTTCCCGGCCGCCGTCACGAGCATGGGTCGCGTGCTGTTGGCCGCGGCATCCGTCGAGGAACGCGATCGGATCCTGGATGCCTCGCCCCTGACGCCCCGGACCCCCCGGACGCTGACCGATCCCGTCGCCGTGCGGCAGGAACTCGAGCGGGTGCGCGCGCAGGGCTGGGCCCGCGTCGACGGGGAGCTCGAGCCCGGGCTGCAGTCGCTCGCGGCACCCGTCCGCGGCCGCGACGGCGCGGTGGTCGCGGCCATCAACCTGTCGATGTCGAGCGGACGCTACGCCGAAGCCGAGGTCACCGACCGGCTGATCCCCGCGCTGCTCGCCGCGGCCCACGACATCGAGGCCGACCTGCGGATGGCGTGACCGGCCGTCAGGGCGTCGGTTCCGCGCGGAACCGACGCAGCCGCAGGCTGTTGGTGATGCCTCTCCATCGCGGTGGTGAAGGAAGTTAACCCGGGACTTCCTGCTGATCGTGGGGCCCGGGTTTCGCGCCTACTGATGAATGCGACGCGCCCAGAACTCGTCTTCCGACCAATCGCTCGGAACTCCCATACCGGCGAGATTCATCGCAGGCCGCGAGCTCACAAGCGTGTGGAGTCGACGCGCCCAGCTGCTCCGCGGCGAAATGACATCAAGCACGGATTGCAACGACACAAGCACCGGATACAGGCGCTTCTCTGAGCGCGCCGGCAGCGCCCCGTCCCCCCGCAACCACGAGACGGCTCGGGAGGTCGGGATCAGTGGATAGACACCGATGCCGGAGTTCCAGAGGCGGCCGTGATGCGCGCAAATGTTGCGGACGCGCACATAGGTTCGCAGCCAGGACATCAGTACCGGTTCGGTGAGACCGAGGCGCCTGGCAATCGCGGTCCGATCGGCTCGGACCACAAGATTGCCGATGAGAGAGGTGAGCTGTCCAAGGGTGAGCGCCTCGACCATCAGCCATGACGGCGGCAATTCTGGTTCGCCGTAGGTGAGGAGGTAATGCTCAAGCGCGGATCTGTAGACGACACCCTCGCTACGCAAGCCCTCTTGCTCCGGCGAACCTTTGAGTCGCTGGTCGGATGCGTCCCGGACAATCATCAGCAACCCCTCGTGCCTGCGGTGATTGTCGAAATGCCTGGAGTCGACGTACCAATGGGGGTCGTCGTACGTGATGGACATGTGGTCCGTTAGCGCCGCTCGAACGGCGACCTCCACGCGCTCCAGTGCGTCCATGACGAGGAGCCGCAGGTTCCTATCGAAGACGTAGAGATCCAGAACGTCGTCGAAGGAGGAGCCGTCGCGGAATACGTGGTCGGGCTGGCCACGCTGAAAAGGGATGGTGTACGGCGACAGGCGGAAGTACCCGAGGTGGCGAAGGTACCGGATCGCCCTATCCCGGTCCGGAATCTCCAGCCCCCTGTCACAGAGGCGGTCGACCAGCTCTTCCAAGCTCAACGCGGGCTTGTCGTACTTCAGAGCGCCGCGAGGCCGTGGAACGGGAGCGGGTCGGGGCATAGAACTCCTCGGAGTGAGAAAGAAAAACCTCCCTAGTGCGCTTCTACGAGAGGCGAGGGAGGTGTAGTGGTACGAACGTAGCACACGGGTCAGACAGTCTGACTCGTGGGTCGTCGAGCCGTCTGGGTGCTGGTAGTCATCGACCAGCTCATACCGCCTCCCAGGGCGCACGAAGGAGATCCGGTCCCGTGACCGCGGCTGACCGGCGACTCCGTCGGACCAGATCTCCTGCGTGTGTCCGAGTCAGCGCGCCGCGCTCGGTTCCGCGCGGAACCGACGCAGCCGCAGGCTGTTGGTGACCACGAACACCGACGACAGCGCCATCGCGGCGGCGGCGACGACCGGGTTCAGCAGCCCGGCCATCGCCACCGGGATCGCGGCGACGTTGTAGGCGAAGGCCCAGAACAGGTTGCCCTTGATCGTGCCGAGCGTGCGGCGCGCGAGGCGCACGGCGTCGGCGACGACGAGCAGATCGCCCGAGACGACCGTGACGTCGCTCGCCGCGATCGCGGCATCCGTCCCTCCGCCCATCGCGATACCGAGGTCCGCGGCGGTGAGCGCCGCAGCGTCGTTGACGCCGTCGCCGACCATCGCCACGACGCGGCCCTCGGCCTGGAGCGCGCGGACGACCTCGAGCTTCTCGGCCGGCGTCACCTCGGCCCGGACGTCGTCGATCCCGACCTCGGATGCCACGCGCGCGGCGGTCGCCGTGTTGTCGCCGGTGAGGAGCACCGGTCGGAGCCCCAGGCGGCGGAACCGCGCGATCGCCTCGGCGCTCGTCGGCTTCACCGTGTCGGCGACGACGATCGCGCCGAGGTAGTCCCCGTCGCGCGCGACGGCGACGACCGTTCCGCGCGCCGACAGGGTGTCGACCTCGGATGCCACCGCCCCCACGCTCCATTGCTCGCGCAGCCACGACGGCCGGCCGGCCACGACGGCGGAACCGTCCACGACACCCTGGACGCCGTACCCCGCGTGCGCGGCGAACGACTCCACGGGGGCCGCAGCGCCCGCGGCCGCGGCGATCGCGCGACCCACCGGGTGCTCGGAACCGCCCTCGACGGCCGCGGCGACGGCGAGCAGCACGGCACGGTCGACGCCCGCGGCGGGCAGCACGTCGGTCACGGCCATGCGGCCGGTGGTGACGGTGCCGGTCTTGTCGAGCACGATCGTGTCGACACGGCGCGTCTGCTCGAGCACCTGCGGACCGCGGATCAGGATGCCGAGCTGCGAGCCGCGTCCCGTGCCCACGAGCAGCGCGGTCGGAGTCGCGAGTCCCAGGGCGCACGGGCAGGCGATGATGAGTGTCGCCACGGCGGCGGTGAACGCCAGCTCGAGCGGGGCGCCCGCGACGAGCCACCCGACGAACGCCGCGATCGCGAGAAGGATCACGACAGGGACGAACACCGCCGAGACGCGGTCCGCCAGACGCTGCACCTCGGCCTTGCCGGTCTGCGCCTCTTCGACCAGGCGACCCATGCGGGCGAGTTCGGTGTCGGCGCCGACGCGCGTGATCTCGACGACCAGGCGGCCCCCGACGTTGATCGTGGCGCCGACGACGCGGGCACCCGGGCCCACCTCCTCCGGAACGGATTCGCCCGTGAGCATGCCGGCATCCACCGCTGAGGTTCCGTCGACGACCAGGCCGTCGGACGGGATCTTCTCGCCCGGATGCACGACGACGACGTCGCCGACGACGAGGCTCGCGACCGGGACGGTCCGTTCGCGGCCCTCGTCGAGCTTCGTGGCAGAGGTCGCGCCGAGGCTCAGCAGGGCCTTCAGCGCACTGGCCGATGCCGTGCGCGCTCGCGCTTCCGCGTAGCGGCCGGCGAGGAGGAACACGGTCACGAGGGCGGCGACCTCGAGGTAGATCTCGTGCGCGCCGGCGGTGGGTGCGCCGAAGAGCGTGAAGCTCATCGTCATCCCGGGCATGCCGGCCCCGCCGAAGAACAGGGCGTACAGCGACCAGCCGAACGCGGCGATGACGCCGAGGCTGATGAGCGTGTCCATCGTGACGGCGCCGTGGCGGGCGTTGATCGCGGCCGCGCGGTGGAACGGCCACGCGCCCCACACCGCGACGGGGGCGGTGAGCGTGAGCGCGAGCCACTGCCAGTTCTCGAACTGCAGCGGGGGGATCATCGACAGCAGCGCGACCGGCGCGGCCAGCGCGAGGCTGATGAGCAGCCGCCGGCGGAGGGCCTCGGTCTCGGGGTCGGTCGCGACCTCTTCCGGCACGGGCGGGGCGGGCACGGCGGCCGCGTAGCCCGCGGCCTCGACGACCGCGATGAGGTCCGCCGGGTCGAGGTCGTCGCCGCGCACGCGCGCCTTCTCGGTGGCGTAGTTGACGGAGGCCTCGACGCCGGGGAGCTTGTTGAGCTTCCGTTCGATCCGGGTGGCGCACGAGGCGCACGTCATCCCGGTGATGTCGAGCTCGACGTCGGTGGTGCTCATGACGGATCGGCCGCCAGGGCGTAACCGGCCTCCTCGACGGCGTCGCGCACGAGGGCGGCGTCGAGCGGGGTTTCGCTGGCGATCGTGACGCGCGAGACGTCGCCGACGCGCAGGTCGACGGACACGCCCTGCACCCCCGCGATCTCGGAGATCTCCTCGGTCACGCTGCGGACGCAGTGTGCGCACGTCATTCCGGTCACGCCGATCTCCTGGATCACCGCGCCTTCCGGCAGGGGAGTGGATGCCACGGCCTCGCGGAGGCCGAGATCGATGCGGTCGTTCATGGTGTTCTCCTCGGGGTCAGGACCGGACGAGCCGGGCGATGGCGTCGTTGGCTTCGCGGATCTTCTCGGCGGCGACCTGGCCGCCCTCCGCGCTGGCCTCGGCGACGCAGTGGCTGAGGTGGTCGGACAGGAGCGACAGGGCGACGGTCTCGAGCGCCTTCGTCGCGGCGGACACCTGCGTGAGGATGTCGATGCAGTACTTGTCTTCGTCGACCATCCGCGCGATTCCGCGCACCTGTCCTTCGACACGGCGCAGCCGCTTCTGCAGGTCGTCTTTGTGTCCGTCGTATCCGTGCATGCTGGATACCATACCCCCCTAGGGTATGCGGGGGGGCCGATCCGGCGAACATTCATCGGACTCCGCTTCACTGTGGAGATGCCGACCGCCGCGCGCCGCCGACTCCCGCTCCTGGTCACCCTCCTCGTGGCGGGCCTCCTCGCCGCCCTCGTCGTCTGGCCGCAGCTCATCGGCGCGGAACGGTGGCAGGGCATGGCCCTGCTGATCTCGTTCCGTGCGCCGGTGGCGATCGGATGCGCCGCGCTCGCCGTCGTGGCCGGGATCGTCGCTCTCCTGCGTCGGCGGGCCGCCGTCGCCCTCGGTCTCGCGATCGCGCTCGGGGCGGCCGCGCTCGGCAACGGCGCCGTGCTCCTCGCGCGCGGCTTCGGCGGATCGACGGCCGATGGCGATCTCACCGTCGCCGTGTGGAACACCTACGGCGGCGGCGCACCGCCGGAGGCCATCGCCCGGCTCGTCCGCGAAAGCGGGGCCGACGTCGTCAGCCTGCCGGAGACCGATGCGGACGCGGCGGCGGAGGTCGTCGGCATCCTGGAGCGCGACGGGATCCGGATGACGGCCGCGACCGTGGACGCCGCACCCGGCGATCGCCCGGTGCCGACCTCGCTCCTGGTCGCGGACGCGCTCGGCCCGTACGTCCTCGACCCCGCCGCAGGATCGACGCCGGGTGCGCCGAGCGGCGTCTGGCGACCCGTCGACGGCACGGGACCGACGCTCATCGCCGCTCACCCGCTGCCTCCGCTGCCGTTCATCATCGACGACTGGGCTCAGGGCATCGACTGGGTCGCCGCGCAGTGCGCGGAGCCGGACGTCATCCTCGCCGGCGACCTCAACTCCACGCTCGATCACCTGTCGGGCCTCGGGCGCGGCGGTGCCGCCGTCGGTGAGTGCCGGGATGCCGCCCAGCAGGCAGGAGCTGCGGCCCGCGGCACGTGGCCCACCTCGATGCCCGCGGCGCTCGCCGCCCCGATCGACCACGTCCTCGTCGGCTCGGCGTGGATCGTGCGCGGCTTCGAGGTGCCCACCGACTTCGACGACGCCGGCAGCGATCACCGTCCGGTCGTCGCGGTCCTGTCGCGCCGCTGAGGCCGGCGGATCACTCCAGGGTCGGCGGCAGCACGTAGACGATGTCCGCCCCGTCGCGCCCGTGCTCGACGAAGCCGAGCCGCGCGAGCGTGTCGTGCGAGGGGTCGTCGTCGGCAGCGACGCAGGCGTACAGCGGTCGCTCGGGCTCGGCGAGCGTGAGCAGCCGCAGCGCCTCCGTCGCGGACTCGCGCGAGGTCTCGGGAGACACGGCGAGCAGGGCCTCGCGCTCCCCGTCGACGTCGAGGGTCACGGCGAGCCCCGCCACCTCGTCGCCGTCCACGATCGTGCGGGCCGTGACCCGGTCGGCATCCACCCACGCGTCGAACGCCGCGCGATCGGCGACCTGCCCGCGCGGCCACGTCGACGCGCTCGCGCGCAGCACCGCATACACGGCATCCCGGTCATCGGCACGGAGATCACGGAGCTCGATACGGGTCATGGCGTCACGGTAGCGGTGCCGCCCGGAGGACGGGATGCCTTGCGCTCGCGGCCGCGCACTCAGTAGAGGCCGTGCAGCCGCAGCCACAGGTGTGCCGACCGTGCCGTGTCGCGCTCCCGGATCCCGTCCGCGAGGAGCAGGAACAGCTCCTCGCAGCCCTCGACGTGCGCACACATCCAGCCGCGCAGGTTCCGCCGCAGCAGGAAGGCGGTCTGCTTCAACGTCTCGATCAGCACGATGTTCTCCGAGGCGCGCGTGAAGTGGGCGAGGAGCGCGTATCCCGCATCGACGTACGCGGGAGACGAGTCTGCGCGCGCGGCGTCCACGAGGACACCGAGCAGCCGGGCGCCCTCCGCGATGTCGTCATCGGAACAACGGGGCAGAGCCAGGTGCATGGTCATCGCGATCATGTGGACCGCGTAGTCCTGCATGTCCGCGATCTCCTTGTCGCTCGGCGACGTCACGCGGGTGAAACGGTGGGGGGCGATCTCGACCAGACGGATCGCCGCGAGTCGTTGCAACGCCTCGCGCACGGGGGTTCGGGAGATCCCCATCCGGGCGGCGAGTTCGACGTCACGCAGTCGGTCTCCGGGCCGCAGGCGCCCGTCGACGATCGCCTCGCCGAGGGCCGCATATGCCTCGTCGACGAGGGCGGAAGGCTGTCGCCGCTCGTCCACACGCGGATTCTATGACGACCGACTATCACAGATCATCGTCATACGTGAAGAATTCACAGCTTTCGTGTCGCGCGAAGGGCGTGCGCGGCGGTACAGTTATCGCCGTCACGCCTCGCGTGACATATCCGGGGGGATCCGTCGACGCCCGGGCTTCGAGCTTCTGCTCAGCCCGGGCGTCGTATGGGCTCAAGGGCTGATCACCTCCGTGACGCCGTGCAACGTTTCTGTCACGGGCCCGTGCGCTGTCCGGGCGCCACCCGTTAGCGTGAGCACTGATCGGCGCGCTGGGCGCCGGCGCAAGCGGGGAACGGCACGTCGATGAGCACGCAGGGCACGGTCAAGTGGTTCAACTCGGAGAAGGGTTTCGGCTTCATCGCGCCCGATGAGGGCGGCCAGGACGTCTTCGCCCACTACAGCGCCATCCAGTCGGGCGGCTACCGCTCGCTCGAAGAGAACCAGCGCGTCGAGTTCGACGTCGCACAGGGCCCGAAGGGCCTGCAGGCGGAGAACATCCGCCCCCTCTGAACCGGCGCTACCGTTCCGTCCGCACGAGGTCGACGCCCGCGGCGGCGAACTGCCGCAGCGTCGCGTGCGGCAGGAAGGCGCGGGTCAGCGCGGCACCGATGCGGGTGAGATCGGCTTCGTCCCGGTACAGCAGGTACATCGTCTCGTACCGGGGATGGAACTTCTGCTTGAACCGGTGCAGCGACGCGAAGCCGTAGACGGGCTCGAGCATCGACGCCATGCGCTCCTGCAGCTCGGCGATCGCTCCGGCATCCGGCGGATAATCGTGCGCGAGCGGTGCCCCCGACAGCGACATCACCTCCGCGCCCTCGGCCGAGAACTGCTGCGCGGACGATCCGATCAGATACTCCATGACCGGGCCGAACCCCCCGTCGCGGCGGCGCATGAGATCGAGCGTCCACCCGCGCACGCCGCCCTCGCCGTAGACCGGCAGCCACGACAGGAATCCATCCACGTCACCGGCCGGTGAGACCGCCAGCGCGACGCGCACCTCGGGGTCGCCGGCCTCATGGAGCGTCCCGAGCGTGAACCCCATCTCCGGCAGCCCCTTGTCGCCGACCCAGCTCTCCGAGATGGCCCGCAGCTGCTGCCGCACCCCCCACGTCTCGTCGGCCAGGCGCGACAGACGGAACGTCATCCCCTCGCGTTCGGCGCGGTTCAGCGACGTACGCACCGCGCCCCACGCTTTGCCCGTGAACTGCAGGCCCGGAAGGTCGACGATCGTGTCGTCCGCGACGACGATGCTGCGCCATCCCTCGGGGACCGCAGCCCGGGTCGCTTCTCCGGCGCTGAAGAAGCAGGGGGCGAGCCCCGCGTTCTCGGCGCGCTCGACGAACGCGCGCACGGTCGACGCGCGGGTCTCGTCGGGGCCGAGCGGGTCGCCCAGCACCAGCGCGACCCCCGACCGGCGCTGGAACGCGACGATGCCGCGCCCGAACCGGGCGTAGGCCATGCCGTCCCACGTCGTCATCCACGACAGGGTCCCGCCGCCGCTGGCGCGAAGCTCCGCCTTCACGTCGTCGACGGTCGGAGCGGGCGCGTCGCCGAGGGCCGCCTTGGGGCGTGCGCGGAACGCGGCGCGCACGAGGACGAGGTACACCAGGGCGATCGTCCACGTCGCCGACGACGCGAGCGTCACGGTGAGGTCCACGTCGACCGCCCCCTCGACGGCCCCCGTGCCGATCGCGACGATCAGCAGTGCCACCAGCACGAGGAGAAGGGCGTTCAGGATGCCGTACGCCACCAGCAGCACCCATGCCCACCGGCGTCCCCGTCGGATGCCGTTCGCGACGACCAGGACCACGACGGTGTTCACGGCCACGTCGACCCACGAACCGGACACGGGCTCGGAGCTGCCGAACGGTCCCGTGGTCGGGCTGAGGTAGGTGAGGACGTCGATCGCTCCGAGCCCGCACACCACCACGAAGGCGATGAGACGCTGCTCCCGGACCGGCACCCGCTGCGGGCGCAGCGACCGGTCGACGATGAGGACGAGCGCCGCGGCGAGGACGTGCTCGAGGTCGTTCAGCGATCCCCAGTAGAGGAACGTGACCGACAGGACCGCGATCAGCACGGTCCACGCGCGGAGTCGCCAGGGGGACGGGAGCAGCGACACCGCCGCCGCGAGACACGCGATCACCCCGGGGGAGGGACCCACATCGAGCGATCCGGCCTGCTCCTGAGCCCACGTCCAGGGGAGCAGAGCCGCGAGCCACAGCACCAGCGACGCCCCGAGGACGGCACCGAGCTGACCGCCGACGAAGTAGGACGCGGCCACGCGCGACCCGCGGCGGAACTCCAGGAAGCCCATCCCGACGAGCCCGATGATCACCGGTGCGTACAGCCACGGCACCGACACGAAGAACGTCCCCGTGACGGGGGTCCACCAGCGGCCGGCTTCGAGCGCCGGGAGCCCGTAGGCCACGGTGTCGTGGAGCGGTGACGCGGCGAACGGCGACCACAGACCCGCGGATGCCACGCCCACCCCGAGCAGGACGAGCGCGAGCACCGTGGTCGCCGGGAGACGGCGGGCGGCGGTGACGACGCGTTGGACGGTGACGGGCTCCCCCATGCCGCCCACGATATCGGGCGGTGCGTCTCAGCCGGGGGATACCGCGCGCCAGGCCGCCCGGGCGGAGGCGAGCGCCTCGAACGCGTCCTGCGTCGCCCGAGCGGCCGCCAGGTCACGGCGGGCGGCGTCGAGGCGCAGCCGGTCCTCGATCGACGGGGCGTCGGCGAAGGCCTCAGCCGCGGCGACCGCCGCGCGCGCGCAGGCGAGGGTTCCCGGCAGCGCGGTCCGCGCAGCGTCGAGGCGTCGGCGTGCGGTCAGGGCGCCTCCCACCGCCTCGTCGCGGACCTCGCGGACGCGCGCCACGGTCTCGATCGCGGCGCGCGGGCGACGAGGGAGCCCCTCGGACGCGGCGCGGAGGGCGGCGGCCGCGGTGCGCAGACGTTCGCCGGCATCGGGCGCTCCGTCGGCGGGTCGCGTCTCGGCGAGTTCGAGAGCCGCGACGAGCTCGGCCTCGGCGGCGGAGACCTCGGTCGCCGCGTTCTCGGCCGCCTGCAGCACGATCCGGTGCGCATCCTCGACCGCGCGCAGCAACCGGCCGGCCCGGCGGAGGGCGATGGATGCCTCGAGGACGCGGGCGTCCGCGGTCGCCGGGTCGTCGATCACGGCGTCGGCGGCATCGAGCGCCGCGTCGGCATGCGCGAGCGCCGCCCGCGCCTCGCGGTCGGCCCGGTCGGCATCCGCCCACTCCGTCTCGTCGAACCGCGACCGCGCCTCGGCGACGAGACGCGCCGGGTCGCCCGACGTGCGGGCGATCTCTGCGCGACGTGCGCGCGCGGCGACGACGCGCGACGTGACACTCCCGTGCGTGCGCGCCCACGCGGCCAGCCGGTCGCGGGCGTCTCCGGTCGCGGCGATGCGGCGCTCGAGATCGTCGCGGAGACGCACGGCATCGACACGACGCTGAGCGGGGAGTCGCGTCGAGGTCGCGAGGGCCGCCACCTCGGCGAAGCCGCGATCGCGTCCACGCAGGACGGCGGCGCGCGACCGGCGCAGGTCGGTCGGGGTGTCGTCACCGGTCAGGGCGTCCGCGGCCTCGAAGGCCACGTCGAGCTCGGTGGCGTCGTCGTCCAGTCGGAGAAGCGCCGCCTCCGCGGCCGAGCGTGCGGCGGCGGCCACCGCGGCCGCCCGCGGCGACCTCCGTCGGGCACGCACCACGACGACGACTCCGCCCGCGATGAGGAGCGCCGCGAGCAGGGCGATCGACGCGGGCAGCGCCCAGGAGATGTCAGACACCGTCGGCGGGACCGGAATCCTCGTCGGAGACGAGAAGCAGGGCGCGCAGCTCGTCCGCGGTGTCGACGGCCGCCTGAGCCCCGTCGGCCTCGTGCGGCCAGCTGAAACCCCACCGGACGAAGATCACCGGCACATCGGCATCCGCCCCGCCCTCGACGTCGTGATGCCGATCGCCGATCAGGACCGGGCGCGAGGTGTCGTATCCGCGCACCTCCAGGCGCCGGAGCGCCTCGCGCACGATGTCGGACTTCGCGCTGAGCGTCCGCTCGTCGGGGCTCGCACCGACGATGGCCTCCAGGTCGGGGGCCAGGCCGAAGTGGTCCATCAGCGCCACGACCTGCACCTCGGGCTTCGAACTCGCGGTCGACTGCGGGATGCCGGCGGAGTGGAGCTCGTGCACGATGTCGGCGACGCCCGGGTAGAGCTGCGCACTGCCGGTGTAGCCCTCGCTCTTGTTGAGCGTGCGGTAGTACGTGACCGCCTCGGTCGCCTGCTCGGGGGTCATCCCGACGTTGACCTGGAACGACTCGAACATGGGCGGACCGATCCACCGCGACAGTTCGCCGCGCGTCGGAGGCGTCCGTCCGAAGTGCTCGAGGGTGATGGTGAGACGGCGGAGGATCCCCTCGGACGCGTCGACGAGGGTTCCGTCGACGTCCCAGAGGACGCACGACCAGGGGGAGCGCACGGGCATGGCTTCCACGCTACCGGCCGCGCGTCGGTGTGACGGTGGCGAAGAGAGGACTCGGAAGCGGCAGCGCGTCCTCCGCTCCCCGTTTCTCGTCCGCTCCGCACGCCGAGCCACGGAGGCGAAGACTCAGAAGAGGCGCGGAGCCCCCGACTCGATGCCCTTCATCTCGTCGTAGTCGAGCGTGAGGCACCGGATGCCGCGGTCGGTGGCGAGCACGCGGGCCTGCGGCTTGATCTCCTGCGCGGCGAAGACGCCGCTCACCGGGGCGAGCAGCGGGTCGCGGTTGAGGAGGTCGAGGTAGCGGGTCAGCTGCTCCACGCCGTCGATGTCACCGCGACGCTTGACCTCGATCGCGACCGTGCCGCCGTTGTCGTCGCGCAGCAGCAGATCGACGGGGCCGATGGCCGTCGGATACTCCCGGCGGACCAGCGTCAGACCCTCGCCGACGACCGAGACCTGCTCGGCGAGCAGCCGCTGCAGGTCGGCCTCGACGCCGTCCTTGATGAGACCCGGGTCGACGCCGAGGTCGTGCGAGGTGTCGTGCAGCACTTCGTAGATCTTCACCACGAGCGCGTCGCCGGTCTTCTTGTGCGTGACGCGCCACTGTTCGGTGACGCCGACGCTCGCCGCCTCTTCCTCGGGCTCCTCCACCGTCAGCGTGCACGGCGGGCTCATCCAGTTCAGCGGCTTGTACGACCCGCCGTCCGAGTGCACGAGCAGCGACCCGTCCCCCTTGTGCACGAGCAGACGCGTGGCGAGGGGCAGGTGGGCGTTGAGCCGACCGGTGTAGTCGACCGAGCAGCGGGCGATGACGAGACGCACCCGACGAGCCTAATCGCGGCGGACGGCCTTCTCCGCCTCGGGTCGGGCGACGACGAGGGGCTTGGCCGCGCCGGAGAACAGCCCGGATGCCACGATCAGGCCCACGACGATGAGCAGCGTGTTGAGCAGCCCGATGTGGTCGCCGATCCAGCCGAGGATCGGGGGTCCGCAGAGGAAGGCGACGTAGCCGATCGTGGCCGCGGCAGCGACGCGCGAGGCGGCCTTGGCGGGGTCGTCGGCGGCGGCGGACATGCCGATCGGGAACCCGAGCGAGGCGCCGAGGCCCCACAGCGCGGCCCCGATGTAGACGAGCGGTCCGAACGGCGCGACGATGAACAGCAGCAGGCCGGCGGCAGCGGTGACGGCGAGGATCCGCAGCACCCAGACGCGTCCGAACCGGTCGACGACCGGGCCGCCGAGCAGGCGCCCCGCCGTCATCGCGACCGAGAACACGGCCAGCACCGCGGGCCCGGCCTCTTCGGGGGCGCCGTGTCCGAACACCACGGCGGACGGCAGCCAGTCGTTCGCACTGCCCTCCGCGAACGCCATGCCGAGCATGATCACGCCGAGCGTGTACGTGCGGGGCTCGCGCCACGCCGACATCGAGGCGGCCAGGCGTTCCCGCCAGTGCGCGCGCTCCTCCGCGGCCGGCGCGTCCATGGCGATATCGCGGTTCGGGACATTGGCGATCGCGGCGAAGGCGACGACCGCGATGACGATGCCCATCGCCACGCAGTGCGCGACCACGGGGACGCCGCCGCGGACGGCGAGGAATCCGATGCCGGCGCCGATGACTGTTCCGAAGCTGAAGAACGCGTGCAGCAGCGGCATGACCGTGCGCCCCGTCGCCTTCTCGAGCGCCGCGCCCTCGACGTTCATCATGACGTCGACCGAGCCGTTGCCGAAGCCGAAGAGGGCGAGGCCGACGAGGGCCACGCCGAACAGCTGCAGGGTGTCGGAGCCGAACCCGATGATGGCCACGCCGACCGTGACGAGCAGCAGGGCGATGAGCATGCCCCGACGTGCCCCGACCCGCGCCATGATGGCGGGCGCGACGGTGAGACCGATGATGGATGCCACGCCCATCCCCAGCAGCAGCAGCCCGACTCCGGAGTTCTCGATGCCGAGCGCCTCGCGGATCGCCGGGACGCGCGAGGCCCAGGTCGAGATGCTCAGTCCGCTCGCCAGGAAGATCGCGCAGATCGCGATGTACCAGCGCACGAGGCGCGAACGGGTGAGCGTGGAGTCCATGCGGCAACAGTATCCAGGATTCCCGCTCGGATCGAATCGATTCGAGAGATCGGTTCCACGCGGGGTACGATCGGGCGGTGAGCACGCGCCGCGCGACCATCAGCGACGTCGCCCGAGAGGCGGGCGTCTCCGCGTCGACGGCATCCGTCGTCTTCAGCGGGAAGACGCCGACGTCGGAGGCGACCCGGGCGCGCGTCCTCGCCGCCGCCGAGAAGCTCGGCTACACCGGTCCCGACCCTCGCGCCGCCTCGCTGCGCCGCGGACGGTCCGGCATCGTCGGGGTGGTCTTCGACGAGCACCTGGGCACGGCCTTCCTCGACCCCGTGGCGACCCACATGATGGACGGTCTCGCCGACGGCGTGTCCCGTCTCGGCGCCGCCCTCCTACTCCTGCGCGACGACGGACGCACCGTCAGCGAGCCGTCGCTGCACACCGCGCCGATCGACGCCGCGGTGCTCATCGGCTGCAGTCCGCGCATGCGCGATTCGCTCGAGATCGTCCGAGCCCGCGGCATCCCGGTCGTCGTCATCGAGGGCGACGCGGGCGACGGCGTCCCCCGGGTCCTGCTCGACAACGTCGAGGCGCAACGGCAGGCGGCGCAGCACCTCGCCGACCTCGGGCACACCGACGTCGTCATCGTCACCCTGCCGATCGACATCGAGCGGCGCCGGGGCTGGATCCCCGATGACGCGGAGCCGCGCGTCGACGTCACCGCCGACCGCCTGGCCGGCGCGCGCCAGGTCTTCCCGCACGCGCCCGCGCTCGCGGCGGCCTTCAGCTCGATCGATGAGGGAGCCATCGCCGGTCGCACCATCTTCTCGGACCCGTCCCGCCGCCCGACCGCGGTGATCGCCCAGAGCGACCTGCTCGCGGCGGGCGTGATCCGCGCCGCCGAGGAGGCGGGTCTCCACGTGCCGCGCGACGTGAGCGTCACGGGCTTCGACGGTGTCGTCGTCGACGGGCTCGCGCCGCACGTCCTCACCACCCTCGTGCAGCCGGCGACGGCGAAAGGCCGGGCGGCGGGCGAGGCCGTGGCGGCGATGCTCGAGGATGCGACGCCCGCCGGTCTCGACCTCACGTGCGCGTTCCGCGCGGGGACGACGACCGCCCCACCCCGTATCACGTGAGGTCCGTCGCGCGGGGAGACGAATGCTCCGGGTAGAATAGATCCGACACCCCGAGAGCCCGGGCATCAGCCCGTCGACCCCGAGGAGGCCTTCTCGTGCTGGCATTCCTCGGCGCCTTCGCCCTCGTCCCGATCCTTCTGCCGTTCCTCGTGGCGAAGATCGGCGCCCGCGCCTTCTATGTCGCCGCGGTCCTCCCCGCCCTCGCCTTCGCCCACGCGATCGCGCTCGCGCCGACCGTGCTGGCCGGCGGCATTCCCTTCGAGGAATACAACTGGATCCCCGGTCTCGGCGTCTCGCTCTCGATGCGGATGGACGTCCTGGGGTGGCTCCTGACGCTCGTCGTCACCGGCGTCGGCGCGCTCGTGATGCTCTACTGCCGCTGGTACTTCCGCGGCAAGACGCAGGGCGTCGGACAGTTCTCGGCCGTCCTGCTCGCGTTCGCCGGAGCGATGTACGGGCTCGTGCTCACCGACGACATCGTCGTGCTGATCATGCTGTGGGAGATCACCAGCGTCCTGTCGTACCTGCTCATCGGCTACTACCACGGCCGTGCGGCCAGCCGACGCGCGGCGCTGCAGGCGCTCCTGGTGACCACCCTCGGCGGGCTCGTCATGCTGATCGGCGTCGTCCTCCTCGTCGTGCAGTCCGGTACGACGAGCCTGTCGACGATCCTCGCGGCGCCGCCGACGGGCCCGGTGGTCGACGTCGCGGTGCTGCTGCTGCTGGTCGGCGCCCTCAGCAAGTCCGCGATCTTCCCGTTCCACTTCTGGCTCCCCGGTGCCATGGCCGCGCCGACCCCGGTCAGTGCGTACCTCCACGCCGCGGCGATGGTGAAGGCGGGCATCTACCTGATCGCTCGCCTGGCACCCGGCTTCGCCGACACCCCGTTCTGGCGCCCCACGCTCATCGCGCTCGGCGTGTTCACGATGCTGCTCGGCGGCTTCCAGGCGCTGCGCGAGCGCGACCTCAAGCGCATCCTCGCCTTCGGCACGGTGAGCCAGCTCGGTTTCCTCACGGTCATGCTCGGCTACGGAACCCGGGATGCCGCCCTCGCCGGTGTCGCGCTGCTCCTGAGCCACGCGCTGTTCAAGTCGTGCCTCTTCCTCATCGTCGGCGTCATCGACCGGCAGCTCTCCACGCGTGACATCGGCGAGCTCTCCGGTCTCGGGCGGCAGGCGCCGGTCATGGCGACCGCGGCGTTCATCTCGATCGCCTCCATGGCGGGCGTGATCCCGACCCTCGGCTTCGTCGCGAAGGAGACGGCGCTCACGGCCCTCTGGCACGAAGCCACCTCGGGCGCCGTCTGGGGTGTCGTCGCGCTCGTGGGCGTGGTCGCCGGTTCCGCGCTGACGGCGGGGTACGGCATCCGGTTCCTGTGGGGGGCCTTCTGGACGAAGCGCTCCGTCGCGCGCACCGAGTGGCCCGACCCGCCCATCGGCTTCCTCGCCTCGCCCGTGCTCCTGGCGGCGGCGTCGCTCTCGCTCGGCTTCCTCGCCCCGCTGGTCGACGGCTGGCTCGCGCCGTACGCCGACACCGTGCCCGAGGCGACCGCCGGCGTCCCGGCGCCGGAGTACCCCTACCACCTCGCGCTCTGGCACGGTCTCGAGCCCGCACTGTTCCTCTCGCTCGGCACCCTCGCGCTCGGCGCCGGCATCTTCTGGCTGGTGCGTCGCACGCAGCTGCACCGCCGCAAGCGGATGCTCCCCTTCACCGCGAACGACGTCTACAACCTCGCCCTACGCGGCATCGACCGCTCGTCCGAGTGGACGACCGCGCGGTTCCAGCGCGGCTCCCTCCCGTTCTACGTCGGGACGATCTTCGTCGTGCTCGTCGTGGCCGAGGGCACCGCGCTCCTGGCATCCGACGAGTGGCGCGCGCAGCTCGACGCGTGGCAGTCGCCGGCCCAGCTGCTGGCCGCACCCGTGATGATCGCGGCCGGGATCCTCGCGGTCCGCGCCCCCAAGCGGTTCACGGGCGTCGCGCTGGTCTCGGTGACCGGTCTCGGCATGGTGGTGCTCTTCGCCACGAGCGGCGCGCCCGACCTCGCCCTCACGCAGGTGCTGATCGAGACCATCACCCTCGTCGTCTTCGCGCTCGTGCTGCGGCGCCTGCCCGCGCGCATGGGGGAGCACAACGCCTCGGTGGCGCCGCTCGCGCGCGCCGCGCTCGGCGTCGGCGTCGGGCTCACGATGGCGCTCGTCGCCGTCGTCGCCACCGGCGCCCGGCAGGACGCCCCGATCTCCCTCGAGTGGCCCGCGCTGGCCTACGAGATCGGCCACGGGCGCAACGTCGTCAACGTCGCTCTGGTCGACCTGCGCGGGTGGGACACGATGGGCGAGCTGTCGGTGCTCATCCTCGCGGCCACGGGCGTGGCATCCCTCGTGTTCATCACCGACCGCAGCGACAACCTCTCGCGCCGCCGTTCGGGAACCGCGCGCAGCCGCGTCGGCCTCGGTCGCCGCCGTCCGCTCGTCGAGACCGACAGCGGCGTCCGCGCCCAGCGTGCGGGCGAGACCGACGCTCCGCGGGCCTGGCTGGTGTCGGGCGCGAAGGTGCAGCCCGAGAACCGCTCGATCCTGATGGAGATCATCATCCGCGTGCTCTTCCACGCGATCATGCTGATCTCGCTCTACCTGCTCTTCGCCGGGCACAACCTCCCCGGCGGCGGCTTCGCCGGCGGGCTCGTCGCGGGCATGGGTCTCGTCATGCGCTACATCGCCGGTGGGCGCTGGGAGCTCGGCGCCGCAGCCCCCACCGACGCCGGACGCCTGCTCGGAGCCGGTATGGCCCTCGCCGTGCTGTGCGCGATCGTGCCGCTGTTCTTCGGCTTCGCGCCGCTGCAGAGCTTCACGTTCGAGGGGGAGCTTCCTCTCATCGGGCACTGGGAGTTCGTCACCAGCACGATCTTCGACATCGGCGTGTACCTCGTGGTGATCGGCCTCGTGCTCGACGTGCTCCGCAGCCTCGGCGCCGAGGTCGACCGGCAGTCCAAGGACGCCGCCGACACCGAGGCGGTGACGGTGCCGTGAGCGTGTCGCTGGTCCTCATCGTCGTGATGGCGGTGCTCTTCGCGTGCGGTGTGTACGCGATGCTCGAACGCAGCCTCACGCGCGTGCTCATCGGCTTCCTGCTGCTCGGGAACGCGGCCAACCTCCTCCTGCTGATCGTGATGGGCCAGCCCAAGATCGCCCCGTTCTACGACGGGGGCACGACGGATGCCGCGGACATGTCGGACGCCCTGCCCCAGGCCCTCGCGCTCACGGCGATCGTCATCACCTTCGGCATCTCCGCGTTCCTGCTGGCACTGATCTACCGCTCCTGGCAGCTCGGTCAGGCCGACACCGTGATCGACGACGCCGACGATGTCGCGCTGCGCGAGCGCACGGCATCCGAGGCCGAAGACGCCATGGACGAGGAGTCCCGCTCCGACGACGAAGACGTCACGACCGACTTCGTCGGCGACGCGGTCTCACCGATCCGCGTGCTGCACCAGGGCGACCTGTCGCAGCTGATCGACGACGCTCCGGTCGATCGTGTGGCGGTCGGGCGCGACCGGCCGCAGGGCGACACCCGGCACCCCGAAGGTTCCGACCCCTCCGACGACGACACCCGCGACCCGGAAGACGGTGATCGTTCGTGAGCGCCCTGGTCCCCCTGCTCGTCGGCATCCCCCTCATCGGTGCCGCGATCAACCTCATCTTCGGTAGACGCAAGAAGACCCAGATCGCGGTCTCGGTCGTCTCGCTCGCGACCGTGCTGGTGCTCGGGGCCATCCTGCTCGTCGCCGTCGACACGAACGGGCCGATCGCGGTGGCGATCGCGGGATGGCAGATCCCCCTCGGCATCGTCCTGTACGTCGACGTGCTCGCGGCGCTCCTCGTCGTGGTCACGGCGATCGTGCTGCTCGCCGTCCTCCTCTTCTCGATCGGCCAGGGCGCTGCCGACAACGACGAGGACACCCCGGTCTCGATCTTCTATCCGGCGTACCTGATCCTCGGCGCGGGCATCTTCAACGCCTTCATCGCCGGCGACCTGTTCAACCTCTACGTCGGCTTCGAGATCCTGCTCGTCGCGTCGTACGTGCTCATCACGCTCGGCAGCACCGAGTCGCGGATCCGCACCGGCGTCGTGTACATCGTCGTGTCGCTGGTGTCGTCGATCCTGTTCCTCGCCGCGATCGCCATGGTCTACGGCGCGCTCGGCACGGTGAACATGGTGCAGATCAGCGAACGGATGGCGCTGCTCCCGCAGGACGTGCAGACGATCCTGCACCTCATGCTGCTGCTCGCGTTCGCCATCAAGGCCGCGGTGTTCCCACTGTCGTTCTGGCTGCCGGACTCGTATCCGACGGCCCCGGCGCCCGTGACGGCGGTGTTCGCGGGCCTGCTGACCAAGGTCGGCGTCTACGCGATCATCCGCACCGAGACGCAGCTGTTCGTCGACAACGACCTGAACTTCGTGCTGATGATGGTCGCCCTCGCGACGATGATCGTCGGCATCCTGGGCGCCGTCGCACAGGCCGAGCTCAAGCGCATCCTGTCGTTCACGCTCGTCAGCCACATCGGCTACATGATCTTCGGACTCGCGATCAACACCCCGCTCGCCGTGGGGGCGACGATCTACTACATCGTCCACCACATCATCGTGCAGACGACGCTGTTCCTCGCCGTCGGCCTCATCGAACGTCGGGCGGGCAGCACGTCGATCCTCAAGGTCAAGGGGCTCATGCGGGCGGCTCCGGTGCTGGCGGTGCTGTACTTCATCCCGGCCGTGAACCTGGGCGGACTGCCCCCGTTCTCGGGGTTCATCGGCAAGTACGCGCTCTTCGACGCCGCAGCCCAGGTGGGCACGCCCGTGATGATGGTGCTGATCGTCGGCGGCATCGCCACATCGATCCTGACGCTGTACGCCCTGATGCGCGCCTGGAACCTGTCGTTCTGGCGCGAGGAGAACGACTCCACCGAGACGCTCGAGCGCATCGCCTACCTCGGCAACGCCCCCGCGGCCGCGATCTCGACCGAGCGCCGGACGATCCCGCGCATCATGACCGCGGCGACGGCGGGGATGGTGGCCGTCACCGTCGCGCTGACCGTCTTCGCAGGTCCCCTGCTCGACGTCTGCCTGCGCGCGGGCGAACGGATCACCGACGGCATCACGCTCGTCCAGCTCCAGGATCAGGGGGCGGAACGATGAGCCCCTCGCGCCGGTCGCAGGTCGGCTTCTTCCTGCAGCAGCTGCCGTTCTTCCTCGTGCTGGTCGCTCTGTGGATGCTGCTGTGGGGGCAGTTCACCTGGCTCGCCTTCGTGACCGGTGTCGGCGCGGCGATCTTCGTGACCCGCGTGTTCCGCCTCCCGCCGGTGGACCTGTCGGGGCGGTTGAACCTCTGGTACGGCCTCGTCTTCGTCGTGACGTTCTTCGCCGCCGTCGTGCGCGGCTCGCTGGTCGTGGCGTGGCAGGTCCTCGACTTCCGTCGCGCGCCCGGCGCCGCCATCATCGCCGTCCCCCTCCGTGTCGACGACGACGTGATCATGGCGCACACCGCGGTCACGGCATCCCTGATCCCCGGTTCCCTGATCGTCGACGTCGACCGCGAGGGGCGCACGCTGTTCCTCCACACCATCGGGGTTCGCAGCGATGCGGATGCCGAGCACCAGCGCCGCGTCGTGCTGGGGTGGGAGGCGCGCATCACGCGGGCAGTCGGGTCGCGCGCGCAGCTCGCCGACCTCCGGCGGCAGATCGCCGCGGCCGACGACCACGCCCCCCTCGGCGCCGAGACGCCCCGCGACGGACGGACCCCGCTATGACCGCCCTCGTCATCGTCATCCTGGTCGTGTTCGCCGTCGCCGCGGTGCTCGCGCTCATCCGGCTCGTCATCGGCCCGTCGATCCTCGACCGGGCGGTTGCCGCCGACGTGCTGCTGACCGAGGTGATCTGCATCCTGGGTGCCGACATGGTGATCAACCACCACACGCGGTCGCTGCCGGCGATGCTGATCATCGCCGCCGTGGGAGTGTTCGGCTCCATCGCCGTCGCCCGCTTCGTCGCGCGGAAGGAGAACCCCCGGTGACCCTGGAATCCGTGCTCGACGTCGTCGCACTCGTACTGGTGCTGATCGGTGCGGTGCTGTGCCTCACGGCGACCATCGGCCTCCTGCGCTGGGCCGATGTCCCCACCCGCCTGCACGCGGCGACCAAGCCGCAGGTGCTCGGTGTGCTGCTGATCGTCACCGCCGTCGTGCTGTCGGTGCGCACGTGGGAGGCGCTGGCCTTCGGCATCCCGATCGTCCTCATCCAGTTCGCGACGGCACCCCTCGCCGCCCACATGGTCGGTCGCGCCGCGTACCGCAACCGCACGATGGACGAGCCGGGCCTCTACGTCGACGACCTGCAGCACCGCACCGAAGAGGGCGGCTCGATCGCCGCCCCCTCGCGCCCCGAGAGCTGAAGCGCCGCGCCCCGCCTTCGGCGATAAACGCGATTCGCGCCCAGAAACGGCTTCTCCCGCCGTTTATCGCCGTGGATGCCGTTTATCGCGGCGCTTTCCCGCGAGACGGGACCGGGGCCGAGACCGCGCCGCGCCGTGCGGGCCGCGGTGCTCTGCGGCACCGCACTGCACTGCACGCACTGCGCCGCGGCGCCGTGCCGCAGGGCGCGGCTGCCTCACACTGATAAACGCGATCGGCGGGTGGAAACGGCTTCGCGTACCGTT
>NZ_MKTP01000004.1:377996-499871 GCF_001898305.1 Microbacterium sp. 71-36
CAGCCGCATCCGCACCCGCGCCCGCCGCAGCAGGCACGCCCGCGGGCTCAGCCGAGCGCGATGGGTTCCGCGTGGCGGGCGGCGTCGGCCGATTCCTGCAGAGCCGACTTCTGGCGCAGCGGCGGCGTCCGGAAGAACAGCGTCAGCACGAACGCGATCAGCGCCACACCCATCGCGACCCAGTACACGCTGATGCTCGACTGGTTGAAGGAGACCAGCAGCGGCTTCGTCAGACGCGGGTCGGCGCCGTTCAGGAACGACGTGTCGTCCATCGTGCTGTTGTCGAACGAGGCATCCGACGAGTTCGACATGCCGTCGATGATCTGCGGAACGGCCTGGTCGACGAACGCGCGGCGGGCCGTGGCATCCGAGAAGTCGAGGGTGACCGTCCCATCGGAGGCGACCTTCGCCACGGGCAGCTGCTGCTGGATCGCGGCGGCCGCCTGCTGGATCGCCTGCTCCTGCGCGGCCGCGGTCACCTGGGCTTGAGCTGCCGCGGGGATCGTGCCGGCCGCGACCTGCTGCGCCACGGCGTCGGCCGCGGCGGTCTTGGCCTGCTCGACGCCCTGCTGCGCGCCGCTGAGTGCACCGTCGGTGAGCTTCGCGACGAACGGGTCGTAGACCTTCGACATGATGCCGGCGTTGGCCGGTGCGGTTGCGACGGTCGGGTCGAGGGCGGCGTCCAGCGCGTCGGACAGCGTGGCCTGATCCTTGAAGTTCGTCTGCAGGTTCAGCGGCACGAGCGTGAACAGCAGCGACAGCAGCACGGCGGTTCCGAGCGTTCCACCGATCTGGCGGAAGAACGTCGATCCCGAGGTGGCCACGCCGATGTCGCGCGGGCCGACGGAGTTCTGCGACGCGATCGTGAGCGTCTGCATCAGCTGACCGAGACCGAGGCCGATCAGGAGCATCGCTCCCGCGATCTGCCAGTACGACGTGTCGTAGCGCACGAAGGTCAGCGTGAAGAAGCCGAGGGCCATGAACGCCGTGCCGATGGTCGGGAAGATGCGGTAGTGACCGGTGCGCGCGATGATCTGGCCGCTGACGATCGACGAGATCATCAGGCCCAGGATCATCGGCAGCAGCTGGAAGCCGCTCTCGGTCGGCGAGGAGCCGAGCACGAGCTGCAGGTACAGCGGCAGCGTGAGCATGGCGCCGAACATCGCGAAGCCGACGAACACGCCGATGATCGTCGCCATCGAGAAGGTCGAGGAGCGGAAGAGCTTCAGCGGGATCAGCGCGTCGTCCCCCATGCTGCGCTCGATCAGGATGAAGGCGAGGATGCCGAGGCCGCCGATGATGTAGCACGCGATGGCGATGGGCGAGGTCCAGCCCCATTCGCGGCCCTGCTCGGCGACGAGCAGCAGGGGCACGAGGGCGATGATGACGGCCATCGCGCCGAACCAGTCGATGCGCACGGCGCCGTGGGGGTGGCGCGGGATGTGCAGGAACCGCAGCACGATCGCGAGCGCGACGAGGCCGATCGGCACGTTGATGAGGAACACCCAGCGCCAGCCGGCCAGGAAGAGGATCTCGGGTGCGCCGGCGAACAGACCACCCACGAGCGGGCCGATCACCGAGGAGATACCGAAGACGGCGAGGAAGTAGCCCTGATACTTGGCGCGCTCGCGCGGGGCGAGGATGTCGCCCATGATGGCGAGCGGCATCGACATGAGGCCACCGGCGCCGAGGCCCTGGATCGCGCGGAACGCGGAGAGCTCGATCATCGACGTCGAGAAGCTCGCGGCGATCGATCCGACGATGAAGATCACGATCGCGATGATGAAGAGCGGACGGCGACCGAAGATGTCGGAGAGCTTGCCGTAGATGGGCGTCGCGATGGTGGACACGATCAGATAGGCGGTGGTCACCCACGCCTGCTGGCTGAGGCCGTTGAGGTCGTCGCCGATCGTGCGGATCGCGGTGCCGACGACGGTCTGGTCGAGCGCGGACAGGAACATACCCGCCATGAGCCCGAAGATGACGAACAGGATCTGGCGGTGAGTCATCACCGGGGTGCTTCGGGTGGTCGGGGTCGACACGGCAGCAGTGGTCACGTTTCCTCGATACAGAGAGGGGCCGAACAGAAAGTGCCGCGTGAAGGGTCATACGCGGCGGGGAAGGCGGGGCGAACGGGCGTCGCCGGCACCGGAAAGAAGTTGTGTTTTGTCAACTATAAGGGTGCCGAACGGCTACGCATTCCCGTTTGCCGCAGGTTCAGATATCCGATTCCCGTGCGTCGCTCTCGGCCTGGGGCGACGCCGCGCCCTCGGCGGGGTCGGGGGTCGCCGGCCGTGCCTCGAGTTCGCCCGCTTCCCGCTCCTCGCGGCGGCCCTCGGCGAGGAACGCGAGCCGGTTGAGGCACTCGTGGTTGCGGAGGACCAGCAGTGGTCGCCACAGGATGCCGGGGAGCACCGCCGGCAGCCCCGTGACGGGCTCCTCGGCGATCGTCACGGCGATGCCGTCCCCGTGCGGGCGTACGTCGAACCGGATGACGCCGCGACCGAGCAGCCCGGCTTTCGGGCGCAGGCGAACGCGCCTCGGCGGGTCCCACTCGATCATCTCGGTGGTGTCGTGGATCATCAGCGGCCAGACGCCGAGCGAGTGGTGGATGCGCGCACCCTCCTGCGGCCATTCGGGGTCGACGTCGCGCATGCGCGCCGCGCCGACCACCCACACCGGGTACAGCCAGCCGTCCGCGAGCACCGCGAACAGGTCGTCGGGCGTGCAGCGCATCAGGCGGGTGTTACGGGCGGCCATGGCATCCCTCCGTGATCGTCGTGCCCCGACCCTACGTCGCGACCCGTCTCGGCGCACGGCCACCGCTCCGCAACATCGATAAACGGCATCCGCGGCGAGAAACGACGGGACGTCCCGTTTCTCGCCGCCGATGCCGTTTATCGCGAGGGAGGTCGCGCGAGCGACCGAGCGCGCCCGCGCGCCGCCCCGCGCGGCCACGCCGCGGCACAGTGGGGGAGCCGCACGCCGCGCGCCCGGCGCCGCTGACTCAGCCGATCAGGCTCGGCTGGAGATCGCGGAGCGTCCGGTGGTGCGTCATCCGCGTCACGCCGATCGCCGCGAGCAGCACGCCGCCGACCATCCACGCACCGAGAACCAGCAGGTCCGTCCCCACGCGGCTGATGTCGCCTCCGTACATCACCTGGCGCATGGCATCCACGACGTACCCCATGGGCAGCACGTGGTGGAGCGCCGCGAGCGGCCCGGGGAGGGTCTGCCACGGGAACGTGCCGCCGGCCGTCACCAACTGCAGAACCATCAGCACGAGCCCCAGGAACTGCCCGACCGACCCGAGCCACACGTTCAACGCGAGCACGATCGCCGCATACGTCGCCGAGGCGAACAGCAGGATGCCGAGGGCGGCCCACGGGTTCGCGAACGAGAACTGCAGAGCGACGGCGAGCACCGTGAACAGGCCCACCATCTGCACCGCGCCGAGACCGGCGGGGGTCAGCCAGCCCGCGAGCGTCACGCGGAACGGCGAACGCAGTGCCGTCACCGCGCGCTTGGAGACCGGCTTCACGATGAGGAACAGCGCGTAGATGCCGATCCAGCCGGCGAGGGCCGCGAAGAACGGGGCGAGGCCGGCGCCGTAGTTCTGCGCTTTGGTGACCGACGTCGAGCCGACGCTCACCGGATCGGAGATCGTGTCGGCCTGCGCCTGCCGCGTCTGGTCGTCGGAGTCGGGGATCTGCTGCACGCCCGACGCGAGGCCGTCGCGCAGCTGCGTCGCACCGTCCGACAGCTGCCCGAGCCCGCTGTCGAGCTGCGCCGCGCCGTCGCGCAGCTGGGCGGCGCCCGTGGCGGCGGATGCGGCGCCGTCGGCGAGGGCGGACGCACCGTCGGCCGCGGTGGACGCTCCGGATGCCACCTGGGCACTGCCGGCGGCGACCTGACGCGCCCCGTCGTCGAGGGTGTTGATCTGCTGGACGGTCTCCTGGACACGGGTGTTCGCTGCCTGGAGGCGATCGCCGACCGGGTCGAGGCGGGAGAGGATCTCGTCGATCCGTTGCTGATCGAGTCCGGCGTCGGCGAGGGCCTTCGCGATGTCGGCGCGGGCCTGCGGCAACTGGGCGGCGGCATCGCCCGCGATCGTGCCCACCTGGCGCGCGGCGGAGTCGATGCGGTCGACCCCACCCGCCACCTGCTGCGCACCGTCGGCGACCTGCGCCGAGCCGTCACGCAGCTGCGCGGTGCCGTCGCGCAACTGCGCGGCACCGTCGGAGAGCTTCGCCGTCCCGTCGGCGAGCTGCGCCGAGCCGGAAGCCAGCTGCGTCGATCCCGACTTCGCGGTGCCGAGGCCGTCGACGAGCTGTGTCGCCCCGGTCGTGGCATCCACCAGGTTCACCCGGATGGTGTGCAGCGCGTCGAGGAGCGTGAGACCGGCCTCGTCGGTGACCTTCTTCGCCACCGAGGCCTGGATGCGCGCGACGGCCTGCGAGCCGATCGTGGACGCGAGGTAGTTGTTCGCGTCGTTCGTGCGCAGCTCGATCGACGCCTGCCGCGGGGAGTCGCTCGAGAGTGAGGCGACGGCGTCGCTGAAGTCGGCGGGGAGCGTCACGATGAAGTCGAAGTCGCCGCGTTCGAGGCCGGTCGAGGCCTGGTCGGCGTCGACCCGGTGCCACTCGAACGTGTCGCTGTCGAGGAGCTGATCGGCGGCCTCGTCACCGAGGTTGCGCTGCTCGCCGTTGATCTCGGCGCCCGTGTCGTCGACCACGAGGGCCACGGGGACGTGCGAGAGATTGCCGTAGGGGTCCTGGTTGGCCCAGAGGTACAGGCCGCCGTAGAGGATCGGCACGGCCAGGAGCGCCACGAGCGCGATGACCGACATGCGCGTGGAGGTGAGGCGGCGCAGCTCCGCCGTGATCATCTGGGGGATCTTCACCGGACCTCCTCCTTCTGGGTGTCGAGGGCGTCGAGTGCCGTGCGCGAGGCGTGGCCCGCGATGACGAGCACGGCGTACCCGCGCTCGGCGAACTCCTCCGCGATGCGCCACCAGGCGGCCGGCTCGCCGCCGTGCCGGTCGGGTGCGACGAGCACGAGCCCTTCGACGTCTTTCCGCAGCGCCGCCAGTTCCAGCAGCAGCCGGATCCGCGCGGCGGCGTCGACGTTGCCGATCGGCAGGGATGCCAGTGACTCGAGCCCCAGCCCTTCGAGCCAGCGCTGCGCGGCGAACGGCGTGGGCGCGTGACCGGCGAACATGAGCTCTTCGGCGACGACACCGGTGACGGTGACGTTCGGCTCCGGCTCCGAGACGACGGGGGCGTCGACGAGGGCGACGCGGCGGCGGATGGCACCGGCGTCGGCGCGTCCGTCGATCGTGACCGATCCGCTGTCGATCTTCATCCGAGCGGAGGCGACCAGCCCGAGAACCGTGGGTCGCTGCTCGGTCTCGGCGACGGCGAGGGTCGCCCGGCCGGTCTCGTACGAGGTGGAGGTCTCGGGGAGGGCGCGCTGCGCCCGTCCTTTCGCGACCGCGTCGAGCACGATCTTCATGGCGTCTCCAGGTCGGGGTGCTGGGTCATGAGCTGCCGGGCCTCGGTCCAGGAGAGGCCGGCGATGGCGAGGACCGCCGTGACGACGATCGCGCGGGCTGCGGTCGACTCCGCGTCGACGCGCGTGACGACCATGCGCCCGGTCTCTTCGAGCAGCCGCGCGAGCGTGGGGGCGGGGAGATCGATGCGCAGCTCGCCGGCCTCCTGCCCCCGGCGGACGATGGCGTCGATCCGGCGGCGGAGCGGCGCGAGGGAGTCCGCCGTCTCCGACACGTGCGCGTCGTCGAGAGCGAGAGAGGCCGCTGCTTGGACGTGCTCGGCTTCGCGCCACAGCTCGGACGCGAGCCGGGCGAGGGCGACGCGGGAGTCCGGGTCGTCGACGCGGTCCGCGATGGCGTTGAAGCGCGCCGCTCCCGCGGCGATCACCTCGCGGACGATCGCGTTGCGGTCGTCGAAGTGTCCGTACAGGGCGCGGCGTGACAGCCCGGCGCGGGCGGCGATCGCGGCGATGGATGCGTGCGGGTCGTGGCCGATGGCCGCCGTGGCGGCATCGACGATGCCGGCGCGGTTCTCGATCGCGTCGCGGCGGCGGGCGGGTGTACTCACGTTCCCCGAGTGTACGCCTATCTTGCACTCACGTGTGCATTTTCTGGCATCCGGGGTGTGCCACTTCACGTGATCTGGCCGAGATCACCCGTTCTGGCGCGAGATGTCGCGTGCACTCGGCCACTTCACGTGATCTGGGGCCCCGTGCGGCGCTCCCGCCCTCAGCCGCGGCTCCGCGCGCAGCACGACGCCGCCCGACCGAAACGGCGGGGCGGCGTCGAGGGAGCGCGGGAGCGCGGGTCAGTCGGTGCCGGCGTCGAACGCGGCGGACTCGCCGGCCGCGTCCGTCGCGTCGGCGAGGCGCTCGCCCTCGGCCGACAGGGGAGCGGCGGGCTCGATGATCTCGCGGGCACCGCCGGCGGCGACGTCGCCGACGAGCTCACCGGTCGGCCCGCCGATCAGGCCGAGGCTCGCGTACTGCTCGAGGCGCGCGCGCGAGTCGGCGATGTCGAGGTTGCGCATCGTGAGCTGGCCGATGCGGTCGACCGGACCGAACGCGGCGTCGCCGACGCGCTCCATCGACAGCTTCTCGGGCGAGTACGACATTCCGGATGCCACGGTGTCGAGGATCGTGTAGTCCTCGCCCCGGCGCAGACGCACGGTGACCGAGCCGGTGATGGTGGACCCGACCCACTTCTGGATCGACTCGCGCAGCATGAGGGATTGCGGCTCGAGCCAGCGGCCCTCGTACATGAGGCGGCCGAGGCGGCGCCCCTGCTCGTGGTAGGTCGCGAGGGTGTCCTCGTTGAGGATGCTGTTGACGAGGCGCTCGTAGGTGAGGAACAGCAGCGCCATGCCCGGGGCCTCGTAGATGCCGCGCGACTTCGCCTCGATGATGCGGTTCTCGATCTGATCGCTCATGCCGAGGCCGTGGCGGCCGCCGATCGTGTTCGCCTCGCGGACCAGCGCGACCGGATCGTCGAAGCGCGTGCCGTTGATGGCGACGGGGCGACCGGCCTCGAACTCGACCGTGACGTCCTCCGTCTCGATCTCGACCGCGGGGTCCCAGAAGCGGACGCCCATGATCGGCTCGACGATCTCGAGCGACACGTCGAGGTGCTCGAGGGTCTTGGCCTCGTGCGTGGCGCCCCAGATGTTGGCATCCGTCGAGTACGCCTTCTCGGCGGAGTCGCGGTAGGGGAAGTCGTGGGCGACGAGCCATTCGCTCATCTCTTTGCGGCCGCCGAGCTCGGTGACGAAGTCGGCGTCGAGCCACGGCTTGTAGATGCGCAGCGCGGGGTTGGCGAGCAGGCCGTAGCGGTAGAACCGCTCGATGTCGTTGCCCTTGTAGGTGGAGCCGTCGCCCCAGATGTCGACGCCGTCCTCCTTCATCGCGCGGACGAGGAGCGTGCCGGTGACGGCGCGACCGAGTGGCGTGGTGTTGAAGTACGTGCGTCCGCCCGAGCGGATGTGGAACGCACCGCACGCGAGGGCGACGAAGCCCTCTTCGACGAGCGCCGTCTTGCAGTCGACCAGGCGCGAGATCTCGGCGCCGTACTGCGTGGCGCGGCCCGGGATCGACGCGATGTCGTCTTCGTCGTACTGGCCGAGGTCGCCGGTGTACGTGCAGGGCACGGCACCCTTGTCGCGCATCCACGCGACGGCCACCGAGGTGTCGAGACCACCCGAGAAGGCGATGCCGACGCGCTCGCCGACGGGAAGGGACTGCAGGACCTTGGACATGCGCTCGATTCTATTCGTGACGGGCGCCGGGCCTCGAAACGCGGGGCTCGGTCGGGGCGTCCGAGCCCCGCGCGCGTCCGAGCGCGACGGCACCGATGGCGACGACGATGATCGTCACGGCGATGCCGATGATGTAGCCGATGACGCTGCCCCAGCTGCTCTCGTACGGGTTGAGGAAGGGGTAGGGGTACCAGTACGGCTGCCCGGTCGTCGGGTTGGTGATGAAGTTCGCGCGCAGCAGCGTGTAGACGATCCACGCGATCGGGAAGATCGCCGCCCCGAGCGCTGCTCTCCACGGCAGGCGTCGGCGGCACGGTCCGAGGAAGAGGTCGAGCAGGAGGAACAGCGGACCCCAGACGTGCATGACCTCGTTCGACCACGCCACCGTCTCGGGCTGCAGCGGAAGCCCGCGTAGGAGCAGGTTGTACACGACGCCGGTGATCACCATGTACGTCGAGACCCACGCCAGCGCCGCGGCCAGCGGGAGCGGGTCGGGCTCGGTGCGGCGTCCGCGCCCGAGGAACCGGATGCCGGCCCACGCCAGCACTCCCACGCTCGCGGTGTTGGAGAGGATCGTGAAGAAGCTGAAGAAGTTCGTCACGGTGGTGAGCACGTCGCGACCGGTGTCGACGGCGCCGGTGACGGTCGAGACGAACTGGGCGATGATCGCCGCGGCGATGAGCGCGGCCATCGCGAGGCGGAGGGCGGTCCAACCGGTCGCCCAGGAACGGGAGCGGAGCATGCGCTCAGAGTAGTGACGCCGCAACGCCGCCGGGTGGGCTTGTGGACAACCCCGCCGGGGTGCTGTCGGACCGCTCGATAGGATGGGGTGTACCGCCGGATAACACGCGAGGAGCGCACATGCCCGGAATCGTGATCGTCGGCGTCCAGTGGGGCGACGAAGGCAAGGGCAAGGCCACCGACTTGCTCGGTGAGCGCACCGACTGGGTGGTGAAGTTCAACGGCGGCAACAACGCCGGCCACACCGTCGTCATCGGCGACGAGAAGTACGCCCTGCACCTGCTGCCCAGCGGCATCCTCTCGCCGGGCGTCACCCCCGTCATCGGCAACGGCGTCGTGGTCGACCTCGAGGTGCTGTTCAACGAGCTCGAGGCGCTCAACGCGCGCGGGCTCGACACCAGTCGCCTCAAGATCAGCGCGAACGCGCACATCATCACGCAGTACCACCGCACGCTCGACAAGGTCACCGAGCGCTTCCTCGGCAAGCGCATGATCGGCACGACCGGCCGGGGCATCGGTCCCGCGTACGCCGACAAGATCAACCGCGTCGGCATCCGCGTGCAGGACCTCTTCGATGAGAACATCCTTCGGCAGAAGGTCGAGGGCGCCCTCGACCAGAAGAACCACCTGCTGGTGAAGATCTTCAACCGCCGGGCGATCACCGCCGACGAGGTCGTCGAAGACCTCCTCTCCTACGCGGACCGCGTGGCGCCCATGGTCAGCGACACCTCGCTGCTCCTGAACGACGCGCTGGATGCCGGTGACGTCGTCGTCTTCGAGGGCGGCCAGGCCACGATGCTCGACGTCGATCACGGCACCTACCCGTTCGTCACGTCGTCGTCGGCGACGGCCGGGGGCGCGGCCACCGGTTCGGGCGTCGGACCCAACCGCCTCGACCGCATCGTCGGCATCGTGAAGGCGTACACGACCCGTGTCGGTTCCGGCCCCTTCCCGACCGAACTGTTCGACGAGAGCGGCGAATGGCTGCGCTCGCGCGGCTTCGAGTTCGGCACCACCACGGGCCGTCCCCGCCGCGTGGGCTGGTACGACGCTCCGATCACGCGCTACGCCACGCGCATCAACGGCATCACCGACCTGGTGCTCACGAAGCTCGACATCCTCGGCGGTCTCGAGCAGATCCCGGTCTGCGTCGCCTACGACGTCGACGGCGAGCGGTACGACGACCTGCCGGTGAACCAGACCGACTTCCACCACGCCAAGCCGATCCTCGAGTACCTGCCCGGGTGGAGCGAAGACATCTCCACCGCGCGCACGTTCGACGAGCTGCCGCAGACCGCGCAGGACTACGTCCTCGCGCTCGAGCAGATGAGCGGCACGCGGATCTCGGTCATCGGCGTCGGGCCCGCACGCGACCAGGTCATCGTCCGTCACGACCTGATCGACTGACGTGCGGTTCTGGGTCGGCGCCTACGCCCCCGACGCGGGGTCGGCCGAGGGAATCGGCATCCTGCAGGCCGGTGACGCCGACTCGGTGTGGGCGTCCGGGCCCCTCGGCATGGTGGGGACGGCCGTCGCCGCCCCGGGTTCGCCGTCGTGGGTCGCGGTGCACCCCCAGCTCGACGTGCTGTACGCCGCCCTCGAGGCGGAGGGCACGGTGCAGGCGTACCGCCGCACCGGAGAGACGAGCCTCGCCCCGCTCGGCGCGCCGGTGCCCGCCGGCGAGGCCGTGTGCCACGTCGCGGTCGCGCCCGACGGGTCGTTCCTCGTCGCCAGCTGCTGGGGCGACGGTCGCGTGGTGCGCATCTCGTTGGATGCCGCGGGCCGACCGTCTTCGCCGGTGATCGCCGCCGCGGCGGGCGATCCGTACGGGTCCACCGACGACCCCTTCGCCCTCGACACCGGCGCCGCCGTCTCGGGCGCGGTGGTCCCCGACCTCGCCGCCGCGGCCCGCGCCCTGCGCGAGGCGGCCGGCGAGGAGTTCGGGCACCTCGTCCCCGAGTACGACGCCGTTCCCGAGACCGACGCCGAGTCCGAAGAGGCGGCCGCGGGGGCACGCGTCTCCCGCGCGCACGAGACGATCGTCCTCCCGCGCGGGCTCCTCGCCACGACCGACATGGGTCTGGACCTCGTGCGGTTCTGGCGTTCGAGCGGCGCCGGTCTGCGCCTCGTGCAGGAAGTGGCGCTGCCGAAGGGCAGCGGTCCGCGGCACGGGGTCTGGCATCCGTCCGGCCACCTCTACGTCGTCACCGAGCTCAGTCGCGAGGTGTTCGTCCTGACCCCGGATGCCGAGGGGCGGTGGCGTGTCCTGTCCGGCGAGCCCCTGCTCGGCACCCTCGATGGAGACACCGCCGCCGAACTGTGCACGAGTCGTGACGGTGCGACGCTCTACGTCGGAGTGCGCGGCAGCGACACGATCGGCGTCCTGTCGGTCCGTGGCGCGGGCGAGGCGCTGCAGCTGACCGCGCTCGCCGAGGCCGGTACGCACTGGCCGCGACACCACGTCGTGGTGAACGACACGCTGCTGGTGGCCGGTCAGCTCGCCGACGAGATCGTGTCGCTCCCGCTCGACGCCCGCACGGGTGTGCCGGGCCGCGTGCGCCACCGCACGGCGTCCCCTTCGCCGACGCGCCTGCTGCCGATGCGCTGAAACCGACGACGGCGCCCCACCCGAAGATGAGGCGCCGTCATGCGGGTCACGACGTGGGGATCCACACCCGCATCGTGGAGGGGCCGCGGTTGCCCCAGTCGTGATAGGCCACGAGCGGGACGGCATCGGCGTCCGCGACCTCGGGTGCGGTCGACTCCCGGTAGGGCCAGGTCTCCGTCGGGACGACGCGATGGCCGACACGGATCCACACCCGCCCGTCGCGCTCGAACGGGGCGGGCTCCCCGACGAGGCACACGTCGCCGACGTCGTCGACCCCCGAGACGTCCGCGGACTCCAGCGCCAGCACCTCGGGCCCGCGTTCGACGGCGATGCACCCGCGCACCGCGTCGATCCGCGGATCCGGGGCGACGACGCGCGGCGCCATGGGCAGTTCCAGTTCGACGACGTCCCCCGTCCGGAACGCTCGTCGCACGCGGGCGATCCCCGGGGCGACGGCATGCGTGTCGACCAGCTCTCCGCCCGAACGGATCGCGACGTGCGCGCCCTCCGCCCACTGCGGCACGCGGAGCGACAGCGTCCACTCGCCCGCAGAATCGTCGTTCACCGTGACGCGGATCGTGCCGTCCGCGGGGTACACGGTCTCGACGTCGAGCGAGACCGGCCTGCCGTCGTCGAGCACCGTCCGGATCTCCGCGGGCGCGTACTGGTGGAGCTGGATGCCGTCGGCATCCGCCGTCGCGACGTACGCGTCGAGGCTGGCGAGGGTGCGCGCGACGTTCGGCGGGCAGCACGACACCTCGAACCACGGCGCCCGCAGCGACGACGACGCGCGCGGGGAGGTGCCCTCGGGGTCGGCGACCACGCCGGGCACCCGCTGATGCAGGGTGTTGGCGTAGAAGAAGCTGCGCCCGTCCGCGGCGGGCGAGGTCGCCACCACGTTGTAGAGCGTGCGCTCGATGAGGTCGGCGTACGACGCGTCGCCGTCATTGAGAAGCAGCCGCCACGAGAACATCACCGAGGCGATCCCCGCACAGGTCTCGGAGTAGGCGCGGTCCGGCGGCAGCTCCCAGTCGACGCCGAACGCCTCGTCCTGGTGGTGCGAGCCCTGACCGCCCGTGATGTACGTCCGGCGGCCGCGCGTCCGCCCCCACTGACGGCGGAGGGAGTCGAGCAGCGCGTCGTCGCCGCTGTCGACGGCGACATCCACGGCACCCGCGGCGAGGTAGTTGGCCCGCACCGCGTGGCCGCTGAGCGCCTCGGCGTCGCGCACCGGCACGTCGTCCTGGAAGTAGGTGCGACCCCACTCGATGTCGCGGAGCGTCTCGTGACCGCGGCGCGAGACGAACAGCGCCGCCTGCCGGCCGTAGCGCGGTTCGCCGGTGAGGCGGGAGAGCTCGGCCAGAGCGGTCTCGATCTCGGGGTGGCCGCAGAAGGCCGGGATGCCGTCGGGCCCGAAGACGTCGCACACGAGGTCGGCGGCGCGGCGGGCGATCGTCAGCAGCCCGTCGTCGGCGCCCGGTCGTGTCCGCTCGCGGGCCACGGCGGCCTGGAACAGATGCCCGAGGCAGTACAGCTCGTGCCCCCATTCCAGGTCGGACCAGCGGGGTTGCTGGCCGGGGCGGCCGAACTCGGTGTTCAGGTACCCGTCGTCCTCCTGCGCGGCGGCCACGCGGGCGACGACGGCGCGGAACGTGCGCTCCAGGTCGGCATCGTCGGAGCGGCCGATCTCCCACGCGGCGGCCTCGAGGAACTTGTAGATCTCGGAGTCCGAGAACTCGCGCCCGCGGCGCCCCTCCGGCAGGCCGCCCGCGGCGGCCAGGTCGAAGTTCGGCAGCCATCCCTCGGATTCGAGCCGGTCGAGGATGTGGGCGAGGGTGTGGGCGGCGTTCACGCGCTGGCGCTCACCCCAGAACCCGCCGGTGATGCGGACCTCGCCCAGTCCGAGGGGACGCAGGGTGGAGCGGGGAGGGACGACGGGGGCGATCACGGTGGACGGCGGGGCGACGTCGAGGGGACGGGAGGGGAGGGTGGTGGACATGGTCATCCCTTGAAGGCGCCGGACATGAAGCCGCGCACGTAGTGACGTTGGAGGATCAGGAACAGGACGATGCACGGCAGCGCGAGGACGACGACGCCGGCTTCGGTGACTCCGTAGTCGATGACGCCCATCGTTTGGCCGCGGAGGTTCGCGACCGCCAACGGCAGCGTGATCTTCGACTGGTCGTTGATGAGGATCAGGGGGGCGATGAAGTCGTTCCACGCGGTGAGGAAGGCGAACAGACCCACCGTGATCAGGCCGGGCTTGACCGCGGGGAGCAGCACGCGGCGCAGGGCGGAGAAGCTCGTGCAGCCGTCGACGAGGGCCGCCTCGTCGAGTTCGCGCGGGACGGACTCGAACGAGATGCGCATCATGAACATCGAGAACGGGAGCTGGAACATCGTCAGCACCAGCGCGACGCCCACGAGCGAGTTCTGCAGTCCCACCGCGTTCAGGATCACGTAGAGCGGGATGAGCAGTGTCGCGTACGGCACCATCAGGATCGCCAGCACGAGCAGGAACAGCAGGTTCTTGCCCGGGAACGAGAAGCGCGCGAACGCGTAGCCGCCGAAGAACGACACCAGCAGGGTGAGCGCGACCGTCAGCAGGGACACGAAGAGCGAGTTGCCGAGGTACACCCAGATGCCGGACTGGAAGTTGGCGAGGGTGGCGTAGTTGCCGAAGCCCCAGCCGTCGTTCTGGCTCGTGCCCGCCTGGGGGCTGACGGATGCCACACCCGTCCACACGAGCGGGTACAGGAAGATGATGGCCAGCGCGCCGGTGAAGATCTTCGACGGCAGCCCCCAGAGCAGGGGTCCCCGCGAGCGGCGACGCCCGGTGGATCCCGGCGCGACGATCGCGCGGGTGCTCAGGGTCGCGGGACGGGCCGGGGTGTCTGTCAGAGCCACGTCAGGCCTCCTCGGGGCGACGGAACGCGCGCAGCTGCACGACGTTGATGACCACCAGGGCGATCAGGATGATCACCGACAGCGCGGCGGCGATGCCGAGGCTGTTCTGGCCCTGGAAGGCGATGTTGTAGATGAGCTGGACGACCGTCATCGTGCTGTTGTCGGGTCCGCCCTTGGTCAGGATGTAGAACTGGTCGAACGCCAGCAGCGAGCCGGTCACGCACATGACGGTCGTGAGGGCGAAAGTGGGGCGCAGCAGCGGCACGGTGATGTCACGGAAGATCTGTCCGCGCGAGGCTCCGTCGATCCGCGCCGCCTCATAGAGCTCCTCCGGGATGCCCTGGAGGCCGACGAGCAGCAGGAGCATGTAGAAGCCGGCGAAGCGCCACACGATGAGGAACACCGTCGACCACAGGGCGCCCTCGGGCGAGCCGAGGAAGGTGATCCCCCACGACTGCATGAGACCCGCGAAGGGGCCGGCGATGGGGGAGTAGAGCACGTAGAAGAGCAGGGATGCCGAGGCGAGGCCGAGGGCGCTCGGGAGGAGGAAGGCGGTGCGGAGGAACCCCTTCCAGCGGCTGGATTCCTGGACGAGCAGCGCGAGCCCCAGGCCGAGCCCGATCAACAGGACCGTCGTGATCACCGTGTACAGCAGCGTGAAGCGGATCGACTCCCAGAAGAGGCGGTGGTTCACGGCATCCACGAAGTTCTCGGGGAAGTTCGGGCCCATGTTCCCGCGCAGCAGCGGCCACTCCGAGCCCGACATCTGCAGTACCAGCAGCAGGGGGATGATGAACAGCGCGACGACGAACAGCGCCGTCGGGGCGGCGTAGAGCCAGCCCTGGAGCGGGCCGCCGAGGGCGGAGCGTGAGTAACGCTTCCGCCGGAGGGGTGTGGAGAGGGCCACGTCATTCCTTCCGAAGGGGGATGTGGGGCGTCGCCGCGTGGACGACGCCCCACCGGGACTCACTGGGCCAGGACCGCAGTGATCTCGTCGTTGTCGGCGTCGACGGTGTTCGTGCCGTTGAGCACGGCGTTGCGCACCAACGTCAGCCACGGGCTGCCGGGCGCGTTGAACGCCTGCTGGAAGTTGAGCGCGACGGGCGTCTTGCCCTTGCCCGCGACCTCGTTGATCGCGACCTGACGCGGGTCCTTCGCGGAGTACTCGTTGTTCGCGAGGTCGGAGCGCGCGACCGTGCTGCCGCCCTTGGCGAGGACGCCGACCTGAGCGTCCTCGGACGTCAGCCACGACAGGAAGTTCCAGGCCTGCGGGGACTGCTTCGAGTCCTTGGAGATGCCGATGCCGTCACCGCCGACGAACGTCGACTCGCCGCCCTCGACGCCCGGGATGCCCGAGACGCCGGCGTCGAACTTCAGGCCCGAGAGGAGCGTGGCGGGGAAGGGCATGATGCCGACCTTGCCCTCCTGGAAGCCCGCGACCCAGGTGGCGCCGGTCTCGTCGGCCGAACCGGGAGCGACGGCGCCCGCGGCGTCGAGGTCCTTCCAGGTGGAGTAGACCTCCTTGGCGGCGTCGTTGTTCAGCAGCGAGGCCGTGCCGTCGGCGTTGAGGACCTCTTCGCCCGAGGCCCAGATCGACGGGAACCAGGTGAAGAGGAGGCAACCGCCGCAGTTCAGGCCCGTCGACGTGCCGGACACGCCGGGCTTGTTCAGCGCCTGCACGGCCTTGGCGGTCTTGGCGAAGTCGGCGATGGTCGCGGGCGCCTTCTCGGGATCGAGACCGGCCTCCTTCACGAGGTCCTTGTTCCACATCATCACGGACAGGTCGAGCACGAACGGCAGGACGTACTCCTTGCCGTCGAGGGTGCCGGCATCCAGGTGGCCCTTGTTGATCGTGTCCTTGTAGGAGAGGCCGTCGATCTGGGTGGAGATGTCCTGGAACAGCCCCTGCTGCACCCAGTTGGGCACGTAGACGATGTCGGCGGCGAAGAGGTCGGGGAGCCCGCCCGAGCCGGCGGCGGCGCCGACCTTGGCGACGTAGTCGTCGTTGGGGACGACGGTGAGCTCGACCTGGTTCTTGTGGGTGCTGTTGTAGGCCGCCACGAGGTCCTTGGCCTGCTTCTCCAGGGGCGCGCGCGTCCACAGGGTCAGCGTCGCGCCGTCATCCGTGCCGGTGGCCGGAATGTCCTGCGGGGCTGCGGTCGAGCCGCCCCCGGAACAGGCGGCGAGCGAACCCACCAGGACGCCGGCCGCGAGCGCGGCCGTCAGCGTCCGCACCGCGGTGCGGCTTCGGGAAAGCTTCATCGGTTCTCCTCTTGCTCTTCATCGAGTAAGCGCTGCGGCGGGCGCCGCTGTCGCACATGTGATCGGGTCGGGTTCGAAAAGCCGAAACCCATTTCGGGACACTATCCGGCGAAGGCGCTATGGTCAACACATCTCGATAAGGTTTTCGGAAGGGGCGAGCGTGAATGGCAACGGGGCGAACCGCGCGGTGACGCTCGGCGATGTGGCCAAGCGTGCCCAGGTCTCGATCGCGACGGCGTCCAAGGCGCTCAACGGGCGAGAGGATGTGGCCGACGCGACGCGGCGGCGCGTGCTCCTCGCCGCGGACGAGCTGTCCTTCACCCCGAACGCGATGGCGCGGGGGTTGGTCGCCGGGCGGACGGGGACGGTGGGCCTGCTCACGAGCGACCTCGAAGGTCGTTTCGTCCTGCCGATCCTGATGGGCGCCGAGGACGCGTTCGGTGCGGGCCAGGTCAACGTCTTCCTGTGCGACGCCCGCGGGGACGCCATCCGCGAGCAGCATCACCTGCGCGCGCTGCTGAGTCGGCGCGTGGACGGGATCATCGTGGTCGGCCGCGCGACGGATCCGCGGCCGTCGCTCGGACCCGACATCCCCGTACCCGTGGTGTACGCGTACTCGCCGTCCGACGATCCGCGCGACATGTCCCTCGTGCCGGACAACCGCGCGGGCGGCCGGTTGGCCGTGGAGCACCTCGTCTCGTGCGGGCGCACCCGCATCGCCCACGTGTCCGGAGACCCCACGTACGCCGCCGCGAAGGACCGCCTCGCCGGCGCCCGGGAGGGGCTCGCCGCGGCCGGCCTCGAGCTGGTCGGCGAACCGATGTTCTCGGAGTGGACCGAGAACTGGGGGCGCGACGCGGCGGCGATGCTGTTGTCGCAGCACCCCGACATCGACGGGATCTTCGCGGGTTCCGACCAGATCGCCCGCGGCGTGCTCGACACGGCGCGCGAGCTCGGGCGGACGGTCCCCGACGACCTCGCCGTGGTCGGATACGACAACTGGGAGATCCTCGCGACGAACTCCCGTCCGGCGCTCACGACGGTGGATGCCAACCTGCAGCGTCTCGGTCGGCTCGCCGCGCAGCGCGTGTTCGAGGCGATCGACGGCGCGCGGCTGGAGTCGGGGACGAGTCAGTTGCCGGTGCGGTTGATCATCCGCGGATCGACCATCGCGCGGCGCTGAGTTTTCGCGTCCTTCGAAATCTTCGAAAAGGATTGAGAAAACGTAAGCGTTTCCTTAGCGTTTCATCCCGCATGTCTCTCTCGGTGAGGAGAGAGACCGAGAGGATGAGACATCGTGGACTCCCCACACCGCACGAGCCGTCGCACCTGCCGCGCGGCCATCGGGACGATCGCTTCCGCAGCCGTCGTCGCGACCCTGGTCGTCGCGGCCCCCGCACAGGCGGCCAACACCGACATCGGCTACCCGACGTTCTCGGGCAGCCCCACCCCGGTCCCCGCGACGGGGGTGACCTACACCCCCGGTAACCAGCTCCAGAAGATCTTCGACGCCGACGTGGCGGCCGGCGCGGGCACCAGCGTCGACAAGGACTTCTGGATGGACCGGATGCTCGCCCGCACGGGCGACGCCGGCAGCTTCGGCGACAACAACCAGTGGCTGTTCACGCGCGGGCGTGCGGCCTTCATGAAGGAGCACGACCCGTCCGCCCTCGGCTTCGGCGGGCAGCTCGCCTACTGGGAATCGATCGACGGCCGCTCCGGCTACACCATCGCGGCGCGGGTGAACGGCGCCGACGTGCCGCTGACCGAAGACGTCGCCCAGCGCAAGCAGACCCCGAGCTACTGGCGCAGCGTCCACCGCGGCGGCGGGCTCGAGATCGTGCAGACGAAGTTCATCACCGACGCCAACGTGCTGGTGACGAACCTCGACGTGCGCTCCACCGGCGGTGCGGTCGACGTCGAGCTCGTGGCATCCTCCCCGTACGCGGTGTCCGCGGAGGGCGACGAGCTGGTCGGTCACGTCGAGGCGCTCAACAACCTCACCAAGATCTCGCCCCGTTTCTCGGGAGACGGCTTCGCGCCCGCGGGCCAGACCCTCACGCGCACGCTGTCGGTGCCCGCCGGCGGCAGCGCGACCGCCAAGGTGCAGCTCGGCCTCGTCACCGACGAGATCGCCGAGTCCCGCAGCGAGTACGACGCCACGCGGGCGCAGTCGCCCGCCGAGGCGTACACCGGCCACGTCACCTCCTACAACCGGTGGTGGGCCGAGAACGTGCCGTACCTGGACACCCCCGAGGACAACATCGACAAGTCGTTGTTCTACCGGTGGTGGCTCATGCGGTTCAACTTCCTCGACGCCGACATGCCCGGCAACACCTACCAGTTCCCGGTCGCCATGGAAGGCGTGCTCGGGTACAACAACTCGATCGTGCTCACCACGGGCATGTTCATCGACGATCTGAAGTACTTCCGCGACCCGATCTACTCCTACGGCCCCTGGGTGTCGACGGGGGAGACGAGCAAGAGCTACAAATTCGTCGACAACCCGGGCGACCCGGCCAACTGGTCGAACAGCTACACCCAGTACATCTCCGAGGCCGCGTGGCGCTCCTACGAGCTGCACGGCGGACCCAGCGCCATCGCCGGGAACCTCGCCAAGTACGCCGAGGACGACGTCAAGGGCCTGCAGGACGCCTACGACTTCAACAAGAACGGCCTCATCGAATACAACTGGGGCGCGATGACGGGCAACGACGCGGATGCCGTGTCGTTCCACTGGAAGGCCGGCTACCAGGACCGCGCCGAGAACGCTTACCTGTACTCCAACGCGCTCGCCTCGGCCGAGGCCTACCGCACCGCCGGTGACACCGCGAAGGCCGCCGAGATGGAGGCGTTCGCGCAGAACATCAAGGCGCAGGTCATGAAGGTGCTGTGGAACCCCGACCGCAAGCTCCTCGAGCACGCCATGGCGAACAACGGCGAGCACGTGCCGTGGAAGGAGATCAACAACTACTACCCGTTCACCGTGGGCCTCGTGCCCAAGCCCGGCGACGCCGACTACAAGGACGACTACGTCCAGGCGCTGCGGCTCTTCGCGGACGACAAGCAGTACCCGATCTTCCCCTTCTACACCGCGAACCAGGCCGACCAGGCGGCGTACAACGCCACCGGCGGCCAGGGCAGCAACAACTTCTCGGTCATCAACTCCACGGTGATGTTCCGGATGATGTCGAAGGTCCTGCGCGACTACCCGACGGATGCCATCACCGCGGAGTCGTACAAGAAGCTCCTGTACTGGAACGCGTGGGCGCACTATCAGAACGGCGGCGACAACCGTCTGCCCGACCAGAACGAGTTCTGGGCCAACGGCTCGGCGAACCCGCAGAAGATCGACTACCGCTCCTGGATCCACCACACGATCCTCGGCGCGACGAACTTCACGATGATCGAGGACGCGATGGGCGTGCGCACCCGCGACGACGCCAAGATCGAACTCGACCCGATCGACATCGGGTGGGACCACTTCACCGCGAACAACATCCGGTACCGCGACCGTGACCTGACCGTCACGTGGGACGCTCCGGGCGGGACGCGGTACTACGGCGACGACGTGCCCGAGGGCTACTCGGTGTTCCTCGACGGCAAGCTCGCCTTCACCGTCGACAAGCTGTCGCACGTCATCTACGACCCGGCCACCGGAACGGTGCAGGTCGTCAAGGGCGACGCGAAGGTCACCACCGCGACGACCTCGTCGGTCCAGGCGCCGCAGGACGTGCGCTTCGCCGACGACGCCCGCGTGGTCGACCTGTTCGCCAAGGCCGGTGCCGACGTCCGCACCGCCAGCACGGGCAGTGCGAACCTCGCCGCCTCGGCGACGGCCACCTTCTCGGCCGCGGGCCGCGACCCGAAGGGCGCGGTCGACGGCACGACCATCAACGAGCCCTTCTGGGGGACCGCCGGATCGCCGAACGCGAAGGACTCCCTCACCGTCGAGCTCGGCGGCGAGAAGACCTTCGACGACATCCGTCCCTACTTCTACGACAGCTCGTCGTCGGCGACCGCGCCGGGGTACGCCGAGCCGTCGGTCTACACGCTCGAGGTGCGCCGGGGCGGGCAGTGGTCGGTGATCCCGCAGCAGGCCCGCACACCCGCGTACCCCCGCGCGAACTACAACCACGTCCAGTTCCCCGAGGTGACCGGTGACGCCGTGCGCCTGACGGTGACCCACGCCAGCGGCATGAAGACCGGTGTCAAGGAACTGCAGGTGTTCCACACGGGCGTCGCCGCCCCGGCATCCACGAACCAGGCTCCCCTGGTCACGGCGTGGCAGAACCTCCAGGCGTCGGTCGGCGGCGCGGCCGCGCTCGTCGGCACGGTCAAGGACGACGGGCTGCCCGCGGGCACCGTGTCGTCGACCTGGTCGGTGGTGAGCGCGCCCGAGGGGGCGACGGTGCTGTTCGACGACGCCGCGTCCGCCTCGACCACGGCCCGCTTCTCGGACAAGGGGCAGTACGTGCTGCGCCTGACCGCCGACGACGGGGAGAAGACGTCGCAGACCGACGTCACCGTGCAGGGCGAGCCGGTCACCGCCGGCACGAACGTCGCCCCCGAGGCGACCCCGACCGCGGAGTACACCGCGGGCTGGAACAACGTCAAGGCGGTCAACGACGGGAAGGTGTTCTTCACCGGCGGCAGCCAGAGCGACATCTGGGGCACGTGGTCGGGCAACCACCCGGCGACCCGCTGGCTCCAGTACGAGTGGAAGACGCCGCAGCGAATCGCGGGGGCCGAGATCGGCTTCTGGAGCGACCAGACCGACCCGAACTCCAGCAACGGCGTCAACGTCCCGAAGGGGTGGAAGGCGCAGTACTGGACCGGTTCCGACTGGGCCGACGTGGGAAACCCGTCGGAGTACACGGTGAAGCGCGACGCGACCAACTCCGTCACCTTCGACGCCGTGACCACCACGCGGCTCCGCGTCGTGCTGCAGGCCGCGGGCAACGGACCGTACGCGGCCGTCGCCGTCAGCGAGCTCAAGGTGTTCGCCGACGCGCCGACCTCGATCGAGCCGATCGACGTGCGCACGGCCGTGGGCACGAAGCCGACGCTCCCCGCGACGGTGGATGCCACGTACTCGGACGGCAGCCACGCCGACCTCCCCGTGACGTGGGCCCAGGTCACCGACGCGCAGGTCGCCGGTGAGGGCAGCTTCCCGGTGTCGGGCATCGTCCCCGGCTCGCCCGTCTCGGCCAAGGCGACCGTGTGGGTCCGCGCGACCGCTCCCGGTCAGATCAACCAGGTGGATGCCGTGACCAGCCGCACCCAGCCGGGTGTCGCGCCGGTGCTGCCGAAGACCGTGGGCGTGCTGTTCAACGACGGCTCGCGTCAGGACCTCCCGGTCACGTGGGACGCGGTCGCCGCGGACTCCTACGCCGCGCCGGGACAGTTCACGGTCGCGGGCACGGTGCAGAGCGACCTGCCCGGCACCAAGGCCGCGTCGGCCGCGGTGACGGTCGGGTCCGGCGGTGACGACACGAAGGCGCCCACGGTGGCCTTCCAGGTGTCGCCGGCGGCTCCGGGCTCGGGCTGGTACACGCAGGCAGTCGCCGTCGACGTGACGGCGCGCGACGATCAGGACGCGGCCCCGCGCATCGAGGTGCGCGTGGATGCGGGCGCCTGGGCGGCCTACACCGGCACCGTCTCGGTGACCGGCGACGGAGCCCACGTCGTGCAGGCCCGGGCGACCGACGCGGCGGGCAACACGTCGCCGGTGGCCGAGCAGACCGTGCGCATCGACACCACGGATCCGGCCGTCGAGGTGACCACCGACGCGGTCTCGCGCACGGTCAAGGCCACCGCGACGGACTCCGGCTCGGGCGTGGCCTCGATCGAGTACCGCCTGGGCGACTCCGGCGAGTGGAAGGCGCTGACGGGCTCCGTGCTCGTCGGACTCGACGAGACGAAGGTGCAGGTGCGCTCCACCGACACGGCGGGCAACGTCTCGCCGGTGGTCGAGCGCACGGTGCCGAAGGCCGACGGGTCGCAGAAGCGCAACGTCGCCCTGCTCGCCACGCCCACGGCATCCGGAACCGCCGCCTGGAACAAGGTCACGGGTCTGAACGACAACGTCCAGCCCACGTCCTCCGGCGACGTCGCCCCCAACGACAACGCGAACGTGTGGGGCGTCTGGCCCGCGGTGACCGACCAGTGGGTGCAGTACGACTGGACCGAGCCGGTGACGGTCGGCGAACTGGGCGTGTACTTCGTGTCGAACATCGATGCGCAGGGACTCGGCATCGACGTCCCCGCGAAGTGGGAGGCCGAGTACTGGGATGCCACGACCAGCGCGTGGGTGCCGGTGAAGAACGCCGGCGCGTACGGCACGGCGAAGGACACCTACAACACGGTGACGTTCGACCCGGTGACCACGACGAAGCTCCGCCTGGCGCTCGACCCCGTCGGGACCGAGCAGGGCAAGGGCAGCGTCGGCATCAAGGAATGGCAGGTGTGGGAGCAGCCGGAGACGCCGGTCCCCGACACGCAGGCGCCTGTCGTCACCACCTCGGTCGACCCGGTCGCTCCCGCGAGCGGCTGGTACACCGGCACGGTGAAGGTCTCGGCGACCGCCATCGACGACCGTGACGACACTCCCGTCGTCGAGGTCCGCGTGGGCGGCGGCGAGTGGTCGCGGTACACCGCGCCGGTCGAGGTCACGAGCGACGGTGCGACCACGGTCTCCTTCCGGGCGAAGGATGTCGCCGGCAACACCTCCGAGCCCGCGGGCGTCGAGGTGAAGCGGGATGCCACCAAGCCGGTCGCCGACGCGGGCTGGAACGCCCCGTCGCGCACCGTGACCCCCACCGGTACGGATGCCGGTTCGGGCGTGGCCGTCGTGGAGTACCAGCTCGGTGGTGGGGCGTGGACCGCTGCGACCGGCGTCACCGCCGTCGGCGACGCCGCCACGACGGTGCGCGTGCGGGTGACCGACGTCGCGGGCAACGTGTCGGATGTCGTGGAGGTCGCCGTGCCGGCGAAGACCACGGATCCGGGCACCGACCCGGGCACGAACCCCGGCGGGGGCGGCACCGATCCCGGCGCCGAGCCCAGCGGCTCGCTCACCGGCAACGAGGTCATCCGGATCGGCGTCGCGCAGGTGGCGCCGGGCGGGCAGCTGCCCGTCTCGGTCAGCGGGGCTGCGCCGGGCACGGTGTTCGCGGTGGAGTTCCGCTCCACCCCGGCCCGCCTGGGCACCCTGACGGTCGGGGCCGACGGCACCGCGAACGGAGTGTTCACCGTCCCGGCATACGCCGAGTCGGGGGTGCACACCGTGGCGCTCGTGGTGCCCGGCGGTGAGCTCACGGCGCAGGTGACCGTGGTCGCTCCCGGCGCGACGTCGTCGCAGACGCCGCCGCTGGCGGTCACCGGACAGGATGCCGCGTCGACGCAGGTCGCGATCGGCATCGGCGTGAGCGTGCTGCTGCTCGGGCTGATCGTCCTGGCGATCGCGTACCACCGTCGGCGCCGCTCGGCCTGACGAACCGGGGCCGGGGGCGTTTCGCCCCCGGCCCCTTCCGCACTTCCCCCCGGTCGAAGGAGACCACCGTGATCCGTCCTGCCCCGCGGCGACTGTGGGCCGCCGCGACCGTCCTGGGCCTCGTGGGAGGAGTGCTGGCGCTCACGCCCGCGAGCCCCGCCGCGGCCCTCCCCAACCCCCTGATCGGCGACGGGTCGGTGTACTCCGCCGATCCGGCCACCCTCGTCGCCGACGACACGCTGTACGTCTACGCCGGCCGTGACGAGGCCGACGCGACGACGAACGACTTCGTCATGAACGAATGGCAGGCGTTCTCGACCACCGACGTCGAGGGCGGCTCCTGGGAGCACCACCCGTCGCTCATGCGCCCCGAGCAGGTCTTCTCCTGGGCGACGCCGGGCCGCGCCTACGCCGGTCAGGTCGTGCAGGGCGGCGACGGCCGCTACTACTGGTACGTGCCCGTGCACGAGGCCGGCAGCAGTTCGCCCGATCCGTTCGGCATCGGCGTCGCGGTCTCCGACACCCCGCTGGGCCCGTGGAAGGACTACGCCGGCGGCCCGATCGTGTCGCAGAAGATCCTGGGCAACGACGCCCACAACATCGATCCCACCGTCTACGTCACCGACGACGGCCGCGTGTGGATGTACTGGGGCAGCTTCAGCCGGCTGTTCGGTGTCGAGCTGGCATCCGACATGAAGACGATGATCGGCACCCCCACCGAATTCCGCAGCGGGGTCGACGGCTTCTTCGAGGCCGCCTGGCTGTTCGAGCGGAAGGGCACGTACTACCTCGCCTATGCGGCCAACACGGCCGGGCCCGACAGCTGGTGCACCCCCGCGGTCTACCACGCGTGCATCGCCTACTCGACCGCGCCGACCCCGATGGGACCGTGGACCTCGCAGGGCCGGGTGCTCGCGCCCGTCTCGTCGACCACCAGCCACCCCGCCATCACCGAGTACCACGGCGCCTGGTACATGGCCTATCACACGGCGGATGCCGCAGGCGGGAACCACTTCCGGCGGTCGGTGGCCGTCGACGAGGTGCAGTGGGACGACTCCGTGACCCCGGCGCGCATGAAGCCCGTGGTCACCACTCCGGCGCACGACATCAGAACGACCCCCTCGGCGAACGTCGCCCCGTGGGCCACGGTCTCGGCGTCGAACGAACCGGTGCCCGTGCAGTATTGGAAGGCGGCGCTGAACGACGGCATCGTGCGCCCGAACCCGCTCCCGCCGGACATGTGGGGCTCGTACGCGGCCGACCGACCGGCCTCCCAGTGGATCCAGTACGACTGGCCCGAACCCGTGCGCATCGACCGCTCGTCGATCCAGTTCTGGAGCGACCGCGAGCCGGGCAGTGGCGACGGCGTCTCGGCCCCGTCGTCGTGGAAGCTGCAGTACTGGGCCGACGGGCGCTGGAACGACATCGCGAACCCGAGCGGGTACCCGACCTCGACGCGCGAGCTGCACGAGGTGACGTTCACGCCCGTGACCACGACCCGGTTGCGGGCGACGCTGAACGCCGCGCCGGGCTCGGGGGCGTCGTCGAGCTACTCGGCCCTCGCGGTGGAGGAGTGGACCGCGGGTGCCGTCGCCCCGACCGGTGTGGAGCCGGCCGCCACCAGCACGCTCGTCGGAGAGGCTCCCGAGCTGCCCGACACCGTGGCGCTCGCGTACGGCGACGACCGCGTGGCCGCACCCGTGACCTGGGATGCCGTCGATCCGGCCTCCTACGCGGCGCCCGGCACCTTCACGGTCAGCGGAACGGCACAGGGATATGCCGCCGGTCGCGTGCAGGCCACCGTCACGGTGATCGGCGCGGACGCCTGGCGCACCGACCTGGCGAAGACCGGCACGCCGGTCGCCGACTTCACTGCGGCCTGGAACTCGCTCGCCTCGATCAACGACGGGACCGTCGTCTACCAGGGCGGGTCGGCGTCGCAGACGTGGGCCACCTGGGACGGCGTGCGTCCGGAGACCCGCAACGTGGGCTACACGTGGGAGAAGCCCGTCACCGTCGACGCGGTCACTGCGCACTTCTGGAGCGACGTGGCAGGAGCCTCGGGCGCGGGCGACGGTGTCGCCGTGCCGGCCTCGTGGCACATCGAGGCGCTCGTCGACGGCGTCTGGACCGAGGTCTCGGGAGCCGGTGGCTACCCGGTCGAGGCGTCGGCACCCAGCCGCGTGTCGTTCACACCCGTGACGACCACCGGCATCCGTGCCGTGCTCGACGCGCAGTCCGACGGCACCACGAACGCCGCGGTCGGCGTCTCCGAACTCGAGGTGCTCGGGGAGACGGTGGATGCCACGGCCCCCGAGGTGTCGCTCGAGACGCGCGGCCCCCAGGGCGCCGACGGATGGTTCGTCGGACCGGTGACCGCGCGTGCCGATGCGACCGACGACCGCGACGTGCGCGTCGCCCTCTCGGTGGCGGTGGACGGCGCGGCGGCCACGACGACTCCCGACGTGCGCCGCGTCGACACCGTGGTGCGTGAGGACGGCTCGCACACGGTCACCGCCCGCGCCACGGACGCCGCCGGCAACGTCTCGACCGAGGCGACGGCATCCTTCCGCATCGACGCCACCGCTCCTTCGGTCACGGCGACGCTGGACGCGGGCGCCCGATCGGTCTCGGCGACGGCCACGGATGCCGGCTCGGGCCTGGTCGGCATGGAGTACGCGCTGGACGACCCGCTCACGTGGCAGCCGTACACGGCGGCCGTCGCGGCGCCCGATCTGGAGCGGCACGTGGTGTACGTGCGTGCGACGGACGCCGCGGGGAACGTCTCGACCGCGACCGCGGTGACCGTTCCACGGTCGCCCGATGCGCCGCTGACGGGCAACATCGCGCCGTACGCGACCCCGACGGCATCGTCGGCCTCCGGCTGGGCGCCCGTCGGCGGCGTGAACGACGGCAGCGTCACGGGCACCCCGTGGGGCACCTGGCCGCGCGTCGGCGAGCAGTGGGTCCAGCTGACCTGGGATCGCCCGGTGACGGTGGACCGCGCGAGCGTGCAGTTCGCGCGCGACGCGGCCGACGAGGCCGATGCCGGTCTGATCCCTCCACGGTCGTGGGTGCTGCAGTACCGCGACGACTCGGGCGCGTGGGAGGACGTCGCGACATCCGACACGTACGGACGATCGTCGGATACCGCGAACGAGGTGCACTTCACCGCGGTCGAGACCACGGCCGTCCGCGCGGTGATGCAGTCGTGGGGCGCCGCGGAGGGTCAGGGGTCGGCCGCCATCTCGGAGTTCGAGGTGTGGGCCGCCGCAGACCAGCCGCCGGTCGACACCACGGCGCCGACGCTGGAGTTCCAGGCGGCACCCCCCGTACCCGCCTCGGGCTGGTACCGCGACGCGGTGCCGGTCGCCGCGACCGTCACCGACGACACCGATCCCTCTCCGGCGGTGCGCGTGCGCGTGGACGGTGGCGCGTGGGCTGCGCTGACCGACGACTTCCGGGTCACCGCTGACGGCACGCACCTCGTCGAGGCCGAGGCGGTCGACGCCGCGGGCAACGTGTCGTCACGCATCGCGTTGACGGTGAAGATCGACGGCGTCGCGCCGACGCTGACGACGGTCGTGACGCACGAGGCCTCGGAGCACGTGGTCGAGGTCACCGCCTCGGATGCCCTGTCGGGCGTCGGCACGGTCGAGCGTCGGGTCGACGGCACCTGGATCGCCGTGGTCGATGGTCAGGTGACGCTCGCCTCGGGCGGAGGAACGGTCCCCGTCGTGCTGCGGGCGACCGATCTCGCCGGGAACACCTCCGAAACGCAGACCGTCACGGTCGACACGGGCACGACCGGACCGGTCGACCCGACTCCGACTCCGACTCCCTCGCCGTCCCCCTCCGGGGCGAACGCGTCGATCGACGGATCCACGACGGCCGGAGTCACGGGGTCTGCGACGCTCGCACGCACCGGCACGGTGTGGCCGCTCTCCGCGCTCGCGCTCGCCGTCGTCCTGCTCTTCGTCGGCACCATCGTGGCTCGTCGCCCTCGTCGGGATCGCCGGTAGAGGGGCGGATGCGGGGGCGCTTGGCCGCGCCCCCGCATCCGCTACTTCTTCGCGTCCTGGCGCGGGATGATGATCTGCTTGACGATCAGCAGCAGCGAGGCGGTGACCGGGATCGCGACCAGGGCGCCGAGCAGTCCGAGCAGCGTGCCGCCGACGAGTGCGCCGATGACGACGAGCGATCCCGGGACCGAGATGGTCCGGCTCATCACGCGCGGCGTCAGCACATATGCCTCGACCTGCATGTACACGAGGTAGACCACGGCGAAGATCAGTCCGGCCGTCGGATTCACGATGAGCGTGAACACCGTGGCGGTGCCCCAGAACAGCACCGACCCGACGAGCGGGATGAGCGTGATCCCGAACGCGAAGGCCGCCAGCAGCGCCGCGAAGGGCTGCCCGACGAGCGTCAGCACGATGAAGGCGAACACCGCGTTGATCAGCGCCAGCACGACCATGCCCGACAGGTAGCCACCGACCGAGTCGGTGATCTGGCCCGTCATCTCGGACACCGTCTCGCGGTTGCGCGCCGGGCTGAGGCGCACGAGCGAGTTCTTCATCGACGGGAGGGATGCCAGGAAGTACAGGCTCAGCACGAGCACGATGATCGCGCCGGAGATGCCGGTGGCGATGGTCACGCCGGCCTGCAGCAGACCGCCGCCGATGGCGGTGAGGTTCGCCGGGTTCGTGAAGAACTTCTGCACCTCGTTGAAGATGTCGCCCACGCTGTCGCCGAAGTTCGACTCGATCCACAGCACGAAATCGCTGGCGCGGAGGTCCGAGACGAAGGTCGGGACGTCCTCGATGAACTGCGAGATCTGGCGCACCACCGGCGGGATCAGAAGCCACAGGGCGGCGGCGAGGATGACCGCGAGTCCGCCGAACACGATGACGATGGCCCACGCCCGCGAGATGCCGCGGCGCACCAGGCTCCGCACGAGCGGATCGAGCGCGAGCGCGATGAACAGGGCGATCGCGATGTAGATGAGGACCGTGGAGAGGTTCGACAGCGACAGTCCGAGGAGGAGCGCCGTGAGCCCGCCCAGCGTGAGGAAGAAGCCCGCGGCGTAGGGCCGCGCGATCGCCGACCACACGGGCCGGTCGCGCGAGGTGACCTCCCCGGCGTTGGCGCCTTCGGCGGAAGGATCGGGGTGCGACGATCGGCTCATGGTCACACTGTAGGGCTCGCCGCGGCGGACCGCGGGTGCGCGATAGGGTCGGGTCCGGAGGACCCATGACCGACGCCGACCCCACGACGATCCTGCAGGGCCTGCGCGGCAGCATCGACAACATCGACGCCGCGCTCATCTTCCTGCTCGCCGAGCGATTCCGCTGTACCAAGCAGGTCGGTGTGCTCAAGGCGCAGCACGGGATGCCGGCATCCGACCCCTCTCGCGAAGAGCAGCAGATCGCCCGGTTGAAGCGTCTGGCCGCCGAGGCCGATCTCGATCCGGAGTTCGCGGAGAAGTGGTTCAACTTCGTCGTCGCCGAGGTCATCCGTCACCACCGGTCCGCCGCCGGCGCCCCCGCGGAGGACTGACCGACACGCCCGGGCGTGCCCGGGGCGACGGGACCGTGCACCTTCCCGCTACGCGCCCGCGTGTGCCACGGTCGTCCCGGAAACGCAAGCCGGCGGTCGGTTTGCCAGCCGATCCATCAGCGTGAAACGGTAGAGGAGGCCCCCAGCGGGCCGCCCACCCGACCAGTCCGCGGTCGCCGGTGCCGGCTCGGGGGAGTCGCGCCGCGAGCGTACGGTCGGCGGCCAGGACCCGGATCCGACATCCGGCGTCGGAGCGTTCGCACCCCCGGTGAACGCCGAGCGGCTGCCACCCGGGCGTGACCGATGCGGCCACCCGAGGCCGCGCAGGTGCACACAGTGACCACTCCGCATGCCATCGCGGCCAGGAACCTCTTCAAGGTCTTCGGCCGCTCCCCGCAGTCCGCCGTCGAGAAGCTCCGCGCCGGTGCCCGGCGCGACCAGCTCGGCGACGCCGGAACCGCCGCCGTCATCGACGCGAGCTTCGACGTCGAACCCGGCGAGATCTTCGTCATCATGGGCCTCTCCGGCTCCGGCAAGTCCACCATCATCCGCATGCTCAACGGCCTGCACGACGCCACGGCCGGCACCGTCGAGGTGCAGGGCGACCCGCTCACCGGTGTGAGCACCGCGCGGCTGCGGAACCTGCGCCGCGAGCGCATCGCGATGGTGTTCCAGCACTTCGCCCTCCTGCCGCACCGCACGGTCGCCGCGAACGTGGCGTACCCGCTCGAGATCCGGGGCGTCGGCAAGACCGAACGCCTCGCGAAGGCGGACGAGATCCTCGCCCTGGTGGGCCTTGAGGGGTGGGGCGACAAGCTCCCCTCGGCCCTCTCCGGCGGGATGCAGCAGCGCGTCGGCATTGCCCGCGCCCTCGCCGCCGACACCGACATCCTGCTCATGGACGAGGCGTTCAGTGCGCTCGATCCGCTCATCCGCCGCGAGATGCAGGAGCAGCTGCTCGAGCTGCAGCGGACGCTGAAGAAGACGATCGTGTTCATCACGCACGACCTCAACGAGGCGATGTTCCTCGGTGACCGCATCGCGGTCATGCGCGACGGCCGTATCGTCCAGATCGGAACGCCGGAGGACATCCTCACGGACCCCGCGAACGACTACGTCGAGCAGTTCGTCCAGGACGTCGACCGCGCCCGGGTGCTCACGGCGGCGAACGTCATGGAACGTCCCCGTCCCCGCGTGGATGCCGGCGCGGGTCCGCGCACGGCCCTCCGCCAGATGCGCGACGCCTACATGTCGGCCGTGTACGTCACCGATCGCGACCGCAAGCTCCTCGGGATCGTCACCGACCGGGATGCCGTGAAGCTCGTCCGCGCGGGGGAGAGCTCGCTGCTCGGGCGTCTGAAGCCCGTGCCGCACAGCGTCCGCGAGGACGAGGTGCTCATGAACCTGTTCGTGCCCGCCGTCGAGTCGCCGCTGCCGCTGGCGGTCCTGGATGCGGAGGGACGCCTCACCGGCGTCATCCCGCGCGTCACGCTGCTCGCGGCGCTCGGCCCCGGGCCCACCGCCACCGAGGAGATCACCGTGCTCCCGCAGCCCGTGCCCTCGGCCGAGATCGACGCCGTGCTGGCGGACGCGGGTGACGCGCCGGAAGCCGTGGCATCCGGAATCGAGGGGGTGCGCTGATGGACGGGTTCCGTATTCCGGTCGGGACGTGGGTCGACGCGGGCGTGGACTGGCTCCGCGACAACCTGTCGGGCCTGTTCGACGTGATCGCCGTGGTCGTCCGCTTCCTCGTCGGGGGACTCAGCGACGTCCTGCTGGCCGCGCCGATCATCGTCGTGATCGTCGTCGCCGCCCTGCTGGCCTGGCTCGTGCGTTCGTGGAAGCTCGCGATCGGCACCGTCGTCGGGTTCGCGCTGATCCTCGCCATGGGGCAGTGGGTGACCGCGATGCAGACGCTCGCGCTCGTCGTCGTCGCGGCGGCCGTCGCCGTGGCGATCTCGGTGCCGCTGGGCATCTGGTCGGCGCGCAATCCCGCGGTCCGCGCCGTGATGAAGCCGGTCCTCGACTTCATGCAGACGATGCCGGCGTTCGTGTACCTCATCCCCGCGATCACCTTCTTCAGCATCGGCGTCGTCCCCGGCGTCGTCGCGACGGTGATCTTCGCCCTGCCCCCGGGGGTGCGCCTGACCGAACTCGGCATCCGGGGAGTGGATGCCGAGACCGTCGAGGCCGGACACGCGTTCGGTGCGACGCCCGGGCAGATCCTCCGTGGCATCCAGCTCCCGCTCGCGATGCCGACGATCATGGCCGGCGTCAACCAGGTCATCATGCTCGCGCTGTCGATGGCGGTCGTGGCGGGCATGGTCGGTGCCGACGGTCTCGGAAAGGAGGTCGTGCAGTCGATCTCGACGGTCAACCTCCCCAAGGGCGTCGAGGCGGGGCTCAGCGTGGTCATCCTCGCGGTGTACCTCGACCGCCTCACCGCAGCCCTCGGTACCCGCGCCGCGAACACGTCGTCGCTGCTGGCGGTGCTGGGCCGCCGCCGCGGTCCCGGCGCCCCCGCCTCCGGCGGCCCGGCCGCCGATGCCGCAGGCGAGGCCGAGCGCCAGGTCGCCTCCCCGCGCCGCGCCCCCATCACGACGGGCGCCTGAATCCACTGCCTCCCCCCTGCACCACGGAAATCACATACGGAACGGAAGATCACATGAAGAACACGCGACACCTCACCGCAGCACTCGCCCTCGGCGCCGTGGCGGCCCTCGGGCTCGCCGGATGCGCGAGCGGCAACCAGGCCGAGGGCGGCGCCGGCGACGGCGGCGACAAGGGCACGATCACGCTGGGCTTCCTGCCCTCGTGGACGGACGGCCTCAGCACCGCCTACCTCCTCGAGGACCAGCTCGGCAAGCTCGGCTACACCGTCAAGATGCAGACGCTGACCGAGGCGGGGCCGCTGTACGCCGGGCTCGCGCAGGGCGACGTCGACATCTACCCGTCGGCCTGGCCCGAGCTGACCCACAAGTCGTACATGGACACCTACGGCGACGCGATCGAAGACCTCGGCTCGTACTACGACAACGCCAAGCTCACGATCGCCGTGCCCAGCTACGTCGACATCGACTCGATCGACCAGCTGCAGGCGAACGCCGCCCGGTTCGACGGCAAGATCTACGGCATCGAGCCCGGGGCGGGCCTGACGAAGCAGACGCAGGAGGTCGCGATGCCCGGCTACGGCCTCGACGGCGGCTTCGAGCTGGTGACCTCGTCGACCGCGGCGATGCTCACCGAGCTCGACAACGCCATCGCGGCGCAGAAGGACATCGCGGTGACGCTCTGGCGTCCGTTCTGGGCCAACGACGCCTACGACGTGAAGGACCTCGCCGACCCGCAGGGCCTGATGGGCGACCCCGAGAAGCTCCACTTCCTCGGCACGGCCGGCTTCGCAGAGAAGTACCCGGATGCCGCTGAGCTCATCGCCGGCATCCAGCTCGACGACGCGCAGTACGGCTCGCTCGAAGACCTCGTCGTCAACGAGTACGGCGAGGGCCGTGAGGCCGAGGCCGTCGACGCGTGGCTCGAGCAGAACCCCGCCGCGTTCCCGACGCAGCGCGACTGACGCCCCATCCGCGAGCCCCCTCCGTGTCAGGCGGAGGGGGCTTTCGCGATGCCGCGTGCGGGGGTGAAGCGGGTGCGGAACCCGGGATGTCCCGCGGGCATCGCGAGCACCGAGTCGGGCGTGCGTCCGCGCAGCTGCGGGAAGCCGGCATCCGCGACGAGGTCGTCGTCGAGGGCCTCGAGCTCGGCGGTCACCAGCGGCCACGGCTCGTGGCTGTTCGCGGCCCAGATCGTGCGACCGAGGTGCCGTTCGTGGAACCCCCAGCGCGCGGTGAGGAACCGCGACAGCGGGGTGTCGACGGGGGCGGTGCCGAGGTGCGCCCGGAGGCGGGTGCCCGGATGCCGCCCGCCGTGCCGCCGCGACCGGTACTCGATGAGCGGCCCGTCGGTGCGCACCCCCGCCCGCGCCCAGCGGTACGGCAGCCCGAACAGCGCGCGCGCCGCGAGCACCGGCGCGAGGTGCTCGGCCTCGAGCGTCCGGAAGACGACCCCGCGGCGACCGGCGTCGTCCACGGCGTACGTGCGGACGTTGATCTCGGTGAAGGTGCCGACGAACGGCACCGGCGGCAGCGGGAGGAAGCGGAACTCGCTCAGCACGAACGGCACGAGCCCGACCCACGCCGCGCCGTCGTGCACGTCGGGACGCGTCCCGGCGGGGAGCAGCGGCGCGACCTCATCGGGATCGACACGCCAGTGCACGAACACGGCGCGGTTCCACCGCTGCTCGATGACGGCGCGGCCGGGGAGGGTGGGGGCGTGACGTTCCAGGGGCACGGCCCGATTCTCGCCCCGACGCCGTCGTGCGGGGGGACACTGGACACATGCCCCCGTCATCTGCTGCGGATCCCCGGCTCGTGGCATCCATTCGCGAACTCCTCGCGCAGCGGGCCGCCGGGGCGACGATCTGCCCCTCCGAGGCCGCCCGCGCCGTCGGCGGCGACGAGTGGCGCGACCTCATGCAACCGGCGCGGGACGCCGCGCGACACCTCGTCGACGCGGGGGAGGTCGAGGTCACGCAGCGCGGCGAGGTCGTCGACGTGACGACCGCGCGAGGGCCCGTGCGGATCCGCCGCGTGCGCTGATGCGGTGCGTCAGGCGGCCGGCTCCGGCGGCGTGGAAGACGGCAACTCGAGCGCGACCTTCTTCTCGAGGTTCTCGACCGCCTCGTCGCTCAACCAGATGAGGCCGTCGAGCTCCTGCCGCACGCGGCGGTAGGCGACCTGCCGCTCGTTCGGTGTCGCGGCCTGGTCGACGGCGACGCCGAGGAGCTGCTGCGCCGTCTCGAGGCGTTTGCGCTCCTCGGGCGTGAACGCCGCGGCCTTGACCCGCCGCGCGTCGCGTTCGGCGAGCTCGAACGCGACCTCGTAGTCGGTCACGGCGTCGCGGTACTCCCTCAGTCGCTCGGGAGCCGGAGTCTCGCCCACGGCCGGGCGCAGCGTGTCGGCGACCTTCTTCGCGCGCAGGAAAGCGGCGGTCAGCGGCTGCCGCCCGTCGCTCATCGCCGGGTACGAGATGAGCTTCGCCACATCGAGCTCGTAGTCGAGCCAGCGGTGCGTGACGTCGTCGTGCCGGGCTTCCACGCGCCCGAGGTCGTCGCCCGCGGCCGGCGTCGCGGCGACCGGGGCGGGGGTGGATGCCACGGCCCCGCCGCCCTGCACGCGGAGCAGTTCGAGCTGCTCGCGGTGGCGCCGGCGGGCCGTGAGCTCCCGCTGCTTCGAGATGCGGCCGACCGCGGCCATCGTCATGCCGAAGAGCGGGAAGACGAGCCACCAGTAGTTTCCGGCGAACTCCATCATGTTGTTCACGGGGACACGCTACGCGCCCGGGTCGCTCTTCCGCCCGCGCTTGGCCTGGCGCTCGGTCCACGACTTGGATGCCGCCCGCCCCATGTTCTCCATCGACCACGTCACCGCCCGCTGCGCCTGCTCGGCCCACTCCGACGCCATACGACCCCAGACGTCGGAGGTGTCATCCGCCGGGCGCTCGTCGCGGCCGTGGCGCGCCGCGCGTTCGGCCCGCTCGAACGCGTGGCGCAGGGCGCGCACGGCGTCGCGGTAGGCGAGGAAGTCGGCCGGTTCGAGGCGGGTCGACGTCGAGGACGGGCGGAGCCATTGCGCGCGCTCCTGCGCGCGGAGGAACTCGGCCGTGAGGGGGGAGCGCGAATCGCTCATCGCCGGGAAGTCGATCGCGAGGGCCGGGTCGGTCTCGTACGCCATCCAACGCTGCAGGATCGCGTCGTGCTCGGCGAACAACCGGGCCACGGGGAGCGGGGCGCTCCCGGCGCGGATGGCGGGCAGCATGCTCTTCGCCGCCCGCACCGCGGCGCGTCGGGCGCGGATCTCCGCCGAGGCGGCGCGCAACTCGCGCTGAGCCGCGGTGAGGCGGGCGCGCGCGGCGACGACCGCGTCGGACGAGGCACGGGATGCCGCCCGCTCGGCCTGCGCGCGCATCACTTCGGCATCCGCGATCTTCACCTCGGCGCGACCGCGCGTGACCGCGTGTCGCGCGTTCTGCTGGTCGAGCAGCGCGGCATCCAGCTCCAGGCGGCGAGCGGCCGCCTTGCTCATCGGTCGGTTCGCCCACGTGCGAGCGGCGCGCTCGGTGGTCGATCCTCCCGCGGGCAGCGCGCGACGCCGGGTGTTGCGCACGCCGATCCAGCCGACGGTGCCGGCTCCGGCCGCGGCGGGAGCGATCCACCACCATTCGGCCATCAGCGCGAGGAGCGGTTCCACGTCCTCATGCTACGTCGGTCGTCTGGCATCCCGCGGGGAGTTTCCCGGCCCCGCGCCGCCTCGCCCGCTCGCTTCTCCGCGATAAACGCGATTCACGCCGAGAAACGCGACGAGAGGCCGTGTCTCGCCGCGAGAAGCGTTTGTCGCGGGGAGGGGCGGGCGGCCTCAGCCGAAGATCAGCGACAGCACCGTCGCGCCGCCGCCGGTGAGGACGAGGGCGCCGATCACGACCCACGCGGTGATCTTGACGCGGCGCTGCCGGCGCGCGTCGAAGCCCGCCATGTCGTCGTCGTGATCGGTCATCGGCGACTCCTTTCGTGGGCGGGTGACCCGGAACGGCTCAGGCGACGGGCTCGGTGACCGTCGGGCCGAAGACGCCGGGAAGCGTCTCGGTCGACAGGCGGCGCAGCTCCGACACGGGGACGGTGAACACGTCCTGGATCTCCAGCGTCGCCTCGGTGCCCGGCTCGACGTCGGTCACGCCGATGCGCAGCACCGGGTAGCCGCGACCGTCGCAGAGGCCGCGGAACTTCACGTCCTCTTCGCGCGGCACGCTCACGAGCACGCGACCGGTCGACTCGCTGAACAGGGCGGCGGTGGCATCCACTCCGTCACGTTCCATGAGCTCGGTCAGCCACACGCGCGCACCGACGCCGAAGCGCATCACGCCCTCGGCGAGGGCCTGGGCGAGACCGCCCGACGAGAGGTCGTGCGCGCTGGAGACGAGCGACTGAGATCCCGCGGCCTGCAGCAGTTCGGCGAGCTTGCGCTCCTGCGCGAGGTCGACCTTCGGCGGACGACCGCCGAGGTGGTCGTGGATGGTGCCGGCCCACTGCGAGCCGTCGAGCTCGTCGGCGGTGACGCCCAGCAGGTACAGGTTCTCGCCGGCATCCTGCCATCCGCTCGGGATGCGCGCGGCGACGTCGTCGATGATGCCCAGGACACCCACCACGGGGGTCGGGTGGATCGGCTGGTCACCGGTCTGGTTGTAGAACGACACGTTGCCGCCCGTGACCGGGATGCCGAGCTCGAGGCATCCATCGGAGAGACCCTCGACGGCCTGGCTGAACTGCCACATGACCTCGGGGTTCTCGGGGCTGCCGAAGTTGAGGCAGTCGGTGACGGCGGTGGGCACCGCTCCGGTGACCGCGACGTTGCGGTACGCCTCGGCCAGGGCGAGCTTGGCGCCGTTGTACGGGTCGAGCTGGTTGTAGCGGCCGTTGCAGTCGGTCGCGATCGCGAAGCCGAGCCCGGTCTCCTCGTCGACGCGGATCATGCCGGCGTCGTCGGGGAAGCTCAGCGCCGTGTTGCCGAGCACGTAGTAGTCGTACTGGTTCGTGATCCACGAGGTGTCGGCGAGGTTGGGGCTCGCGACGAGGGTCGTGAACTGCGCGCGCAACGCGTCGTTGTCGGCGGCGCGCGGGAGCTTCGCCGCGGAGTCCTCGTTCAGCGCGTCGATCCACGTCGGGTAGGCGACGGGCCGCTCGTAGACGGGGCCGTCGACCGCGACGGTCGAGGGGTCGACGTCGACGATGCGCTCGCCGTACCAGTCGATGACGAGGCGGCCGTCGCCGGTGACCTCGCCGAGCACGCTCGTCTCGACGTCCCACTTGCCGACGACGGCGAGGAACGCGTCGAGCTTCTCGGGCGCGACGATCGCCATCATGCGCTCCTGCGACTCCGACATCAGGATCTCTTCCGGAGTCAGCGACGGGTCGCGCAGCAGCACCTTCGACAGCTCGACCTTCATGCCGCTGTCGCCGTTGGCGGCCAGCTCGCTCGTGGCGCACGAGATGCCCGCGGCCCCGAGGTCCTGAATCGCCTCGACGAGGTCGTCGCGGTACAGCTCGAGGCAGCACTCGATGAGCACCTTCTCGGCGAACGGGTCGCCCACCTGCACCGCGGGACGCTTGGTGGGTCCGCCGTCGGCGAAGGTGTCGGATGCCAGGATGCTCGCGCCGCCGATGCCGTCGCCGCCCGTGCGGGCACCGAACAGCACGACCTTGTTGCCGACGCCCGTGGCGTTGGCGAGCTTGATGTCTTCGTGGCGCATGACGCCGACCGCGAGGGCGTTGACGAGCGGGTTGCCCTGGTAGACGGCGTCGAACACCGTCTCGCCGCCGATGTTGGGCAGGCCGAGGCAGTTGCCGTAGAACGAGATGCCGCTCGTGACGCCGTGCACGACGCGCGGGGTGTCCGGGTGGTCGATGGCACCGAAGCGCAGCTGGTCCATCACCGCGACGGGGCGGGCGCCCATCGAGATGATGTCGCGGACGATGCCGCCGACGCCGGTGGCCGCACCCTGGAACGGCTCGATGTAGCTCGGGTGGTTGTGCGACTCGACCTTGAAGGTGACGGCCCAGCCGTCGCCCACGTCGACGACGCCGGCGTTCTGGCCCATGCCCACCATGAGGCGGGTCTTCATCTCGTCGCTGACCTTCTGGCCGAACTGGCGCAGGTAGATCTTGCTGGACTTGTAGGAGCAGTGCTCGCTCCACATGACCGAGTACATCGCCAGCTCGCCGCTGGTGGGGCGGCGGCCGAGGATCTCGCGGATCTTCGCGTACTCGTCGTCCTTGAGGCCGAGCGCGCCGTACGGCTGGTCCTTCTCGGGGGTCGCGATCGCGTTCTCGACGGTGTCGGCGAGAGCGGTACGGGCGGCGGGGTTCGGGGTGGTCACGCGGCTGAGCTCCAAGAATCGCAGGGGCCGGACGGGGACAGTCTAGTTGGGCGTGTCGCCGGGCGCGGCGGGGAGCGGCGGCCCCGGCTGCGGCGGGGCGCTCTCGTGCGGAGTGACCGCCGGGTGGCGTGCCGTCGTGCGGAGTCGGTGGACGACACGCCGGTGTGCGGCGGTGTGGGGGCGGCGTGTCTCGCGAGATCTCCGCTGCACGGCCCGGTCACGTTAGCGGCGCGGAGGGCGGAGTGCTCGCTGTGTCCCGTCCCTCACTCCGCGAGGTGGACGACCTCGCGGTTGCGCCAGTGGCCGATCACGCTCAGCACGACACCGACGAGCGCCCACGCGGCCAGGACGAGCCAGGGCTGTGTCGTGTCCGCCGCGGGGAAGTAGCCGAGGTCGCGGATGAGCGTCGCGGAGGCCCCCGGGACGAAGAACTGTCCGACTCCGCCCCACGGCGCCGCGAGGAACTGGACGGGCATGCTGGTCGCCGACAGCGGGTTGCCGATCAGCATCGTCGTCACGGCGCCGACCGCGATGCCGGGAGGGCCGATGAGCGCGTTGAGACCCACGATGAACGACGCGGTGCCGAGCATGGCGAGGGCGTTGCCCGCGATGAGGGGGAGCGCATCGCCGGGCAGGATGCCGAACCACGTGTGCGCGATGAGGGTGACGGCGGTTCCCGCGGCGGCCGCGTAGACGACGAGTGCCGTGATCCGTCGGGCGACCCCGGTCACGAGCAGGGAGATCAGGATGCCACCCGCGAGGCCCCCCAGGACGAGGGGGAACCCGATCGCGACGATGCCCGCGCCGTTGGGGTCGGCGTCGACGAGGGGCACGACGTCGGTGACGGTGACGGCGACGGCGGTGGGGTTCTGTCCCATCGCCGCCAGCTGAGCGGACACCTGTGCCTGCAGACCCTGTGCCACCCCGCGGAGCGCGGTCGCCACCGCGGGGCTCGCCGCCGTCGCGAGGAGGACCTCGGGCTGCTGCCCGGTGACGACGGCGCCGTAGACCTCCCGCCGCTCGATCGCGTCGATCGCGGCGTCCCGGCTGTCGGAGGTCGTGGGCGCGAACACGCCGTCGGCGTTCTTCGCGAGGCCGTCCTCGACCTGTGCGACCGCGGCCGGATCGCCGACGACGGCGAGCGGGATGTCCTTCGCGGATGCCGTGGCCACGGGCCACAGGAACGCGAGGACGATCAGCGTGACGGCGACCGCCGCGCCGACGGCGATGGCGAGGGAGCGGGCCCAGTGGGTGGGCGGATCGGTGGGCGTGGCCACGAAGACCTCCAAAAAGAATGAACGTTCTGTGTGTGACTATACAGAACGGGTACTCTGTTTGCATGCCGAGACTCACGGAAGCGTCCTCGCAGGCCCGCCGCGACGAGATCGTCGCCGCCGCGATCCGGGTGATGGAGCGCAAGGGACTCACGCGCACGGCGATCGCCGACATCTCCGCCGAGTCCGGGCTCTCGACGGGCTCGATCTACTCGCACTTCGAGAGCAAGGCGCAGATCGCGCTCTACGCCGCGAACACCGTGATCGGGGCGCGGGAGGCGAACATCGCCGCCTCCGATGCGGCGCCGCGCTCGCCGCTGGACCTCGTGGCCGGCTTCCTCCGCGGATTCGACGACGACGGAACCCCCGCCTCCGTCGTCCTGCAGATGTGGGCGGAAGCCGCGATCGACCCCGAGATGAAGCAGCTGATCACCCACATCGTGGGGCGCATCCGTCGCGCTTACGAAGAGGCCCTCGGCCCGTGGGTGGCCGAGCATCCCGGCACGGATGCCGCCGACCTGAGCCTCCACATGGTCGCGCTCGCGCAGGGGTACATCGTCCAGCGGGCGTTCGGGGTGAGAGTGACGTTCGAGGAGTACTCCGCCGGTCTGCGCGCGGTGCTCGGGGCCGAACCCACGGCGTGAGCCGGCGACGGCGGTCGCGCCGCGCGGCGGCTTCCGGTCAGGCGGTCTTCGCCACCCGCACGCGCAGGCTCTTCATCAGCGGCTGGTCGCTCTGACGGCTGTAGTCGTCGGGGCCGAGCAGCACGTTCATCTCGGGGAAGTACCCGGCGGCGCTCCCGCGCGGGGTGTCGTACTCGAGCGCGCGGAACGCCGTGATGCTCCGCACCGACCCGTCGCGCGAGGTGGCCACGATGTCGACGAGGTCGCCCTCGGCGATCCCCCGGTCGCGCATGTCCTTGCGGTTCATGAAGATGAGCTCGCGGATGTTGCGGACCCCGCGGTAGCGGTCGTCGGCCGAGTAGATCGTGGTGTTCCACTGGTCGTGCGAGCGCATGGTCTGCAGCACCAGCACGTCGGAGTCGGCGGGGATCACGTCGGGCAGCTCGGCGGTGGAGAACTCCGCCTTGCCCGAGGGCGTGCGGAAGTCGCGCTCGCGCGCGGGCTGCGGGATGCGGAAGCCCCAGTGCTGGCGGACGAGTTCGTTGAAGCCCTCGAACCCGGGCAGCACCTTCGCCATGGTGTCGCGGATGCGGTCGTAGTCGCCGACGTACCACTCCCATGGCGTCGCCGACTCGGGCATCGCGGCGCGCGCCATGCGGGCGATGATCGCCGGCTCGCTGAGCAGGTGCGGCGACGCGGGCTTGCGCGACCCGAGCGAGAGCATGACGGAGCTCATGGCATCCTCGGTCGAGATCGACTGCGGACCGGATTCCTGCTCGTCGCGTTCGGTGCGACCGAGGCACGGGAGGATCAGCGCCGCCTTGCCGTGCGTGAGGTGGCTGCGGTTGAGCTTCGTGCTCACGTGCACCGTCAGTTCGCAGCGGCTCATGCCCTCGGCCGTGAGCTTCGTGTCGGGAGCGGCCCGCACGAAGTTGCCGCCCATCCCGACGAAGACCTTGAGGTCGCCGCGGTGGAGTGCGGCGACCGTGTGCACGGTGTCGAGTCCGGGATCGCGGGGCGAGCGGATGCCGCACACCTCGTCGAGCTTCGCGAGCCACTCCTCCGTCGGCTTGTGGTTGATGCCGCACGTGCGGTTGCCCTGCACGTTGCTGTGGCCGCGCACCGGCGACGGCCCCGTGCCGAGCCGGCCGACGTTGCCGCGCAGGAGCAGCAGGTTGACGATCTCGCGCACGGTGTCGACGCCGTGCTCGTGCTGGCTGACGCCGAGGCACCAGCTGATCACGGTGCGCTCCGACGCGAGGTAGATGTCGGCCGCGGCGCGGATCTCGGTCTCGGTCAGCCCCGCCTGCGTGACGAGGGCGTCCCACGGGGTCGCCTCGACGAGCGCGCGGTACGCCTCGTAATCGTGGGTGTAGCCGTCGATGAAGGCCTGATCGAGCACCGACGGGTCGCGCTCGGCGGCCTCGAACACGACCTTCGCCATGCCGCGGATCAGCGCCAGGTCGCCGCCCGGGCGCACCTGCAGGTTGAGCGTGCTCGTCGGGTGGTCGTGGAACGTCGCCATGTCGACGATCTCGTGCGGCACGATCGTGCGCGTGGCCGCGACCTCGCGCAGCGGGTTCACGTGCACGACCTGCGCACCGCGCTCGACGGCCTCGGCGAGGCTCGTGAGCATGCGCGGGGCGTTCGACGCGGCGTTGACGCCGAGCACGAACAGGGCGTCGCAGTTCTGCCAGTCCTCGAGGTCGGCGGTGCCCTTGCCCGTGGCGAGGGATGCCGTGAGCCCCCGGCCCGAGCCCTCGTGGCACATGTTCGAGCAGTCGGGGAGGTTGTTCGTGCCGAGTTCGCGCGCGAACAGCTGGTACAGGAACGACGCCTCGTTGCTGAGGCGCCCCGAGGTGTAGAACGCCGCCTGGTCGGGGCTGTCGAGCCCGTGCAGGTGCTCGGCGATCAGCCGGAACGCATCGTTCCACGAGATGGGGACGTAGTGGTCGGTCGCGGCGTCGTACGCCATCGGTCCGACGAGGCGACCGGCATCCTCGAGGGCGAAATCGGACCACTCGGCGAGCTCGGAGACGGAGTGCTCGGCGAAGAACTCCTTGCCGACGCGCTTGTGGGTCATCTCCCACGTGACGTGCTTGATGCCGTTCTCGCAGATGTCGAGGGCGACACCCTTGTCATCGGGCCACGCGCACCCGGGGCAGTCGAAGCCGCTCTTCGGGTGGTTCATCGTGAACATCGCCTTGGTGCCGGCGATCGGCTGGCGCTGCTCGAGCAGCACCTTGCCGACCGTGAGTGCGGCACCCCATCCGGCGGCGGGGTGCTCGTACTCGCCGGTACTCGCCCAGTCGCCCGTGACGGCCGGTCCGAGCCCGCCTTGACGCGGTGCGTCTTTCATCAGCCCGAACGCGTCACCCATGTGCACCCTCCGATGGTTTCGGCGCCGAGACGGTGGCATCCCTCCGCGCGCCTTCGGTCAGCGTACGCCGGAGGTCTCGGCGATGGCGGGGGTTGTGGATGGAGCGAGGATGCGATCCGGACGTGTGTAGAGGTTCATGCTGCCGCCGCGGACGAATCCTGCGACGGTGAGTCCCGCCCGCTCGGCCAGTTCGATCGCGAGCGACGACGGTGCGGAGACGGCGGACAGGATCGGGATGCCGGCCATCACGGCCTTCTGCACGAGCTCGAAGCTCACCCGGCCCGAGACCTGCAGCGCGATTCCGCGCAGCGGCAGCCGGTCGTTGAGCAGCGCCCAGCCGACCACCTTGTCGACGGCGTTGTGCCGCCCGACGTCTTCCCGCACCACGAGCAGTTCGCCCGTCGCGACGTCGAAGAGCGCCGCGGCGTGCAGCCCACCGGTCTTCTCGAACACCTTCTGCCCCTCGCGCAGCCGGTCGGGGAAGCCGGCGAGATCGACGGCCTCGACCCGGATGCCATCCCCCGACACGTCGTAGGACGACACCTTCTCGACGGCCTCTATGGAGGCCGTGCCGCACACGCCGCACGAACTCGTGGTGTAGAAGTTGCGGGCGATGTCGGCGGAGGGGAGCGTCACGCCGGGAGCGAGCGTGAGATCGAGGACGTTGTAGGTGTTGCCGTCGGCGCCGCCGGTGCCCGGTCCTCCGCAGTGGATCGCCCGCGCGAACTGGTCTCCGCGGTGGATCACTCCCTCGGACACGAGGAACCCGGCGGCGAGCTCGACGTCGTGGCCGGGCGTGCGCATCGTCACCGACAGCGGTGACCCGGCGACCCGGATCTCGAGCGGCTCCTCGACGGCCACGGCATCCGGCCGCTGTCTGTTCACGCCGTCGAGCGTGATGCGGGTGACGCGACGCGAGGCGGTCAGGCGTCCCATCTCAGGACCGGCCGTGCAACGAGGGGGACATGGGTCGAGCGTACGCCCGGGGCGCGACATCGGGGCGGGTGGGTGCTGCGTCGTCGGGGCCGCGTCCCCGGGCGCCGCGGTGTCCGACCCGTGTGGTGGAATGGCAGGGAACGGAGACGGAGGACCGGCATGTCGGCGAGAGCGGGGCGCGCACGCCGCGCGGCACGCGGGGTCTCCGCCGCCGTGCTCGCGACCTTCGTCGCGACCCTGTCGCACACCGTCGCCGCCGGTGAGCTGCCCGCCGTCCTGAACGTCGTCCTGGCCCTCAGCCTCGCGTCGCCCCTGTGCATCGCCCTCGTCGGACGCACCGTGTCGTGGTGGCGGCTGACGGCCGCGATCGCCGCCAGCCAGCTGCTGTTCCATTCGTTGCTGGCGCTCGACCTCAGCGGGGGCATTGCCGCGGCCGGGCATCACACCGGTGCGACCGCGCTCGCCGAGGTGGCGGCATCCGGTCACTCGCACGGCCTCACGGGCACCGAATCGCCGTGGATGTGGGTCGCGCACGCGCTCGCCGCCGCCGTCACGGTGGTCGCGCTCGGCTCCGGTGAGCGGGCGCTGCGCGCGGTCGCCGGACTTCTGTCCGACACGTTCCGCGCCCTCGCGCCCGTCACGGCGCCGCGCCCCCGCGTCGCGCCGCGGATGCGTCCGGAGGCGCCGCTGCTCACGGTCCGCATGACCGTGCTGTCGGTGATGAGGCACCGGGGTCCGCCGCTCGCGGCGTAGTCCCCCTCCCTCTTCACCTCTTCGCGCTTCGGCGTGCGATCACGCCTGCGCACATCCAGAAAGCAGCCTTCATGTCCCGTTCCCTTTCGCGCGCCCTCGTGGGCGCGGCCGCCGGCCTCGCCCTCGCTCTGGGCGTGCCCCTCGCGGCATCCGCACACGTCACCGTCAACCCGAACACCGCCACGCCGGGCAGCTACGCCACGGTCAACTTCCGCGTTCCGACCGAGTCGGAGACGGCCTCGACCGTCAAGGTCGAGGTCGCCCTGCCGACCGACACACCGCTCACGGCGGTCCTCGTGCAGCCCGTTCCCGGCTGGACCGCGACCGTCGAGAAGGGCGCCCTGCCGGCGCCCGTCGAGGTCGACGGCAACACCGTCACCGACGCCCCGCTGAAGATCGTGTGGCAGGCCGACCCCGGCGTGGGCATCGGTCAGGACCAGTTCCAGATGTTCTCGGCCGTCCTCGGACCCGTGCCCGACACTGGTCACGTCGTCCTGCCCGCCGTGCAGACGTACTCCGACGGCGAGGTCGTGAACTGGTCGGCCACGCCCGACGAGGTCGCCGCCGACGACACGCTCGAGCCCGCTCCGGTGCTCTACATCAACGACACCCCGCCGACCACGGGTCACGGGGCGAGCCACGGTACCGCGACCGCCGCGCCCGCTGCCGACGACCACGACATGACCGCGGCGTCGTCCACGGACGGCTCCGCGGGCGCTGCGCTCGGGCTCAGCATCGCCGCGCTCGTGATCGCCGTCGGTGGCGCGGTGCTCGGCGCGCTGGCGTTCGCCCGTCGTTCGAAGAAGGCCTGATCGTGCGCGCGCTCACGGCGCCTCGGCGTCGAGCCGGCGTCCTCGGCCTCATCGTCGCCGCGGCCGCCGTGGGCGCCGCGTTCGGTGCAGCCCCGGCCGCGTCGGCGCACGACAGCCTCGTCTCGACCACGCCGGCGGCGGACACGACGGTCTCGACCGCCGCGGACGTCACGCTCACCTTCAGCGCCAACCTCCTCGGCGCCGACGGCGGGAACGAGGTCATCGTGGTGGGGCCCGACGCCCGGCACTACGAGACCGACTGCACCGCGCTCGCCGGCCCGACGCTCACCACCCCGGTCGAGCTCGGGAGTGCCGGCGAGTATCAGGTGACGTGGCGGGCGGTGTCGTCCGACGGCCACCCCGTCTCGGGCACGTACACGTTCTCGTACGCGCCCGCGGCGGGGGAGCCGGTCGGCACCGGCTCCGACGCGTCCCCCTGTGCGAACGTGGCGTCGCAGCAGGAGGAGGCGGCCCCGGATGCCTCGGCCCCCGCGGCCGCGCCGTCGGGCCTGGTCATCGGCCTGTCGGTCGGCGGCGTCGCGGTCATCGTCGTGGGCGTCGTCGTGGTGCTGCTCGTCCGGCCTCGCCGGAAAGGCGAGTCGGACTCCGAGTGACACGGGCGGGGAGGGGCTGCGGCTCCTCCCCGTTTCCGTCGGGACGTGGCATCCGGTGTGCACGACTCCGGCGCGGGGTGGTCGGTGTCGGTGTGTCGAGTTGTGCGCGGCTCCGCCCGTCCCGGGCGCGGAGGGTCAGCGCGTCGGCGAATCCAGGGTGCAGAGGTAGCGCTGGGTCATGCGGCGCTGGATCGCGCGGTTCACCGGCCACGCGAGGCGCGTGAACCAACGGCCCGGGCGCGAGAACGCCGTGATCCTGAAGGTCACCTCGCCCGAGGGCGCCAGCGTCAGCTCGAAGCGTTCCTCGCCGCTCTCGGGGTGCCCGGGCAGCGATCCGTAGGCGAATCCGGCGTGCTCCTCGTCGCGCTCCGCCCACACGACCAGGCACGGGATGCCGAACGGCCCGAGCCGCATGTCGATGCGGGTCCCCACGCGCAGGGGCGTCTCGGACAGGCGCACGGTCGCGCCCGCCCGCCGTTGCACGTTCCCGCACAGCAGCGCGTCGGCGGCCTGCTCGAACGCGACCCGCCCGCGCCCGATCACGCGTTCCGCGCGGACGTGGTGATACCCCGGCGGCAGCCGCCCCGCCGTCGCCCCGATCTCGGGGTAGGTCAGGTCGCTCATGCCGCACACGGTACTCGCGCTGCGGTCGGGTCGGGGAGGACCGACGCCGCCGTGGCATCCTTGGCCCGTCCCGGACCCCTCGCTCGCGACGGCGACACGACCGGACCGGATGCCGAGACCCGACGCCTACGCTGAGGGGATGCCCCCGTCCGTGATCGCGGTGTCCGCGCACTTGGCCGCGATCCTGTCGGTCGTGGAGCCCTTCGCGCCGGAGGTCCGTCCGCTCGATCGGGCTCGTGGCCGGGTGTTGCGGCATCCCGTGCACGCCGCGGTCGACGTGCCCGGCTTCGACAACTCCGCCATGGACGGCTTCGCCGTGCGGGTCGACGACGTCGCGACCGTCCCCGCGACGCTGCGGGTCGTCGCCGATCTCCCGGCCGGAACATCGCGGGATCCCGCGCTGCGGCCCGGGGAGGCCGCCCGGATCATGACCGGAGCGCCGGTCCCCACGGATGCCACGGCGGTCGTTCCGTTCGAGGACACCCGCGACGGACTCGACGGGTCGCTGTCCGGGACCGACGTGGTCGTCGTCCCCCGCGGGCCCGGGGCGCACATCCGCCGCCGGGGGTCGGACACGCCGGCGGGTGAGCTCGTCGTCCCCGCCGGAGTGCGGCTGAGCGCGGCGCGCATCGCCGCGATCGCGGCATCCGGGGTCGCCTCCGTCGTGGTCGCCCGGGCGCCGAAGGTGGCGGTGATCTCGACGGGGTCCGAACTCGTCGCGCCCGGGGTGCCGCTGCGGCACGGGCAGATCCCCGAGTCGAACAGCTTCCTGCTCGCCGGGCTCGCCGAGGAGGCGGGCGCCGAGGTCGTGCTCCGCGCGAGCGTCGGCGACGAAGGCGACGGGCCGCGCGCGTCGATCGCCGAGGCGGAGCGGCTCGGTGCCGACGTCGTCGTCTTCTCCGGCGGTGTGAGCGCGGGCGCGTACGAGGTCGTGAAGAACAGCCTCGGCGACCTGCTGTCGTTCGTGCAGGTGGCGATGCAGCCCGCCCGGCCACAGGGCTTCGGGCGTACGCCCTCCGGCACGCTGGTGTTCGGCCTGCCCGGTAATCCGGTCAGCGCGGCGGTCTCGTTCGAGGTGTTCGTGCGCCCGGCGCTGCGGGCGCTGGAGGGCGCCCCGGATGACGATCGCACGGTCGTCCGCGTGCCGCTGGCCGAGGGATGGCGCGTGCGAGCCGACCGCCTGCAGTACGTCCCCGTGCGGCTCGACCGGACGGATCCCGCCGCCTGGCGCGCCGTCCCGCCCGCGCCCGGAACCCGCGGCTCCACCCGCGGCCTCGGCGACGCGGACGGCTACGCCGTGATCCCGCCGGGCGAGCGCGACCTCGACCCCGGCGACCTCGTCGAGGTGAGGCTCGCGTGAGTCTCGACGCGATCCTGCTCGCGGGAGGCCGCGCCGCCCGCGTCGGCGGGGCGTCCAAGCCGCTGTTCCGCCTCGCCGGGGAGACGCTCCTCGGGCGTGCGTTCGAGGCCGCGCGCGGCGCGGGGGTGGCGCGGATCGTCGTGGCCGCCCCGATCCTCGACCCCGGGCTCGACGTGACCTGGGTGCGCGAGGAGCCGCCGTTCGGCGGACCCGTCGCCGCGACCGTCGCCGCGCTCGCCGCGGTCGACGCCGACGAGGTGCTGCTTCTCGCGTGCGATCTCGTCGACCCGGCGGCCGCCGTCGACGCGCTGCCGCCGATCCCCGCCGACGCAGACGGGGTGTGCCTCGCCGAAAGCGGCCGGCCCCAGTGGCTCACCGGCCGCTACCGGACTGCGGCGCTGCGGGAGGTGGCATCCACGATTCCGGACGGAGGGCGGGATGCCGCGATGCGGACGCTGCTCGGGGCCTTGAGGGTCGCGTTCGTCGACGCGCCCGCGGCACTGTCGCGTGACATCGACACGTGGGACGATCTGACGGCGGCCGGAGGCTCGGCCGCGAGCAGCCCCGAGGAGGAGCCGTGACCGAGACCCGCACCCTGCCGCCCGAAGCGTTGAACGCGTGGAGTGCGGCGCTGGCCGAACGGTTCGGCCTCGCCGAGGGCGATGTGCCCATCGCGCTCATCCTGGACCTCGCGCGCGACGTCGCGAACGGTGTGGCCCGGCCCGCCGCTCCGCTCAGCGCCTTCGTCGCCGGGCTCGTCGCGGGGCGTGCCGGAGGGACGCCCGCCGACACCGAGGCCGCGGTCGCCGCGGTCGTGGAGCTCGCGAAGGGGTGGAACGCGGGCTGAACGTCCGGCGCTGTCATCCGGCGCCGATCACGTCGACCGCCATTCCGCCCGAAGCAGCCGTCAGGCGCGCATCGTTCGTCCAGAACGCCGTGCATCCTGCGCGCCGGGCGACGGCGAGGTGCAGCGCGTCCGCCGTCCGCAGCCCGCGGTGCCGCGCCCGGAGCCTCGCGGCGTCGAGATAGTCGTCATCGTGGATGCGGAGGAGCTCGAAGCGATCGAGGGCGCTCCACATGTCCGACTGCGACAGCGCATCCCTCTCTCGCATCGGGCCGACGAGGGCCTCGAGCATCACCAGCGGACTCGTCGCGAGCGGCTGGTCCGTGCCCGCGAGGGCGTCGCGGGCACGGTTGCCGACGCTGTCGTCGCGTTCGACGGCGTAGATCACGAGACAGCTGTCGACGTAGATCACGCCCTGTTCTCGGCGATGAGCGCCTCGATCTCGTCGACCGGCCGCGCTCGCTGGGGTGTCAGCGGGTTCTCCTCCAGCCACCGCGCGAACGCGTTCGTCGCCCGCGAAGGCGCGTCGTCGATGCGCACGATCCGGGCGACGGGGGTTCCGCGCCGCGCGATCGTGACTTCGATCCCGGACTCGGCATCGGCGATGAGCTGTGAGAGGCGGTTTCGTGCCTCCAGGACGTTGTACATCATGCGGGCAACCTAGCCAGATTCCTGGCTAGGACGGAGGTTCAGGTGGATGCTTTCACCCGCACCCGCCGGAACTTCACGGCCCGACGTACTCGCCGCGGGGGCGCAATCGCATCGCGGGCTCGGCGTACTCGGCGGCGATGTGCGCGATCCACCCGGCCGTCCGGCCCACGACGAACACGGTGGCGGGGGCGTCCTCGGGCAGCCGCGCCGCCGAGGCGAGGGCGGCCAGCGCGAGGTCGACGTTCGGCGCGAGGCGTGCGCGGTCAGCGACGGCCGTGCGGAGTCGGCGCACGGCATCCATGGTCCCCTCCCCGTCCGGCAGGTCGGTGAGGAGTGGGAACAGGGCGTCCGCGCGATCGTCGACGCCACGGTAGAGCGGGTGACCGAAGCCCGGAATGCCGCTGCCGTCCTGCAGCGCCTCGGCCAGTGCCCGCTCGGGTTCCATGCCCCGGCGCACCCGGGTGAGCAGGCGCGCCGTGCGGGTGGCCGCGGAGATGTGCAGCGGGGAGTCGGCCGCCCCGAGCGCGGCGCTGACGGCGGCGTACGCGTCGGCGCGGGCGGATGCCGCGGCTCGGGCCGCGAACGTCGACACCGCCAGATCGTGGTCGATGAGCAGCACGAGCGCGGCGTTGACGGCCGTGACCACGGCGTCCGTCGGAGCGGGTGTCCAGGCGCCGACGAGCGCGCGGGCGAGATCGGTGCGGGGGTGGCCGCCCAGGGCGACGGGGAGTCCGGTGAGCAGCGTCCAGCCGATGCGGTGGGCGGTCTCCGCGGTCGCATCTCGGCGGAGCGGATCGTCGGCGGCGAACCCCGTCAGCGCCGCGCGCAGACGGTCCATCGCCCCGGCGTGGAGCGGGAGCGCCTGCACCATCGCCCGGGCGCTGCCGATCGCGGTGTCGGGGGCGTCGACGCGCGCGTCGTCCCACAGCCACGCGACGACCTCGGCGAACGGCCGGTCGATCAGGTCGCGCGCACGCCGCCCCCGGTAGAGCAGCTCGTCGTCCTCGATGTCGGCGATGTCGGTGCGGATGACGCCCAGCGGCATCCCGGTCGTCGGATGTGCCGGCGGGGCGGCCGTGCGGCGACGCGCGGCGGCGAACGCCTCGACCTCGAGCGCGTCGAACGTCGACCCGCTCGCGTCGCGGGTGCGCGCGAGCAGTCCCCGCGAGACGTAGGCGTACAGGGTCGCGGGCTTCACGCCGAGGCGCGCGGCGGCTTGGACGGCGGTGAGGCGGGGGAGGGAGGCAGGCACATTGATCCGATCAACGTTGACGGTGTGATCGTCATGTTCGCACACTGAGCCCATGAGCGAGCTGATCGATGTCCCCCGTGGCCTGACCGGGGTCGTCGCGGCCGAAACCGCCATCGGCGACGTCGACGGCGAGGCCGGGATGTACCACTACCGCGGAATCCCCGCGGTCGACCTCGCGCGCGACCGCACGTTCGAAGACGTCTGGCAGCTGCTGGTCGTCGGGGAGCTTCCGGATGCCACCACCCCGGCCTCCTTCCTCGACCGCGTCGCGGCGGCCACCGCGCACCCCGCGGTCGACGGGGTCGTCGAGGCCGTCGTGGCCCGCACCGACGATCCGCTCACCGCGCTGCGCGCGGCGTGGCCGCTGCTGGCATCCGCTCGGGGCACCCGTCCGCTGTACGACCTCGACGAGGACGCGCGCCTCGACGACGCGATCGCCTTCGCGGCGGCCGCACCGCGCGTGATCGCCGCCGTCGCCCGCGGCGAGGATCCCGGGCCGACGGGGCCGGTCGTGTCCGGCTACCTCGCCGCGCTCACCGGCATCCGTCCCGATCCCGCGCACGAACGGGCGCTCACGGCGTACCTCGTCGCCGCGATGGACCACGGCTTCAACGCCTCGACGTTCACCGCGCGGGTCATCGCCTCGACCGGTGCCGACATGGCCGCGTGCCTCACCGGCGCGCTCGGCGCCCTGTCCGGACCGCTGCACGGCGGAGCGCCCGCGCGGGCGCTGGAGAGCCTCGATCGCGCGGGCGACGATCCCGAGGCGTGGATCCGCGGGGAGCTCGCCGCCGGCCGTCGGCTGATGGGTTTCGGTCACGCGGTGTACCGCACGACCGACCCGCGGTCCGCGCTGCTGCGTGAGGTCGCGGAGGGCTTCGGCGGCGCGCGGGTCGCGCAAGCACTGGCGTTCCAGGGCATGGCCGAACGGCTCCTCGCCCAGCACAAGCCGGACCGGCCGCTGCACGCCAACGTGGAGTTCTACGCCGCCGTCGTGATGGAGGAGTGCGGCATCCCGCCCGAGATGTTCACGCCCACCTTCGCCCTGGCCCGCACCGTGGGCTGGACCGCGCACGTGCTCGAGCAGGCCCGCGACCCCAAGATCATCCGGCCGTCCGCGCGGTACGTCGGGCGCCGGCTCGCGTGACACCCCCACGCCCCTGCCGAGCGCCGCGCGGAGCCCGAGTGTCCAAGACACGCCGCATTGACGAGGCGCGATACGGCGTGTCTTGGACACTCGATCGGCGAGGCGCGAGGCGGGAGGCGCGGGCGCGGCCGGCCGCGACGTCAGTTCAGGAAGAGCGCTCCGCCGAGCAGACCGATCGAGATCGACAGCAGGAACGCCGCGACGCCCGAGATGAAGCCGGCGGCGGCCAGTTCACGCGCCATGCGCGCGTTCAGACTCAGGATGCCGAGCACGAACGACACCAGCGCCAGGACCCAGATGCCCAGCTGGATCCAGAGGAACTGGTCGAGTTCGGCCACGGCGCTGACCGACACCAGGAAGATGTGCCAGCCGACCACGATCACGCCCGTGACGATCGCGATGATCGACACGGCGCGCAGGTCGCCGCGGGGTGTGGGAGGGGCGGGAGGCTGTTCGCGCGGCGGCACGTGCACCCCCGGCTCGAGGGAGTCGGGGAGTTCGTCGTCGGCCGGCATGGGTCGATCCTCGCAGGTTCGCGGGGCAGGGGCCACGATGTCGGGCGCCCCGCGTAGCCTGCGGGGATGAGAACGATCGGCGTCGACCTGGCCGCCGGGGTGCCCGGCACCGCCCTCGCCGAGATCGTCTGGTCGGGCGGCGGCGCGCGCCTCGCGCGGCTCGAGGTGGGCGTCGACGACGCCACGATCGTGGCATCCCTCGGCGACGACGGCTGGCTGGGGCTGGACTGTCCGCTCGGCTGGCCCGACGCGTTCGTCGACTTCGTGCGCGCGCACCACGCCGCCGCCGAGCCCGAGCTCGGTCCCGTCGACGGGGGCGCCGACTGGCGCCGCGGCCTGGTCTACCGGCGCACCGACGTCGTGGTGCGCGAACGGATCGGACGCTGGCCGCTGAGCGTCTCGACCGACCGCCTCGGCGTGACGGCGCTGCGCGGCGCGGGACTGCTGCGCCGACTCGCGGTCGGCGGCTTCCCCGTCGACCGTGCGGGGGAGGGGCGCCTGTTCGAGGTGTACCCCGGCGGCGCGCTCCGGATCTGGGGTTTCGACACGGCGAAGTATCGGGTGGATGCCACCCGCCGGGCGGTTCTGCTCGCCGCGCTCCAGCGGCGCGCGCCGTGGTTCGACGTCGGTGCGTTCGCGGCGGTCGCCGTGGCATCCGCCGATGCGTTCGACGCGATGATCGCCGCACTGGCGACCCGGGCGGCGGCCCTCGGTCGCGTTTCCCGGCCGGCGGCGGAGGATCTCGAGATCGCACGCCGCGAGGGCTGGGTGGCGCTTCCCGAGGGTGAGTTCGAGGAGCTCGCGCGGCCCTGACCCCGCGCGAGGGCCGGGCCGCGCGGCATCCCGTGTCAGAGGGCGGTGTAGCCGCCGTCGACGAGGTGGTAGCTGCCGGTGACGAAGCTCGCGGCGTCGCTGGCGAGGAAGGCGATGAGGTGCGCGACCTCGTCGGGCTTGCCGAGGCGGCCGATCGGGTGCTTGCCGACCAGGAACTCCTTGACGTCGTCGCCGACGGCGTCGAGAAGCGGGGTGTCGATGAAGCCGGGGCCGACGGAGTTCACGCGGACGCCCTGCGCCGAGTACTCCAGCGCGGCGGTCTTCGTCATGCCGACGACGGCGTGCTTCGCGGCGACGTACGCCGGCGACGTGGCGAAGCCGACGCTGCCGAGGATCGAGGCGATGTTGACGACCGAACCGCCGCCGTTCGCGAGGATCGAGGGGATCTGCGCCTTCATGTTGCGGAACACCGCGTTCAGGTTGATCGCGATGACCTTGTCCCAGGCCTCGTCGGTGTACTCCGCGGTGGGGGCGGCCGCGCCGCCGATTCCGGCGTTGTTGACGCCGATGCGCAGGGGCGCGAGGGTGTTCGCGAGCTCGACCGACGACGCGATCCAGGCGCTGTCGGTGGCGTCGCCGACCGAGGCCTCGGCCGTGCCGCCGGCCGCGCGGATCTCTTCGACGACCGTGTGCGCGTTGTCGGCGTTGAGGTCGTTCACGACCACGGCGGCGCCGTTGTGAGCCAGGAGGAGCGCGGTCGAACGGCCGATTCCGCTGCCCGCTCCCGTCACGATCGCCGAACGGTTCGCTACGTCGTACTGGGCCATGGGTGGCCTTCTTCCCGGGCGGGCGCGGTGCCGGGAGATCTTCTCGGACGGTCCGTCCTTGTGCTTCGAGCCTACGCCCGTGCGCGGGTGATGGATGCGCGTGAATGGATATTGGGCGGGGTTCAACAATGCCCCTCGCCGCCGCGCGTGTGGCGCAATCTCGGCGATTCGCCCCGGCTCCGTGACATGCGGACGTCGGCGGCTGAGGTTGCGCGAATCGCCGAGGTTGCGCGGGTGGGGCGGTCGTGTCGCGGTGGACCACGCGACCCTTGCCTCCACCCAAAGCCCCTGCTAACGTGCAACCAAATGGTTGAACGAATTATCCCCACCGATGCCGACGTCGACCGCGTGTTCCACGCGCTGGCCGATGCGACGCGACGCGATATCGTCCGGCGCACGCTCGTCGCCGAGCAGTCGGTGTCGGCGCTCGCCGAGGGATACGCGATGTCGTTCGCGGCGGTCTCGAAGCACATCGGCGTGCTCGTCGAGGCCGGGCTCGTCCGCAAGCGCGCCGAGGGGAGGGAGCGTCTCGTGAGCGCCGAACCCGAGGCCATCGCCCGCGTGCAGCGGCTCCTCCGCTCGTACGAAGACCTCTGGCGGGGACGCATCGACCGCCTCGACGCCCTCCTCGCCGAAGACCCGGATGCCACGGCATCCCGCCCGCTGCACTGAGAAACGAAGGAGTCCCTCATGCCCGTCACCTCCGTCGACACCGACGCCGAAGCGCTCACCCTGACCCTGGTCGCCGAGTTCCCGGTCGGACCTGAGCGGCTGTGGGCGGTGTTCAGCGATCCGCGCCAGCTCGAGCGGGTGTGGGGCCCTCCCGGCTGGCCGTCGACCTTCGACGCGTTCGACTTCACGCCCGGCGGGCGGGCGACGTACCGCATGACCTCACCGACCGGCGAGACCGCGAACGGCACGTGGGAGTTCGTCTCGATCGACCCGCCGCGCGGGTACGAGGTCGTCGACTCCTTCGCCGACGAGAACGGCGAGCCGCTCGAGACGATGCCCGCGATGCGCATGGCGTTGACGTTCGAGGCGACGCCAGAGGGCTCCCGACTCACGAGCGTGTCGCGCTTCGCGTCGGCCGAGGCGCTCGAGCAGGTCGTGGCGATGGGTGTCGTCGAGGGCTCGACCCTCGCGATGAACCAGCTCGACGTCGTGCTGCAGGACCTCCGCGCCTACGCGCAGGGCAAGGGCACGCAACTCGAGGTGTTGAGCGATCAGCACGTGCGCATCACTCGGCTCATCGACGGCCCGCGCGACCTGGTGTGGCGCGCCCACACCGACCCCGAACTGATGAAGCGCTGGCTGCTCGGCCCCGACGGGTGGCGCATGACGGTGTGCGAGATCGGCGACACCGTCGGCGCGGCCTACCGCACCGCGTGGGCGCCCGACCCCGGCACCGAGGGCGAGGCGTTCGGCTTCGACGGAGAGGTGCTGTACATCGAGGCACCGCACCGCGTCGTGCAGACGGAGCACATGACCGGCACCGACTTCCCCTCCACGACGAACGACCTCTCGCTCTACGAGGAGGACGGCGTGACGCTCCTGACGCTGCTCATCGAGTACCCGGATGCCGCCACCCGCGACATGGTCCTCGCCGCGGGCATGGTCGACGGCATGGAGACGAGCTACGCCCGGCTCGAGCGCGAGCTCGTGGGCTGAGCGCGCCGTCGAGAAGGAGAACGGGATGCCGCGACCGTTCCGCCGCGGCATCCCGTTCCGCGATCAGGCCGCGATGTACCCGTTCGGGTTCAGCACGTACTTGCGCGGGGCGCCCTTGTCGAAGTCGGCGTAGCCCTGCGGGGCGTCGTCGAGGCTGATGGGCGTGGCGTTCACCGCCTTCGCGATCTGCACCTTGTCGTGGAGGATCGCCATCATCAGCTGCCGGTTGTACTTCATCACGGGGCACTGCCCCGTGGTGAACGACAGCGACTTGGCCCAGCCGAGACCGAGGCGCAGCGACAGCGAACCGACCTTCGCCGCCTCGTCGACGCCGCCTGGGTCGCCGGTCACGTACAGACCCGGGATGCCGAGGGCGCCACCCGCCGCGGTGATGTCGAACAGCGAGTTGAGCACGGTCGCCGGCGCTTCGTGCGACGAGTCGGAGCCGTGCCCGCGTGCCTCGAAGCCGACCGCGTCCACTGCGGCATCCACTTCGGGCGTGCCCAGGATCTGCTCGATCTGGTCGCGGGGGTCGCCCTTCGACACGTCGACGCTCTCGAAGCCCAGCGACCGCACCTGCGCGAGCCGCTCGGCGTTGAGGTCGCCGACGAGCACCGCCGCGGCTCCGAGCAGTTGCGCCCCGACCGCCGCGGCGATGCCGACCGGGCCCGCGCCGGCGATGTAGACGGTCGATCCCGGACGCACGCCCGCGGTGTACGCGCCATGGAACCCGGTGGGGAAGATGTCGGACAGCATCGTCAGGTCCAGGATCTTCTCCAGCGCCTGGTCACGATCGGGGAAGACCAGCAGGTTCCAATCGGCGTACGGCACGAGCACGTACTCGGCCTGCCCGCCGACCCAGCCGCCCATGTCGACGTAGCCGTAGGCGCTTCCGGGGCGGTCGGGGTTCACGTTCAGGCAGATGCCGGTCTTGCCCTCCTTGCAGTTCCGGCAGCGGCCGCAGGCGATGTTGAACGGGACCGATACGATGTCGCCGACCTTGACGAACTCGACGTCGGGTCCGACCTCGATCACCTCGCCGGTGATCTCGTGTCCGAGCACGAGCCCCGCGGGTGCGGTCGTACGACCGCGGACCATGTGCTGGTCCGACCCGCAGATGTTGGTGGAGACGGTGCGCAGGATCGCACCGTGGGGGACCTTTCGGCCGACGTTCGCGGGGTTCACTCCCGGGCCGTCCTTGAGCTCGAACTCCGGGTAAGGGGTGTCGATGACCTCCACCACGCCGGGTTCTTTATAGGCGACTGCCTTGTTGCCGGACATCCTCGTCCTCTCCGGCTGAGCGCTCGCCCAGCCTGGTCGTGTCCTGCGGGCGGGGGCCCGCAGACTCGTCCGGTCGCGGCGTGCAATTTCGCATCACGACACCGTGAGCGGATGCTTCAGCCAAACCCGCGGCCCACGGCGGCGTCAATGCGTGTCACCTGTGAGTGTTCAGTTGAGAAGTGTTCTCGTCAGGCCGACGCCGGAGCCGCCCGCCGCACCAGCTCGCGGATCTTCTGCTCCACCTCGGAGGTGACCTCGACCACGGCGTACGACACCGACCACATCGGGCCGTCGTCGAGCTGCGCGGAGTCGTCGAAGCTCACCGTGCCGTACCGCGTCTTGAACTTCGAGGCCGGCTGGTAGAACACCACGACCTTGCCGTCCTTCGCGTAGGCCGGGAAGCCGTAGTAGGTCTTCGGGGTGAGGTGGGATGCCTCTTCCAGAACGATCACGTGGAGGCGCTCCGCGACCGCGCGGTCGACGCCCTCGAGCTTGTCGATCGCCTCGAGGCAGGCCTCGTTCTCCTTCTCGAGTTTCGCCGCGCCCTTCAGGCCTTTCATGGCCTTGAGCTCCTCGGCACGCTGCTTCATCGCCGCGCGTTCTTCGTCGCTGAATCCTGCCGCCATGGCATCCGTCCTTCCGTCGGTCTGCCCGCAGACTAGCGCCGCGCGCCGCGTGCGCTCAGCGATTCGCGCAACCTCAGCCCGCGGGGTCGGGATGCGGCTGAGTGTGCGCGGATCGCTGAGGTCATGCCGGTGCGGCCGGGCGGCTCAGGCCTGCCGCAGCCCCTCTTCGAGCGCGACCCACGCGAGCATCGCGCACTTCACGCGCGCGGTGTACTTCGAGACGCCGGAGAGCGCGGCGGCATCGCCGAACGTCTCCTCGTCGAGGGGGATCTGCCCGCGCGAGCGCAGGGCCTCGCGGAACTTCGCGATCAGCGCTTCGGCGTCGGAGGTCGGCATCCCGTCGTCTCCGCCGTCTTCCTTCAGGAGGGCGACGAGCATCGACGCGGAGGCCTGCGAGATCGAGCAGCCCGCGCCTTCCCAGCTGACGGATGCCACGCGGTCGCCGTCGACGTCCACCCGCAGCGTGATCTCGTCGCCGCAGATCGGATTGCGCTGATGCACGGTGGCGCTGTGCGCGCCAGGGTCTGCCAGACCGAAACCGCGACGGTTCTTCGAGTGGTCGAGGATCAGGTCCTGGTAGAGGGATTCGAGACCGCTCATGCGCTCACCCCGAAGAAGCCGCGGACGCCGGACACGGCATCCAGGAACGTGTCGACCTCTTCGGCCGTGGTGTGGACCGCAGCGCTCGCGCGCACCGACGCGGTCAGGCCGAACCGGCGGTGCAGCGGCTGCGCGCAGTGGTGTCCCACGCGGACGGCGACGCCGCGGCTGTCGAGGAACTGCCCCACGTCGTGCGCGTGGACCCCCTCGACGTCGAAGGCCTGCAGGGCGACGCGCTCGGCGGCATCCGTGTCTCCGAGGAGACGGATGCCGTCGATCGAACGCAGGCCCTCGCGGAGGCGCTTCTCGAGGGCGGCCTCGTGCGCGTGCGCGGCGTCGCGGTCGAGCACGCCGAACCAGCGCACGGCGGCGGCGAGTCCGATCGCCTGCGACACCGGCTGCGTCCCCGCCTCGAACCGCTGCGGCGGCGGGAGGAACTCGGCCTTCTCCAGTGTCACGGTGGTGATCATCGAACCGCCCGTCGTGAACGGCGGGAGGGAGTCGAGCACCTCGTCGCGGCCCCACAGCCCGCCGATCGCGTAGGGACCGAAGATCTTGTGGCCGGAGAAGACGGCCAGATCGACGCCGGATGCCGGCAGGTCCAGCACGAGGTGGGGCGCCGACTGGCACGCGTCGAGCACGGTCAGCGCGCCGACTCCCTTCGCGAGGGCGACGAGCTCGGCGACCGGGTTCACGATGCCGAGGACGTTCGAGACGTGAGGGAAGGCGACGACCTTCGTACGGGCGCCGATGAGGCTTTCCGCCGCTGCCATGTCGAGCGTGCCGTCGTCGTGCACCGGGATGGGGCGGAGGCGCGCGCCGGTGCGGGCGGCGAGCTCCTGCCAGGGGATGAGGTTCGCGTGGTGCTCGGCCTCGGTGACCACGATCTCGTCGCCCTCGCGGAGGCGCCCCGCGTACCCGAGGGAACCGGCCACGAGGTTGAGCCCCGCGGTCGCGCCCGAGGTCCACACGAGCTGCTCGGGCGTGCCGCCGACGAACTCCGCGACGGCGGCACGGGCATCTTCGAACAGTTCCGTCGCTTCGGCGGCGAGCGTGTGCGCGCCCCGGTGCACCGCGGAGTTCGCGGTCTCGAGGAAGTGACGCTCGGCATCCAGGACCGCGCGGGGCTTCTGGCTCGTCGCGCCGGAGTCGAGGTAGACGAGGGGCCGACCGTCGATCTCGGTACCGAGGATCGGGAAGTCGGCGCGCACGGCGGCCACGTCGAAGGGGAGGGTCACGGTTCTAGGCTACGCGGCGGCGGCGGCGGCGGGTGGGTGGGGGCTGGGGCGTGGGCGGCGGCCCTGGCGTCGGCGGGGGCGCGGGGCGGGGCGAGCCGCGAGACTGCACGCTGCTGCCGAAACCGGCGCAGGCTGCAGTGGAGATGTCGGGCGGATGCAGTCTCGCGATGCCGGGGGCCGGTCCCGCCGCCGCGGCACCGTGAGGAACCGGCCCGGGCCCGCACGGGAAACGTCAGCGGTGCGGAAGCGGCCCTGTGCCCGGCGTAGACCGGATGCCATGACCCTCACCGCTCTCCTCCCCACCCTGCGCGCGAGCATCCCGGCGCCGTTCGACGCGGCCGCGTGGCCCGCAGGTTCCGCCCCGACACTCGACGACGTCACCGTCCGCGCCATGTCCGTCGCCCGGTACGCCGACCTCTGCGGCACGCCGTGCGTGTGCACGGGCCCGGCGGTGATCCCGGCGTCGGGAGGGGTGGCATCCACGGTCCTGTCGACGACCGTCGTGGTGGCGACCGTCGTGGATGCCGGGCCCGGAACGCTCCGGCTCGATGCTTGTGCCGCGAGGCTCGACGCGGTGTGGCGGGAGGCGCGCCTGCTCGGGCGGGTGTCGCACGCGTACGACGAACGGTTTGCCGTCGTCGATGCGGCGGGGCGTCCGGTCGGGAGCGTCACGCTCCCGGGCGACCTGCGCATCGGGGACCGCGTCGCGTTCCCGTGCCCCGGATGCCACACGGTCGGCGAGGTCCGCTGATGCTCCTCCACTCGATCGTGTACGCCTGCCGCTGCGCCCGCGTGCAGGCGGAGTTCGAGGCCGCGGAGGCGGAGGATCCCGACCCGTGCGTCGTCTCCGACCGTTGACTTCGGGCTTGTGTACGCCGGGATCGTGGTTTTGCGTGCGTTTGTGCCAAGTCAGCGGGGAGCGGCCGCGGCGGGGGGCCCCGCGTGCCGCGTGTGGTCGCTGACTTCGGGCTTGTGTACGTCGGGCCCTTGGTCTTGCGCGCGTTTGTGCCAAGTCAGCGGGGGAGGGGGAGGGACCGCCGCCGCGGACCGCCCCGCGGCTACAGCACCAGCCGGTACCCCATGCCCTGCTCGGTCAGCAGGTGCGCGGGCGCGGAGGGCTCGGCCTCGAGCTTCTTCCGCAGTTGCGACATGTACAGGCGGAGGTACCCGCTGTCGGCGACCTGCTCGCTGGCCCAGATCTCCTTCAGCAGCGTCTGCCGCGTCACCAGCGAGCCGGGGTTGCGGGCGAGGAACTCCAGCATCCGCCACTCCGTCGGGGTGAGGTGCACGCGGGTGCCGGCGCGGGTGACGGCCTTCGCGGCGAGGTCGACCTCGACGTCGGCGAATCGCACCACCGACTCACCGCTCGACGGCACCGACCGCCGCGCGTGCACGCGCAGCCGCGCGAGCAGCTCGTCGATCTGGAACGGCTTGGTGACGTAGTCGTCGGCGCCGGCATCCAGGGCTTCGACCTTGTCCGCGGAACCTGTGCGTCCCGACACCACGATGATCGGTGCGGTCGTCCACCCGCGCAGCGCCTGGATCACCTGAACGCCGTCGAGGTGCGGCATGCCGAGGTCGAGCAGCACGATGTCGGGGTGCGCCTGGGCGGCGAGCGTGATCGCCGCCGCCCCGTCGGCCGCGGCGACGACGTCGTATCCGTGCGCGGCGAGGGTGATCCGCAGCGCCCGCACGAGCTGCGGGTCGTCGTCGGCGATGAGGACCTTCATCGGGTCTCCGTTCGGGGGAGGGATGCCGGGGACTCGGGGCCGCGCGCGGGTGCGGGCGCATCCGCCACCGGCAGCGCGATCACCATCGTCAGTCCACCGCCCGGGGTGTCCTCGGGGGTGAGGGTTCCGCCCATGCCCTCGGCGAACCCGCGCGACAGCGCCAGGCCCAGGCCGAGGCCGACCGTGTTGTCGGTGTCGCCGAGGCGCTGGAACGGCGCGAACATGTCGCCCCGACGCTCGGGGGCGACCCCGGGGCCGTGATCGATGACGCGGATCTCGGCGACACCGCCGAGCCGGCTCGTCGCGACGCGCGCGCGCCCTCCGGACGGCGTGAACCGGACGGCGTTGCTCAGCACGTTCACGAGCACCCGCTGCAGCAGCACCGGGTCGGCGCGCAGCGACGGCAGGTCGGGGTCGAGTGCGAGCTCGACGTCGTCGGGACCCAGGTCGAGCTCGTCGAGCGCGGCGAGCACGACGCCGGCCGAATCCACCGGCGCCAGCGACACCGCGAGCACTCCGGCCTGCACGCGACTGACGTCCAGCAGGTCGGTGACGAGCACCGACAGCGTGGCCAGGCTCTCGTCCGCCGTCTCCAACAGCTCGCGGCGATCGTCGGCGGAGAGGTGGTCGCCGGCGGCGCGCAGGCCCCCGAGGGCGGCGACGGCGGCGGCGAGCGGCCGGCGCAGGTCGTGGCTCACCGCCGAGAGCAGGGCGCTGCGCACCTGGTCGGTCGCGGCGAGCACACCCGCCTCGGCCGCGGTCTCGGCCAGATCGGTGCGTTCGAGGGCGGCGGCGAGCTGCGCGACGATGACGTCGAGGAGGCGCCGCTCGGTGGCATCCAGGTCTCTGCCGTGCAGTTCGAGGCGGGCGCGGCCGTCGCCCACGGGCACGTCGAGGAGCCGGCCGTCACGTACCGGCTCTCCGTCGGTGGCGAGGACGGACCCGTCGGATGCCACGAGCCGCACCCCCGCGAGTCCGAACGCCTCGCGGGCGCGGGCGATCAACGCCGGCACCGCGCTCTCGCCGCGCAGGACGCTGCCGGCGACCGTGGCGAGCAGCTCGGATTCGGCGGCGGCCCGACGCGCGGCGCGGGCGCGGCGGGCGGCCTGGTCGACGACGACGCTGACGAGCATCGCGATCACGACGTACAGCACCAGTGCGATCGCGTGGATCGGGTCGCTGATCGTGATCGTGTACACCGGCGCGATGAAGAGGAAGTCCAGGGTCAGTCCCGACAGCACCGCGGCGAACACGGCGGGCCAGATGCCGCCGATCAGGGCCACGACGACCACGAGAAGCTGGTACGCGAGGACGTCGGTGGTGATCGATTCGTCGGTGCCGGTGGCGATCAGCAACCACGACAGCAGCGGGCCGCCCGCGAGGGCCGTGACGAAACCGAGGAGGCGCCGCTTCGCGCTCAGCGCCGGACCGGTGAGCCGCGGCAGCGCGAACCGTCCGCCGGCGCGGGCGTGGTTGACGATGTGCACGTCGATGTCGCCGGAGAGGCGGATGACGGTCGCGCCGATGCCGGGGCCGGTGAGGGCGGCGCCGAGGCGCCCCCGGCGGCTGACGCCGATGACCAGTTGCGACGCGTTCACCGAGCGGGCGAAGTCGACGAGGGCGGCGGCGACGTCGTCGCCCACGACCTGGTGATAGGTGCCGCCGAGCGACTCGACGAGCGCGCGCTGCACGGCGAGGGCGCCGGGTTCTTCGGCCCGCAGTCCGTCCTGCGTCGACACGTGCACGGCGAGCAGCTCACCGCCGGCCGAGCGTGCGGCGATCCGGGCGCCCCGGCGCAGCAGCGTCTCGCCCTCGGCGCCACCGGTGAGCGCGACGACGACGCGCTCGCGCGCCTGCCACGACCCCTCGATGCCCTGCTCGACGCGGTAGCGCTGCAGCGCCGAGTCGACCTCGTCGGCGAGCCACAGCAGCGCGAGCTCGCGGAGCGCGGTGAGGTTGCCGAGGCGGAAGTAGTTCGAGAGGGCCGCGTCGATCCGCTCGGCGGGATACACGAACCCGGATGCCAGCCGGTCGCGCAGCGACTGCGGAGCGAGGTCGACGACCTCGATCTGGTCGGCGGCGCGGACCACGGCATCCGGGACCGTCTCGCGCTGCACCACGCCGGTGATCTTCTCGACGACGTCGCCGAGGGAGGCGATGTGCTGCACGTTGACCGTCGTGATGACGTCGATGCCGGCGTCGAGCAGCGCCTCGACGTCCTGCCAGCGCTTCTCGTGCGTCGACCCGGGGGCGTTGGTGTGCGCGAGCTCGTCGACCAGCGCGAGTTGCGGTCGGCGCGCGAGCACGGCATCCAGGTCCATCTCATCGAGAGCGACGCCCCGGTGCGCCACGTCGCGGCGCGGCACGACCTCGAGTCCCTCGGCCTGCGCGGCGGTGGCGACGCGGCCGTGCGTCTCGACGATCGCGATGACGACGTCGCGGCCCTCTTCGCGGAGACGGCGCCCCTCCTCGAGCATCTCGTATGTCTTGCCGACGCCCGGCGCGGCCCCGAGCAGTACGCGCAAGTGTCCGCGCTTCACGTGGGGCTCCCGTGCCGGCGTGTGTTCACTGTCCAAGACACGCCGTTGCGGCGGCGCGCAATCGGCGTGTTGTGGACACTCGACGCGCGTGCGACGCCGTCGGGCCCCACCGCGGCCGCGGACGCGCCGCACCGCCGCCGCCCGCGAGGGGCGACGGCGGCGGGAGGACGCGTGCGCATGTCAGCGATTCTCGCGCGTCATCGGGCGTCCAGCGCGCGATTGAGCTCGAGCACGTTCACGCGCGGGTCGCCGAGGAAGCCCAGGTCGCGCGGCAGCGTGTGCTCCGCCACGAGCGCCTCCACCTCGGACACCGGGATGCCACGGGCCTCGGCGATCCGCGCGGCCTGGCGTTCCGCGTTCGCGACGGAGATGTCGGGGTCGAGGCCGGAACCCGAGGTGGTGACCGCATCGGCGGGGATCGCCCCCGCGCCGTTCAGCGCCTCGAATACCTCACGGTTCGACGAGATCGACGCGATGAGGTCGGCGTTCTCGGGGCCGAGGTTCGATCCGGTCGAGGCGGCGGCATCCCAGGAGGCGGCGGACGGACGCGATTGGAAGTACTGCGGCAGCGCCTGGCCGTCGGCATCCTGGAACGACTGCGCGATCAGCGACGAACCGACCACGGTGCCGTCGGCGGAGCGGACGAGCGAACCGTTCGCCTGGGACGGGAGGGCGAGCTGGCCGATCCCGGTGATCAGCAGCATGTAGCCGACGCCGAGGAGCACGGTGAAGACGAGCATCGCGCGGACGGCGACGCCGGCGGTACGCAGGGTGGTGCGCATGACGGGGCCTTTCAGAATCCCGGGAGCAGGCTCACGACGAGGTCGATGAGCTTGATGCCGATGAAGGGGACGAGGATGCCGCCGAGCCCGTACACGAGCAGGTTGCGGCTGAGAATGCTCGAGGCGCTCGCCGCGCGGTACTTCACTCCGCGCAGGGCGAGGGGGATGAGCACGACGATGACGATCGCGTTGAAGATGATCGCGCTGAGCACCGCGGACGCCGGCGACGACAGCTGCATGACGTTCAGCACCGCGAGCCCGGGGAAGACGCCCATGAACATCGCCGGGATGATCGCGAAGTACTTCGCGATGTCGTTCGCGAGCGAGAACGTCGTCAGCGCACCGCGGGTGATGAGCAGCTGCTTGCCGATGCGCACGATGTCGATGAGCTTCGTCGGGTCGGAATCGAGGTCGACCATGTTGCCGGCCTCCTTCGCGGCCGAGGTGCCCGTGTTCATCGCGACGCCGACATCGGCCTGCGCGAGCGCGGGGGCGTCGTTCGTGCCGTCGCCGGTCATGGCGACGAGGTTGCCGCCCTCCTGTTCGCGGCGGATGAGGGCGAGCTTGTCCTCGGGCGTGGCCTCGGCGAGGTAGTCGTCGACGCCGGCCTCGGCCGCGATCGCCTTGGCCGTGAGCGGGTTGTCGCCCGTGATCATCACGGTGCGGATGCCCATGGCCCGCAGCTCCCCGAACCGCTCGCGCAGGCCATCCTTGACGACGTCCTTGAGGTGGATGACACCGAGCACGCGTCCCTCGCCCGCGGGCGTGAGGGTTGCGACGACCAGGGGCGTGCCGCCGGACTGGGCGATGGCATCCGTCTCCTCCTGCAGCTGCGCACGCAGCGTCTCGGGAACGGGCGATCCGGATGCCGCGAGCCAGGCCAGCACGGCTGACGCGGCGCCCTTGCGCACCTGCGTGCCGTCGGTGAGGTCGAGGCCGCTCATGCGGGTCTGGGCCGTGAAGGGGACGGGTTCCGCGCCGCGGGGCATCTCGGCGACGATCCCCTGCGCGGCGGCGAGTTCGACGACCGAGACGCCCTCGGGCGTCGGGTCGGCCTGCGACGACAGTGACGCGTACTCCGCGAGGAGCGGACCGCCGACGCCGTCCAGCGGGACGAACGCCGACGCGCGGCGGTTGCCGTAGGTGATGGTTCCGGTCTTGTCGAGCAGCAGCGTCGTGACGTCACCCGCGGCCTCGACCGCGCGACCCGACATCGCCAGGACGTTGCGCTGCACGAGCCGGTCCATGCCGGCGATGCCGATGGCGCTCAGCAGCGCCCCGATCGTCGTGGGGATCAGGCACACCAGCAGCGCGACGAGCACGGGGATCGACACCGGGGATGCCGCGTACGAGGCGATCGGGTTCAGCACGAGCACCACGACGACGAACACGATCGACAGGCTCGCCAGCAGGATGTTCAGCGCGATCTCGTTCGGCGTCCGCTGCCGCGAGGCGCCCTCGACGAGTGCGATCATCCGGTCGACGAACGTCTCGCCGGGCTTCGACGTGATCGTGACGACGATGCGGTCGCTGAGCACCCGTGTGCCGCCGGTGACGGCGCTGCGGTCGCCGCCCGACTCGCGGACGACCGGCGCCGACTCGCCCGTGATCGCGGATTCGTCCACGGTCGCGATGCCCGCGACGATGTCGCCGTCGCCGGGGATCAGCTCCCCGGTCTCGACGAGCACGACGTCGCCGACCCTCAGGTCGCCCGAGGGCACGTCCTCGGTGGCGGCACCGGATGCCAGGGGGTCGGCGGCGGAGTACGCGACGACGCGGCGCGCGGTCGTGGTCGTCCGCGTCTTGCGGAGCGTCGCCGCCTGCGCCTTGCCGCGACCCTCGGCCACCGACTCGGCGATGTTCGCGAAGAACACCGTGAGCCACAGCCAGATCGCGATGCCCCACGTGAAGCCGAAGGGGAGCGCGGCGTCTCCGCCGCCGAGGAACGGCTCGGTGAGCGCGATGAGGGTGGTCAGGGCCGCCCCCACCCACACGAGGAACATCACGGGGTTGCGCCACTGCGACGCGGGGTTGAGCTTCTTCGCCGCTCCCGGGAGCGCGGCGACGATCTGCGCGGCGCTGAACGCGCGGTGCGGAGCGGCCGGGGTCGGGGCCTCGGCGGGTGCCGGGGCGTGGGTGAGCGTGGACATGGTCAGACGAGTCCTTCGGCCAGGGGTCCCAGGGTGAGGACCGGGAAGTAGGTGAGAGCGGTGACGATGACGGCCACGCCCGCGAGGAGGCCCGCGAACTGCGGCCGGTGCGTCGGCAGGGTTCCGGCGGTGGCGGGCACGGCATCCTGCGCCGCGAGGGAACCCGCCAGGGCCAGCACGAACACGATCGGCAGGAAGCGCCCGAGCAGCATCGCGACCGCGAGGGCCGTGTTGAACCACGGGGTGTTCGCCGTGAGCCCCGCGAACGCGGAGCCGTTGTTGTTCGCCGCCGACGTGAAGGCGTAGAGCACTTCGCTGAGGCCGTGGACGCCCGGGTTGAGGATCGAGGTCGACTCGACATCGTCCCGGATGCCGGGGAGCGCGAAGCTCAGCGCGGTGCCGGCCAGCACGAGCGTGGGCGTGACGAGGATGTACGGGCTCGCGAGCTTGATCTCGCGCGGCCCGATCTTCTTGCCGAGGTACTCGGGCGTCCGGCCGATGAGGAGGCCGCCGACGAACACCGCGATCACGGCGAGGATCAGCATCCCGTACAGGCCCGAACCGACGCCGCCGGGCGCGATCTCGCCGAGCATCATGTTGATCATCGGCATCATGCCGCCCAGCGCGGTGTAGCTGTCGTGCATCGAGTTGACCGCACCGGTCGAGGTGAGGGTGCTCGTCGTGCCGAACAGCGTCGAGCCGAAGATGCCGAACCGCACCTCCTTGCCCTCCATCGCGCCGCCCGCGAGCTGCGGGGCGGTGCCCGCACCGGCGAGCTCGGCCCACGTGAGCAGAGCCGCGGATGCCACGAAGATCGCGGCCATGACCCCGAGGATCGTGTAGCCCTGGCGGTCGTCACCGACGATGCGGCCGAACGCGCGGGGGAGCGAGAAGGGGATCACGAGCATCAGGAAGATCTCGAACAGGTTCGTCCACGGCGCGGGGTTCTCGAACGGGTGCGCCGAGTTGACGTTGAAGAACCCGCCGCCGTTGGTACCGAGGAGCTTGATCGCCTCCTGGGATGCCACCGGCCCGCCGGGGATCGACTGGGCCGCGCCCGCGAGGGTCGTGGCATCCGTGAATCCGGAGAGGTTCTGGATGACGCCGCCGGCGAGCAGCACGATCGCGGCCACGATGGAGAACGGCAGCAGCAGGCGATACGTGCCGCGGACGAGGTCGACCCAGAAGTTGCCGATGACGCCGCTGCGGCGGTACGCGAAGCCGCGCACCAGCGCGACCGCGATCGCGATGCCGACGGCGGCCGAGACGAAGTTCTGGACGGTCAGCGCCGCGAACTGCACGGTGTAGCCGAGGGTCGTCTCGCCCGCGTAGGACTGCCAGTTGGTGTTCGTGACGAACGACACCGCGGTGTTGAACGACAGGGCCTCGCCGGGGGCTTCGAGTCCGAGCGAGAACGGCAGCAGCGGCTGCAGGCGCATGAGCGCGTAGACGAGCACGACGCCCGCGACCGAGAACAGCAGCACCGATCGCAGGTACGCCTGCCAGGTCTGCGCGCCGCGCGGGTCGACGCCGATGAGGCGGTAGGTTCCCCGCTCGACGGCGAGATCGCGCTCGCCGGTGTAGATGCGGGCGATGTGGTCGCCGAGCGGGCGGTAGGCCAGGCCCAGGGCGACGATGAGGGTGAGGCTGGTCAGGACGATGGACCAGGTGCTTCCGGCATCCATGTCAGAACTTCTCCGGACGGACGAGGGCGATCACGAGGTAGACGATCGCGGCGACGGCGAGGACGGCGGCGAGGATGCTCACGCGGAATCGCCCCCTCGCTCGGACGCGGCGGGGGTATGCGGGCCGCGGCCGGGGGTGCGCGCGGAGGGAGCGCCGGGCTGCGGGCCCAGCTTCTCGACCCCCTGCGCGATGAGGGCGACCAGCGCGAAGAGCGCGAGGATCGCGACGAGGTAGACGACATCGAGCACGATGACTCCAGGTTCGGGAGCTTCCGCGCGACTGCTGTGGCGCGGGCGCCGCGGGGCGGCACGTATGTCGATGCAACTCCTGCGCGCCCGGCGTTCATGCGGCCCTAACGCTTTCCCTACGGCCGGGTCGCGGACGCATACGAGGCGCTTACGCGCTTGCTACTCGCTCTTGCTAAGTACCGGTACTCAGTGTTACGTTGTAGCGGTAGTCAACGTTGAGGAGTACCGCATGGCGAGGCAAGACACCGAGATGCTCAAGGGGGTGCTCGAGGGCGTCGTCCTGGCCGTCCTCTCGCGTCGGCCGGCCTACGGCTACGAGATCACCGCCGACCTCCGCGAGCGGGGGTTCGCCGACCTCGCCGAGGGCACGGTCTACGCGATCCTCGTCCGAATCGAGCAGCGGGATCTCGTCGATGTCGAGAAGGTGGCGTCCGAGAAGGGGCCGCCGCGCAAGGTCTTCACCCTCAACGAGGCGGGGCGAGAACAGCTCGCCGAATTCTGGACCACCTGGGGTCTGCTCGCCGATCGGCTCGAGCAGCTCCGCGACGAAGGGAACTGACATGGCCTGGTACGAGAAGATCATCGGCGACTTGGGCGCCAAGAAGCAGTGGCGGGAGTACCGCCGCCGCCTCGACGCCCTCCCCGCCCCCTACCGGCAGGCGGGCCGCGCGCTCGAACGCTACGTGCTCAACCTCGGGCCGACGGACGACAGCGACGCGCTGATCCGCATGGTGACCGACCTCGCCGACCTGCTCGAGCAGGCCGCTGCGGCTGACACGCCCATCCGTGACCTGATGGGCGCCGAGCCGTCGGCGTTCGCCGAGGAGTTCATGGCGAACTACGGCGACGGCAGCTGGATCGGACGCGAGCGCGCACGCCTCGCCCGCGCGATCGACGAGGCGGCCCGCACCCAGGGCTGATCCCGCTCGCACACGCCCTCCGGACCCGGCTGGCCGGAGGCGATGGCTCAGTGCGCCCTCCGGCCGGACCACCGCGAGAGGAAGAACATGCCCATCACCGATACCGGTTCCGCCGTGCGGGTCCGGAACCTCACCAAGTCCTACGGCGACGTCACGGTGCTCGACGGCCTCGACCTCGACGTCGAGCGCGGCACGGTCGTCGCTCTCCTCGGCGCCAACGGCGCCGGGAAGACGACCGCCGTCCGCATCCTGTCGACCCTGCTGCGCGCCGACGGCGGGACCGCGACGGTCGACGGAGCCGACGTGGCCACCCAGGCGGCGCGCGTCCGGGCCTCCATCAGTCTGACGGGCCAGTTCGCCGCCGTCGACGAGATCCTCACCGGCCGTGAGAACCTCACGCTCGTCGCCCGCCTGCGACACGTGCCCGACCCGACCCGTGTCGCCGACGAGCTCCTCGCGCGGTTCTCGCTGACGGATGCCGCCGGTCGCGCGGCATCCACGTATTCCGGCGGCATGCGCCGACGCCTCGACATCGCGATGAGCCTCGTCGGCGAGCCCGCCGTGGTCTTCCTCGACGAGCCGACGACAGGGCTCGACCCGCGGGCCCGCCGGGAGGTCTGGGATGCCGTGCGCTCGCTCGCCGCGTCGGGCACCACCGTGCTGCTCACGACGCAGTACCTCGACGAGGCCGAATACCTCGCCGACCGCATCGCGATCCTGCACGGCGGACGCATCATCGCCGAGGGGACGCTCGCGGAGCTCCGCGCGCTGTTCCCGCCGACGACGGTGGAGTACGTCGAGAAGCAGCCCACCCTCGAGGAGATCTTCCTCGCCATCGTCGGCGCGGCCGACCCGATCGACACGGAGGAATCATGACCACGCACGCGCTTTCGGACACCGCGGTCCTCACCGGCCGTTCGCTCCGGCACATCCTCCGCAGCCCCGACACGATCGTGACGACCGCGATCATGCCGGTCGCGATCATGCTGCTGTTCGTGTTCGTCCTGGGCGGCGCGGTCGATACCGGCGGCACCGCATACGTGGACTTCCTGCTGCCCGGCATCCTGCTGATCACCGTGGCTTCCGGAATCGCGTACACCGCATATCGGGTCTTCCTCGACGTGCGCGGGGGAATCGTCGACCGGCTCCGATCGCTGCCGATCGCGCCGGCGAGCGTCCTGTGGGGACACGTCCTCACGTCGCTGCTGGCGAACGCGGTTTCGCTTGCGCTGGTGATCGGGGTGGCGCTTCTCGTCGGCTTCCGGTCGGGCGCGTCGCCCGTCGCGTGGCTCGGTGTGGTCGGCATCCTGATGGCCTACACGCTCGCCCTCACGTGGGTGGCGGTGATCGCCGGACTGGCGGCGAAGACCATCGACGGCGCCAGCGCGTTCAGCTACCCGCTGATCTTCCTCCCGTTCGTGAGCTCGGCGTTCGCGCCCACCGACACCATGCCCGGGCCCGTGCGCTGGTTCGCTGAGAACCAGCCGGTGACGTCCCTCGTGGATGCCCTCCGCGCCCTGCTCGCGCAGCAGCCCGTCGGCGCGAGCGTGTGGATCGCACTGGCGTGGTGCGCAGGCATCCTCGCGGTCGCGTGGGCCGTCGCGGTGGTGCTGTTCCGGCGCTCCGCGCGCTGACGCCGGGCTCCGTGTCCAGGACACGCGGATGGTGCCGCCGGGCCTCCGCGTGTCTTGGACACTCAACCGGGGGCGGGGCGGGGTCGCGCATGATGGAGGCATGCTCTCCTCCGCCGGATCCGACGTGCGCGTCAGCGCGGGCCTGGTGATCCCGGCGGCGGAACTGTCGTGGCGGTTCTCGCGCTCGTCCGGCCCCGGCGGTCAGGGTGTGAACACCGCCGATTCCCGCGTGGAGCTGATCTGGGATGCCGCGCGCTCGGCCGTGCTGTCGCGGGTGCAGCGCGAGCGGGTCACGGATCGTCTGGAGAGCCGGCTCGTCGACGGGGTGCTGACCATCGCCGCGTCCGAGCACCGCAACCAGCTGCGCAACCGCGACGCCGCGCGCGCCCGTCTCGCCGCGCTGGTGGCCGAGGCCGTGCGTCCGCCCGCGCCCCCGCGTCGTGCGACCCGGCCGACCCGCGGATCGAAGGAGCGGCGTCTGCAGGCGAAGCAGCGCCGCACCGACGTGAAGCGCCTGCGACAGCGGCCCACCGATTGACGCCGATCGCGTCGACGGGCGTCCGAGAAACGCCGTACGGGCCGTCTTCCCGGCGGCGTGTTCCGGACACTCGACGGGTCAGCGGGCGCGCGGTCAGCTCGCGGCGTCGCCCTCGGCGCGGCGGCGGCGCACCTGCTCCTCGAGGTCGGCGAGGTACATCTCGCGCTCGAGGTCGGCGATCTGCTGCTCGGTGGTGCGGGCGCTCGGTGCGGCCGGAGCCGCCGCGGCATCCCGCTGCCACCGCCGGGGGTCGCCGAACGTCATCGGCTCGCGCCGCTGCTCCCACTCGCGACCGATCGTGAACCACAGGATCGACCCGATCAGCGGCAGCAGCACGATGAAGAACACCCACGCGAACTTCGGCAGGTGCTTGACCTGGTCGTCGCGGCGGGTGATGGCGTCGATCAGCGCGACCACCATCACGGCGAGGGTGAGTACGGCGAGGATCGGCATGGCATCCACCCTGCCGGAGGCGTCGGCGGGCGGCAAGGTTTCCGTGGCGGAGCCGCCCCGCGCCGTCGGGAGCGAGGGATGCCGAGACTGCACCCGCATGACGACTCCACTGCAGCGTGCAGTGGGTTTGTCGGGCAGATGCCGTCTCGGCGATCCGAGGGGCCACAGAGGCCCCGGCCCCCGGCCCCCGACCCGGATGCCGGGTCAGCCGGCGACGCTGACGCGGGCCGGCTCGTCGGCGTCGGCGCGGCCCTGCGCGTCGCCGCGCGTGACGATGAGGAGCACGACGGCCCACACCACGTAGGCGACCGTTCCGGCGCTGGCCACCGCGTTCGCCGAGTTCATCGTCGCGTGGGTGCCGTCGTCGATCCCGCCCGAAGCGAGGATCGTGGTCGGGTCGGTGAGCGCGTGCAGGATGATCGGCCAGATGAGCGAGCCGCCCACGCGCAGCGTGGCGTACATGCACACGCCGAAGGCGAAGGTGTAGATCACGATCGGGATCACCGCCGCGATGCTCTGTCCCGCGAAGAGGTTCGACAGGTGCAGCGAGGCGAACAGGAGCGAGGAGAGCGCCATGACGGCCCACTCGCGGTAGCCGTGGCGACGGAGCATCACGACGGCCATGCCGCGGGTGAGGAAGTCCTCGGAGAACCCGACGAACACGCCCGCGATGAGGACCGAGATGACGACGCCCGCCCCGTAGCGGCCGTAGTCGATCCCGAGGAAGTGGAAGACGATCGGCACGAGGATGAAGATCGGTCCGAGCCAGAACCACCACTTGCGCGGCACCGGCTGGCGCCCGAAGAGGGGGCGGGGCAGCCATCCGAGCGAGACGGCGATGATCACCAGGACGACCGAGCCGATCAAGGGCTGCAGGCCGATCGCGAGGAACGCCGACAGCGGGGTCGACAGGAAGTTCTCCGCGTCGACGAGCCCCCCGATCGCGGGCTGGAGGGCGAGCCCGGAGAGGTTGTAGACCGCGAGGTAGATCACGGCCATGAGGACCGCGCGCCACCAGCCGCCGCGGTTCCAGAAGCGCTGCCAGCCGTTCGCGCCGAGAGCGGGGGCGGTGCGGGTGTCGTCGTGCATCGACGGAGCCTTTCGGGGGGAGGTCACGCGAAGAAGCGGTTCGCGCGGGAGGTGTAGAGGAGGGCGATGCCGAGGACGGCGAGCGCGATCGTCAGGACGGCGCCGACGAGCACGTTGGCGTCCTGATGGGCGATCGCCTGCAGGATCGCGCTCAGGATGCTGAGGACGAGCGACGCGGTGACGATCACGCGCGCCACCCGGCGGGCTCCGAAGAGCCCGAAGCTGACCAGGAGCGTGATGATCCCGACGACGATCCCGACCCACGCGGAGGGGACCGAGACCCCCGCGGGGCGGATCGCCCCGGTGAGGACGAGGGCCGAGATGCCGACCTGGAGGATGCCGGTGACCCACGCGATCACCGCGACGAACGTGACTCCGGGCGGACGGTCGTTGTACGCCACCGGCTAGTTCTCGAGTCGGCCGAGCAGATCGTCGAGACCGAGGCCGCCGATGTTCTGCGCTTCGAACTCGAGAGTGGTGCCCGTGGTGGTGTCGGTGAGTTCGAGCACGCGGACGGTCCCGCTGTGCCGCCGGTTCACCTCGAGATGGTCCCGATCGATGTGCGCGACGGGACTCAGGTCTTTCCACCCGCCGACCAGGCCGGTCGACCGCCGCCCGAGGATGTAGAGCTTCGTCTCCGACAGCGCGAGCACGATGGACGGGAAGCTGCCGTGGGCCGCGCTGTGCGCGCGCTGGCCGACCATGCCTCCGGCGACACCCCACGCCAGCTGGTTGTCTCCCGCGAGACCTGCGCCGACGGCGGCGCCGAGGATCCCCGACTTCGTCGATCCCCGCGGCATGACGACGGCCACGTCGATGATCCGGTCGTCCGGGAGGACGGCCTGGGCGCCCTCGCGGGCGTGCTCTTCTCGGGACATGTCCGACTCCTTCTGCCTGTTTCGGGACAGTACCGAAGGAGTCGCGTTTGGGACAAGTCCGAATAGTTCGAACCGGAAATCATTCGGCGGGGTCGGGCCGTCAGCCCCGCCCCCGCGCAGCGACTTCCGCGAACAGCGCGGCCAGCGAAGCGCTCTCCTGCTCGATCCCGTAGGCGACCGCCCCCACCGCCCGCAGCCCCTCCGACGTGGCCTGGAGCACCACGGCTCGCCGGTCGTCCGGGACGACGCCGTGCACACGGGTGAGGAAGCCCTTCGCGCAGAGTTGGTCGATGATGTACGCCGCGCCCGCGGGGGAGACCTCGAGCGCGTCGGACACCGCGGCCGGGCGCACGCTGCCGAGCGTGGCGACGAGGACCAGGGCGGCGCGCTGGCGGGCCGCCAGCCGGCCCCGTGTCGCGGCCGCCGGCATGTAGCTCACGAGCCGAGCGCCGGATTCGCAGACGCGGCGCAGGAGATCGAGGGCGTCGGCGCGGGGCGAGGGTGCCGGGGGGACGTCGCCGACCGCCAATCCTCGACTGATCTCGCGCGCGATCGCCTCGCTCCCGTCGAGGAACGTCTCGCCCGCTCGCCGGAGCTCGTCGGCCTGACGCACCCCCGCCTCGGTGAGGACGACATCGACGGCGCGCCGATCGACCTCGGACGGCCGCGTCGTGACGATCCCCTCGTCCTGGAGCCGCAGGACGAGTCGGGAGATCGCCCGGCGGCCGAGGCCGCTGGCCTCGGCGAGGCGCCGGGTGCACACCACGCGCTCGGATGCCAGCACCACCAGCGCGATCATCTCCTCGATCTCCGCCCACCGGGTGCCGTAGACGGCGTCGATGACGCGGGTCAGCTCGTCGTTGAAGCGCCCCAGCAGCTCGATCGCGCGGCCGCGCGTGTCGTCATCCACCTCGTCCTCGATCCTTGCCCGCCCCCCATCCAACCAGCCGCGTCGTGGTGCGCGCCGTCGCTTCACCCGCGACGCGGAGGAGGCCCGAACGCCGGGGATGCCGAGACTGCACCCGCATGACGAACCCACTGCAGCGTGCAGTGGGTTCGTCGGGCAGATGCGGTTTCGCGGTCAGGGGGCCGCCGGCCGCCTCAGGACGCCGGGGAGGTGGGCGCCTTCCCGCGGTGCGCGGGGATCTCGGCCACCGGCTGACCACCGCGCTGCTGACCCGGGAGCGGGCGCGAGCGTCGGCCGTAGATGAGCTCGGACGAGTCCAGCAGCCACGGGACGAGCGTGATGGAGACGCCGTGCACGAGCATCAGCTGCTGCGCGAGGCGCCGCGAACGGCGGTTGTGGAGGATCGACTCCCACCAGTGGCCCACGATGAACTGCGGGAGGTAGACGGTCACCACGGCCGAGCCGTGCTTCTCGCGGTAGCTCTTGATGAACGTCGTCACCGGGGACGTGTAGGTGCGGTACGGCGACTCGATGATGACGAGCGGGATGGGCATGTCGTGCGCCGCCCACTCCTTCTGGAGGCTCGCGGCATCCTCTTCCGAGATCGCCACGTGCACCGCGAGGGTCTTGTCGTGCTTGGCGGCGAGGGCGTAGTCGATCGCCTTCATCACGGGCTTCTGCAGACGGTTCACGAGGATGATCGCGACGTCGCCCGAGGATCCGAAGTGCACCTCGTCGTCCATGCGGATCTCGTGCTCGACGTCGCGGTAGTAGCGGTTCACGCCGAGCATGAGCGTCGCGAGGATCGGAATCGCGATGAACACCAGCCACGCGCCGTGCGTGAACTTCGTGATCGTGACGATGACGAGCACGAGGACGGTGAGCGAGGCGCCGAGGGAGTTGATCCACAGACCCGTGATCGCCGAACGGCGTTCGTACCGGGCGCTCTGCTGGCGCGCCGCCTCGGGGGTGAGCGCGCGGAAACCGGCCAACGCCCGGCGCCAGTGGCGGACCATGCCGATCTGCCCGAGCGAGAACGACACGAACACACCGATGATGTACAGCTGGATCAGGGTCGTGAGGTTGGCCTGGTACACGATCAGCACGCCGATCGCGACGATGCCGAGGATCACCATGCCGTTGGAGTACACGAGACGGTCGCCGCGGGTGTTGAGCGCCTTCGGGGCGTAGCCGTCGCGGGCGAGCACGGCACCGAGCAGCGGGAAGCCGTTGAAGGCGGTGTTGGCGGCGAGCAGCAGCACGCACGCGGTCGCGGCCTGGATGATGAAGAACGGGATGCTGCCCATGCCGAACGTGGCGGCGGCCACCTGCGCCATGAGGCTCGGCTGCGGGAGGGTGCAGTCGAAGCCGACGAGGTTGCACGGGTTCTCGGCGTAGTGCACGCCGGACAGCAGTGCGAGCAGCGTCAGCCCGACGAACAGCGCGATGGCGATGCCGCCCATGAGCGTCAGGGTGGTCTGGGCGTTGCGGATCTTGGGCTTGCGGAACGCGGGCACGCCGTTGGACACGGCCTCGACGCCGGTCAGGGCCGAGCAGCCGCTCGAGAACGCCCGCAGCACCAGGAGGATCAGCGCGGCCTGCGTCATCGATTCCGCCTGGACGGCGTAGTTCGCGCTGGATGCCATGGGCACATCGCCCAGAACGGCGCGGCCGAGTCCCACGACGATCATGATGCCGACGGACCCGATGAACAGGTACGTCGGGATGGCGAACACCGACGAGGCCTCGCGCACGCCGCGGAGGTTGACGATGACGATGAGGATGACGAACCCGACGGCGATCTCGACCCGGAACGGGTTGAGTTCGGGGAGCGCCGAGATGATGTTGTCGACCCCGGATGCCACGGACACGGCGACCGTGAGCACGTAGTCCACCAGGAGAGCTGCGGCGACCACGACGCCGGGAACCTCGCCGAGGTTCTTGCTGGCGACTTCGTAGTCGCCCCCGCCGGACGGGTACGCCTTGATGAGCTGCCGGTAGCTCAGGACGACGACGACCAGCAGCACCACGACCGCCGCCGCGACCCAGGGGCTGAGCGTCAGCAGAGCCGTGCCCCCGATGAGCAGGATCATCAGCAGCTCCTGTGGGGCGTAGGCCACGGAGGAGAGTGCGTCGGAGGCGAAGATGGGGAGGGCCATCTTCTTGGGGAGGAGCTGTTCGTCGAGTTTTTCCGACGTGAGAGGCTCGCCGATCAGGATGCGCTTGGCCATCGGCGTCGGTTCGCCGGGCTCGCGACTTTCGTCAGTCACGGCGCGCGACATTACGCGCACTACCGCCCGTATGCAATCTGACGCACGGGCCGTTCACCGGCTGGTAGTCGTCCGGCGACATGGACGGGTGTTCGCAACGGTGAGAACCCGGCGTCGTCGGCCCGTATTCCCTAGGCTCGCCGGGTGCACAACATCATCGGGTCGGGGAGCCTCGCGATCGTCCTCGGAGGCATCGTCGCGTTCCTCGCCTTCGTGCCGTTCGTCGCCGTCAGCTACCGCCGCCGCGGCGGTCTGAGCTTCGGACGCACGGTGCTCTGGGCGGGCGCGGCGGTGTACTTCTGGGCGATCTGGACCTACACCCTCGTCCCGGTTCCCGACGGTGGCGACTACCGCTGTGCGGGGACGAACCTCCGTCCGTTCCAATTCGTGGACGAGATCCGGGATGCCGTCGCCGTCTCGGGCCGCTACCTCACCGACCCGGTCGTGCTGCAGGTCGCGCTGAACGTCCTGCTGTTCGTGCCGCTCGGTTTCTTCCTGCGGGTGCTCGGCGGGCGTGGCATCCTGATCGCCGGCCTCGTCGGTCTCGCGATCAGCGGCGTGATCGAGACGACGCAGCTCACCGGCGTGTGGGGGATCTTCCCGTGTGCGTACCGGGTGTTCGACGTCGACGACCTCATCGCCAACGCCTCGGGCGCCCTGCTCGGCTCGCTGCTCGCGTTCGCCGTGCCGAAGAAGCATCGCGGGGCGGAGAGGTCCCCGGATGCCGAAGACCCGCGCCCCGTCACGCGTCGGCGTCGGGTCCTCGGCATCCTGTGCGACGTGATCGGCATCACTCTCCTGGCTTTCGCCGTGTCGATCACGGTGCAGGCGCTTCTGTCGTTGGTGGTCGATCCCGCCGCCCGCACCGGTGTCGTCGCCGGACAGGTGGGGACGTTCGCGGCAGCGACGGTGTGGCTCGCGGTGATCCTCGCGACGGGACGGTCGATCGGAGACCTGTCGACGCGCGTGCGGTACACCGACGGTGTGCTGCCCGCGTGGGTGGCGCGTCCGTTGCGGTTCCTCACGGGAGCCGGCGCGTACGCCCTCCTGAGCGATCTGCCCGCGCCGTGGTCGGTGTCGGCGTTCGCGCTCGCGGTGGCGACCGTGGTGCTCCTCTTCCGGTGGAAGGACGGCCGCGGGCTCACCGGCTGGATCGGCCGGCGCCGTCTCGTGGACGACCGCGAGGGCGTCGTGAGCCCGGTCGCCGTCGCGTCGCGCGGGTAGCTCTGCGCGGGCTCCGGCCCGTCCTGCGGAGTTCGGCGGTGACGCGCCGGGTGGTGGCATCCGGGTGCGGCGTGTCGGCCGGGGACTCCGCAGGACGGTACGGCGATCCGGCCCGTCACGCGTTCCCCGTCGCTCAGGGCGTCGCGCGGAAGCCGTACGTCGCGGCGCCGAGGGCCTGGAACTCGGCGGTCGTGCCCGAGTCCAGCACCTTCGTGTTGGTGGTGCTGCCGTCGAGCACCGCCGACCGCACGGCGACGTTGGCGGCGTGATGGTTCATCGCGAGGTAGTTGTTGGTTCCTGATTTGACGAGGACCATCGTCGGGACCGCCCCCGAGGGCAGGACGTTCGCGGGCGGAACGTCGAACGAGAAGTGGTTGGTCACGATGGTGTTGCCGCTCCCGCGCACGTGGATGAGCCCGAAGAGGTCGTCCTGCGGGGCGGGGACGCTCTGGAACGGCGGGAAGCTCTCGCGATTGCGGAGGAAATGGTTGGCGCTGATCAGGTTGTTGTCGCAGGCGCCTTCGGTCGTGATCATCCCGGCGAAGAAGCTGTGCAGCCGGTTTCCGGTGATGCTGTTGTTCGTGCAGTTCTTCAGGTGCACGCTGCTCTTGCCGCGGGGGAAGACGTTGTTCCCCGTGATGAGCAGCCCGAAGTGGCCTTCCGCGAAGATCGAGAATCCGTAGGGGCCGGCCCCGATCAGGTTTCCGCTCACGAGGCTGGCCTGTCCGGATGCCACGAGCTCGATGCAGTTGCCGCACTCGGCGATGAAGTTGTTCGTGACGGCCAGCGCGTCGGCGCCGGTGATGACGAGCCCGCGCTGCAGGTACACCAGGCCCATCCCGGCGATGCGCAGGGAGTCGGTGTCGCTGGTGGAGCGGATGCCGATCTTGCCGTTGGTGTAGCTGTTCTGGTTCGGCGTGAACGAGACGCCGTCGAGGCAGAAGTCGATGAACTCGATCGAGCTCAGGCGCGGCGAGCCGGAGCGCTGGATGAGGAAGGCCTCGGCGTTGCCGTCGGTGTTCTCGACGCGGATCCGGCTGCCGCCGGGGAAGACCTCCCACCACGACGAGGTGTCGCCGGCGTTGTACCGGATGCTCGACGACGTGAAACCGTGGCCGGATCCCTTGATCTGCAGGTAGCTGATGTCGATGACCGCTCGGGTCTTGAGGGAGTAGTCGCCCGGCGGGATGTAGATGACGGCGCCCGGCTTGGAGGCCTGGGAGGGTTGGTTCGCCTTGATGTCGGCGATGATGCTGTTGATCACGGCGCCGATGTCGGTGGCGGCGGTGACGGTCGGTGCGGAGGGGATGGTCCAGGTCGTCACGTCGTAGATGGTCGAGGGCATATCGGCTCCTTCGCCGTTTCGTCGTTCGGTTCAGAGCACGCCGAGCAGCGTGCGGTGGGGGCGTTCGGGCGGCGTGTTCGCGGCGGCGGGCGTCGCGGCGGCGACCGTGGGGGCCGCGACCGCGGGGCGCGCGCCCCAGGTGCCCACGGCGCCGGCCGCCAGCGCGATGGACAGGAATCCGCGCCGGGTGAGCCCGCCGGTGGGGGCGGCGGCCGACGGGGCGTGTCGGCGGGAGCGTGGTGCAGTCATGGTCCTCCTATCGCCAAATGGATTTGGCATCCGGTCTCGTGGCGAGAGTAGGGCGGGCCGGGAACGAGGGCAAGCGCCAAAGACTTTGGCCCCCGGGCGCGCTTGACGGCGCGCTCCGAGGCCGGTTACCGTCATGCCAAGACGATTTGCCAAAACGTATTGGCGAAGACTCCCACCCGCACTTTCCCGAATCACTCACGAAGGAGTCGAAGTGATGAAGCTTCGCACGCAACAGCACACCGGACGTGTCCGGCGCGCGATGGGGCCGCTCGCCGTCGTGGCGGCGGCCGCCGTCGTCCTCACCGGATGCGGTGCCGGCGGCGGCACCGGAGCAGCCGAGGGGACTTCCACCCTCACGGTCGTCGTCGAGGGCGGCGGCAAGGCCGAACTCCAGCCGATCGCCGACCTCTACAAGAAGGAGAAGGGCACCGACGTCACGCTCGTCGAGCTGCCCTACGACGGCCTCTACGACCGCATCCAGTCCGAGCTCCAGGCCGGCACGCCGTCGTTCGACGTCGCCGCGCTGGATGCCATCTGGCTCCCCGCGTTCGCTCCGGGGCTCTCCTCCCTCGACGATCTGTTCACCGACGACGTCGAGAACGACCTGTTCGGCGGCCTGGTCGACGAGTCGCAGGTCGACGGGAAGCACATCGGGATGCCGGTGTGGACGAACTCGGAGATCCTCTTCTACCGCACGGACCTGTTCGAGGATCCGACGAACAAGGCCGACTTCCAGGCGAAGTACGGCTACCCCCTCGCCGCGCCCACGACCTGGGAGCAGTACCGCGACGTCGCGGAATTCTTCACGCGCGACACCGACGGCGACGGCACCGTCGACCTCTACGGAACCGACGTGAAGGGTGCGGTCGAGACCGAGTGGCTCGCGACGGTGTCGCAGGCCGGTGAGTCGCAGATGGTGCTCGACCCGTCGAGCGGCCAGGTGACGATCGACGACGCGAAGCACAAGGCGGCGCTCGACTTCTACGTCAGCCTGCTGCCCTACGCGCCGTCCGGGGCCGCGCAGCTCGACTGGGCCGGCGCGCAGAACCTCTTCTACCAGGGCAAGCTCGCGATGATGCGCTTCTGGGGCCACGCCTACCGGCAGACCCCCGCGGATTCGCCGATCAAGGACTCCATCGGCGTCGCGCCCATGATCGGCGGCCCCGGGGGAGTGGCCGGGGTCCCCGGCGCCTGGTACCTGTCGGTGCCCGCGAGCGGGACGAAGCAGGATGCCGCGAAGGACTTCATCGCGTTCGCGTACGAGCACAACGACCTCGCCGCCGACACCTCGCTGGGTCTCGTCGCGCGGAAGAGCGCGTTCGAGTCGAAGGCCGACGTCGCCGGATTCGAGAACTACGCCGCTCTGGTGAAGACCCTCGAAGCCCCCGGCTCCGTGCCTCGACCGGCGACGCCGGAGTGGCAGGAGATCGTCGACTCGGTCCTCGTGCCGATGCTGCAGAAGGCCGTCGAGCCGGGAGCGGACACCGCGAAGCTCCTCTCCGACGCCAAGACCCAGATCCAGTCGATCGTCAACTGACGATCCCGTTCGAAAGCATTCCGTGGAGACCATCGCTCCTCCCGCCCGTGACGGGGTGGCCCCGGCCGCCCCGTCACGGGCCGTGCCGCCGCCCCCGCGCCGGCGTCGCAGCAAGGACGCCGGGGACCGCCGCTTCGCCCTGGCCCTCATGGCCCCGGCAGCGCTCTTCCTCGCCGTGTTCGTGCTGTGGCCGCTCGTGCGCTTCGTCTACGACAGCTTCTTCGAGATCTCGCCGTTCGCGGGCGCCGGGCGCACGTTCGTCGGGTTCGCCAACTACGCGGCGGCGTTCGGCTCGGAGACGTTCCAGTCGGCGTCGGTGCGCACGGTGGTCTACACGGTCGTGGTGGTGACGGCGGAGTTCGTCCTGGGCCTCGCCGTCGCCCTGCTCTTCACCGCGCTGGGACGCCGGTCGGCGGTCTTCCGCACGATTTTCATGTACCCGCTGATGATCGCCCCCGTCGTGGCGGGACTCCTCTGGCGCTTCCTGCTCATCGACAACTTCGGCATCGTCAACGAACTGCTCACCCGTGCCGGCATCCTGTCCGACCCCGGCCAGATCGCGTGGCTGAGCGATCCGCGCATCGCGCTGTTCTCGGTGGCGGTGCCGGACATCTGGCTGACCACGTCGTTCATCACGCTGGTCCTGTTCGCGGGACTCCAGAACATCCCCGGCGACGTCATCGAGGCGGCGCGGATCGACGGGGCGCGGTATCCCCGCATCCTGTTCAGCATCATCCTTCCGCTGCTGCGGCCGGTGATCGCCGTGGCGCTGATCGTCCGCGGCATCGACGCGGCCAGGGCGTTCGACATCATCCTCATCCAGACCGACGGGGGACCGCAGAACAGCACCACCACGCTCAGTCTGCTGATCTACCGCACGATGACGCGCTTCGGCGACCCGGGCCTGGCGAGCGCGATGGGCACGGTGTACCTCGTGGCCATGCTCGCCGTCGCCATCGCGGCCGTCCTGCTCATCTGGCGTCCCGGAGGTACCGCGCGATGAATCCCCTCGAAACCGTCGGCCGCAGCCGCGTGGTGCTGTGGGCGCTGCTCGCCGTCGCCGTCGTGCTGTACGGCTTCCCCTTCCACTATCTGCTCTTGACGTCGTTCAAGACCCCGCTGGATGCCATCGCGGTGCCGCCCACGGTCCTGCCCGGCGTCTGGACGCTCGAGAACTACGTCTCGGCGCTGTCGCGCGCGGGAGTCCCGGCCGCGCTGATCAACAGCGTCGTGACCGCGGTGATCTCGACCGCGCTCTCGCTGCTGCTGGCGGTACCGGCGGCGTACGCGATCACGCGGTTCCGCACCCCGAGCGGCCGGGTGTTCATCCTGGCCGCGCTCGTCACGCGCATGGTCCCGACCATCGCGGTCGGTGCGCCGCTCATCGAGGTGATGCGGTCGCTGGGGCTGACGGACACGTCGTTCGGGCTCGCCCTCGCGCACACGACGATCTCGTTGCCGCTGTCGATCTGGCTCATGGCGAGCTTCTTCGAGGCGGTGCCCGACGAACTCGGCGAGGCCGCGGAGGTCGACGGATGCTCCCGTCTGCAGGCGATGGTCCGGGTCGTCCTGCCCGTGGTGTCCGGTGGGCTGGCCGTCACGGCGATCTTCGCGTTCCTCGCCTCGTGGAACGAGTTCCTCTTCGCGCTGCTGCTCACCTCGGTGCGCGCGCAGACGACCCCGGTCGTGATCGCGAACTTCCAGACCCAGTTCGGCCTCGATTGGGGCGGCATGACCGCCCTCGCGACGGTCTACTCGGTGCCCGTCATCCTGCTCACGCTGTTCCTCCAGCGACACATCGTCGCCGGTCTCACGCTGGGCGCGGTCAAGGGCTGACATGGCGCCCGCAGACAAGGAGAACCTCCCGATGCCTCCGCACACCAACCGGTACGACGTGACCGACGGATCCTTCGGTGACGCCCGACACGACATCGGAGCCGTCATCAACGGCATCCTCCGCGATGTGAAGGAGCGGCAGCGCGGCGCCGACGTCGAGGACGGGGGGCGCCCGGGAGCCGTCATCCACATCCCCCCGGGTGACTACCGGCTGCGCACGCAGGTCGTCATCGACGTCAGCTTCCTGCGCATCGAGGGTGCGGGCCACGGCTTCACCTCGTCGAGCATCCGGTTCAACGTCCCGGAGGACGAGTGGCCCGACCTGCATGAGCTGTGGCCGGGCGGAAGCCGCATCATGGTCGACCTCGACGACGTGCGTCCGGGCGACGAGGCGTCCGGCGCAGCGTTCCTGGTGGCGCGCATGGGGAGCCCCCGGATCAGCTCGGTCGAGTTCGTCGGGTTCTGCATCGACGGTCTCCACTTCACCGCACCCGGACCCGACGACAACGTCGAGAACTCCTACGTCAACGGCAAGACCGGGATCCTCGTGCAGGATGCCAACGACTCCTTCCGCGTGAACGGCATGGGGTTCGTCTACCTCGAGAACGCGCTCACCGTCTACAACGCCGACGCGCTGTCGATCCACGACAACTTCATCGCGGAGTGCGGGAGCTGCGTGGAACTGCGCGGATGGGGGCAGGCGTCGAAGATCACCGACAACCTCATCGGCGCGGGGTTCGCCGGCCACTCCATCTACGCCGAGAACCACGGCGGTCTGCTCGTGACCGCGAACAATGTCTTCCCGCGGGGAGCCAGCAGCGTGTCTCTGCACGCGGTGACCCGCTCGAGCGTGACGAACAACCGGCTGCACTCGTTCTACCCGGGCATGGTGGTGCTCGCGGCAGGCAGCTCCGAGAACCTCGTGGCATCCAATCACTTCCTGCGCGACCACGAGCCGTGGACCCCGTTCCTCGGCGTGGAGGGGCGCTACGACGACGCGTTCGGGCTCCTCCACATCGACGGCGACGGCAACTCGGTCATCGGCAACCACTTCTCCGAGGTCGTCGCGGCGTCGCGGGTGCGGCCCGCCGGCGCGCCGCCCGTGATCGTCCGGGTCGCCGGCGGAAGCGGCAATCGGGTGTCCGACAATCATGTCGTGGCCTCCGACGTCGATCCCGGCTCGCAGGACTCCGCGTTCGAGGCGCAGGTCGAGGCGCTGCTGTCGACCGCCGAGGCGCGCCCCCTCCCGGTCGTCACGGTGCGCGTCGACCCGGCCTCCAGCGGCAACACGATCCTCGATTCCGGGACCGAGGACGAGGTGGATGCCGAGCCCGCGGCGAACGCGGTCCGGTTCACTCCCGCCGTCCGGGCGTCGCACATCACCACCCCGGGGCAGAAGATGGTACGAACGTGAGGGGGGCGACGATGACCGAGACGCGGCTGACCGAGAAGACGGCGGGGATCCGTGACGTCGCCGCGCGCGCCGGGGTCTCGCAGACGACGGTGTCGCACGTGCTGAACGCCACCCCCCACACGCGGGTCAGCGACGAGACCGCCGCCCGGGTCCGCGCCGCGGCGGAAGAACTCGGTTATCGTCCCAACCGTCTGGCCCGAGGACTGCGCACCCAGGCGTCGGAGATGATCGGGCTCCTCACCGAGGAGATCGCGACCACCCCGCACGCCGGTCGCATCATCCTCGGAGCGCAGGAGGAGGCGAGCCGGCACAACCTGACGCTCGCGATCATCAACTCCGAGCTGAATCCCGACCCCGAGGTCCCCCCGGTGCAGGTGCAGGCCTTCCTCGACCGTCAGGTCGACGGCATCATCTACGCCACCGTCTATCACGACGAGATCGTCGCGCCCGAGAACCTCTCCGCCCGCCCGGCGGTGCTGATCGGTGCCCGCGACAGCACCGGCACGCTCCCCGCCGTCCTGCCGAACGAGCGCGCCGGTGCCGTCGCGGTCGTCGAGATGCTCGTCGCGCGGGGGCACCGCCGCATCGCCTTCGCGGCGAGCGCCGAAGACGTCCCGGCCACACGCGGCCGCCTGGGCGGCTACCTCGAGGCGATGGCCGCGGCGGGGCTCTCCACCGAGGGGCTCGTCGCCGAGGGGAGCTCGGACGCGCGCGGCGGGTACGCCGCCACGAACGTCCTCCTGGATGCCGCCCCGACGGCGCTGTTCTGCTACAACGACCGCATGGCCATGGGCGCCTATCGGGCCGCCGGTGAACGGGGCCTGTCGATCCCCGGGGATCTCTCGGTCGTCGGTTTCGACGACCAGGCGCCGATCCCCGAGAGCCTGTTCCCCCCGCTCACCACCGTCGCCCTCCCGCACTACGAGATGGGGGCGTGGGCGGTGGACGCGCTGTACGCGGTCGTCAGCGGATCGAGCGGGGGAGCGGCATCCGTCTCGCCGACGCTGCTGCCGTGCCCGCTCGTCGAGCGCGAGTCGGTCGCCGCCCCCCGCGCCTGACCTTTCGTGACCCTCCCCTCGGGGACCCTTCCTTCGGAGACCCTCCATGCGCCCTTCCCTGCACTTCACCGCCCGCACCGGCTGGATTAACGACCCCCACGGCCTCACCTGGCGCGACGGCGAGTACCACGCCTTCTTCCAGTACGTCCCCGACCGGGTCGACTGGGCGCCGAGCTGTCACTGGGGTCATGCGAGCGGGCCCGACCTGCTCTCGCTGACCGAGCGCGCCGTGGCGCTGCACCCGGGCGACGGCGATGACGGCATCTGGACCGGATGCCTCGTCGTCGACGGAGACGACGTGCGCATCTTCTACACCGCCATCACCGAGCCGGACTTCGGCATCGGTCGCGTGCGGGTCGCGACGCCCGTCGCCGGCCTCGACGGGCCGTGGGTGAAGGGCGACGTCGTCGTCACGGCACCGGCCGAACTCGACCTCATCGCGTTCCGTGACCCGTTCATCCGTCGCGACGACGAGGGCTGGCGCATGTTCGTGGGCGCCGCGGGCCGCGACGGGACGGCGATGGCGCTGTCATGGACGTCCGCCGACCTGCGGGCCTGGCGGTACGCGGGCGTGACGCTTCAGCGCTCCACCGACGTGACCGAGCCGGTGTGGATGGGGGCTCTCTGGGAGTGTCCCCAGTTCGTCACCCTCGACGGTCGCGACGTCATGATCTCCTCCGTGTGGGATGCCGACGTCCTGCACTACGCGGGATATGCGGTCGGCGGTTTCGACGGTGACCGCTTCGACGCCGAGGCGTGGGGGCGGCTGACGTACGGCGACGGCCTGTACGCGCCGTCGCTGTTCTTCGACGCCGACGGGGCCCCGTGCCTGCAGTTCTGGATCCGGGGGGTCGGCGACCACGAGGCCGGGTGGGAGGGGGCGCACAGCGTTCCGTACCGTCTCGGTCGTCAGGGCACGGTGCTCACCGCCGAGCCGCATCCCGATGTCGCGCGGCGCCGTGGCGAGCGCGCACCCGATGGGCGGGTCGCCGGCCTCGCAGCCGACGTCGAGTGGTCGGGTCCCGCCGGGCGTCTGACGGTCTCGTCGGGCGGAGCCGATGCCGCCGTGGTGGAGAAGCGCCCGACGGATGCCGTGGTGCGGGTCGGCTCCAAGGAGTGGAGCGTACCGGTCGGCGAGGAGCTGCGGATCGTCCTCGACGGTCCGGTCCTGGAGCTCTCGTCTTCCGCCGGGGTGTTCAGCGCGGTCCTCGCTCCGGTCGGCGACGACCTCGCCGTGGGCGCGACCGGAGGCGAGCTCCGGGTCTACCCGCTGCGCTGAGCCGCTGCCCCTTCCGGCCGTGCCGTGAGGCCGTGTGCCGTGGCGCGGAGGTCGTGGGTGGCGCGCCGGGGTGGTGGCATCCGGTGCCGGCGTGTCGGTGTCGGACTCCGCGGGACGGTACGCCGGTGCCGCGGTCGTGGGGCGTGTGCCGTCAGGCGGAGATTGTGGGCGGCGCGCCGGGGTGGTGGCATCCGGTGCCGGCGTGTCGGTGTCGGATTCCGCGGGACGGTACGCCGGTGCCGCGGTCGTGGGGCGTGTGCCGTCAGGCGGAGGTCGTCGGTGGCGCGCCGGGTGGTGGCATCCGGTGGCGGCGTGTCGCCCGAGGACTCCGCGGGACGGTACGCCGGTGCCGGCCCGGCACGCGCTAAAGGCTCCCCGTGGCCACGGAGAACGTGTCGCACGCGTTCACGCCGCCCGCGCGGCCGGCGTCGAACCAGCGCTGGCGTTGCTCACTCGACCCGTGGGTCCAGCTCTCGGGGTTCACCACCCCGCCGGACTCGGCCTGGATGTGGTCGTCGCCCACCGCGGCCGCGGCGGCCAGGGCGTTCGTGATCTGTTCGGTCGTGGGCGGCTGCAGGTACGGCGTGCCGCTCTCGTCGACCTGGTCGGCCGCATCGGCGACCCAGGCGCCCGCGAAGCAGTCGGCCTGGAGTTCGGTGCGCACGCCGTTGCTGGCCGGGCCGGTGCCGTCGTTCGGGTACTGATCCATCACGCCGATGAGGTTCTGCACGTGGTGGCCGTACTCGTGCGCGAGCACGTACAGCTGAGCGAGCGGTCCGGCGTTCGTGTCGAACTGCTCGCGGAGGAGCGCGAAGAACGTCGGGTCGATGTACACCGTCTCTTCCGGCGGGCAGTAGAACGGTCCGGTCGCGTTCGAGGCGGTGCCGCACTGCGTCGATGTGGCGCCGTCGACGATGATCAGCTGCGGCTTGCTGTACCCCTCGACCGTCTTCCCCCAGAACTGGTCGAGGTTCAGCGACGCCGCGGCGAGCCGGCAGTCGTCGTTGGTGTTGGCATCCTGTCCGGTCTCGCAGTTCGCGATGCGCTCGCCGCCGGTCTGCGGATCCGCCGCGCCGCCGCCCCCCACGATCCCGCTCAGGTCGGTGCCCGTGAACAGCTGGATGAGCAGGAAGACCACCGCGCCGAGGCCCACCGCACCGCCGCCGACGGCGGCCACCGTGCCGCCGCGGCGTTTCGCCGAGTTTCCGCCGACACGGGCGTTGTCGTTGAACGTCACGTCCGCGACGGTAGCGCGCAGGCGGCTCGTCGGGAGGGGGGTTGAAACGCGGGGATCAGCCGATTCGCCGCACCGACGCGGTCGGCCGCGGGGGAGCGGTGCTCTCGCGCACGATCAGCTGCGGCCGTTCCGACGAGAACCGGCGGCCGGTCTCGCCGGCGATCTCGTTGAGGAGCAGCTGCAGGCCCCGGCGGCCGAGTCCGGCGAAATCCTGGTCGACGGTGGTGAGTGGGGGAGACCACAGGGCGGCGAGGGGGTGGTCGTCGAAACCGGCGACCGAGATGTCGTCCGGAACGCGCAGACCGGATGCGGTGATCCCCCGGACCACGCCCATCGCGATCTCGTCGTTGCCGCAGAACACGGCGGTCACCGACGGATCTTCGGCCAAGCGGCGACCGATCTCGATGCCCGAGCGCGGGTCCCAGGTCGCGTCACTGAGCGGCGGGACGACCGCACCGCGGCGTTTGAGCGCGCGCCGCCAGCCGGTCGTGCGGCCGTCTTCGCGGCGTGACGGGGGAACGCGCACGTGGTGCACGGTCGCGTGGCCCAGATCGAGGAGGTGGTCGGTGAGTTCTTCCGCGGCGCGGGACTCGTCCAGTACCGCCTGGCGGAGTCCCGGTTCGCGGACACCGGACAGCGCGACCACCGGGAGCGACGACGGGATGCGGTGGAGGGCGGCGACACCCGGGGGATCGAACTTCAGGACGCAAACCCCGGCCAAGGGTTGCGACAGGGTCGCCGCGATCGCTCGGTCTATCTCGTCGTCGTCCGTGCTCTCCACGACGGTGATCATCACGGTGTAGTCCTCGGCGCGTGCCGCTTCCTCGATCCCCCGGATCGTCTCGGCGTAGCCGTACTGCGATGTGTCACCGGCGATCACGGCGATCACCTGCGCTTTGCGCGAGGCCAGCACGCGGGCGGCGGCGCTGGGGCGGAAGCCGAGCGCCGCGATCGCGGCCTCGACCGCTTCGCGCTTCGCGGGGCTGACCTTCGCGGCCCCGGTCAGCACGCGTGACACCGTCGGGACCGATACCCCGGCCCGCGCAGCCACGTCGGCGATCGTCGCCGGTCTCGTGCGGGAGGGGTCCATTGCGCTCCGTCTGTGCGCGGCGCCCGCCGTCACTTGACGGCGCCGCTGGTGATGCCCGAGATGATCTTGCGCTGGGCCACCATGAACGTGATCAGCAGCGGAAGGCTCATCAGGATGATGTAAGCGAAGATCAGATGCCAATTCTGAAGGTACAGACCGCTGCTCGCCACTTGGTACAGGTTCAGCGGGAGGGTGTCCAGTCGGCCGCCGACCACGAACAGCGCGTAGAAGACGTCGTTCCAGATGTACAGGCAGATGAGGATCGTCGCGGTCGCGAGCACCGGCATGAGCAGCGGCAGGATGATCTTCACGAACACCCGCACCGGTGAAGCACCGTCCACGCGCGCTGCTTCCTCGAGTTCGACGGGGATGGTGCGCACGAATCCGGTGACGAAGAAGATCACGGTCGACATGTACATGCCCATGTAGACGCCGATCATGCCGACCGGGGTGCCGGCCAGACCCAGCTGACGCAGCAGGAGGACGATCGTGACGACGGCCGGGGGCAGGACGATGCCGCTGATGGCGACGGCGTAGACGAACGCCAGACCTCGAGAGCGGCGGCGCCCGAGGATCCAGGCCGCCATCGACCCCAGGATCAGCACGCCGAGAACGGCCGGCACCATCACGAGGATGCTGCCGCCGAACGCGGCGATCATCCGTCCGTCCGACACGACGGTCGCGAAGTTGTCGAACAGGTGCCATTCGGTGGGGAGGGCGAGCGAGGGCACGAACGCCTCGGACTGGGTCTTGGCGGCCGTCAGCACCGTGAGCAGGAACGGGATGCCGAGGAGCGCCACCGCCGCCACGACGGCCGCGATCGGCTGGATCACGCGGCCGATCGGCGAACGGCGCCGGGGGAGCCGGCGGGCGCGGCCCGTCGTGAGGGTCATGGTCTCGGTCACAGCACGTCCTCCCGCTTGCGCAGAAAACGGATCACGGGGAAGGCGAGGATCGCGACCACGAGGAACAGCACGAGGCTCATCGTCGTGGCCTGGGCGAACAGGCCCTGGCCGAACGTCCGGAAGATGAAGATGTTGAGCAGCTCGGTGGTCCCGCCCGGGCCGCCGGCGGTCGTCGCCTGGACGATGTCGAAGCCGTTCATCGAGCCGAGCAGCGCCGTGGCGACGTTGAAGGTGACGGCGGGGGCGAGCAGGGGGAACCGGATCGCGCGGAAGGTGGTCCACCACCCCGCGCCGTCGAGGCGCGCAGCCTCGAGGATGTCGTCGTTGATCGTCTTGAGCCCTGCGAGGTAGATGAGCATCGACAGGCCCATCCACTTCCACGCGTGGATGAGGGCCACGACCACGATCGTCCAGGTGGTGCTGCCGAGCCAGGCGATGTCGATGCTCTGCCCGGTCACGGCGCTGAGGATGCCGTTGAGCGCACCGTCGGGCTTGAGCATGGCCTGGAAGATGTAGCCGACCGCCAGGGCCGACATGATCACGGGCACGAAGAACGCCACGCGCAGCGCGCGGTTCGTGCGGGTGTCGCGCTCGAGCAGCAGGGCGAGGGCGAGGCCGAAGAGGTTCTGGAAGATCGCCACCAGCACGGCGTAGATCAGCGTGACCGTCAGCGCGTTCACGAGGGAGCCGTTGGAGAACAGCGACACGAAGTTGTCGGTGCCGATGAAGTCGATCGAGCTCTTGAAGCTGGACCAGTTGGTGAACGCGTAGACGAAGTTGAAGACGGTGGGGACGGCGAAGAACACCACCAGGACGGCGAGCGCCGGGATCAGGAACCACAGCGGGTGGTCCTTCGCGTGCCGACCGCGTGACGCGGGGCGCGCGGATCGCGGCGGCGGCGTCACCGTGCGGGGACGCTCGAGGGTCGAAGTCATGGGTGTTCCTCCCGGGGGAAGGGGGCGCCGGGTCGGGTCCCGGCGCCCCGTTGGGATCAGAAGCCGGCGGCGCCGATGGCCTTGGCCAGTTCGGCGAACTGCGACTGCGTGGCCTCCGCGACCTGGGCCGGGGTCTTGGTGCCCTGGATCATGTCACCGAGGTTGAGGTACAGGTCGGGGTTGGCCACGGCCAGCGCCTGCATCGAGCCGACCGAGTCGCCGAGCGACTTGCTGACGTCCAGCAGCGCTTCGGGGACGTCCGAGGACGACTTCACATCCGACTGCAGCGAGACCGTCTTCTGCGCCTGCACGAAGTCGCTGTAGCCGTCGCCGAGCCAGTACGACAGCAGCTGGCGCGCCGCGGCCTCGCGTTCGGCGTCCCCCGTCTTGAACGCCACGAGGGCGTTGGACTGGTCGGGGATGAACGTGCCGACGTTGCCCGAGGGGGAGATCGGGAAGAACCCGATCTTCTCGTTCAGTTCCGTCGTGTCGGCGAGGGACTGCAGCTGACCGAAGAACGAGTTGACCTGCACCGCCATGGCCGCCTCGCCCGAGAGCAGCGCCGGACCCTGGTCCTCGAAGGTCGCGGTCTTCAGGTCGGCGTTGAACAGGCCCTCCTGGATGAGGCCCTGGTAGGTGTCGATCGCGCCCTGGATCGTCGGGTCGGTGAACTTTTCCTTGTTCTCGTTCACGCGGTCCCACAGGCCGTCCTTGGCGGCGTCGGCGAGCTGCACCTGCACCCACCACTGCGTGGCCCACGGGGTGCCGCCGCCGAAGTCGAAGAACGGGGTGACGCCGGCGGCCTTCAACTGACGCGCGTCGGCGAGGAACTCGTCCCAGTTGCCGGGCGTCTGGGTGATGCCCGCCTTCGCGAACACCTCCTTGTTGTAGTAAACGCCCTCGACCGCCGGGGTCGTGATGAGCGCGGCGTACCGCGTGCCGTTCAGGATGCCGGTGATGTCCTTCAGCTCGGGCGTGTACGCGTCGATGAAGGGGGCGCCGTCGAGCGACTGCAGGTTCGTGGTGGCGTTGAGGGCCGTGAGCTGCGAGGCGGTGGGCTGCCAGAAGGCCAGGTCGGGCTTGTCGCCGGTGGCGACCTTCGTCTGCACGCTCTGCTCGTACGGGTCGGGGATGGTGACGACGTCGACCTTGGCGCCGGTGGCGGCCTCGAATCCCTTGACGACGCTGTCGGGGACCGTGTTCGAGTTCTGCGCGGCCCAGATGGTGAGGGTCGTGCCGTCGAGCTTGGTGTCTTGGGCGGGCCAGTCCGAGGGGCCCGCGGCGGCGCCGCCGCCGGCACCGGGGTCCGAGCAGCCTGCGAGGGCGAGGGCGGCCACGGCGGTGAGGGCCGTGGCGGCGAAGAACCGCTTCTTCATTGAATTGCTCCTTGTTGGTGTGATCAGTCTGATCCGGTGCGAGCGCCTTCGTCGACCGGGACCGGCCCGGCCGAGAGGCGGAGGGTGCGCGCGGAGATACGGGCATCGCCGGCGCGCACGTGCAGGGTCCCCGTCGTGGCATCCCATTCGGTGTGCCAGGAGGGGAGGTCCAGGGGGAAGACCGGGGTCACCTCGACGTCGTGGCCGACGAGGTGGGGGAAGGAGAGAGCCGTGGAGGCCTCGTCGCCGCGTCGCCAGATCGACACGAGATCCGCGGCGGGCAGGCGTAGGCCCAGGGCCACCCACGGGTCGTCCCATCGCGGAAGGTCCAGGGGCCAGTGCGGGTGGGACGCGGCGATCTCGCCGCGCAGTTCCTTCGCGACGGCGATGGCGCCCGCGACCCGGTGGCGCTGAGCGGGAGTCATGCGGTTGAGGTGGCCCGACACGTAGAAGCGGCCGAGAAGACCCGTGACGAGGCAGAACGACGCCTCCTCGGCATCCATCTCGGGCTGGGGATAGGCCCAGCTCGCGGCCTGCTCGGGGAGGATCGCCATCGGCGCCGCCGCCGCGATCGGCGGGTACTTGACGAAGTCCTGCTGGTCGGACGTCGACTGCATGGCCAGGCGGGAGAGCATGGCGTAGTCCATGCGCATCGCGCCCGAGCTGCAGTTCTCGATGACGAGGGTCGGATGCCGGTCCAGCACGCCGTCGAGCCACTCCAGCACCGCCCGGTTGTGTCCGAGGAGTCCATCGCCGACGCTGTCGGCATCCACGTCCGTCCCCGGGCCGGGGTTGATGTTGTAGTCCATCTTGAAGAATCCGAGGCCGAAGTCCGTCACGAGCCGGTCGACGACACCGTCGAGGTGCGCGCGGGCGGCGGGATGCCGGAGGTCGAGGTGGAAGCGGTCGTGCTCGACGACGCGCTCGCCGTGGCGCTGGAGGAACGCCTCCGCAGGCAGGCGGTCGGCGAGGGCGCTGCGGATGCCGATCACCTCGGGCTCGAGCCAGAGCCCGGCGACCATGCCCTCGGCGTGGATGGCGTCGATGACCTCGCCCAGCCCCCCGGGGAAGCGGGTGGTCGACGGCATCCATTCGCCGACGGAGTCCCACCAGTGCCCCGAGTCGTCGTACCAGCCGGCGTCGATGCAGAACACCTCGGCGCCGACCTCGGCGGCCGCGCGGATGAGGGGGAGGAGCTTCTCCGTGGTGGGGTCGCCGTCGAGCGTGTTCATGTAGTCGTTGAAGACGACCGGCATCGCGGCGTTGTCGGGGTGCGGGCGCCGCGTCGCGCGACGATGATCGGTCAATGCCGACACGGCGCCGGTGGCATCCGGGGCGAAGGCGACCGTCACGGGCACGCTCGTGAACGTCTCGGCGGGGGAGAGGACGTGCGTCCATGCCGCATCGGCGTCGGTCGGCCCGGACAGGGCCAGGTAGCCGCCGGCGGTGTCCTCCCCGATCTCCCAGCGCCACGCGCCGTTGTGCTCGATCTGCCAGGCCAGGGCCAGGCCCGCGGCGCAGGACTCCAGGATGCCGGTGGGCAGAGCGTGCGCCGTCGACCACGTCCCCGTCGACACCGCCGTGAAGGCGCCGCGCGGGTTGTGGCCCGTGAGGTGCTCGGCGAGGGGCACGAAGTCCGGGCCGCGCAGAGGAGTACGCGCCCACCGCCCCTCGCCGAGCCAGTCGCTCTCGCCGGTCACCCGCTGCCAGTCCGAGAGCGCGTCGCCGGTCGCGTCGGCGGCGGTGAATCCGGTGGCCCAGGAAGCGACCGACCGGAGGACGACACGACCGGTACCGACGTTGGTGAGCGCGACGGTGCTGGAGACGGCCGAGACGCCGTCGCGGACGACGAGGGTGAGCCGTGCCTCCAGGTCGGCGGAGCGCTGCCGGACGACGAGGGTGTGCACGCCGTCGCCCGCGGTCTCGGTGTGGTCGACGTACCGCATCCGCAGTCCGAGCTCGGTGTGGGCGAGGCGCCCCGAGGCGGGGCGGTGACCCGCGTCGGCGGTGAGGATCTCGACGAACGGGATGCGGTGGACCGGAAGCGTCCGTCCCGCGACGCGCACGGCGCTGCAGACCACGGGCGCGTCGTCGTCCCAGTGGAACGTCAGTGCGACCAGGTCGGTGCCCCACTCGAGGCGCGGACCGGGGGCCGCGTCGGTGGGGGCGGGGTGCATCGTCGTCATTCGTCTCTCCGTCGTGTCGAACGAGAGGGACGCTAACCGATTCTGAAAGCGTTATCAAGCGCGATGTGAAACCGATATCAGAGATCGGTGTCGAACCTTGTGTGCGGAGGCGCGGACCCTTATGCTCGCGGTCTGAAAGCGCTATCAGATTCTGATGCGCGTGTCCCGTCACTCAACGCCGAGGAAACATGAGACCCCACACCCCTGCCCCGCGCCGCGTTCCCGCGGCCGTCGCCGCCTGTGTCACCGTGCCGCTGGTGATCGGCCTCGTCGGAGCCCCCGCCGCGTTCGCCGCCCCCGACGACGCGCCGCCGCGCCCGATCGTCGAGTACACCTTCGACGGGGACCCCTCGGCATCCGTCATCGCCAACGAAGGATCCAAGGGAAGCGCCTTCGACGCGCACGTCCGCAACGCGACGTCGCTCGCGCGCGGTACCGGACCCACCTCCGACGCGGGCGCCTCGGGGCTGTTCCCCGGTGCCGCGCAGGGTTCGTCGAGCTCCGCGACCCCCTACCTCGACATCCCCGCGGGACTGTTCGACGGCGTGACGGCGTTGACCGTGTCGACCTGGATCAAGTGGGACGGCAAGAACGCGGGCAACCTCCCCTGGGCCTACATCATCGGCAGCGACGCGTTGCCGCGCGACAACTGGGGCCTGTACTTCCAGCCGAACGAGGGCGGGCAGTCCAAGGCCGTCGCCAACTCGGGCAACGAGGTGAAGGCCGTCTCGCCCGTACCCCTCACGGCCGGCGCCTGGGCGCAGATCACCTCGGTCGCCGACGGGCAGACGCTGTCGTACTACATCAACGGCGAGCTCGTCCGCCGCGAAGCCGCCGAGGTGGACTTCGCGAAGCTCGGCGCCGAGGCGAGCACCCGCTCCGGCCTCATCGGTCGGGTGCCGTGGGCGCCGCAGTGGGCCGCCCTCTTCGGCGGCGAGTTCGACGACTTCTCCATCTACGACGTCGCCCTGACCTCCGACCAGGTGGCCCAGGACTTCGCCGCCACCGCGGGCGCCGTCACGGCGCTCGACCAGACGGCGTGGCAGGTGCAGACCACGGCCGGCCAGGCGCCCGCGCTGCCGGCACGGGTCGGCGTGACGCGCGAGTCCGGTCTGAAGACCGACGCGGTCGTCCGCTGGGACGCGGTCTTCGCTTCGCAGTACGCGACGGCGGGCGCGACCTTCGTCGTGAACGGCGCCGTCGAGGGCACGGACCGGACCGTCACCGCGACCGTGACCGTGGGCGTGCGCCCCACCGAGGAGATCGTGGCGGACCTCTCGCGTCGCACCGGCGACTTCCGCGGGGGTGCGTCGGGCACCCTGTACGGCCTCGGCGACGAGCAGTCGCCCACGCAGGCTCTGGTCAACGGCGCGGCCATGACGAACGTGTCGCAGAAGCCGCCGTTCGGTACGCAGCACCCGGGCGGTGACGCCTTCGACATCGAGAAGACGTTCTTCGACAAGCACGGCGAAGACCTCTACATCTACACGCAGGACTATTACCCCGACTGGCCGTACAACCAGGGCGTCCGCCCGGGCGACGACCGCACCTACGTCCGCGACGCGAACGGCAAGCTCACCTCCGAGTGGACGCCCGGCGGTGACGGCGTGTGGGACTACCTCGAGGTGCTCGAGATCGTGACCGAGGCCGTCGCGACCGGAGCCGACGACCCCGAGAAGTACACGTTCATCCCCTTCAACGAGCTCGATCTGCAGTGGTTGAACACCGACGACAAGTACAACCGCTACCTCCTGCAGGGCGGCCAGCCCGACAGTTACACCCCGGGCGGGGCGAGCGACTGGGCCGCGGCCTGGAAGGTCATCACCGACGTCTACGCGAAGCACGGGCTCAGCCGTCCGCGCATCGCCGGACCCGGGGATGCCGCGTGGCGCGGTGAAGGCAACATCAAAGCGTTCCTGCGCACGGCGATCGCCACGAACACCGTCCCCGACGTCTACGTGTGGCACGAGCTGCGCGGGTACCAGTGGATGCCGGACCGCGCCAGCGCGTTCCGCCAGTACGCCCGCGACCTCGGCATCGCCGAGGACGAGATCCCCCAGATCAACATCACCGAGTACGGCGCGAGCAACGACATGAGCTCGCCCGCCAACCTCCTGCGCTGGTTCTCCAGCTTCGAGGCGGCCAAGATCGACGCGCAGACGGCCTACTGGACGGCATCCGGAACGCTCTCCGACAATCAGGCCAAGGTCAACGCCGCCAACGGCGGATGGTGGATGTTCAAGTGGTACGGCGACCTGCAGGGGGCGCAGACCGCCGAGGTCACCGCCAACCGCGAGAAGGCCATCGCCGCGATCGACGACGCGAACCGTCGCGCCCAGGTGCTCGTCGGCGGTGTGGAGCAGGGCCGTGACGGACTGCTCACGGTGAAGGGACTCTCGAACGACACGTTCGGTGACAAGGTCGACATCGAGGTGCGCGAAGACCTCATCTCGGGCACCGACGGCGTCGCCGACACCCCGCGCGTGGTCGCCGCCTACGACGACGTCGCGGTCTCGGGAGGCTCCGTGCAGGTGCGCATCCCCTCGGCCAACGCCAGCGCGGCGTACCAGGTGATCATCACCCCGGCCACCGACCGCGACGTCGCGGCCGAGGCCGCTGAGCAGGCTCCGCACCAGTGGTCGGAGGCCGAGAACCTGGCCATCACCGGTGGCACCGTACGCTCGCAGCCGGGTGGCGGCTACCGCCTCTCGGGTGACTGCGACGTCATGGGCCTGACGGGCGCCGACGCCCGACTGGACTGGGAGGTCGACGTGGCCGAGCCGGGTCTGTACCGGTACAAGGTGCTCGCCGCGACCCCGGGACGAGCAGCGCAGCACGCGCTCTTCGTCGACGGGAACGACTCCGCGACGGTGCAATACGGCGCCAACGCGATCAAGCCCGACAACGTGCGCGGCACGGCCCGCGGCACCGCCGAGGTGTACGTGAAGCTGGATGCCGGGACCCACACGCTGAGCCTGCGCACCAGCCGCGACGGGCAGAACGTGCTGCCGGGAGCGGGAACGGACGGTGGCGTCACCGTGGACCGCGTCGAGCTCACCCGCGTGGGAGACGACACCAACACGCAGCACACGGTGTACCCCGCCACGACCCTGCGCCTCGCGGGTGACGCGAAGCTCGACGCCGGCGCGGTGTCGATCGGTGACGGCGACCGTGTCGATGTCTATCCCTCCGCCGAGGAGTCGGGCTACTACGACGTGGTCGTCGATTGGACGGGCGCTGACCTGGGCCTGACGGTGAACGGCCGTCTCGCGACGACCTTCACCGAGGGGCAGAAGCGCGCGCGGATCCACCTGCCTGAGGGCATCAGCGAGATCGAGCTGCGCAGCACCGGCGGCGCGCGCGTCAGCGCGGTCCGCACGACCCGTGCGGTCGAGGGCGACGCCGCCATCGTCAAGGTCGAGGTCGAAGACCCCACGAAGGCCACGCTCGGCGGAACCGCCGCGGTGAAGGGCTTCGGCTCCGACCTCACCAACGGCACCGGCACCGGTTACGTCGGCGGGCTCGGCATCACCGACGCGATCGCGGCGAACCAGGGGACGCTGACGATCCCCCGTGGCGCCGGATTCGACACGGCCGGGGCGTACGACGCGATCGTGCACTACTCCAACGACGACATCGAGGGGCGCCACGACTACAACCCGCAGGTCGTCGACCTGGGGCTGCAGGCGCAGGAAGCCGGTCACGACGGGTTGGTGGGGCGCTCGACGTTCCGCTACACCTATACCGCGACCAACTTCTGGGAGGCCGTGATGCCGCTAAACCTGACCACCGCTGACGGTGCGGTGACGTTCGGCAACACGAAGCACACGATCGTCATCGATGAGCGCACCAGCCAGCAGGACCAGGTCGTCCTCGACGGGTACGCGATCGCACCCGACGTCGACTGGATCGCGTTCGCCCCGTTCGTGCTCGAGACCGACGGCGTCGAGATCGGCGTTCCCGCCGCCCCCGCGGCTCCCTCCGTCGGGGTCGACGGGACCTCCGCGACGGTGTCATGGGAGGCCCCGGCCGACAACGGCTCGGCGATCACGGGCTACACCCTCGACCTCGTCTCCGATGGCGGAGCGACCCGGTCGGTCGCGGTGGACGCCGCGGGGGATCCGACGGCGAAGGCGGCGCTCTCCGCGACCGTGGCCGACCTCGCGCCGGGCACGTGGACGGCGCGGGTCAGCGCGATCAACGCGGCCGGGGCATCGCCGGCATCCGAGTCGTCGGCGCCGTTCGTGATCTCCGAGGCGGCGGGGCCCGGTGAGCCCACGCCCACGCCGACGCCCACCGAGTCCGGTGCGGGTTCGGGCCCCGGTTCGAGCGCCGGCGCCGGTTCGACGACCTCGACGGCCGCGGGAGGCGCGCTCGCGGTCACCGGCACGGTGTTCCCGCTTGCGGCGCTGTTCCTGGCCGTTGCCGGTATCGGCGCCGGAGTGATCCTGCGCCGTCGTGCGCAGTCCTCGCGCGACGGTCGCACCGAGGACTGATGCCCCGGTGGGGGCGGCCTTCCCGGTCGCCCCCACTGCCCTAGCGGACCAGCGTCGGCGCCGACGGGGCGGTCAGCCCATCGGGTGCGTCGAGATGTCGAACGACGTGAAGGGGAACGGGATGAAGATCGAGTAGTTGTTCCAGTCCTCGACGCGGAGCGTCGTGATCGCCCAGTACCCCACGACGAACGTGACGAGGGTGAGCACGACGATCACCATGCGGGCGTTGTTCACGATGCGCAGCGCCTGCGCGACGGTGCCGGCCCGGGCGAGGATCCGGGTGAGCGACAGCACGACGATGAGGGCGATCGCGGCGTACACGAGCGGGTTCGCGCTCGTCGTGACCGACCCGCACATCGGGGCGACGTCGGTCGGCCGCCCGTCGACGTCGAGGAACCCCCCGCTGCCGGTGATACCGCCCGAGCAACTGCCCATCGAGCCGCGCAGGAAAACCGCCAGCATGGTCGCCGCCACGATCGCCCAGATCAGGAGCGACCGGATGCCGACGACGATCTCGGCGCCCGGAAGCAGCGCGTTCTCGTCGGTGTCGTTCTGCGTGATGGTCATGGATGGCCCCCCGAGGTTCCTTCCACCCTCACACGGGCGCAGCGATCAGTCCAGGAACTCCCGGGCCGCGACCACGAGGTTCTCGACACCGCGGTCGATCGTGGGCTGCATCACGGGAGCGAAGAACGGCGAGTGGTTGGTCGGGATATCGCGCTCGACCGTGCCGCCGGCCACGGCATCCGCGAACGTCTGCGGATCCACGCCGCCCCAGAACCAGAACACCAGCGGGGCGCCGGACTCGCGCGCGAACCAGGACACGTCCTCGCTGCCGGTGAACATGCCGGGGTCGACGACGCTCGCCTCGCCGAACGCCCGGCGGAAGGCCGCGGTCAGGCGGGAGGTGGCATCCGGGTCGTTGATGGTGGGCGGCAGGGTGTGATCCGTCGTGATGGTCGGGGTCTGCTCGGCGCCGGATGCCTCCGCCTCGGCGCGGATGATCCGCTCGACCTTGCTCATCACCCGCGCGCGGGCCGCGTCGTCGGGGTAACGGAGGCTGAGTTCGAGCTTCGCCTCGGCGGGGATGATGTTGTTCTTCAGCCCCGCGTGGATCGAGCCGACCGTGACGACGGCGACGTCGCGCGGGTCGACCTCGCGCGAGACGACGGTCTGCAGACGCATGACGGTGGCTGCCGCCATGACGACGGGGTCGATCGTGGAATGGGGCCGCGAGCCGTGCCCGCCGCGGCCGTGCAGCACGACGGTGAGCCCGTCGGATGCTGCCATCTGGGTGCCCGGGCGCACGCCGATCGTGCCGGCGGGGAGCGGGGTCACGTGCTGACCGAGCACGATGTCCGGCTTCGGGTAGCGGTCGAGCACGCCGTCGGCGATCATCGCCTGCGATCCGGCGCCGTACTCCTCGGCCGGCTGGAACACCGCGACGACCGTCCCCGACCACTCCGACGTGGTCGCGACGAGGCGTTGGAGAGCCCCGATCAAGGCCGTGACGTGCATGTCGTGCCCGCACGCGTGCATCACGGGGACGGCGTTGCCGGCCGGGTCGGTGCCGCGCGCGGTGCTGGCGTAGGCGAGGCCCGTCTGCTCCTCGACGGGCAGACCGTCCATGTCGGCCCGCAGCCACACGACCGGACCGGGGCCGTTGTCGATCCGCGTGACGACGCCGGTACGGCCGACGCCCTCCTCGACCTCGAGCCCGAGGTCCGCGAGGTGCCGTGCGATGACACCGGCGGTCCGCGTCTCCTGGAACGACAGCTCGGGGTGGGTGTGAAGGTCGGTGTACAGGCTTTCGAGGTCGACGCTCATGCCTTCGAGCCTAGGCGTCGCGCCGGCGCTTGCTTCAGCTATCCGCGTCGGGCTGCCGAAGAATGAATCTGTCCATGTTCGGAACTGTGAAGCTCACGTATCCGCGACGCTCGGCATAGATGATCCCCTTCTCGATGAGGGATTGCCGTGCCGGGCTCACCGAGGCGGCTGCAACACCGAGGTGTTCGGCGACAGCGGCCGTACTTGCGGTGCTCCCTCCGACATCGACGATCGCTCGCAGATACTGACGCTCGGCCGGTGTCGTGCGGTCCCACCGTGCGGGGAAGAAGCCCTGGTCGAGGTCTGCGTTCCCTTCGGCGATGCCGGCCACGGCCACGTCGATGTCGATGTTGCGATCGGGTGTGATGTCCCACACCGCCTTGCCGTACGTCTGGAGGAAGAACGGATACCCCTGCGACTCACGCACGATTTCCTCCAGGGCATCGCGAGTGAAGCGTGCGCCGAGTTCTCTCGCGGGCTTCTCGAGCGCCTCGATCGCGGAATCGTGCGTCAGCGCCCCGACTTCGTGCAGAGCAAATCGTTCCGAGTAGGAGCGTGCCTCGGCCATCGTCCGACGCAGCGTCGGGAGACCGGCTCCGATGACATAGAACGGCCAGTCCGACTGTGTCGCCTTGTGTTGTACGGCGAGAAGTGCCGTCAACAGGTCGGCGTCCAGGTCCTGCATTTCATCGACGAAGATCGCGAGGGCGCTCTGATTCTTCTGCAGGGGGCCGGCAAGGTCGGCCACGAGTTCCTCCAGGTCCACTTCGATCAGCCCGGAATTGGCTCGATGGTCCGAGGGTGCGACGCCGAGGTTCAGGGAAACGCCTGCGATCGTCAACGCGAAAGAAGACACCGTGGACACCGCAGTCCTGACGTCCTCCACTGCGGAGCGGAAGCGCGTCATCCGTCGCCCTGCCATCGCCACACCCCGGCCGAGGGACTGCCGCGCCGCGATGGGCCCCGCGCTGCCTGGTCGCGCTTCGAATTGAATGGTGACCCAGCCTGCACGTTCGACGTTGCGATGAAGCTCGTTGAGAAGCACCGTCTTGCCCACGCCACGCAGTCCGTAGATGATGAGGCCGCCGTCGTTTCGCTTCACGCGGCTCTTCGCCACCATGAGATCGACGAGATCGATCTCCGGTTGGCGACCGACGAGCTCAGGCGGGCGGACACCGGCTCCCGGGCGAAAAGGGTTGAGTTCGTGCAGCATTTGCGGCACTCTACCGTTTTCTATCCCATATCTAGAGAATTCGGTAGAAAACTTCACCCTCTCCTCACCTGTGCCGCGTCTCGGCGTTGCGCCGGGCGTCGCTTCCCCGGGTCGAGTGTCCAAGACACGCCGCATCCACCCCACGCCATGCGGCGTGTCTTGGACACTCGACGTGTCCCGGGCCCTCGATGCCGACGCGACCCGCTACCGGATGCCGGGGCGCCTGTCCAGCCGCCTCGGGCGGCGTCCCGTGGCGGCGAGGCTGGCCGCATGGCCACGACACACTTCGACTACCTCATCATCGGCGGCGGGATGGTCGCCGACACCGCCGCCCGCGGCATCCGCGAGCTCGACGCCGACGGGTCCATCGGCATCCTGAGCGACGATGTGGACGAGCCCTACACGCGTCCCGCGCTCAGCAAGAAGCTGTGGACCGACGACGAGTTCACCTGGGAGAAGGTGCCGCTCGGCACCGCCGACGACACCGGCGCCGACATCCGGCTGCGCACGCGCGCGACGGCGATCCGCCCCGAGGATCACGAAGTGGATGCCGACGACCGGACGTTCTCGTACGGGAAGCTGCTCCTCGCCACCGGCGGCCACCCCGTGCCGCTCCCGATCGACGACCGGTCCGGCGGCGAGCGGGCGCTGACCTTCCGCACGGCCGCGGACTATCGGAGGCTGCGCGCCCTGTCCGAGGAGGTCCGGCGCATCGCGGTCGTGGGCGGCGGGTACATCGGCTCCGAGCTCGCGGCCGCCCTCGTGCAGAACGGGGTCGACACTGTCTTGATCCACACCGGTGCGGTTCTCGGCGACGCCGTGTTCCCGCCCGCGCTGGCGGAGCGTTTCGAGAAGCTCTTCCGCGACGCCGGAGTCGAGATCGTCTCCGGTTCCAAGGCCGAGGGGGGTGAGGCGGATGCCGATGGCATCCGGTTGACGCTCGAGGGCGGCGATGAGGTGCGCGCGGATGCCGTGGTCAGCGGCCTGGGTATCGAGGTCGCGACCGACCTGGCCGAGGCCGCCGGGATCACCGTCGACGACGGGGTCGTGGTCGACGCGCAGCTGCGGTCCTCGGCCGACGACGTGTGGGCCGCGGGCGACGTGGCCAGCTACCCCGACCGGCTGCTCGGCCGCCGCCGCGTCGAGCACGTCGACAACGCGAACGAGATGGGGCGGGCCGTCGGGCGGAACCTCGCCGGCGCGGGGGAGCCCTACACCCACACGCCCTACTACTACTCGGCGGTCTTCGGCATCCGGTACGAGGCGGTCGGCACGCTGGATTCCGCGCTCGACACGGTGGAGGACTGGATCGACGCCGACCGCGGTGTCGTCTACTACCTCGACGACGATCGGGTGGTCGGCGTCCTCCTGTGGAACGTCGAGGACGCCCGCGACGCCGCCCGCGCCGTGCTCGCCGAGGCCGACTCGCTGACCGCCGGCGACCTCGTGGGGCGCATCCGATGAGAGCCGGGCGATAGCCTGGACGCTGCCAGCTCACCCTCAAGGTGACGAGATCAGGGGGTATCCGTGGCGACCGCAGAACTGCGACTTCTTCTTCCGCTCGACCGCGCACGCGACGCCGTCGCATCGACGCTGGTCGAGCAGGGCTTCAGCGTGCAGCCGACGGCGAGCGGATCGCTCGACGTCTCGCGGGGGAGCCTGGGCACGACCATCGTCGCGGGCGCCTTCGCGGGTCAGGACATGCACGTGCGCTTCGACGTGCACTTCACGGAGGATGCCGGGAGCACGCTGGCCGCGTTCGAGCACTCGACGGTCGGCGGGTTCTTCAAGGGCGGTGCCGTCGGCGCCGCGAAGGCGGGCGACGTCGTCCGCGAAGCCGCGCACCTGTCGGGCGTGCGGCTCGCGCAGCAGGGTCTTCTGCAGGGTGCGGTGCCCGACGGCGCACCGGCGCCCACGCCCGACGTGGACGCGACGGATGCCATTCCCGCGGGACCGTTCGCCGACGACGCGGGCGCCGCGGCACAGGGCTATCCCGCCCCCACCGCTCCCCCGGCGGACTACGCGGCGGTCCCTCCGGGCGTCCGCTACGGCGCGCCCGCTCCGGTCCCCGGTGCCGGGCCGCGGACGAACACGGTCGCGATCATCGCCCTCGTGCTCGGCTTCGTCGTCCCGATCGGTGGCATCGTGGCCGGTTCCGTGGCGCTCGCGCAGGTCAAGCGGACCGGCGAGAAGGGGCGTGGCCTCGCGATCGGCGGCATCGTCGTGGGCGCGGTCATGTCGGTGCTCTCGATCCTCGGCGCGATCGCCCTCTTCGCCCTCTTCGCCTTCGGCGCGGCATCCTCGTCGGGCGCGAGTTCACCGATGGATCCGTTCGTGCCGCCGAGCGAGCAAGCGCCCGCCGAGCCGGACGAGTCCTTCGCGCTCCCGGTGGGGTCGTGCCTCGACGACGTGGCGAGCGGGTTCATCACCAGTGACAACGTGCTCGACTGCGCCCAGCCGCACACGTACGAGGTGTTCCAGTCGTTCCTGCTGGACGACGGCGTCTTCCCCGGTGACGCGGTGCTGCAGACCGAGGCCCTCGACCGGTGCGGCGCGCAGTTCGACGCCTTCGTCGGCATCGCCTATGCGGATTCGACCCTCGACTACTCGTACGTCTCGCCGACCGAGCAGACCTGGGCGCAGGGCGACCGCGAGCTCCTCTGCCTGATCTTCGATCCCGCCGGCGAGACGACGGGATCGCTGGCGGCCTCCCAGCGCTGACCGCGCGCGTCTCGTTCCGCTCGCGCGCGGTGTGAGCCGCGCAGAACTCCTGCGCTGTGGCATCCCCGCGCGTCGGTCCGTCGGGCGGGTCGCGACATGCCGGAGTTGTGCGGGGATGTCGTGGCCCCGACCCCGCGCCCGCCTCACGGCCTCAGTGCGAAGGTGCCGCCGTCGACCCGCGTTCGAGCAGCGCGAACGGCAGCGTGCCGCGTCGAAGGGCGGGGGCGGCCCCGTCGAGGTCGGCGAGCACCGCTTCGGCGGCCCGCTCGCCCTGGCCGCGGGCGAACTGATCGACGGTCGTGAGTCCGAACCAGCGGCCGAGGTCGTTGCCGTCGACGCCGATGATCGAGACGTCCTGGGGGACACGCAGCCCGGCCTCCCGGGCGGCGAGCACGGCACCGATCGCCATCTCGTCCGAGGCCGCGAAGATCGCGGTCGGACGGTCATCGCCCTCGAGAAGGCGCCGCGCCGCGGCCGATCCCCCCTCGATCGTGAAGTCGGCGTCGGCGAACGAGGGCGCCGCGCCCGCGGCATCCATCTCCTCGGCGAAGCCGCGGCGACGCAGCGCCGGCACCGAGGATCCGCTCGTCCCGTGCGAGCCGATGTGGGCGATCCGGCGGTGGCCGAGCTCGAGCAGGTGCCGGGTGGCGAGGCGACCCACGGCGTGGTCGTCGACGGTGAGGGTCGTCAGCAGCGGGTTGGGTCCGGCGATCGCGACGATCGGCACGCCGAGGCCGCGGAGCAGCTCGGTCTCTTCCGCGTCGAGTTCCGGCGCGATCGTGATGATGCCGTCGACGCGACGCCGGCGCATGTTGTCCGAGAACACGCGGCGGCGCTCCTCGGCCGCCGCACTCACGCCGTAGAGCGTGATGTCGAAACCGCGACGGACGAGCGCGTCCGAGATCCCCGCGAGCACGGTGCTGAAGAACCATCGGTCCAGGAACGGCACGATGACCCCGATCGCCCGCGCGCGGCCGGTCGCCAGCGTCGACGCCGCCGCCGAGACGACGTACCCCAGCTCGTCCGCGGCGGTCTGCACCCGCTGCCGGGTGACGGGGGACACGGGGCCGCGCCCGCTGAGGGCTCGCGAGACCGTGGCCGTCGACACGCCCGCCCGGCGGGCGACCTCGTCGATGCCGACCACGGTCTCGCGGATCCGGGATGCCACGGCTCAGGCCGCGGCGATCCAGACGGTCGTGTCGGTCGGGAGCGAGGCGCCCTCCAAGGGTCCGCTGGCGACGAGGACGTCGCCGTCCGGCAGCTCGACCGCCGTGTCGCCGAGGTTGGCGATCACGGTGACGGCGCCGTTGCGGAACGCCACGACGTCGTCGCCGTAGCCGTCGAGCCACTCCAGCGACCCGGCGCCGAGACCGTGCGCGCGGCGCTCGGCGAGCAGCGAGCGGTACAGCGACAGGGTGGATGCCGGGTCCTCGCGCTGCACGTCACGGGCGAGCTCCGCCCACTCGGTGGGCTGCGGCAGCCAGGCCGCTCCGGTGTCGTTGAAGCCGTAGGCGGGGGCGTCCGCGGCCCACGGGATCGGGACGCGGCAGCCGTCGCGGCCGTAGCGCTCGCCCTCGGTGCGGAACCAGGTGGGGTCCTGGCGGGCGTCGTCGGGCAGGTCGATGACCTCGGGCAGGCCGAGCTCCTCACCCTGGTACAGGTACGACGAGCCGGGCAGCGCGAGCATCAGCGAGGTCGCGGCGCGGGCGCGGCGCAGACCCTTCACCGGGTCGGGCTTGCCGGGCGACTTCGGGCCGATGCCGGCGCCCTGCGGGTTCTCGGCCGTGAGCGCCAGGCGCGACGCGTGGCGGACGACGTCATGGTTCGACAGCACCCACGTGCTCGGCGCGCCGACGGCCGCGTACTCGTGCAGCGATTCCGTGATCACGGCGCGCAGCGCCTCGGCACCCCACTTCGTCTCGAGGTAGTGGAAGTTGAAGGCCTGGTGCATCTCGTCGGGGCGCACCCACAGCGCCGTCTGCGCGACGGTCGGGAGCCACGCCTCGGCGCACAGGGCGCGGTCGCCGTCGTACTCGGCGAGCACCTCGTGCCACTCGCGCCACACCTCGTGCACGCCCGGCTGGCCCCAGTACGGGACGCCGGCGGCGTCGCCGCCCATGGATCCGCCCTCGGGGTCGGGCGTGAAGTCGGGCAGACCCGCAGCCTTGATGAGGCCGTGGGCCACATCGACACGGAAGCCGTCGACGCCGCGGTCGAGCCAGAAGCGCAGGATGTCGCGGAACTCCGCGCGCACCTCGGGGTTGGTCCAGTCGAAGTCGGGCTGCGATTCGTCGAAGATGTGCAGGTACCACTGGCCCGGCGTGCCGTCGGCCTCGGTCACGCGCTTCCACATGCCGCCGCCGAACACGCTCTCCCAGTTGTTCGGGGGAAGTTCGCCGTTCTCGCCCGCGCCGTCGCGGAAGATGTACCGAGCGCGCTCGGGGCTTCCGGGGGCGGACTTCAGCGCCTCCTGGAACCAGACGTGCTGATCGCTCGAGTGATTCGGCACGAGGTCGACGATCACCCGGATGCCACGCTCGTGCGCGCCCGCGAGCATCGCGTCGAAGTCGGCGAGCGTGCCGAAGATCGGGTCGACGTCGCGGTAGTCGGCGACGTCGTACCCCGCGTCCTTCTGCGGCGACCGCTGGAAGGGGCTGAGCCAGATGGCATCCACCCCCAGCTCCTTCAGGTCGTCGAGGTGCGCGGTGACGCCGGGCAGGTCGCCCAGGCCGTCGCCCGATGCGTCGGCGAACGAGCGCGGGTAGATCTGGTAGATGACGGCGGTCCGCCACCACTCGGAACCGGGAGCGGACTCGAGTTCGGGGCGCGCGTCCTGCTGCGTGAAAGTCATGCGGTACAACCTAGTGCAAGCGCTTGCAGCGGGTCGAGTGTTCTCCTGCACGGTGACTTGGGGCGTATGTGCGCACGGAGGGCGCTTCCGCGCGCGTTTGCCCGAAGTCGCGGGAGGGGTCGCGGCCCCGCGTCTAGGCTGGATGGGTGCCCGACGCCTCCGCCCTCGCCCGTGCCGAATCGCTGATCGGCAGCATCCCCGACTATCCCGAGCCCGGGGTGATGTTCCGCGACATCACGCCCCTGCTGGCGGATGCCACGGCCCTGCGCGCCACGATCGACGCGCTGCTCGAGCCGTTCGCGGGCCGCTTCGACGTGGTCGCGGGCATCGAGGCGCGCGGGTTCCTGCTCGCCGGAGCCGCCGCCGTCGCGGCGGGCGTGGGGCTCGTGCCCATCCGCAAGGCGGGCAAGCTGCCGCGGCCCGCGGCATCCGTCTCGTACGCGCTCGAGTACGGCACCGCCGAGATCGAGATGCACGACGACATCGCCGACGGCACCCGGGTGCTGCTGCTCGACGACGTGCTCGCCACCGGCGGCACCCTCGAAGCCGGCCGTGCGCTCGTCGCCCGCCTCGGCGGCGAGGTCACCGGCACCGCGGTGCTGCTCGAGATCGACGCCCTCGGCGGCCGCCAGGTGCTCGGCGGCGACGTGCACAGCATCTTCCACGTCTGACCCCGGCGCGCGTCCGCCTCCGCCTCCGCCGTATCGCGCCGCGTCGCGGTTGAGTGTCCAAGACACGCGGACCGCGCGCCGTGGCATCCGCGTGTCTTGGACACTGAAGCCCAGACGCCGCGCCGCTCGACGTCGAGTGTCCAGGACACGCCGTTGCGTCGGGCCCCGATACGGCGTGTCTTGGACACTGAACCCGACGCCCCCCCGCGACGCCGGCCCGCGCGTCAGCCCAAGACGCTCGCGCCGAGCTCCACGGGGCTGCCCTCGATGTTGCCGACGATGCCGCGGATCACGCCGGTGCCGTCCTCGCGGCGCAGGCCGTCGTACCAGGCCTGCGTGGCCTCGACGTCGAACGCGTGCGTCTCGTGCGCCCGCTTGCGGGCGCGCAGCACGAGGTCACCGGCCCGTTCGGTGCGGATGCGCTCGTAGCGCTTCAGCGAGTCCTCGACGCCGAGCGTGGTCGTGGCGAACACGATGCCGAGGGCGAAGCTGTCCTCCAGCGCCGAGCACGCGCCCTGGCCGATGTCGGGGGCGGTGTTGTGCGCGGCATCCCCGAGGATCGCCACGCGCCCGCGCACCCAGGTGTCGAAGGGGTCGATGTCCCAGATCTCCACGCGGTTGAGCGAGGCGTCGGGGTCGATGGCATCCAGCAGCGCCCGCACTCCCGGCGCGCCCCACGAGCCGAACGCATCCTCGAGGGCCTGCATGCGGTCGGGAGTCTCGCCCGAGGGCCCGGGAACGTCGACGAAGAAGTAGAACCGGTCGCCCGCGACGGGCATCACGGCGCAGCGCTTGCCGTCGCCGACGTAGGTCGTCCACTGGTGCGGCGGTCCGATGCGCGGGTCGGCGGGGACCAGGCCGTTGTAGTTGACGTACCCGGAGTACCGCCGTTCGGGACGGATGCCGGTGGGCTCGGTGACGTAGTCGCGCACGAGCGAGCGCGCCCCGTCGGCCCCGATGAGGAGGTCGGCCGTATCGGTCGAACCGTCCGCGAAGGTCGCGGTGACCGTCTCGCCGTCGTCGGAGACGCCGACCAGCTGCATGCCGAGACGGATGTCGGTCGAGCCGACGGCATCCATCATCAGCGCCTGCAGGTCGGCGCGGGCGACCGGGTAGGGCTGCTGTCCGGTCTGGGCGGTGACGGATGCCAGGGAGAACTGACACATCTCGTCGCCGGTGTGGCCGTCGTAGTAGGCCATGTCGTGCATCTGGCCGCCGAGCGCGGCGACCTGGGTCCCGAGCCCGAGCCAGTTGAGCACCTTCACGCCATTGGACCAGAGCGACAGCGCGGCGCCGACGGGGCGGTTCTCGCGCATGCGGTCGTACACGACGACCTCGTGGCCGAGCTTCTGCAGCGCGAGGGCGGCGGAGGTTCCGCCGACCCCGGCGCCGATGACGATGACCTTCATGGCTCTCCTCAGCTGCCGCGGTAGGTCGAGTAGGCGAACGGGCTCAGCAGCAGCGGCACGTGCAGGTGCGCGTCGTCCGACACGGTGAACGCGACGGTCGCGACGGGGTGGAACGACGCGACCCCCCGCGCACGGAAGTACGCTCCCGTGCCGAACGTCAGCGCGTAGTCGCCGTCGTCGAGCCGGTCGGGTCCGAGGGCGAGGCGCCCGTCGGCGTCGGTCTCGGCGGAGTCGATCGTCGCGCCGTCGAGGTGGGCGAGCGTCACGGCGACGCCGGCCGCGGGCGTGCCGGTCGCGGCATCCAGGACGTGGGTGGTGAGGTGGGTCATTCGGTGCCCTCCGGGGCGTCGGTGACGCTGCCGCGCAGGCGCAGCAGCGCGATCTCGGCGAGCTGCCGCGTCGCTTCGAGGGTCTCGGTGTCGGGGTCGTTGCCGAGACGACGCTCGAGTTCGGCGCGGATCTCGCCCGGCGTCCGCCCCGCCGCGCGGATGAGGAAGACGCGACCGAACCGCTCCTCGTACGCGGCGTTGCCGGCGGCGATCGCGGCGACGTCGTCATCGGCCGCGGTGCTCATCGCGGCCTGTTCGCGCCGGGATGCCGCGGCCTCGGCGTTCTCGCCCGACACTCTCGCGCCGATGCGGGGGTGGGCGTGCAGGGCGTGCGCGAGGTCGGCGGGTGACCATGCGGCGGCGAGGTCTCCGGCGTAGGCGGCGAGGGCGTCGACGTCCGCGTACGGGCGACCGGCGACGACCGCGTCGACCCACCCCGGGATGTCGGCCCAGACCCGGGCCAGGGTCGTGGCATCCGCATCGTCGAGGGCGTTGAAGGCGTGCAGGTGCATGCCGGTCAGGCTAGGCGGCGCGCGTTACGGCGCTGTGGCGGGATGTGTCCGCGATGTTGCTGGGGGGAACATTCGGTGGCGGTGGCGGCGGCGGCTCTGAGAACAGGAGATCGTTCGAGAACAGGTCGATCGCGGGCGTCCCCGTCCTGTTCTGGCAGGAACGCCTGTTCTCGTGGGCGGCGGCCGCCGGCGGATCAGGCGTGGACGATCAGCCAGTGCGCCACGGCATCCGCGGTGCCGGTGTTGTGCAGGCGGTGGGGGACCGAGCAGGGGTAGCTGATGGCATCCCCGGCGCGCAGGATCACGCGCTCGGCCTCGAAGTCGATGGTCAATTCGCCCGACACGACGGTGCCGACCTCGTACCCCTCGTGGTGGAACAGCCCGTCGGCGCCGTGCGCTGACGCTCCGGGCGGGTAGATCGATTCGAAGTAGTCGACGCCGGGAGACGTCCCGGGCGTGAGGCGGCGGAACGAGACTCCGCTGTCGAGCACGATGTCGGGGGACTGTCCCGCGCGCTGGAGGGTGAAACCGGAGGGGCCCACGGGTTCGACGGGACGATCGGATGCCGGGTCGAACGCCGCCACGAGCGGAACGCCGAGGGCGTCGGTGATGGCGATGAGCCGCGACACGCTCGGCTGCAGGACGCCCCGTTCGATCTGCGACACGGCGCTGGGGGAGATGCCGAGCTTCGTGGCGAGGGTGCGCGCCGACATGCCGCGGGCGGTGCGCAGTTCGCGGATGCGAGTGCCGACGGCGGAGCCCGCGAGGTCGTCCACGGCGGCGGGCTGCGTCATGCCCCGAGTCTAGGGATGCCGCGAGTGTGAAGGAGCGACTTCACACAGCTGTTACACGAGCGAAACCAGGGCGGATGTGTGAACCCATAGCTTCACATTCATGCACCACTCCGGCCGCGGACTCCACGTCGTGGCATCCACCGTCCTGAGAGGAATGACATGACCACGACACCGCTCACCGGCCCCCACGATCTCGTGGAGGCCGCAGGCCACCCCACCGGCGGCGGCAACATGAAGCCGCAGTACGACGACCGGCTCGCCAACGAAGACCTCGCTCCGTTGAAGAAGCAGAAGTGGACGTCGTACAACATCTTCGCGTTCTGGATGAGCGACGTGCACTCGGTCGGCGGCTACGTCACCGCGGGCTCGCTGTTCGCCCTCGGCCTGCAGTCCTGGCAGGTGCTCGTGGCTCTCCTCGCGGGCATCGTCATCGTGCAGGTGTTCGCGAACCTCGTCGCCAAGCCCAGCCAGAAGACGGGCGTCCCCTACCCGGTGATCAACCGCGTGGTGTTCGGCATCCGCGGGGCGAACATCCCCGCGATCATCCGCGGCCTCATCGCGATCGCCTGGTACGGCGTGCAGACGTTCCTCGCGGCGGAGTCGCTGAACATCATCTTCCTGAAGTTCATCCCGGGCTCGGCGGCCCTGCTCGACGTGTCCTTCGCGGGGCTGTCGGCGCTCGGCTGGATCTCGTACGCGATCCTGTGGACCGCGCAGTTCCTCCTGTTCTGGAACGGCATGGAGGTCATCCGCCGCTTCATCGACTGGGCGGGGCCGGCGGTCTACCTCGTGATGATCGTGCTCGCGGTGTACCTGGTGTCGCGGGCCGGCATCCAGAACATCTCGTTCACTCTCTCGACGACGCAGCTGGACTTCTGGGCCTCGATCCCGGTGATGCTCGGCGCGATCGCGCTGGTGGTGTCGTACTTCTCCGGACCGATGCTGAACTTCGGCGACTTCGCGCGCTACGGCAAGAGCTTCGCGGCGGTGAAGAAGGGCAACTTCTGGGGTCTGCCGATCAACTTCCTCTTCTTCTCGCTGCTGACCGTCGTCACGGCGTCCGCGACCGTGCCGGTGTTCGGGGAACTGATCACCGACCCGATCAAGACCGTCGAGTCGATCGACGCGCCCTTCGCGATCCTGCTCGGCGGCCTCACGTTCGTGACGGCGACGGTGGGCATCAACATCGTCGCGAACTTCATCTCGCCCGCGTTCGACTTCTCCAACGTCGCCCCGAAGAAGATCTCGTGGCGCGCGGGCGGCATGATCGCCGCCGTCGGCTCGACCTTCCTCATGCCGTGGAACTGGTACGCCAACGACGACGCGATCCACTACTCGCTCGGCGTCCTCGGCGCCCTGATCGGCCCGCTCTTCGGCATCCTGATCGCCGGGTACTACATCGCCGCCCGCCAGCGCGTGAAGGTCGACGCGATGTTCACGATGGATGCGCAGGGCCCCTACTGGTACCGCAACGGCTTCAACCCGAACGCGGTCAAGGCCGTCATCGTGGCGGGTGTACCGACCGTGGCGATCGCGGTCTTCCCGAAGCTCTTCGCCGACCTGGGGCTGTTCAACGTCTCGTGGGTCAGCGACTACAGCTGGTTCATCGGCTGCGGCCTCGGGTACGTCCTGTTCCTGCTGTTCGAGCGGCTCGACCCCCGCGTCCCGACGTTCGCCGGCGAGATCGACGGCATCTCGGACGGCACCGTCGACGGAGCCGCGGCCACCGCGGCATCCGAGCCGCCGGCGATCTCGGGAGGGATCCCCGTGGATGCCACCGGGGCGGTGCCGCGCTCCGGAACCCCGACGCCTGAGGCAGTCACGGCGCGTGCACAGACGGTTCAGGATGCCGCAGTTCCGGAGCCCGGGACGGCGCGGCCGACAGCCGCCGGCCCGCGCGAGGCGCTCGCGTGAGGATCCTGCTCATCAACCCCAACACCTCCCGGGCGATGACCGCGAAGATCGCGGACGCCGCCCGGGAGGTGGCGGGGCCCGACGTCCGCATCGACGCGGTGTGCCCCGCGACCGGCGCGGCCGCGATCGAGAGCCACGTCGACGAGGTCGCCGCCGCGGCCGCGGTCGTCGAGCTCGTCGCGGCCGACCGCGAGGGCCCTGCCCCCGCCGACGCCTACGTGATCGCGTGCTTCGGCGACCCCGGGCTCGACGCGGCGCGCGAGCTGGTCGATGCTCCGGTCGTCGGGATCGCCGAGGCCGCGATGCACCTGGCCGCGGTGTCGGGGCGGCACTTCGGCGTCGTCACGACCCTGAGCCGCACGCTCGGCCGGGCCCGTGACCTCGTGGGTCGCTACGGCATGGAGCGCGCGTGCGTATCGCTGGCCGCGACCGGCATCCCGGTGCTCGACCTCGAGGACACCGCGTCGGACGCCGTCGCGACCATCGAGCGGTTCGCGGTGGATGCCGCGGGCTCCGGTGCCGACGTGATCGTGCTGGGCTGCGCCGGCATGGCCGACCTGTGCGCCGAACTCACGGCACGCGTGGGCGTGCCCGTCGTCGACGGGGTCGCGGCGGCGGTGGGCCTGGCATCCGGGATGGTGCGCATGGGCCTCGGGACGAGCAAGCGCGACGAGTACGCGCCGCCGCCGGTGCGCGGCGTGGCGGGTGCGGTTTCGGCGACGCTGCGCGGTGGCCCCGGGGCCACCCCTGGCGCCCCGGGGCCACGCAGCACGCCCCGACTCGACCACGCCGCCCCCGCCGCGAGCACCGCCGCGCCCGCTGACCCCTCCTTCACGGGCCGAGTGTTCGCATGAATGTTGATGACGGTTACATCGGCGAAACGCGGGGCCTTTAGCGTGATCGGCATGAGCACCAGGATCGCCGCCCGCCGCACGTACGTCGACGGGCGTTTCGTCCCCGCCACCGTCGTGATCGACGAGGGGCGCATCGCGGCCGTGACCGTCTTCGATCCCGTCGCCGACCGCGTGCTGCCCGACGACGCCGTGCTGCTGCCGGGCCTCGTCGACTCGCACGTGCACCTCGACGAACCGGGCCGCACCGAGTGGGAGGGCTTCGCCACCGGCACCGCGGCCGCCGCGGCCGGGGGCGTGACGACCGTCGTCGACATGCCCCTCAACAGCTCGCCGGTCACGACGACCCCCGAAGCACTGGATGCCAAGCGCGCCGCCGCCGCCGGGAAGCTCGCCGTCGACGTGGCCTACTGGGGAGGAGCCGTCCCCGAGAACCTCGGGTCGCTGCGCGCGCTGGCGGATGCCGGTGTCGTCGGGGTGAAGTGCTTCCTCTCGCCCAGCGGCATCGACGAGTTCGGACACCTGGATGCCGCGCAGCTCGAGGCCTGCCTCGCCGAGCTCGCGGAGTTCGACGGGCTGCTGATCGTGCACGCCGAGGATCCCGCGCATCTGCACGCCGACGGCGCCCTCGGTCCGCACTACGCCGACTTCGAGGCCAGCCGCCCGCCCGCGAGTGAGCGCGCCGCGATCCGCCGGGTGATCGACGCGGCCCGCCGCACCGGTGCCCGGGCGCACATCGTGCACGTGTCCGACGGCGAGGCACTGGACGACGTCCGTGCCGCGAAGGCGGAAGGCGTGCGCCTGACCGTCGAGACGTGCCCGCACTACCTCACCCTCGACGCCGCCGACGTGCCCGACGGGGCCGCGGCGTTCAAGTGCTGCCCGCCGATCCGCGGCGCCGCGAACCGCGACCTGCTGTGGGCGGGGGTGGCCGACGGCACCATCGACGCCATCGTCAGCGACCACTCGCCCGCGACGGTGGAGCTGAAGTCCAACCCCGACTTCGGCCTGGCGTGGGGCGGGATCGCGGGCCTGCAGACCGGCCTGTCGTCGGTGCATACCGCGGCGCGGGGGCGTGGCATCCCGCTCGAAAGCCTCCTGCCGCTCCTGACCACCGGACCCGCGCGTATCGCCGGGCTTCCGGGCCTCGGCGTCGTCGCTCCCGGCGCCCCGGCGCACCTCGTGGCGTTCGCTCCCGATGAGGAATTCATCGTGGATGCCACGGCCCTCGAATACCGGAACCCCGTCTCGCCGTGGCATGGGCAGACGCTCACCGGCGTCGTCCGCGAGACATGGCTGCGCGGGGAGTCGGTGTTCCGCCGCGGCGAGCCCGTGACGGTCCGCGCGGGGCGCGAGCTCGTGACCACGGTGGTCGAGGCATGAGCGCCGTTCCGATCCTGCAGCCCGGCGTCGGACCCATCCCCGGCGACCACTACGTCCGCGCGACGCCCGAGACCGTGCTGTGGGGGCGCCTCCCGTGCGCAGCCGATGCGGCGGTGCTCGAGATCGCGTCGGGCGAGACCGTGACGTTCGACACCGTGAGCCACGAGGGCATCCTCGACGACCAGGGCAAGGACCCGGCGGCGTACTTCGCGTCGCACGGTGTTCCGACGGAGCACGTGCTCGACGACGCGGTCGAGATCGCGGCATCCGTTCCCCGGGACGTGATGGCGGACGGCCCGCACGTCGTCGTCGGGCCCGTGCACGTGCGCGGCGCGCACCCCGGCGATCTGCTGAAGATCACGGTCGAGGCGCTCGCGCCGCGCGTGCCGTACGGCGTGATCTCGAACCGCCACGGCAAGGGCGCGCTCGTGGGCGAACTGCCCCGCGGAGAGCACAACGTCAGCGTCTTCGCGTCGGTGGCGGAGCGCGACGGCGTTCTGCACGGGACCTTGCCCGTCGTCGAGGGCGGCGACCCGGTGGTGGCGTTTCCGCTCGCACCGTTCCTCGGCACGATGGGCGTCGCGGTCGCCGGCGACGAGCGGCCGCACTCCGTCCCGCCCGGAACCCACGGCGGCAACATCGACATCAACCTGCTGGTCGAGGGGACGACGCTGTTCCTCCCGGTGCAGGTCGAGGGGGCGCTCGCGTACGTCGGCGATCCGCACTTCGCGCAGGGCGACGGCGAGGTCGCGCTCACCGCGCTCGAGGCATCCCTCCGGGCCACGCTGCGTTTCGAGGTGATCCCGGCGGATGCCGCCCGCGCCGCCTTCGGCGACGTGACCGGCCCGCTCGTCCGCACCCCCGAGTACCTCGTGCCGACCGGCATGGACCCCGACCTGGATGCCGCGATGCGCGCCTGCGTCCGGGCGTCGCTGTCGCTCCTCGGGGGCCGCTGGGGCATGGACGAGCACCTCGCCTACGCGTATCTCAGCGCCGCGACCGACTTCGACATCTCGCAGGTCGTCGACATCGTGTCCGGCGTCCACGCGCGCATCCGCGAGGCCGACTTCGCCGGGGTCGCCGCGGTGGAGCCGGTGCCGCTGGCTGGCGTGGCCGAGTCCGGGGGCGCCGCGTGAATCCCGCCGGCGCCGCCATCACCGCCGCCGCCCGTGCCGATGCCGCCGCCGGTTCAGTGTCCAAGACACGCGGACCGGGCGTCGTGGCATCCGCGTGTTCTGGACACTCAATGACGCGCATCGCCGAGGGAGACGCCGCATGACCCCCGCACTCGCCGCCGCGCTCGCCCGCGCCGATGCCGCGGACGCCGCCGGTGCCGCCCCCGGCATCGCGCCGCGCCGTGGTGCGGGTGATGGTCCAGTGTCCAAGACACGCCGCATCGCGCGGGTCGCATACGGCGTGTCCTGGACACTCGATCGCAAGGGGAGGGACGAGCGATGACGGATGCCACGATCCCGGCCGACCTGCGGGAGGCCTTCGACGCGTACGAGCGGGCGATCGTCGCGAACGACCTCGACGCCCTCGACGCGTTCTTCGCTCCCGGCGACGACACGCTCCGCGGCGACACCGCGGGTCTCCTCGTCGGACACGACGCGATCAGCGGGTTCCGGGCGCTCCGCGGCGGCGTTCCCCCGCGCGAGATCGCCGAGGTGCACTACCGCCCGCTCGCCGGCGGCGGCGAGGCCGGCAGCACCGACGGCGACGTCGCCCTCCTCGTCTCGGTCTCGGCGTTCCGCGGCGGCGGACGCGGGCTGCAGACGCAGGTGTGGCAGCGGATCGACGGACGCTGGCTCATCACTGCGGCGCACGTGACGCCGCGCACCCCGGCGCTCGACCGCACGATCTGGCGCAGCGTCGGCGATCCGTTCCTGCAGGGAGCGTGGGAGGGACCGCTCGCGGGACTCACCGTCGCCGTGAAGGACCTCTTCGCGATCGCGGGGTTCCGCATCGGCGCGGGCAACCCGACGTTCCTTGAGGAGGCGCGCCCCGAGAAGGTCACGGCCCCGGCCGTCGCCGACCTCCTCCGCGCGGGAGCGTCGCTGCGCGGCATCGCCCGCACCGACGAGTTCGCGTACTCGATCGCGGGCGACAATGTGCACTACGGAACCCCGCCGAACGGCGCGGTCGTCGGCGCCCTGCCCGGCGGCTCGTCGAGCGGACCGGCATCCGCCGTCGCCCTCGGCCACGCCGACATCGGTCTCGCCACCGACACCGCCGGCTCCATCCGCGTGCCCGCGTCGTATCAGGGGCTCTGGGGCCTCCGCACGACCCACGACCTCGTGCCTCGGCAGGGCATGCTGCCGCTCGCGCAGTCGTTCGACACGGTCGGCTGGCTCACCCGTGACGGCGAGACCCTGCAGCGGGTGGCCGACTGGTGCCTCAGCTACGACGGCTCCGCCTCCACCGAGAACGTCTACGGAGCGTCGGGCGACGACCTGCCGTGGCGGTTCCTCGTGCCCGAGGAGATCCTCGACTGCGTCGAAGCCGACACCCGCACGGCGTTCTCGCGGCTGCTGGCCGCACTGTCGGCATCCGATGATCCGCCGCCGTTCCGCGCGGTGCACACCGGAGACCTGGATGCCACCTTCACGGCGTTCCGCACGGTCCAGGGCGCCGAGGCGTGGCGCAACGACGGCGAGTGGCTGCGCGCGCACCCCGGGGCCGTGGGGTCCGCGGTCGCCGGCCGCTTCCGCGCCGCGTCGCAGATCACCGCCGCCGAGGAGGCCGCGGCGCGTCACGACCTCGAGCCGATCGCCGCGCACCTCGCCGAGCTGGTCGACGGCGCCGTCCTGATCTTCCCGACCGTGCCCGGCCCCGCCCCGCTGCGCACCGCGGATGTGGATGCCGTCCGCGCGGCGACCCTGCGCATGACCGCCCCCGCGGCGGCGGCGGGGCTTCCGGCGATCTCGGTGCCGCTGCTGACGGTGAACGGCGCGCCGGTCGGCGTCTGCCTGGTCTCGCGCGCCGGTACCGACATCGCGCTGGTCCGCCTGGCTCGCCGCCTCGCGGCGCTGGTCGGGGCGGGGGTGGGTCGATGACGCTCCCGGTCAGTGCCGCGCTCCGGAGAAAGCGCCGCGCCGCGCGGATCCTCCGCCGCCCACAGCCCCGAAGAGTCCGAATCTCCGGAGCCCGGCACGCCAGCCCCCGTATCCCCGCCATCCACCCCCGCACCACGGAGTCCCGATGACCCACCTCCCCGGCCCGATCGACCCGCCCGCCCGCCTGCTGATGGGCCCCGGCCCCATCTCGGCGTACCCGAGCGTGCTGCGCGCGATGGGGGCCCCGCTCGTCGGGCAGTACGACCCGTTCATGACCGCCACGATGAACGAGACGCAAGAGCTCTACCGCCAGGTCTGGGGCACCGCGAACGACGCGACTCTCCTCATCGACGGCACGAGCCGCGCGGGCATCGAAGCGGCGATGGTGTCGCTGATCCGCCCCGGCGACCGCGTCCTCGTCCCCGTCTTCGGCCGTTTCGGCCACCTCCTCGCCGAGATCGCGGAGCGCGCGCTCGCCGAGGTCCACACGATCGAGGTGCCGTGGGGACAGGTGTTCCCGGTGTCGATGATCCGTGAGGCGATCGAGCGGGTGAAGCCGCACCTCGTCGCATGCGTGCAGGGCGACACGTCGACCACGATGCTGCAGCCGCTCGACGAGATCGGTGAGATCTGCCGCGCCCACGGCGCCCTCTTCTACACGGATGCCACGGCCTCGCTCGGCGGCAACCCGTTCGAGATGGATGCCTGGGGTCTGGATGCCGCGACCGCGGGCCTGCAGAAGTGCCTCGGCGGCCCCTCGGGTTCGGCGCCGATCAGCCTGTCGGACCGCGCCGTCGAGGTGGTGCGCTCGCGTGCCCGGGTCGAGGCGGGGATCCGGGAGGAGGGGGATGCCGTGGCATCCGACTTCATCCGCTCGAACTACTTCGACCTGGCGATGATCCTGGACTACTGGGGTCCGCGGCGCCTGAACCACCACACCGAGGCGACCACGATGCTCTACGGCGCGCGGGAGTGCGCGCGCGTGCTGCTGCTCGAGGGCCGGGATGCCGTGATCGCGCGGCACCGGCTGCACGGCGACGCGATGCTCGCCGGCGTCGAGGGCCTCGGCCTCACCGTCTTCGGCGACGTCGCGCACAAGATGACGAACGTCGTCGCCGTCGAGATCCCCGAGGCGGTCGTGGGCGACGCGGTGCGCGCCGAGCTGCTGAACGACTTCGGGATCGAGATCGGCACGTCGTTCGGTCCGCTGCACGGGCGCGTCTGGCGCATCGGCACGATGGGCTACAACGCCCGGAAGGACGCCGTGCTCACCACCCTCGCCGCGCTCGAGACGGTGCTCCGCCGCCACGGCGCGGCGGTTGCCGGGGGCGGTGGCGTGGAGGCCGCGCAGGGCGTGTACGGGGCCGCCGTCCCGGCCGGGGCCGCCGGATGAAGACCCGGCTCCAGGTCGCGCCCGAGCGCATCGCGTCGGCCGCGCGTCGGGTGATGGGGCGCTGCGAGGAGCTCGCGCGCGTCACCGCGACCCCCGGTGGCATCGAGCGCGTCTACCTTTCGCCCGAGCACGCGCGCGTGAACCGGCTCGCCGCCGAGTGGATGCGCGAGCTCGGCATGTCGACCCGCCAGGACGCCGCCGGCAACCAGGTCGGGCGCCTCGCCCCCGCCGCAGACCGCGACGCCCCGGCCCTCATGCTCGGTTCGCACCTCGACACGGTTCCGGATGCCGGCCGCTTCGACGGCATCGTGGGTGTGCTGATGGCGCTCGAGGTCGTGCGGCTGGTGCGTCGCGTGGATGACGAGGGGATGGCATCCAGTCCGTTCCCGTTCGCGCTGGAGGTCATCGCGTTCTCGGACGAGGAGGGCACCCGCTTCGGCAAGGCGCTGCTGGGCTCGTCGGCGGTGGCGGGGCAGTGGGACCCGTCGTGGTGGGACCTGACGGATGCCGACGGCTCGACGCTGCGGCAGGCGTTCCGCGAGTTCGGCCTCGATCCGGGCCGCATCGGCGAGGCCGCGCGCAAGCCCGAAGAGCTGGTCGGGTATCTGGAGGCACACATCGAGCAGGGCCCCGAGCTCGACCGCGCGGGGCTCCCGCTCGCGGCGGTGTCGTCGATCGCGTCGGCGCGGCGTTTCTCGCTGGTCGTCGAGGGCGAGGCCCGGCACGCCGGCGGCACCCCGTACGACATGCGCCGCGACGCGCTGCTCGGCGCGAGCGAGGCGGCGCTCGCGGTGGAGCGGATCTGTCGCGCGGAGCATCACATCGTCGGCACGGTCGGTCAGCTGGAGGCGTTCCCGGGGGCGGTGAACGTCGTGCCCGGTGAGGCGGTGTTCTCGCTCGACCTGCGCGGCGAGTTCGACGAGACCCGCGACCACACGTGGTCGCAGATCTCCGCGGAACTGGATGCCATCATGGGCCGCCGCGGCCTGCGATGGCGGGCGCGTGAGGTGCACTCCGCGCCGGCGGTGTTCTGTGCCCCGCTGTTGCAGGACGTCGTGCGCGAGGGGATCGGCGGTGACGCCCCGACCCTGTTCAGTCGTGCCGGGCACGACGCCATGTCGATCGGGGCGATCACCGCCGTCGGGATGCTGTTCCTCCGCAACCCCGAGGGAATCAGTCACCACCCCGACGAGGCCGTCTCCGCCGCCGATGTCGCGGCGGGGATCCGGGCACTCGCCGAGGCGGTGCTGGCGCTGGGGGCTGAGCGGGGTTAATGCAGATTCGGCTTCAGCACGCGGGGGCCGTCGTGTACGTGGCGGTGTTGTGCCAGGTGGCGTCGTCGTAGCGTTGTGCGGTGGCGGCGATGACGTTGGTGGCGGCTTTGCGGTTGTTGAGGTAGAGGTCTCCGTTGGGGGCGAGGAAGGTGAAGATGCCGACCGGGGTGGTCCCGGTGGGCACCTTGTCTTGCAGCACATAGACCGCGCCGTTGTCGTCGTAGTAGTACGCGCCGGTGGCTGTGGTGTACGTGGCGGTGTTGTGCCAGGTGGCGTCGTCGTAGCGTTGTGCGGTGGCGGCGATGACGTTGGTGGCGACTCGTCTGTTGTTGAGGTAGAGGTCTCCGTTGGGGGCGAGGAAGGTGAAGATACCGACCGGAGTGGTCCCGGCGGGCACCTTGTCTTGCAGCACATAGACCGCGCCGTTGTCGTCGTAGTAGTACGCGCCGGTTGCTGTGGTGTAGGTGACGGTGTTGTGCCAGGTGGCGTCGTCGTAGCGTTGTGCGGTGGCGGCGATGACGTTGGTG
>NZ_MKTP01000005.1:0-31483 GCF_001898305.1 Microbacterium sp. 71-36
CCTTGACGAGCAGCAGACCCTTCTCGGCGTCGACGGCGTGCACCGTGAGGTTGAGGACGGTCACGCGCTCGCCACCCATACGGCCGGCCATGCGCATGCCCTTGAAGACGCGGCTCGGGGTCGACGAGGCGCCGATCGAACCGGGCTTGCGGTGGTTTCGGTGCGCACCGTGCGAAGCGGAGACACCCTTGAAGTTGTGACGCTTCATGACACCCGCGGTGCCCTTGCCCTTGCTGGTGCCGACGACGTCGACCAGCTGGCCGGCCTCGAAGAGACCGTCGACCGTGAGCTCCTGACCGAGCGAGTAGTCAGAGGCATCCGCGGTGCGGACCTCGGTGAGGTGGCGACGCGGGGTGACGCCCGCGGCCTCGAAGTGGGCCGTCAGGGGCTTGTTCACCTTGCGGGGGTCGATCTGGCCGTAGCCGATCTGAACGGCGTTGTAACCGTCCTTCTCGACCGAGCGGAGCTGGGTCACGACGTTCGGGGCGACCTCGATGACGGTGACGGGAACGAGCTTGCCGTTCTCGTCCCACACCTGGGTCATGCCGAGCTTGGTGCCGAGGAGGCCCTTGGAGATCTTGGAGTTGATGTCAGCCATGTCGAACCTCAGAGCTTGATCTCGATGTTGACATCGGCCGGGAGGTCGAGACGCATCAGCGAGTCGACGGCCTTGGGCGTCGGGTCGATGATGTCGATGAGGCGCTTGTGGGTGCGCATCTCGAAGTGCTCGCGGCTGTCCTTGTACTTGTGGGGCGACCGGATGACGCACACGACGTTCTTCTCGGTCGGCAGGGGAACCGGGCCCACCACGGTGGCACCGGCACGGGTCACGGTGTCGACGATCTTGCGCGCGGACGAGTCCAGTCCGGCGTGGTCGTACGACTTCAGGCGAATGCGGATCTTCTGTCCCGCCATTGTCTGCTCACTCTCTTTCTCGCGTCTTACCCGACCAAGGGCATCGGACGCACGGTGGCGCTCTCGCGCCCTGGCACTTCCCCTCGCTCACGCGAGAGATGCTGCACCGCTGTTCAGCTGTCAAACCGGATGCCATGGCTTCCGGCCCGCCCCTCGCGCGCAGGCGCGCGACTCCCGTGAAGGAAGAGGGGGTTCGGTGTGTGTTCTGCTGCCCGCGGCCCAGGACCCTGCGCTCGCGCGCCGCCTGTGCACTGCCCTGGCAGTGATCCTGGCGCGCGCCGAGCGCACGCCGGAATGTGGAACCTGGATAGTCTACGGGGCGCCCGGGCGTGTCGCAAACCCGGGCGTGTCGCACGCGGCATATCCTCAGCCCCCGCTCCGGAACACCACGACGCCGTCCCCGATTTCCGGGGACGGCGTCGAAGGGATGCGTGTCGGTCAGGCGTTGCCGATGGACTTGTCGACGTTCTCGCGCACCTCGTCGACCTTCGAGTGCTGTTCGGCGGGAACGATCTTCTTGACGGCGTCCGCGGCACCGTCGAGGAGCTTGTCGCTGACCTCTTCGGCCTTCTCGCTCTTGAGCGCCTCCTCGATCTTGTCGCGGTTCTGCTCGAACAGCTGCTTGCCCTTGTTGATGATGTCGTCGACGCCCATGGCGCTCTCCCCTCGTTCAGACGGACCTGATTCTCCGCTGGTGGGCCCATTGTGCCGACTGCGCCCTCACGGGGGAAGCCATGGACTCCACGACATCGCTCCTGAATTCAGGCTGTGACGGAGGCCACGCTGTCCGCGATCATCTGCTCGAACGCGATGTCGGGAGCCCATCCCGTCTCAGCCCGCAGCCGCGTGGCGTCTCCGGTGATGGAGGCCGGGTCGTTGGGCCTCACGAGTGACGGATCGACTCGGGTCTCGGGTACGGGGCGCCCGAGAGCGACACTGACCGCCGCCAGGATCTCTCTTCCTGACCGGGTCGTTCCGGAAGCGACGTTGTAGATGTCATGCGACAGGCTGGGCGCCGTGATGAGGGACAGGTACGCGCGGGCGACATCCCGGACATCGGTGTAGTCACGGCGCGTGCTGAGAGAGCCCACGGACAGGACATCCTCCGATGACGAGTCAGTGACGCGACGGATGAGGTCGGGGATGAGGAACCCGGGTCCCTGGCCCGGACCGGAATGGTTGAACGGCCGCGCTACCACCGTGTCCAGCCCACGCCCTCGGTAATACGCGAGCTGGTTCTCGACGAGCACCTTGCTGACGGCGTACGGAGATGAGAAACCCACGGGCGCGGCCTCGTCGATGTAGGAGTCCCCGGGGCCGGTCGCGTAGACCGCACCCGAGCTGACCCCGACGATGCGCCCCCCGCCCGAGCCTCGCAGGAGTGCCTCGGCGAGGTGGGTGACCATCGCGCTGTTGGACGACAGATAGAGCTGCGGTCGGTCGAACGAAGCACCGACCGCTGCGAGACCGGCCAGGTGTACGACGTCCGCATCCGTAGGGGCCTGTGACGGCCACTCTTCCGTGAGATCGACACCGACGTAGTCGTCGACGATTCCGTCGAGCGAGTCCGGGATCGGCGAGTCTCGACCGATCGCGAAGACCGAGAAGCCGGCCTCAGCCGCGATACGGCAGAGGTGGGCGCCGACGAAGCCACCGGCACCCGTGACGACGAGCGTCTGCGTCATCGGTTCTGCAAGCGGCCCTGTTCCGCCAGGTCGTGGGCGACCATGAGCCGGACGAGTCCCGGGAAGTCGACCTCGCGACGCCATCCGAGTTCGTTCTCCGCCTTGGACGGGTCGCCGAGCAGGATGTCGACTTCGGCGGGACGGAGGAACGCCGGGTTCTGCACCACGTAGGGCCGCCAGTCGTCGATCCCGATCTCCGCGAACGCGAGGGTGAGGAACTCCTCGATCGAGTGCGTCTCGCCTGTCGCGAGGACGAAGTCGTCGGGCGTCGAGTGCTGCAGCATCCGCCACATGCCCTCGACGTAGTCGCCGGCATAGCCCCAGTCACGCTTGGGCCACAGGTCTCCGAGCTCGATGTTGGGCTGGAGCCCCAGTTTGATGCGGGCCACGGCGTGCGTGATCTTGCGAGTGACGAACTCGACGCCGCGGCGCTCTCCCTCGTGGTTGAACAGGATGCCGCAGGACACGAACATCCCGTAGCTCTCGCGGTAGTTCTTCGCGATCCAGTGGCCGTACAGCTTTGCGACGCCGTAGGGGCTGCGCGGGTGGAACAGCGAGTTCTCGTTGTACCCGGCGCCGGGACGGTTGTAGTCCAGGCCGCCGAACATCTCGGAGGTCGACGCCTGATACACCTTCGTACGCTCGGCGCGGCCGGTGATGCGAACGGCCTCGAGGACGTTCAGCACGCCCTTGGCGGTCACGTCGGCCGTCAGCGTGGGGTTCTTGAAGGAGTACCCGACGTGGCTGATGGCGGCGAGGTTGTAGACCTCGTCGGGGTCGCTGACCTCGATCGCGCGCACCAGGGAAGTCGGGTCGATCAAGTCGCCCTCGATGAGGGTTACGTACGGGAACTCGGCGACCGTGGCCTCTTTACGCGGGTTGTTCTGCCCACGGATCAGACCGAAGACCTCATAGCCCTTCGCGTGCAGAAGCTCGGCGAGGTGCCCCCCATCCTGGCCGGTGACACCGGTGATGAGCGCTCTCTTGCTCGCAGCCATCCGCTTCTTCCTCTTCTCGACGGGCGGAAAGACGCCAGACAGACGCCAACGCTCAGCGTACCTCGGCCCTTCGGGCCGTCCCCAAGCGCGGAAGGGGTGAACTTGGAGATGCGTCGCGAGCCTTGAACCGCGATAGCTCAAGGAGATCTCTGCCGACCTCGGCGATGCCATCGCGCTCACCGCGGCCCCGTGGCTGAAGAGCAGCTGCCCGGTCACCTCACCGTCGGGCCGACCCCGCAGTTCGATCCCGGTGATCGTTGCCCGAGTTCGGCCGCCAGGCGATCGGGGAAGGGGCCTCGACGCCGACCTCGAGTCGCTTCCTGCGCGCCACGGAGGGGCTGGGATGCCCTTCGGTGGCGAAGGCGCGGGCCAGGCTGGACCCGCCGGACAGCCCGACAGATTGCGCGATGCGGTCGACGCTCAGAGCATCGTAGATCGGGTCATCGAGCATCGTCAGGGCCTGCTGAACCCGCGCTCGACGGATCTCGCGTTCGACGGTGGTACCCCGCTGCGCGAACATGCGCTGAAGCGTGCGGAGCGAGACGTTGAGTTCTGATGCAACGCCCACTGGAGTGAGATCCGGGTCGCCGGCACGCGTCGTTATGACCGACATCGCCGCAGGGTGCATCCCGACCCCGACCGGCTCCGTATGTCCGAGAGAGGCGACAGCGACACCGAGCACCATTTCCTGGAGGACACGCTCCAGGTAATAGGCGGTGAGGCCACTCGTACGCTCGTAGCCGAGAGCCGCCTCCCACGCGAACGTGACGAACGGCCAGAAGAGGGCATTCGAGGTGTTCAGCGTCAAGGCCGGGGGGTCACCTAGACCCGTGTCTCGAAGCAACGATCCCGGAAGCAGGACCGTGAGCTGGCACCGGGCCGGGGGAAGCGCGGCCGGGTCGAGGGATTCGGACGTCGCGATGACCGCTGTGGCACTACCGACCGCGCGGAGACGACGCCCCAATGCCGGCGGCGCTCCCAGCATCACGGCCAAGACGAGACGTCCTTCCGCTCCCTCGGGAACGGCGAATGGGCGCGCCGAAGACGAGGTCCGCGCGGTGATGGAGACACCGCCGAACGTGGCGGAGTCCGTTCGCGCAGACCGTCCGTCTAACGACGGCGTTCCGGAGAACACCGCGGTCATAGGCACCTGCCGGGCTCGTGAGCAGCGTCGGGTCGCCACTACAGGCCCTGATGCTAAAGACTTCACCCTCCCGACGCCGGTGGACCACCGTCAATTCACCCTTGGCCTCACCCCTCGGAGTGACCGCCCGGCCACGCCTACCCCAGACCGAGAGTGGGAGTCGGCATCGGCGCCGGGTCTGTGGTCGGCGTGTCAGACGGTGGATCGGAGGGCGGGGTGACGGGTTCGCTCGAAGACGACTCCGAGGGCGTCGGCTCCGGAGCGGCCGACGACGTGGGAAGCACGGTTCGGGGCGAGGTCGTCCGCGGGATCGTCGACTCCGCCAGGACACTCTGCGTCTCCGAGCGCAGCTCATCCACGGCGACGGCGTAGGAATCCAAGGCCGCGAAGAGGTCGGCGCCGGTCGTTTGCCCGACGACGCTCGCTGCGGCGGCGACCTTCTCCCGGGTTTCGTCCGTAGCCACATCGTTCTGGTCGAGTTCGTGCGGCGCGTCGACTGCGACCCGCTGACCCACGGCATCCAGACGAGCGATGAACTCATCGACGGCCCGCACGACCTCGCTCCGCTCCGATCGCACCGCACTCAAGCGATCCGGGATGCCCACGCGTTGCGCCCATGCCTTGTCCGTGGCCCTGGCGATGGCAGCCACGGACGTCGGATCCATCGCGCCGCGCTCGTAGACCGGCACCTCGAAGTCGGCGCGCGGGGTCACGGCGTTGGCGAGGGCGTCCCGTGCGGCGACCGCGGCCGACAAGACACTCTGCTCGACCTTCCCGGTGAGCGAGGGCAGCGTCTGACCCGCAGCCGCCACCAGGGAGTCCGCCTGATCCGCCGTCTGCGCGTAAAGAGCCACCGCGGTCGCCAAGCCCTGCAGGTCGTTCTGCACTTGCGACTCCGCCTCTACAAGACTCGCCATGGCCGCATCCACCGGATCAGCGGTCACTTGGCGATATATGCCCAGTGCGACGGCGGCCACGACGCAGAAGATCGCGAGAACGGCCACGACGATGCTGAGGAGGCTGATCCGTCCCGACGAGCCGACGAGGTTCAGGGGTCGATTTCCCGCGACTGCGGCCTCCGGCGCCGACCACCCCGCTGGCCGAGCGTGGTCGATCGCGCCCGGCGCGCCGATTTTGGACACCAGAGCTTCCACGTCACGGAAGACCCGGCGTTCGCTGGACGACGAGCCTTTCGGGCCTATCAAGCGGACGAGGTCGTCAGCGCCGTGGGGGCGTGCTGCAGCGGGTGGCCGATCGGCCGAAGAATCATCTTCGAATAGTGCGTCAAGGTCGTTCATCGTGTTCTCTCTTCGCTCACGAGGTACCGATTGGCAATGACGTAGGGTGGAGAGCAGATCGGACGTCAGTAAGGGATAGCCCCCAGGTTACCCGCCCCGACTCATGCGGCCTCCGCCGCGCGGTGAGAATCGTCGAATGGAGCAACGAGTGGAACTGCGGGACTATCTGCGAATCTTGCACCGAAATTGGGTTCTACTTCTCTCCCTCACAGTGCTCGGCGGTGCCGCCGCATTCGGCTGGTCACTGCTCCAGACCCCGAAGTACGAGGCCACCACCCAGCTTTACGTGTCCGTACGATCGGACTCTTCCGGCGTCACGGAACTCGCACAGGGCACGAACTTCGCCCGCCAGGCCGTGGTGAGTTTTGTTGATGTCGTCGACAGTGCGGTCGTGCTCGACCGGGTTATCGACGAATTGAATCTGAACACGACCCCGCAAGAACTCGCGAAATCCATCGAGGCCACTTCGCCGACGAACTCCGTCGTGATTTCGGTATCGACCTCGAATTCCGACCCCGCTCTTGCGGCTGCCATCGCCAACTCCGTCGGCACCAACTTCGCCGACGTCGTGGTCAACCAGCTCGAGAAGCCGTCGGGATCGGCTCCCAGTCTGGTGCGGATCGAGACCATCGAGCCCGCTCTGGTGCCCACTGCGCCGTCTTCACCTCGTATCCCCCTGAACGTCCTCATCGGGGTCCTCGGTGGCTTGGTGCTGGCCCTGGCGATCGCTGCTCTTCGCGCCGTCCTGGATACGCGCATCCACTCCTCACACGATGTCGAGTCCGCTACGGACAAACCCGTGCTCGGCGGAATCACTCTCGACCCCGAGGCGAAGAAGCGTCCGCTCATCGTTCACGCCGATCCACGGAACCCTCGGGCCGAGTCGTTCCGAAGCCTTCGAACGAATCTGCAGTTCATCGACGTCGACGGCGACTCGCGCACGTTCGTGATCTCCAGCGCCGGCCCCAGCGAAGGAAAGTCCACCACAACGGCCAATCTCGCGATCGCGCTCGCGGAGACGGGGGCCCGCGTGGCGTTGGTGGATGGAGACCTGCGGTTGCCCCGCGTGGCCGAGTACATGGGCATCGAGGGATCCGTCGGTCTGACCGATGTCCTCATCGGCCGCGTGGACCTCGCGGACGCCCTGCAGCAGTGGGGTAACGAGCGACTCTTCATCCTCCCGTCGGGCCAGACCCCACCCAACCCGTCGGAGCTGCTCGGCAGCCAGGCGATGCAGCGAACACTCGAGGCGATGGCTGGCGCGTTCGACTACGTGCTCATTGACTCTCCGCCACTGCTCCTGGTGACGGACGCGGCCGTAGTCTCCCGATTCGCCAGCGGAGTCCTTCTCGTGGCAGCGTCGGGGATCACGCGCAAACCGCACTTGAGCGCGGCCGTCGAGCGGCTCGAGGGAATCGGTAGCCGTCTCTTCGGGGTGATCGTCACTATGCTGCCTACTCGCGGACCCGACAGCTACGCCTACGGCTCGTACTCATATGCGGGAGCCACTGACACCCGCACGGTCGAGCCCGGTAAGTCCGATGGGGCAGCCTCGCGACCCGTGGAAACCGCGTGACGTTCTCGGTCCTTACGGTGTGCACCGGCAACATCTGCCGGTCTCCCCTCGCCGAACTGATCCTGGCGGCGAGCCTGTCGGACATCCCCGACGTGCGGGTGGAGAGCGCAGGTACGGGCGCGCTCGTAGGTCATGGCATGCCTGACCCGGCGCTGCGCCTGGCTCGAGACGACGGCCTCGCGGGGGAGAGCCACCGTGCCCGACAGATCAGTGAGAAACTCGTCAGCGACGCCGGGTTGATCCTGGCGCTTTCGCGCGAGCACCGCCGGGCCATCGTCAGTCTGGTACCGAGTGCCGTACGCCGCACCTTCACCCTCCGTGAGCTTGCGAACATCGTGCCTGCGGCGCAGTCGTCCGACTCGTACAACGTGCCGGAGTCCGTCAGCGGTCCTGCCGAGGGATTGAGGGATGCTGTGGCTCTAGCGGCCCGGCTACGCGGGACCGTACCGCCGCCGGAGGATCCCGCCGAGTTCGACGTGATCGACCCCTTCCGACGGTCGGAGGCAACCTACCAGCTGTCGTATGAGCAGTTGAAGCCCGCCGCCGTCGCTGTCGGTCTCTACCTGCGAAGGAGCGCAGAGGCGGCGTCATAGGCCGGCCTCAGAATGAGCATGACGGCGGCCCCGATCCAATCGATCGGGGCCGCCGTCATGCCGTCCTACTTACGGTGCGATCGTGTACGACCCCGAGGCCCCGATGTACTGCGATTGCTGCTGAACGGTGACGTAGGTCGCCGTGAGCGCGCCGTTCGGCGAGGGGTAGAGCCGGACGACGGGCAGCGGGATGCGATTGGCATCGCCGTTCAGGAGACCGGTGTAGGTGTACTCGATCTGCCCCGAAACGCCCGTCCCCGGCAGGCTGCCGGTGCGCACCCAACCGTTGAGGTTGGTTTCCTGGACCGAGTAAGGCTGCGGATCGGTGACCCCACCGCCTGCACCCCACGTGATGCGAACGGTCGCGGGGCCGGAGGTGTACTTGCCGGCGGGTTCGGGATCGCCGTTCTCGTCCTCCACCTCGAAGCCGAGCGATGCGCTCTGGTTGACGCGAATGTACTGGTTGCCGGTGGTCACGACCTTGTTGATCGCGGTGCCGCCATCCCAGTAGGAACGCGTGGACGGGGCCGGCGCCGGCGGGGTGCTCGCGCTGGCGAGCGGGGTGGCCACGGCCACGGCGACGACGGGCGCAGACCAGGCAGCGGCCTTGATGACGGTGCGGCGGCTGACGCCCGCCGGGCGAACTTCTTCGATGCTCACGGATCCCCCAAATGGATTGTTCGGATACACGCCCCTCGTCGGGAGGGAACGGGTCCTAATGTACTCGCCGCAAGGCGAGTGGGGGCCACCCGCTCAAGATTCTGTCGCGCTGGGTATAGGGGATGGCGCTAGCGGAGCAGGTGAAACGTCACTGCCCGCGGCTTACGTCGCGGGCAGTGGCAATAGTGCCGCCTTAGCCGGCACGACGCCGAGTACGGCGCAGCGGCGCGAGTTGATCCTGCGGATCACCCGTCGCCGCAGGCTGCGTTTCAACGACGGGCCTGGTGATCCCATCAACGTTGTTGGGCGGGTTGTGTACCGCTTCGTCGTAGGGCGTCTGGTCAGCCTGGTAGTAGTCGCCGGTGTAGCGGTAGTCGTAGTAGCCGCCACCCGAGCGAGGGACACGGTTGAGAACCACGCCGAGGGCTCGTCCGCCGGCCCGCTCGAGGTTGTTCATCGCCTTCTTGAGGACGTCAATGGTGGTCCGCCCCGCGCCGACCACGACGATCGCACCATCCGCGGAGTGCGTGAGCACGGCGGCATCCGTCACCGGAAGCAGAGGAGGCGCGTCGACGATGACCATAGCCTCGCGGGAGAGCTCCCGAAGGAGGTCCTTCATGCGCTCCGACCCCAGTACCTCGCTCGGGTTGGGCGGAGTGCGTCCCGCCGCGACGATGCGCAGCGTGTCGAGGTGACCGAACGTCTGTGCGACATCGTCGACCTCGGCTCGGCCGGCCAGGATGTCCGTGACGCCAGCACCTTCGACGAGACCGAAGATGGCCGCGATCATGGGACGGCGGAGGTCGCCGTCGATGAGAACTACCTGCTGCCCCGACGCAGCCATCGCCAGCGCGAGGTTCGCACTCATCGTCGACTTGCCGTCCCCAGGGAGCGGACTGGTCACCACTACCACGCGAGGAGGGTGGTCCACGTCCATGAATTGGATGTTCGTCCGGAGTTCGCGCAGCGCCTCGGACACTGCGAACAGGCGCTCGTCGCGCTGGCCCCCGACAGGGATGAGGCGATTCGCAGCCGTGAATGATTTCTCCACCGGGACGGTCCCGACCACCGCCACACCCGTTTCGCGTTCGACGAGTTCGGCGCTGCGAATTCGCCGGTCGAGAGTGAACCGAAGGAGCGCAATCATGAGTCCGACGACCAGACCCGCGACTCCCCCGATCGCGAGGGCGAGTCGCACGTTCGGGGAACTCGGCGCGGTCGGAAGTCGTGCGGTGTCAGCCGGTACTAGTCGGACAGCCGCCTGTACCTTTCCGCCGTCCGACTCGAGCCCGTCGATCTCCGTCGCCATCCCCTGGATCCACGCCTCCGCGAGGTCGCGCGCCGTCTCCGGGGTCGGCGCAGACGCCTGCACCTTGATCGTGACCGTGCCGGTCGCGTTCGTGACATCGACGCGCCGCACCAGGGCCTCGGGACTCGAATCGAGCCTGAGCTTCTCGATCGCGTATTCGGCAACGGAACGCCAGGATCCGATGTCCACGTAGGAGACGACCTTCGACAGCGCGAGATTGTTCGCCAGCAACGCGCCGCTGGAGTCGCTGGACCCGCTGGAGCCATTCGTGCCGGCAACGTACCCGCTCGCGTCCGCAGTGTAGACGCGCGGCTGAATGTAGGACCATCCGGCCGCCGCGCCGACTCCCACCAATGTCGCGAGCACGATGGCAACCCAGTGCGCGCGGAGGATTCGCAACGCAGTTCGCAGATCCAAGCAAGGCTCCCAGCTGTTTACCGAATAGTCGACACTCTAACTTGGCGCAAGTCCTTTCACCTCGCCGCTCACCCCGCCTATGGTGGGTGTAACCCGATTGACCAAGTCAATTAGTCAGCACGGAGAAATTCGGCTTCAGCAACCGAGGAGCTCCGTGTGGAGGTACTCGGGTGCGCACATCTGCGACAGCGCTGGCAGTCTCATTCGCGCTGATCCTCAGCTTCCTCACGTCTTCCCCTGCTCGTGCGGAGGTGGGAGCGGTCGGGGCGGGGACCTACGAGAACGATTCCCCCGCGGTCACCCTCTCCGGAGACTGGGCGTTGAAGACCTCCACCCAGGACTCCGCCGGATCCTTCGCGCAACTCGGCGGCACCGGCTACGCCCAGATCTCCTTCACGACCTCGGGCATCAAATGGATCGCCCGCAAGTCCTCCTCCTCCGGACAAGCCGACGTCTACCTCGACGGCGTGAAAGTCCAAACCGTCGACCTCTACGCCTCCGCCACCCAATACCAACAAACCGTCTACGAAGTCAGCGGACTCCCCGAAACCACCCACACCCTCCGCATCGTCCGCACCGGCACCAAGAACACCAACTCCATCGGCTCCAGCATCACCCTGGACGCCCTCATCGCCCCCGACATCTACCCCCCAGCCACCCCCACCGGCCTCACCGCCACCCCCGACAGCACCGGCATCCGCCTCACCTGGACCGCCAACACCGAACCCGACCTCGCCGGCTACCGCCTCTACCGCGCCAACGGCACCAGCAGCACGTGGGTGCAGGTACAGGACGCGATGATCCTTGGCACGACCCTTTTCGACGCGGGTCTCGACCCGGCGACCACCTATCGGTACCGCGTACGCGCAGTGGACACCAGCGCGAACCTCTCGCCGACATCCACCGTGATCAGCCAGGCCCCGGCCCCGAGACCGACGTTCTCTGCGCCCACCCTCTCCGACTGCCCCACTGCCACCGTCACACCGACGGATGCGACCCAGCTGCGAACCGCATTGGCGAACGCCTCGCCCGGTGACGTCATCCGACTCGCCGCGAACACGACGTACTCGTTCTCGTGGTACACGCTCGCTCGATCGGGTACAGCCACACAACCGATCTGGATCTGCGGCCCCCGCTCGGCTGTCATCGACGGCGGAGGCACTAGCGATGGACGCGGCCTACGAATCGACGGCGCGAGCTACGTCAACGTTGTCGGATTCACGATGCGAAACGCCGCGAAAGGCCTGCAAGTCAGGTCCAGTTCGTACATCGTTGCCTCCAATCTCCTCATCGAGCAGATCGGAGACGAAGCGATTCACCTGCTCTCCAACACGACCGACAGCATGGTCGTCGGCAACACCGTCGACGGCACCGGGCTCGGACCGGACCGGGCGTTCTACGGCGAAGGCGTGTACATCGGAACTGCCCGCGAGAATCGGTGCCAATACAGCAACTGTCAGCCCGATCGCTCCGACCGGAACGTAATCGCATTCAACCAAATCATGAACACAACCTCGGAAGCGATCGAAATCAAGGCGGGCGCGAGTTCTGGTTGGGTCTACGGGAATTCGGTGGACGGAACGAAGATGGGCTCGGACCACCCGGCGCCGATCATCGTGTTCGGAAACCAGTGGGTCATCGAGAAGAACGACATCAAGAATGCCGTGGCCGACGGGCTGCAAGTATGGACAGCCGATTACGAGCTTCAGTATGGACTCGACAATCAGATCCTGGCCAATACCGCGACTAACGTGCCCGGCCTCCTGGCGCGCATCGGGAATCTGACGAAGGGCACCATCGTAGGCTGCGACAATGCCTTGGCTCAGCAAGGTCGATCGAACATCAGTTGCCAGAGATAGCCCGGGACGGGTCCGACGGGGTGGTCGCGCGCCTGCCCACAAACCCGTCGATCAGGGTCGTTTCACCGAGTGGGGTGCTTCTCGACGATGCGGGCCTGATCCCTGCGGGCGTCAACGGTGGAGTCGTCGGAAGTGGCGTAGTAGGCGATGAGCGACTGCGGATTCGGGACAGAGGTCGCTCCGAAATAGGTGACGTCCATTCCGTAGTGATCCGCCAGTCCGTATGCCAACTCGAAGGTGGTCGACTTGTCCGAGCTTCCACCGGCCGGCCACCCGATCTCGCCGATCGCGCAGTGAACCGCTCGGTTCTTGCACCATTCTCCGAAGTCACGTATGCGGCTCAGTAGAGACTCTCGCGTTCCGCCGTGCAGATAGAAGTGTTGGGAGTAGATGACGGCGCCAGCGGAGTCAGAAATGGGAGCGGTCAGCTGCGAGTCGCTCGCAAAACTCGACCCCAGGATCGTGTCGACCCAGACGGCGCGATCGTCGCCACGGTCCCGGAGTTCCGCGACTACTGCGTTGACGTAGCGGTAATACGTTGCTGCACCGGTCTGCTTCCTCGGCTCGTTGAAGAGGTTGTAAGCGGCGACCCCGGGCTCATCCCTCAGCGCGTCCGACAGCGCCCCCCAGACTTTGATCACGTCGTCGATCGTGAGCCCGCCCCCACAGTAGAGGGTGCCCTCAGGCTCGGGACCCGTCCCCCACGGGTAGGTGCATCCGTTGTGCAGGTCGACGATCACTCGAAGTCCAGCGTTCTCGGCGTATCTGACCTGCTTTCGAACGAGATCGAGATACTGCTGGTCGACCGGGCGTGCCAACGCGGTCCGCGGGGTCTCCCCCTTCGCAATGGGCTGCAGACCTTGCCACGGCACGGCAAGACGGATGACGGACATCCCACGGGAAGCGAAGTACTCGTAGCTTTCTTGCGTGTCGGCCTTCACCTCCGTCACGGGGAGAGTCCGCTGTTGCTGGAGCGAGTAGAGGTTGACGCCACGAAGATACTCGGAGCCCGCGAGATACTGCTGCATGCTCGAGGTCGCCGACGGCGGCTCCGGGACACAGCCCGCCAAGACCACGAGTGCAGAGGTACCAGCAATCGCCCCGATCGCTCGAGATGCGGACCGCCACATCCCGCGACCAGCCCACCGATCCCGTCGCGCGCCAACGAAGCGCTCCGTCAGCGATGAGAATCTGCGAGGCCTCAGTCGAACGGGATCCATGAGGGCAAGAGTGCACGAGAGTCCCGTTCAGCGACCACGCGAGCCGGCGAGCCGACGACCGTGACGCCTGGCGGCACATCCTTGTTTACGACGGAGTTGGCGCCGACCACGGCTCCGTCACCCACCGTGACGCCGCCGTACACGACAACGTTCGGTCCCAGGTAGACGAAGTCTCCAATCACCGGGACCTTCCCGTCCGCGATTCCGATCGTCACACCGGGGTGAAGGCGCGTGAATTTGCCGATGCGCGCGCGCGTGTTGACGACGACGGTGCCGTAGTGGGCGATGGTGACCCCCGGGCCGGCGACACCCGGAGGGAGCGTGATTCCGGTTCGGACGCCAACGGACTGCAACCGGAACCGCGCCCAGAACCGCGCGATGCGCGCCGCCGCGCCGCGGCGAGTCGCGAGGAACTCCGTCCGGCGAAGGAGTCGCTGATAATGCAGGACGGGATGCCGCCACGGGGAGTCGATTCGCCATCGCGAGACGTTGTATGCGAGCAAGTCGGCCGCGAGAAACTCTCGGTAGTCGGCACGGTTCTGAATAGTGCGGTGCGTGGACACGGTCCGGGTCATCCGACGACGATCGAGTCGACGCGCTCGCGATAGGTGTTGCCCCGTTTGTCGGACTCCGTCGGCCAGCTCGAAACTCGATCGACGAAGCTGGCGAACTCGCCGATCCGGCGAGCAGGGACACCCGCGGCGACCGTTCCCGACTCGATGCTCTTCGTGACCACCGAGCCCGCGCCCACGACGACGCGGTCGCCGATCTCGACACCCGGCAGGATGGTGACCCCGGCTCCGATGAAGACCTCCGAACCGATACGGATCGGGGCGTACTTGAAGCGGCGCCCCTTCTCGTCGGACACCAGCCACCCCGAGCCGTCGTGCGTGATCAGGCGTACCCCGCTGCTGATGGTCACTCGATCGCCGATGCTCACCAGCCACGGCTCGGTGCTCACGACATCCGAAAGAATGCGGCAGCCCGTGCCGATCTTGACGCCACGTTTGCGGGCATACGCCTCCTTGCCGAGGCGCATGAGGTCCCAGCGATCGAGGAGGCGACGAGCGAGTGACTTTGCCATGCACCAACCGTATCCAGGAAATGTTTCCGACACGGAACGATCAGTCGAATTCAAGCACTCGCGTGGAGGAAGGCCTCGGCGCACTGCCGTTCGGGACACACGTGAGGCTGCCGCCGGCGGCGGCAGCAGGTGAGCAGACACACCCCGAACGCGTCGAAACCTCGTTCGCGATTACTCGCAGCGAATGGCAGGATGAGCGCATTCCACGTCATCTCCTGGGGGAAGATAATGACGAATCGTACCGCCGTTCGAGAAGCGAATGTCGCACCTGAAGGCGCCAAGAAGTCCACTTTTCGGCCGGACGTGCAAGGGCTACGGGCCGTGGCCGTGGTGGCCGTCGTTCTCGACCACCTGCTCGGCTGGCCCCGCGGCGGCTTCATCGGCGTGGATCTGTTCTTCGTCATCAGCGGCTACCTGATCACGGGGCTGCTGCTGCGCGAGTACGACAAGTCAGGCGGGATCAGCTTCACCGGTTTCTATCTGCGGCGTTTCAAGCGCATCTTCCCCGCGGCCACACTCGTCCTGCTCGCAACCATCGCCGCCGCGTGGTTCCTCACGCCGGGCGACAGGTTCTTCCAGACGGCCGCCGACGCGGCCTGGGCCGCACTCTTCGCGGCCAACTGGAACATGGGTTTGCAAGGAACGGACTATTTCCAGGCGGATCTGCTCCCGTCCCCACTGCAGCACTACTGGTCCCTGTCGGTCGAGGAGCAGTTCTACTTCGTCTGGCCCTGGGTGATCCTGCTCGTACTCTGGCTGACGATCAAGGTCCTCCGGGGGACCCTCGTGCGTGGCCGGGTCATTCTGGCCGTGACGATCGCCGTCCTATCCGCGGCCTCCTTCGCGTACGGCCTGTTCCTCACTCAGACCGATCCGGCGTGGGCATATTTCTCGTCCTTCACACGAGCATGGGAGCTCGGTCTCGGCGCACTGGTGGCGATCCTCAGCCCCTGGGTGCGGATGCCGCATGGGTTACGCATCGCGCTGAGCCTCCTTGGACTCGTCGCCATCGGGGTGGCCTTGTTCGTTGTCGATCCCGCTGCGGGCTTTCCCGTGCCGTGGGCCGCTCTACCGGTCCTGGCGATCGCCCTTGTCCTCGTCGCGGGCGAGCGCGGCGATCATCGCCATCTCATCGTTCTCACCAACCCCGTCAGCCGATACATCGGGAATATCTCCTACTCGCTCTATCTGTGGCATTTCCCGGTTCTGATGATGCTCTACGCGGTGCTTCCGAAGGGCACGACTTTCTACGTCGTCTACGGCGTCCTCGCACTCGGACTGAGCGCGGCCAGCTATCACCTCGTGGAAGATCCCCTCCGCAGGTGGTCACCCATCGCGGACCGGAAGCGCAGACGGCGCCGCCGTGGACGTCACGCGAATCGGCGCTCCTCTTCGTGGCCCGTCTGGTTCGGCGCGACCGAGGCGATCACCATCGCCGTGGGCGTAATCGTCGTGGGCGGCCTGTTGTCCGCAGCGCTGCTGAAGGATTCGACGACCGCGCAGCCACAAAGCGGCACCGTCGCTGCCGCGGCCCCTACTGCTGCGAGTTCGACGCCGGATCCCGCCCGGGCTGCGATAGCCGCGTGCCTCGGCGCGGGGTCGCTCAACCCCGCCAATTCCTGCGCCACTGTCGATCTAGGGACGACGGTGTCACCCGCACCCGCCGGGGCTTCATCGGATCGTCTGGATGCGTGTTGGATCGCCGAGCATGGCCCCATTCAGAACTGCCACTACGGTTCCGACTCCCCGGACGCCCCAAGGTTGGCTCTGGTCGGGGACAGTCACGCCCACCACTTCATCCCCGGGCTACAGATCGCCGCGGAGACCGAGGGGTGGAGCTTGGACACGTACACGGGGGTGTCCTGCCTTCTCACGACGACCGTCCGCGACGCGTGCGACGGGGCTCAGACGGACATCATCGCTGCCCTCGAGAGCACGCCGTACGACGTGGTGCTCACGTCCGCAGCGCGGACGAAGTCGGAGGATCCCCAGTTCTATGCCGACATGTTCGCACGTCTCCAAGCTCTGGGAACGACCGTCATCGTCATCGCGGACGTTCCTCCGACGACGGATGAGGGTGTGCTCTGCTACCAGCGCATCGGCTTCCAGGTCGGCGACACCTCTTGCGGCGTGGCGCAGTCCAACGATCCAGCGGACCCGCTCGTCCGCGCGGCGGAACTCAATGGCGCTGCATCGGTCATCGACCTGAGTGATCGGTTCTGCAGCGACTCCTGGTGCCCGGCTGTGGTTGGAAACACGATTGTTTATCGTGACGCGAAAGCTCACATCACGGCGAATTACGCGCGGAGCCTTGCGCCGGATCTCGCGGAACGCATATCGGCGGTCATGAGCTCGGCCGGGAGCTGAGACCAGAACGAAGAACTATCCCAGCCAAATGTGTCCAGCACAATAAATCTTCGAGAAGCCAGGCTACCCACGGTCGAACACCGTCCAAGCAGGCGCGGACGATTTGACCAGAGCCCGTGAGATACAGTTCCATGTGACTCGTGCAGTCGGAAAGCACGGGAGTTCTCGACCCTTGGTTCAGCGTCGCCTGAGGGCGTTTGGAAACGTCATTTGGGAGGAACAATGCGGGCAGTGGTGACCGGGGCAGCCGGATTTGTAGGAAGCACCCTCAGTCGACGGCTTCGTCGAGATGGCTGGGACGTCGTGGGCATCGATGCGTTCACCGACTACTACGACGTCGCACGCAAGCGCCGCAACGCAGCGGCAGTAGAGGCCTCCGGTGCCACGATCATCGAGGCCGATCTTGTGGACATGGACCTCTCGTCCGCGCTGAGCGGCGTCGATGCGGTGTTCCATCAGGCCGGGCAGCCTGGCGTCCGTGCGTCCTGGGGTGACGGCTTCGCCCCGTACGTCGCGCGAAACGTGTTGGCGACCCAGCGGCTCCTGGAAGCGCTCCGCGATCACCCGACCCTCAAGCGATTCGTCTACGCATCATCCTCGTCCATCTACGGAGACGCGGAGTCGTTCCCGACGACGGAGGACACCCTGCCGTCGCCCGTGAGCCCATACGGCGTGACCAAGTTGGCCGCAGAGCATCTCACTACCCTGTTCGGCACCAACTTCGGCGTCCCGACGACGTCGCTTCGATACTTCACCGTCTACGGTCCTTCGCAGCGCCCGGATATGGCATTCACCCGATTCGTGACCGCCGCGGTGCAGAAGACTCCGATCGAGATCTACGGAACCGGCGAGCAGATCCGCGACTTCACCTTCGTTGACGACGTCGTCGAGGCCAACATCCTCGCCGCGACAACGGAGACGTCCCCGGGCTCCGTGTACAACGTGGCCGGTGGCACGAACGCGTCGGTGAACGAAGTCCTGCAGATCCTGAAGGACCTCTCCAACGGAGAACTCGACGTCAGCTACACGGACCGCGCGATCGGAGACGTGTTCCGCACCGGCGGGGACACCGCGCGCATCTCGTCGGAGCTCGGTTGGCGTCCGAGCGTCACGCTGGAGGAGGGACTGGCCCGGCACCTCGCATGGGCTCAGCAGACCTTCGGCACGTCAGCCTGATTGCGAGCCGCACCGCGTGAAAATCGTCTTCCTGGTCCCGAAGTTCAGCGGCGGCGGCGCGGAGTTCGTCGCCCGCCAGTGGATGGAGCATTTCGCGTCCCACGGCGATCAGGTCATCGCTGCAACCACGAACCTCAAGTCCGGTGATCCGCGCCCCGACGATATCCGCATCGTCGATGTGAGCGGTTCGGCAACGAAATCCGTCCGTCGTCTCCGAGATTTGCTCGTGCGCGAGCGTCCGGACGCCGTCATGGCACTGATGCCGTATTGGAACCTCCTCGCCGTCTTCGCCACGCGTGGGATGAAGGATGGGCCGCGAGTCGTCATCAGTGGTCGCAACATGGCGACTCACCTCCGCGGCTCGTTCGGCATCTCGTATCGGGTGAAGCAATGGCTTGCCCGTCGGGTGTACCGATGGGCCGATGAGTTCGTCGCGATCTCTCACCCGGTTGCCGGAGAAGCGATCGCACTCTACCGACTCAACCCCGCCCGAGTGTCCGTGGTCCTGAACCCGTCCCTCAAGGGGACGGCCGAACAGGCTTCCCGTGTTGTCGAGCATTCCGCTCCTCTGGCGCTCGTGGCTCCCGCACGACTTGTACACCAAAAGCGTCCGCATCTCGTCATCGAAACCGCAGCGGCCTGTCGCGAACGCCACGGAGTCGAGGCGGAAGCCCACTTCTACGGAATCGGCCCGCTGACCGACGACGTTGCGGTGCTCGCAGAACGGCTCGGCGTCGTCGCGCACTTCCACGGCTGGGCCGCCGACTGGTCAGAAAGACTTCCTGCGAACGCCGTGGTCGTGCTGCCCTCGCTGTCCGAGGGGTTCGGCAACGTGCTGGTGGAGGCCGCCCGCGTGAGTGTCCCGAGCGTGGTGACGTCGCGCGCGCTGGGCGTTGCGGACGCGGTCGTGCCAGGAATCACCGGCGTGCTCGTCGCGGGCGACTCACCCGGCGAATTCGCTGACGGCGTCGTGGAAGCAGCCTCAATCCCGCCCACCGCCTACGAGGGTTGGCTTCGAACGTTCACGAAAGAACGAAGCGGCGACGCGCTCCGCAGCAGATTGCTCGCCTTGGTGGATCGCGGATGAGCGGAGGCACGGGCCGTACCGTCCTCAGCGCATCGACGGCGACGCTGATCTCACGCATCGTCGGATTCCTTCGTAATATCTCGCTCGCGGCGGCACTCGGAACCGGTCTGGTATCGGACTCCTACAACCTCGCGAATCAGATACCCAACCAGATCTTCCTGCTCCTGGGGGGCGGCACTATCGCCGCCGTGTTCTTGCCTCAGCTCGCGCGACTATCTGTGAGGTCGCGGGACGACGCGGACCGTTATGGCACCGTTCTCCTGCTCGGCTCCATTGTCTTCGGAGCCGCTTTGAGCGCGGTCGCGGTCGTCGCGGCGCCCCCGATCGTGGGCGCGCTCGGCGGAGCAGCATGGGGAGCCTCCCAACGTGATCTGACGATCGCCCTCTTCATCTGGTGCGCGCCGCAGATAGCCGCCTACTCCGTGTTCGCCGTCGCCTCGCAGCTGATGAACTCTCGTGGGAAGTTCACGTTGGTCAGCTGGCTGCCTGCCCTGTCGAGCCTGAGCGTGATAGCCGGAAGTCTGATCGTCATCGTCAACGGCGTCGTCAGCGGCGACGACCCGTCCAGCGTGAGCCCGACCATGGTCATCGCGCTCGGCGCAACGACGCTGGGCGGCACGATTCTACAAACGACGGTGCTGCTGGTCCTGCTTGTGCGAGTCGGATTTCGCCCGCGTTTGCGCGGCGGTATTCGCGGCCTCGGATTGCGGGCAGCGGCGAAGACCGGTGGCCTCACTGTGGCCTCGGCCATGTGCTTCCAAGCAACGAACCTGATCACCGCAGCGTGGACTGCGCAGGCCGGCACCGCCGCGTCGGAGAGCGGGGCGGATGGCTTCGGCTACTCAGCATTCTTCTTCGCCATGGCATTGATGTCCGTCGTCCAAGGCGTGGCCGTGGCGAGTCTGGCGTCCATTCTGCTTCAGCGAATGTCGAAGCACTTCGCGGAGGGCCGGGACGTCGAGGCGTTCGGCGAACTCGATGACACGATCGTGCGACTCTCATCGTTCATGATCCCGGTTTCGGCCGTATTCGTCTCTTGCGGTCCGGCGATCAGCGAGGTTCTCTTCGCCCGCGGACAGACCTCCCCCGAAGCTGCCCGAATCATTGGAATCGTCTTGGCGGGACTCGCCATGGGTCTGCTCCCCTTTGCGATGCATTCTCTTCTCATTCGCCCGTTCTACGCAAAGCACGATGCTCTGCGGCCGTTGTTGAGCAGCTTTTCGATCAACGCGATATGGGCCGCCGGCGCTGCCCTCGCCTTCTTCCTCCTTCCACCGACACTGGTCGTCTTCGGTATGGCGGTCACGTTCGCGCTGTCGTACTGGGCGGATCTGCCTGTCAAGCTCATGTGGTTGCGTCGGCGTCTGGGTTTCCGCATCGCTTCCGCTGCCTGGCGGGACATCGTCGTGGCCCAGCTGATCGCTGTCGCATTGACCGTCCTCATCGGAGCCCCCGGCTGGTACGCGCTTTTCGTTTTCGACCTGCCGACCTGGGCCGCCCTCATCGTCGCTGCGGTCCAAGCGACGCTCCTCATCGCCGTCTACACGCTCGCCGTCCGCCGTTCGCTCGTCTCACCCATCGCCCTGCTGCGATGGCTCCGCAAGTAAAGGCCAGGAGATCACATGCCCACTCGCCTCGTCATCGAACAGTTCGACCCGGTACGACCCAAACCGGGCGGGATCGACACCTGCATCCGCGGACTCGTGAAATTCGCCCCCGAGGACGAGATCATCCGCATCGCCGGAGTGGATGCCATCGGCGACAAGCCGCTCGGAAAGTGGCAGGAGTACGAGATCGGGGGTCGGAAGTTCCAGTTCATGGCGCTGACCCGACTCGATCACGCCAACCTCACCCGTCGCATTCCTCATTCGGTCCGGCTGGCCCAGGGATTGCGAAAGTATCTCCCCCAGGCCGATGCGGACATCGTTCAGACGCACCGCGTCAACGTCGGTGATGTGGCGCTGCGCCACTTCCGCGGCGTCCCGCACGTGCAGTTCATGCACAGTAGCGGCGATGCGAATCTGAAGCTGGGAAGCGTCTCGTTCTTCCGGCGGGCCCGGGGCTTCTACCGCTTCCTCGAGCGCCGCGTCGTGAAGCACTCGCGTGCCGTGGTCATCTTCAGCCGTGACGGCGCCAAGCGTCTGCAGGCGTTCTCGGACAACGTCCACTTCTCGCCCACCTGGTACGACCCCACCGAGTTCTTCCCCGCCGAGCGCGAGAGCGACATCAAGCGTCGAGTGCTGTGGGCGTGCCGGATCGAACCGGCGAAGAATCCCGAACTGGCGCTCGACGCATTCGCCCGGACACCGGAAGACTTCCACCTCACCGTCGCCGGTAGCGGCACGCTCGAGGCTCGCATGCGCGAGCGTGCAGCCGAGCTCGGTCTCACCGACCGCGTCGACTTCCGTGGCGCCATCCCCAAGGGGAGCGTCGGGAACCTCATGCGCGAGCACGATCTGCTCTTGATGAGCTCCCGCTTCGAAGGATTCTCCCGCTCGATCGTCGAGGCTCTGGGCACAGGGCTCCCCGTGGCGACGACCCCCGGCGGAGAGCCGAACGGACTCGTCGTCGAGGGATCCAACGGCGCGCGCGCCGCCGAGGCCGAGAACCCCGCGCAGCTCGCTGACGCCATCGTCCGCGCCGCCGAGCTCTCCGCAGCGGATGCGGCGACGTCGGTGCGCGACCTGTCGGCGGCCATCATCGTGCCCAACCTGCTGTCGAAATGAGCCACGCGATGAAGATCTTCGTTCCGCTCGTGGGTCAGCACGAGAACATCGGCGATATCGTCCTGCGTCGCGAGCTCGTCGAATGGCTCTCCTCCGAGGGTGAACTGCACGTGTACGTCGGAGCCTCCACGGACGCGTACGACCGATCACTGGAGCTCCCGTCGGATGCCGTCGTCTATCGCAGCGTCAAGGCGTGGGGAGCGGCTCTCGCCTCGGCACTCCGCGGAAGTCGTGACGTGGCATACGTCTACAAGCCGGGCGAGATCCAGTTGACGATCGCCGGCCTCAAAGAGCACGTCGGGCTCCTGCCCCTGGTCGTGGCGACTCGCGCCCGCGGCGGTGTGGTGGTGCGGGTCGGCGCCGGGTCACGCAACTTCGACACGTTCCCCACCGCGGTACTGCGATCGACCCTCGGGCTTGCCCACTACACCGCGTGGCGCGACACCCGCACGGCCCGCATCATGCGCCGCGGCGACGTCATGCCCGACCTCGGTTTCGGCCAGATCGGGCGCGCCGACGGCGACAAGCGGGATCGCACGCGTCTCACCGTCACGATGCGCGGCGACCGAGACGCCCCGTCATCGACGTGGCGAGAAGCGATCCGCGCCACGGCCGACGACCTCGGCCTGGCCCTCACCGTGGTGACGCAGGTGGAGCGGGACGAGCCCCTGGGCGCGGAGCTGGCCGCCGAGTGGGATGCCGATTATGTCGCCTGGACCGGCCGCGATCACGCGGAACAGGAGGACGCGGTGCGCCGCGTTTTCGACGAATCGGCGCTCGTCGTCAGCGACCGGTTGCATGCGTTGATCGTCGCTCTGACCGAAGGCGCCGCGGTCAGCACCGTGGCGGACGGCCCGACCGACAAGATCCAACGGCACTTCGATGCGGCGGGCGTTCCCATCATCGCCGTCGACTCCGCTCACGCGACGCCCGATGAGATCCGACGCCTACTGGCGGATGCCGCGGGCTCGCGGGCGTCCCAGCAGGAAGCGCTCGGCCGCGCCGTGGAGAAGTTGCGCGAGGTCCGCGACACGGTTCACACCACACTGAGGAGACGACGGTGATCGACATCTCGACGGCTTTCGCCAAGCCCCGCCCGCGTCTGCTCCTCGTGGCCTCGAACGGCGGGCACCTCGAACAGTTGCACCGGCTTTCGGAGGGCTCCGACATCGACCCCGACTCGCAATGGGTGACGTTCGACACACCACAGGCGCACGGTCTCCTCGACCCGGACCGTACGCACTACGTCCCACCCGTCGAGCAGCGCGATGCGCTGGGCGCTGTACGGGCCGTTCCCGGCCTTCGCCGCATCCTGGCATCCGGGAAGTTCGACGGTGTCGTGAGCACGGGGGCGGCAATCGCCGCTCCCGCGTTCGTGGCGGCGCGGTCGATGGGGCTGCCGACGCTTTACATCGAGAGCGTCTCACGTGTCGAAGGCCCCTCGGTCACCGGTCGGCTCGTCTACGGGTCTCGGCTGGCGTCGACCGTGTGGACCCAGCACGAGGCGTGGCGCTCCGGCCGGTGGCAGTACCACGGTTCGGTGCTCGACCGATTCGAATCCGTGCCCGTCGAGACGCCCGACGTCGTGCCGAGCCTGTTCGTCACCCTCGGCACCCTGCGCCGGTACCCGTTCCCTCGCCCGGTCGAGCGGCTAGTGGAGATCGGGGCCGTCGACGACCGCACGATCTGGCAGCTTGGGGTGACTCCCGCCCCCGACGGCCTTCCCGGCGAGGTCAACGACTTCTTCTCAAGTGCTCGCTTCGACGCCGCCGCTCGTTCTGCCGGAGTCGTCGTCAGCCACGCCGGTGTCGGCAGCGTCCTCCGGCTCATCGAGATGGGCGTGTACCCGCTCCTCGTCGTACGACGGTCTGCGCGCGGCGAGCACATCGATGATCATCAGGCTCAGATCGCTCGACTCCTCGAGCTACGCAACCTCGCCATCGTGCGGGAAGCGGACGAAATCACGCTCGATGATCTCCATGCCGCCTCGGCACGGAAAGTCCGCCCCCTCTAGACAGCACGGTCCACGGCGGAATCCGCCCCGGGCCGAGGCGGAGGCTCAGTACAGCCCCAGCCGGGCGGTCTGCTTCGGCTGGGCGAGGGCGAGTTCGGTCGCTCGCTTGTCGACACCGCTGAGCACCTGTCCCGCGCGGTAGAGCAGCGGGGACAGAAGTGCGAGCATGGCCGGGTTGACATCGATCGCACTGAATCCCACGAGGCTGACGGCGAACGCGAGCAAGCCAGCGGCCAGTGTCGCCTCGCCGCGGAACGCGAGGCGCAGGATGAGGATCGCGACTGCGAGCAACGCCATGGACGCGAGGGGCACGCCCAACGACAGGAACAGCTGCAGTGCCGAGTTCTCCAGGGGGCCGTCGTATACCTCGGCGAACTGGGTGGGCGCCGTTCCCGGCCCCGTGCCGATGAACCAGTGCTTGGAGATCATCGAGAGCGCGACCCCCGTGGACTCCTCGCGGTACATGCTGGAAGCGACGCCACCGGTCGATTCGTTGCGCTCTGCCAGCAGAGGAGAGTTGGTCACCACGAGAAGGAATCCGACGCCGGCAATCAGCAGCAGGAATCCGGGGAGTCGCCGGGACTTCCCCGACTCCGCGCGCGGGCCGAAGAGGAGCACGAGGCAGCCGACGGCCACGCCGAGGGCGACCGCGAGCACACTCGTCCGAGAGACGGCGAGCACCAGCGCGGCACCGCCGCCGACCAGGCCCGCGATCCGCAGGATGCGGGGGATGCGCTGTCCGAACAGCGCCACCATGGTGCACACGCTGGCCACAGTGGCCGTGACCAAGGGGTGGCCGAGGCTCGTCCTGGTGCGGAAGACCGACCAGACCTTCTCGTTGACGTCGTACGAGAAGAGGGACGTCCACGGGTTGATCCCGAAGAAGTAGTCGCTGGCGGCCAGCGCACCGAGGAACAACGCGATGACCACGTAGACGATCTGCGAACCGCGCCAGACTTCCTCGGCTCGGCTGCGCCCGAGATAGTACGGAAGAATCGCGGCGACAGCCACGGTGGCGATCCAGCTCAGCGACAGCGACACGCTCGAACTCGCGATGGTGGAGATCGTCAGAAGGCCGAGGACGGGGAGCCACAGGACCCCGGCCGCCGACGGCCGACCGGCGACGCGCTCCTCCTTCTTGGCGAAGATGAGGCGCAACGCCCAGACGAAGATGATGATCACCGCCGGCGTGTAGTAACGGCCGATGGTCCGAGAGAGGTCCATGTACCCCACCGGCACCAGGACCATCACGATCAGCGCGACGAGGGGGAGAACGCGGCGCGGAAGGATGAAGAGGAGCATGAGACCGGCAACCGCCGCGACGATCAGCAGTAGCGTCATGACATCTCCCCATCGGCCGCGGGCGCCGTATCGTCTCATGCTGTCACGTCGAGCGCCGGATCGGAATTCATCCGAGCCGCCGAGTCGGCCAGTATGGTCGGAAAGCATGGTGGAACCGGCGGTCGGACGCACCGAGCGACCAGAAACGGCGGAACGGTGATCGGATCGATGAGCAGCGAGGAGGGCCGTGAGAAGGGCACCGATGTCCTCGATGACGACGCCCGTCGGCTGATCGTAGACGCATTGGGAACGCAGGTCGTGATCGACTTCGCCTCGACCGTTCCCGTCGAGATCGTCGCCGCGGCCGAACACGCCTGGTCCGACGCGGCAGCACATGGCTCTCCTCTTCCCAACACGCCCGTCGTGGCCGTGAGCACAGCATCGCTCGAGACCACGCTGTCGGACTTGTCGACCCGCGTCACCCTGGCCGCCCTCGACGACGTGAAGGGGACCGCGCTCCTCTTCCACGCCTGCGGAGTCGCTCTGCCCGACGGCCGCGTCGTCGCCTTCGTCGGACCGTCCGGACGAGGTAAGACCACGGCCGCGCGCATGCTCGGCGGGGCCTACGGATACGTGAGTGACGAGAGCATCGCGGTCCGAGCGGGCGGCGAGGTGCTGCCCTACCGCAAGCCGCTATCGGTCATCGACCCCAGCCAGCCCACGAAACGGCAGATCCCTCCCTCCGCAGCGGGTCTACTCGGTCTGCCAGAGCGGCCCCTCACGCTGTCCGCTCTGGTCCTGCTCGAGCGGCGCGCCGACGCGGAGCGCGTTCTGATCTCGGAAGTCCCTTTGCTCGATGCCATGCTGGCGCTGATCCCTCAGATGAGCTATCTGGCCTCGCTCGATCGCCCCCTGCAGACCCTCGCTCAGGCGATCGCCCGCGTTGGTGGAGTAGCGCAGGTCACGTACGCAGAAGCCGAGAACATCCGTGACACGATCGAGCACCTCGCTCGACGAACGCGCATCGCGCCGTCCTGGCAGGAGTGTACGGACCATCCGACCGCTGTGCCTGTCGGCCGTGTTGGCCGCGCGAAGGTGTCCGACGCCATCGAACTCGACGACGGCAGCATCATCGTGATGTCGGACAGCACGATACGGGTCCTCGACGGAATCGCCCCCGTCCTGTGGCTCACGGCGATCCGACCGCAGACCCGAGAGGAACTGCGGGATGCCGTCGTGGCGGTCCATGGCGCACCCGGGAGCGCCGACCCCGCACCCCTCGTCGATCGTGCGATCGACGAGCTCGTCGAGGCAGGGCTTCTTCATGCCCCGTGACACCGCGGTGTCCTCCGGAGTCCGGCCGCGGTGGCGGCGGGCCGTCGCGTCACCGTGGTTCCATCTGCTTCTCGCGCTGATCGTCCTTGCACTGATCCAGGCCTTCGTCGTCAAGGTGTACCGCATCCCCAGCGCCTCGATGGAGCCCACGCTCGATGTCGGCGATCGCATCCTGGTGGCCCGGCTCGCCTACGTTGGAGCCGACCCCCGGGACGGCGACGTCGTGGTTTTCACCACGAGTGCGCAGTGGGATGCCGCGGAAGGTCGCGCCTCGACACCCAGCTTCCTCGGCTGGATCGGGGACGTCGTCGGCTTCGGCCCCTCCAACGCCCACACGCTGGTCAAGCGAGTCGTCGCGACCGAAGGCGAGACCGTGCGCTGTTGCGACACCGAAGGTCGCATTCTGGTGGATGACAAGCCGGTGCCCGCTCCCTACCCTGACGAGGAATACCCCTTCGTAAGCGGTGTCCAGGACTGCACCACACGGCCGGTCTCCGCTCGCTGCTTCCCTTCGATCACCGTGCCGCCGCGAAGTCTTCTGGTGATGGGCGACAACCGCTCCAACTCGTCGGATTCCGTGATCGCATGCAGAAACAGACCGGAAGCCCGGGGCGATGAGTGCGCGAGGTTCGTCGACCTCGATCATGTCGTCGGCCCCGCGTTCTTCCGCCTCTGGCCGTTCGACCGCGTGGGGCCGGTAGCGGGATGACAGGGCGGTGGGTACGAGGGCTCGTAGCGGAGGTACGGGGAGAAGTGCGGACGACCGTTCTCCCGCTGCGGGAGCCGCTCGGTCAGCCCATCGTGCTCGAGGACGCCGCCGGCATGATCTGGAACTCGGTCATCCGAGCCGGAGACGACGGGATCGGCGTGGATGATCTCGCGCGTGCGATCGCGACGGATGCGGAATGCTCGTTCGAGGAGGCCGTGGAGGTCGCGGGTTCGCTCGTCCCCTTCCTGGACGATCTCACCGCACGCGGAGTGCTCCGCCGCACCGATGCAGGGAACGGTCGTGGCTGAGCACCGGTCGTTCCCTCTCGCGACGAGCATCGAGCTCGCCCACGCCTGGACATCGTGGCTACTCGAGCAAGAGGGCATCCGAGCCCTGTTCATCAAAGGCCCCGGTCTCGCCCATCACGGTCTTCGCCAGCCCCGGGTCTCCTCCGACGTGGACGTCCTCGTCGCGCCGGCCCAGGCGGACCGATTCGTCGAGGCTCTGCGTCGCAACGGATGGGCCGAACGAAAAGAACGGAGCGAACGCGCGATCTACGTCTCACACTCGGTCACGCTCGTACACGAGAGCTGGCCGTGCGACATCGACGTGCACCACACCTTCCCCGGCTTCCTTGCCGACCCCCAGGAGACTTTCGACACCCTCTGGGCCCGCCGCGTCGCGCTCCCCCTCGCCCGCCGAGAGGTTCCGGTACCCGACCGGCTGGGCAGCCTGCTGATAGCGAGCCTCCACGCGCTGCGCAGCCGCAGCACCGACCCCCGGCACAGGCGCGAGCTGGACTATCTCCTCACCCGCGTCTCGCTCAGCGAGCAGGAGCGCTTGGACCTCGCTGCATTGGCGATCTCGACAGGATGCGACCGCACCCTACGAACCGTGTTGACCGCGCTCGATGTCCCTGGCCCCGCCGACCCGGCGGACTCGCGTGGTGACGCGGTGGCACTTCGAGAGTGGGAGCTCCGTGTGGCGGCGGGAGCGAGCACGGGCTACATGTGGCTCACGATGTTGCGCCGCCAGCACGGCCTCTCCGCACTACGCACGGCGCGCTCGGCTATCTGGCCGAGCCGTGCGGAACTGTCCCGGATGCGCCCCGATGCCGTGGATTCGGTTCTCGGGCGCCTGCGAGCCCGCACGGATCGGTTGGTCACGGGGTTGCCCGGAGCCATCTCAGCCGCTCGGCTGTGGTGGTCCACACGCCGTTCCGAGCCGGGCGGCTGAAACCCTCAGCCTGCGGCAGGGAACAGCGCGTCGCACGACGCGTCGATCGTGACCGGCGTGTCCGAGGCGGTGGGCGTATGCCGCAGCTCGAGGGGGCCGAGGGGGCCGTCCGGCAGGTGCACGGTCGAGGAGACCGTTCGGGACTGCCCCTGAGCAAGGACGATCAGTCGGCTCAGAGCGCTGTTACCGTCCTGCGAACCCGAACGGTCGAAGCCTGACAAGTCACTCGTCCCGGGGTCTGTCGAGACGATCTGACCGCCGGGCGGAGCGAAGAAGACCACATCCATCAACATCGAGGTACGCGGCAGACCGAGGTTTCGGTTGCGCCCACCGAGGATGTACGACGTCGAGATGCCGTCGGGGATGGAGTTCGTCAGCGTCGTCGTCGTGGTGATCGTCCGCGCGGACGCGTCGCACGTCGCCGCGACGGACTGCGTCAAGTGATACTCCAGCTTGCCGACCGAGTAGTCGTTGAGATAGGTGCCCACCTGGGTGGCCGTGGTGTTGTCGGAGCGCAGAGCACCGTCCAGCCCGAGCTCGGTCGAGAGCCGCTGCGCGGCCTCGTCCGTGAACGAGAGGAGGAGTCGCTGCTCACCGGCGGACTGCGTCAGGGCGTCGAGCATCTTCGCCGGATCCCACTTGCCGGACGTGAGGTGAGTGAAGACCGCGCGCGAGACCTCGGAGAAGAACCTGTCGGAGTCCGCCCCGTTCGGGAACCGCTCGTAGGCGTCGCTCAGGAGCAGCTTGACGGCATTGTCCGAGCTGATCTGCTCACCCGCGACATCGACCGGTCCCGCGACGGCCAGCATGTGCGACAGGACGACCGGGTCGATGGAGATGACGCCGTCGAAACGTTCGCCGTTGGTGCGCGTCCACAGATCCTGGAACAGCTGGACCGTCGTCGGGAAGTTCGGCGTCATCGTGTAGTCCTGCGAGTACCGCGCGAATGTCGACGGATACACCGCGAGCGTGTCGCCGGGGATGTCGCTGAACTGCTCGCCCGCCGTCCCCTCCTCGTAGAAGGTCGCCGAGCTGGCCTGGTCGAGCAGCTCGAACTTGCCCTGGTCGACCTTCATGATGATGCTCGCGGCCGGGTTCCCCCCGGTCGCCCTGATCTCCGCATTGTTCTGGAAGATGATCAGGTACGTCTTGCTCCCCTCGCCGCCGGCCATGCTCAGCAGCGTCGGAAGGTACCGGTTGACGACGTCGAGGGTGGGCGCTGTTCGATCGATGACATCGCGGATCTCGCTCACCGGTCCCGCGACGGCATCCATCAGCTGGTCGGACTGGATGCCGTCCGTCTCGGCCTTCGCGGCCGTGAAGGCCTGCGACACCACCGGGATCGACGCCTGCGCCTGCTGCAGGGGCTGCAGATCGAAACCACCCCCCTCGAGCGCGAGCTTCTTGATGTCGAGGTCGGCGATCATCTGCATCCCGGGTGGCAGGGCGTCGCGCACCAGGATGTCCACGGCGCGCGTCACACGCGAGACGGCGTCGATGTTGGCCCCCACGACGGGGATGTCGGCCGCCGTCTGCCAGAGCGGACTCTGCACCGTCTGCGCGGCGCGCGCCGTGCGCTCGCTCACATCCTCGGCTGCGGCCTGCAGACCCGCCTCGTCCTTCGCCTCGACGAGCGAGCCGAGACGCCCCAGCGTGGCCTTCGCGGCCAGAAGATCGTCGCGGACCTCCACCGCCTGCACGGCAAGCGTCGCCCCCAGGATGCCGGCGACCGCCGCCGCTCCGCCGATCAGCCCCACCGCACCGCCCACGACCCATGGCCAGGCACGGCGCCGCCGTGGTGTCGGCGCCACGGGATCGATCACCTCGGTGTCGGCGGGAGACCCGTCCAGGGGAACGGCATCCTCGGCACCCGTCCCGGTCGTCGCGCGGTCTCGGTTGTGGCGGCGGAGGTTGTCACCCATGGGGGAATCCTAGGTCAGACCGTCTGAGCGCCCCCTGCCCGATTCACCCGCCGATGCGGACGGGCAGCGACACTCACACGAACAGCGGCGCGACCGCGAACCCCACGGCCACGAGCAGCGACCCGACACCGCCGATGATCGGCAAAGCCGTCGCACCGACCCGGCGGCCCGTGACATATCCGACCACCCCCACGAGGACGCCCGCCCCGGCGACCGCGAGCCCCACGACCGCGGCCCGTTCGATCAGACCGGACGAATCGTTCCGCAGCAGCAGCAGCGCGCCGAGCGCCGGAACCGTCACCGCAGCGATCGCGAGAAGGAGGGAGACGACGCCGAGGGTACGCGAGAGCGGCTTCACGCGAGCGACTCTACCGGGGGCGTCGCCCCGGGAACGACGAAGGGCCGGGCCCGAAGGCCCGGCCCTTGCCGGTCAGTCCGTGGAGGACTTACTTGAGGATCTTGGTGACGGTACCGGCACCGACGGTGCGGCCACCCTCACGGATCGCGTAGCCGAGGCCCTCTTCCATCGCGATCGGCTGGATGAGCTCGACCGACATCTCGGTGGTGTCACCGGGCATGACCATCTCGGTGCCCTCGGGCAGCGTGATGACGCCGGTCACGTCCGTGGTGCGGAAGTAGAACTGCGGGCGGTAGTTCGTGAAGAACGGGTTGTGGCGGCCGCCCTCCTCCTTGGACAGGATGTACGCCGTGCCCTCGAAGTTGGTGTGCGGGGTGACCGAACCGGGCTTCACGACGACCTGGCCGCGCTCGACGTCGTCACGCTTGGTGCCGCGCAGGAGCAGACCACAGTTCTCGCCGGCCCAGGCCTCGTCGAGCTGCTTGTGGAACATCTCGATACCCGTGACCGTGGT
>NZ_MKTP01000006.1:0-162926 GCF_001898305.1 Microbacterium sp. 71-36
GGCCGTATGGGTGGCGAGCGCGTGACCGTCCTCAACCTCACGGTGCACGCCGTCGACGCCGAGAAGGGTCTGCTGCTCGTCAAGGGCGCCGTCCCCGGTGCGCGTGGCCGCATCGTCTACGTCCGCAACGCAGTGAAGGGTGCCTGATCTCATGGCTGACTCGACTCTCGCGCTCGACGTTCGCAAGTCCGACGGCAAGAAGGCCGGCTCCGTGGAGCTGCCCGCCGCGATCTTCGACGTCAAGACGAACATCCCGCTGATCCACCAGGTCGTCGTCGCCCAGCGCGCCGCCGCCCGCCAGGGCACGCACTCGACCAAGCGTCGTGGCGAGGTCTCCGGTGCCGGTCGCAAGCCCTTCAAGCAGAAGGGCACGGGTAACGCCCGTCAGGGCTCGATCCGCGCACCGCACATGACCGGTGGTGGCATCGTGCACGGCCCCAAGCCCCGCGACTACGGCCAGCGCACCCCGAAGAAGATGATCGCCGCCGCGCTCCTGGGCGCGCTGAGCGACCGCGCTCGCGGCGAGCGTCTCCACGTCGTGGAGTCGTTCGGCATCGAGGGTGCTCCCTCGACCAAGGCCGCCGCCGCGGTCCTGACCGCCTTCGGCGCCGTCAAGAACGTCCTCGTGGTCATCGACCGCGACGACGAGCTGACGGTGAAGAGCGTGCGCAACCTCGCGTACGTCCACGTGCTGACCTTCGGCCAGCTGAACGCCTACGACGTGCTCGTCTCCGACGACATCGTCTTCACCAAGGCCGCCTACGACGCGTTCGTCGCCTCGAAGTCCGGCGCCACCGAGGAGGTCTCGGCATGACCGCCGTCAACAAGGACCCGCGCGACATCATCCTGAAGCCGGTCGTCTCCGAGAAGAGCTACTCGCTCATCGACGAGGGCAAGTACACGTTCCTCGTGGACCCCCGCGCCTCGAAGACCGAGATCAAGCTCGCGATCGAGAAGATCTTCGGCGTCAAGGTGGCTTCGGTCAACACGATCAACCGCGTGGGCAAGGCCCGTCGCACCCGCTTCGGCATCGGCAAGCGCAAGGACACCAAGCGCGCGATCGTCAGCCTCAAGTCGGGCACCATCGACATCTTCACGGCAGTCGGCTGACGGTCGGGATAGAGGACAAGAACAATGGCTATTCGCAAGTACAAGCCCACGACGCCCGGTCGCCGCGGCTCGTCGGTGGCCGACTTCGCCGAGATCACCCGATCGACGCCTGAGAAGTCGCTGCTGCGCCCGCTGTCGAAGACCGGTGGCCGCAACAACCAGGGCCGCATCACGACGCGTCACATCGGTGGCGGTCACAAGCGCCAGTACCGTCTGATCGACTTCCGTCGTAACGACAAGGACGGCATCGACGCCAAGGTCGCTCACATCGAGTACGACCCCAACCGCACCGCGCGCATCGCGCTCCTGCACTACAAGGACGGCGAGAAGCGTTACATCCTCGCCCCCAACAAGCTGCAGCAGGGCGACATCATCGAGTCCGGTGCCGGCGCCGACATCAAGCCCGGCAACAACCTGCCGCTGCGCAACATCCCCACCGGTACCGTGATCCACGCGATCGAGCTGCGTCCCGGTGGCGGCGCGAAGATGGCCCGTTCGGCCGGCGCCTCGGTGCGTCTGGTCGCGAAGGACGGCCCCTACGCGCAGCTGCGTCTGCCCTCGGGCGAGATCCGCAACGTCGACGTGCGCTGCCGCGCCACGATCGGCGAGGTCGGCAACGCCGAGCAGTCGAACATCAACTGGGGCAAGGCCGGCCGCAAGCGCTGGAAGGGCGTCCGTCCCACCGTCCGTGGTGTCGCCATGAACCCGGTCGACCACCCGCACGGTGGTGGTGAGGGCAAGACGTCCGGTGGTCGTCACCCCGTTTCGCCGTGGGGCAAGGCCGAGGGCCGCACCCGCCACGCGAACAAGGAAAGCGACAAGCTGATCGTCCGCCGTCGCACCGCCGGCAAGAAGCGCAAGTAGGAGTAGAGGAAGATGCCTCGCAGCCTTAAGAAGGGCCCCTTCGTCGACGAGCACCTGCTTCGCAAGGTCGTCTCGCAGAACGAAGCCGGCACCAAGAACGTCATCAAGACCTGGTCGCGCCGTTCGATGATCATCCCCGCCATGCTGGGACACACCATCGCCGTGCACGACGGTCGCAAGCACATCCCCGTGTTCGTGACCGAGACCATGGTCGGCCACAAGCTGGGCGAGTTCTCGCCCACCCGCACCTTCCGCGGCCACGTGAAGGACGACAAGAAGGGCCGCCGCCGCTGACGCGGGGCGTAAGAGGAGAGAGAAATGGTGGAGTCCATCGCACGCGTGCGACACATCCGCGTGACCCCTCAGAAGGCTCGTCGTGTCGTCGCTCTCATCAAGGGGAAGCAGGCCGAAGAGGCCCTCGCCATCCTGAAGTTCGCGCCGCAGGGCGCGAGCGAGCCGATCTACAAGCTCGTCGCCTCGGCGATCGCGAACGCTCGCGTCACCGCCGACAAGACGAACGAGTTCCTGGATGACGCCGACCTGTACGTGAAGAACGCGTACGTCGACGAGGGCACGACGCTGAAGCGTTTCCAGCCCCGCGCACAGGGTCGCGCCTTCCAGATCAAGAAGCGCACGAGCCACATCACGGTCGTGCTCGCGACGCCGGAAGACGCAGCTGCGGCCCCGGCTCGCGCCAACAAGAAGGCGAGCAAGTAATGGGACAGAAGGTCAACCCGTACGGCTTCCGCCTCGGCATCACCACCGACCACGTGTCGCGCTGGTTCTCCGACTCGACGAAGCCCGGACAGCGCTACGCCGACTACCTCGCCGAGGACATCAAGATCCGTCGCCTGCTGACCACCTCGCTCGACCGCGCGGGCGTCAGCAACATCGAGATCGAGCGCACGCGTGACCGCGTCCGCGTCGACATCCACACCGCCCGCCCGGGCATCGTGATCGGTCGCCGCGGCGCCGAGGCCGAGCGCATCCGCGCCGACCTCGAGAAGCTCACCGGCAAGCAGATCCAGCTGAACATCCTCGAGGTCAAGAACCCCGAGGCGGACGCTCAGCTGGTCGCCCAGGGTGTCGCCGAGCAGCTCTCCGCCCGCGTGGCCTTCCGCCGCGCGATGCGCAAGGGCCTGCAGGGCGCGCAGCGCGCGGGCGCCAAGGGTGTCCGCATCCAGGTGTCCGGCCGCCTCGGCGGCGCCGAGATGAGCCGCTCGGAGTTCTACCGCGAAGGCCGTGTGCCCCTGCACACCCTGCGCGCGAACATCGACTACGGCTTCTACGAGGCCAAGACGACCTTCGGCCGCATCGGCGTGAAGGTCTGGATCTACAAGGGCGACCTCACCAACAAGGAGCTCGCCCGCGAGCAGGCCAACGCGCCCAAGTCGCGCGGTCGTGACGACCGCGGTGGCGACCGTCGTCGTGGCCCGCGCAACGAGGCCCCCGTGGCAGAAGGAGCGTCGGCGTAATGCTCATCCCCCGCAAGGTCAAGTACCGCAAGCAGCACCACCCGGGCCGCTCGGGTCAGGCCACCGGTGGCACCACGGTGTCGTTCGGTGAGTTCGGCATCCAGGCGCTCACGCCCGCGTACGTGACGAACCGTCAGATCGAGTCTGCTCGTATCGCGATGACGCGTCACATCAAGCGTGGTGGAAAGGTGTGGATCAACATCTACCCCGACCGCCCGCTCACCAAGAAGCCGGCCGAAACCCGCATGGGTTCCGGTAAGGGTTCGCCCGAATGGTGGGTTGCGAACGTCAAGCCGGGTCGCGTCCTCTTCGAGGTCGCCGGTGTCAACGAGGAACTCGCTCGTGAAGCACTGACCCGTGCCATCCACAAGCTGCCGCTGAAGGCACGCATCATCAAGCGCGAGGAGGGCGACGCGTAATGGCGATCGGCACCAAGCAGCTCGCCCCGAGCGAGCTCGACACGTTCGAAGACCAGCGCCTCGTCGAGGAGCTGCGCAAGGCCAAGGAAGAGCTGTTCAACCTGCGCTTCCAGTCGGCCACCGGCCAGCTCGAGAGCCACGGCCGCATCCGTGCAGTCAAGCGCGACATCGCGCGCCTGTACACGGTGATCCGTGAGCGCGAGCTCGGCATCCGCGCCACCCCGGCCCCGGTCGAGGCGACGAAGGCGAAGAAGAGCAAGGCGAAGAAGGCGGATGCCGCCGACGACGCCGCGAAGGAAGAGGCGGAGTAATGGCTACCGCGAAGAAGGCAGAAGCCGAGGCGCAGGTCGTCGGCCACGAGCACGCCGCGAACGACGTCCGTGACGAGAGCGCCCGCGGTTACCGCAAGGCGCGTCGTGGCTACGTCGTCAGCGACAAGATGGACAAGACGATCGTCGTCGAGGTCGAGGACCGGGTGAAGCACCCGCTCTACGGCAAGGTCATCCGTCGCACGTCGAAGGTCAAGGCCCACGACGAGACGAACTCGGCCGGCATCGGCGACCTGGTCGTCATCAACGAGACCCGTCCGCTCAGCGCCACCAAGCGCTGGCGCCTGGTCGAGATCCTCGAGAAGGCCAAGTAAGCCTCGCGGCTTGCTTGGAACCCAAGGAGTAACAAGTGATTCAGAACGAATCCCGGCTGAAGGTCGCCGACAACACCGGCGCCAAGGAGCTGCTGACCATCCGTGTGCTGGGCGGCTCGAACCGCCGGTACGCGGGCCTGGGCGACGTCATCGTCGCCACGGTCAAGGACGCGATCCCCGGTGGAAACGTCAAGAAGGGCGACGTGGTCAAGGCCGTCGTCGTCCGTGTGGTCAAGCAGACCCGTCGTCCCGACGGCTCGTACATCAAGTTCGACGAGAACGCCGCCGTGATCCTGAAGAACGACGGGGAGCCCCGCGGCACCCGCATCTTCGGACCGGTCGGCCGTGAGCTTCGCGACAAGAAGTTCATGAAGATCGTCTCGCTCGCCCCGGAGGTCATCTGATCATGGCGAAGATCAAGAAGGGTGACCTGGTTCAGGTCATCTCGGGCAAGAAGCAGGACAAGGGCGGCGACCGCGGCAAGCAGGGTAAGGTCCTCGAGGTCCTCACCGAGCAGAACCGCGTGATCGTCGAGGGCGTCAACTACGTCACCAAGCACAACCGCGTCGGCCAGTCCCAGCGCGGCACCAAGACCGGTGGCATCGAGACGTTCGAGGCCCCGATCCACATCTCCAACGTCGCGATCGTCGACCCCTCGACCAAGAAGCCGACCCGTGTCGGTCACCGCGTCGAGGAGCAGGTGAAGGACGGCGTCAAGCGCACCGTCCGTGTGCGCTACGCGAAGAAGTCAGGCAAGGACCTCTGAATATGAGCACCGACACTGCCGTGGTGGCTGGCAAGATCCAGCCCCGCCTGAAGCAGAAGTACAACACCGAGATCAAGAAGGCCCTGCAGGAAGAGTTCGGCTACGCGAACGTCATGCAGATCCCCGGTCTGGTCAAGGTCGTCGTGAACACCGGTGTCGGCGAGGCTGCTCGCGACAGCAAGGTGATCGATGGCGCGGTCGAGGACCTCACCAAGATCACCGGTCAGAAGCCCATCGTCACCAAGGCCCGCAAGTCCATCGCGCAGTTCAAGCTGCGCGAGGGCCAGGCCATCGGTGCGCACGTCACCCTCCGGGGCGACCGTGCATGGGAGTTCGTGGACCGTCTCGTCAACCTCGCACTGCCCCGTATCCGCGACTTCCGCGGTCTCTCGGCCAAGCAGTTCGACGGCAACGGCAACTACACCTTCGGTCTCCAGGAGCAGTCCGTGTTCCACGAGATCGATCAGGACCGCATCGACCGCGTGCGTGGTTTCGACATCACGATCGTCACCACCGCCAAGACCGATGACGAGGGCCGCTCGCTGCTGCGTCAGCTCGGCTTCCCGTTCCAGTCGGCGGACGCTCAGGCCTGAGCCCCGGGCCCCCGGGATCCCGGGGGCCTCTCATCGAAGGTCGCCTGTCGTGTAACGGCAGTCGAAACCTCATGATCGAAAGAAGCAACACATGACGATGACAGACCCGGTCGCAGACATGCTGACCCGTCTGCGCAACGCGAACTCGGCACACCACGACTCCGTGTCGCTGCCGAGCTCGAAGCTCAAGACGCACATCGCCCAGATCCTCAAGCAGGAGGGTTACATCGCCGACTGGTCCGTTTCGGACGCCCGTGTCGGCCAGACCCTCACCATGACGCTGAAGTACGGCCCGAACCGCGAGCGGTCGATCGCCGGCATCAAGCGCGTTTCGAAGCCCGGCCTCCGCGTGTACGCGAAGTCCACCGAGGTCCCCACGGTCCTCGGCGGCCTGGGCGTCGCCATCCTGTCCACCTCCTCCGGTCTCCTCACCGACCGTCAGGCCGAGCAGAAGGGCGTCGGCGGGGAAGTCCTCGCCTACGTGTGGTGATCTGACATGTCGCGTATCGGACGTCTTCCCATCGACATCCCCGCCGGCGTCACCGTTTCGGTGAACGGCCGGGAGGTCGCCGTCAAGGGCCCCAAGGGCGAGCTCACGCTCACCGTGGCATCCCCCCTCGAGGTGTCGGTCGAGGAGAACCAGGTTCTCGTCACCCGCCCCGACGACGAGCGCGAGTCGCGGTCGCTTCACGGCCTGACCCGCACGCTCATCAACAACAACATCATCGGTGTCACCCAGGGCTACACCAAGGGCCTCGAGGTCGTCGGCACGGGTTACCGCGTGGCGCAGAAGGGGAGCTCGGTCGAGTTCGCCCTCGGCTTCTCGCACCCCGTCCTGATCGACCCGCCCGCGGGCATCACCCTCACGGTCGAAGGCAACAACAAGCTGACCGTGAGCGGCATCGACAAGCAGGCCGTCGGCGAGGCCGCCGCCAACATCCGCAAGATCCGCAAGCCCGAGCCCTACAAGGGCAAGGGTGTGCGGTACGCGGGTGAGGTTGTGCGCCGCAAGGCCGGAAAGAGTGGTAAGTAGCCATGGCTATCAAGACAAAGTCCGCCGCCCGCGCGCGTCGCCACGCTCGTCTGCGCAAGAAGGTCGTGGGTACGGAGCTCCGTCCCCGTCTCGTCGTGACGCGCTCGGCCCGCCACGTCTTCGTCCAGCTGGTCGACGACAGCAAGGGTCACACCGTGGCGTCCGCCTCGACGCTCGAGGTCGACCTGCGTTCGTTCGACGGTGACAAGACCGCCAAGGCCCGCAAGGTCGGCGAGCTCGTCGCCGAGCGCGCGAAGGCCGCCGGCTTCTCGGACGTCGTGTTCGACCGCGGCGGCAACCGTTACGCCGGTCGTGTCGCCGCGATCGCCGAAGGCGCCCGCGAAGGAGGGCTGAACCTGTGAGTGACAACAAGGAGACCGAAGTGACCGAGCAGACTGCACCGACTGAGGGTGCGGCTGGGTCCCAGGCACCCGCCGAGCGTGAGCGCGAGCCGCGCCGCGGTGGTCGTGAGCGCAACACCAACCAGCGCGACCGTGGTTCGCGCGACCGCAACGAGAGCCAGTTCCTCGAGCGCGTCGTGACGATCAACCGCGTCTCGAAGGTCGTCAAGGGCGGTCGTCGCTTCAGCTTCACGGCGCTCGTCGTCGTGGGCGACGGCAACGGTGTCGTGGGCGTCGGCTACGGCAAGGCCCGCGAAGTCCCCCTCGCCATCTCGAAGGGTGTCGAAGAGGCCAAGCGCAACTTCTTCCGCGTGCCGCGCTCCGGCTCGACCATTCCCCACCCCGTCCAGGGTGAGGCTGCCGCCGGTGTGGTGCTCCTGCGCCCCGCCGCCGCCGGTACCGGTGTTATCGCCGGTGGTCCCGTCCGCGCCGTCCTCGAGTGCGCCGGCATCCACGACGTGCTCTCGAAGTCGCTCGGTTCGTCGAACACGATCAACATCGTGCACGCGACCGTGGAGGCTCTGAAGTCGCTCGAGGAGCCCCGCGCCGTGGCCGCCCGCCGCGGTCTGGAGTTCGACCAGGTCGCCCCGGCCCGCCTCGTGCGCGCCGAGGCCGCGGCCCAGAAGGTAGGTGCCTGATGGCCGAGCGTCTGAAGGTCACGCAGATCAAGTCCAAGGTGAGCGAGAAGCAGAACCAGCGCGACACGCTGCGCTCGCTCGGTCTCAAGCGGATCGGCGACTCGGTCGTCCGTCCCGACGACGCGCAGACGCGCGGCTACGTCAAGACCGTCGCCCACCTCGTCAAGGTTGAGGAGATCGACTAATGGCTGACAAGAAGGACGAGACCACCACGGTCGACGCCCCGAAGAAGGCTCCGGCCCGTAAGACGGCCGCGAAGAAGGATGCCGCTCCCGCGGCGCGCCCCGGCGTGCTGAAGGTGCACCACCTGCGTCCCGTCCCCGGCGCCCACACCGCGAAGACCCGTGTCGGTCGCGGTGAGGGCTCGAAGGGTAAGACCGCCGGTCGTGGTACCAAGGGAACCAAGGCCCGCTACCAGGTCAAGGTCGGCTTCGAGGGTGGGCAGATGCCGCTGCACATGCGCACCCCGAAGCTCCGCGGCTTCAAGAACCCGTTCCGGGTCGAGTACCAGGTCGTCAACCTCGACAAGCTGGCCGAGCTCTACCCGCAGGGCGGCGACGTGACCGTCGTCGACCTGGTGGCCAAGGGCGCCGTGCGTAAGAACGAGAAGGTCAAGGTGCTCGGCACCGGCGACATCTCGGTCGCGCTCAACGTGTCGGTCGACAAGGTCTCCGGCTCCGCCGAGCAGAAGATCGTCGCCGCCGGCGGCTCCATCAACTGACGTCACACCCCGAAGGGGCCGGCGGCCGTGTGGCCGTCGGCCCCTTCTGGGTTAGTCTGATTCCGCGTGCGCCTCGTCGCGCGCCGAGATCGTTCTGGAGGAATCCCCTTGTTCAGCGCCATCGCGCGGGTTTTTCGCACGCCCGACCTGAGGCGGAAGATCGCCTTCACGCTGGGCATCATCGCCCTCTACCGGCTGGGTGCCCACGTGCCCACGCCGTTCGTCGACTTCCCGAACGTGCAGAGCTGTCTCGCCGCGTCCGGCAGTACCGAGGGCCTGCTGTCCCTGGTCAACCTGTTCTCGGGCGGGGCACTCCTCCAGCTGTCGATCTTCGCCCTCGGCGTCATGCCGTACATCACCGCGACGATCATCGTGCAGCTCCTGCGCGTGGTCATCCCGCACTTCGAGACGCTCTACAAAGAGGGGCAGGCCGGTCAGGCCAAGCTCACGCAGTACACGCGCTACCTGACGATCGCACTTGCGCTGCTGCAGTCCACGACGCTGGTGACGGTCGCGCGGTCCGGGCAGCTGCTCGGCACCGGCGGCGTTCCGGAGTGCCAGCAGCTGCTGACCAACGACATCTGGTGGGCCCAGCTGCTGATGATCATCACGATGACCGCGGGCACCGGCCTGGTCATGTGGTTCGCCGAGCTCGTCACCGAGCGTGGTGTCGGCAACGGCATGTCGATCCTCATCTTCACCTCGGTGGCCGCGACGTTCCCGGCTGCGATGTTCGCGATCCTGAACACGCGCGGCGTCGAGGTCTTCCTCCTGGTCCTCGCGGTCGGCATCGTCGTCGTCGCGCTGGTGGTGTTCGTCGAACAGTCCCAGCGGCGCATCCCCGTGCAGTACGCCAAGCGGATGGTCGGCCGTCGCACCTACGGCGGCACCAACACCTACATCCCGATCAAGGTCAACATGGCCGGTGTCGTGCCCGTCATCTTCGCCTCGTCGCTGCTGTACATCCCCGCGCTCATCGCGCAGTTCAACCAGCCGCAGGCCGGACAGGAGCCGGCGGCGTGGGTCACGTGGATCTCGCAGTACCTCACGCGCGGTGACCACCCGCTCTACATGCTGGTGTACTTCCTGCTGATCGTGGGCTTCACCTACTTCTACGTCGCGATCACGTTCAACCCGGTCGACGTCGCCGACAACATGAAGAAGTACGGCGGCTTCATCCCCGGCATCCGCGCGGGACGTCCGACCGCCGAGTACCTCGACTACGTCCTGACGCGCATCACTCTCCCGGGTTCCATCTACCTCGGCCTCATCGCCCTGCTGCCGCTCGTGGCGCTGGCGACGGTCGGTGCCAACCAGAACTTCCCGTTCGGCGGCGCGTCGATCCTCATCATCGTCGGCGTCGGCCTCGAAACGGTGAAGCAGATCGACGCTCAGCTCCAGCAGCGTCACTACGAGGGGCTTCTGCGATGACCGCACGTCTTCTGATCGTCGGACCTCAGGGATCGGGCAAGGGGACGCAGGGCGTCCGCGTCGGCGAGGCGCTGGGGATCCCCGTCGTCTCCACCGGGGACGTCTTCCGGGCCAACGTCTCGCAGGGCACCGAGCTGGGGCTCCAGGTGAAGTCGATCATCGACGCAGGGAGCCTCGTCCCCGACGAGCTCACCAGCGCCGTGGTCCGCGACCGCCTGTCGCAGCCCGATGCGGCCGAGGGGTTCCTCCTCGACGGGTACCCGCGCAACCTCGCCCAGGTCATGCACCTCGACGAGTTCCTCCAGGGGCGCGACGAGAAGCTGGATGCCGTGATCGCGCTGGTCGTGCCGCGAGAGGAATCGCTCACCCGTCTCACGGCTCGGGCAGCCGAGCAGGGACGCGCCGACGACACCGAGGCGGCGATCGCCACCCGGCTCGAGATCTACGAGCGGGAGACCGCGCCGATCCTCGACGTGTACGGCACCCGCGGCATCGTCGACGAGATCGACGGCGTCGGCGGCCTCGACGAGATCACGGCTCGCATCTCCGCCGCTCTCGAGGCGCGCGGCCTGCGTCCGGCGCTCTGACGTGGTGCTGCGCTCCTCGATCTACAAGAAGCCCGCACAGCTGCGTGCGATGGTCGAGCCCGGGCTGATCACTGCCGCGGCGCTGGACGCCGTTCGCGAGATGATCGCGCCGGGCGTCACGACCCTCGACCTGGATGCCGCCGCATCGCGCGTCATCACCGGCCGCGGCGCGAAGTCGAACTTCCAGATGGTGCGGGGGTACCGGCACACGATCTGCGCGTCCGTGAACGACCAGGTCGTGCACGGCATCCCGAACGACCGTCCGCTGCAGCCGGGGGATCTGCTCTCGATCGACGCCGGTGCGGAGTTCCGTGGGTGGAACGGGGATTCGGCGTTCACCGTCGTCGTGCCGGGCGACGCTCCGGAAGAGCTGATCGCTCCTCGACGCCGGCTGTCCGACGTGACGGAGGGGTCGCTGTGGGCGGGGATCGCCGCCCTCAGCCGTGCCGCGCATCTCGGGGAGGTGAGCGCCGCCATTGAGTCGTACATCGAGGACAACGCTCCCGCCGGGGGATACGGCATCCTGCGCGACTACGTCGGCCACGGCATCGGTCGCAAGATGCACGAGTCGCCCAGCGTGTTCAACTACCGGGTGCCGGATCGCGGTGCCGAGGTGCGGCCCGGCCTCGCGGTCGCCATCGAGCCGATGGTCGTGATCGGCGACCAGGAGACGCGGGTCGAGGACGACGGGTGGACCGTGTCCACGATCGACGGCACGGCCGGCTCCCATTGGGAACATAGCGTCGCCGTGCACGATGGAGGTATCTGGGTCCTCACCGCTCCCGACGGCGGTGCGGAGAAGCTGGCACCCTTCGGTGTGGTGCCGAAGGAGATCGATTGATGATGATGGCCGCTGCCCGCAAGTCCACGAACTGGTTCGCAATCGGGGTGACGGCGGCTGCCGTGGTCATCGTCCTCGTGATCGGGGGAGTGGTCTGGTTCGCCAACAACCAGGCGACCTCGCCCGGAACGGCGCCGGAGTCCTCGGCGGTCAACGCCGACACGGGCGCGATCGCGGTCGGGTCCGGCAGTCAGACGGTCGACACGTACATCGACTTCATGTGCCCGATCTGCAACTCCTTCGAGCAGGCGTACGGGCCGACCCTCCAGCAGCTGGTCGCCGACGGCACGATCACGTTGAACATCCACCCCATCTCGATCCTCGACTCGCAGTCGCAGGGCACCCAGTACTCGACGCGCGCGGCCAGCGCCGCGTACTGCGTGGCCGTCGACGACGCCGCCAACATCCCGGCGTTCGTGACGGCGATGTACGCCCAGCAGCCCAAGGAGGGCACGGCCGGTCTCGACGACGCCACGCTCGCCTCGATCGCGAAGGATGCCGGTGCGTCGGACGCCGTGACTTCGTGCATCACGGACGGGACGTACACCAAGTACGTGACGGCGTTGACGAAGAAGACGCCGTCGCAGACGGGTTCGGGCATCGCCACGCCGACGATCGCGATCAACGGCACCGTTCTGGTGAATCAGAACGACCTGACCGGCGACCCGCAGAAGGACATCGTCGGCCGCCTCAACGGTTGAGGCGAGGCGGCGAGTTGCCGCATCGCGCTCTACCACGTATGCTTGATCTTTGGTGCGTTGCGCCTTCATTGGCGTGTCGTAGCACCGAATCCCCATCCACCGCAGACCGGCCGGTCTGCAATGAGCGTGAGCGAGTTTATGGCGAAGAAAGACGGTGTCATCGAGATCGAGGGCACGGTGTCCGAGGCACTGCCCAATGCGATGTTCCGTGTCGAACTGACCAACGGTCACAAGGTGCTCGCCACCATCTCGGGCAAGATGCGGCAGAACTACATCCGCATCATCCCCGAGGACCGCGTCGTCGTCGAGCTGAGCCCTTACGACCTCACGCGAGGTCGCATCGTCTACCGCTACCGCTGAGTCCGGCCGAGAAGTAACGAACCGCTCCGGCGGATCGAAGACAGCGAAACAGGAACATCATGAAGGTCAACCCCTCCGTCAAGCCCATCTGCGACCACTGCAAGGTGATCCGTCGCCACGGGCGCGTGATGGTGATCTGCAAGAGCAACCCGCGCCACAAGCAGCGCCAGGGCTGAGCTCTTCCCCCAGCTCCACACCTCCCAACTGAATACACAACGGCAGGCTCAGAACCCGCGATGCGGGGGACACCTCGGGGCGGAGGCCCGGGCACCGATCCTGCTCCACACCTCCACGACACTCTGAGGAGAGCCGCATGGCACGTCTCGCCGGCGTCGACATCCCGCGCGACAAGCGCGTGGTGATCGCACTTACTTACATCTACGGCGTGGGCCGCACCCGCTCCACCGAGATCCTCACCGCGACCGGCATCAGCCCGGACGTCCGCGTCAAGGACCTCACCGACGACCAGCTGGTCACCCTGCGCGACCACATCGAGGGCACCTACAAGGTGGAGGGTGACCTCCGTCGCGAGGTGGCCGCCGACATCCGCCGCAAGGTCGAGATCGGTTCCTACGAGGGCCTGCGCCACCGCCGCGGCCTCCCGGTGCGCGGTCAGCGCACGAAGACGAACGCGCGTACCCGCAAGGGCCCGAAGCGCACCGTCGCCGGCAAGAAGAAGGCGCGCTAGGCCTCCGCCGGCGCAGGATTCAGGAGAACCGCACATGGCACAGGCCAAGTCCGCCGCGCGCAAGCCGCGCCGCAAGGAGAAGAAGAACATCGCTGTGGGTCAGGCCCACATCAAGTCGACGTTCAACAACACCATCGTTTCGATCACCGACCCCTCCGGGGCCGTCATCAGCTGGGCCTCGTCCGGCGGTGTCGGGTTCAAGGGCTCGCGCAAGTCGACGCCCTACGCCGCAGGTATGGCCGCGGAGTCCGCTGCACGCCAGGCCCAGGAGCACGGCGTGAAGAAGGTCGACGTCTTCGTCAAGGGTCCGGGCTCCGGCCGCGAGACCGCGATCCGCTCGCTGACCGCCGCAGGCCTCGAGGTCGGGTCCATCCAGGACGTGACGCCGCAGGCGCACAACGGCTGCCGTCCGCCGAAGCGCCGCCGCGTCTGACGCATCGTTCCCGGGGAGTGCTCGTCACTCCCCGGGACGTTCGCGCTCCCGCGCGCCCCACGGACATCCGGATGCCGCAGACCGCTGGGCGAGCGGCATCCGGCGAGTACAACTCAACACCTCACCCCATTACACGTGTCATATAGCGGGCACGTGATCGAAAGGAACACATAGTGCTCATCGCACAGCGTCCCACTCTGACCGAGGAGAAGATCGGGGAGTTCCGCAGCCGTTTCGTCATCGAGCCGCTCGAGCCCGGCTTCGGTTACACGATCGGCAACGCGCTGCGTCGCAGCCTCCTGTCGTCGATCCCCGGCGCGGCCGTCACGAGCATCCGCATCGATGGCGTCCTGCACGAGTTCAGCACCATCCCGGGCGTGAAGGAAGACGTCACCGAGATCATCCTGAACATCAAGCAGCTCGTCGTCTCGAGCGAGCGCGACGAGCCCATCACGGCCTACCTGCGCAAGACGGGTGCCGGCGAGGTCACGGCGGCGGACATCTCCGCTCCCGCCGGCGTCGAGGTGCACAACCCGGAGCTCGTCATCGCGACGCTCAACGACACCGCGAAGTTCGAGCTCGAGCTCACCATCGAGCGCGGCCGCGGCTACGTCTCGGCGACCCAGAACCGCAACGAGTACGCCGAGGCCGGTCAGATCCCGATCGACTCGATCTACTCGCCCGTTCTCAAGGTCAGCTACCGCGTCGACGCGACCCGTGCCGGCGAGCGTACCGACTTCGACAAGCTCGTCCTGGACGTCGAGTCGAAGCCGTCGATCGCCCCGCGTGACGCGGTGGCGTCGGCCGGTCGCACCCTCACGGAGCTGTTCGGTCTCGCGCGCGAGCTGAACGTCGAGGCCGAGGGCATCGAGATCGGCCCCGCGCCGGTCGAGACCGTCCTCTCGAACGAGCTGTCGATGCCGATCGAAGACCTCGACCTCTCGGTGCGCTCGTACAACTGCCTCAAGCGCGAGGGCATCAACACCGTTTCGGAGCTGGTCGCCCTCTCCGAGACCCAGCTGATGAACATCCGCAACTTCGGTCAGAAGTCGGTCGACGAGGTGCGCGACAAGCTCACCTCCCTTGGCCTGTCGCTCAAGGACTCGGTGCCCGGCTTCGACGGCGCCCAGTTCTTCGGCGGCTACGACGACGAGACCGTCTGACCTGTCGGACCCGACCGAACCTTCCTACTGGAGTAACACGACATGCCCAAGCCCACGAAGGGTCCCCGTCTCGGCGGCGGCCCGGCCCACGAGCGCCTGCTTCTCGCGAACCTCGCGGCGGCCCTGTACACCCACAAGTCGATCAAGACGACCGAGACGAAGGCCAAGCGCCTGCGTCCGCTCGCTGAGCGCCTGATCACGTTCGCGAAGCGGGGTGACCTCCACGCCCGTCGCCGCGTCCTGTCGGTGATCGGTGACAAGGAGGTCGTGCACACCCTCTTCACCGAGATCGCTCCGCTGGTCGCTGACCGCGACGGCGGCTACACCCGCATCACCAAGGTCGGCAACCGCAAGGGCGACAACGCCCCCATGGCTGTGATCGAGCTCGTCCTCGAGCCCGTCACGAAGAAGCCGTCGGCGTCGAAGTCGGCTGCGCCCGCTGCGGCTGCTGCCCCCGCTGCCGAGGAGACCCCCGTCGAGGAGGCTCCCGCTGAGGAGACCCCCGCCGCCGACGAGGCCGCCGACGCCGGCGCCGAGTCGCAGGAGGAGGGCGCGGCCGCCGAGGCTGCGGCCGAGGACGCCGTCGAAGGCGACGCCAAGGCGTAATCCTCTCTCTCACGAACCGAGGCCCTCTCCCGCACGGGAGGGGGCCTCGGTCGTGTGCGCGAGGGGCACGTAGGCTGAATGGGTGCGTATCCGCCTCGACATCGCCTACGACGGCACACACTTCCGCGGATGGGCGCGTCAGCCTGGTCTGCGGACGGTCCAGGGCACACTCGAGACGGCGCTGGGCCGCATCGTCGGAGGGGAACCGCGCCTGGTCGTGGCCGGCCGGACGGATGCCGGGGTGCACGCCTCCGGGCAGGTCGCGCACATCGATCTCGACGAGACGCAGGTCGCCCGTCTCCCTCGTCGACGTCGAGAGGGCGACGAGCCGGATGGCGTCGCGGCACTCGCGGGTCGCATCAGGGGGGTGCTGGGCGCCTACCCCGATGTCACCGTGAATCGCACGGTTCGGGCGCCCGACGGATTCGACGCGCGCTTCTCGGCCGTGTGGCGCCGCTATGTCTACCGGATCGCGGATCTCTCGACCGGGTACGACCCGCTCGAGCGGGCGCGCACGACCACCGTGAAAGCGCATCTGGACGTCGAGGCGATGGATGCCGCGGCGCGGAGTCTCATCGGCCTCCACGATTTCGCGGCGTACTGCAAGGCACGTGAGGAGGCGACCACCATCCGGACGCTGCTGGAGTTCGGCTGGCGTCGTGACCCGGAGGGTGCGCTCATCGCCCATGTGCGCGCCGACGCGTTCTGCCACAGCATGGTGCGCGCCCTGGTCGGTGCGTGCGTGGCCGTCGGCGAGGGGCGGATCGACCGCGAACGGGTCGTCGCGATCCGCGACGCGGGTGCCCGCCTCCCTGACACGAAGGTCCTCGCCGCGCGCGGGCTCGTGCTGGCCGAGGTGGGGTACCCCGCCGATGAACTGCTCGCATCGCGAGCCGAGCAGACCCGGAACCGACGCGATGCGGACGACATCGGTTCCTGAGCGTTTCGCAACCCTCAGCAACCCGTGGGGTGCGCCTTCTAGGCTGGCCTGGCCATGAAGGTCATTTCGTACAACCTGCGCAAGCATCGCGCGGCGGGGGAGCTCGCCGCGCTCGTCGACGCGCACGCGGTCGACGTCCTCTGTCTCCAGGAGTGCGACACCCGCGACATCCCCGCCGAGATCGCCGGGCTGCGGCTCGCGGAGGCCACGCAACGCAATCGCCTCGGACTCGCCGTCTACTACCGCGAGAACACGTTCCGCGCGGTCGAGGTGCGTTCGATCGCCCTCAAGAAGTCACTGCACGACTACGTCTTGAAGCCCGCGGAGGAGCGCATGCTGGGCGTCCGGCTGCGCGACATCGACGACGGCCACGAGGTCATCGTCGCCTCTTTCCACGCGGCTCCGCTCACGGCCCTGAACTCGCTGCGTCGCCATCAGATCCGTACGGCGCTGACGGAGTTGCAGGACCTCGGTCCGGGGCTCCCCGCTCTCATGGTGGGCGACTACAACTATCCGGTGTTCAAAGAGAACCTCGGCCAGGCGGTCCGTGATCAGGGGTACGAACTCACCCTCAGCGATGCCCGTACGTACACGCGTTACCGCTTCTTCCGGGGACACTACGATTTCGCGACATCGATCGGCTTCGACATCGCCCACATCCGGACTCTTCCGCAGGGGTTGAGCGACCACCTGCCGATCCTCATCACCGCGGAGGTCGAGGGCAACCGACCCGCGGTCGCCTCCTAGCCCCGGGAGGGACGTCCGCCCGCGGGAGGCTCCGGCGCCTCAGGCGTCGAGGTCCTGGCGGTGACGTCGGACCGTGGTTCCGACGGCGATCGCGCCGCCGACGAGAGCGAGAGCGCCGCCTCCGATCCAGATCCCGAGCGCGGGCGTGCCGCCGCCGGAGACACTGGCGGCGGCGTGCGTCGTCGCGCCGTCGGAGGTGTCGGTCGTCGTCGCGTGGGCGACGGAGGGAATCGCCAGGGCCGCTCCCGCGACAAGAGCGGCAGTGGCCACGGAACGGACCAGCGTGTTCTTCATGCGGTACCCACAATCCTCAAGAACGGGAGACCGCGCACGGCACGTGCAACGGAACGGCGGTCATCGGCCGCAGCACGATAGGGATCCGCCTCTTCGAGGATCCCCCATCCGTGCGCCACGCGCCACCGATGGGAGTTTCGATTGCGTAAAGGATGGGTGTCGTCGGCGCTCCCCGTCCGTGCACGCGCGAGCATGGGCACTTCTGATCGGGCGTCGCGCCCTGGGCCTGCCCGTTGGCGGCCGCCTAGAATCGGAAGACGACCACAGGAGGATTCATGGGGGACCGGGTGCGCCGCGGCCGAGCCGTGCTGGGTGCGATCGGCGCGGGAGCGATGCTGCTCGCGCTGGTCGGTTGCGGTGCGCCGCCGTGGGCTCAGGGCGGGCAGACGTCTCCTTCGCCCACCGTCGCGACCTCCGCTTCCACCGTTCCCGTCCCGGCGCCCGTGCCGAACGACCTGTCCAGCGGTTCCACCGAGAAGAAGGTGACGGCGGGCGCCATCGCCGCGACCGTGAAGTACTGGTCGACGCTGTCGATGGACCGCTGGACGGCGACCGCGCTCAAGCCGGTCAGCATCTCCATGGACACCACGGTCACGCCCAACGACGGGCAGCAGGTGTATCTGCAGCGGGCCACGATGACGGCGGTACCGGGGAACGCCACGCAGTCGTTCGCCGCGCTGACGCCACAGGTCGATCAGAGCAACCCGCCCGGATACGTCGTCCTGTCGCCCTACAGCTACTCGCAGACGTTCAACGTGGGGGAGGTCCCCGCCGAGGCGACCTTCGTGACGCTCCAGTTCACGTACGAGTTCCTGCTGCAGACGACACCGACCTCGAGCGACTTCGCCAAGCAGACGGCCAGCGACACCGTCACGGTCGCGATCGCCCGCGACGCGACGACCGGCGGCTGATCAGGCCCGGAGCCGCTCCCATCGGTCGCCACCCAGTCCGGTCGCCGTCAGCGCCGCTTCCTCGGCACGGTTCACGAGTTCGTCGAGGTCGTACCAGGCCGACTCCGCAGGGACCCACCCGATGCTCGCCGAGAGCTGGAGATCGGCCCAGTCGTCGGCATCCATCTCGGTCACGCGGCGCAGAAGAGTGCGCACGTGCTCCCGGAGAACCGGTCCGGGACGGCAGACGACCACGACGAGGCGGCCTCGAGCCGGGCGCCCGATGTCGGCCTCGGCCGGCAGCGTCGAGGCCACCAGCGCCTCGAAGGCCGAGACGATGCGGTTCCAGCCGTTCTCGCCGATCGTGCTGCGGATCTGATCGGGATCGTCGAGTCGGATCGCCAGCACGTTCCAGGAGCTCTCCTGCGAGCGACGGGCACGCGCGAGCCGGTCGTCCGCGGTGACCGAGAACTGCGGCCACGATCGGGCTGCGCGTGTCCCGACGGGAGAGACCGACGTGAAGTACAGCACGCTCACCGTGGCGCACACGAGGTAGATCAGCATCGCGAGGCCGTTGAGGATGCGCGGGAGCGTGAGATCCTGCGCGCTCGAGGGCAGGGCGAGACCGGCGACGACGATCGCTCCCGCGAGGGCGACGAATCCGGCGGACACGACGATCAGCGGCAGCGCGAGGCGCTCGAATCGGTCGGCGGCCCGACGGACCTCGGCGATCGTGAGACCCGCGAAGATCGCCGCCCCCAGGAAAGCCACCCGGAACGTCATCCCGTACACCTGGAGATCGGAAGCCAGGACGAAGGCGACGGCGGTGGCGATCGACTGGAGCACCGCGATCCAGGGCAGGGCGGGAACGTGCCGCCGCGCCCGGAAACCCGACCAGATCAGCGCGGGGGCACCGAGCATCAGGCCGAGTCCGGCCCGGCGGACGCCCTCGTCGTCGACCACCGAACCCGTGACCGAGATCCATGTGCTCGACATCGCCAGCACGAACGCCAGCGACCAGAGCAGCGCCGCGCGCGACGGGCGGTGCAGGAACCCGAGACCGATCACCATCACGGTCGCCAACGTGGCGACGGTCGCCTGGGCGAGCCCGAGGTTGGCGAGCGTCTCCTGGGTCGTCATGCCTCGGCCGCCGTCGAGCGCGAAGGCAGACGGACCGTGACCGTCGTGCCCGTGCCGACCTCGCTCTCGAGCTCCAGCGATCCCCCCTGCTCCTCGACGATGCTGCGGACGATGCCCATCCCGAGACCCGTACCGGGCGTGGGGCTTTCGCGCGCCGCACGGGCGCGGAAATAAGGGTCGAAGATCCGGGGGAGGTCTTCGGGATGGATGCCGATGCCCGTGTCGGCGAACGTGAGCTCGACGTGATCGTCGAAGACGTGGCCCGTGACGTGCACGCTCCCGCCTCCGGGGGTGTACTTGATGGCGTTGCTGAGGATGTTGTCGAACGCCTGCCGCAGACGGAATCCGTCTCCCGCGACTTCGGCCGTCGCCGGGAGGTCGTCGTTCACGCTGACACGGCGGGCGGCCGCGGCCGGCCGGAACGACTCGAGCGACGAAGCGATGATGCGGCTGGCATCCGCCGTCGCGGACGCCTTCTCTTCGCGGAACACCCCGCGGGAGTTCGCCAGGATCTCCGAGATGAGCGTCTGCATGCGTTCCCCGGCGCCCGCGATGACCTCGAGCTGCTCGCGCACCTTCGGCGTCAGGTCCGGCGCGTCGAGCGCGAGGTCGGCGTGGCCGATGATGGCCGTGAGCGGGTTGCGCAGCTCGTGGGAAACGGTCGCGGCGAGGCGCTCCCGCGCCCGTTCCGCCTCGATGAGGGCGGTGATGTCGTGGACGATGAGAAGCGTGCTCTCGGGCTCGTCGGACGGCACGAGGCGCCGGGTGGACACGGACAGAGCGTGCCAGTCGCCCTGCGCGTCGAAGAGCCACACGCGTTCATCCTCGAACTGCTCGCCTCGTGCGGCCCGCACGAAGGGGCGCTCCGTGTCGGGCAGCGGTTCGCCGCGCAGGGTGGCGTATTCGACCGCTCCGCCGGGCCGCGACGGCTCGTCGCGCTCGATGCCGTACAGGTTCACGTACATGTCGTTGAGCGCGAGGACCTCGCCGTCGACCGACAGCCGCGCGATGCCGGTGTCCAGGCCGTTGAGCATCTGCGACACGCGCCGTTCCTGTCCGGTGACGCGTTGCAGCGTGCCCTGCAGTCGGGTGGCCTGGCGCCGGAGGAGTTGCTTGAACGCGCGGGTCTGTCGCGAGGACAGATACGCCGTGATCGCGATGAACGTCAGTGACAGGAGGACCACGATCAGCCGCAACGCCGTGGCGGGGCCGGCGCCGTTGACGGAGGCGTCCGCCACGATGATCACGCCGACGGCGGCGAGGGAGGCGATCATCATGCTGAGGACGAAGTGGGTGGCGATCCAGGTGATCGGGAACACCCAGAAGAACCCGAAGCGCAGGTCGGTTCCGAAGCTCAGCAGCCCGATGCCGACGATGTCGCCGAAGGGGATGAGTGCGACAGCATTCCGCGGGAGCCGGTGCCAGGGCACCATGATCGCGACCGCGGTCAGGGCGATGACGACGCCCACGCCGGTCGAGAACGTCCACACCGCGAAGAGGGACGGCACGAGGGCCTGGACGAGCAGGACGGTGATGACGACGCTCGCGCCGAGGACCAGCTGCAGGAGCCAGACTGAACGCGTCCGGCTGCTCGGGCCGCTCGCGTCGTCGGCGTCGGAAGCGACCGGCGAAAACACCGACCGAACGCTCCTCACGGCTGCCATGTGATCGAGTGTATAGACGATGGTGTAGTCTTCTGCGCGCCATCCTGTCTCTGCTCGCCCTTCGCTTCCTCCCGGGTCGCGTCGTCCGGTCAGACTCCCCCTGAGGCCTGCATCCCGCAGTGTGATGGTCGTTTCGTCGACCTCCGCGCACCTGCGCCCTCAGTACCAGGAGATACCCGTGAGCAGCTCCACTCACCGCCGAACTCTGCGCGCCGCGGCGCTCGCCGCCGTCGTCGCCCTCGGCGGTCCGATCACCCTTTCCGGGTGCGCCCAGGTCGCGGACGCGTTCAACGCGATCCAGGCGCAGACGTCCGGTGGGGGACAGTCGGTCGTCGTCGCGACCCCCGCGCCGCAGGCGACGGCTTCCGCCATGCCGTTCGACTCCCGGTTCACCTACGACGGTTCGGTGTCGCTGTCCTCGGAGGTCGCCGACGGCCTCGAGCTGCGCCTCGACGTCTGGGCGGTCGACCCGAAGCGCACCATGGAGTGGACCGCGACCAACGAGAAGCAGTTCGGCTTCGCGCTCAACGTGCACGATCACCGCGTCGACGAGAAGTCGGTCCTCACCCAGAAGCGTCGCGTCTACATCTCGTCGGTCTCCATCACCTCGCAGACCGCGCAGTCCGGCGGTCAGGTGTCGAATCCGTTCCAGTTCAGCGCCGACCCGCGCACGCTCGTGCCGACCGACACCCTCCGCTCGGACCGCGGCCTGCTCCTGAACAGTTTCCAGGGCGGCCTGCTCGTGCCCACGACCTCGATCCGCCAGCTGCCGAACGACACCTACGGCATCACGCTGGAGTTCGCGCTGAACATCGCCGTCGAGGGCTCCGCGAACTCCGACACGTCGTTCACGCAGCAGACGGTGTACCAGTATCTGCCGATCGCCATCTTCTCCTCCGACGGGTCGGCGACCGCCAGCCAGTCGAGCGATTCGACGACGGGCACCGGCCGCGCGCCGGGCTGGGGCCAGAGCAGCGACCAGGGCTGAACGCCCGGCTGCGTCCCGGCTCAGACGTGCGGAACCGCGCCCGACCCGGGACGCAGTCGGCGGCTCTCCATCAGCAGGGAGAGGTCGTGCACGTCGACGACGGTGTGGTGTTCGAACGTCACGTCGGGGGTGTCGGTGTAGTCGATCAACGGCATCTGCCCGGCGAAGATCCGTCGCACCGCGGCCTCCGCCTCGGTGCGGGGCGTCGATCCGGCGTGCAGCACGAAGACGGTGTCGCGTGCGGGGACGCCGGACGAGGACCCCGGCAGCGCTTCGTGCGTGGCATCCACCAGCACCGTGATCATCTCTTCGGCGCGGCCTGCGCTGTGCGCCGCGCGGATCAGATCGATCTCGGGGATCCGGGCGATCATGACGTGGACCCGCTCGTGGTCGCGCAGGATGTCTTCCGCGGCCAGACGGAGGATGCGGCGATCGTGCGCCCGGGTCCCCGGTGACGGATCGTCGTCGAGCTGTCGTCCCAGGAGCACGGACCCGAACCCCATCCCCACGATCGCCAGCGCGCTGAGGAGGGTGGTGATCTGCGTCGACGCGGTGACGTGCCACAGGGCCGACGTCATCCCGGCGGTGACGCCCACCACCAGCCGGTAGAGGTTGAAGGCCCCGAACACGACGAGTGTCGCGACGAGGATCCGAGCACCGGCCAGATCGCTCACGGGTCGACGCGCGAACTCCACCGCGGCGAGGACGGCGAAGACCACGAGTCCCGCTGTCTTGAGGAGAGTGGCCTCGTCCGCGGGGACGACGAAGGTGACGGCGAGCATCAGGATGCCGACGGCCCCCGTCGTGGCCGCACCGATCCCGCGCCGCGCGTTGAGGCGACGGGCGCCCGCCCAGGCCAGTCCGACCGTCACGACGTTGGTGGCGTTCCCCACCGCGGCGGCGAACGTGCCGCCGCCGGCCACCTCCACCACGTTCGCCAGGGAGCACGCCAACGCGGCGAGGGCGGCGACGCCCATGTACCGCACGAGTTCCGCGCGTGGGCCGCCGCGGTCGTCGCCATGGCGGCCGTGCGCCAGGAACAGCGCGGCTCCCGCGACAGATGCCGCGGCGATGGCGGCGAGGAGGTCGAGGACGACCATCTCGGAGCTCTCCCTGTGCCCGGGCCCCGCGGGAATCTTGAGGAAATCTTGCGGGGACGGTGGTCATGTGCGGCGGTGGCCTTGCGGTGAACCTATCAGAGTGGGACACGGCTGAACCGCCGCCCCTCCGACAGGAAGACACCGCCATGACCGATGCGCGAAGCTTCGCTCCCCAGAACCGGGCGCTCACCTATCCGGTGGGCGGCGCGGCGGCTCCCATCGTCGAGGAGCACGCGTTCCCGGACGACTTCGCCTCCGTGCTGGAGCACTCGACGGTGCACCGCTCGACCATCGGATGCGTCATCCCGGCGTACAACGAGGAGGAGTCGATCGCCGAAGTGATCGAGGCCCTGCTCGGTCAGACCCGCGTGCCCGATGTCATCCACGTCGTCGTCAACAACACGTCCGACGCGACGGTCAAGATCGCGTCCGAGTACAGTGGCCCGCACGAGATCACCACCGACCTCGGTGAGCAGTTCACCGAAGTGTTCGTCCACGACATCGGCAAGAACCCCGACAAGAAGGTCGGCGCACTGAACTACGGCTACTCGCTCGTCGAGGGGTACGACTATCTCCTGGGCGTCGACGGCGACACCATCGCCGACAGCAAGGCCGTGGAGTACCTCGAGACCGAGGCCGTGTCCGACTCCCGTATCGGCGGCATCTCGGCGATCTACACGATCGACGACAAGCCCATCAAGGGCATGATCGCCCGCTTCCTCACGGCCGGCCAGCGGACGCAGTTCGCCGCCTTCAACCTGCAGAACCTCCTGCGCGGCCGCAACATGGCGGTGCTCGGCGGGCAGTTCTCGATCTTCTCCACCAACGCCCTCCGCGAGGCGATGAAGCAGAACCACCAGGTCACGCCCTGGGTCAAGGACTCCGAGGTGGAGGACTCCCTGCTGTCGCTGCAGATCAAGAGCGCCGGCTACCTGACCAAGATCAGCCCGTACGCCCGCGCCAACGTCGGCGGCATGACGACGCTCTCCGGGTACGACGCCCAGCAGGTGAAGTGGACCTACGGCGCCATCGAGCTCATGTGGCCGGGGCAGCGTGGGGACACCAAGGGACAGCCGTTCCACCCCAACCTGCGTCTGCGCTGGTTCGAGAACTTCGGCATGCTGACCAACCTCTTCGTCCGCGTGGCGTTCCTGACGCTCCTCGCCGGTTCGCTCTCGATCAACGCCTTCGTCTTCTCGCCCCTGTGGCTGATCCCGCCGGTGGTGGCCATGCTGCTGAACCTGCGGATCGCCCGCACGATGGCCGCGGTCGACCGCACGGACATCCTCTTCGCCGTGCTGTTCTTCCCGGCCGAGATCTTCATGTGGATCCGCATCAGTCACTTCGTGCGCTCCTGGACCCGCTTCCTCTCGCGGAAGAAGGTCGACAACTGGGCCATGCAGGCCAAGGCCGAGCGCGGTGGCGGCCTCGGTCACTGGGCGCCGATGGTGGTCCTCATCGCCGTCGCGATCGCGCTCGCCGTCATCTGGGTCCTCGTCGGGCCGATGGTGCAGTCCTCGATCCTCTGGATCGGCTGGCCCATCGTCGGTGTCGTCACCGTCCTGCAGACCCTCCTCATGTTCTCCAAGCTCGTCCGTCGTCACCACGGATACAAGGTCTGAACGCGACCCGAACGCGTCAGAAAACGGATGCCTCGGCCCTGGGGAGGGTCGAGGCATCCGTGATGTCCGGGCTCGGTCAGGGCGTCGCCGACAGCTCCGACGTGAGACGGTAGCCGACCCCGCGCACGGTCTCGATGTACCGGGGATTCGCGGGGTTGTCGCCGAGCTTTCGGCGGAGGTTCGTCATGTGCGCTTCGATCGCGCGCTTGTCGGCTTCGCCGACGAAGTAGCTGGTGACGTACGACTCGCCGCGCAGCACGAGGGTGAGGTCGGCCTTGCTCCGCACACGGCGCTTGGACTCCATGAGCGTGGCGAGCAGGTCGAACTCCGTGCGGGTGAGGTCGAGTTCGAGCCCGTCCACCCGCACGATACGGCTGTCGGGGTCGAGCTGGAGGTCGCGGTGGACGATCCAGGGGCCGCCGTTCGGCGTCAGTTCGCCGTGCGCCCGCGGGGCGAGCTCGGTGCCGGGTCGCGGCGCGAGGTCGGTGCCCGGGGGAGTGGCCCACGGATCGGGGCCCTGCGACGACGGCACGACGACAGGGGCGCTGGGCAGCGGGGCCGCCGGCGCGGGGGCCGGGGTCGGTTCGACGTGGGCCACGGGTTCGGGGGCGGGACGCGCGGCCGGGAAGGACGGTCCGACACTGTCCTGGCGCGGACTCGGGACGGCGGAGCCGCCGGCGCGCGGGCGGCGCAGGAGCGCCTCGATGCGGGCGCGCAGCTCGCGGGGACGGAAAGGCTTCACGACGTACTCGTCCGCACCCGCGCCGAGGCCGAGCACGACGTCGGCCTCCTCTTCGAGCCCCGTCAGCATGATGATGTAGGTGTCGCTCTGCTGACGGATGCGGCGGGCGGCTTCGAAGCCGTCGATCCCGGGCATGTTGACGTCGAGCGTGGTGATGAGGGGCTGGTAGGCGATGACCGCCCGGACGCCGTCGATCCCGTTGCCGACCGACACGGTGGAGAACCCGGCCGATTCGAGCACCTCGACGAGGAGGTGGCGGATGTCGGGGTCGTCCTCGACGATCACGGCCGTCTTCAGCATCTCGGTGCTGTCGCTCATCCCACCACTCTTCCGGCTTCTGCACGGGGCCCGTGCCCGCGTCCTCCCCCGAGTCGCGGCGGCCGCACAGCGGCCGAGCCACATCTTTACATACTTCGCGGCGCTTACGGTTAGTCGGTGGCGGGCAGTCGTGGATCAGCGGCTCTCGCGGGTCAGCTCGACCGCGGCATCCGGCCACCAGGTTCCTGCAGCGGGCCCGCCGTTGCACTCGCCGTCGCTCTCGCCGGGTGGTTTGATCCACAGCGTCGTGTCGACGACGCCGTCGCCGAAGGCTCCGCCGGCCGCGCCCACGAGTCGGCCCGCGGGGTTGCACCACTGCGAACCGGCTGGACCTGCGCCGTTGCGGGAGGTGTCGATGATGGCGTGGGTCCCTCCGAGCAGATCGGAGAGCTGGTGCGCATAGGCGAACTCGTTCGCGGTGTCCTGATAGTTCGAGACGTTCAGCGCGATTCCGCGCACGTCGCCCATCAGCCCGGTGGAACGCAGGAGGTCGGCCATCTCGGTCGCCGGATGCCAGGCGGAGTGCCCGCCGTCGAGGTAGATCCACGTGTCGACGCCGCGGATGTTGTCCACGGCGGTGCGGAGGTATCCGGCTCGGTCGTCGAGCGATCCGCACGACGGGGCGAGCGCGATGCTGTCGGGCTCGAGGACCACGATCTTGCGCACGTCGGAGGCGTTGCGCAGAGCATCGCCGATGCGCGCCGTCCATTCGGCGTAGGCCTGCGGGTCCAGCCCCCCGGCGGAGTGATTGCCGCAGTCGCGGTCGGGGAGTCCGTACACGGCAACGGAGACCGTCGCGTCCTGATCGCGGGCCTCGGCGGCGAGGTGCGCGATGCGGTCCCACACCTCGTCGACGGGGTCGATCTCGGGGGTGAGCCAGTAGGTCGTCGGTTGGGCGGCCAGCCACGCCGCGGCGTCCGCCTCGGGAGTGCCGGCCGCGGCCTGTGCCGCGGCCTTCGCCGCCTTCGACTCGTCCGGGGTGACGATCCGCGTGTCCACCGCGGGGGGTCGCGCCGAGAGGGTCTGGAACAAGGAGGTCACCAGCGATCCGACGACGGCGATGCCGGCCAGGAGCGCGACGGCGAGCACGACCGCTCCCGTGACCAGGACCGGCCGAGGTATCCGGCGCCGTCGACCCGGGCGGTGCGCTCTCCCCACCCTCGAGACTTTAGTCGAGGGCTCGAGCGCTGCGGCCGAGCTCCGAAGGGTACGGAGCCGACGCGGTGATTATGGACTCGATCCGGAAATTCCCAGCACTCGTACGGCCCGCGTGTACTGGTTAGCCCAGCGGACCGGATACCCTCGGAACGTGGGCAAACTGGTTTACAACGCGCTCGGTCACTCGTTCGACATCGAGGACCGGACGCTCGCTCACCTGCGGTTGGTCTTCATGAACAAGTTGCGCCGAGGCGAGCCGTTCATGTTCCATTTCCCGGTGGGCGACGGCAGTGGCACGCGCACCCTCTGGATCCACCCGTCGATCCCGCTGGTCTTCCACTTCTACGGCAGTCGTTCGCCGCACGTGAACCGTCGTTGGGTCGACGAGCTCATGCACGAGGCGAGTTCACCGAACGGGCTCACGGTCGTCGCAGAACCCGATCCGGATGCCGTGGAGCCGGCGACGGTCTGATCCGTCAGCGGCACTCCGCATCGACGACCTCGCGAACGCGGTCCAGGAAGTCCGCCAGATGGTCGGCGGCTCCGGGCGGCAGATCGAGCGCGAACTCGCGGATCCGTGCCGTGACGGGGTCGATCGCATCGACGTCGGCACTCCGGTCGAAGGGCACCACGAATTTGCTGCGCCGGTCCGAGGGGTTGGCCACGAAACCGATGAGGCCGCCGGCCGCGAGGCGATCGAGCATCCCCGTGACCGACGCCGTCGAGACGGCCAGGGCCTGGGCGATCTCCGTCGGGGTCACGGTGGCGCCTTCGTCCGCACGCTCGAGGATCAGCCGCATCGCCGCGCGGGCGTTCTCACTGGGACCGCAGTCGGTCTGGCGTCGCCGGGCGAGGCGGGCCTCGGCGAGTCGCAGTCTCTCGACGGCGCGGGCGGCGACCGTCGAGGGGTCGTCTTCAGTCACGATCGTCATGGCTCTCCTGTAAGGGTCCGGCCGCCCGATGCGACAGTCTAGTTAGGCAAACGAGATTCCAGTGATGCGATGGACCCGGCGAAGCCCATGGTGAACGGTAAAGAAACTTGGCGTGTGCCGGATATTCCTGCGTGATTCATTAGGTAATAGTTAGGCAATCTAGTAAAATATGAATTGCCGAAACTCCGGAAGGAGATGCTCATGGGCCTACTGTTCTACGGGTCGTCCGAGCGCCCGATCCGGATACCGGACCGTGTGCTCGCCCACGTGAAGGTGGTCATCGCCACCAAACTCCGCCGCGGCGAGAGCTTCACGATGTCCTGGCGCCACCCCGAGGGGGAAGAAGGAGGGCGCAGCACGATCTGGATCCAGCCGTCGATTCCGCTCCGCTTCGTCTTCGGCGCGGTCGAACCCGAGATGCTCGATCCCGCTCTGCTGCAGTCATACGCCAATTCGGCCAACTCATCGAGCGGCCTCACCATCGACCTCGATGCCGCGGTGCCCGCCGATGCCGGAGAGTCCGCTCGCCGGACGGCGTGACGCGGGGCCGACTCGGGTCCCGCGGGAGCGGTCATCTCAGCGCCGCCCCGACGCGTGCCGGTGAGCGATGAGCGACATCCACTCCATCCCCGGGCACGGCGGTGCCGAGCGTCCGCGCATGCGCTCCCAGGCCTCGACGTAGATGCCCTCGAGAAGGGATGCCGCCGTGTCGGCGTCACGCGTGAGGGTTAGCAGGACCGCGTACACGCGGGGCGAGGTGGCGTCGTAGAAGGCGACGAAGGCGTCGCAGTCCCCGGTCGCCGCACGGACCAGGAGGGCATCCAGGTCGACCTCGCCGAGCGGGGCGGAAGGGCTGACGGTGAGCGTCATGGGCACCTCCCTGCTCGTCGTTTCCTCAGTCAACCGGCCCCTGCGCTCCGTGTCCGGGGGTTGCGCTCGCGGGGCGATTCCCCTAGACCCGGTGCGGCGACCCGCCGACGCCCGTGGGGTGTCCCGTCAAGCCCGGGCCGGACACCCGGGTGCGCGTCTAGCCTGACCGCATGAGACCGTTCGTCCGATGGGCCCTCGCCCTGGCAATGACCTTCGCCGGTGTGGCGCACCTCACGTTCGCGCGACGCGACTTCCAGGCGCAGGTGCCCGACGCCCTCGTCGAACGCGTCCCCCTCGATCGCGACGCCGTCGTCGTGGCATCCGGGGTCGTCGAGATCGCCTTCGGCGTCGCGCTGGTCGCGCTCCCCAAGGAACGACGCCGCATCGGGGCCGCGCTCGCGGCGTTCTACGTCGCGATCTTCCCGGGGAACGTCGACCAGTGGCGGAAGAAGCGGTCGGCGTTCGGACTCGACACCGACCGCCGCCGGTTCACACGGCTCTTCTTCCAGCCCGTGCTCGTCGCTGCGGCGTGGTGGTCGACCCGCTGACTCGGCGATGACCGCCGTCGTCAGCCTGGAGTTCGTCTTCGACGCCGCAGCGGACGCGGCGGTGCGCCGCGAGTGGGACCTTCTCGCCGCGGCGGACCTGCCCAGTCAGGCCCGGCACACGGGGGCGAGCAACCGTCCGCACGTCACTCTGCTGGTGCGCCCGGTCCTCCCGGACTCCTCCGTCGGCGGGCTGTCCGATCGGCTCCCGGTTCCGGTGACGCTGGGTCCGCCCGTCCTCTTCGGCTCCGGTCGGACGCGCGTGCTCGCGCGTTCGGTCATCCCGACCATCGCGCTGTTGGATCTGCACGCCGACGTGCACGCGTCGGCGGGAGCCGGCGACGACGCTCCGCACACCGTGCCGGGGGAGTGGACGCCGCACGTGACGCTCGCGCGGCGCGTGCCCGTCGACCGCGTCGGCGAGGCGCTCGCCGCGCTGTCCGTCGAAGGCGGGGAGCCGATCGCGGCGTGCGCGGTCGGCATCCGCCGGTGGGATGCGGCCACCCGGACGATCACGCACGTCGCCGGACGTGGCACGCTGGGATCGTGCTGAACGACGACGCCCTGGCCTTCCTCGCCGAGTATCACCTCGCGACCCTCTCGACGATCGGTCGTTCGGGACGCGTGCACGCCGTCCCCGTGGGCTTCACCTACGACGACGGTGTGGTGCGCGTCATCGGCTCTCGCGGAACGCAGAAGTTCGTCAACGCGGAGCGCTCCGGCCGCGCCTCGATCTGCTCGGTCGACGGCGGCCGATGGATCAGCTTCGAGGGGCCCGCGCGCGTGAGCGAAGACCCCGAGGCCGTCGCGCGCGCCGTCGACCTGTACACCGCGCGCTACCGCCGGCCGCGAGTGAACCCCGAGCGCGTGGTCCTGGAGATGACCGTGGAGCGGGTGCTCGGATCCGCCCCCTTCCGCGCCGGGGCGGCGTAACCTGGAGGCATGTCCTTCCCTCCTCCTGTGATGCCCCTCGGGCGTGAGGGGGTCGTCGGCGTCCGCATCGCCGACGGCAGAGGCGCGATCGGACCCGTGGCCCTCGCCGCTTGATCGGCGACGTCGCGCGACCCTCGAGTCGTGCGCCCACGCGCCGCGTTCGACCTCCGTCGGCGTGGCGTCCTCCGTTCTCCCGCGCACCGACGCGGGTGTCCTCCGACCGGACAACCTCCGGTCCACCGATGGGACCCTCATGATCGCCCTCACCGAATCCACCGTCCGATCCAGCTTCGTCAACGTCTCGCTGCGCGAGCGCAAGGCGATCGTCCTTCCCGCGGATCTGGCGGGTCACGACTGGGACCGTCTCGACTACTTCGGCTGGCGGGACCCGAAGTCGCCCCTCATGGGGTTCATCGTCGCCGAGATCGACGGGAGCGCCGTCGGCCTGCAGCTGCGTCAGGCCGAGCAGCCCACCCGGTCGAGGCCGCAGTGCTCGTGGTGCTCCGACGTCACGCTGCCCAACGACGTCGTGTTCTTCGCGGCACGGCGGGCCGGGAGCGCCGGAAAGGCGGGCAACTCCGTCGGCACGCTCCTGTGCGCGGGGTTCGAGTGCTCGGCCAACGTGCGGCGCCTGGACCCGCCGGCCTATCTGGGTCACGACGCCCAGGCGGCGCGGGATCGCCGCATCGAGGGTCTCCGCGCCCACGTCGACGGCTTCTTCCGCGACCTCATGGTCGGCTGAGCCGGGTACGTCCCCGCGCGCCCCGATGCCGCCCGGCCCCGTTCGGCTGGGCCCGCCGGGTCAGCGGGGCGGGCAGGTGGCGAAGGCGTACTCCGCGGCGTCCGGGGTCGAGAGGCGCCGGTCGCGCAACACGGTCGCCGTGGGGGTCGCGTCGTCGGCGCACATCTGAGCGAACGAGCGCGGCAGCTGGTCGGTGTACTCGATGTCGATGACGTGGGCACCGTACACGTCCGAGTACGCGGAGCATTCGTCGTAGGCCGCGCACTCCTCGGCGACCGCGAAGTCGAATCCCGCGGCATCCCGGAGTCGATCCGCGAACTCGGCCGCGTTCTTCTGACCGGCGGCGAGGCCCGCCCCGTGCGCCGCCGCCACCAGTGCGGCGGCGACGGCGGCGTTGTCATCGAACGTGAGCGCGCCGTCGGTGCGCGTGAAGGTGTCGAGGTTGTCGAATTCCACCGCCTGGAATCCGGATGCCGCACACCCGCGGATCCACGCGGCGACGTGCTCCACCACGCGTCGGCGTGCTTCGTCGGTCGAGGTGTCGACGAGGCGTTCGTCCGGCCAGTCGGGGTCGAACACCGGCTCACCGTCGCGCTCGAGAAGGGTCCCGTCGGGCCAGTCGTCACTCTCGCCGGGTTGGGTCTGGAACGCGTTGACGTAGCAGATGGAGTACAGCCCGTCGGCGGGTTCGGCCGTGCGGTCGCGGACGACGACGGTCACCCCCTCGGCCGGTGGGTAGGCGGCGCCGAGCTGATAGTCGACGCGCGCGTCGGTCGGGAAGCTCGTCGAGGCGTCGCGTGGGGGCGCGTCGGCGACCGTGCTGCACGCGGTGAGGGCGAGGATGAGCCCGGCGATCGCGACGAGGGGGACGGCGCGCGGCATGCGACCACCCTACGATCCGGCGCCTGGGATACTCGACGCGATGAACCGCAGCCTCAGCGCCCTGATCGCGGTCGCCCTGTGCGCGGCCGCGCTGTCGGGGTGCGCGCTCGAGCCGACGATCGTTCCCTCCGCATCCTGCGCCCCCGGTGCCGTCCAGGTGGGCGAGGGGGCCGACGCCCTGCAGGCCGCGCTCGACGCGGCCGCCCCGGGAGACGTGCTCCAGTTGTCCCCGTCGGTGTACCGCGGACGTTTCCGCGCGGCGGCGGTCGCGACACCGGACGCCCCGATCGTGCTGTGCGGTTCGACGGGCACGGTGCTGGACGCCGGCGACGTCGCGGATGGGTACGCGCTGCACCTGGAGGGCGCGGCGTACTGGGACGTCCGCGACCTCGCGGTGCGGGGCGGACAGAAGGGAGTCGTGCTCGACGCGACGACGCATTCTTCGCTCAGCGGTCTGACGATCTCGGACGTGGGCCAGGAGGGGCTGCATCTGCGCGCGGGGAGTGCGGACAACTCCGTGCGCTCCGTCACGGTCGAGCGCACCGGACTCACCGACCCTGAGTTCGGCGAGGGTGTCTACGTCGGTTCGGCACAGTCGAACTGGTGCCGCTACACCGGGTGCGATCCCGACCGCAGCGATCGCAATGAGTTCGTCGGGCTCGTCGTGCGCGACACGACCGCCGAGGCGCTCGACGTCAAGGAGGGCACCACCGGCGGAACCGTGCGCGACTCGTCGCTGTCCACGGGCGCCGCGTCCGCCGTCGACAGCGCGGTCGACCTCAAAGGTTCGGACTGGCGGCTCGAGAGCAACACGATCGAGGGACGCGTGGATGCCGTGAGCATCCACGTCATCCTGGCGCCGTGGGGTTCGGGCAATGTCGTGGCCGGGAACGTTCTCCGTCCGGGGCAGGCCGGAGTCGGCGTCGCCGTCGTCGGCGCCGCCCGGGATGCGGGCAACACCGTCGCGTGCGAGAACACGGTCGCCGCGGGCGTGTCCCTCAGCGACGTCACATGCACGTGACACGGACGCGGTAACCTGCACTGTCACCCCCGGACCGTAACTCGGCGTATCCGCCGCAGGCAGGGGAGGACACGTGGGCCAGGGCTCATTCGGTGAACAGCTGATGTGGCTGCTTCCGTTCGGGTATCTCGGGATCGTGTCCTGGGGCTTCTGGCTCGTCCGCAAACTGCTGGCCGCGACGTCGCGTCCGGTGCGCAACGACTACCGCACGACCACCACGGTCGTGGTCCCCTCGTTCCACGAGGATCCCGACGTGCTGGTGCGTTGCCTGCAGACCTGGGTGCGTCAGGGGCCGTCACGGATCATCATCGTCCTGGACGTCGCCGACGTCGAGGCACAGCAGCGCATCGAGGCGATGGGGCTGCCCACGGTCGAGGTCGTGATGTTCCACCACCGGGGCAAGCGTTCGGCGCTGGGTGTCGGCATCCGGATGGTGGACACCGAGCTGATCGTGTTCGTCGATTCCGACACCGCGTGGGAGGACGGCATGCTCGACGCCGTCCAGATGCCGTTCATCGACCCGGCGGTGGGCGCGGTCAGCACCCGCCAGAACGTGTACATGCCGAAGTCGAGCGTCTGGCGCCGCGTGGCCGACTGGATCATCGACCTGCGCTACACGGACTACGCCCCCGCGATGGGGCGCTTCGGCGGCATCATCTGCGCGTCGGGCCGCACGGCGGCCTATCGCACCTCGGTCATCCAGCCCCGGGTCGAAGACCTCGAGCACGAGATCTTCTTCGGCAAGGAATGCATCGCCGGCGATGACGGGCGCATGACCTGGCTGGTGCTCTCGCAGGGTTTCCGCGTGGCGCACCAGGACAGCGCCCGTGCCCTGTCGATGTTCCCCGGCACGTTCCGGGCCTTCGTGAAGCAGCGCGTGCGATGGAGCCGCAACTCGTTCCGCTGCTACCTCACCGCTATCCGCCACGGGTGGGTCTTCAAGGTGCCGCTGATCTCGCAGATCACGATGATGCAGATCCTGTTGACCCCCTTCACGATGTGCGTGGCACTGGCCTACATCTTCCTGTCGGTGCGCGCGCAGCAGCCGATCCTCGCCCTCACACTCGCGATCGTCTGGCTGTTCGTGGGGCGTGGCATCCGCGGGATGTCGCACCTGTGGCGGCGTCCCGAGGACATCGTCCTGCTGCCGCTGGTGACCGTGATCATCATCTTCGTCGCCCTGCCCGTCAAGGTGTACGCGCTGTTCACGATGAACAAGCAGGGCTGGTTGACGCGCTCCGCCGACGCGCAGGGCGGAGAGGGGCAGTCCGAGGCGAGTCTGGGCGGCGAGGGGCAATCCGCCGCGAGCATGGGATGGGCGACTTCGTCCGCGGACGCCACGGATCCGGCGCGTGGCTGACGACGGCGCACTGACCGCGCTGGAACGCGGCGACACGCACCCGGCCATCCGAGGGGTGGCGCGGGTGATCATGGTCGTCGCGGTGATCGTGCTCGTGGCCGGCGTCGTCCTCGCGGGCAATTTCGTCCACACCGGCACGTTCCTGCCCTGGCTCCGCGCCGACGCGCCGACGGGCCCGGTCGTGGGGGTGTCTCCGACCCCGGATGCCGGCGAGACCCCGGCCGCTCCGAAGAGCCCCGCCGAATTGGTCGCGGCCGAGGACGCGCGGCTGACGGCCGTGGCCGCGCTGGCGCCCGGGGACCCCGCGCTCGTGGACCAGTGGAACACCGTCGTCCTGGCTCCACAGAACGGGCAGGCGACGCTGTACCACGTCGCCGACCTGGTGGCTCTGGGGGCGGTCCGCGCCGAGGATGCACGGACCTTCACCCTTCTGCGCAACGTCGTCATCCGTCGCGGAGTGGAGCTTGACTTCCTCGGGGGCGCCACGCTGCGGATGGCGAGTTCGCCCTCGGGGACCACGAGCATCGTCACCTGGGGCGGCGTCCTCGGCATCGTGGGTGCCGAGGACGATCCCTTCGTCGTCACCTCCTGGGATGAGGCGGCTGCCGCCCCCGACGTCGACGAGACGGACGGCCGGGCCTACATCCGTGCGCGGGACGGCGTGCTCGGGATCAAGGACGCCGAGATCCGCGATCTCGGATACTGGAGCGGTCGCACCGGTGGTCTCGCCGTCACGGGCACCGGCGACGACCGCGCCTCGGCGGGGATCGTCTCGACGAAGATCACGGGACTGCACTACGGGGTGTTCTTCTCGGACACCACCCAGGCGGGCATCCAGGACAGCACGATCGAGCGCTCCACCCTGACGGGCTTCGAGGTGACCAACGGCGCGTCGGACACCACCGTCGAGCGGACGACGATCACCGGCTCCGGCGGCGACGGCATCTCCGTCTCGCGACAGTCCACGGGGACGAAGATCACCGACACCACGGTCGCCGGCTCGTCGGGATGGGGCATCCGCATCGACGGTTCCGCCCTCGCCGACGGTCCCACGTCGGGCGGGTACGGATTGAGTCCCGCGAAGGGGTTCACGCTCACCGGTTCGCACGTGCGCGACAACGGCGAGGGCGGCGTGCGGGTGATCTCCACCGACGCGACCGAGATCCGCGGCACCGAGGTGTCCGAGACGCGCACGGCGGTCCTCGTCGAGGGTGCGTCGACCGGGCTCACCGTGGCCGACGCCGACCTCACCTCGTCCGACCTGCGCGGTCTGGACGTGTCCGGCAAGATCACGGATGCCACGGTGTCCGACTCCCGACTCGCCGGCCGCCGCATCGCGCTCGAACTGACCGGCGCGGCCGCGATCGTTCGCGACAACGATCTGCGGGTGGCATCCGGATTCGCCGTCGAACTCTCCGACGGCGCGCGTGCCGACATCACCGGGAACACCTTCCACGGCGTCGGTCAGGACGTCGTGGCCGCGTGGTCGGGCTCCCGGACGATGCAGCAGGGCAACGTGCAGACCGATTGGACGTTCCAGTGGGCCTGGGTCGGCTGGATGAACGAGCATCCGATGATGTGGATGTGGGCGTTGGTCCTCCTGATCCCGGCGATCGGGGTGCCGGTGCTCTGGCGACGCCGTCGCGAACACCAGAAGCTCCGGAGGCTGCTGCACGAGGCGCTGCTGCGGCACGGAGAGGAGCAGGTGGCGGCCTACCGCCCCGACGCCGCCGCGGGATGGGCGCCACCCGACCTGGCGCGACGCGAGCCCACTCCCACCGCCGAGACGCCTCGGCCCGGTCCCGGCAGGCGCGGGCCCGCGTCGGCGTCCACCGAGGCGCGTCTCGCATGGCGCCCGGCCGCATCGCCGACGACGGTCGGCCCTCGCCCGGCGCCTCATCGGCCCCGCTCGTTCGCCGACCTGCGCACCGGTCCCCTGGAAGGCCGCACCTTCGCCTCCCTGCAGCAGTTCGCCGTGGCGGCGGTGCTCGAAGGAGGGTATTCGGTGCCGACCATCGCGCGCCTGTTCCGCATCCAGCAATGGCGGCTGCAACAGTGGGTCGACGCGGCAGCGCACAACCCGACCGGGGGAGGGAGTCGTCGATGACCGAGGAGCACGAGGACGATCGGCTGAACACCGTTCTCCGCACGCTCGGCGAGCGGGTGCGTGCCATGCGCCTGGCTCGCGGGATGTCGCTCGCCGCGTTGTCGTTCGAAGCCGCGCTGTCCGAGCAGCGCATCAAGTCGATCGAGTCCGGTCGCACCGCGGTGCCGTTGGCGGTGCTGGTGGCGCTCGCCGACGTCTTCGAGGTCGGTGTGTCAGACCTGTTCGGCGACGGGATCGCCGCGACTCCGGCGTCCGACGCGATCGACGCGCCGAGTTCGAGCCCTCACGTGGTGCCGAGCCCCGTGATCTGGGGTGGGGAGCTTCCTCCCGCGCCCTGGATGACTTCGCGGACGCCGCTCGAACCGGACGCAGCCCCGGCCGCCCCGGTGCATCGATCCCCCGCCGAGGGCGCGCCCGGCACGGGTTTCTCGCCGCACATCGCGCCCGGGACGGAGGTGCTGCCGCCGGCCCCGTGGCAGACACCGGCGACATCCGCGGGACATCACACCGCCCCGCCCCCGCCGGCCCCGGCGCACGCCCCATCCGTCCCGCCCGCGCACGTGCCCTCGGTCGCTCCGCGCGTGCACCAACGCGCGGCCGAGCGGGGGATGCAGGGGGCGTCGGCCTACGTCCTCGTCGCGTCGGGCACCCAGCCGGCGACCGCGCCGCGAACCTTCGCCGACCTTCGCGTGGGTCCGCTCGCCGGACGGAACTTCCGCTCGTTGCAGGAGTTCGCCGTGGCCTCCGTCGTCGAGGGGCATCACGCGATCGCGGACGTCGCCCGGGTGTTCCGGGTACCGGTGTGGCGGCTCGACCAGTGGGTACGTGAGACCGGGCACGTGATCTGAGCCCCCGCGGGGCCGGGAGATCTCAGAGCGCCCGGAGCTTCTCCAGCAACGGGCCGGCGACCTCGTCGACGAAACGCTGTTGCTGTGCGTCGCCGACCTGAACGATCGCGACATCGGTGAAGCCCGCGTCGATGAAGGGACGCGCGCTCTCCGCGAGTTCATCGAGATCCGGGCCGCAGGCGATCGAGTCCGCGACGTCGTCGGGGCGCACGAACTGCGACGCGCCGGCGAACCCCGCGGGAGTGGGCAGATCGGAGTTCACGGCCCAGCCGCCGGCGAACCACCGGAACTGGTCGTGCGCGCGGGCGATCGCGGCATCCTTGTCGGGATCCCAGCTGATCGGGATCTGGCCGATCTTGCGCGAGACGCCCTCGTGGTGCTCGTCCCACCCGCGGATCAGGTCCGCCTCGGGTTCGGTGGTGATGAGGTGGTCGCCCAGCGGCGCGAACCGCTCGACCGAATGCTCGCCCGACACGGCGACGCCGATGGGCACACCGCCCTCGGGTGCATCCCACACCCGCGCGGAATCGACCCGGAAGTACTCGCCGTCGTAGGTCACGAGATCGCCGGTGTGCAGCGCGCGGATGATCTCGATCGCCTCGACGAGCATGTCTTGGCGGGCATGGACGGCCGGCCAGCCCTCGCCGACCACGTGTTCGTTGAGGTTCTCTCCGGAGCCGAGGCCGAGAGTGAACCGCCCGTCCGACAGCAGCTGCAGCGTGGCCGCCTTCTGCGCGACGACGGCGGGGTGGTAGCGGATGGTCGGGCAGGTGACGTAGGTCATCAGCTCGATGTCGGTGGTGGCGTAGGCGACTGCGCCGAGCACGGTCCACGCGTACGGCGCGTGCCCCTGGGACGTCAGCCACGGGGAGTAGTGGTCGCTGGAGACGAGGAAGTCGTATCCGGCGCGCTCGGCGCCGACGGCGTAGTCCACGAGTTCGCGGGGACCGCTCTGCTCGGTCATGAGGGTGTATCCGAAACGAGTCATGCCGTCACGGTAGGTCGGTCCCGTGCCGAGGCCCGCGGGGTTGCGCGGAACGCACGGATACGGCACCGGGCCCACGGCATCCACCGTGGACCCGGTGCGGCGGATCAGTCCTCGGGTGCGTGGACGACCTTCTCGCCCTCGAACTCGTCGCGGCGCTTCTTCTCGGCGTCCTTGCGCGTCTTGGCCAGGCTCGCCACGGTCGCCACCGCGACGGTCGCCGCGATGAACAGCAACGACAGCCAGATCGGGATCTCCGGCACCCACAGCAGCGGCTCGCCGCCGTTGATGAAGGGGAGCTCGTTGACGTGGAGGGCGTGGAAGACGAGCTTCACTCCGATGAACGCCAGGATGACCGCGAGGCCCTGCGAGAGGTACACGAGGCGCTCGAGGAGGCCGCCGATGAGGAAGTACAGCTGCCGCAGACCCATCAAGGCGAAGGCGTTGGCCGTGAACACGATGTACGCCTCGTTGGTCAGCCCGTAGATCGCGGGGATCGAGTCGATCGCGAAGACCAGATCGATGAAGCCGATCGCGACGATGACCAGGAGCATCGGCGTGACGAAGCGCTTCCCGTCCTTCTGCACGGTGAGCTTGTCGCCGTTGTACTCCTCGCTGACGGGGAGGACGCGGCGCACGAATCGCATGAACCTGCCGTTCGCGGGGTCGCTCTCACCGTGTGCGAACGCCTGACGGTACGCGAGGAAGAGCAGCAGCGCGCCGAAGATGTAGAAGATCCACGAGAAGTTCTCGATGAGGGCGGCACCGACGGCGATGAACGCCCCGCGCATCACCAGCGCGATGACGATGCCGATCATCAGGACCTTCTGCTGGTACTTCTTGGGCACCGCGAAGCCGGTCATGATGATCAGGAACACGAAGAGGTTGTCGATCGACAGGGCCTTCTCGGTGAGGTAGCCGGCGAAGTACTCGCCGCCGTAGGTCCACCCCGAGACCACGCCGATGCCGACGCCGAACAGCAGGGCCAGGCCGATGTAGAACGCCGACCAGCGGGCGGATTCCCCGATGGTCGGTTCGTGCGCCTTGCGGACGTGTGCGAAGAACTCGAACACGAAGAACGCGATCGTGATCGCGATCGTGATGATCCAGATGAGCGGGGTGACACCCACGCGGGCCTCCAAGGGTTCTGGTGTACGTCGAAACACCAAGGTCTCTTCCACTCGCGATGCGAGCCGACGGCCCGGGTCCACGATGGCGTGGACCGTATTGACGGGATCGTCGCGTGGGAATACTCCCCTTGTCGGGGACCATCATACCGGAGCTTGACAGGCCTGGCCGAATGCCGATTCGGAGTCGATCAGCACGACCGCGTCGCGGACGCAAGCCCTCGCTCCGGAATCGGGCCCGCCCACAGGATGCCGGGAGGACCCGGATCGAGGAGGACCCGATGGACGAACGCGAACCCACCCAGGACGCGCCGGTGATGGACGGTGCGACCGAGGCGGCACCCGAGGAGAAGTCGGCCGGTGCACAGGAGCAGCGGTCGGCGGACCGTGCTGTCGGCGGCGACACCGCCGACGCGGAGCTGAACGACGACCTGCGCAGCATCCGCGCGTACGGCGAAGACCGCTGAACGACGGACCCCGTCCGGAGCCGGGGTGGGGGAGTGGCTCGACGGACGGGGAACGTCGCGCGCCGGGAGAGGCGCATCCGCGCCGGCGATGCCGGGGCTGGGTAGGACGAGAGTACGCCCGGCGGATGCGAGAAGGACCGGCTCTCAGCCGATCCGAAGGCGCCGCCGCACCATCTCCCGGAATCGCCAGGTCCGCTCGCGCATCCGATGGCGCCGCGCGGCACCGCGGAGGGTCGCGGCCCACCGTTCCAGCACCGCCGACTCGTCGAACTCCGCCGCGCGGGCGACCGCATCGCGTCGCATCCGCGCCAGTACGCGTTCGTCGGTCGAGTGGGCCGACACCAGCGTCGCGGTGAGTCGCGCCACGTCGCCCGCCGGGACGAGCCACCCCGTCCGACCATGACGGATCAGCTCGCGCGGACCGTACGGCACGTCGTACGCGATCGGCAGGCATCCCGCCGCCATCGCCTCGGCCACGACGAGCGAGAACGCCTCGGAGCGGCTGGTGAGGAGCAGAACGGATGCCGAGGTCAGGGCCCCGCGTGCAGCCGGGACGAAGCCGTGCAGCCGCACGCGCCCGTCCGTGCCCGCCCGTTCCTCGAGCCGGTCGCGCTCCGGTCCGTCACCGTAGACGTCGAGGGTGAGCTCCGGGACGCTCTCCGCCGCGCCGCGTGACGCGGCGACGGCGTCCTCGACGCGTTTGATGCCCTCCAAGCGTGCGATCACGACCGCGCCGCTGCGCGGTCCCGAGGGGACCTCGACCCGCGACACAGGGTGAGGGACGACGGCCAGCAACGGCAGGGGGCCGACCCGCCGCCGCACGTCGCGCGCCTGTCGGGCGGTGCAGAACACGACCGCGTCGAACGCGCCGAGCCGCGCGAAGACCTCCGCCCGCGAGGGCCGCAGCGCCGCGCCGTCGTCGGTCAGGTGCGAGCCGTGCACCACATGGACGACGACGACATGGGGACGCCGGTACCCGGCCGCGAATCGCGCCATCGCCTTGCTGTCGACGAGGAGGAACGTCGCCTGCCGTTCGGTGAGACGGTCCAGCCACGCCGCGTACAGGGTCCGCACTCCACGCCAGGCGGCACGCGGGGCGCCCTGCGCGTCGCAGGTCACGACGACACGGCGCACACCGCCGTCCGGTGCGGGGACGTCGCGGCGGTCGCTGGCGGCCAGGGTCCCGTCGCGACGCAGATGATCGATCTGTTGCACGGCGCCCCGGGGATCCGTGCGGACGCGACGCAGAACCACTCCGTCCACGCTGTCGACGGCGGAGTCCGCCGGAAGCGGGGAGAAACCCGCGGCCGGTCCGACCGCTCGGCCCCGCAGATCGTTCTCGCGCAGCCAGTCCCACAGGTTCCGCACCCGGACGCCGGACGACAGGGCGGCGCGCTCCGCGAGCTCTGCCGCGGTGGCGATCGGGTCGGGGCGATCCTCGCACGTCAGCACGTCCACGGGCACCCCGCCTCGTCGATCGAACATCCGCGACCGCTGCAGCAGCGCGGCCGTCAAACCGCCGTAGGAGCGGGGGATTCCCCAGGTCAGAACCATCTGACGACCCGGTGGCAGCACGGTCATCGCGCGCGCTCGGTGCAGGAGGGATGTCCGTTCCGGGGTCGGTGCCGGTCGGCGCCGCGGGGGGAGGTGCGCATGACGTGACTCTACGCGGGGCCGAGCGCCCGGAAGCGGGTGGTCAGCGTCCGCCCCCGCCCCCGCCGCCCATGCCTCCGCCGGAGAAGCCGCCGCCGAACGACCCGCCCGAGAAACTGCCCGACCCGCTCGTCGTGGGTGCGGGACTGGTTCCGGAGTGCATCGTCGACAGCGACGACGCGAACAGTGCGCTCGAGAACCCGTTCGGTCCCGAGTACCAGCCGAGCTCCGTCCCCGTCGCCTGCGCCTGGACGGCCAGGACGTCGGCCCATTCGCGTTCCACTCCCCAGACGACCGCCCACGGGAGCAGCTTCTCGTAGAGGTGCAGGACCTGCACGGGGTCGTCGGTCCCCCCGGATCTGCGCTCAGCCCCCTCCGGGCTCTGCAGCACCCGCAGCCGGTCGGCCTCGGCCAGGGTCAGGTAATCGCGCAGCCCGATCAGGTGATCGCGCACGGGGGCGCCGGCATCCGTCACCCGGTCCGAGTACCGGATCAGGACGAACGTCAGGATGCCGCCGACCACCGTCGTGGGGATCGCTGCGATCTGCCACCAGGTCGGCGTCGCGCCCACCGCGGTGATCATCAGGGCAGCGACCGAGACGCCGAATGCGGCGACGGCGATCACCCCCGCGGCCACCGCGCCGCGCATCTGCGGTCGGCGCATCCATCCGCGTCTCCGCACCTCCGTGCCGGCCACGGCGAGCATGTCGCGCAGACGCGCGCCCGCATCGCTGCCCGGTGTGTCCAACGCCACGCGCTCGCCGGGGCGCGGGCGGTCGCCGAACACGGCGGCGAGGACGCCGGCGCGCAGAGGCGTCGCTCCCGCCGCGTCGACGTATTCCAGGGCCAGCTCGTCGTCGGCCGACGGGCTCTCGACGATGCGGAGATGCCCGGCCACCGCCGTGTCGAGGACCGCGGCGGGAAGGGCGGCGCCGCTGCGTCCGACGAGGTGCGCTCCCTCGAGGACGTCGACGCCGGCGGGCGGGGTGTACTCCGCGACGATGATCCCCCGACCTGCCGCATCGCGATTGCGGCGGCGCGAGACGACGGCGGCGCCGATCGCGACGGCGCTGAGCCCGAGGGTGCCGAGCGAGACCGCGGCCAGTGCCGGGGCGGCATCCACGGAGAACTGCTCGGCCGCCGTGCGAACCACCTCGCCGGGCACGAACGTTCCCCTCGCGAAGCCGACGGCGATGGTGACGTTCTCGCCCGGACCCAGATCGTTCGACCCCGCCGAGAACGTCAGGCCGCCGTCGGCCCGATCCGTCCGGGTGACCTCGCAGCGGTCGGAGGACCCCTGTGCGCCCCGGTAGCAGGCCGCGGCACCGTCGAGCGCCGCCGCCGCGAGCGAGGCGTCGACGGTCACTTCCACGTCGACCCGTCCGAACGGCTGCGCCCAATCGGTTCCGTTGACGTCGCGGTAGAACTCGTCGGCGTCCGTGTCGGCGAATGCGCGGATGGTGTCGCGCTGCGTGTACGAGATCACATAGGTCTGCCTGCCGTGCACGTAGTCGTCGTCACCGGTCAGCACCCGCACCTCCCGCCGGTCGGTTTCGACCTCGAAAGGTATGGCCGCGCCGTCGGCGCCGGTCACCGCGGTGATCCGCGTCTGCAGAGGGACTCCGTCGTAATCGTCCGGGATCACGCGGATGATTCCGCGGTTCTGGTCCTCCTCCGGAAACTCCGCCACGAGTGTCTCGGTGACCGACAGCTCGGCATGCCCGTCCGCGGCCCGGGTCAGCGACATCCGCGCGTCGAGTGAATCGAACCGGAAATCGTCGACGTCGGCATGGGCGGGGGCGGTGGGGAGGACCGTGAGGAGGACGCAGAGGAGCGCCGCCGCGGTCAGCGCGGCGCGAAGCGATCGGACTCGAGAGGCGAGGACGTCCATGCCTCGACGCTATCGAGATGCCGTCCGGATCGAATCCGTCCTGCGGGGGATGCCGGTCACCGACGCGGGGGAGGGGATCGGCTCAGCGCGCGTCGGCGCCCGCGGCATCGTGCGCGTCCCGCTCCGCCGTGAGACAGCACTTCTCGCCGGTGCGGGTGCACGGGCCGGCGACGGCGCAGCGCATGCGCTCGAGGAACGCGGTCACGGCATCCGCTTCGACCGGGCTCAAGCCGGAGGTGGCGCGCATCATGCGCTCGTGCATATCGCCGAGTTCGCCGCGCATCTCGTCCTCCGTGTGTGGTGTGGCGCGCACGAGGATCTTGCGTCGATCCGTCGGATGCCGCTCGCGGCGAACGTGGTCGGAGCGTTCCAGTCGATCGAGGAGCGCGGTGATGGAGGCCGTGGACAGTCCGAGGTGACGCGCGAGATCGGCGGGCGTCGTGTCCGTCGCGGATGCGGAGGCGCGGGCGAGGTACCGCAGGACGACGAGTTCGTTCTCTCCCATCGCCATCGAGTCCTGCGTGCGTCGGCGCATCGCCATCTCCGCGCTGCGGTACTCCCGCAAGGCGTGCATGACACGTGAGTTGCGCCGATCTTCGGTGCCCTCGCCGTACCAGTAGGGAGCAGGGGATGTGGTGTCCATCCGGCCGCCTCCGATCTTCGCCTTATATCTCGGTTGCTTATTCGCTAGTCTATCTAGTAAGTTCGTGAACAAGAAAAGAGGGAAGGGAAACATCATGGCGAAGCTGTTCTACGGAACGACCCCCGAGCCCATCACGATCGACGATCGGATGCTGGCCCACGTCAAGGTGGTCGTCGCCACCAAGCTCCGCCGCGGCGAGAGCTTCACGCTGTCGTGGACGCACGGGGCGGACGAGCCCGTCGGGCGCTCCACGATCTGGCTGCAGCCCGCCATCCCGCTGCGATTCGTGTTCGAGTCCGAGCAGCCCGAGTCGCTCGACCAGAACCTGCTCAAGCGCATGGCCAACGACGCCAACTCCTCACGCGGGCTGAGCCTCGACATCGATGCCGCGGAGGCCCCCGCCGCCGAGCGCCCGTCGCAGGCCCGACCGAATCGCACGGCGTCGTCCACCGCTCCGCGCTCACTGGTCCGCGCCGCGTGAACGCGGCGGACAGCGCGGTCGCGACTCAGTCCGCCGCGTGGGACGTGCCGACGGAGCCGCTCGCGATCATCGCACCCGGCGTGGGTGTCACGGCCTGACGTCGCCCTCGTCTGCGTCGTCGTCGATGCCCGAGGCGCCGGGTTCCCGCCGGGTCAGGATGATCGCCGCGGCCAGCAGCACTGCGCCGACGACGATGAAGCCGAGCTTCGCGGTGACGGGACCGTCCGCGGGGAGGAGCAACGTCGGCGCCGCGAAGACGCACGCGGCCACGACGGCGAGGATCGTCCCCCACGGGCGCTCCTGCTGCGGCCGGCTACCAGCACCACGCTCCTCCACGGGGCTCACGGGACGACGTAGCCCGCGGCTCGGACGAGCGAATACCACTCCGCACGCGTCAAGACGATGTCGGCGCCGGAGGACGCTTCGACCACCCGGCTCGGGGTGGTCGTCCCCAGGACCACCTGCATTCCGGCCGGATGCCGCGTGATCCACGCCACGGCGATCGCGATCGGGGCCACTCCGTAGCGTCCCGCGAGCTCATCGATCACGGCGTTCAGCTCCGCGTATTCCGGATCCCCGAGGAACACGCCGTTCCCTCTCGACCCCTGCAGCGGCGACCATGCCTGCAGGGTGATGCCCTCCAGGCGGCAGTAGTCGACGAGCCCGCCGCCGTCCAGGACGGCGGACTGCGGCGCCGACTCCATGTTCATCGCAAGCCCCTGGGCGACGATGGGGGCGTGGGCGACCGAGAGCTGCACCTGATTGGCGACGATGGGCTGACGGACCGCGGTGCGGAGCAGATCGATCTGGCGCGGCGTGTGGTTGGACACACCGAACGCGCGCACCTTGCCCGCGGCTTCGAGCTCGTCGAACGCGCGCGCCACTTCCTCGGGCTCGACGAGTGCGTCGGGCCGGTGGAGCAGGAGCACGTCGACGTAGTCGGTGTCGAGCGCGCGGAGGGACTCGTTCACCGAGGCGACGATGTGCTCGTAGGAGAAGTCGAAGTACGGCCCTTCGCGGACGATGCCCGCCTTCGTCTGCAGCCGGATCTCCGCGCGCTCCGACGGGCTCAGCCGGAGCGCCTCCGCGAACCGTCGCTCGGCGGAATGGAGTTCTCGGGCGTAGATGTCCGCGTGATCGAAGAAGTCGATGCCCACGGAACGCGCTGCTTCGTAGAGCTCGCGGACCGCGGCGTCGCTCTTGCCGTCGATCCGCATCATTCCGGCGACGACGGCGGGCACGGCGGGGCCCGAGGGGCCGAGGGGGACGGATCGCATCGCTCCACGTTATCCCGCGCGCGTGGGTCCGCGCCTCAGTCGGACGCGTCCCCGTCGGCGTCGTCCTCGCCGTCCGCAGACCCGTCGGGCGTCTGCCGATCGTCGTCCGGTGACGCCGAGCCCCGCGGTGCAGCGCGCAGCAGCTCGTTCATCTCGGACAGGAAGCCGCCCAGCTGTTGCTGCTGCCAGCGCAGATCGCGGGTGCGATCCTCGGCGTCGCGCAGCACCGTGGCGGCGTGGGCCGCGATGGTGTCCGCGATGCGTTGAGCCTTCTCGCGCGCATCGTCGAGGATGCCGCGTGCCTGGACCTGCGCCTGTGCCTCGACCTGCTGGGCCTGAGCGCGGGCCAGTCGCTCGTGATCGTCGGCCCGCCCCGCGATCCGGCGCGCGTGCGCGAGGGCGGCCTCCACCTGCTCGCTCGCGTCCGAGGTGATCCGCTCGGCGTGGGCGACGGCCTGATTGTGCAGCACGAGGAACTCCTGCTGCGCCTCGTCCTGACGCCGGGTCAGCGACTCCTCGAACTCGAGGACCCGTGCGGTCATCTCCCGGACGTCGCGCTCCGCCGCGGCCCGCAGGTCGGCGGTCTCGCGCGAGACGAGCGAACGCAGCGCGGCCGCGCCCTTCTCGGCCTCCGTGCGGACGGCTGCGGCCTCACGCTCCGCCTGGGCCACTTTCTCCGTCGCGTGGGCGCCCTCGCGTTCGAGCCGGGTGTGGTGGGCGGTGAGTTCGGTCTCGATCCGGAGGCGCGCCTGGTCGGCGTCGTGCTGCGCCTCCGATCGGATCCGGTCGCGTTCGGCGACCGCGTCGGAGCGGATGTCGTCGGCTTCGTCGCGGGCGGTGGACAGGAGCCGTTCCGCCTGCGACGCCGCGTTCTGCACCAGCACGCTCGCCTGTTCTTCGGCGACGCGGAGAATCGCGTCGAACCGCTGGCGCGCCTGCGCCGGATCGTCGCCCTCGCCGTCCGTGCCGCCGATGAGACCGCTCGAGAGGGCGGCGACCTGCGTCTCCGCGTCGGCCGCGCGCGCGGCGGCGGCGCGCGCCTGCTCCTGCAGTCGCCCGGTCTCCTCGCTGTGACGGCGGGCCACCTCGGCGAGCTCGTCGTCGTGGTCTGCGCGCTGTTGCGCGAACATCGCCTCGGCGCGAAGCTTCTCGCGATGCACCTCGTCGGAGGCCTCCCGCGCCCGCCGGACCAGCTGGCGGACGCTCTCGTCGACCGCCTCGCGATCGTATCCGCGGAAGCCGACGGGGAACGTCGGCGACGGATCGTCCTCGGCCGTCCGGCGGAGCAACTCGTCGAGCGGCGAAGACTCTGCTCCGTCTGTCGGCCGGTGCGACTGCGCGGTCTGGTCGTCCGTCACGGGGACTCCTCTCGGGGCGACCCGGCGACGCCCGACGAGCGAGGTGCCGGCCGCGGGCTCGTGCAGAGGGATGCGCGGTCTCGAACCGGGTGCCGTGGCCACGAGACCGCGCATCCATGGTGAGCGACCGGGATGAAGAGTACGGAACTTGGGGGAGAACCACTCGAGATCGCTCGAGGACGACCATGCCACGCACGAGGGGCTCAGACCCCGGCGTGCGGCGATACCTCACCCGGGGAATCGCCCGCGGACGGGACGGATTCCGACCATGTCAGCATTCCGCCGCGGCTCCTCCCGCGTGCGGCGGTGCGGAGCGCGGTAGTGTGGCGGAGCCCCTCGACGCCGCCGGAGACGCCCATGACCGAGACGATCGTTCGGTCTCCCCGCCTCGCCGGCCGTCCGGGAAGCCGTCGTGTCGTTCTCCTCGCGCTCGTCGGCGGGTGTGCCGCTTTCCTGAGTGCCGGCTTGATCTGGCTCAGTCGCCTGTGGGATCCCACGGTTCACTACGTGAGTCAGTTGGGGGCCACGGGGATGCCGACGGCGCCGCTGTTCAACTCCGCTCTGCTGCTGCTCGGCATCGCCGCGGTGCTCGTGGACAGAGCGCTCCTCCACCGGCCCGACGTCTACGTGGTCGGCTGGCCCATCGCCGCGACCCTGGTCGTGTGCGGGGCGTGTTTCGCACTGGCATCCGTCGTCACCTGCTCGCCCGGATGTCCCGTGCCGTTCACCCCGGGCGCTCTGCCGCAGGACCTCATCCACATCAGCGCGGCCGTGCTCGGCTTCGTCCTCGCCATCGTCGCGATGGCGCAGGTGTCGGTTCTGCGCCGCCGTCCGTGGATGCGTGCGGCGAGCCTCGTGACCCTCGTCGCCGTCGGTCTGACGTCGTTCACCGGTGCCATGCTGGCGCTGTTCCGCGGCGACACGGTTCTCGGTGGGAATCTCGAGTTCACCGCCGCGACGCTCGCGATCGCGTGGTTCGGGGTCTTCGGGCTGCAGGTCGCCGCGGACGAGGTCGTCACCCGCGGTGACCCGTCGGACCCTCGCTGACGCAGCGGTTAGCGTTTACCCATGAACCGACGACGACTGCGCCGAGTGATCGGGGTGATCGTGCCGATCGCGAGCATCGTCGTCGTGCTGGTCGTCCTCCACGGAGCCGGTGTGCCGCTCACGCTCCCGGGCGTGCTCGTCTTCATCGTGCTCCTGATCGTGGGGCGAGTGGTCTTCGGGTTCGCTCGAAGGCGGCGCGCCGACCGCGGCTGATCGGCGCCCCGCCTTCCTCACACGTCGCCGTCGGCCTCGATCAGACCCCACGCGTGCGCGGCGCGGATCGCGCTCGCACGGTCCGACACCTCGAGCTTGCGGTACAGGCTCTGCAACTGCGTCTTGACGGTGTTGGGTGAGACGACCAGGGCGCGGGCGATGTCAGCGATCGTCGAGGTCGGTGTGAGCTGCGCCAGGACCACCTGCTCGCGCTTGGTGAGGTGGGGAACGCTCACGGATGACGCGAAGAACGAGACGCGATCCGAGACGCGGTCGCGCGCCGCGGGGGACAGGAGTCGCAGGACGAGGCCGCGGTCCTCGGGGGCGACCGCACTCCACGGACTCCACAGGTCGTGACGCGCGCTGAGCGCCTCGGCCCGCTGGGCGGTCGATCGGTGCGCCCCCGTCCCGTTGAGCCGCACGTCCGCGACCATGCTGACGACCAGGCTCTCCAGCGCGGCGCGCGGGGAGGAATCCTGATGGATGCCCCACTTCACGCTCATCACGTAGGCCTCGTGGGCGCGCCCGGCGTACAGCTGCGACAGCGCGATCGCGGGGGCGGTGGCTGCGGAGAGCCCGAACGGCCCCTCGAAGAGGGCCATGGCCTTGCGGGCCTGACGCAGGGCGATCAACACCTTCGCGCGAGCGGTCAGAAGCTGGATCGACTGGAAGTGAGACGGGGGCGTGCTCCGCGTCCGCCCCATCCACGACCGCAGCATCCCGAGCGCATCCGGGGCCGCTCCGGAGAGCAGGAACGCGAGGGCTTGGACGGACGCGGCGAACGGCCACAGTTCCCGAGCGCCGCCCGTCGCCGTCATCATGTCCAGGCGCTCCCGTGCGGCCGCGGCATCCCCGCGTTCCAGGCTCAACCACGCGTCGGCCAGACGCGTGCCCTCGCCCCACGGAGAGTCGATCCATCCGTCCTCCCGATCGGTCTCGCACAGCACCCCGGCCGCGCGGACGTCGCCCTCGAGCAGCGCCACGACGGCGAGGACCCCGCGGGCGCGCAGCCGACGGGCGGGAGGGGCGAGGCGTTCGACCTGCCCGAGGGCGAGGGTCGCGTCGCGCAGCTTGCCCATGGCGAGGTGGGTCATCCCCACCTGGTACCACCCCTCGGCGACGGCGTCGTCCGACAGCGACGGACGACGCCGCAGGGCGTCCACGAGCAGGATCGCCGATTCGGTGGCCAGCGCGAACCGCCCGGCGGCGCGCAGCAGGTTCACGCGCACGATCAGTGCCTCGATGTTGTGCTGCGCGGCCGCTTTCGCTTCCGGGAGGCGACCGAGCGCTCCGACCGCGAGCGCGGGGGTCTCGGCGGAGGCGGCCGTGTCGGCGTCGACCGAGAGGAGGGCGTCGACCGACAGGGGGTCGAAGCCCACGTGCGAGCGGAGCGTCTCGACGAGCGTCGTGAAGGCGGCGGCGTCCCGGGCCCAGACCTCCGGTCCCGCCGAGCGCAGGATCGACCCGAGGGTGGGCCACTGGCCGGCGTCGGCGGCGAGCTGCGCGGCGCGCAGGGGCTCTCCGGCGGCGACGAGGTGATCGAGCAGGCGCAGGCGCGCGCGCTCGACCAGCTCGGGCGCGCCCGCCGTGATCTCGCGCAGCCACTGGGTGCGCACCGGTTCGGCCAGCACCAGCCGGGTCGTGCTGGGCCACACGAAGCCGGCTTCCTGGAGCTCGGCCAGGAGATCGCTCGTGGTGCCGGTGGTCGAGTCGATCCCGATCGCGTCGGCCAGCTCGACGTTGATGTACGGGGCCACCGCGAGCAAGCGCACCTCGTCGGTGATCGGGGCGCTCAGATGCGCCTCCATGTCCGCGGTGAGAGCGTGTCCGGCGTAGTCCGCAATGGCATCCGCCTCGTCCCGCGTGCGCAACGGCAGGCCCTCGAGGCGGAGCCGTGAGCTCGCAAGCTGCGCGAGGGCCGGCCATCCGTGGGTGCGGCGCATGAGCACGTCGATGGCGACGTCGGTGGTCTCGATCCCGTTCAGGTCGAGAACGAGGGTCAGCTCTTCGCGGGTCATCAGGAGGTCGGCCGGAGTGAGGACGTGGACGTCGAACTCCAGGGCGATCAGGGGGCTCTCCAGACGCGTCACGTGCCGCGTGGAGACGACCACCCGCAGCGAGGGATCCGCGCGGAGCAGATCGAGGATCGCGGCGGAGCCCACCGCGGACGCGTCGGTCAGGTTGTCGACCAGCAGGACGTGCTGCGGCGGACCCGCGTCGAACGCGGCCGCGACACGGTCGAGCGTCGCGGTGTCGGCGTGGGCGGCATCCAGCAGCTGGATGCCGGTCTCGGGGTCATCGTCGAGGGTCGCCGCGAACTGCCGCAGCAGGGCGCTCTTGCCCACACCGGCGGGTCCGCGCAGGAGCACGACATCGCTCTCGAGAGCGTCGCGGAGCTTGGCGACCGTCATGGTGCGGGGTGTCCAGAAACGGCTGGAGCGCCGGGCGGCGCGGGCGGCGGCGGGCGGGGTGTCGAGGTCGATCAGCATCGTGTTCTCCAACTCTCGGTCTGCGGTGTCGTCGTCCCGGGTTCGGGTCGGGGAGACGAAGGGAGCGCACAGCCGGGGTGCGCTTCACCCGATCATTGGGGTGATGTTCGCCCGGACGACCTGTCGAGGGAGCGGTTTCATCCCCGCGGTCATCCCGCCTTCACCCTGTCGGCATCACACTCTCCGCCCCCCTGTCACCATCGCGGAGCGTCGCCGTTTCCCCCCGCGTATCGCCCGTTCGCGGGCGTTCCGGCAGGGCGAGGCGCGCCCTCCGCCCCGTGCCTATGCTTCCCGGGCTCGGCGTTCCCGATGCGGACCGAGCGGAAGGTGGAAAACGAGTGGACATGCAACGCGTCGCGCGGATCCTGCGCGCGTACTGGAAGGCGATCGTCGCTCTGACTCTCGCCGGTGGGCTCGCGGGTTTCGGCTGGAGCGCTCTGCAGCCGCGGGTCTACACCGCCGACGCGAGCGGCTACGTCGCCAGCGTGTCGTCCGACGGATCGACGAGCTCGGCGCTGGCCGGGGGCACACTCGCGCTGTCGCGGGTGAAGTCCTTCATCGACATGGGTTACTGGAAGTCGGTGGCCGAAACGGCGCGGGACGAGCTCGGACTCACCGACAGTCCGGAGTCGCTGGTGCAGCGCATCCGTGTGTCCAACCCCGTCGACACCGTCAACGTGCGCGTCGATGCGACGGGACCGACGCCCGAGGCGGCACGCGACCTCGCGCAGGCGTGGCTCCAGGGGATGACCGTCCAGGTCGATCAACTGGAATCCACGGGGGGCGGACACGGCGCGGTGAAGCTGGTCGCGGGCGACTCGGCGCGGCTGCCGACCGCGCCGTCCTCGCCCAACGAGAAGCTCGCCATCGCCGTCGGAGCCCTCGCCGGAGCGGTCGCGGGGGTCCTGTTCGCCCTGGTGCGTCGCGCGTTCGACCGGCGCGTCCGATCGGCGCACGACATCTCCGACTCCGTCGACGTGTCGGTGGTCGGCATCCTGCCGGTGGACAAAGAACTCGCCGCCGGACGTGCCGTCTTCTCTTTCGACGACATCCGGGACGGGCGCGGCTCCTTCGCGCACAAAGAGGCGATGCGGGAACTGAGGACGAACCTGCAGTACGTGGATGTGGACCGACCCCCACGCGTCATGGTCGTCACGAGCCCGCTGCCCGGCGACGGGAAGTCCACGACGGCCGCGAACCTCGCGGTGAGCATCGCGGCGACGGGGCAGTCGGTGATCCTCATCGACGCCGATCTGCGCCGACCTGTGCTGGGTGCGACGTTCGGCTTCTCGGATGATGTGGGGCTCTCCGACGTCCTCGCGGGTCGCGCGCGCATCGAGCAGGTGGCCCACCAGGTCGACGAGAACGGACGTCTGTTCGTCGTCGCGGCCGGGCGTACGCCGCCCAACCCCAGCGAGATGGTCGGCTCGCAGCGCATGCAGCAGCTGGCGCGCACGCTGGCCGACGACATGGTCGTCATCATCGACTCCCCGCCGACGCTCGCGGTCGCCGACGCCGCGGTCATCGCGAACTGGGCGGACGGCGCGGTCCTCGTGGTGACCGCCGGTCGCACGACGGACGACATGCTCCAGCGGGCGGTCGGGAACATCGCCAAGACCCGTGGCCGGCTCCTCGGGGTCGTCCTCAACCGTGTCCCGCTGCGCGGCGCGGATTCGAACTATTACGGCTCGCAGTACGGCGGCTACTACGGCTACGGCGCACCGAGCTCCGGTGTCGACCGCCCGCGGTGGTGGCGTCGGCCGTGGCGTCGCGCCACGGTCGAGAAGAAGGATGCCGGTGAGCAGGCGCCCGGTCCGCGTCGGCGGTCCGCGGAACTGCCTCCCTCGAACGTGCGTGGTCTGCGGACCCTCGCTTCGGGGCGGAAGGGATCGCCGGTGCCGGGTGATTCCGGTGGTGAAGGCGAGGTCTCTGTCGCGGAGCCCGCCGCGGACGTCCCGGACGACCGGACGTCCCGACGCCGTCAGAGGGGGTGAAAACACGCACCCGACAACGCCGGAGGGCGCCGACCCCCGGGGGAATCGGCGCCCTCCGGCCTGATCAGTGCGCGGTCTCACCGGGGGCGACCACCGCCTTCACTGTCCGGAACAGGATCACGATGTCGCCGATGAGCGACCAGTTCTCGACGTAGAAGAGATCGAGGCGGATGGCATCCTCCCAGGACAGAGCCGACCGGCCGCTCACCTGCCAGAGGCCGCTCATGCCCGGACGCACGATGAGGCGGCGACGGGCGTCGTCGTCGTAGAAGGCGACCTCCGCGTCACGCTGCGGGCGCGGGCCGACGAGGCTCATCTGCCCCATCAGCACGTTGAACAACTGGGGGATCTCGTCGAGCGAGTATCTCCGCAGGATCCGGCCGATCGGGGTGATGCGCGGGTCGTCGTCGATCTTGAACAAGGGTGCTCCGTCGCGCCCCTGGGCGGTGAGGAGCTCCGACAGGCGGGCGTCCGCGCCGTCGACCATGGAGCGGAACTTGATCATGCCGAATCGGGCACCGCCCTGCCCGACGCGCTCCTGCCGGTACAGGATCGGCCCGGGGCCCGACAGTCGCACGAGCCCCGCCAGGACGAGCAGGACCGGGCTGAGGACGAGCAGCAGCAGCAGCGACCCGACGATGTCGAAGGCGCGCTTCAAGACGCGCTGCCGCGTCGAGTACTGCGGCGTCTCGACGTGCACGAGGGGGAGGCCCGCGACCGGACGCGTGTGGATGCGGGGACCGGCGACGTCCGTCAGGTTCACGGCCACGATCAGGTGCTGTCGTCCGGGTTCGAGGCCCCAACCGATCCGCCGGATGTCGTGGGCATCGATCCGTCCGCCCCCGGTGATGAGCACGCTGTCGGCGTCCAGTTCGTCGAGACGATGTTCCAGTCGGCGGGCATGGGCGTCCGTCCACGAACTCCCGTCGACGCCCCCTACGGTGTGGACGCCCACGACCGTCAGGCCCACTCCGGGTTGACGGGCGATCTCGCCGGCGACGCGGGCGTTCTCTTCGGCGCTCCCGACGAGGACGACGCGCGACGACAGGTCGCCCCGGCGTCTGCGGGCGATGAGCCAGGAACGCGCAGCCGTCCGTGACGCGAGGAGGGTGAGCGTTCCGGCCGGCAGGCTGAGGAGGAAGTATCCGCGGGACAGGTCGGCGCCGGTGAGGTAGGCGGCCATCGCGACGAGCCCGAAGAGTTGGAAGGAGGCCGCGATGACGAGTCGATGCTCGGCGACCCCGTGCCCGACGACCCGGGGCAGGCGCGTCCCCCACAGCGTCAGGGCGGCGAGCCAGGCGATGCACAGGGCCAGCGACACGGTGGTGTAGTCGATCGGTGCCGAGCTGACGCCCGCGTGATCGGGGCCGAGCCAGAGCAGTTGGGTGCCGAAGACGGCGACGATCACCACGAGCGCGTCGGACGCGACCAGGAGGCGTGCATATCGGGATTGCCAGGTACGCCGTCGCGTCGCGCGGGCTGGGGTGAAGCTTTTTGGTAGGGCAGGTGAAGTGAATGACGAGGTAGCGAGATCCATGAGTACTCCGCTGATCGGGCTCAGTGGCCGGAGATGATGCGCCTCTGGGCTGGAACAGGAGGCGCGGGGTCCGGGCACTCTGCCATCCGCGGTGTCGGCCCGAGGCTGCGGCGCTGGCGGGGCTCGGAGGGTGAAGGGACGTGACGGGAGGGCCGTCGCGGAGCGAAGGCCCGACGGGATCGGGACCGGATCGGCGATCCCACCACGGTTCGCCCCTCTGATCACCTCCACGACGACGCCCGTCACCTCGACGGACCGCGGGGCCACCGGTGCCGGCCCGGACCCGGAACAACATGTACACATGTTCATGTGCGCGTAGCCGAACGGACAAGCTGGGTGCATGACCGACGTGCCCGATCCCTGGAACGAGTTCGCGAGACAGTTCGGAGACCGTCTCCTCAACGCCCGGGCGAAGAGAGGGCTCTCGCAGGAGCACGTCGCGCATGCCGCCGGACTCGCCACCTTCACGTACCGCAAGCTCGAACACGGCGAATCCAACCCCGGCACTCCCGCGAACCCGCGCCTGCGCACCATCGTGTGCCTCGCGGAGGTCCTGGGGATCCCGCTCGCCGACTTGCTTCCGCCGCCTCCGGAGGGCATCGCGCCCGGTCGTTGATCGCGGTGTCGGAGGCTCGTGCTTCACTTCTTCCGTGCCCACCGATGATCGGGGAGTCCTCGCGGACGACCCGGAGAGAGAGGTGTCCGGCATGAGCGAGAACGATGTCCACCCCCGTCACGCAGGTGCGCGCTGCACATACGCGTGGTGCACGACCCGCCACGGCGTCACGGTCCATCCCGACGACGAGGCGCATCGCAGCGCCGGCTCCGGTTTCGCGGCGCGCGTCCGCGGATCGGACGACTCGGGGGCGGGGCGCGAGCTCGATGTGGAGGTGGGAGTCCTCCGTCGCCCCGGCGATGTCGAGAACTGGCTCGTGATCGAAGTCGGAGCGGTCGGGCTGGCGATGACGACGGACGGAGCACGCGAACTCCGTCGGGTGCTCGTCGAGGATCCACAGATCCGAGACGCGTTGTCGTCCTGACCCGATCGTGCGTCGCCGGCGGCATTCACCCGGGTGGGCCGGCGTCGGGATGGTCGGACGCGGGTCCGGAACGGCCGCGCCGGAGCGCTGTACTCGGCGAAGCGGTCGGCTCACCCGAGCGGCCCGTCACCCGAGCCGCCATCGAGGGAGACCCGTGAACCCGTTGTCCCGCCCGCGCGTGCTGATCGTGTGCACCGCGAACGCGATCCGCTCGCCGTTCGTCGAGCACCTGCTCCGCGCGCGTCTCGCCGACGCCGGAGTCGTCGCACCGGTCATCAGCAGCGCGGGTACCGCGGCCCGCCCCGAGCGAGCCGCGGTACCGGAGGCCGTCGACCTCGGTCGCGAGTACGGTCTGGACCTCGCCCCGCATCGCACCCGCCGCCTCGACGAGACGCTGCTCCGCCAGGCGACGACAGTGCTGTGCGCGGCGGCGGTGCATCGACGGGCCGTCCTGGACATGCGCCCGGACGCTCTGGACACGACGTTCACGGTGCGTGAGTTCGCCCGTCTGCTCCGGGAGGAGTCGGGGGTGTCCGTCGCGGGCGATTGGGAGACTCTCGTGTCCCGTCTCGCGCGGGGGCGAACCCGCGCACGCAGGGTCTCCGCGGACGATGACGACATCGTCGACCCGATCGGTCGGTCGGCGACGGTGTGGCGGGAGTTCGAGCGCACGACGGTGGACGCCGTCCAGACGATCGCGGGGCACGCGGCTCGGGTGCTCGCCGAGGCGACGGCGGGTCGGGAGGCGGGTCCGCCGCCGATGACTCGTCGTCAGCTTCGCTCGCGGCGCGCTGCGGATCCCGGCACGCCGCCCGGGTGAGGGCGACCGCTCAGTCCGGTCCGCGTCGACGTCGGCGGAGGCGGCGCACCCCCGCGAGCCCCGCCGCACCGATCACACCGCCGAGGGTGTTCGCCGCGACGTCGACGGCGCTCGAGGTCCGCCCGGGGAGGAACAGTCCCTGGGCGATCTCCGCCGACAGCGGTACGACCCACGCCACGCCGAGGAGGACGAAGGGTCGTCCGGGGAGGACAGTGGCGAGGATCATCCCGAACGGAACCATCATCACGACGTTCAGCGTCGCATCCACGCCGAACGGGAACGCCGCGGGCGCAAGGCGGACCATCGCTTCGTAGACTGGACCCGCGTTCGCGTCGATGTGCTCGGGCCAGAACATGACCACCGCGAGGAGGACCAGATAGCCCGACGCCAGGACGGCTGTCAGGGACCGACCCCGATCCCGTGGAGGTGTGGTGCGCATGCTTCACCGTACGAAGCCGCGCCCACGACCTCTCCCGCGCGGTCGGGTGGGATCAGAAGGTGATCGCGCGAGTCAGACCCGCGCCCGACGGGGTGTCGAGGGTCCGGCCCTCTTCACTGTCGGCGCGGGCGATGATGCGGCCGATGCCGATCCCTGCGGCGAGGGCGGCGACGATCCAGGTGACGATGCCGACGGCGATGGCGGCGACGATGAGGACCATGGGACTTCTCCTTTGGAGTCCGGTGGTGCATGACGTGATGTGCTGGCCACTGTAGTGCCCGGAAGCGTGCCGATTCGCCTCTGCCGCGCCGAGAGGAAATGCGGTATATCAGTCGCGTCGACCGAAAGTGCGGCGTACGACCCTCAACAGACCCAGGAAGCCGAACAGGCCGATCACCGCCCCCAGGATCGCGAACAGCGTGACGGATCCGCCCAGCACCGGCCCGCCGCCGGAGACGATCAGGACCACGGCGATCACGACCGCCGCGATCGAGACGAGGGTCGTCGCGATCTCGGAGGTGATCCGGCTCAGGATGCCGGTGGTATCGGTGCCGTCGTCGGAGCGCAGCGTGATGCCGATCGAGCCGCGTTCGATGCCGGTGAGCAGGGCCTCGAGGCGTTGCGGCATGCGCTGCAGTCGGGCGAGCGAGATCACCGCGCCGGCCTGGAGGTCGGTGGCCGCGCGCGTCAGCGACAGCGTGCGCCGCAGGAGAGTGGGCATGAGGGGGAGGGCGCGACCGACCATGTCGAAATCCGAGACGATCACGCGCAGACAGCCCTCGAGGGTGGCGAAGCTGCGCAGCGCCGACGCGAGCTCGCCCGGGAGGCCGATGTGGTGCTGGCGGATGACGTCGACGATCCGCGTGAAGATCGATCCCTGGCCCCCGCTGCCGAGGTGCTCCGCGGTGAGGACGACGCCGACGTCGTGACGGAAGGCGTCCATGTCGACCCCGTCGGGTGCGTCCACGATGAGCAGGAGCGCGTCGGTGGCGGCCACGTCGTTCTCGCTGAGTGCGGCGAGCAGAAGCGCGGTCATGTGCTGGCGACGGCTTCTCTCGATGATGCCGACGGCTCCGAAGTCGATCAGCCCGAGTGTTCCATCGGACTTCAGCAGCACGTTCCCGGGATGGAGATCGGCGTGGAAGACGCCGTACACCAGGATCTGTTCGATGACCGTGGTCATCAGGACCTGGGCGAGACGGTCGCGCGCCTCGGGCGTCAGGCCGGCGAGACGATCGGCGGAGTCGCTCAGGGCGGCGCCGTCGACCAGCGCCATCGTCAGGACCCGAGTGCTGGACGCATCGGGAAAGGCATCCGGCACGGTGACGACGCCGCGTCGCGTGGGCTCCGCCGCGTCGATGCGGGCGATGGTCGCGCGGATCAATTCCGTGTTGCGCGCCTCGATGCGGTAGTCGAGCTCTTCGCGGAGCGTCGTGGTGAACCCGCGGGCCACGGACTCGATGCGCAGATCGCGGCCGAATCGCGTGCGCGCCTCGGCGCGGTGGGCGAGGCGCACGATGATGTCGGCATCCGCCTCCACCTGTGCGCGCGCGGCGGGCCGCTGCACCTTGACCACGACGGGGGTGCCGTCGCGCAGGGTCGCGCGATGCACCTGTGCGACGGATGCGGCCGCGAGCGGCTGCGGGTCGATCGAGGCGTAGACCTCGTCGACGGGGCGTCCGAGGTCGCTTTCGATGACCTCGCGGATCGTTTCCCACGGCAGGGTCGTCGCGTTGGTCTGCAGCGTCGCGAGCGCGCTCAGATACGGCTCGGGGATGAGGTCGCGGCGCGTGGACAGCACCTGGCCGAGCTTGACGAAGCTCACGCCCGCATCGTTGATGGTGGCGACGATCGCGCGCGCGCGTTCCTCGGAGGTGCTCAGCTGCTGCTCGACACGGCTGTGACCGCCGTGGAAGAGCCATCCGACGCCGTGGCGGGACGCGATCGACAGGATCTCGACATACCTGCGGGTGCGTTTGCGCTGACGGAGACCGGCGCGGACGACGTCGATCGGGTTGGGGAGGGGGCGCGTGGGGAAGATCGCCTCGATCGCGACCAGGGTGGCGACGCCGAGGGCGAAGACCCAGCTGATGGACAGGGCGATCAGGCCGAGCGCGAGCCACACGTTGTCGCTGTCGGCGAGCGTCGAGCCCTCCGGAAGCCGTGTCTGCTGCAGAACCCATTCGGCCGCGGGGAACCCGAGGAAGAACACCAGGAGTCCGACGACGATGCTGCGCGGCCACCCCACGGTCGTCCCGAGGATCTGGCGGGCGACGAACCCGACGAGGATCGCGCAGATGATCGCCACGATGGCGATGAGCAGGGTGACGAGCACGGGGTCAGCGTAGCCGCCGGCTCACGAGATGCGAGCGAGACCGCACCCCGCGCACACCCAGGCGACCGCGGATCCCCGCCGTCGGGGCGCCATGCCGTGGAGGCAGCTCGGGCAGTGGGGCGGAAATCCGCTCGCCGCGTCGTCGTCGGGGAGCGGGGACGGGTCGGGGGTGGGAGGTGCGGCAGAGGGCGGGAGCATCGAGGTCCTTCGGTCGAGGACATCTTTACATGCGCATGCACTGTCGCGGGCGTCGTCCACAGCGGTGCCGACGGATGCCACGAAGGGGGAGGGACGACGTGCGTCCTCTCCCCCTCGGTGCGTCCGGGAACTCACTCCGTCAACGGCGGAACTCCCGCAGGGCCTTCTTCGCCTTCTTCTCGGCGCGGCCGGCGGCCTTCCGCCGCCGACGACGAGCCTTCGGGTCGTCCCACAGACGGACGAGCTGGTGCCCGACCGACTCGCGGTTCTTCACCTGCACCCGCGCGGCGCGGGTGCCGAGGACGTAGGCGATCAGGACGAGACCGCCGATGACGATGATGCGGTTGCGCATGGCATCCCTCCTCTAGCTGAGGCGCTTCTGGTCGTGCGCGAGTTTCGCGCGAAGGCTCGAATGCACCGAGATGTAGGTGCGGAACTGCTGTCCGGTGAGTGTCGCGAGGTTGGCGACGAGGGTGTCGACGTACTCCGCGATCTGTCGGGGCGACGTGTTCTGACGGGGCGTGACGCTCACGTGCAGCACCGTCTCCTTGCGCACCTCGTTCGAAGCGATGCGGGAGACCAGGATCTCGTCGCGCTCGTCGAGCGAGTTCTTCAGGGCCGCGGAGGCGAAGCCGTCGGTGATCGTGATGCGCCCGGCGTCGCTCTCGGCCCCGGTGGATTGCAGCGGCACGCGATGGCGTCCGCGGACGGCGCCCACGGCGACCAGGATCAGCACGAGGACGACGACCGCCAGCGCGGCGACGGCGCCGATCCCGAGGGACGGCTGCCCGATGCCCTCGGCCCACGAGCGCACGCCGTCGGCGGTCTGCGACCACACGTCGGCGGCACCGGGGAGGGCGACGACGGCGATCAGCAAGGCGCCCAGCACCAGCAGCACCACGCCGACGACGAACAGCAGGATGCGGTTGAGTGCGCGGTTGGTGTTCCTCATCGCACTCCCTCCTTTCCTGCGTCGAGCGGGCGCTCGACGCGCACGACGGTCCGCACCGACGGCGTCAGGCGGTACGAGGCGACCTCGTCGTCGACGATCTGTCGCAGACGATCGGTGTCGACGGGGATGCCGACCGGGGGACGGACCGTCACGTCGACCGTGCGGTGCGCGACGCCGACGACGACGTTCTCGCGGGCGATGCCCGACTCCGTGGCGAGATGCTGCGCGACGGCGGACGCCACCACGCCGTTGTCGACGACCACGGCGCGGTCGCCCCACGTCATCTCGTGCTTGGACAGGCGCCCGGGCGCCACGGCCAGGACGAGCACGACCAGGCCGATGATCGCCAGCACCACGCCCGCCGCGATCAGCGCCGCCGGGACGACGGCGCTCGGCAGGTCGGCGAGGGCGTCGAACGCGGCGCCCGGAGCGACGAGCAACGGCTGCTGGCCGGTGAGCGAGAGGACGATCTCGACGGCCGCGTAGACGGCGGCCAGCACGAGGACGACCACCACGACGAGCATCGCGGCGGTGCGCGGCGAGTGCGTCTCGCGGCGCACGACCGTACGCAGGACGCTGTCGGTCATTTCACCCTCCTTCTCTTCGGGGCGGTGGCCCCGGCGATGGTCAGATCCACGCGTGACACCTCGCGTCCGAAGAGACGGGTCAGGCGGTCGTGGAGGTCGTTCTGGATGCCGCGGGCGGCCTCGAGCACGGGGGTCGCGGCGCGGACGGCCTCGGAATCGTCGAGGCGGGGAACCGGGAACGGAGCCTGGACGCGCACCACGACGGTGTCGCGGGAGGCGGCGATGTCGACCGACACGTCAGCACGGTCGACTCCGATCGCCTCGGCGGCCGCCTGCTCGGCGGCCTTTCGGAACACGCGGTCGGCCACGTCGACGCGACCGCCGGTGCGCACGGTGACCCCGCCCCCCGGGGCGGCGACCGCCACCCCGGGAAGCGCGGTGGTCACGATGTGCTCCGACCCGAGAATGCGTTGGCGATGCTGCGGATGTCGATCTCGCCCGAGACGATCCGACCGACGACCGCGCCGATCGCCATGAACAGGGCGACCAGGAGGAAGCCCCAGAAGCCGAAGATCAGTGCGGCGGCGGCCAGGACGAGGCCGACGAGGGCACCGGTGACGGTCGGGTTCATGACACGCGGGAGGGGGTCGAGTCGTCGTCATCGTCACCCGGGATGTGGATGTCGTTGACGTCGACGTTGACCTCGACGACCTCGAGGCCGACGAGACGGCTGATGGCGCCGGCGACGCGTGCGCGCACCTGGTCGGCCACCTCCTGGATGGGTGCGGGGTACTCGACCACGATGGTGAGGTCCGCCGCGGCCTGGGTCTCCCCGACTTCGACCTTCACGCCCTGCGTGAGGTCGGTCGCGTTGATCGCGTCGCGGATCGCGCCGAACGCGCGCGCTCCGCCGCCGCCGAGGGCGTGGACGCCGGCCACCTCGCGCGCGGCGATGCCGGCGACCTTGGCCACGACCGAGTCGGCGATGGTGGTCTTACCGGCCGCCTGAGCGTCGGCGGGGGTCCGGGAGCCGGTGAACGCGCGGTCCACGCGCGACCCCTGGGGCGCGGCGGTGGGGGCCGCGGGCTGTTCTTCGATAGCCATCGGAGTGTCCTTCCTGTACGTCCTGGCCCCGGAGGTGATCCCGGGCCAGCGGTGTTCGCTTACTGATGAGACGTAGGTGGAAGGAGTTTCGTCACGCCGCGGCCCCCACTTTCTCGCGAGACCGTCGTCACCGGTCAGACGGGTGCGGCGAACTCCCGGATCGTGATGCCGGAGAACTGCGCCGTGCCGCCGTCGGTGTACAGCGAGATCCCGGTGTCGCCGTCGAGGAAGTGCACCTGCTGCGACAGGACCGTGTGCCCGGCGTTGACGAAGACCTCCACACTCTGGCGGTCGACGAAGATGCGCAGGTGCACGGATCGGGCCGCGGGATCGATGGGCGCGGCCGCGCGCGTGTACGGCGCGAGCGCGTAACCGGCGCGGTCGGAGGGGCCGCGGTCGACGTACAGGTCGGAGCCGTACTTTCCGACGTTGGTGTGCCGCGACCCGTCTGCGGACCGACCGACCGAGACACCGACGTTCGTGGCGTCCGTCCAGGCGACGTCGAGTTCGAGCTCGTACGCGCGTCCGGTCCAGGGGAGGACGTCGCTGCCGTTCACCGTGCGATCCGGCAGGGTCACCGTCGAGGTCGCGCGCGCGGCCAGCGCGGGGATCGGCGCGCTGAGCAGGCTGTACCACCCGCCCGGCTGCTTCTCCAGGCGCAGTTCGCGCACGATCGAGTTCTGGCCGTTGTAGCCGTCGCTGACGTCGGTGGGGACGTCGCGCGCGGCGTACTTCCAGTTGTTCATCCAGCCGATGGCGAGGCGCCGCGTGTCGGGCGCCTCGATGCTCGGCCAGGTCACGGCGCCGTACCAGTCCCAGCCCCAGTCCAGCCACTGCGGGGTCAGGTCGTCGGCGACGAAGTGCGTGCCGTTCCACGTACCCATCCAGTACGCGTAGGTCATCGGGAGCCCGATGCCGTAGGCATCCATGCTCGCGCCGAGCACCCAGTGCCGGCTGCCGTCGTCGGCGGTCATCTGGAACAGGTCGGGGCACTCGATGCCGCCGAGCTGGGGGTTCGGGTAGTCGAAGTTGCTGCGCCACGTCCACTGGCGCAGGTTCGGTGAGGTGTAGAAACCCGCGTACCGGGCGCGGCCGAGGGCCATGACCCATTCGCTGCGCGCCGCGTCCCAGTGCACCTTGGGGTCGCGGCACCACTCGGCGTTGTCGATCTCGGCCGGCGTCTGGGCGGTGCGGCCGTCGGTGTTGACCAGGACGGGGTCGGGCAGCATCGTGAAACTGAAGCCCCCGTCGGTCGACCAGTACAGGTACTGCTCCTGGTACTTGCGGATCCCGTCGGTGGGCCGGGTCGCGAGTGCGATCACCGCTCCCGCGCCGAATCCGGCGGTATTCGCCTCGTCGACGACGAGGCACCCCGACCACACGGGGACGCCGTTCGTGAGCGGCATGACGGTGCCGTGGTGGACGAAGCTCACGCCGTCAGTGGTGGCGTGGTCCCATCCGCCGGGGCCGTTGTTGACGTCGGAGTGCAGGTAGTACAGCTGGTACTGCCCGCCCGAGACGATCGGGCGCTGCGGATCGCACAGCCAGGCCGTCGGCGGGGTCATGTGGTAGATCGCGCGTTGCGACGGCGTGGTCGCACGCGCGGCGACGGGAGCCGCGGAGGCCAGGGCGAGGCCGAAGGCCCCGGCTCCGGCGCCCTGCAGCAGGGTGCGGCGGGAGATCTCGAACGGCATGATGCTCACTTCCTCGTGATCGGCGGGCGCGACGATGCACCCGCCGGGGTGTCCGGCGGTTCGGTGGGGAAAGGGTCAGGCGGCCGCCGGAGCCGCGAGACCTTCCTGCGCGTCGTCGGCGAGGGCGACGATGCGCACGGCGGGGGCCTCCGACCCTTCCGCGGTGGCGTGCACGGTCACGGGGCCGCCGCCGAGGGTCACCAGGTGCGAGAGCACCGTGGCGCCGCGATCGGCGAAGACCTCCAGCAGAGGCCCGTCGAGCACGATCGTGAACGCCCCGGCGCCCGTCTCGAGCAGCGGCGCGGTGCGCGTGCCCGCGAAGTCGGGGTGCAGCGTCCGGGCGGCCTCGCCCGAGCGCGACACCGCGAGCGTACGGGTGGCGGGGTCGTGGACGATCTCGACCGCGGCATCCGTCGCTCCCTCCAACCGGAGGCGCAGGATGCCGGTGGACGCGGGGTCGGGATGGACCTCGATGACCGCGTGCGGGGTGACGCCCGCGGCGGGGGAGGGGACGTCGTCGAGGTCTGCGGGGAGCACCGGATGCTGCACCAGCCGTAGGACGCCCGCGATGCGGCGGAGGCCCAGGGTGCGCGGCAGCGACATCGCGCCGCGCCACGGAGCCGTCGGCACGGCATGCGCGTAGCGCCAGTTGCTCATCCACGCGAGCATCACCGCCGCACCGCCGGGCGCGCCGTGGAACGTGACGCCCGCGTAGAGGTCGCGTCCGTGGTCGACGGGCACGAGCGCGTCCTCCTCGGCGCGGAAGACGCCGTCCACGAGGTCGCCCACGACGTAGTGCATCGCGGAGCCGGAGGGGTCGGCGTCGTCGCCCACCGGGTTGGTGCTCAGTAGCAGTACCCAGGCCGTGGCATCCGTTCCCTCGATCTCCAACCGGACGAGATCGGGGCACTCCCAGACGACGTCCTCGGGGCCGAGCGGTCCGTACGCCCCCGTCTCCCGCCACGTGTCGAGATCGTCGGAGGCGTAGAACACGACGCGACGCTCGACGGCCTCCACCGCCAGCATCAGCCAGCCGCCGTCGGGGAGCGCGATCACCTTCGGGTCGCGGAAGTCGGCGCTGCCGCGGTCGAGTACCGGGTTCGCGGCATCCGGGGTCCAGGTGAGGCCGCCGTCGACGCTGGTCGCGCGGGACTGGGCCTGGATGCCGTGGGCGTACGCGCTCGTGTAGAACGCCGTCAGAGTGGAGCCGGGGCCGGCCACGACCGAACCCGAGAAGATCTGCTCGTCGGGGCGGTGGGGGAGGGCGACGGGATGCTCCTCCCAGTGCAGGAGGTCGGAGCTGGAGGCGTGTCCCCAGCTCATGTTCCCCCAGTCGTTCCCCTCGGGGTTGTACTGGAAGAACGCGTGCCACCGGCCGTCGATGTGCACCAGACCGTTGGGGTCGTTCATCCAGTTGCGCGCGGGCGCGAGGTGGACGCGCGGGCGGGGCAGGCTCACAGCGACTCCCGGAGGACGGGCGGGCAGGCGACGAGGTGACGTGCTCCCGTCGCGGGCGACTCGAGCCCGAGGAGCGTGCGCACACCGGCGGCGCCGAGCTCGTAGTGCGGCAGCGCGACGGTCGACAGCGGCGGACGCAGGTGCGCGGCGATGACGTCCTGGTTGTCGAAGCCCATGACCGCGACGTCTCCGGGGATGCGCAGGCCCCGGTCGCGCAGGCCGTCGTAGAGGCCCATCGCGACGCGGTCGTTGTGGCAGAACACCGCGGTGGCGCCGGAGTCGACGACCGCTCCGGCGATGTCGTAGCCGCCCTCCTGCTCGGGCGCCGCCTCGAACACGAGCGCGTCGTCGACGGGCACACCGGCATCCGCCAGGGCCGCACGGTAGCCGGCGAGACGTCCGTCCCGCGCGGGGGACGGCGACGTCGTGTTGACGAAGGCGATGCGGCGGTGCCCGGCCGAGAGGAGTTCCTCGGTCGCCGTCCGTCCGCCCTGCACCTCGTCGGGCACCACCGCGGGGAAGGCGTCGTCGGCGGCGAAGCAGTTCACCAGCACCGTCTCGGTGTGCTGCAGCGGCGACGGCACGTCGATCTCGCGGTGGTACCAGGTGGAGTACAGGATGCCGCGCACCTGGTGCTCCAGCATCATCGCGATCGCGTCGTTCTCGGCGGCGGCGTTGCCCTCGGTGTTGGCCACGAGCAGGACGAACCCGTGACGCCACGCCTCGTCCTGTGCGCCGTGGATGATCTGTCCGGCGAAGGGCGTGGTGGCGATGGCATCCGCCACCAGCCCGATGAAGCGGGAACTCCCCTCGGACAGCGTCTTGGCGAGCGCGTTCGGCCGGTAGCCGAGCGCCGCGATCGCCTCGTGCACGCGGCGTCGGGCATCCTCGCCGATACGCGCGCCCGGCTTGTCGTTCACGACGTGCGACACGGTCGCCACCGAAACCCCGGCCGCCCGCGCCACGTCGCGCATCGTCGTGCTCATCCCTTGGTGGCTCCGCTCTCCAGGCCGGCGATCATCGCCTTGTTCAGCACGAGGAACACCAGCAGCAGTGGCGTCACCGTGACGCACACCGCGGCGAACGTCGCCGTCCAGTCGGTGTTGCCCATCGCTCCGATGTAGTTTTGCAGCCCCAGCGGGATGGTCTTGAGTCCATCGGAAAGAACGAACGTGTTCGCGAAGATGAAGTCGTTCCAGATGAAGATGCTGTTGACCAGCACGACCGTGATGATCGTGTTCACCGACAGCGGCGCCGTGATCTGCAGGAAGATCCGGTACGGCCCCGCACCGTCGAGGGAGGCGGCCTCGTACAGCTCGCGCGGGATGTACTCGTAGAACGACGAGAACAGGTACACGCCCATCGGCAGCGAGAACGCCGCCAGCGGCAGGATCATCGACAGGTGCGTGTCGAGCAGGCCCACCTGCGAGTAGTCGATGAACAGCGGCACGAGCGCGATCTGGACCGGGACGATGATGCCCAGCAGGAACAGCGCCCGGACGAACCCGCTGAAGCGGAAGCCCAGGACCTGCAGCGCGTACGCGGCCATCATCCCGGCCACGACGATCAGGACGCTGGCACCGAGGGTCACGAGGAAGCTGTTGGCGATGTTCAGCGCCAGGTTGCCGGTGGCGAAGGCGCGGGAGTAGTTCTCCAGCGTCCACTCCGACGGCAGGGCGAACGGGTCGCCGCCCGCGAAGTCGCTTGCGGTCCGGAAGCTCGTGAGGAACAGCCACAGCAGCGGGTACACCTGCACCACGACGATGAGCACCACCGTGACGGTCAGCAGCGTCCGCTGGACGCGCACGCGCGGCGAGCGGTGCACGGGACGCGGCCCCGGTGCGGGGGAGAGGGGGACGGATGCCACAGGGGCCGGGGCGAGTGTCGTGCTCATCACGCGTCCTTTCGACGCAGCAGCAGGAAGATGAGGCCCACGGCGACCAGGCACTCGACGACGATGAAGACCGAGATGGCGCTGGCGTAGCCGTAGTCGGTGTGGACGAAGGCCGTCTTGTACATGTAGGTGGTCAGGAGCTCGGACGCCTGCCCGGGTCCGCCGTTGGTGAGCAGGTACGGGATGTCGAAGCCGCGCAGCGCGAACGTGGTGGCCATGACGGTCGTGGTGATCCAGACGGGACGGATGTAGGGGAAGCGGATCCGCCAGAAGGTCTGCCACCAGGAGGCGCCGTCGAGGCGCGCGGCCTCCTCGAGCTCCTTCGGCACCGCGATGAGCGCCGCGTAGATGATGAGCATGTAGAGGCCGGTGAAGCGCCACCCTTCGGGGACCGACACCGCGGCCAGGACCGTCTGCACGTTGGAGAGCCAGGCCGTCTGGAGGCCGTCGAGTCCCACCCACGCGAGCAGCTGGTTGAGCAGCCCCACGGGTTCGAGCGAGTAGATGCGGACGAAGAGGAACGCGATCGCCACGGTGGAGATGACCGCCGGCAGCAGGTACAGCGTCTTGACCAGTTCGCGCGCCCGGGGGAGGGCGGTCAGCAGTCCCGCGACCGCGAGGGCGCCGCCGAGCTGGAGCACGAGGCAGATGGCGAGGTAGCCGAGGGCGTTGCCGAACGCGGTCCAGAACACGTCGTCGCGCGTGAACATCTTCACGTAGTTGTCCAGGCCCACGAATGTCAGGGCGGTGATGCCGTCCCACGAGAACAGGCTCAGCACCAGCGACTGCACGATGGGGAGCAGGACCGCGGCGCCGTAGAGCAGCAGCGGCGGGACGAGGAACACCGCGACGGCGAGGCCCGAGCGGCGCGGCAGCATCGACGCACGCATCGGCGCGCGACGCCGGGCGGGGGAGCCGGCCCCGGTGACCCGGGGCCGGCTCGGTGCGAGGGTGTCAGCCACCGACGTTCTCCGTGAGAGAGGCGTCCATCGTGCTGACGAACTCGTCAGGGGTGATGTCGCCCTGGACCAGCAGGGTCAGCTCCTGCTGGAGCCGGGTGTTCGTCGCGGGGTCGAGCTGCGTGTCCCACGGCATCGCGATCTTGGTGCCCACGTCGCCGGCCTGCTCGATCGCCCGGGTGTACAGCGGCGTCGCATTCGCGGGGATGGTCGTCTCCACGCCGGTGGTCGGGGAGAGGGCTCCCGACGCGGCGACCTCGGCGGGGTAGCGCTCGAGGGCGAAGCGCAGGAAGTCGCGTACGAGCGGGTCGTAGGTGGCGGAGTTGACCGCCATGCCGATCCCCGACGGGGTCACGTACTCGTTGTCGGCGGTCACGGCGCCGGGGAGCGTCGGGAGGGTGAAGTAGTCGACGCTGTCGCGCACACCCGCGTCGAGCTTGTCGGTGGCGAGGTTCGCCAGCTCCCACGTGCCGATGTTGTAGACCGCGGCCTTGCCCGAGGTGAACTGGGCCTGGGCGTCGGCATAGCCGGTGGCCGAGAAGCCCTCCTGGAAGCAGCCGGCCTGGCCGAGTCCGTACAGCCAGTCGGCCGCGGCGCGGCCGGGCGCGTCGGAGAACTTCGCCTGGCCGGTCTTCAGCTTCTGCACGTACTCGGGGCCGGCCTGGCGGAACGGGTAGTACGCCATGTACCGCTCCAGCGGCCAGCCGTCGGAGCCGTCGAGGGCGATGGGCGTGATGCCCTTCGCGCGCAGCGCCTGGCACATCGGGGCGAAATCGTCGAGCGTCGCGGGGACCGACACCCCGGCCTGCGCGAGGAGGTCCTTGTTGTACCAGAAGAACTCCAGCTGGAATTCGAACGGCACCATGTAGAGCGAGCCGTCGTCGAAGCGCTGGTAGTTCAGGGCGGCGTCCCGGTACTGGTCCGACAGACCGAGGTCTTTCAGCAGCAGGTCGACGTCGACCATGCGGCCCTGCTGTGCGAGCTTCTGCGCGAAGGGGGTGGCATCCGTGTCGAAGAGCTCCGGCAGCTTGTTCGCGGCGGCGAGGGTCTCGTACTTCTGGATGTAACTGGGGCGGTCCGGCGTCGTGATGAGGTTCAGCGAGAAGCCGGGGTGATCGGCGGCGTACTCGTCGGCGATCTTCTGCATCGCCGTGATCACGCCCCCGTCGGCCGGACGCGACAGCAGCCACGAGATCTCGCGGGGCTTGATCTCGCCCTCGGGGTTGACGTCGGTGGGATCGCCGGCCGAGCCGGTGGCGCCGCATCCGGACAGGACGAGCGCGGTGGCGGCGGTCAGCGCGACCCAGGAGGCCGCTCGGGTGAGGTGGACCATGTGAATCTCCATTGATGTGGTGGTGCGGGTGGTGGGGTGGTGCGGGTCAGGAAGAGGCGAGGAGAGCGTCGTCGAGCGACGACGCCGGTGCGGTGTCGGCGGACGGTCCGGTGACCTCCAGCGAGAGCACCGTCGCGGTGCCCTCGCCGACGAAGGCGCCGACGCGACCCTCGGTCCGGTCGTAGAGGCGCGTGCTGAGGGTCACCGAGCCGTCGACCGTGGCGACGCAGAGGTCGCCGTCGACGACGACCTCGAGCCGGTGCGGCCCCGGAACGAGCGTGACCGGGCGTTCGAGCTCGACGACGTGGGGGACGTCGCCCGAGATCTGCCACTGCTCTCCTCCGGTGCGGCGGCGGGGCCAGCGGTCGAAGACCAGGCGGTTGCGTCGCGGCTCGAGGCGCAGGACGTACGCTTCGTCGCCGTCGGCGCTCGCCCGCAGCAGCAGACCGCATTCGGTGGTCCCGGGGGCGATGTCGAAGACGGCGTCGACGCGGAAGGCCGCGGGCAGATCGACCGGAAGGACGATGTCGGCGTAGCCGTCGGGGGCGGACAGAGCGGTCCCGGATGCCGTTGCGACGAGCCGTTCGCCGAAGGTCTCGGCGAGCTCGATCGGCGGGTGGAAGCGCAGAGAGCCGTCGGCGTTCTGCTCCGCCTCGAGGACCGACAGCGTGCCGGCCCACTGCCACGCGCCGTCGTCGGTGCCGCCCTCGCGGGAGGAGATCCATCCGAAGAAGAACCGGCGTCCGTCGCGGGCGGCGGACTTCGCGGCGTAGTAGGCGCGTCCGTCGATCGTGTCGTTCTCGGGTACCTGCCACGGGCCGTGGAGGCTGCGGGAGACGCGGTAGCGCGTCGTGAAGGATTCGCTGAACTCGGAGTACACGAGGTACCACCACCCGTTCCACTCGAACACCTCGGGGCATTCGTGAGCGATGTAGCGGCGCGGATCCCAGAAGGGCTCGACGGCCTCCCACGTGCGCAGGTCGTGCGAGACGCACTGCGCGATCACTCCGCGCCGGCGCTCGGGGCCGTCGGCGTGACGGGCCGTGACGAGCATGCGCCAGAGGCCCGCTTCGTCGTCGCGGAAGACGAAGGGATCGCGCCAGTCGGCGGTCTCGTAGCCCGAGGTGGCGCCGAAGGTGTCCTCGAGCTGGCGCACCCACGTGCGCATCCCGTCGGTGCTCGTGGCGTGAAGGACGACCTGCAGCGGGAGGCCGTCGGCCCCGATCCGGTCGGGGTTCTGCCCGGTGTAGAAGACGTGGTGGATGCCGCCTTCCACGACGACGCTGCCGGTGTAGACGTTGAAGTCGGCGGCATCCGATCCTCCGGAGGGGAGGGCGGGACCGGTCTCGACGAAGGTGACGAGGTCGTCGGTGACGACGCGGTGCCACGGCATCCCGACCTTGGGGACCTGCCGGGACTCGTGCAGGTAGAAGAGGTGGAACCGGCCGTCTTCCTCCCACGGGATGACGTCGCCGACCCATGCGTTCGGCGGTCGGAAGAACCCTCGCTGGTCCATGCGGATGACTCCTCATCGAGACGATGTCGCCGACGAACCGGGGATGGTTAATCGGTTACGCAGAACGTAGCAACGTCTTGCAAGGTTGGTCAAGCGGTTAATCAGATGATGTCGCGATCCCTGATGCGCGAAGCACGGGAGCGCCCGCGGTGACCCTGGCCCCGCCGTCGACCGGGGTGAATGTGCGGTCGCCCGCGTGCGTGACGATGGTCATCACGACGGGATCCAGACCCGCGCCGACGATCGCGTCGAGGTCCACCTGCGCGAGCGCCTCGCCGACGACCACGCGGTCGCCGCTGCGGACGAGCGGCCGGAACCCCTCGCCGCGCAGCCGCACCGTGTCGATGCCGACGTGCACCAGCACCTCCGTCCCGCCGGATGTGGTGATGCCGTAGGCGTGCGCCGTCGCCGCGACGGCGGTGATCGTGCCGGATGCCGGTGCGACGATCAGGCCGCTCGAGGGTGTCACCGCCGACGTCGGCCCGAGGGAGCCGGAGGCGAACGCCGGATCGGGGAGCGACTCCACGGTCACGCGTCGGCCGGAGACGGGGGACACGATCACGGGCCCGTCGCCGTCCCGGCCGGGACCATCGGCGTCGATCGTACGGCCTCTCCGTCGCCGCCATCGCGCCCACGTCAGCGTGCCCCCGAACGACAGCAGCACCGCCACAGCCAGGCAGACCAGGAACGGCCCGACGCTCCCCGGCGCGATCGAGGCGAACCCGAGCACCCCCGCGGCGCCCAGTGTCACCGCCTGGACATGCCAGGCGGCCAGGAGCGCCGCCGACACCGCGGTCGCGCCCACCGCGATCAGGAAGGGCACGCGCAGCCGGAGGGTCACGCCGAACATCGCCGGTTCGGCGATCCCGAGGGCGGCGGGGGCGGTCGCCGTCGCCGCCAGGGCGCGCAGGCGGGTCCCTCGGCGCGCGCTGAGCCACACCGCGAGAGACGCCGCGGCCTGCGCCACGTTCGCGGCCGCGGCGATGGGGAAGATGAACGATCCGCCCGTGGACAACAGACCCAACTCGATCGCGATCAATCCCTGGTGGAGTCCCGTCACCACCAGCGGGGAGTAGACCGCGCCCACGAGAGCCCCGCCGAGAACCCCCGCGCTCGTGTACAGCCACTCCATCCCCTGTGCGGCTGCGTCGCCGAGGAAGCGCAGGACCGGCCCGAGCAGCAGGAAGGCCGGCAGGCCGGTGGTGAGCAGGGTCAGTAGTGGCACGAGCAGCAGGCGCGCCGATCCCCGCGTCCGTCGCGCGAAGAACCGCTCCAGGCGGGCCAGGACGAAACAGATCGCGATGATCGGCACGACGGTGCCCTGGTAGTCGATGGCCAGCACATCCACACCCGCGATGACCCACCCCGTGTCGGGCGCGAGGTGGATCGCCGGCAGGGTGCGGTCGGCGGTGAGGCCGGGCGCGGCGACGAGCGCGGCGCCCATCGCGGCGCCGAGGTACGGACTGCCGCCGAAGCGTCCGGCCGCGGAGAATCCGAGGAGGACGGGGAGCAACGCGAACACCGCGGCGCCGAGCAGTCCCACCAGGGCCACGGGGCCGCGCAGCCAGGTCACCATGTCGACGAGGGCTGCGTCGCCGAACACCCCGGGGCCGGCGAGGACGTTGTGGAGGGCCGTGAGGAGGCCTCCGGCCACGAAGGCCGGGAGCAGCGGCGTGAACACGTCGACCAGGAGGCCCACGGCCCGCGCCGGCAGTCGGCCGGGATCTGCGGGAGTCGGGGCGGATCCGGCTCTCCGGCGGACGGCTGCGGTGACCGCCTCCACCCTTCCCGGCCCGACGACGATCTGCACGCGCTCGCCGACCACCTGCGCCGCGAGGACGCCGGGGATCCGAGCGAGCGACGCGACGTCCACACGCGCGGCTTCGGCCGGCTCCACCCGCACACGTGTCGCGCAGTGCGTCACGTCGCGGACGTTCCCGGCGCCGCCCAGGGCGTCCAGGATCGCGTCGGCCATCGTCATGGCATCCATCGGCACCCGGACCCCTCGCACCCTTCCCCGGGGTGGTGACGTCCAGGCTACGCGGTCGGCAGGGAAGACGAACGGGGCCCCGCATCGCGGGACCCCGTTCGGGAGGAGGGAGCGTCAGCCGATCGGCCGCGGGTCGGCCGCGGGGGAGATGTCGTGAGCGTATCCCGAGGGGATGTCGGCCCAGCCGCCGAGGCCGTTCGTGCCGTACGAACGGTCGACGGTCACCGCGTCGCCCTCGATGTCGACACGGACGGTCGGGGCGAGGGTTCCACCGCGCACGAAGTCGTCACTGGTGCCGATGGTGTCGATGAACGACTGCACGAGGCCGTCGGGCATCACGTAGTGCGAGTACGCCTGGAACTGTCCCGGGTGCTGGTCGGGATGCGGAGCGAAGGGGGTTCCGACCGGGAAGTTCAGGTTGGCGGGGCTGCCGAGGGCCAGTCCCGAGCCGCGGTTGACCGGCTGGAAGTCGCTCCGGATGCCGTCGCCGACGAAGCCGTAAACGCCCTCGGGGCCGTCGATGCCGGCCGCGTACGTGCCGCGGTGCGTGATCGTGAACAGGTAGTACTTGCCGTCCTTGATGTAGATCTGCGGACGCTCGGTCTGGTCGTTGACGCAGTTGGCCGACAGGATCGGCGGCAGGAACCGCCACTCGGTCAGCGCCGCGTTCTCGGCGACGGCGAGCCCCACATTGGCCATCTGGAAGTGCGCACCCTGGTCCATCGCCTGGTCGGCGGTCTCGGCGTGCGGGTCGCCGGGCGCGTAGCCCATGTCGTCCTCGGTGCACGCCCGCTCGCCGCGGGCGAAGGCGGAGTTGCCCTCGAAGACCATGTACGTCTTGCCGGGGTGGGCGGGGTCCTCGAAGGTGAACGGGTCGCGGAAGTTGAAGAACTCGTTCTGCGCGCCGGTCTGGTAGTACTCGCCGTCGGCCTGCAGCATGTCGTGCTGGTCGCGGAAGCCGGTCATCCACACGCCGCTCTCATCGGCGAAGAGGCGGCCCTCGCTCTGGACGAGACGCGGGTCGTACGGCTTCCGGTTGGAGCCGTCCTCGTTGCGGTAGAACGCCACCGCGGTGTAGAAGATGCGCAGCTTGTTGCCGTCGAAGATCCGGGTCGAGCCCGACCACTCGGTCTGGTGGCTGAAGGACTGGTCCTCGAAGATCGCGCCGGACGCGCCCTCGGGGAACACCAGGCCGCCGTAGGTCCAGCCGCCGTCGGCGGGCCGCTCGGCCACGTCGGCCTTGCGGAAGAAGTAGCCGAGCTTGGCGTAGGTGTGCCGGTCGTCGAAGCCGAGCTTGCGGTCGGCGACGAGGGAGAACACCACCTCCCAGCCCTTGAAACTCGGCTGCGCGGAGGTGCCGTCGGTGAGGGTCCAGCTGTCCCAGACCCACACCTCCTCGTTGCTCATGTCGGGGAAGTCCTGGGGCACCGTCGGCATCGTGTAGTCCTCGGGCATCGAGTTCGCCCGCGACGGCGCGGCGGGATCGCTCATCGCCTTGAGCTGCCGTGCGTCGGCCCGAGTCCACTTGGCGGTGAAGTCGGCCTCGGGGTCGTACGCCTTCTGCGTGTGCGTCGTCGGTGCCGGGAAGCCCGGAACCGCTTCGGGGGTGTCCTGCGCCTGCGCCGGGGCGCCCGCCGCGAGTGCGGCGGTCGTGGCGATCACGGCGGTGATCGCGGCGAGCCGGAAGCGCGTACGCCCCGCTCGGTTGTGCGTGGTGGTCACGTCGTTCTGCTTTCTCGTTCGCAAGACGTGGATCCTTCTCCTCAGGGCCAGCGTAAGAAGTCATCCGCAATGTGTCAAACGATTGGCATAATTTGTGTTCGCTGGGAATCTCTGGCACTCTCGACGCGAGCCGCCGCAGGGCGTGCTCCGTGGCATCCCTCCTCTCCGCGGTCATCTGAGCCCGCATCCGCCACCCCTCGCGACGACGTGAACCCGGTCGAACAGACCCGCGTCCGGCGCGCCCGCCACCATCCTCTGGAGTGTCATGACCCCTCTCGTCCCCACCGCCCGCCGGGCGCTGTCCCGCCGGCTGCCCGCCGCGACGGCGGCTGCCCTGGCGTCCTCCGCGGCGCTGATCCTGCTCGCCGCCGCCCCTGCCCACGCGGCGACCTCCCTCTCGACGTTCGAGGCGCAGGACGTCGCGGAAGCGGCAGAATCCCTGATCGGAGAGCACGTCACGCTCGCGTCCGCGTCGCTCGCGGCGGGGCGTGGGGTGCAGGCGGGCTCCTTCTCCGACCTCGACCTCGGGCTGCCCGCCGGCCCGGTCTCCGGCGTGGCACTCAGCACCGGTTCGCTGCGTGCGGCGGATCCGTCGTCCGCGGCCGACGTCGACTTCACCGTGTCGGCGTTGACCGGCCCCAACGCCAAGCTCACCACCACGGGCGACCTCGGTGGGGGCGGCTCCGCCGTGTTGGAGTCCTCGTTCGGTCGCACCACGTACGACGCGGCCGAACTGCACCTCGAGCTGGTTCCCGCGGGCGAAACTCTGACAATCGTTTATCAGATCGGGAGTGAAGAGTATGCCGGCTGGGCCGGGCGCGATTACACCGACGCGTTCGGTGTCTACGTCGACGGCCGCCTCTGCTCGACCGTCGGCGACCTGCCCGTGGGGCTGGAATCCATCAACGCGGACACGCACTCCGACCTGTTCGTCTCGAATGTCACGGCTGACGGCGCTCCCGGCGACCGCGCGACCGAGATGAACGGCTACACCGTGCCCCTGACGTGCACCGCCGCGGTCACCCCCGGCCAGCCGGTTACGGTCGTGGCCGCGGTGGCCGACACCGTGGACGGTCAGCTCGACTCGACGCTCCTCCTCGCCGCCGGGGGCATCAGCTCCGTGGCCGGCCCCACGACGCCGACCACGCCCCCGACGGACGGTGACGGCGGAGCCTCGGCATCCCCCGATCCCGTCCCCGCCGCCGACACCTCGTCCACCGCCTCCGGGTCGACCCGGCCCGGCTCGCCGCTGGCGAACACCGGTGTCGACGGGTCCGCGCTCGCCGCCGGGGCCGGCATCGCTGCGGCCGCGATGGGGGCCGGAGTGGCCGCCCTCGTGATCGCCCGCCGCCGCCGTGCCCGCGACGGGGTGAGCGCGCCGTGATCCGCGTCGGCTCCCGCCTCCCCGTCCGTTGCGCCGCCGGCGTGGTGCTCGCCCTTGCGGGAGCGACGGTCCTCGCCGCTCCCGCCCACGCGCGCAGCGACCTGTCGCTCGTGGCGGAGACCACCGTGGTCCAGGACGGCCCCTCCACCGTCTCGGACGTGCGGTGGACGCTTCCCGCGGAAGCCGCTCCCGGTGACACCGTCGAGCTCTTCCTCCCGGAGCACGCGGGCGGTGCGGCGGGAGCCGACTGGATCTCCTCCACCGGGGTCGTGATCGGGACCGCCCGGCTCGACGCGACCGGTCGGCTCGTCATCGAACTCACCGACGCCGTCGCCGACCCGGCGAATCGCGTCGGCGAGGCCATCGTCCGCTCGACCGCCGACCCCGTGCCTCCGATCGTGACGACCTCGTCGTCCGAGGCGGATGCCACGCTGCGTCCCGGCGAGCGCCCCGGACCGTTCTACGGCATCCCCGATCGCACCCGCGGGAACAAGTACGGCTTCTGGGTCGACGAGGACGAGACCCGCGCGCGATGGGTCGTCGAGTCGCCCCGCGGTCCGTGGGACGTGCTCGACATCATCGACAGCGTGGGCCCGGGTCAGCGCATCGACTGCGCGGCGGGCGTGAGCGTACGGTCCGCGACCGCGACGGATCCGGACACGGGTGCCCTCGTCGAGCCCGTCGCGGTGCCCGCGGATCGTGTGCGCGTCGACTGCTCCGAAACCGAAGTGACCGTGCGCGTCGCGCCCGTGGCCGACGAGATCGTCGAAGTCGCGCTCGACACCGTGCCGGAGGCGCCGTCCAGCGAGATCACCAACGTGGCGACCTTCGAGGCCCGTCGCACTCAGACGGGGGAGCCGGTGCGCACGGTCGGGTGGGAGCCCGTCCTGATCGTGCCGCCCACGGTTCCGCCGACCACTCCGCCGCAGCCGGAGCCGCCGCTGCCGGAACCCCCGGTCACGGGGACCCCGACGCCCGCAGCGCCGGTGCCCGCACGCCTGGCCGAGACGGGGGCGGGAGACACCGCCCTTCCGCTCGGGGCGACCGCCGCCCTTCTGCTGGCGGCGGGGTGCGCCGTTCTCGCGGTGCGCGCGCGCCGTGTCCGGGGGCGTGCGTGACGGGCGTCGAGAACCCCCGCGCCGCACGCGCCCCTCGCCCGCGCGGGGGAGCCCTGCTCGCCCTGATCGCCGGCGTCGCGGTCGTGGCGATCGGTCTCGTCGTCCTCCTGGTTCCGCGCGACGCTCCGGCGCCCGTCGTGCCGACGCCCACGGCCGTACCCGACGCGTTCGACGTGCCCGAGGGCTGGGAGAGGTTCCGGCCGACGTTCCACCTCACGCCGGAGCGCCACTGGATCAACGACCCGCAGCGCCCCGTCCTCGTCGACGGCGAGTGGCACCTCTACTACCTGTACAACGCCGATTACCCCGAGGGCAACGGCACGGAGTGGCACCTGGCCACCTCGACCGACATGGTGACCTGGAAGAACCGGGGCATCGCGATCGAGAAGTACCGCAACGGCCTGGGCGACATCCTCACCGGCAGCGCCGTCGTCGACGAGCGCGACACCGCGGGGTTCGGCGCGGGCACGATCGTGGCGCTGACGACCCAGCAGGACGACGGGGTGCAGCGGCAGTCGTTGTTCACCTCGACCGACGGCGGGCGCACCTTCCAGGACTACGAAGGGAACCCGATCATGGACAACCCCGGCGCCGCCGACTGGCGCGATCCCAAGGTCGTGTGGGACGACGCCCACGAGCAGTGGGTGATGGTCCTGGCGGAGGGGGAGCGACTGGGCTTCTACACGTCGAGGAACCTGCGCGAATGGACCTACGTCTCGGACTTCGCCCGCGAAGGCTACGGGTTGCTCGAGTGCCCCGATCTGTTCGAGATGGTCGACCCGGTCTCCGGGCGTCGTACCTGGGTGCTCGGCGCGAGTGCGGATGCCATCCGCACGGGCGGCACGACCGGATTCGCGTACTGGACCGGTGCGTGGGACGGGGAGCGGTTCACCGCCGAGGCCGAGGAGCCGCAGTGGCTCGACGGGGGCGCCGACTTCTACGCCGCGGTGACCTGGGACGACCCGCGGGATGGGGACCGCGGCCGTCTGGAGCGCCGCTTCGCGCTCGCGTGGGTCAACAACTGGTCCTATGCCCGCGATCTGCCCGGCGGGACCTGGCAGGGCGGTTCGCTCTCGACGACGCGGGAGATCACTCTGCGCGAGGTGGACGGGCGCCTCACGCTGCTCTCGCAGCCGGTTGCCGCGGTCACGGCTCACGAGGGTCCGGTGCGCTCCGGCGTCGCCCCCGTGGAGATGGCCGCGGGAGAGATCACCTCGCTGCCGGTGCGGGGGACCGGGGGCGCCTACCGCCTCCGGGCGACCGTCTCGGCGCCCGACGGCGGCGAGGTGCGTCTGCGGCTGGGATCGTCCGATGGGGGCGAGGTCACCGTGGGCTACGACGCGGAGGCGGGCGTGGTCTTCCTCGACCGCCGCCGCGATCAGGTCGCGGACACCCTGCCGGCGACGTACCGTCAGGTGCGCGTGGCTCCTGTGGACGCCGACGGGATGCTGGTGCTCGACGTGATCGTGGACGCGTCCTCGATCGAGGTCTTCGCGGGGGAAGGGCGGGCATCGCTCACTTCCGCGGCCTATGTCGACCTCGCCGGAGGCGTCACGGTCGAGGCCGTCGGCGCCGCGGCGCGGATCCGTGACGTCGCGCTGTCCCCGCTGGCGGTCAACGACCCGAACGCCCCGTGAGTCAGGTGTGACTCCGTCGGAGGACCGGCGGGGTCGCACCCTCAGGACGTCCACCCCTGCAGCAGTTCGACCGGCAGCGGTTCCTCCGCCGTGTCGGACGCCGTGGCATCCGCGATCCTCGCCCGCAGCAGGTCGACGGCCCGCTGGGCCATCCGCTCGATCGGCTGACGGACGGTGGTGAGCCCGGGCACCGCCGTCCGCAGCGCGGCGGCGCCGTCGTATCCCACGATGCGGAGATCGTCCGGGACGCGCCGTCCGGTCTTGCGCGCCCATTCCAGTGCCATGAGCGCGGTGAGGTCGTCGCTGGCGAACACCCCGTCCGCCGGATTCAGCGACAGCCATGTCTCGATGGCGGCGCGGCGACGATCGACCGGGGTGTCGTAGCCGTAGGCCACCACCCGCGGGTCGATCCCGTGTCGCTGCATCACCTCGCGGTACGCGGCGGCGCGGGCGTTGCCCGGATGATCGGTCGCGGTGATGTGCACGGGTGCCCGTGAGCCACGGGCGACCAGGTGCTCGGCGGCGAGGAGCCCTCCGGTGCGATTGTCGCTGTGGACGGTCGGGATGCCGTCGCCGAGACGCCGGTCGATCGCGACGATCGGCAGGTCCGCGCGTCCGTAGCCCGCGATGTCCCGGTTGTGCGTGGAGCTGATGATGCCGTCGACCCGATTGCCCTGGAGGAGGTCGAGATAGCGCTCCTCGCGCTCGGGGGTGTCGTGGCAGTCGCAGAGCAGCATCTTGTAACCGCTCTGGGCGAGCGCGCCCTCGACATGCGTGGCGAGTTCGCCGAAGAACGGGTCGGACACCGTGGGCACGATGAGTCCCACGAGCGTGGACCGCTGGCCGATGAGCGACCGGGCGATCTCGTTCGGGCGATATCCGAGGGCGGACACCGCCTCGTCGACGCGGCGGCGGATGTCGTCGCTGAGGTAGCCGCGGTTGTTGAGGACGCGCGAGACGGTGGTGACCGAGACGCCCGCGTGCGCGGCGACGTCCTGCAGCTTGGGTCGGCTCATCGGATGCTCACGCTCCAGGTTCGGGAAACGGGCGCGGGCGCCCCTTCGACGCTATCCCACCGGAACAGGGACACCGCATCCGACGCCGGCGACGGACGACGTCGGGCCCGCGACAGGATGCCGCGGGCCCGACGTTCCACTCGTCCGAGGTCAGGGGCGACCCATGCCGTAGTAGGTCCAGCCCGCGGCGCGCCAGGCGGCGGCATCCAGGCAGTTGCGACCGTCGACCACCACGAGGCCGGCAGCCAGCTCGGCGGCCCGGGCCGGGTCGAGCTCGCGGCGGTACTCGTCCCACTCGGTGACGACGATGACGGCGTCGGCACCACGGAGGGCCTCGTCACGGTCCTCGACGTAGGTCAGCTGCGGGTGGATGCGACGGGCGTTGTCGATCGCGGCCGGGTCGGTGAGCGTCACGTCCGCGCCGAGGCCGTGCAGGCGCACCGCCACGTCGAGCGCGGGGGAGTCGCGGATGTCGTCGCTGTGCGGCTTGAAGGCCGCTCCGAGCACGGTCACCTTCTTCTCGAAGACCGAACCGCCCAGCGCCTGGACGGTGAGGTCGACGGCGCGGTCCCGTCGCCGCAGGTTGATCGCGTCGATCTCACGCAGGAACGCCACCGACTCGCCGCGGCCCAGCTCTTCGGCGCGCGCCGAGAAGGCGCGGATGTCCTTGGGCAGGCAGCCGCCGCCGAAGCCGATGCCGGCCCCGAGGAAGCGCCGGCCGATGCGCGCGTCGTGACCGATCGCGTCGGCGAGGGTCGTCACATCGGCGCCGGTGACCTCGGCGATCTCCGCCATGGCGTTGATGAAGCTGATCTTGGTCGCGAGGAACGCGTTCGCCGACACCTTCACGAGCTCGGCCGTCGCGTAGTCCGTGACGATGAACGGGGTGCCCTTGGCGATGGAGGGGTGGTACACCTCGCGCAGGACGTCCGCCGTCCGGGCGCCCTCTTCGCTCGGGGCGCCGTCGAGGCTCGGCACGCCGGCCACGAGACGATCGGGGTCGACGGTGTCCTGCACGGCCCATCCTTCGCGGAGGAACTCGGGGTTCCAGACGAGGGTGGCGCCGCGCTCGGAGACGCGCGGCGCGAGCGACTCCGCCGTCCCGACCGGAACGGTCGACTTGCCCGCGACGATGTCGCCCTCGGAGAGATAGGGGAGCAGACCGTCGACCGCCGCGTGGACGTAGGTGAGGTCCGCGGCGTACCCGCCCGGCTGCTGCGGTGTGCCGACGCCGATGAAGTGGACCTTCGCGCCCTGCGCCGCAGACATGTCGGTCGTGAACGAGAGCCGGCCGGAGGCGATGCCCTCGGTGAGGATCTCCTGGAGTCCGGGCTCGAAGAAGGGCGCTTCGCCCTTCGAGAGGGAGGCCACCTTCCGCTCGTCGACATCGATTCCGACGACCTCGTGTCCGATCGAGGCCATCGCCGCCGCGTGAACGGCTCCCAGGTATCCGCAACCAATCACAGAAAGACGCACAGGTCTCCTCCAGCTTTGTAGAGAGACGGCGCGCGAGTGTCGCGCCGTCGGCCCGCGCGGGAGCGCGGGGAGTTCACGCGGCCGTCTCGCCCGGCGCCAGGGCGGCGCGGGCGGTCTTGCCGAGGATGACGAAGTCGCCGACGAGCGTCCAGTTCTCGACGTACGACAGATCGAGGCGCACCGACTCCTCCCACGAGAGGGAGGAGCGCCCGCTCACCTGCCACAGGCCCGTGATGCCGGGCTTGGCCAGGAACCGACGGTGCACGTGATCAGCGTAGAGGGCCACCTCCGACGGCAGCGGGGGGCGCGGGCCGACGAGCGACATCGAGCCGCCGATCACGTTGAACAGCTGCGGCAGTTCGTCGAGGCTGAACTTGCGCATGATCCGGCCGATCGGAGTGACCCGCGGGTCGTTCTTCATCTTGAAGAGCACCTCGTTGCCGGCATCCCGTTCCTGCCGGGCGAGCTGCTCGAGGAGGTCCTCCGCGTTGACGACCATCGAGCGGAACTTGATCATCGTGAATTCGCGACCGCGGAATCCCACGCGCTTCTGCCGGAAGAACACCGGCCCCTCGCTGGAGAGTCGGACCGCCATCGCGAGGAACGCCAGGAGGGGGCTCAGGACGATGACGCCGACGACGCTCGCGATCAGATCGACGGTGCGCTTGAGGAAGACCTGGCCGCGCGAGAACCGCGGTGTCTCGACGTGGATGAGGGGAAGACCCGCGACGGGGCGGGTGTGCAGCCGCGGGCCCGCGATGTCGATGATGCTCGGGGCCAGCACGAGGTGCTGTCGGCCGGCTTCGAGGCTCCACGAGATCTGCTTCACCTTGTCCGCCGGCAGCTCGTCCGCACTCGTCACGGCGACGGTGTCCGCGCCGGTGACCTGCAGGGCGCGGGAGATGTCGCCGACGTGGCCCATGACGGGGATGTCGGTTCCGGGGATGGTGTCGGCGACCTTGCCGCTGGGGACGCAGGCCCCCACGACGCGGTACCCGGCGTTCGGGTTGCGCGCGAACTCACGGGCGAGCTGGGTCACGGACGGCAGGGACCCCACGAGGAGCACGTGCGCCGAGTACTTGCCCCGGGAGCGCTGCACGACCAGCCATTGCCGCCACAGCCATCGCGTGAAGATGAGGACCAGGATGCCGACGGGCAGGCTGATCAGCAGGTACCCGCGCGCGACGTCGATCTGCGTCAGGAAGGCGATGATCGCGATCGTTCCGAAGAGTCGGAAGCTGGAATCGAGGACGCGGATGTACTCCTGGGAGCCGGTGCCGAGGACTCGGTCGCTGCGGGAGTCGACGAACGACAGCGCCCACATCCACGACACGATCAGGACGGCCGAGAAGATCCAGTACGAGAGATCCGTGATGCGGTTGTCGCGGCTCGCCGCGACCGCGGCGTTGCCCGTTCCGAACCAGGCCAGCTGCGTGCCGTAGACCACCCAGATGAGGGAGGCGAGGTCCGTGAGGATGAGGTTGCGGCGATACCGCTGGCGCCAGCGGTCGTGCGTCGAGGCGGTGCCCTGGGGGTCACGGTCCAGGAAGGAGCGGACGGCCGGTGCCATCGTCGCCGGAGCGTCGATGTCGGTGCCCTGCGACGTCGATGTCGCGTCGACCTTGAGGTCAGACGTCACAGTGCGTGGGCCCCTTCCCCCGGATGACCCGGATCGTGGTTCTCCTCGGAACGATAACAGCCTCAACTTACCCCGTGAATCACCCCTGTATGAACGAATTGTTTCCTGAACGCGCGGGCTTGTCACCCGGCGTTTCTCCAGGTGACGACGGGTGTCCGCCGATTGGTGGACACGACCGCGGGTGGCCCAGACCGCTCGATGCATGTTCGCGAGCTCCTGTCAAGTGTCCGACGGGCAGCGTCGCTGTGGTGTACAAGGTGCCAGTCCCCTAGACTCGACCGCGGTCGGCGACGTCGCACGCCGTCCGATCGCGACGCCGGGGGGATCGCTCATGACTCGCGCCGACCGGTCGAATCCCCGGCACCTCGGGTGGGGTGCCGGTGCTCTCATCGCGGTGCTCGCGGTCGTCCTGCTCGTCGGCGGATCGATCGTCGTCTCCACCGCGCTCGGGGTCTGGCCCCTCGGGGCCGCCACCAGTCGGTCGGGTCTGGTGGCCACCCCGTCCCCGAGTCCGACGCCCACCCTCGCGTCCATTCCCCCGCGCGTGCCGTCCGAGACGGCGAGCCCCGCGCCGACGACGAGCGCCGCGCCGACAGTGCCGGCCTCGCCCGCGGCGCAGGCCTGCGCGGGTGACACGGTCCTGACGGTCTGGGCGCACCCCGACGACGACATCATCTTCGGCAACCCCACGATCTCCGACGCCATCGCGGCGGGCGAGTGCGTGCGCACCGTCTTCCTCACGGCGGGCGACGCCGGGAAAGGCCTGGACTACACCCACTCGCGCGAGCTCGGCATCCTGCGCGCGTACAACCACATGCGCGGCGTCGACGGACTGTGGGACTCCGCCGTCGTGACGCTCGACTCCGGGCTGCGGATGGAGCGGCTGACCCCGCAGAACGACCCGCGATTGTCGGTGATGTTCGTGCGGCTCCCCGACGGCAACATCACCGACGGCGGCTTCGACGCCACGGGTCACGCCACGCTGAGCAAGCTCCTCGACGGCGGCATCACCACCCTCGGCCCGATCGACGGGGGACCGGTCGTGGACCGCGCGCAGCTGTCGGCCTCCCTCAGCGAGATCGCCGCCGCACTTCACCCGGCGCGCACCCTCACCCACGTCCCCCGCGGCAGCGCTTACGCGCCCGGCGACCATCCCGATCACTCCGCGGTGGGGACGTTGGTGCGCGAATCGATCGGTCGCGATGCGGCGGCCGCGCCCGGCATCCGATACTTCGTCGGCTATCCGTCCCTGGATCTGCCGCGGACGCTGGACGGCGCGGTCCTGGACGCCAAGGTCGAGACCTACCGCATCTATGCGCAGCAGGACTCGGTGGTGCGCTGCGTCGATCGAGACGCCTGCCTGAAGACCCGCAAGTTCGGCGAGTGGTTGCGGAGGTCGTACCCGCTCGGCGAGGCCGACCTCCGCATGTCCTGACGCACTCCTCCTCAGTGCTGGAAGGTGCCGTGCACGATGGCACGGCCGAGCGTGTGGAACGCCAGGGCGAAGGACACGGCGGCGGGGGTCGCATCGGCCTCCGCGCCGAGGCTCTCGGCGCCCACGGCGTGGACAACGAAGAAGTAGCGGTGGGGCTGATCCCCTTCGGGTGGCGCGGCACCGAGGAAGCCGGCCTGCCCGCCGTCGTTGCGGACGTGGAAGGCTCCCGCCGGCAGGTCTCCCGTCGCGAAGCCGGCGGGGATCTCGCGTACGTCGGCCGGCAGATCGACGAGCACCCAGTGCCAGAAGCCGCTCGGTGTGGGCGCATCCGGGTCGAAGCAGGTGATCGTGAACGAGGCCGTGCCCTCGGGCACGTTCGACCAGCGCAGGTGCGGGGACGTGTTGCCGCGGGAGGCGACCTGGTCGTCCTTGAGGGGCCGACCGTCGGCGATGTCGTCGCTGACGACGTCGAAGGACGGTACGGCCGGGAGGAGCGGGTACGGATCGGGGGTCTGGGGGCGGGTCAGATCAACCATGACCGCACGATAGGGCGTCGATCCGGCGGTCACGTCGGGCTTGCGTCGTCGGCGCCCGCTCGGTAGTCGCCCGTCAGTCCTCCCGGCGCACGGCGAGCAGCGCGCGGGCCGCCTCGGCGCAACCGTCGGGGGAGGGGAGCCCGTAGTCCGTTTCGAGGACGGTGCGCAGATCGTCCGCGAGCTCCTCGACGCTCGGCCGCTCGGCGAGGGCCGCCATGAGCGGCAGCAGGAGGTCGTCGTACTCGTCTTCCGGCCAGCCGGCGCCGATCGCGCGCACGCCGATCGGGTCCCAGTCCCAGAGCACCGCACGGATGCGTCGGGCGAGGGGAGACAGTGACCGCGGCGGCGAGGACGTCTGCATCCCCCGAGTGTTCCCAGCCTCTCTAGGTGTCCGCTGAGGGAGTGCGATGAACGACGTGGATGCCGTCACCGTCCCGCCGCTCCGGTGAACGGACCCGCCGATCGGCGTCTGTCGCCCCGCCGGTCGGTGGGGCCGAGGCGTGTGCGCGGCGGATTCGGGATGTCGGCACGCTAGCGTCGTAGGGTCACGCCGACCGCCGACGACCCGAAGCCTTCGTCGCGCTCGGCCGGGGGGACACGGGACGGAGCCACGGTGCAGGACGACGACCTTTCCGGGGCGGAAGGCGACGGAGACGGCGGGGCGAACGACGCCCGCCGCATCCGCGTGAGTCGACGCGGCCTCCTCATCGGCGGTCTGGCGGTGGTCGGTCTCGGCGGCGGTGCGCTCCTCGCACGCCAGTTCCGGCGGGGCGGTCCGCCGGTCGGGGCGTGGATCCCGCTCCGGGCGATCCCCGCACCCGCGGTTCCGGCCTCGCCGTCGCCGGCGCTCGAGCCGGCCGGCGTCGATACGAGCGTGACGATGTGGGCGCACGCGGACGACGACATCATCTTCGCCAACCCGGAGCTGTCCGACGCGATCTCCCGCGGCGCCACCGTACGCGCGGTGTACGTCACCGCGGGCGATGCCGGAAAGGGCCTCGACTACGCCCGGGAGCGCGAGGCCGGCATCCGTGCGGCGTACGACCTCATGCGAGGTTCCACCGCCGAGTGGGACGAACGTCGACTGACGCTCCTCAGCGGTGCCGTCGTGACGCGATTCGTGCCGACCGATGAACCGCGACTGTCCATCACCGTCCTGCGGCTCCCCGACGGCGGACTGAACGGGAAGGGCTTCGCCGCCACGGGCGACGCGGGGCTCACCCAGCTCGTCAACGGCGGGGTCGCGGAGCTCGCCCCGATCGACGGCTCGCCGGCCTACGATCTGCCCCGGCTGACCGCGACGCTCGCCGAGCTCCTGGCGGCGGCGCAGCCGCGGCGTGTCAGCACCAACGTCCCGCACGAGAGCGCCTTCGCCCGCGGCGACCATCCCGACCACTCGTGCGTCGGCTCGCTCGTGCGCGCGTCGGCACCCGTCGTCGGCATCCCGGTGGAGGCCATGTCCTACTTCCTCGGGTATCCCTCGCAGGACCAGCCCGTCAACGTCACCGGCGAGGCGCTGGATGCCAAGGTCGAGGTGTACCGCACCTATGCCGCCGACGACCCGGTCGTCCGGTGCGCGGAGGCGTCGACGTGCCTGGCGCAACCCGGTTTCGGCGACTGGCTCCGACGGACCTACCCCAAGTCCGAGGCGGAGTTGCGGCTGTCCTGACCCGGGCTCAGCCCTCCGGGGTGCGGCGGGGGAGCGACACCGCGAGTCGGAAGGCCCCGCCCGGTTCGCTCGAGGCCGCCAGGCGGCCCCCGAGCAGTTCGGCCCGTTCCCGCAGCCCTCGGAGCCCGGCTCCGCCCGAGGGCAGGGCCAGCGCGGGTTCCGTGGGCGCGTCGTTCTCGATCACGACGTCGATGGTCGCGGTCGACGTGCGCACGCTCACCCGCACGGCGGCACCGGGAGCGTGCTTTCGGGCGTTCGTCAGCCCCTCCTGGATCGTCCGGTACACCGCGCGCTGCAGCGGTGGCGCGAGATCGGTGGTGACATCGGTGACCAGTTCCGCGGGAAGGCCGCTGTCGGCGACCAGCCGAGGCAGGTCGTCGAGGGTCGGTTGCGGTTTGTCGCCACGGGTCGGTGCGCCTTCGGCGCGCAGCACGCCGACCATCTGGCGGAGTTCGTCGAGCGTGCGCACCGCCAGGGACCGGATCACGCCGGCCGCTCCCCGGGCCGCCGGGTCGGGCGACGACACCTGGAGCGCGCCCGCCTGCACGGCGATGAGGCTCACCTGGTGGGAGACGACGTCGTGCATCTCGCGGGAGAGACGGGCGCGTTCCTGGCGCAGGACGTCCTGTTCGTCGCGGAGTCGCTCGGCCGCGCGCGCCGCCGAGAGCTCGGCGACCCGGTCGCTCAGTTCGCTGCGCGTGCGCACCAGTGCGCCCAGGGCGATCGGCGTCGCGGCGTAGAGGAGGGCGTACAGGAGGGAGGGAGCCAGGTAGTCCAGCTCCGGCAGCTGCCAGTCGGGGAGGAGGAAGCACACGAAGGTGACGGCCCCGGCCACCAGCAGCGGCGGGAGGCGTCGCTCGCGCACGGCGACGGAGTACAGCGCGATCGGTGCGGCGATGGTCATGGCATCCACGAGGAGGCCGGGGAGCACCAGCGCGAACGCGACCCAGGGCAGGCGCCGGCGGACCAGCAGCCCGAGGACGGCGACGGCGGCCAGCGCGATCTCGAACGGCGTCCACTCGGGCAGCAGGACGATGACGTCCACGATCGCCGCGCCGGCCAGCGCGAGGTCGGTGACGACGGCGAACCACCGGCTGCGGGTGACGGCCGCCAGACGATCGCGGGCGCCGGTGGTCACCGGCGTTCGCCGCCCCGGCGGGCGCGCTCGGCGATGAGGGCGGCTTCGAGCCGCGTGGAGACCGAGAGCTTGGCGAGGATGGCGCTGACGTGGTCCTTCACGGTTGCGCCGCTGAGATGCAGGCGCTTGCCGATCTCGGCGTTCGACTCGCCCGTGGGCAGGTGTTCGAGCACGTCGCGCTCGCGCTCGGTGAGCAGCGCGACGCGCTCCACGGCGTCGGGGTCCGGCGCGCCGACGTAGCCTTCGACCAACGTCCGCGAGACCTGCGGGGAGAGCACGACGCCACCGGCGGCGAGTGAGCGCACCATGGCCGCGAGGTGCTCGGGCGGGGTGTCCTTCACGAGGAACCCGGAGGCGCCGTCCTGCAGTGCGCGGGCGATGTGCTCGTCGGTGTCGAAGGTCGTCAGGATGCCGATGACCGGCCGGTCCGGGTCGTCGCGGAGGTCGGCCAGCACGTCCAGACCGCTGCGTCCCGGCATCCGGATGTCGAGGAGGACGACGTCGGGACGTTCGCGTCGGATGGTGTCGACGGCGCCGTCACCGTCGACCGCGGCGACCACCTCGATGTCGGCGGCGGCGCCGAGGATGAGCTCGAAGCCCGAACGGACGAGGGCCTCGTCGTCGACGACTACCACGCGGATCACGTCTGTCACCCTACGTCGCGGCGGGCCGGGACGCCCGCCCCGGAACGCGAAAGGGGATGCCGGGCGACCGGCATCCCCTTTCGCGCTGCGGGTCAGTCGTCGGAGACCGTGACCGTCACCTCGATGTTGCCGCGCGTGGCGTTGGAGTAGGGGCAGACCTGGTGCGCCTCGTCGGCGAGCTGCTGGGCCTGGTCGTGCTCGATCCCGGGCAGGACGACCTCGAGCAGCACGGCGAGCTGGTAGCCGCCCTGACCGTTGGGGCCGATCTGCACGCGACCGCCCACCGACGAGTCCTGCAGCTTCACCTTGTGGCCGCGGGCGACGGCGTGGAGGGCGCTGTGGAAGCACGCGGCGTAACCGGCGGCGAAGAGCTGCTCGGGGTTCGTGCCGTTGCCGGATCCGCCCATCTCCTTCGGGACGGCGACGTCGAGGTCGAGCTGGTCGCCGGCGACGACGTGACCGTTGCGGCCCTCTCCGGTGGACAGGGCTTCGGCGGTGTAGAGGACGTCCATGGGTGGGTGTTCCTTTCTCGAGGACGAACGGATGCCGGACGGCACACGTGGGCAGGGGGCGGACGCGCGGGGCGTCCGGTGATCAGGCGCGCGTGGTCCCGGTGACCACGTCGAGGACGGTCCGCGGGTGGTCGCGCAGGTCGCGCATCGCCACCGTCAACTGCTGGAGGGCGCGGATCAGCTCGTGGGCGCTGTCGGCGTCGGGGATGCCGGATCCCACGGCGATGCATCGCGGGACGTGGGCCAGCTCGTCGCGCATCTCGCGTCCGCGTGCGGTGAGCGACACCGTGACGACCCGCTCGTCGTCGGCGCGGCGCTCGCGGGTGACGTACCCCGCCGTTTCCATGCGAGCGAGCATCGGCGAGAGCGTGCCGGAGTCGAGCTGCAGGGCGTCGCCGAGTCCGCTGACGGTCTGATCGCCGTCGTTCCACAGGGTCACCAGCGCGAGGTACTGAGGGTACGTGAGATCCCACGGATCGAGGAGGACGCGGTAGGCCTGCGTGGTCGTGCGGCTAGCCGCGTACAGAGCGAAGCAGACGAGGGAGTCGACGGCGGGCATGGGAAAAGAGTTGCACACAATTTAGTTGCGCACAACTTGAATCGAAGAGAGTCGCGGAAGTCAACCCCTGCCACGAAGCCGGGCGCACCCGCACCATGGGTCGCATGACCCCCCGCAGCGACGCGAGCGCCGTGGCTTCGTCGAGCTTCCCGCTCGACGGCGATCGGGACGTCTTGGCCATCAACGGGCACCACTTCGATCTCGCCGTCCCGGGCGTGCCGGGCCTCGCCGAGCCCGCCTGATCGGCCTCGGCTCAGCGCTCGACCGTGCCGTCGGCCACCGCGACCGCGACCGTCCCGCCGTCGACGAACTCCACCGACCAGGCTGCGTCGGCGCCGGAACGCAACGCGACCTCCGCGACGCTCCCGTCGCCGTCGTGCGCGGCCACCGCGACGCGGATGCCGTCGGCCAGCGTCGTCGACGCCGAGGCCAACGCCGCGCGGTCCTCGCTCTCGACCTCGCCCTCGTCCCGACGGTCGGTCACCGTCGGGCCGGCGAGGTCGACATCCACCTCGACGGCGCGGTCGCCGGCCGCCACGTGCACCTGGGCGGTCGCGTCCTCGATCTCCACGTCGAACGCCCGTCCGCCGGCATCCGATTCCGCCAGCACGACCGCGGCGATCACCTTCTCGTACCCGACGTCGACGGTGGCGCCCGTCCCGCCCGCGGGGGCGCAGGCCGTCAGGCTGAGAGCGAGGCCCGCGGGAGCGAGGGCGGCGATGAGGGCGCGAGGGGATGCCATGGCGCGAGGCTAGTGACCGGACCGGAACCGAGGTCGGTCATTGCATCGCGCCGGGCGATGTGCCAGTTCATGGTCGTGATAGCAACCGCGGCCAGCCGCGTCAATGGCGGCCGCGCACCCAGGTCGGCGTCCGAGCATGACCGGCATGAGCGAGATCACCGCACACCACGGACTTCTGACCGACATCGACCTCCACGTGGACGACACCGGCGGGGCAGGGCGCCCGGTCGTCCTGATCCACGGCTGGCCCCTCTCGGGCGAATCGTGGGCCCACCAGGTCCCCGCCCTCGAGGGCGCAGGCTACCGGGTGGTCACCTACGACCGCCGAGGTTTCGGACGCAGCGACAAGCCGCGCACGGGCTACGACTACGACACGTTCGCCGACGATCTGCACGCCGTCCTCGAGGCCCGGGGCCTCCGCGACGTCACTCTCGTGGGCTTCTCGATGGGTGGGGGAGAGGTCGCGCGCTACCTGACCCGCCACGGCGCCGACCGGGTGCGCAGCGTCGTCTTCGCCGCCGCGGTTCCGCCGTACCTCGCCCAGACCGACGACAACCCCGAGGGTCCGCTCGACGCGGACACCGCTGCCGGGATGGAGAAGGGTCTCAAGGACGACGAAAAAGCCTTCTACCACCAGTTCACGACCGACTTCTTCTCGGTCGACGGAGCGCTCGTCGTTCCCCCCGCCGAGCAGGCCGAGGCCGAGCGTCTCGCGAACCAGGCCGACCACCACGCCGCGCTGAAGGCGATGGAGGCGTTCGCCACGACCGACTTCCGCGACGACCTTCGCAACGTCTCGGTCCCCGCGCTCATCCTGCACGGCGACAGCGACGCGACCGTCCCCTTCGAAGGGTCCGGGAAGCGCACCCACGCCGCGATCCCCGGCAGTGAGCTGCATGTCGTGGCCGGTGCCCCGCACGGCGTCAACGTCAGCCATGCCGACGAGTTCAACCGTGCGCTGGTGGACTTCCTCCAGCGCTGACCCGTCACCGCGCCCTCGATCTCGCCCGCGATCCCGCGGAGGGCAGTGACCACGCCCCCGGCACCACCCCGGTGCCGGGGGCGCTGTCGCGTGTCCGGAGGCGGGATCGGACCGATCGCGAGACGCGCGGCTCCGTTTTGGTCCTGGCATCCGGATGGCGTAAGCTCTCCCTTTGGTGCCTGCCTCACTGCGAGCGGGTCGCCCGAACGTGAGCCCTCCACCGGCCCTGTTCCTCCGTCGTCGATGGGGCAACGGACCACCGGAGCGGGATTCACGAACTCCTCCGTTCGATCAAGAAAGCAGCACTACTGTGACGCGCACTTTCACCCCCAAGGCCGCTGAGGTCACGCGCGAGTGGGTCGTTATCGACGCCACCGACGTCGTCCTCGGCCGTCTGGCCTCGCACGCGGCGGCCCTCCTCCGCGGCAAGCACAAGGCGACCTTCGCCAACCACATCGACTCGGGCGACTTCGTCATCGTGATCAACGCCGACAAGGTCGCGCTCACGGGTCAGAAGCTCGAGAAGAAGAAGGCCTACCGCCACTCGGGTTACCCGGGCGGCCTCAAGTCGGTCACCTACAACGAGCTCCTCGAGAAGAACCCCGAGCGGGCCGTCGAGAAGGCCGTCCGCGGCATGCTCCCCAAGAACAGCCTCGGTGCGGCGCAGCTCAAGAAGCTGAAGGTCTACCGCGGCGCCGAGCACCCCCACGGCGCTCAGCAGCCCACCGCGTACACCTTCGACCAGGTCGCCCAGTAAGCGCCGCCGGAAAAGGACGAAACAGTGTCGAACATCGACTCCAGCAACTACAGCACCGAGACGCCGGCCGAGCAGACCGCCGTCGCGGCCGAGCGCCCCGTTCTCTCGGTCCCCGGCGCAGCCGTCGGCCGTCGCAAGCAGGCCATCGCCCGCGTGCGCCTGGTCCCCGGCTCCGGCACGATCACGGTCAACGGCCGCACGATCGAGGACTACTTCCCGAACAAGCTCCACCAGCAGCTCATCAACGACCCGTTCACGGTCCTCGAGCTCGCCGGCGCCTACGACGTCATCGCCCGCATCTCCGGCGGCGGCCCCTCGGGTCAGGCCGGCGCTCTGCGCCTCGGCATCGCCCGTGCGCTCAACGAGATCGACGCCGAGAACAACCGCCCGGGTCTGAAGAAGGCCGGCTTCCTCTCGCGCGACGCCCGCGTCAAGGAGCGCAAGAAGGCCGGTCTCAAGAAGGCCCGCAAGGCGCCTCAGTACTCCAAGCGCTGAGTTCGATCCTCCGTATGCCTCTTTTCGGCACGGACGGGGTGCGGGGGCTGGCCAACGGCCTCCTCACCGCCGAACTCGCGCTGCACCTGGCCCAGGCGACTGCTGTCGTCCTGGGCCAGGGCCGTTCTGCGGAGACGCGCAAGGCCGAAGGCCGCCGCCTCACCGCAGTCATCGCGCGCGATCCGCGGGTCTCGGGAGAGTTCCTCTCGGCCGCGGTCGCCGCGGGTCTTGCCTCGTCGGGCGTCGACGTCCTCGACGCGGGTGTCATCCCCACTCCGGCGACGGCGTTCCTGATCGCCGACCGCGATGCCGACTTCGGCGTCATGGTCTCCGCTTCGCACAACCCCGCCCCGGACAACGGGATCAAGATCTTCGCGCGCGGCGGCACCAAGCTTCCCGACATCGTCGAGGAGCGCATCGAGCGCGCCCTCGAGTGGGAGCGGCTGCAGCCCACGGGCGCGGGCGTCGGTCGCATCCGTCGCTTCGCCGACGCCGAAGACCGCTACGTCGTGCACCTTCTCGGCTCGCTTCCGCATCGGCTCGACGGCATCCACGTGGTGCTCGACTGCGCCCACGGCGCGGCCGCGGGCGTGTCGCCCGAGACCTTCCGCGACGCCGGTGCGACCGTGACCGTCATCGGTGCCGACCCCGACGGTCTCAACATCAACGACGGTGTCGGCTCGACCCACCTCGACGTGCTCGCCGAAGCGGTCGTGCGCCTCGGCGCCGACGTCGGCATCGCGCACGACGGTGACGCGGACCGGTGCCTGGCCGTCGATGCCGACGGCAACGTCGTCGACGGCGATCAGATCATGGCGATCCTCGCGGTGGCTATGAAAGAGCGCGGTGCGCTGGTCGACGACACGCTCGTCGCGACCGTCATGAGCAACCTGGGCCTCCATCGCGCGATGGCGGAGCATGGCATCCGCGTCCTGCAGACGGCCGTCGGCGACCGCTATGTGCTCGAAGCCATGAACGAGGGACGGTACTCGCTCGGTGGCGAGCAGTCCGGCCACGTCATCATGAGCGACTTCGCCACCACCGGCGACGGACTACTGACGGGCCTGCACATCGTGGCCGAGATGGCGCGGCAGAAGAAGACCATGGCCGAGCTCGCCTCGATCATGACCGTCTACCCCCAGGTGCTGGTCAACGTCCGCGGCGTCGACCGCGATCGGGTGTCGGACGACGTGGTGCAGGAGGCCGTTCGTGCGGCCGAAGCGGAGCTGGGCGATTCGGGCCGCGTGCTGCTGCGCGCGTCGGGCACCGAGCCGCTCGTGCGCGTGATGGTGGAGGCGGCGTCCGAGGGTGTCGCCCGCGCCCACGCCGACCGCCTCGCCGAGGTCGTGCGCGAGCGTCTCGCCCTCTGACGCACGGCCTTTCCTGCGCACCGCGTCGCGGGGCCGGGATCCGCTGACTTCGGGAGAATGCTCGCCCGGCCACGCTGCGCGCGTACATAGGGCCGAAGTCAACGGGAGGGTGTGCGCCGACGCACGCGAGCGACATCTCGCTGACTTCGGGCGAATGCTCGCCGGGGATGCCGCGCGCGCGTACGTTCGACCCAAGTCAACGGAATACTGGGTACCCGCCCGCGGGTCAGTACTCCAACGACTCGATGTAGCGCAGAAGGACGCCCTCGCGCAGCGCCCACGGTGAGACCTCGAGCTCGTCGACGTCCATCGCCTTCATCGCGCGCTCGACCACGATCGCGGCCGCGACGATCTGGAACGTCCGGTCGGCGGTGATGCCGGGCAGCGCCTCGCGGGCGTCCGCCGGGATCCGCGCCAGGCGCGGGATCCAGTCCTTGAGCTCCCGGCGGGGCAGCACCATCCGGTCGATGCCGGACCATCCCGGCACCGGGTACCCCGCGAGCTTCGCGAGCGAGCGGATCGCCTTCGACGAGCCGATGACGTGGTCCGGGCGGGGGAGGGCGGCGAAACGCTCGGCGACGGGGGCGAGCACGTCCATCGCGTGTCGGCGGAGGGCGTCGATCTCGTCCTCGCTCGGCGGGTCGTGGGGCAGGAACTGCACGGTCGAGCGTCCGGCGCCCAGCGGCACCGACTCGGCGAGTTCGGGCAGCTCATCGGCGCCGCCGGCGATCTCGAGCGACCCGCCGCCGATGTCGAACAGCAGGATCTGACCGGCCGACCACCCGAACCAGCGGCGCACCGCCAGGTAGGTGTACCGCGCCTCGGTCTCGCCGCCGAGCACCTGCAGAGGCTGCCCGAGCACCTCCTCGATCTGCGCGATGACCGCCTCACCGTTGGTCGCCTCGCGCACCGCGGATGTCGCCGTCGCGAGCAGCTCGTCGACCCCCTCGGCCCGCGCCGTCTCGCAGGCCTGGGTCACGGCATCCACCAGTCCGGTGACGCCCTCGGGAGAGATCGAGCCGTCGGGCTCGAGGTACCGCATGAGGCGCAGCACCGAGCGGTGCGAGGTCGTCGCCGTGGGCCGACCCCCCGCGCGCGCGTTCGCGACGAGCAGGTGGACGGTGTTGGAACCGATGTCGAGTACCCCGAGTCGCACGCTCCGAGCGTAGTGGGAGGCCGCGGGTAGCATGAGCGGGTGTCCGCCGCAGAGACCGCCGCTCCCGCACCGTCGCTGAGCCCCTACCGTCAGATCGACCGCGCCGACTGGGCTCGCATGGCCGGCGGCATCGAGCAGCCGCTGACCGAGACCGAGGTCGTGCAGCTGCGCGGCATCGGCGACCGGCTCGACCTTCGCGAGGTCGCCGAGGTGTACCTGCCCCTCAGTCGCCTGCTGAGCCTGTACGCCCGCGCCACGCGTCGGCTCGGCGCCGACACGAGCGCGTTCCTGGGCGAACCGGATGCCACGACCCCCTTCGTCATCGGAGTCGCAGGTTCCGTCGCGGTGGGGAAGTCCACGATCGCGCGTCTGCTGCGCGAGTTGATGAGCCGCTGGCCGGACACGCCGCGCGTCGAACTGGTCACCACCGACGGGTTCCTCTATCCCAACGCCGAGCTCGAGCGGCGCGGCCTCATGGACCGCAAGGGCTTCCCCGAGTCGTACGACCGTCGCGCGCTGGTGGAGTTCCTCAGCGAAGTGAAGTCCGGGGCCGAAGAGGTGCGGGCGCCCTTCTACTCGCACGTGCAGTACGACATCATGCCCGACGCCCACGTCACGGTGCACCGGCCCGACGTCGTGATCATCGAGGGGCTCAACGTTCTGCAGCCCCCGCCCACGCCGAACGACGTCGCGGTCAGCGACCTGTTCGACTTCTCCATCTACGTGGATGCCGATGCGGCCCACATCGAGCGCTGGTACGTCGACCGCTTCCTGGCGCTGCGCGACAACGCGTTCACCAACCCCTCGTCGTTCTTCCGCGTCTTCGCCGACATCAGCGACGAGGAGGCAGTGTCCCGGGCGCTCGGCTTCTGGCGGGAGATCAACCTCCCCAACCTCGAGGAGAACGTCCTCCCCACCCGGCATCGGGCCAAGCTCGTGCTGCAGAAGGGGGCGGACCACACCGTCGATTCGGTGCTGCTGCGCAAGCTCTGAGCGCCCCCGGCCCACGGGGGTTCCCCCAGGCGCGGCCCCGTAGACTCGGAAGCTATGTGCGGAATCATCGGATACGTGGGTCCTCGGCCGAGCCAGGACATCCTGCTGGCGGGTCTGTCGCGGCTGGAGTATCGGGGCTACGACTCCGCCGGCATCGCCGTGATCGACGGCGACGGGGGCCTCGGCATGCGCAAGCGCGCCGGCAAGCTCGCCGTGCTGCGTGACGACCTGGCATCCACGCCGCTGGCCGACGGCACGACGGGCATCGGGCACACCCGCTGGGCGACGCACGGCGGTCCGACGGATGCCAACGCGCACCCGCACCTCGCGGACGACGACAAGCTCGCCGTCATCCACAACGGGATCATCGAGAACTTCGCCGAGCTCAAGAGCGAGCTCGTCGGCGAGGGCGTGACCTTCCGCAGCGAGACCGACACCGAGGTCGCCGCCGCGATGATCGGCCGCGAGTACGCGCGCACGGGGGATCTGGTCTCGGCGTTCCGTGCCGTGGTGTCGCGCCTCGAGGGTGCGTACACACTGCTCGCGATGCACGAGGACCACCCGGGCCTCGTCGTCGGCGCCCGCCGCAACTCCCCGCTCGTGATCGGCCTGGGCGAGGGCGAGAACTTCCTCGGCTCCGACGTCGCCGCGTTCGTCGAGCACACCCGCAAGGCCCTCGCGATCGGTCAGGACGAGATCGTCGCGATCACCCCCGGCGGCGTCGAGGTCACCGACTTCTCCGGCGCCCCGGTCGAGGTCGAGGCGTTCGAGGTCACGTGGGACGCGTCCGCCGCCGAGAAGGGCGGATGGTCGTCGTTCATGGCCAAGGAGGTCTCGGAAGAGCCCGAGGCCGTGGCCAACACGATCCGGGGTCGCATCCACGAGGGCCGCGTCGAGATCCCCGAGCTCGACGGCATGGACGAGTTCCTCGCCGACATCGACCGCATCCTCGTCATCGCGTGCGGCACCGCCGCGTACGCCGGCATGGTCGGCAAGTACGCGCTCGAGACGTGGACCCGCGTCCCCGTCGACGTGGAGCTCGCGCACGAGTTCCGCTACCGCGACCCGGTGCTCTCGCCCCGCACGCTCGTCGTCTCGATCAGCCAGTCCGGCGAGACCATGGACACGCTGATGGCGGTGAAGTACGCCCGCTCGCGGGGCGCCAAGACCCTGTCGATCTGCAACACGCAGGGAGCCACGATCCCGCGCGAGTCGGACGCCATCGTCTACACGCACGCCGGCCCCGAAGTCGCCGTCGCCTCGACGAAGGCCTTCGTCGCGCAGATCACCGCGCTCTACCTGCTCGCGCTGCACGTCGGCCGGGTCCGCGGTGCGATCGATCCCGTCGTCGCCGTCGAGGCGGTCACCGAGCTCGAGGCCGTCCCCGGCAAGATCGCGCGCGTGCTCGAGACCGAGCAGGCCCGCATCGAGCAGCTCGCGCACTGGATGGCCGATACCCGGTCGGTGCTGTTCCTCGGCCGCAACGTCGGGTACCCGATCGCCCTCGAGGGTGCGCTGAAGCTCAAGGAGCTGGCGTACATCCACGCCGAGGGCTTCGCCGCGGGCGAGCTCAAGCACGGCCCCATCGCGCTGATCGAGCCCGGCCAGCCGGTGTTCGTCGTCGTGCCGTCGCCGCGCGGTTCGGGCGAGATGCACAAGAAGGTCGTCTCCAACATCGAGGAGATCCGCGCCCGCGGTGCCCGCGTCATCGCGATCGCCGAAGAGGGCGATGTGGCCGTGCTGCCCGCCGCCGACGAGGTGCTCCGCATCCCGCTCGCGGCCCCGATGTTCGAGCCGCTCCTCGCCGTGGTGCCGTTGCACATCTTCGCCATGGGGCTCGCCGAGGCCAAGGGCCTCGACGTCGACCAGCCCCGCAACCTCGCGAAGTCCGTGACGGTCGAGTAACACCGCACGTTCTCGGGGTCGGATGCCGGTGGCATCCGGCCCCTTCTTCGTCGTGTGCCGACGCGGGCTCGCCGTGGCACCGGCAGAATGGACAGGATGCCAGGGAAGGAGGGCGCATGATCGTCGGAATCGGCGTCGACCTGGTCGACGTGCCGCGCTTCGAGCAGCAGCTCGCGCGGACCCCGCGCCTTCTCGAGCGCCTCTTCGCGCCGGCGGAGCGGCTGCTCAAGCCCCGCTCGCTGGCCGCGCGCTACGCCGCGAAGGAGGCGCTGATCAAAGCCCTGGGCGGATCCGACGGGGTGTACTGGACCGACATCGCGGTGACGCCCGAGCCCTCGGGCCGTCCGACCTTCACCCTCACCGGTGAGACCGCGGCGACGGTGTCCGCGCGCGGGATCACGGCGCTGCACCTGTCGATGTCGCACGACGCGACGCTCGCCACCGCGTACGTCATCGCCGAGACCGGACCCGCCGCATCCGAGGCCGGGCCCGCGGAACCGACCCGGGAGGGCGTCGCATGAGGATGGCATCCGGAGTCCTGCGCGAAGCGCTGATCGACGTCGACGCGATCGCGGAGAACGTGCGGCACCTGCGCCGCTTGACCGGCGTCGAGGTCATCGCCGTCGTCAAGGCCGAGGGCTACGGGCACGGGGCGCACCGTGCGGCGCTCGCGGCGCTGCGCGGCGGGGCGACCCGCATCGGCGTCTCCGACATCGACGAGGGGCTCGCGCTGCGGCGTCGGGGGATCCGTGCGCCGCTGTTCGCGTGGCTGCACGCGCCGGGGGCGTCGTTCGCCGAAGCCGTCCGCGAGGACATCGAGCTCGGCATCTCCGACATCGACCAGCTGCTGCGCGCGGGCGACGCCGCGCAGGGCGACCGCCCCGCCGCCGTGCACCTGAAGATCGAGACGGGTCTGTCCCGCAACGGCATCGCCCCGGCCGACTGGCGCGTGGTGTTCTCCGAGGCCGCGCGCCTGGAGCGGATCGGGCGCCTGCGGGTCGTGGGGCTGTTCTCGCACCTGTCCAACACGAGCGAGGCCGACGATCGCGCGGCGCTGGCGCGGTTCGAGGAGGGCGTCGTGCTCGCCGCGTCCGCCGGGCTGAACCCGCCCCTCCGGCACATCGCCGCGACGCACGCCGCGATCGCCCTGCCCGAGGCGCGGCTGAACGCGGTGCGCATCGGCATCGGCATCTACGGCATCTCTCCGTTCGACGATCGCTCCTCGGCCGACCTGGGCCTGCGGCCCGCGATGACGCTGCGCGGCGCGGTCGCGGCGGTGCGTCGCGTGCCCGCCGGCACCGGGGTCTCGTACGGCTACGCGTACCGCACCGAGACCGACACCACGCTGGCCCTCGTGCCCCTCGGATACGCCGACGGCGTGCCGCGGCAGGCGTCGGGCCGCGGCCCGGTGACCATCAACGGCCGACGCTTCACGGTGGCGGGCCGCATCGCCATGGATCAGTTCGTCGTCGACGTCGGCGACCACCCCGTCGCCGTCGGCGACGAGGCCGTGCTGTTCGGCGACCCGACGCTCGGCGTGCCGGCGGCGCGGGACTGGGCGGATGCCGCCGACACCATCGACTACGAGATCGTGACGCGCATCGGCGCACGCGTGCCGCGCCGGGAGGTGGGCGCATGAGCGTTCCCGACGAGCTGCTGGGCGAGCGCGAGGTCGCCGGCCCCGCCGACATGGAGGAGCTCGGGCGTGCGCTCGGGCGCGCGCTCGGACCCGGCGACGTGGTGGTGCTGACCGGTCCCCTCGGCGCCGGCAAGACGACGCTCACCCGCGGAATCGGCGAGGGGCTCGGCATCCGGGGTCCGGTCCAGAGCCCGACGTTCGTCATCGCGCGGACGCACCCGTCGCTCGTCGGCGGAGCTCCGCTGGTGCACGTGGATGCCTATCGCCTCGGCGCCGCGGTCGAGCTCGACGACCTCGACATCGACGTCGACCACTCGGTCGTGATCGTGGAGTGGGGCCGCGGCGTCGCCGAGTACCTCGCCGACGCGTGGTGGGAGATCGAGATCTCGCGGCAGACGGGCGGTCGCGGCGTCGACAACGCGTGCGGCGAGATCGCCCCGCACACCCTCGACCTGGATGCCGACGCGCCGCGGACGGTGACGATCTCGCGGAGGCCGTGACGGCTCACGTCGGCTGGCGGTCGCGCGACGCGCTCGAGCGGCGGTCGGGCTCGGCGGTCCAGACGTCGCGCAAGGCGCGCAGCGTCTCGTACGCCTGCTCGACGTGGGCGAGGTGACCGCTGTCGTCGAGCACGGTCTCGCGGTAGCCGGGGATGCGCCGGCGCGCGTCGCGCGCGTCGTGGGGCCTGGCGAAGACGTCGTGGCGACCGCGAACGGCCCGCACGGGCGCGATGATCCGCTTCCAGGCGGCGTCGTCGTGCGTGCGGGCGGCGCGCGCCGCCGAGAGGAACGCGGCGGGGCGGATCTCGTCGGCCAGCGCACCCGAGACCACCGGGTCGACGCGATCCGGATGCCGGAACAATGGGCGCGCCAACACGCGCAGCGCTCCGACGCGGCGCAGACCGTGCAGCAGCGGAGGGGCGAGCGGGCCGAGACCGCGGAGGATGCCCATCGCCACGACCATGCCGCCGAACGCGGGGAGCGTCAGCCATCCGGTCAGCGGGCGCCGCACCACGGCGCGCACCGCGGCGCCGGTGGGGGAGACGAGTCCGACGGCGACGGTCTGCGCCGGGAATCGTGCCGCGACGTCCAGGGCGATCACGGCGCCGAGCGAGTGGCCGACGACGCGCCACCGGGGGTATCCGAGGGCGCGGGCCACCGCGACGACCGCCTCCGCGGCATCCTGCGGCGAGGGTGCCGGGCCGGGGGACTCGCCCCACCCGGGCAGGTCGACCGTGATGACGTCATCGAGCGGGATGCCGAGTCGATCGGCCGCGCTGAGGAGTGGCATCCACGTCTTCCATGACCCTGCGGCACCGTGCAGCAGCAGTGTCGCGACCGTGCCGGCCGAGCGTCGGCCGGTGTGCGCGACGATCGGCCCGGCAGCCGTCGGCACCACCAGTCGGCGCAGGTGTCGTTCCATGCTTATTGTTCGGAGCCGAGCGACTCGTCGGATGCCTGCAGAACTCCGGCAATTCCGCCCGTCCGCAGCCAGCGATGCGCAGTGCGGCGCCATCCGCAGGAGTTGTGCTCGGCGAGCACCGACCCACCGCCCGCGGCAACGGTGTCGGGCGCCCCGGATACCCTGGAACGGTGATCATCGGCATCGACAGCTCCCTCGGCACCGCGGTGGCGGCGATCGCGCGCGACGGCGAGGTCCTCGCCGACGAGCAGAGCGAGAACGCCCTCGGGCACGCCGAGGTCATCGGCGATCTGCTGAGCCGCGCCCTCCAGGCTGCGCCCGAGCCGACGCACGTGGCGATCGGCATGGGGCCCGGGCCCTTCACGGGCCTGCGTGTCGGCATCGCCACGGCGCGCGCGTTCGCGCTGGGACGCGGCATCCCGCTCGTCCCCGTGCCGAGCCACGACGGCATCGCCCTCGGCGTCCTGCTCCGAGACGCCCTCACCGGCACCGAGACCCCGCGCTTCGCCGTCGTCACCGACGCCCGTCGCAGGGAGTTCGCGTACAGCGTCTACGACGGCATCGACGACGACGGGCTCCCGATCCGGATCCTGGATGCCGCGCTGAGCCCCCGCGACGAGCTCGACGCCCGTCTCGCCGAGCTCGAGGCCGTGCGCTATGACGCGACGGGGGTCTCGGCCGCGATGATCGCGCTCGCCGCCGCCCGCGCGCTCGACGCCGGTCGCGCGCTCGCCGGCTCCGAGCCGCTGTACCTCCGCAGCCCCGACGTCGTCGCCGCCCACGCCCCGAAGCGGGTGAGCTGATGCCCACTCGCACCGCGACGCTCGACGACCTCGACGCGATCATGGCGCTCGAGCACGCCTCGTTCCCGACCGACGCGTGGAGCCCGGCGATGATGCGCGAAGAGCTCGCGTCGCCGCACGGCTGGTACGTCGTCGTCGAAGAGGCCGGTCGCCTCGTCGGCTACGCGGGGCTGCGCGCCGTCCGCGGGGCGAGGGATGCCGACATCCAGACGATCACGATCGCCGAGACCGCTCGCGGTCGCGGGCGCGGCCGTGCGCTGCTGACGGAACTGCTCGACGAGGCCGCGCGGCGCGACGTGCACGACGTCTTCCTCGAGGTGCGCGCCGACAACCCCGTCGCGCAGGCGCTCTACGCGTCGGAGGGTTTCGCCGAGGTGGGTCGCCGCCCGCGGTATTACCAGCCGGACGACGTCGACGCGATCGTCATGCAGCTCGACCTTCGGGCGTGGTCCGCGCGGCGCACCCCCGACGACACGGCGACAGCAGGAAAGGGATGGTGCTGATGGACGCGCCCCTCGTGCTCGGCATCGAGACCAGCTGCGACGAGACCGGCATCGGCATCGTCCGCGGCCGGCAGCTGCTGAGCAACACCATCGCCTCGAGCATGGACGAGCACGCCCGCTACGGCGGTGTCGTCCCCGAGGTCGCCGCCCGTGCGCACCTCGAGGCGCTGCAGCCCTCGATCGACGCGGCGCTCGCCGAGGCGGGGGTGACGCTCGACGAGATCGACGCCGTCGCCGTCACCAGCGGCCCCGGACTCGCCGGCGCCCTGATGGTCGGCGTCGGTGCGGCCAAGGGCCTCGCGGTCGCGTTCGACAAGCCGCTGTACGCCGTGAACCACCTGGTCGGCCACATCGCCGCCGACATCCTCGACGCCGAGGCCGGCGAGCTCGAGTACCCCACCGTCGCGCTCCTCGTGAGCGGCGGCCACACGTCGCTGCTGCTCGTCCGCGACCTCACCAGCGACGTCGAGCTGCTCGGCGAAACGATGGACGATGCCGCGGGTGAGGCGTTCGACAAGGTCGCCCGCCTGCTGAAGCTGCCGTACCCCGGCGGTCCCGAGATCGACCGCGCCGCCGCCTCCGGCGATCCGACCGCGATCCGCTTCCCCCGGGGGCTGTCGCGCGCGTCCGACATGGCATCCCACCGCTACGACTTCTCGTTCTCCGGGCTCAAGACCGCCGTCGCCCGCTGGGTCGAGCAGCACGAGGCCGCGGGCGAGCCCGTGCCGGTCGCCGATGTCGCGGCGTCGTTCCGCGAGGCCGTCGTCGACGTGCTCGTCACCAAGGCGCTCGACGCGTGCGAGCGCCACGGGGTGCCCCGCCTGCTCCTCGGCGGCGGCGTGATCGCCAACAAGCGTCTGCGCGACGTCGCCCTCGAACGTGCCGCCGCCGCGGGCGTCGCCGTGCGCATCCCGCCGCTCCGGCTCTGCACCGACAACGGTGCCATGATCGCGGCGCTCGCCGCCGAGCTCATCGCGTCGGGGCGCCGCCCGTCCACCCTCGCCTTCGGTGCGGATTCCACGCTCCCGGTGACCGAGATCCAGGTCGCCGAAGATCCGGATGCCGTGGCCCCCGGTCCGCTGCCCGCCCGGGCGGCCTCATGAGCGAGGTGCCGCCGCCGAGCCGACGCGCGCTCAAGGCGACCGAGGCGGGGGCTGCCCCCACGGCCGCGGAGCAGATCGCCGCGGGCGACGCGCTCGACGACCATCGTCTCCCCACCGCGCAGCTGGAGCGTGCAGCGTTCGGCGAGCACATCGTGCCGTGGAGCCCGCCCGCACCCACCGCCCCTCCGTCGGTCGCGCCCTGGGCCCTGGCCGTCGCGATCGCAGCCCTGATCGCGTCGCTGTTCGCGGGTGTCCTGCTGCCGCTCGGCGTGATCGCGATCGTCATGTCGATCATCTCGCTGCGGCGCGCGCACGACAGCCGTCGCGTGGCGATCTGGGCGCTCGCCCTCGCGGTGCTGTCGGTGATCTTCAGCGCCGGGTGGCTGCTGTGGGCGCTGTCGCAGCTGTCACCGGTGTGACCCGCGCAGCTCTCCGAGCATCTCCGACACGATGTCCCGGATGCCGGGATGCTCCGCCGTGCGTCCGACGCGAGGTCCCACCGCCGGACCCGGTACGGTGTGGCCGCCGCCGCGCGCGACGTACAGGGTGACGGGTGGTCGTCCCGCCTCTCGGTGGGCGAGGATCTCCACCGGGACCTTCGCGGACGCCGCGGGCTCGCTCCGGTACGGCTCGACCGTGATCCCGTTCCGCTGGGCGAAGTAGTCCGCCGTCGCGACCGCGGAGAGCGTCCGGCCGCCGATGGAGAAGACCGTGCGCGCCCACCACGGCATCCGTCCACCCTCGAAGGGAATGATCGGGTCGGCCGTACCCGCCACGATCGTCACCGGGACGGGATGGTCGGTCCGGGCGGAGAACTCCGCGCCGAAGTTCTCGCGTTCGGGCATGGTCGCCGCCACGATCACGGCGCCGGCGAGCAGCTCCGCGGCCTCGTGGAGAAGTCGGATGACCATCTGCCCGCCGTTGGAGAAGCCCACCGCGACGACGGAATCGGTGTCGATTCCGTGGCTCTCGGCAACGGATGCCACGACCTCACGGGCGAAGGCGATGTCGTCGACGTTCTCCTTGCGTGCGGGGAAGGAACTCTGGACGCGGGCGTCGTTCCAGTTGCTTCGGTACCCGTCGAGGTAGGCGACCACCGCACGGCCCTCCGTCGCGAGAGAGTCCAGCGCGCGCCCCGTGAAGCGTCGGTGGCTCTCGCCGGTCTGCTTCGACCCGTGGAAGACCAGGACGAGCGGCCGTCCCGCCGGTTCGTCGGCCTCGCCGACCACGACGAATGTCCGGGTTCGGCCGCCGGCCTCGACGTGCGCGTTCATGATCCCCTTCCGCCTCCGGGCCCTCTGCCCCGCGGCGTGGGAGAGCGTATAGATTGACATTGTGTCAAGGTCAAGGCGGATGGCGTGAGGATCGGCGAGGTCAGCCGTCGGAGCGGAGTGAGCGCGCGCTCCCTGCGGTACTACGAGCAGCTCGGGCTCATCTCGTCCGAGCGGGAGTCCAACGGCTACCGCCGCTACGACGACGTCGCGGTGGAGCGGGCGATCGTCATCCAGCTGCTCTTCGGCATGGATTTCCCGCGCGAGATCGTGACGTCGGTGCTCGCCTGCACCGGCGATGCGCCGGCCGAGGCGCACGACGCGCTCGCCGAACAGCTCACCCGCGTGCGAGAGGATCTGTCCGCGCGCATCGCCACGCTCACGGCCACGCGGCGCAGCATCGACGAGTTCCTCGCCGAGCGCGCCGCCTGAGGGTCGTCAGCTCACGCGGTCGGCCAGCAGTGCGACTCGACGACCCGCGACCCGGGTCATCAGCAGCGTCGCCGACTCGTCGCCGCGCAGCGAGAGGCGCGTGCGCAGGACCGCGGGGTCGACGTCCACGCCGCGCTTCTTGATCTCGAGCGTGCCGATGCGCCGCTCCCGTAGTGCCCGCGCCAGCTTCTTGGTGTCCGCGGGCAGCTCCTCGCGTACGCGGAACGACGAGACGAAGGGACTCGTGAGCGCCGCGTCCGACGTCAGGTAGGCGATGCCGGGCGCCAGCATCCCGGCATCCAGGGACCGTGCGACCTCGCCGATCAGCCGGGCGCGGATGACCGCCCCGTCGGGTTCGTGCACGAAGGCGCCGAGTTCGCGGGGCTCGACGTCGGGTGCGTCGGCCGGAGCCGTCAGCTCCCAGGCCTCGTCGCCGCGCACGACGAGCGCGGCGCGGCGGATGTCGTCCCGCGCCAGGCTTCCCGCCCACAGGACGAGCTCGATCGTCGAGCCGTCGGCGCTGATCCACTGCGCCTCGACGTCGTCCGGGATCAGCTCGCGGTCGAACGCGGGGCCGAGCTTCACGCCGCCGGGCCGCTCCTGCAGCAGTCCGAACACCCAGTCCAGCGACGGCGACCACTGGTCGGCCGACACGCGACGGGTCTCCCCGTGCCCGGCGGTGCGTCGCGCGGGATCGAGCCACACGGCATCCGCCTCGCTCAGGTCGGTGTCCTCCGCGCGCCCGTGGGCCACGGTGACCGTGTCGCCGAAGGGGGCGAGGTTGTACGCGGCGATCGCGGCCGTGACCTCGTCGGCGTCGACGGCGTGCACCCGGATGCCGAGTCCCGCGAGCCCCAGGGCGTCGCCGCCGATCCCGCAGCCGAGGTCGGCCACGGACGAGACGCCCGCGGCGCGGAAACGGCCCGCGTGCCGCGCCGCGATCGGCAGCCGTGTGGCCTGTTCCAGTCCCGCCCGCGTGAACAGCATGCGGTCGGCGAAGGGTCCGAACTTCGCCCCGGCCTTCACGCGCAGCCGGGCCTGGCCCACGACGGCGGCGACGAGATCGGGGGAGTGGCCGGCCGCGCGCAGCCGCGACACCGCGCGAGCGGCTTCATCGGTCGTCGTGAGCGGACCCACCTCGTCGAGCAGGGTGAGGCCGGCGGGGGTGAGCAGGGCGGTCAGCTCGGCGATCTCCACCGGGCCAGCCTAGGTGTCGATTGTGCTGGCACTCGCGTTGCGTGAGTGCCAGCGCTTCTCTACACTCGGATTAGCACTCTCCCCGCGTGAGTGCTGACAAGTCTTCTGTAACGAGAAAGAAGAGGTAGACCGTGTCGGTTTCCATCAAGCCGCTCGAGGACCGCATCGTCATCAAGCAGGTCGAGGCTGAGCAGACCACCGCGAGTGGTCTCGTCATCCCCGACACCGCCAAGGAGAAGCCGCAGGAGGGCGAGGTCGTCGCCGTCGGACCCGGCCGTATCGACGACAACGGCAACCGTGTCCCCCTCGACGTCACCGTCGGTGACCGCGTGCTGTACAGCAAGTACGGCGGCACCGAGGTCAAGTTCGGCGCCGACGAGTACCTCGTGCTCTCGGCCCGCGACGTCCTCGCGGTGGTCGTTCGCTGATCGCTTCGCGATTTCTTCGGAACCCCGGATGCCTCGGCATCCGGGGTTCTGCTTTTTGGCGCGGAATGCGCGATCTCCGGCAGGTCCGCGTCGGTGCCCCGGCCTAGGCTGGGGAAGTGACCCCCGCTTCGCCGCCCGCCTCGGGAGCCGTCCGCGGCGGCCTGTTCGCCTTCGCCGCCTATCTCCTGTGGGGCGTGCTGCCGCTGTACTTCCTGCAGCTCGAGCCGACCGGTCCGTGGGAGCTCGTCGCGTGGCGCATCCTGCTGTCGTTCGTGTTCTGTCTGATCCTGCTGACGGTGCTGCGCGCGTGGCGCCCGTTCCTCGTGATCGTGCGGCAGCCCCGCCTCCTCGGCCTGACGGCCCTGGCCGGAGCCCTGATCTACGTCAACTGGCAGACCTACGTCTACGGTGCGCTGAACGACCGGGTGATCGAGACGAGCCTCGGCTATTTCATCAACCCCATCGTCACGGTGCTGCTCGGGGTGACGGTGCTCCGCGAACGGCTGCGCCCGGTCCAGTGGATCGCGATCGGGCTGTCGGTGGCCGCGGTGATGGTGATCGTGGTCGGATACGGGGCGTTCCCCTGGATCGCCCTCACCCTCGCGCTCTCGTTCGGCGTGTACGGCCTGGTGAAGAAGCAGATCGGTCCGTCCGTGGATGCCGTCAGCGGGCTGACGCTCGAATCCTTCTGGCTGCTCCCGGTCGCGATCGTGCAGCTGGTCGTCGTCGCGGTGACCGGTGGGTTGACCATGGGGGCGAACGGCCCCGTGCACACGGCCCTGCTGGCGTCGGCGGGCGCGATCACCGCGGTTCCGCTGCTGCTCTTCGCCGCGGGGGCGCGTCGGGCGCCGTTGACCGTGATGGGGCTGATCCAGTTCGTCGCCCCCATCATCCAGTTCGGCATCGGCGTGTGGGTGCTGCACGAGCCGATGACGCTCGAGCGCTGGATCGGGTTCGGCCTCGTCTGGGTCGCGCTCACCGTTCTGAGTGTGGATTCGCTCGTAGCGGCGCGGCGCCGTCGACCCGCAATATCGGATGTCGGTGAGCCCGTCTAGGGGGCGTTATGACGCCGTGACCTCGACGACGCACATCGTTAACGAACGGCAACACGACGAAAACGTGGGGGCGATTAGGTTTAGGACACCAGACGGCACCCCTGTGTCGTCGAACGTTCATCCACAGCAAGGAGCACTATGAGCGTCTTCACGCGTTCGCGTGCCGGCAAGGTCCTGGGCGGTCTCGCCCTGGTCGGTGCCAGCGCGCTCGTCCTCGCCGGTTGCGCCGGTGGCGGCGACGCCGCCGCCCCCAGCGCATCGTCCGGCGGAGGCGCCGTGTCCAAGGCCGACGGTACCTTCAGCGTCGGCACGATCCTTCCCGCCACCGGTAACCTCGCCTTCCTCGGCCCGCCCGAGGTCGCCGGCGTGAAGCTCGCGATCAAGGACATCGAGGCCACGGGCGACGCGTTCCCGTTCAAGACCACGCTCACCGAGCGCGACTCGGGTGACACGACGACCGACATCGCCACGCAGTCGGCGACGGAGCTCGTCAGCGCCGGTGCCGACGTCGTCATCGGTGCCGCGTCCTCGGGTGTGTCCTTCACGTTCGTCGACCAGCTGGTCAACGCGGGCATCGTCCAGATCTCGCCGGCCAACACGTCGCCCGACTTCACGACGTACGCCGACGACGGGTACTACTGGCGCACCGCCCCCTCGGATGTCCTCCAGGGTCGCGTGCTCGGTAACCTCATGGTCGGCGACGGTGCCGCCAACGTCGGCATCATCTACATCAACGACCCGTACGGCACCGGTCTGAAGGACAACGCCACCAAGGCCATCGAGGCCGCCGGCGGCGAGGTCTCGGTCGCGGTTCCCTACAACCCGGGTGACACGGTGTTCACGTCGCAGGTCGACCAGCTCCTGGCCGCCAAGCCCGACGCCATCGCCGTGATCGCGTTCGAGGAGACCTCCTCGATCATCCCGCAGCTGGTGAACACGCAGGGCTTCCCGGGTTCGAAGGTCTACTTCGTCGACGGCAACCTGTCGAACTCGTACGAGTTCCAGCCCGGCACCCTGCAGGGTGCCAAGGGCACGCTGCCCGGCAACCCGGCCGACACGACCTTCCAGGCGCGCCTGAAGGAGGTCGACCCCTCGTTGACCGACTTCAGCTACGCACCGGAGTCGTACGACGCGGTCATCCTCGCGGCCCTGGCCGCGGCGCAGGCCAAGGACGACTCGGGCACCGCCATCCGTGACAACCTGCAGTCGGTCTCCGAGGGCGGCGAGAAGTGCACGACGTTCGCGGACTGCCTGAAGCTCATCAACGACGGCAAGGACATCGACTACGACGGTGTCTCGGGCCCGATCACCTTCGACGAGAACGGTGACCCGACCGAGGCGTACATCGGCATCTACCAGTACGGTGCCGACAACAAGTACACCCTGCTGAACACCGAGTTCGGTTCGCTCAACGAGTGACCTGAGCTGATCGGGAAGGGCCCGGATGCCATGGCATCCGGGCCCTTCTTCGTGCGACCACCGTGGCGCGAGACTGCATCTGATCGACGAACCCACTGCACGCTGCGGGGGAGATGTCGGCCGGATGCAGTCTCGACGCTACGCACGCGGCCGTGCCCGGTAGGGCGGCGCGGCGACGGGGGCTCGGCGTCAGGGCGCCAAGGTGTCAGGGCGCCAGGCCGCAGGCGGCTGCGGTGAAGGCGAGCAGGTCGTCGGCCACCGCCTGCGGGCGGGGCAGCGAGACCACCACCTCCCGGCCGTCGACGCGGGCGACGAGGTCGAAGAGCGTGCCGACCTTGTCCTCGGCGATCGCGTGGGGGTCGCACCGGCGCGGCGTCACGGCGACCGTCAGGGTCGAGGGGGCATCGCCGGGGGAGACGGTCGTGGCGAGCACCGCTTCCTCCCCCTCGGCGAAGTGCAGCAGCGGGGTGCCCCGCATCGCCTCGAGTTCGATCGGCTCGCCGTCTCCGCCCGTCGGCGTGATCGAGATCGTCAGGTCGGCCGTCCCGTCCCCGCGCGGCGACGCGGCCGTGGCCGCGACCTCCGCCACGGCCGCGAGATCGTCGCGGTCGCACTGTGCCGCGCTCAGGCGGGCGAGGATGCCGAGCGGGTCGTCGGCGTCGAGCTCGGACGTACCCGAGATGCCGCCGATCGTCGTCTCGAGGGTCACGCGGATCGCCCCGTCGCCCGGCCGGCAGCGCAGGGCGGGGAGCATCACCGGAAGATCCACGATGCGGCCGGGCGCGAGCGTCTCCGTGCGGCGGGCATCCCACGCGGCGGGGGAAGCCAGCGCCGGTGCCGTCAGTGTCGCGGCTGCGATCGTCACGGCCTCACCCGAACCGTTGTCGACCCGGAGCTGCACCCGCCCCGGGGCGATGTCGCCGCGCTGCTGCACGACCGCCACGGTCAGCCCCGGGGGGACGACGGGCGGAGGACTCGCGGAGCATCCCGCGAGGGCGACGCCCACCAGAGTGAGCGTCGCCCCCGCGGGACGCGCGCGGATCAGGCTTCGGTCTCCCGTGCGTCGCGCTTGGCGTCCTCGTCGGCGGCCAGCGTGCCGAGGTACAGCTCGATGACCCGGGGGTCGGTCAGCAGTTCGCGTCCGGTGCCCGTATACGCGTCCTTGCCCTGGTCGAGCACGTAGGCCCGGTGGCAGATCTGCAGGCAGCGGCGGGCGTTCTGTTCGACCATGATAATCGTCACGCCCGCGCGGTTGATCTCGGCGACGCGGAGGAAGGTCTCGTCCTGGCGCACGGGCGAGAGCCCGGCAGAGGGCTCGTCGAGCAGCAGCACCGACGGGTCCATCATCAACGCGCGACCCATCGCGACCATCTGTCGCTCACCGCCGGAGAGCGAACCCGCGCGCTGACGGCGACGCTTGGCCAGTTCGGGGAACAGGCCCGTGACGAACTCGAAGCGCTCCGCGAAGACCTTGGGACGCTGGAAGAGCCCCATCTGCAGGTTCTCCTCGATCGACAGGCTCGGGAAGACGTTGTTGTTCTGCGGAACCATGCCGACGCCCTTGCCGACGAGCTTGTCGGCCTTGAGCGAGGTGATGTCCTCGCCGTTGAGCAGCACGGCTCCGCCGCGGATCTTCACCTGTCCGAAGATGGCCTTCAGCAGCGTCGACTTGCCGGCGCCGTTGGGGCCGATGATGCCGATCAGGTCGCCCTGGTAGGCGTCCACGGTGCAGCCGTTGAGGATGTTCACGCCGGGGAGGTAGCCGGCGACGAGGTCGTCGGTGCGCAGCACCGCGGTGCGGGTGGCGGTGTCGGTCATCAGAGCTTTCCGTCCTTCTCGTCGGCGACGAGGTCGGCTTCGGCTTCGGCGGCGGCCTCGGCCTGGATGGTCTCCATCTGCGACGTCGTCATGTCGCCCAGGTCGGTGTCGTGGTGCGCGCCGAGATAGGCGTCGATGACGGCCTGGTCGCTCATCACCGTCTCGGGCGGACCTTCGGCGACGACGCGGCCCTCGGCCATCACGACGACCCAGTCCGAGATGTGGCGGACCATGTGCATGTCGTGCTCGACGAAGAGCACCGTCATGCCTTCCTTCTTCAGGTCGAGGATGTGCCCGAGCAGACTCTGCGTCAGGGCCGGGTTCACACCGGCCATCGGCTCGTCGAGCATGACGAGGGTCGGGTCGCTCATCAGCGCGCGCGCCATCTCGAGGAGCTTGCGCTGGCCGCCGGACAGCGACGCGGCGAAGTCCTCGCGCTTGGCATCCAGCTTGAACCGGCGCAGGAGATCGTCGGCCCGCTCCGTGTTCGCGCGCTCCTGCGAGCGCCAGATCCCGGGGATCATGGCCCGGAAGATGTTCTCGCCCTTCTGCCCGCGAGCGCCGAGGAGCATGTTCTGCAGCACGGACAGACGGCCGAGCGACTTGGTCAGCTGGAACGTGCGGACCATGCCCTTTCGCGACACCTTGAACGCGGGGACGCCCGCGAGGTTGGACCCCTCGAAGCTCCAGCGGCCGGTGTTCGGCTTGTCGAAGCCGGTGAGCAGGTTGAACAGCGTCGTCTTGCCGGCGCCGTTCGGCCCGATCAGAGCGGTGATCTGCCCGCGCGGGATCTCGAGGTGCTCGACGTCGACGGCCTTGAGGCCGCCGAACTGCCGCGTGACTCCGTCGGCGACGACGATCGGGTCGACCTTCTCGCAGCCGGGGCCGACCTCGCCCTTCACCAGGGCGTGGGTGACGGTCGTGTCAGACATTGAACGACAGCTCCTTCTTGTTGCCGAAGATGCCCTGTGGTCGGAAGATGACCAGGAGCATCAGCCCGATCCCGACGATGATGAAGCGCACCTGCCCGGTCTGGGTGGAGCTCATGAAGCCGAGGACGCCGACGTCACGGAGCCCGACGATGATGCCGTTGGACAGCGACAGCAGCACCCAGAAGAGCGCGGCGCCCACGATGGGGCCGAGGAGGGTCGCGGCGCCGCCGAGCAGCAGAGCGGTCCAGATGAAGAACGTCAGCGCCGTTCCGTAGTTACCGGGCTGCACGGCGCGGGGGAGGATGAACACCACGCCCGCGAGACCGCCCATGACACCACCGAGCACGAGCGCCTGCATCTTGTAGGAGTAGACGTTCTTGCCGAGGCTGCGCACGGCGTCCTCGTCTTCGCGGATGCCCTTGACCACGCGGCCCCACGGGCTGCGCATCAGGAGCCACACCAGGAGCGTGGCGAGGATCACGAGACCCCACCCGAACAGGCGCACCCACCAGTCGTTGGCCGAGTAGGTCCAGGGCCCGATGCCGTAGGTGCCGCCGGGGAGCGGGTTCATGTTCTGGAACTCGCGGTTGTAGCCGTTCAGGCCCTGCGAGCCGCCCGTGATGTCGGTGAGGCCGACGGTCGAGACGACGTAGCGCACGATCTCGGCCGCCGCGATGGTGACGATGGCGAGGTAGTCGGCGCGGAGCCGTAGCGTCGGGATGCCGAGGATGAAGGCGAACAGCACCGAGGCGACGATCGCGACGAGGATCGCCAGCCACACGGGGGCCGAGAACGACAGTGTGGCGATCGCGAAGGCGTAGGCGCCGACGGCCATGAAGCCGGCCTGTCCGAAGTTGAGCAGGCCCGCGTAGCCGAAGTGGACGCTCAGGCCGATCGCGGCCAGGGCGTAGGCGGCCGTGGTCGGGCTGATGAGCTCGCCGGCGGCGTTGTTGAAGATTGAGAGCCAGTCCATGTCGTTCTTCCTCAGCCGATCCGCTCTTTACGACCGAGCACACCTTGCGGCCGGAACAGCAGCACGCCGATGAGCACGATCAACGCCACCGCGTACCGGAGGTCGGGCGGGATGACGATGGTGGACAGTTCCGTGATGATGCCGATGATGAGCGACCCCACCAGGGCGCCGAAAGCGCTGCCGAGACCGCCGAGGGTCACCGCGGCGAACAGCAGCAGCAGGATCGCGAAGCCCATGTCCCAGGTGACTCCGCGGTAGAGGCCGTAGAGCACGCCCGAGAGGCCGGTGAGCGCGCCCGCGAGCACCCAGACGATGCGGATGACGCGGTCGACGTTGATTCCGGATGCCGCGGCGAGCGAGGCGTTGTCGCTGACCGCTCGCGTCGCCTTGCCGATGCGGGTGCGGGTGAGGAAGTAGGCGACCGCGGCGAGCATGACCACGCTCACGCCCATGCTGATCAGCGACGTGAGGGTGATCGTCACGGGGCCGATCGTGACGTTGTCGGTGATCCCGGTGTCGATGTTCCGCGTGCCGCCGTCGAAGAAGTAGAGGTACAGGTAGCGCAGGACGATCGAGAGGCCGATCGTCACGATGAGCACTTGGACCAAGCCGACTCCGCGCTTCCGGAGGGGTTTGAACAGCACGGCATCCTGTGTCCAGCCGAGCGCGGCCGAGAGCGCCACCGTGAGGAGCACGGCCAGCAGTAGGTTCCACCCGAGAGAGGTGAACACGTAGAAGATGATCGCGCCGAACGTGAGCATCTCACCGTGCGCGAAGTTGTTGACGCCCGTCGTGCCGAAGATCAGCGAGATCCCGATCGCGGCGAGCGCGAGCAGCAGGCCGAAGTTCAGACCGTAGATGAAGCGGGAGAACAGGGTCTCCCAGATCGACCCCGTCGCCGCGGTGCCCTCACCCGTGGGGAACAGGACGTTCACGGTGTTCGTGGTGCCCACGGTCACGTCGCGCGTGATGTTGGACGGGTCGCGCGGGGCGACGCCGTCGGGCAGCGAGTCGACGTTGAGCTTCGCGGTGTACTGTCCGGGGCCCGGGACGGCGACCGACCAGCGCCCGTCCGCACCCGTGGTGCCCACCTCGGAGAATCCGGAGCCCTCGACCGTGATCTCGACGCCCTCGACGGGTTCGTCTCCGGCGCGGATGATCCCGCCGATCGTGAACTGCGTCGCGACGTCGACCGCGCCGGGCGTCGCCGCCGGGGTCGGGGCCGGTGTCGTCTGCGCATGAGCCGGTGAGGCCAGGAACAGACTCAGCACGGCGACCGCGCTCGCCAGGAGCGAGACGAGGAGGACGGCTGGGCGGGGAAGTATGCGCGATCGTGTCGCGGTGGGGGAGGAATGACCCACGGAGTCTCCAGTTCGGCAGCGCTGACGAGGTCGTTTCGTCAGCTTCGACGATCGACGCTACGAGCGTAATGTGTCGTTCGTGTTTCGGTCCGACGCCGTTAGCGAACCGTGTCGTGACGACCTCGTCCGCCGGGTCCGGGACTCGGGAATGATTCCGCACCCCGCGGCGCTTAGAATTCATGGCGGAGCGCCTCGCGCGCACCGGCCGACGTCGTCCTTTTTCGAACAGGCGCCGCGCGCGCAGGAGGATCCATGGAGCAGCACGACCCCTTCGGTTTCATCGGACTGACCTATGACGACGTCCTGCTTCTGCCGGGGCACACGGACGTCATCCCGAGCGAGGCCGACACGTCGTCGCGGCTCACCCGTCGTATCACCGTCGCCACCCCCCTGCTGTCGTCCGCGATGGACACCGTGACCGAGGCCCGGATGGCCATCGCGATCGCCCGCCAGGGCGGAATCGGCATCGTGCACCGCAACCTCTCGATCGAGGACCAGGCGGCGATCGTCGACCAGGTCAAGCGCAGCGAGTCCGGCATGGTCTCGAACCCGATCACCACCACCCCGGATGCCACGGTCGCCGAGGTCGACGCGATGTGCGCGCAGTACCGCATCTCCGGCCTGCCGGTCATCGACCCGGACGGCGTCCTCGTGGGCATCATCACCAACCGCGACATGCGTTTCGTCTCGGGCTTCGAGCGTCAGACGACCCTCGTCAGGGACGTGATGACGAAGGAGGGCCTGATTACCGGGCCCGTCGGCATCCACGCGAACGACGTCATCGCGACCTTCGCCAAGCACCGCGTCGAGAAGCTGCCGCTGGTGGACGAGGACGGAAAGCTCGCCGGCCTTATCACCATCAAGGACTTCGACAAGAGCGAGAAGTATCCGCTCGCGACCAAGGACGAGCAGGGTCGCCTCCGCGTCGGCGCGGCGATCGGCTTCTTCGGCGACGCGTGGCAGCGGGCCGAGGCCCTGCGCGACGCGGGTGTCGACGTCCTCGTGGTCGACACCGCCAACGGGCAGTCCGCCGGCGTCATCGACATCGTCCGTCGCCTCAAGGCCGACGCGTCGTTCGCGCACGTGGACGTGATCGGCGGCAACGTCGCCACGCGCGAGGGCGCCCAGGCGCTCATCGACGCGGGAGTGGATGCCGTGAAGGTCGGCGTCGGCCCGGGTTCGATCTGCACCACCCGCGTGGTCGCCGGAGTCGGCGTGCCCCAGGTCACCGCCATCTACGAAGCCGCACAGGCCGCGATCCCCGCCGGCGTGCCCGTGATCGCCGACGGCGGTCTGCAGTACTCGGGTGACATCGCCAAGGCGCTGGTCGCCGGTGCCGACACCGTGATGCTCGGATCGCTCCTCGCGGGTACCGACGAGTCGCCGGGCGAGATCGTCTTCCAGGGGGGAAAGCAGTTCAAGCAGTACCGCGGCATGGGCTCGCTGGGCGCGCTGCAGACCCGCGGGAAGAAGACGTCGTACTCGAAGGACCGCTACTTCCAGGCCGACGTCCCCAGCGACGACAAGCTGATCCCCGAAGGCATCGAGGGTCAGGTCCCCTACCGCGGGCCCGTCGCCGCCGTGGCTTACCAGCTCATCGGCGGCCTGCGTCAGTCGATGTTCTACGTGGGGGCCCGCACCGTCGAGGAACTCAAGGCCAAGGGGCGGTTCGTGCGCATCACCTCCGCCGGCCTGAAGGAGTCGCATCCGCACGACGTCCAGATCGTCGTCGAGGCGCCGAACTACAAGAAGTAGGCGTCCTCGCGAGGGCCGGGCGAGTGATCGCCCGGCCCTCGCGGCGTTCGTGGGCGGGTCTACGCTGTGCGCATGATCCGGCGAACGCGGCCCCCGAGCGTCACCGTCTCGGCGCGACGGACCGAGGCGTACACCGACGGCGTCTTCGCCATCGCGGCGACGCTGCTGGTGCTGGACCTCACGTCGCAGTCGCTGGGCGAGGTGCGGTCGAACGCCGATCTCGCGGACGGCCTGCTGAAGATGCTCCACCCGCTGTTCTCGTTCGTCATCAGCTTCCTGGTGCTCTGCATCATGTGGATGACGCACGTGCGCCAGTTCGAATGGATCGTCCGGATCGACAACGCGGGTATGTGGATCAACAACCTGCGGCTCCTGCTGGTCGTCCTCGTCCCGTTCACGACGTCACTGGACACGGACTACTCCGAGTACCTGCTCGGACGCGTCCTGCTGCCGGTGAACTTCTTCCTCGCGATCCTCGTCGGCTGGTTGCAGTGGACCTGGGCGCTGCGGTCGGGTGCGATCCCCGATCTCACGCGCGATGACGCGCGCCGCCTCGGGCGCGCGGCCTTGAGCGCCGTCATCCTCAGCGGGCTCGCGGTCGCGGCGAGTCCTCTCGTGGGGTCGGGCGGTTTCCTGCTGTTCCTCTTGGACGGGCCGTTGACCCGGTTGCTTCGTGGGGCGGACGCGCCGACTGATCCTGCCACCGCGCGCTCGACGCCCCCGGCGGGACCGGGGGCGTCGGACGGGGCGGACTGAGCCGACGCGCGTCCGCCGCGCGCGGGTCGGCGTCAGCGGGCCAAGGACTGCTCGGCGGGTGCCGCGTCCCCCTCGGCCGCCGAGCGCGGCGAGCGGCCGGCGGGCAGGAGGAGGGCGAGGCCCGCGGCGACCAGCAGCACCGCCGAGCCGACGAAGATCGCGGGGCGGGCGGCATCCACGTAGAGATCCGGCACCAGCTGTCCGCCGGCGCCGACGAAGATCGCCGTCATGACGGCGGTCCCGAGCGCCAGCCCGATCTCGCGAACGGTGGAGTTGACGCCCGACGCCTTGGCGTGGTCGACGACGTCGAGTGTGGCGAGCAACGCCGTCGCCGACGGGGCGAACACGAGTCCCATGCCCACTCCCGCGAAGATGAACGGCGGAACGAGTGCGGCGTACTCGACTTCGGCCGACATGGTGAGAGCGATCCATCCCAGCGCGATGGCCTGCAGCAGCAGCCCGACGATCAGGAGCGGACGAGTCCCGACCCGCGGCGCGAAGATGCCGGCGAGCGGCGCGACGACCATCGGAGCGAGGGTCCACGGCGTCGTCTGCAACGCCGCTTCGAACGGGGTCGACCCCTGCACCACCTGCAGGAACTGGATGAGGAGGAACACCGCTCCGAACGTCCCGAAGCTGAAGGCGAAGCCGACCACGTTCGTGACCGAGAAGGACCGATCGCGGAACAACCGCAGCGGCACGAGGGGGGAGCGGGTCCGCAGCTGCCAGCCCACGAACGCCATCACGAGGAGGGAGCCGAGCGCGAGCTCTCCCACGACGGATGCCGAGTCCCATCCGTCGTCGTTGCCGCGGACGATCGCGTGCACCAGGGCGAGTACGCCGCCTCCGGCCAGGACGGCTCCCACGACATCGATGCGCGCGCGGTCACCGAACGCGTTGGGCAGGGCCCATAGGGCGAGCGGGATCGCGAGGACGGCGACGGGCACGTTGAGCCAGAAGATCGCCTGCCAGTTCCACCCCTCCATGACCGCGCCGCCCACGAGCGGTCCGACCGCGACGCCGAGACCGGAGATGCCTCCCCAGATGCCGATGGCGAGAGGTCGACGCTCCGGGGCGACGGCGCCGCTGAGGAGGGCGAGAGACAGCGGCATGACGCCCGCCGCGCCGAGCCCCTGGACCGCCCGTGCCGCGATCAATTGGGCGGGGTCGACGCTCAGCGCCGCGAGCACGGACCCCACCCCGAAGGCGACGATGCCGACGACGAACGCCGTGCGCCGTCCGAAGCGGTCACCGAGGGCGGAGGCGATGAGGATGAGGCTCGCGAAGGCGAGCGTGTACGCGTTGACGAACCACTGCAGCTCCTCGATGCTCGCCCCGAGCTCGCGGTGCAGAACGGGGAGGGCGTTGGTCATGACGAGGTTGTCGAGGGTGGCCATGAACATCGGCAGGGAGGCGGCGATCACGACCCAGACGAACGGGCGCGACCGAGGGAGAGTGTTCACGAGGCTCCTTGTTGTAATCGACTGATAACAAATCTGAGGTCACTGTAGTAATCGACTGATAACCTGTCAACATGCCGTCACCGACAGACTCCGCGCCCGCGCGCCGAATGAGCTCGGAGGAGCGGCGGGCGCAGATCCTGGCCGCCGCGCTCGCCGTGTTCGGGGCCAAGGGATACGTGGGCACCACGACCGACGACGTGGCCCGCGCGGCGGGCATCTCCCAGCCGTACGTCGTCCGCCTGTTCGGCACGAAGGAGAATCTCTTCGTTGCAGCGCTCGATGATGCACTGGACCGTCTGCTGGCCGCGTTCACCGCGGCTGCCGAGGGCGCGGCCCCGGACGAGCTGCCGGAACGCGTCGGCCACGCCTACATCGGTCTCCTGCAGGTGCGGGGCCTGCATCAGACCCTGTCGCACGCGTTCCTGCTCGGCGCCCACCCGGTCATCGGACCGCGTGCCCGTGACGGCTTCGCGCGCGTGTGGGAGTTCTTGCGCGACGTCGGATTCGACGTCCAGTCCGCTCAGGCGTTCCTCGCCCAGGGCATGATGATCAACTCGATGTTCGGTCTGCGTCTCGCCGACGACTACGACACCGACCCGCGTGTGCACGAGCTCTTCGACGCCTGCTTCCCGACCGACAAGGTGCGGGTGCTCTCGATGGCGCCCCGCGCGGACGAACCCTGGTGAGCACGCCGGTCGGCAAAATGCAGGCGGGTAGGCTGGGGGAGTGACCATGGAGATCGATCTCGGCCGCGCGAAGCGTGCCCGCCGCGCCTACACCTTCGACGACATCGCCGTCGTGCCGTCGCGCCGCACGCGCAACCCGGAAGACGTGTCGACGGCGTGGACCATCGACGCCTTCCCCTTCGAGATCCCGGTGCTGGGTGCGCCGATGGACTCCGTCGTGAGCCCCCGCACCGCGATCGAGCTCGGCCGCCTCGGCGGTCTCGGCGTCCTCGACCTCGAGGGGCTGTGGACGCGCTACGACGATCCCGAACCGCTGCTGGCCGAGATCGCGGGCCTCCCCGACTCCGAGGCGACGCGGCGCATGCAGGAGCTGTACTCCGAGCCCATCAAGCCCGAACTCGTGCGCGATCGCCTCGCCGAGGTCCGTGCGGCGGGCGTCACCGTCGCCGGCGCCCTGACGCCGCAGCGCACCCACGACCTGTATGAGACCGTCGTCGCCGCGGGCGTCGACCTCTTCGTCATCCGCGGGACGACCGTGTCCGCCGAGCACGTCTCGAGCGTGGCCGAACCGCTGAACCTCAAGAAGTTCATCTACGACCTCGACGTCCCGGTGATCGTCGGCGGGGCGGCCACCTACACCGCCGCCCTCCACCTCATGCGCACGGGCGCCGCGGGTGTGCTGGTCGGCTTCGGTGGCGGAGCCGCGTCCACGACGCGCGCGACCCTCGGCCTCCACGCCCCGATGGCCACGGCGGTCGCCGACGTCGCCGGTGCGCGTCGCGACTACCTCGACGAGTCGGGGGGACGCTACGTGCACGTGATCGCCGACGGCGGGGTCGGAACCTCGGGCGACATCGTCAAGGCGCTCGCGATGGGGGCCGACGCGGTCATGCTGGGCGTCGCGCTCGCGCGGGCCACGGATGCCCCGGGCCGCGGTTTCCACTGGGGCCCCGAGGCGCACCACCCCAAGCTGCCGCGCGGCCACCGCGTCGCGGTCGATCGCGTGGGTCCGCTCGAGCAGATCCTCTACGGCCCGGCCCCGGTGGCCGACGGCACCGCCAACCTCGTCGGCGCGCTGAAGAAGTCGATGGCCACGACCGGGTACTCCGACCTCAAGGAGTTCCAGCGCGTCGAGGTCGTCGTCGCGCCCTACGGACACTGATCTCGGAGACCGTGTGACCTCTCCCACCGCCCTCGAGCAGGAGCCCCGACAGGTCTTCGCGCCGACGCTGCGCGAGGTCATGCTGCGTCCGCGCTGGCTGGCGCTCCTGGCGTTCTCGCTCGTGGTGGCGGGGGTCCTGGCGTGGCTGGGGCAGTGGCAGCTCGGCCGAGCCATCGACTCCGCGCCCCCCGCGCCCGGCCAGACCGAGGTCGTCCGACCGCTCGCCGACGTCGCCCAGCCCGGCGCGTACCTGCCCGAACCCCTCGTCGGGCAGCGGGTCGAGGCGAGCGGGCGGTGGATCGCCGACGACTTCCTCATCGTGTCCTCGCGATACAACGACGACGTCGAGGGGTACTGGGTCACGGGCCAACTGCGGCTCGACGGGGTGGCCACGCCCACCTCGATCGCGGTCGCCGCGGGCTGGACGCGCGATGCCGCGTCGGCGCAGGACGCCGTCGACGCCCTCCGGGCCCAGGTCCAGGCCGATCCCGACGCGGTCGTCACCCTCACCGGGCGACTGATCGCGGACGAGGGTCCGGGGCGCGCACCCTCGGGGGTCGACCCGCAGACCATGACGCGGATGTCCCCGGCGGTACTGCTGGGACGCTGGCACGACATCGACGGCGTCTCGGTCTACCGGCCCTACCTCGCCTCGCAGTCCGCGATCGGACCCCTGGATGCCATCGACTCCCCGGCTCCCGACGAGCGCTCGCACGTCAACTGGCTGAACATCTTCTACGCGGCGGAGTGGGCGATCTTCGCCGGCTTCGCGCTGTACCTCTGGTACCGGCTCGCCCGCGACGCGTGGGAGAAGGAAGTGGAAGATCTCGAGGACGAGCAGTCCGAGGCTCTCGCGGCAGGTTCCGCGGAATCCCGCGACTAGACTGGCATCCATGCCCCGCGCCCCGAAGCTCGCCTCGTTCCCGGCGATCCGCGGAGCCCTGAAGTTCTACCAGATCTGCTCGATCATCACCGGTACCGGCCTGCTGTTGCTGGTGGCCGAGATGATCGTGAAGTACACGCCCATCCACAAGGAGCTGTTCCTGGGCGGATCCGGTGGCTTCCTGTGGTTCGCTGACGCCATCCCCGGTCCCGGATGCCAGTGGTTCTCGCTGTTCGTCCCGGGGGGCAGCGGCTGCGAGATCCTCTCGACCGGCGACGGTCTGAACATCTCGCTCGCGATCCTGGTGGTCCACGGCTGGTTCTACGTCGTGTACCTGTTCTCGTGCTTCCGCGTGTGGAGCCTCATGCGCTGGCCGTTCCGCCGCTTCGTGTTCCTCGCCCTCGGCGGCGTCGTGCCCTTCCTCTCCTTCATCCTCGAGGTGCGCACCGCCCGCAGCGTGCGCGCCTACCTCTCCGAGCGCGAAGCCGCCGAGGCATCCGCTCCCGTCCCCGCCCCGGAAGGACCCCGGTGACCGAACAGACCGAAACGTCGCAGCGTCCCGTCCTCGTCGTCGACTTCGGCGCCCAGTACGCGCAGCTGATCGCCCGCCGCGTCCGCGAAGCCGGTGTCTACAGCGAGATCGTGCCGCACACCGCGACCGCCGACGAGATCGCCGCGAAGAACCCGGTGGGCATCATCCTCTCCGGTGGTCCGTCGTCGGTGTACGAAGACGGCGCTCCGCGCCTGGACGAGCGCGTGTTCGAGCTCGACGTGCCCACGCTCGGCATCTGTTACGGCTTCCAGGTCATGGCGCAGGCCCTCGGTGGCGAGGTCGCGAACACCGGGCTGCGTGAGTACGGCGCGACGGATGCCACGGTCGTCACCGAAGGCACTCTCCTCGAGGGGCAGCCCGTCGAGCAGAACGTCTGGATGAGTCACGGCGATCAGGTGTCCCGCGCCCCCGAGGGGTTCGAGGTCCTCGCCCGCACCGCGCACACGCCCGTCGCCGCATTCGCGAACGACGCCCGCCGCTTCTACGGGGTGCAGTGGCACCCCGAGGTGAAGCACACCGACCACGGCCAGCGGGTCATCGAGAACTTCCTGCACAAGGCCGCCGGGCTCCCGGCCGACTGGAACAGCGGCAACGTGATCGCCGAGCAGGTCGCCCGCATCCGCGAGCAGGTCGGCACCGGCCGCGTGCTGTCGGCCCTCTCGGGCGGCGTCGACTCCGCCGTGTCGACGGCGCTCGTGCACGAGGCCGTCGGCGACCAGCTCGTCGCCGTGTTCGTCGACCACGGGCTCCTCCGCAAGGGCGAGCGCGAGCAGGTCGAGAACGACTACGTCGCCTCCACCGGCGTGCGTCTCATCACGGTCGACGCGCGCGAGACGTTCCTGAACGCCCTCGCCGGCGTCAGCGACCCGGAGGAGAAGCGCAAGATCATCGGGCGCGAGTTCATCCGTGCGTTCGAGAAGGTGCAGGCCGACCTCGTCGCCGAGGCGAAGGCCGACGGCGAGCCGATCCGCTTCCTCGTGCAGGGGACGCTCTACCCCGACGTCGTCGAGTCGGGCGGGGGCACCGGCACCGCGAACATCAAGTCGCACCACAACGTCGGCGGCCTGCCGGAAGACCTGCAGTTCGAGCTCGTCGAGCCGCTGCGCACCCTCTTCAAGGACGAGGTGCGCGCCATCGGCCGCGAGCTCGGCCTGCCCGAAGCGATCGTCGGCCGCCAGCCCTTTCCGGGGCCGGGTCTTGGCATCCGCATCGTGGGCGAGGTCACCGCTGACCGTCTCGAGATCCTGCGTGACGCCGACGCCATCGCCCGCGCCGAGCTGACCAAGGCCGGGCTCGACGGCGAGATCTGGCAGTGCCCCGTCGTGCTGCTCGCCGACGTGCGCTCGGTGGGCGTGCAGGGCGACGGCCGCACCTACGGTCACCCGATCGTGCTGCGTCCCGTCTCCAGCGAAGACGCCATGACCGCCGACTGGACGCGTCTGCCCTACGACGTGCTGTCGAAGATCAGCAACCGCATCACCAACGAGGTACGCGAAGTCAACCGCGTCGTGCTCGACGTGACGTCGAAGCCGCCGGGGACGATCGAATGGGAGTGAGCCGGGTCTGACACCGGCTCCCGCGCCCCCGCCGTCGTTCCGGCTCCGGGGTGTCGTCTTCCGATCGAGAACAGGGCCCCTACCCCGATCGACCGGAAGACGACACCCCTCCGCCGGACGTCGGCGGGGGCGCTCTGTCGTCAGCGGCGAGGTAGGGGGATGCCCCTTCGTCGTCCGTCGGTGTCGACGCTCTGTCGGTCCGCTGAGGCGTATGAGATGCGGGTAGGCTGACGGCGTCGGCGATCAGCCCTCGGGAATCTCCCGGGTTCGTCCGGCCAGAACGGCACAGGTCTCCCGTGACCCGTATCGACTTCTCCGGCTACCGCGACGTGCTGCGTGCGACGGGTGCCCCGTGGTTCACGCTTGCGGGGTGGGTCGCCCGCTTCCCGCGGGGAACGCTCAATCTCGGCATCGTGCTCCTCGTTCAGACCGCGACGGGGAGTTTCGCGCTCGCCGGCGGGGTGGGTGCGGCGTTCGTCGTCGGCATGGCGCTCGCAGGCCCGCTGTGGTCCCGACTCATGGACCGCCGTGGACAGCAGCCTGTGCTGCTGCTCGCCGCCTTCACGCTGTCGCTCGCGAGCACCGTGCTCGTGGGCGCGGTGCTCGCCGAGATGCCCGTCGCGACGTGGTTCGTGCTCGCGGTGGTAGCGGGAGCCGTCTCGGTCGATGTGGGCCCCGCCGTCCGTGCGCGGTGGAGCGCCCTGGTCTCGCCCGAGCGGCGGCACAGCGCCTTCGCCCTCGAATCGATCGCCGATGAGAGCGTCTTCGTCATCGCGCCGCCGGTGCTGACGCTGATCGCGGCGGCCGCCGCGCCGCAGGTCGGCATCGCCGCGATCGTGGTGGTGGGTGCGATCGGACTCCTGTGGCTCGGTCTCCTGCGCGGATCTCAGCCGCCCCGCGCCGTCCTCACCGGTCCTCGGCCTCGCCTGCTGCCCCCGCTCGGCATCCTCCCCGTGACGGTCGCGTGGATCGGGGTCGGCGGCATGTTCGGGTCGTTCGACGTCACGAGCATCGCCTGGGCCGACCGGTTCGGCTCCCCGTGGCTGGCGGGGCTGATGATGGCATCACTCGCTCTCGGCAACACCGCGGGTGCGCTCGTCTACGGAGCCCTGCGCCACCGGGCCTCACTGCGCGCCCGCTGGCTGGGCAGCAGCGTGCTCCTCGCCGTCGCCGGCCTGGCGTTGCCGTTCGTCGCCGACAGCCTCGTCGCGCTGGCGGTCGCTGCGGCGGTCGGGGCTCTGATCGGGCCGGTGCTCGTGGCGGGCTTCGCACTCGTCGAGTCACGCGCGGATCGGGACCGCGTCACGGAACTCCTGGCGTACCCGTCGCTGGGCGTCGGGGCCGGCATCCCGCTCGGGTCGACGATCGCGGGCGTGGGACTGGATGCCGCGGGGCCGGTGCTCGGGTTCACCGTGATGGCGGTGAGCTGCGTGGCGATCCTCGTGCTCGGCGTGATCGGCGAAGCCCTCTTGTCGGCTCGACCGAGGATGGCATCCCTTCGATCATCGTGAAACAGCGACGTGGGGGAGGATGGGGGCATGTTCCCGGACGCGTGGTACCTGATCCTCTCGAGCCGGCTCATCCCCGACCTCGACGGCGGGTACACGATCTCGACCCTCGCGCGCGCGCGGCAGATGGCGGATGCCGGTGCCCCGACGTTGATGCTCACCGTCGATCCCGGCACGGCAGAGGCGCACGCCGAACATCGCGCGGAGTTCGTGCGGCGCGGGGCGGCCGAGACATCCGAGGTGTTCCGGAACCTCTTCGACGAAGCGGTCGGACCCGACGGCGGGGCCGCGGAGTGGCTGCGAGCGGCCGCCCGGCCGGGCGAGGCGGACCCCACGCTGGAGTACCGGAGCGTCGCGGGGGGAGCGGTGGACCTGCCGAACGTCGTCGACCCGCACTGGCACCTCTCCACGGCGCCGATCGTCGTGCGGAACGCGGCCGGGGATGCCATCGGGGTCGTCGACGGCTTCGGAGCGCTGTACCGTGCGTGGCTCGCGCACGTCGTCGGAGGACTCCGCGCGGAGATCGACCGTCCCGTCGTGCTGATCTGCGAGTCGCGGCAGCTCGGGGAACTCGTCGTCGACTGGGGCGACCCGGGCGTGCGGATCCTGCACACCGTCCACACCATTCACCTCGAGCCGCCGTTCACGGCCGATGCGCCGGTCAACGCGCTGTGGGAGCGGTGGCTCGCCGTGGCGCCCCGCTTCGACGCCATCCTCTGGCCGACGCCCTGGCAGCACGCCGACGTGCGGGCGCGCTTCGGCGACGACCGGGTGGACGTCGTGGCGCCGCACGGCATCCCGATGCCCGAGGCGGTCGAGTACGCGCCGGATGGACCCGTCGTCGTGCTCGGGCGTCTGGCGCCGGGCAAGCGACTGGACCACGCGATCCGGGCGTTCGCGCGGGTGGCCGAGGACGTCCCCGGCGCCCGGCTCGAGCTGTGGGGAGCGGGCCCCGGACGCGAGGCGCTCGAGACGCTCGTCGCCGAGCTCGGGCTCGGCGACGTGGTGTCGCTGCCGGGGCTGACCCTGGATCCGGGTGCGGTCCTCGACTCGGCGGCGGTGTACCTCACGACCTCGGCGTTCGAGGGGCAGGGGCTCGCGCTCGCCGAGGCCCTCGCGCACGGCGTTCCCGTTGTGGCGTACGACATCCGCTACGGCCCCCGCGACATGCTCGCGGACGGCGGCGGCATCCTCGTGCCGGACGGCGATGAGGACGCGCTCGCCGAGGCGCTGGTGCGGGTGCTGCGCGACGCGGCGTTGCGGCAGCGGCTCTCGGCGGAGGCGCGGGTGGGGGCGACGGCGCTGAGCCCCGCGCGCGCGATGGAGACGCTCGCGGCGGTGGCTGCCGAGGCGCTGTCCCGCCCGACGCGGCGGTAGCCCCGAGGTGGGGCCGCAGCTCGGGGCCCTTCACGTTTCAGTGTCCAAGACACGCGGACGCTGTCGCGCCCGGTCCGCGTGTCTTGGACACTGAACCTGGGGCGGAGCGGCGTCAGGACCGGCCGGCCCAGGGGTCGTAGTCGGCGATCAGGGACTCCTGCGGGGGGCGGATGGCATCCGGGACATGCTGCAGGTTGATGCGCACCCGGTACCAGAGCGAACTCGACCCGCGCATGCCGTCGAGCATCACATCGGCGGGATGCAGGGCCGCCGCCGTCTCCGGATGCCGCGCCTTCCACTGCTCGAGGGCGTCGAGCGCCTCGGGCTTGGTCTTCGTGCGGGCGACCTCGATGAGGGGCATGGTCGACGCGCGGCGCCCCGAGCCGTCCGACCCCCGGGGCGGCTTGTCGGCGGGACCCATCCGCTCGGCCAGGGCGAGCAGGCCGTCCAGCGATCCCGCGGCGGCGTCGATGCCGGCGTGCGGGTCGCCGATCGCGGCGAAGCGCTCGGGCACCGTGAGCACCGTGAACTCCTCCGGGCGGCGGTGGCGGAGCTCGTCCCACGTGAGCGGGGTCGACACGCGCGCGTCGGGAAGCGGGCGGATGGAGTACGCGGATGCCACGGTGCGGTCCTTCGCGTTCTGGTTGAAGTCGACGAACACGCTCTCGCCGCGCTCCTCCTTCCACCACCGCGCCGTCGCGAGACCGGGTGCGCGCTCCTCGACCTCGCGGGCGAGCGTCTCCGCGGCCAGCCGCACGTCGGGGTACTCCCACTCCGGACGAATCCGCACGAGGATGTGCAGCCCGCGGGATCCCGACGTCTTCGGCCACCCGACCAGGCCGTGGTCGGTGAGGACGTCACGGGCGGTGAAGGCGACGTCGACGATCTGCGTCCACTCGACACCGGGCATGGGGTCGAGATCGATGCGCAACTCGTCCGGATGGTCGAGGTCTTCGGCGCGCACCGGATGCGGGTTCAGGTCGAGGCATCCGAGGTTCACGATCCAGGCGAGACCCGCGGCGTCTCGGATCACCGTCTCCTCGGCGGACGTGCCCGAGGCGTAGCGGAGCGTCGCGGTGTCGATGAAATCGGGGTGATTCTCGGGAACGCGTTTCTGGAAGAACGGCTCCTGGTCGAGGCCCTTCGCGAAACGCTTGAGCACCATGGGGCGACCGGCCGCTCCGCGCAGTGCTCCCTCGGCGACGGCGAGGTAGTAGCGCGCGAGGTCGAGCTTCGTGAGGCCGGGCTCCGGGAACACGACGCGGTCGGGGCTGGTGACGCGGACCTCGTGGCCGTCGACGTCGAGGACCGTCGGGGGCGTCTTGGCGGGGCTCATGGCGCGAGGCTAGTCCCGCGGCATCCGGGGCGGGACTCCCTTGCGCGGGCGAGGGAGTGGCGCTCGTCGCGGCGGTGAGTGTTCAAGACACGCGGATGCCGGCGGCGCGCGTCGGCGCGTCTTGGACACTCGACCACGGCGGCGGGCGCGCCACGCGCCGCGCAACGACGGAGGGCCGCCCCGAACGGGACGGCCCTCCGTGTGAAACGGTGCGTCAGTTGTTGCCGCGAAGGATCGCGAGGATGCGCAGGATCTCGACGTACAGCCACACGACGGTGACCATGATGCCGAACGCGCCGACCCAGCCGTAGACACGGGGGGCGCCGTTGCGGACGCCGCGCTGGATCTGGTCGAAGTCGAGCACCAGCGAGTACGCGGCCATGATGACCACGAAGACGCCGATGATGACACCGAGCGGGATGCCGAAGATCTCGATGGAGCTGCGGAGGCCGAACGCGCCGCCGGCGAGGGGCACGTTGAAGAGCATCAGGCCGAGGTTGACGAGGCTGAACACCAGGTAGCCGACCATCGCGATCAGGAAGATCTTGGTGGCGCGAGCCGAGGCGCGGATCTTGCCGCTGGCGAAGAGCGCGAGCGTCACACCGACGACCGAGAGGGTCGCGAGGGTCGCCTGCACCACGATGCCGGGGTAGATGAACTCGAAGAACGACGAGATGCCACCGATGAACAGGCCCTCGAACGCCGCATAGGCGATGAAGACCGGCACGGAGGGCTTCTTCTTGAACGTCGCGACCATCGCGAGCACGAAGCCCACGAGACCGCCGATGACCATCGGCAGGACGTTCGGCGAGGGGTTGGCGACCGTGACGGTGCTCATCGTCCAGATCCAGCCGACCACCGCGGTGACGACGAGGACGGCGAAGAGGCCGAGGGTCTTGAAGACGGTGTCTTCGACCGTCATCCGGTCGGTCTGAACCGCGCCCGCCGACGGGGCCGCGTACATGCCCTCGATGTTCGCCGTCTCAGCGGCCGCAGCGGCAGCGGTCATCGACTCGGCGGGCGGGGGGCTGTAACGGGTCTGGGCTCCGCCACGAGGGTCCTGGAACGCCGGGTTGTTGAAGGCCGGGTTGTTGAGGGCCACAGGGACTCACACTCCAAATTGCTGATGATCACAGCACCGTGCTGTAGACCAACACTAGCCGAGGATGCCGCGAGAATCCCGGGACGGACTGGGATTCTGCTATGAGCGAGCGACCCCTGACAGCGCGCCGGATAGCCTGGGCCGGTGCCTGTCGAGCGCCCTCTGATCATCGGCCACCGCGGAGCTCCGGGGTATCTCCCCGAGCACTCCCGTTCGTCGTACCAGCGGGCCATCGCCGCCGGGGTGGATGCCGTCGAGCCGGACGTCGTGCCCACGAAGGACGGAGTTCTCGTCGTCCGTCATGAGAACGAGATCGCCGCGACCACCGATGTGTCGACCCGTTCGGAGTTCGCGTCCCGCCGACGCAGTGCGGTCGTCGACGGAGAGCGGCGGGAAGGGTGGTTCACCGAGGACTTCACCTGGGCGGAGCTCCAGACGCTCCGCTGTCGGGAGCGGATCCCGGACGTGCGCCCGGGGAGCGCGGCGCACGACGACCTCGATCCCGTGCTGAGTCTGCGCGACGTGCTCGATCTCGCACGGGCCGGGGGCGTCGGCGTGGTGCTCGAGGTCAAGCACGCGGCGTTCTTCGGGCGCGCGGGGTTCGACATGGCCGAACTCGTGGAGCGGGAGCTCCGCGAGGCGGCCTGGTGGGATGACCTGGCGCTCGTCATCGAGTCGTTCGAACCGCTCGTCCTGCGGCGGCTCCGCGAACGCGGCATCCGAGTGCCCCTCGTGCAGCTCGTGGAGGCGAGCGGTGCGCCCGCCGACCTCCGGCACCGGGACGGCGCACGGGCGGCGTCCTACGCGTCGATGCTCACCCCGGCGGGTCTGGATGCCCTCGCCGACGCGGTCGACGGCATCAGCCCCGACAAACGGCTGATCCTCGCGCCCGACCGATGGGGCCGGGTGCACGGCCCCGCCCGGTTCGTCGCCGACGCGCACGCGCGCGGGCTGCGGGTGTTCACGTGGACGTGTCGTCCCGAGAACCGATTCCTGTTGCCGGCTTTCCGCCGCGCCGGCGGGCCGGCGGCCTTCGGCGACTACGAGCGGGAGTGGGCGGTGCTGCGCGCCGCGGGGCTGGACGGCGTCTTCGTGGATCACCCCGACCTGGGTGTGCCGTTCTTCCGCGCCTAGACGCAAGCCCCGGCGCGCGGCTCGCTCCCACGGAGAGGATGGCGGGATGACGGTGGACGTGACGGTGGTCGGCGGGGGGATCTCGGGGTTCGCGTGCGCTCGGGCGGTGAGGGATGCCGGGGGATCGGTGCGCGTGATCGATCGCGGGCGTCGGCCCGGCGGGCGGCTGGCGAGTCGGACGGTCGAGGGACGCGCGGTGGATCTCGGCGCCTCTTACTTCGTCGTGGGCGAGGACGCCGGATTCACGGGCCTCGTCGCGGACTGGGAGTCCCGCGGCGTCGCCCGCCCGTGGACCGACACGTTCTCGTCGTTCGACGCCGACGGAGCGGAGACGCGCAAGACCGGGCCGCTGCGCTGGGCGGCGCCGGCCGGGTCGCGCGCGCTGGTCCTCGACCTCGCCGACGGTATCGACGTCGAGTCGGGGCGCGAGGTCACGCGCGCCGCTCCCTTCCGCGTGGACGATCAGGATGCCGGTGAGGTGGTGCTCGCGATGCCCGAACCGCAGGCGCGGCGCCTGGGGCATGGCATCCCGGTCGCCCCGCAGGAGTGGGAGCCGGTCATCGCGGTCGTGCTGCGGTGGGACGAACGGCGCTGGCCCGTCGACCTGCACGGGGCGTTCGTGAACGGAGATCCGGACATCGCGTTCCTCGCCGACGACGGCGACCGTCGCGGCGACGCGGCGCCGGTGCTCGTCGTGCATTCGACCGGCGACGCCGCACGGCGCCACCTCGATGCGCCGGACGACGCGATCCCCGCGGTCGTGGCGGCCACACGACGGCTTCTGGGAATCGGCGCCGAGCCCGACTCGGTTCGAGCGCACCGCTGGACCTTCGCGCGCCCCGCGCGGCCCACGGGCGAGCCGTTCCTCCGGACTCCCGGGCTGTCGTTGTGCGGGGACGCGTGGGGCGAGGCGGCCGCCGTCCGCACGGCGTGGGCGTCGGGCGAGGCGCTCGGCCGTGCGCTCGCCGGATCCTGAACCACGGCCCGGAAACCGGGGGGCATGTCGGCGTGCGCCCGTAGGGTGGGGGAATGGACGCAGGGGGCGCGGGCATCGAAGCAGTGCGGGTGAAACGGGCGTTCGGCGCCGTGACAGCGGTGGCGGAGGTGACCTTCACCGCCGAACCGGGCCGGGTGACGGGGCTCGTCGGCCCCAACGGTTCGGGCAAGACGACGCTGCTGCTCATGCTGGCGTCGCTCCTCCGACCCGACCAGGGAGACGTGCGCATCGCCGGGGTCGACCCCGTCGCCGACCCCGCCCGTGCGCGCCGATTGCTCGGGTGGATGCCGGATTCCCTGGGCGCGTGGCCGACGCTGACCGCGCGCGAGGTGCTGGTCGCCACGGCCCAGCTGTACGACCTCTCCCGTGCCGAGGCCCGGGAGCGCGCGGACCGGCTGCTCGAGCTCGTCGACCTCGTCCCGCTCGCGGGCTCGGCCGCCCGCGTGCTCTCGCGGGGGCAGAAGCAACGTCTGGCGCTCGCGCGCGCCCTCGTCCACGAGCCGCAGGTTCTGCTGCTGGACGAGCCGGCGTCGGGCCTCGACCCGCAGGCGCGCATCGATCTGCGCGTGCTGCTGCGGCGCCTCGCCGACGAGGGGCGCACGATCCTGATCTCCAGCCACGTCCTCTCGGAGTTGGAGGAGGTCGTCGACGACGCCGTCTTCCTGCTCGACGGACGTACCGTCGGTCGCGACCGTGTGGCCGCCGCGACGACCCGCGTCCGCGTCTGGCGGGTGCGACTGGCGGCGGATGCCTCTCGGGGAACGACCGCCGACCGCGACGCCGTGGCGGCGGCTCTCGGACGCGCGCCCGAGGACGTGGGCGTCGATCGCCGTGACCTGCTCGTCCCGTTCGCCGACGAGCCCGCCGCGGTCGCGGGACTCCGGGCGCTCGTGGGAGCCGGGATCCCGGTCGTCGAGTACGCCCCCGCGGTCGGCGACCTCGAACACGCATTCCTCGACCTCCGGAGAGGCGCAGCCGCCGAGGGGAGCCCCGAATGAACGCCCGTCGCCTCGGAACCGTCATCGGAATCGACCTGCGTCAGCGTGTGCGGTCGGTGGGCTGGTACGTGCTGCTCGGCATCTTCGCGGTCATCCTGCTGGCGCTGCTGACCCTGTCGTTCTCGTCGTTCTCGCTGAGCACCGGCGGCAACGGCTGGTTCTACTCGCTCGTCATCATGTTCGTCCTGCTGCTCGTCCTCCTAGTGTCGCCGACCCTGAGCGGCAGCGCCGTCAACGGCGACCGGGATGCCGCGACTCTCGCGCCCGTGCAGGTGACACTGGTCACGACGACGGAGATCGTGCTGGGCAAGTTCCTCGCGGCGTGGATCTCGGGGCTCGCCTTCCTCGTCGTCGCGCTGCCGTTCCTCGTCATCGCGACGTTCGTCGGCGAGCTCAACCCCGCGGTGATCGCCTCGTCTCTCGGCATCCTGGTTCTCGAGGTCGGAGTCGTGGCGGCGATCGGGGTCGGGGTCAGCGCGATCGTGGCGCGCCCGGTCTTCTCCGTGGCGACGACCTACCTGCTGGTGGCCGCGCTGACCCTGGGGACGCTGATCGCGTTCGGGCTCGGCGGGACGGCGCTGCGGACCGAGCAGACGATCACCACGCGCGACCTGAACTGGAGCGCCGTCCCCGCCGGATGCGACCCGTACATGGAGAACGACGCGACCGAGTGCCCGCGTCCGGACGAGATCGGGTGCACCACCTCGACGTACACGAGCGAGGTTCCTCGGTTCGACCGGGTGTGGGGGGTGCTGGCGGCGAACCCGTTCGTGATCCTCGCCGATGCGACCCCGCCGACGTACGACCAGTACGGCAACCCGTCCGACCTGTTCTCGCAGATCGCGACGGGCGTGCGCCTGGCGCAGCTCGCTCCCGACGTGGCGCAGTCGTACGACTACTGCGCCAACGTGACACTCCAGGGTCCGTCGACGGAGGACCGGATCGCGGGAACGGTGCCCAGCTGGTTCGTGGGCCTCTTCCTGCAGCTCGTGCTCGCCGGGGGTCTCCTCGCGTGGGGGATCGCCCGCACCCGGACCCCGGCGAAGCGGCTGCCCCCGGGGACGCGTATCGCCTGAGTCGCGTCGGCCCTGTTCCGGCGGTGCGTTCTCCCTCCGGTACTGGTGTCAGGCGTGGCCCTCGGCGGCCGGGAAGCCGGGGTCGTCGGCGTCGCCGGTGTGGTCGTCGAGGTCGACGCCCTCTTCGGCTTCGGCGGCATCCTCGCGAACGTCGTCGGTGACGGCATCCGTGGGGGCGGCGCTGTCGGCGCGGGCATCGTCGGCGTGGCGCGAGGGCAGATCAGGTGTGCTCATCCGGCCACGGTGCCCCGTGGGGGCGGAGGCGGCGAGTGGCTTGACAGGACGGATCTCGTCACTCGGTGGCATCCGGGATGGTCAGGTCGACGGTCGGCCAGGCCGGCAGGGGGTCGTCGAACGCGACCCACGCGTCGGGGCCGGCGGCGAGCTCGTCGTCGGTGAGCGCGGCGCGGTCGAGCACGTGCCTCAGTCGCGGTGCGGAGAGATCGAGTCCGGTGAAGGCGATCTCCTGCCCGAGCCCCATGCGACCGTCGTCGGTGCCGATCGGTTCGATCCACATCGCCGATCCCACGTGCTCCCAGCGCGCCAGGATGCCGGGCCGCGACGCCACGCGGCAGAACCCCGCCGAGCGGACCAGGCGTCCGGCGGCGCCGTCGTCGAGGCGGTCGAGGGCGTGCTGCAGTCGCGCGGGATGGAAGGGGCGCACCTGGTCGTAGCGCAGCGTGCTGACGCGGTTGTCGCGCATGTACGGGTCGTGCTCGTCGTTGAGCGCGCGGACCCAGCCGGCCCGCTCGAGGACCTCGGTCTCGTCCGCGCGCGGGGCCCCGGCGGACAGGTCGGCGTGGGGGTCGCGGGCGAGGCGAAGCGTCGCTCCGGGGTTGAGGTGCGACGCGAGCGCCATCTGCACCGCCAGGGCGGCGGTCGGCACCGCCTCCCAGTTGACCCAGACGATCCGTGTCGCGAGTTCGAGCGCGAGGGCCGCCTGGCGGGCGCGGGCGCCGACGTCGCCGCGTGAGTCCCCGGGAACGGTGGAGGCCACGAGGGGCGCCTCATCGAGGAGGTCTCCGATCATGTGCCGGGCGTCCACGACGCACACGGCTTCGACGTCGATCCCGCCGCGTGCGGCGATCGCGTGGAGCAGATCGACGTCGGTGCCGAGATCGACGACCACTCGCTCGTGGTCGCTGCGGGGCCGAGGGTGGGGGAGGGCGTGCGCGGCGCGGAGATCGCGGTACCGCAGCAGGTGCAGGGGGCGGACGAGGGCGGTGGCGGCGCGTTCGGCGTACGCCTGTCGTTCGGGGGCGCACACCCCCATCGTCACGATCGTCGTCTCCACGGCATCCGCCTCTCGTTTGTCGGGAATCGGAGGACAGCCTATCTTGTTATTGAGAACAGTTATCAACAGGAGGATGCCATGAAGGTCCGCAACTCGCTCAAGTCGCTGAAGAGTCAGCCCGGTGCACAGGTCGTCCGTCGCCGCGGGCGCGTGTTCGTCATCAACAAGCTGAACCCCCGCGGGAAGGGGCGCCAGGGATAACGCGAACGAGGCGCCAGGCCGGGCTCGTCACTTCGGAGCGGGAGGGCAAAGAGATCCGATACGCCCTCGCCGACCAGCACGTCGCGCACGTCGTGCTCGATGCGATCGCCCACGTCCAAGAACCGAACGAGCGGGGGAACGAGCAATGAGCGCCACCGAGACGCACGCGGAGCACTCCGTCGACGAGCACGCGCACGGCGACGACTGCGGCCACCAGAAGATCGAGCACGGCGACCACGTCGACTACGTGCACGGGACGCACCACCACGCGCTCCACGGCGATCACGAGTCGAAGGCCGAGCACGGCCCCGACGACCACGCCCACGGAGACGCCTGCGGCCACGAGGCCGTCGCGCACGACGACCACGTGGACTACGTCCACGACGGCCACCGCCATGCGGCGCACGCCGACCACTACGACGAGCACTGAGACGTGCCGGCGCCCCGTCGGGCGCCGACCGCGGCCCGCTCTTCCCCACCGGGGAGGGCGGGCCTTCTCTACGTCTCCGCGAGGCTCGCGACCAGGCGTATCAGCGTGGGCAACCCCCGTGAGGTGGCAGGGGCTCCGGTGAGTCTTTCCAGTACCGGCGTGGCGTTCGATTCGCGGTCGCGCGCGTTCAGCGACACGACCCATCCGACACCGGTGTCGAGCAGGACGCAGCGGCGTCGTCCGGCTTCGGCCTGAGCCGTCGCATCCAGGACGATCCGATTCCCCGCGTGGAGGGTCAGTTCGCGGCGGGCGGCGTCGGGAGCCGGTGCATGGTCGGCGACGATGTCGCCGACCTCCTCCAGCGTCAGGGTGAAGACCTCGCGTTCGACGCCCGCGTGAGCGGCCAGCGCGAGCGCGGCGTCCTGCGCCCGCTCCGCGTCGCCCTCGAACACCACGGTGCCGTTGCTCTGGAAGGGCACCGGGTCGTGGCATCCCGCCTCCACGAAGGCCGCGACGAGCTCCGCGGTGGTGACGTGCCCGCGTTGTCCCTGGTTGAGGTTCCGGACGAAAGCGACATGGCGCATGGGGGGAGGGTAGCGCGGGTGTCGTCGGTATCCCGTGCGCCCATCGGGGGAAACCTGTCGCCGCGGGGGGCTTCCGGCCGCGGCGGGCGAGGAAGTCGCCACCACGGCGTCAGACGCGGCCGAAACTCGCTGAAGGAAGTGGACGCGACGGCGGGAGTCGAACCCGCCACGCCTTCGGTTATGAGCCGAGGCCCGGGACCGCCCGGATCGCCGCGATGTGTCCCCAACGCTAACCCGGGGTCGCGACATCGCGAACGGGCGTTGCGCTGCGTGACGGGATGTGTCGTCACACTCCGCGCGACCGACGACCCTCGATGATCGCCCGGGTCGAGTGGTCCAGATGCGCGCGGACCTCGTGCTCCGGATCGGCCAGGGCTGCCTCGACATACGCGCGGTGCTCGGTCGTCAGCGCGCCGTCAGCGTACGCGGGGCGGACGTGGGCGAGCAGCAGGTGCATCTCCGAATCGAGGCGCCGGTACTCCTCGGCGATGCGCGGCGACCCCGCAGCGTCCACGAGTGCCCGATGCACACGGGCGTGCGCGTCGAGCGTCGCGGGCCAGTCGCCGGATGCCTCGGCGGCGGCCAGCGCGTCGAGGGCGGCGTCGACGTCGGGCGGACGGATGCCGCGCTCGCGGACGATCCGCAGCGCTTCGGTCTCGAGGGCGCACCGCAGCTGTTGGAGGGCGATGAGGGCGGCGTCGTCGAGGAGTGACACCCGGACGCCGCGGTACGGCTCGGCGGTGACGAGGCGCTCGGCGGTCAGCGTCGCGAGGGCCGTGCGGGCGGTATGCCGCGAGACGCCGTGGGCCGTGCTCAGTTCCTCCTCGCGGAGCGGGGTGCCGGGCGCGAGTCCGCCGGAAAGGATCGCGCCGCGCACGGCATCCGCGACGACGTCCGCCGTGCGCGGACCGGGGGCGTCGCCGCGCGCGGGCGGCAGCATCGGAGGGTCACGCCGAGGCCGTGGCATCCCGAACCTCCTCACGTCGACGGGACGGAGCGGACACGACGGCGAGGCCGATCGCGATGAGCGCGAGGCCGGCCGCGCTCGCGGCGGTGAGTCGTTCGTGCAGCACGAGGAGCCCGAGGATCGTGGCGCCGAGCGGCTCGGCGAGCGTCAGGGTCGACACCGTCACGGCGGTGAGGCGAGCCAGGCCCCACCCGAACAGCAGGTACGCCACGGCGGTGGTGACGATCCCGAGCCAGAGCGCGAGGGCGAGACCGTTCGGTGTGAACAGCCACGACCCGTCGGCGACGAGCAGCACCGGGACACTGGCCAGGGCGGCCGTGCCGAAGACCGTGCCCATGACGCGCGTGGAATCCCACCCCCTCTCGATCAGCGCCTTGCCGCACACCGTATAGAGGGCGTACGACATTCCCGCGCCCGCCGAGGCGAGGAGTCCGCCCGGGGCCAGGGCGACCGATCCGCCGGTCACTCCCGAGACCAGGACGACCCCCGCGAGCGCGACGGCGGTCGCGAGCATCCACCGGCCCGACGGTCGACGGCGCGAGCGGATGGCATCCACGATCCCCGTCGCGATGGGCGCCGAGCCGAGGGCGACCACCGTGCCGATCGCCACGCCGTTCTCGCGCGTGCCGAGGAAGAACAGCGGTTGATAGGCCAGTACCCCCACCGCGCCGACCGCGATGAGTGCCGCCGCGGGGCCGCGGGCGGTGGTGGTCGGCACGCGTGGGCGTGCCCGCAGCAGGGCGACGAGACCCAGGATGCCGCCGCCCACCACGATCCGCGCGGCGCCGACGGCCAGGGGCGAGGCGGCGACGCCGGCGAGGGCCTGCGCGGTGCCGGTCGTGGCGAAGCAGAGCGCGGCGGCGAGGACCGCGAGAGCCGGAAGCATGGAAGGATTGTTACACAATCCGCGCGGCCAGCGTCACCCCGTTCCGTGCCGTCCTGCGGAGTCCTGCCTAGACACGCCGGTGTGGATGCCGCGCCGTCGGCGAGTCGGCGACGGACTCCGCCGCACGGCCCGGGTGAGGGCGCACCGACCGGCCGGGCCGCCCCCGCCCGGCCCCGGTGCCGCCGGCGGCGGGAGTGCCTCTCGGCGGCGGGTAACGTGGATACATGGCGACGACGGCGGGGCGAGGCATCCTGGCCCTCGCGACCGCCGGGGCGCTCCTGATCATCGGTGTGGTGCTCGCGCTCCTGGTCGATCCGTTCACGCGGGTGCCGATCGAGGTCGACGGTGCGACCGAGTGGGTCGCACGCGTCCTCCTGGTCTTCGCCGTGGCGTGGGTCGTGATCGGCATGCTCGCCGCCCGCACGCGGCTGGTCGGTCGTCCGGGGGCCGCCGCCGCGCGCGCGACCTGGATCGCGTCGACCCGGCCGTGGCGTGCGCGCGAGTCGACGCTCGGCGTCCTGCCGCTGGACCGATGGTGCATGATCCTCGTCCCGGGGCTGCTGCTCGTGGCCACGCGCGTGGTCCAGGCGCGCGGAGACGGATTCGGCAGCGTCGTGCTCGCCGTCGCCGGTTGGCTCGTGTTCGCCCTCGCCGTCCGGCTGCTGCTCGGCACCCGCTCGCCGTGGCCGATCATCGCCGCGGTCGGCGGCGCGCTCGTCTTGCGCTGCATCGCGACGCTCGCGGCGATCTCGCTCTCCGGAGCGGAGGGCGTGTGGCACGTGCTGTGGAGCATCGGTGCCGTGCGGGTGCTGTATCTCGCGATCGTGCTCGGACTCGTCGGCTGGGTGTTCGTCGTCGCCGGGTGGTCGCTGGGGCCGCAGCTGGGTCCGCGCCGTGCCGCGGGCGTCGCCCTGGCGGGCGTGGGCGCCGTATTCGCGCTGCCGACGGCCACCGCCGCGGCGATCGGCACGACGGAGGCGCTGCGCGGATGGAACAGCCAGATCGGGGTGCTGCCGTGGCACCTGGCGCGGATGACGGGTCTCTACGACACGCAGTTCCCCGCGGAGACCCTCGTGGTCGCCGCCGTCATCGCCACGCTCATGACCGTGGCCGGTGTCGTCCTCGCACTGCCTCTCCGTGCCGGCGAGCGGCGTCGGCGAACCGCCGCGTCCTGAGGATCAGCCGACGAGCGTGCGGTCGAACGGACCCCCGCGTCGGATCTCGCGCACCTCTTTCCCGAGCGGCATCAGGGATACCGGCACGAGCTTGAAGTTCGCGATCCCCAGCGGGATGCCGATGATCGTGATGCACAGCGCGAGACCGGTGACGATGTGACCGAGCGCCAGCCACCAGCCCGCGAGGATCACCCACACGACGTTGCCGAGGAACGACCCGACGCCCGCGGTCGGCTTCGCGACGATCTCACGGCCGAAGGGCCACAGGGCGTACAGGCCGATGCGGAACGAAGCGATGCCCCAGGGGATCGTGAGGATCAGGATGCACAGCACGATCCCGGCCGCGAGGTAGCCGAGGAACAGCCAGAACCCCGAGAGGACGAGCCACAGGATGTTGAGGATCAGGCGCATGCGTCCATGATCCCCGAACGGCGCGGTGTCGGAGCCCCCGCCTAGACTTGACAGCGACATGACCGACGCCTCCACCCCCCTCATCGTCGGCGGCTCCGCGCCCACCGGCGCCCGCCCCGACGCCGACCTGCTCGAAGGGCTGAACGGGCCGCAACGCGAGGCCGTCACCTACCGCGGGCAGGCACTGCTCATCGTCGCGGGGGCGGGGTCGGGCAAGACGAGCGTCCTGACGCGCCGCATCGCCTCGCTTCTTCGGACGCGCGAGGCCTACCCCAGTCAGATCCTCGCGATCACCTTCACGAACAAGGCCGCGGGCGAGATGCGCGAGCGCGTCCACAGCCTGATCGGGCAACGCGCCGACGGCATGTGGATCTCGACGTTCCACTCCGCCTGCGTCCGCATTCTGCGGCGTGAAGCGCAGCAGTTCGGTTTCACGAAGGCGTTCACGATCTACGACTCGGGCGATTCCCGCGCGCTCATCAAGCGCCTCGTCAAAGAGCACGAGGGTGATGCGTTCGGTCTCACCCCCGCCGGGACCCAGAGCCGCATCTCCAAGCTCAAGAACGAGCTGGCGGATGCCGAGTCCTACGCGCGCCAAGCCAACACCAGCGACCCCGCGGAGCGCGTGTTCATCGAGATCTTCGCCTCCTACCAGCGGGAGCTGCAGCGCGCCAACGCGTTCGATTTCGACGACCTGATCGCGCAGACGGTCTACCTCTTCCGTGCGTTCCCGCAGGTCGCCGACGTCTACCGGAAGCGGTTCCGGCACATCCTGGTCGACGAGTACCAGGACACCAATCACGCCCAGTACGCCCTCATCCACGAGCTGACGCGGCCGCCCGGGAGTGACGCCGAGCCGATGTCGGCCGGCGGCGGCATGATGATCTTCGAGGCCGAGCCGTCCGCCGAGAGCGGCGCGTCGCTCACCGTCGTCGGTGACTCCGACCAGTCGATCTACGCGTTCCGCGGAGCCGACATCCGCAACATCAGCGAGTTCGAGCGCGACTACCCGGGTGCCAAGGTCGTTCTGCTCGAGCAGAACTACCGATCGACGCAGAACATCCTGTCGGCCGCGAACGCCGTGATCTCGAACAACTTCGACCGCAAAGACAAGAAGCTGTGGACCGACGTGGGCGCCGGCGACCCGATCATCGGGTTCACCGGCTACTCGCAGCACGACGAGGCCCAGTTCGTCGCCGACGAGATCGAAGCCCTGCACCGCAAGGGCACGGACTACTCGCAGATGGCGGTGTTCTACCGCACCAACTCCCAGTCCCGTGCGCTGGAAGAGATCTTCATCCGCTCCGCGGTGCCCTACAAGATCATGGGCGGAACGAAGTTCTACGAACGCGCCGAGATCAAGGACGCCCTGGCCTACCTCGTGGCGGTCGCCAACCCCGCCGACTCCATGGCCCTGCGGCGCATCCTCAACCGCCCCCGGCGGGGGATCGGGGACGTCACCGAGACGGCCATCGCGCGCTACGCGGCCGAGCACGACATCACGTTCCGCGACGCGCTCGCCAACTCTGCGCAGCTGGGCGTCGGTCCCAAGCTGCAGAAGGCGATCGACCAGCTCGATGCGGTGCTCAGCGAGGCCACGGCGGTGATGCTCCCGGCATCCGGTGAGCTCGCCCCCTCGACCTCCGTGACCGAGGGGCTCACCCTGCTGCTCAACAAGAGCGGATACTTCGACGCGCTGCGCGCCAGCCGCGACCCGCAGGACGAGGCGCGGCTCGAGAACCTCGACGAACTCGTCGCGGTGACACGCGAGTTCGCGCGCAACAACCCCGACGGCACGATCATCGACTTCCTCACCGAGGTCGCCCTCGTTGCGGATGCCGACGACCTCGACGACGCGTCGGGATCGGTGTCGCTGATGACGCTGCACACCGCGAAGGGCCTCGAGTACGACGCGGTGTTCCTCACCGGCGTCGAGGAAGACCTGCTGCCGCACCGCATCTCGGCCGGCGAACCGGGCGGCCCGCAGGAGGAGCGGCGCCTGTTCTACGTCGGCATCACGCGCGCACGCAAGCGCCTGCACGTCTCCCTCGCGATGACGCGGGCGCAGTTCGGCGAGGTCACCGTCGCCATGCCCAGCCGATTCCTGCAGGAGATCCCCGCCGACCTCATCGACTGGCGTCAGTCGCCCGGCGACGTCAACGGCCGCGGGGGCATGCAGTCCCGCGCTCTGAACGCCCGCGGCCGACGCCCCGGCCAGGCCGGCGGGGGCAACCGCTACGGCGACGACCTCGTGCCCCTGCCGAAGCGCGCGCCGGCCGACCCGAGCAAATTCCCCAACCGCATTCCCGCGAAGGTCCGCGACAACGGCGACATGGAGTTGGCGGCCGGAGACCGCATCCGTCACGACGACTTCGGCGAGGGCCGAGTGGATGCCATCACCGGCGAGGGGGCGAAGAGGGTGGCGCACGTGCGCTTCGACACCGTCGGTGCGAAGAAGCTCCTCGTCAAGATCGCGCCGATCTCGAAGCTCTGAGGCATCGGACGACACGCCGGGCGAGGCCCGCCCCCGGATAGGCTCGAGCAATGGCTCTTTTCTCGCGCCGCAAGAAGTCCGATTCCGATGATGTGTCGGCCGACCGCCCCGACGGCGTGATCGAACCGGGCGAGCAGCCCGTCGACCCCGCGGATGCCCCTTCGGCGGAGGCTCCCGCGACTCCGGTGCCGCAGGTGAGCATCTCGACGTCGTCGTTCCGCGGCGTCGGCGCCCCGACCGACGCGGCGCCCGTCACCGACTCGACGCCGCCGGTCGCCGCGCGGCCCTCGGCGCGTCAGCCGGGCCCGATGGAGGCGCCCGAGGGGCTCGAGTCGATCCCCGGCTTGCGAGACAACGCGCTGCTGTCGATCGCCCTCGCCGAGATCTCCGGACAGCCCGAACCCGCACAGCTCCTCAACATCGCGCGGCAGCTCCTGCAGGGCCACGTGTTCCTGCGCGTCAAGGGCGATGCCCGTGCGCTCCTGGCCGAGGGCAAGGACCTCCCGCTCGCCGTCGCGACGCGCGGCGACGAACAGCTCGTGCTGGCCTACAGCAGCGGTCGTGCCCTGACCCAGAGCGTCGAGGCCGACGGCGACCGCGACACCTCGGCGATGGGTCAGCCCGTCATGGCGCTGATGCGCCACGTGCTGGGTGGACCGTACGCCGGCGTCGTCCTCGACCATTCGTCGGGCGACGCGCGCGCCGTCCTTCCCACGGCGCTCCTCGAGCGCATGGTGTCCGAGGCCGACCCCGAGCTGCGGATCAAGACCGCGCTCAGCGAGAAGCGCACCGAGTCGACGGCATCCACGATCGTCGATGCCGTCCTCGCGGGGGCGCCCCTGTGGATCGCGGTCGCTCAGCCCGAGGAGGGCGGACCCGTCGGTGTGGCCGAATCGCGCACAGCGACCGGCGAGCGGTTCCTCGAGGTCTTCTCGCACCCCCTCGAGCTCCTGGCGCTCGGCCGCGGGGATCAGGCCGTTCCGCTGCAGAAGGAGCAGTTGGCGAAGGCGCTCGCCGGTGATGACGGGCTCACCGGACTGCTGGTCGATCCCGCCGGGCCCTGGATCCGGCTGAACCGCCAGGACCTGGCCGGGGTGCTCGCCCTCACGGAGTAGGTCTCAGGCCGAGTGCCGGGCTCCGGAGTCGTGAGCCCGGCGGTGCCACGCCGGCCGGTTGTGTGTGCTGGGCGCCGGCGTTCTCCGGAGCCCGGCACACGACGGCGGGGCGGAAGCCGATTCAGACCCCGTACAGTTCGCCGACGGGGACCGTCACCGGCAGCACGTTGCCGACCGGTGCCAGCGGGCACGCCCACGCCGGGTCGTACGCGCAGGACGGGTTGTAGGCGAAGTTGAAGTCGATCACGAGGGTGTCCGGCGCGGAGCCCGCGCCGAGATCGGCGCCCTTGATCGTGTCGAGCAGGTAGCGGCCCCCGCCGTACGTTCCGCCGGGGCGGCCTGCCGACGCGTCGCGCACGGGGACGAACAACCCACCGCCGTACGAGGTCAGACGCCAGACGTCGAGCGACCCCGTGTCGGGCAACTCGACGCGGCCGATCCGCTCGAAGCCGACGTCGCCGTCGGTACCGGTCGTCGCGACGAACGACGCCTCGTCGGCGTCGAGCAGCGTCACCTCGAAACGCCATGCTGCGTCGTACGGTGCGATCGGAAGTCCCTCGAACCCCCGGCGCTGCTCGGGCAGCAGGGGAGTGGCGGGGTGCTCGGCGAACAGCGCGTCTCGCTCGATGCGCCACAGCTCGTGGGCGTCTTCGGGGTCGTCCGCTTCGCGGATGGCCGCGTAGAGAGCGAAGACGCGGCGACGCCAGTCGGCGACGTCGAGGGCGGTGCGTGCGGCGCGTGAGGTCATGGGGTCGAGCGTAGGCGTGCGCGGGATGCCGCGGGCCGGGCTGGACAGGGCGTCGCCTCGCCCTCTGCCGGCCCCGAACCCTGTGCGTGAGTTGTCGCGGTGTGTCGCATCGCCCCGGCGGGCGCGACACATTCAGGCACCTCCCGCAGCGCAAGGGGAACTCACGGGCGCGATACGGGGCAGACACGGCACGCCTCGACGGTTAGCGTCGAGCACATGGCATCCCCTCGCGTCACGCTCACCGTGCCCGGTCCCGACGGCGATCGGGAGATCGGCGTCTCCAACCCCGACCGCGTCGTATGGCCGGAACTCGGGATCACCAAGCGAGAGTTGGCCGAGTACTTCGTCGCCGTCGCCGAGCCCTTCCTCGCCGCGAACGGCGACCGCCCCGTGTCGCTGGAGCGGTTCCCCGACGGCGTCGGCGGCGAGAGCTTCTTCTCGAAGAACCCGCCGAAGGGTGCGCCGTCGTTCGTCGAGGCCGTGACCGTGACGTACAACAGCGGACGGCGGCATCCGCAGCTCGTCCTCACCGAGATCGCGACGGCGGTGTGGGCCGCGCAGATGAACACGATCGTGTTCCATCCGTGGGCGTCGCTCGCGAGTGATCCCGACCACCCCGTCGAGCTCCGCATCGATCTCGACCCCCAGCCCGGAACGGGGTTCGCCGAGGCGGTCGTCGCCGCGCACGAGCTGCGGACGGTGCTGCGGGAGGCGGGTCTCGAAGCGTGGGCGAAGACGAGCGGCAATCGGGGCTTGCATGTGTTCTGCCCGATCGAGCCGACTCACGAGTTCCTCGACGTCCGGCACGCGGTCATCGCCGCGGCGCGGGAGCTGGAGAGACGGATGCCGGATGCCGTGACCACCCACTGGTGGAAGGAAGAGCGCGGCGCGCGGATCTTCGTCGACTTCAACCAGGCCAACCGCGACCGGACGATGGCCGGCGCCTATTCACCGCGGGCGCTCCCGGCCGCGACGGTCTCGACGCCGGTGACCTGGGACGAGGTGGATGCCGTGGACCCCACGGCCTTCACGGTCCGTTCGGTGCCGGAGCGGCTGGCATCCGTCGGCGATCCGTGGAAGGACTTCGGTGCCGCCCCCGGCCGCGTCGACACGCTGCTCGAGTGGTGGCAGCGCGACCTCGACGCCGGGCTCGGCGAGCTGCCGTTCCCCCCGGAGTTCCCCAAGATGCCGGGGGAGCCGCCGCGCGTGCAGCCGTCGCGCGCCAAGACGCCGATGGACTAGGCGGGGCCGCGGTGCGCCGAGAACAGGGGATCGTGCGAGAACAGGACGATCTCGGCCCGAATCGTCCTGTCCTCGGCGAACATCCTGTTCTGGGACAGCGAGCCCCGAAACTCAGTCCAGCACGTCGCCGAGGTCGTACGCGCCCACGGTCTCGAGCTGCTCGAACGTGCACGACGTCGCGTCACGGTCGGGCCGCCACCGCTCGAACTGGACGGTGTGGCGGAACCGCATGCCCTCGAGCTGGTCGTAGCGCACCTCGAGCACGCGTTCGGGCCGCAGCCGCACGAACGACACGTCCTTGGATGCCGAGAACCGCGAGCGATCGGTCTCGCCGACGACCGCTTCCCCGTCGGCATCCCGCTCGACGAGCGGCGCGAGTTCGTCGATGAGTTCGAGACGCCGCTTGTCGGTCCAGGCCGATACCCCGCCGACGCCGTGCAACCGCCCGGCCCCGTCGTGCAGTCCGACGAGGAGCGACCCCACGCCCTGCCCCGACTTGTGGATGCGATAGCCCAGCGCGACAACGTCTGCGGTGCGGGCGTGCTTGATCTTGAACATCGTGCGCTTGTTCGGCGCGTACGGCTGAGCCAGCGGCTTCGCGACGACGCCGTCGAGACCGGCGCCCTCGAACTCGGCAAGCCACCGGCGTGCGAGCTCGGGATCGTCGGTGGTGCGCGTGACGTGCACGGGGTGCGGCACCGCGCCGAGGAGGTCGACCAGCTGTGCGCGGCGCTCGGCGAACGGTGCGTCCTGCAGGTCGCGGTCGCCGCGTGCCAGCAGGTCGAACGCGATGAACATCGCCGGAGTCTCCTCCGACAGCAGCTTCACGCGCGAAGCGGCGGGATGGATGCGCTGCGACAGCGCCTCCCAGTCGAGCCGCTGCGCCCCGGGCTCGCCCCGGGCGACGACGACCTCGCCGTCGAGGAGGCACGGCTCGGGCAGCAGGCGCGAGAACGCGTCGACGAGCTCGGGGAAGTAGCGGGTCAACGGTTTCGCGCCGCGGCTGCCGATCTCGAGGTCGGTGCCGTCCCACGACACGAGCGCGCGGAATCCGTCCCACTTCGGTTCGTACGACAGCCCGCCCGCGACCTTGTCCGGCTCGGGCACGGTGGGAACGGCCTTCGCCAGCATCGGGGCGGGGATGTCGTACGGCACGGGGTCAGCCTTCGCTCTCGTCCCCGGCCAGGGGCACCGGGTTGCGGCGCTTCTTGCGGCGCGCCCATTCGGCGGGCTGGTCGGGGCCGTTCCAGACCGTGATGATGCCCCAGGCGACCGCGGTGAGGGGCACCGCGAGCAACGTGCCGAGGATGCCGCCGATCGCGGTTCCGCCGGCGAGGACGACCAGGACGACGAACGAGTGCAGCTTCATGGTGCGGCCCATCAGCACGGGCTGCAGGAAGTTCCCCTCGAGCTGGTTCACGAGCACGACGACGCCGACGACGATGAGCGCGACGACCCACCCGTTGGTCACGAGCGCGACGAGCGCGGCGAGGATGCCGGCGGTCACGGCCCCGACGATCGGGATGAACGCCAGCAGGAACACGAGTACGGCCAGCGGCAGCGCGAGCGGCACCTGCAGGATCAGCAGACCGATGTAGATGCCGATCGCGTCGACGGCGGCCACGGACGCGGTGCCGCGCATGTACGACCCGAGCACGGTGACCGTCTTGTCGCCGATGCGACGCGCGCGGTCGTAGTCGCTGCCGCGGAAGGGGCGCAGGACGAACTCCCACATGCGCGGACCGTCCTTCAGGAAGAAGAACAGGATGACGACCATCAGGACGAACCCGGTCACGAACGACGCGACCGCGCTGACACCGGCGAGGGCGCCGGTGCCGAACTGCGCGCTGGTGACGAAGTCGCCGACCGCCTTCACCGCCTGGTCGACCTGATCCTGCGAGATCGCGAACGGCAGCGTGTGGTACCAGTCCTGTGCCTGCTGGAAACCGGCGGTGGCCTGCGAGCCGAGCTTGCCCCACTGGTCGATGACGGCGCTGACGACCAGCCACCCCAGGGCGCCGAGGACCACGACCACCGCGAGCAGGGTCAGCAGGGTCGCGAGCACCGCCGGGACGCCCTTGCGTCGCATCCACATGGTGACGGGCCCGAACGCCGACGCGAAGATGAGCGCGAGGACCAGCGGAATGATCACCAGCGTGAGCTGCTGGATGCCCCAGATGAGGCCGGCGACGAGGAGCACGACGACGATGATCTGCACCGCGCGGACGGCCAGCCGCCCGAACCCGTCGGCCCAGAGACTGCGCGGTGGCGCCTGCACCGCCTGGGCGACGGTGGTCGCGACGTCACGAGCGGCAGGATGGCGAGAGAACAGGCCCATGCTGAGAACGTAGCGAACGCCACCGACAGGGGTGCGCCGGTTGCGCGCGACCCCGGCGCGGATTAGGCGCCGGGGCCGTGGCATCCGGGATCAGGCGAACGCGCTCATCCCGGTGATGTCGCGCCCGAGCAGCAGCGCCTGCACGCTCTCGGTCCCCTCGTACGTGTGGATCGCCTCGATGTCGGCCATGTGCTGCATGACGCCGTTCTCGAGGAGGATGCCGTTGCCGCCGAGCAGGTCGCGCGCGATCGCCGCGACCCGGCGCGCTGCGCGGGTGTTGTGGTACTTCGCGAGCGAGGCCTGCGTGGGGCGGAGTCCGCCGGAGGTCTCGAGGTCGGCCAGCCGGCGGCAGAACAGCTGCATCGCGGTGAGCTCGTCGAGCATCTGCGCGAGGCGTTCCTGCACCATCTGGAACTTCGCGAGGGGCTTGCCGAACTGCATGCGCTCGGTGGCATATGTCCGCGCGGCTTCGTAGCACGCGGTCGCGTGGCCGAGCGCGGACCATGCCACGCCCGAGCGCGTGGCGTACAACACGGCCGACGCGTCCTTGAAGGTGTGGGTGCCCGGGAGCACGGCATCCGCGGGGAGGCGCACGTCGTCGAGCGCGATGTGGGCCTGGTGGATGCCACGGAGCGACACCTTGCCCGTGATCACGGTGCCCGTGTAACCCGGGGTGTCCTGCTCGACGAGGAAGCAGCGGACCTTGTCGTGGTCGTCGTCGCCCTCGGCATCCACGCGGGCCCAGACGAACGTGATGCCGCCGGAGGCGCCGTTGCCGATCCACTTCTTCGTCCCGCTGAGCGACCAGCCGTCGTCGGTGCGCGTCGCCGTGGTCTCGAGCGAGACGGAGTCGGAGCCGTGATCGGGCTCGGTGAGCGCGAAGGCGCCGAGCACCGTTCCGTCGGCGAGCGGCTGCAGCCAGCGCGCCTGCTGCTCCGGGGAGCCGAACATCGCCAGCGTCCGCAGCGCCAGACCGCCCTGCACGGCGAGGGCGGTGGCGAGCGACCCGTCGCCGCGCGACACCTCCATGTTCACCAGGCCGGCCGCGAGGGGCGAGGATGCGGGAAGGTCGGGGTGCTCGATGCCGTCCGTGAAGAGCTCGAGCTCGCCCATCCGTCGGAGCAGCTCGATCGGGTAGGTCGCGGCATCCCATTCGGCCTGCATGCGCGTGCCGACCTCGTCGACGAAGGTCTTGGCGCGGTCCCACGCGGCGCGGTCGGCGTCGGGGATGTCGACGAACACCGCGTAGTAGTCGGTGTCGCGGCGACCGAGGAGGTCGTACGAGGCGATGCGCTCGCCGGGGAGCGTGCGGGGCTGGGCGTCGGTGCTCATGTACTCAGTATCGCGCATCGTGGTACTGGGTGTCATGTGTGGGTTGGGGTGCGGCCTCCCGGGCTCGAGTGTCCAAGACACGCCGGATCGGCGCGTCGTGCAACGGCGTGTCTTGGATACTCAACAGGGCGCGGCGGACCCTGCTAGTGCGGCAGGCTCGCGCGCAGGCGCCGGGTGACTTCGGCGGCGGGCATGCGGCGGGGGAATGCCGCGACGATGAGGTCGTCGTCCGCGGCATCGGAGCCATCGGGGTGCACCCCGTACCGGCGGAGCACGTCGTCCAGAGCGCGGCGGAGAGTGGATGCCGGCACCCGCGCGCCCCGCATCAGGCGGCGCAGCACGTGGTTGTGCACGGCGGTGACGAGGGCCGCGAAGCCGACGGCATCCAGGGGGTCGAGCCCGGGAAGCGCTTCGCGGAGGTACTCGTCGAAGAGGCGCTCGTACCGGAACACCGTCACGATCTCGCGGTCGCGCAGCACCGGGACCTGCCGCACGATCGCGTAGCGGCGGCGGGCGAGTTCGGGGTCGGCGGCGAAGTGCCGGAACACACGCATCGACGCGTCGCACACCGCGGCCCACGGGTCGGCGTGGGGCTGCGAGAGGAACGTGCGCGTCTCGTCGAGGAGCACCTCGTGGTCGGCGAACACGACGTCTTCCTTGCCCCCGAACTGCCGGAAGAACGTCGACCGCGACACCCCGGCGGCCTGCGCGATCTGCTCGACCGAGGTCTGGTCGTAGCCGCGCTCGGCGAAGAGCGCGATCGCGGCGGCGACCACGGCGGTGCGGCCGGGAGGGGCGGGGGCGTCGGTCATGGGGGGAAGCCTACGGCCGTGGCGGGGTGCAGGGTCGGTGCTCAGTGCGGTGTGCCGGGCTCCGGAGGCTTCCCGCGGGTTTCGGTCTGGACGGTGCCTCACCGGGAGCGGCAGCCGGATGGGGCCGGAGCCCGGCACGCCTGGCCGGCCGTGGCTGACCGTTGCCGGTCGCGGCGCGCGCGATCGATGTTCGGCGGGGAAAGCTCACACGGGCCCGGTGCCGCCGTGAGACAAACGTTCGCGGGAGGTAACGCGGACGAAGAGGTCGGCGAAACCTCACCTGTCTACCGTCGAGGCATGGTCACTTCGAACTCGTCATCCGGTTCGGTCATCGTGGTCGGTGCGGGAATGGTCGCGCACCGCTTCGTGGAGAGCCTGACCGCCCGCGACACCGAGGGGCGCTGGTCGGTCACGGTGCTCGGCGACGAGGGGTACGAGCCGTATGACCGCGTGGGTCTCACGGGGTACTTCGGCGGCAAGACCGTCGAAGACCTGACACTCGACGCCCGCGTCCTCTCCCACGAGCGGGTGGACGTGCGCACCGGTGCGCGCGTCGTGAGGATCGACCGGGCGCAGCGCGAGGTGACCACCGCCGGTGGCGAGACTCATCGCTACGACCGCCTGGTCCTGGCCACCGGTTCGTTCGCCGCCCGTCTGGCGCTGGACGGCTTCGATCACCAGGGCTGTTTCGTCTATCGCACCCTGGACGACGTCGCCGGGATCCGCGCGTGGGTGGCCCGCCGGAGCGCGCAGCTCGGTCGGCCCCTGCGCGGAGCCGTGGTGGGTGGCGGGCTGCTCGGCCTCGAGGCCGCGGGAGCCCTGCAGGCCGAGGGGGTCGCCCCCTTCGTGCTCCAGTCGAACGAGCGTCTGATGTCGGCGCAGCTCGACCTCGGCGGGGCCAAGGCTCTGGAGCGTCTGATCCGAGCGCGGGGCATCGGCGTCCGCACGTCCTCGGTGACGACCCGGGTGGATGCCGACCGGTCCGGGGCCGTGTGCGGACTCGAGTTGCGGGACGGCAGCTGGGAGCCGGTCGACATCGTCGTCTTCACCGTGGGGGTGCGCCCCCGCGACGAGCTCGCCCGCACCGCCGGCCTCGCCGTCGACGCCCGCGGGGGCGTCGTGATCGACGCGGGCTGCGACACCTCCGACCCGGCGATCCTCGCGATCGGCGAGGTCGCGAGCTTCGACGGCCAGTGCATCGGTCTGGTGGCCCCGGGCTACGCGATGGCTGAGGTCGCCGCGACGCGCCTGCTCGGCGGAGAGGCGGCCTTCCCCGGCTTCGACACCTCCGCCAAGCTCAAGCTGTCGGGCGTCGAGGTCGCGAGCTTCGGCGACGCGTTCGCCGCGACGCCGAACGCCCTCGACGTCACCTACGCCGATCCCGTCTCGGGCGTCTACAAGAAGCTCGTGCTGAGCGACGACGCGCAGACCCTGCTCGGCGGCATCCTGGTCGGCGACGCCTCGGCCTATACGGCGCTGCGTCCGCTCGTCGGCCGCGCGCTGGGCGGCGACCCGGCCGCGTATCTTCTGCCCGAGGGTCTGGCCCCCGCCCCGCAGGGAGACCTGCCGGCAGATGCCATCGTCTGCTCGTGCAACGGCGTGACCGCGGGAACGGTGCGGGATGCCGTGACCGAGCACGACTGCGCGGATGCCGCCGAGGTCAAGGCCTGCACGAAGGCCGGGGCGGCGTGCGGTTCGTGCTTCACGCTGGTGAAGAAGCTCGTCGCGACCGAGCTCGCGGCATCCGGAAAGGAAGTCTCGAACGGGCTGTGCGAGCACTTCTCGTTCACCCGCGCGCAGCTCTTCGACGCCGTGCGCGTCTCGGGGCTGACGACCTTCACCTCGATCGTCGAGCGCTTCGGCACCGGGCGCGGGTGCGACATCTGCAAGCCGGCGCTCGCGAGCATCCTCGCGAGCCTCTACTCGGAGCACTTGCTCTCGGGCGAGCTCGCCACGATGCAGGACACCAACGACCACGTCATGGCGAACATCCAGCGCGACGGCAGCTACAGCGTCGTGCCGCGCATCCCGGGTGGCGAGATCACGCCCGAGGGGCTCGTCGTGATCGGCGAGGTCGCGCGCGACTTCGGGCTGTACACGAAGATCACCGGCGGCCAGCGCATCGACCTGTTCGGCGCCCGTCTCGATCAGCTGCCCGAGATCTGGAAGCGCCTGGTCGACGCCGGCTTCGAGTCGGGTCACGCGTACGGCAAGTCGCTGCGCACCGTGAAGTCGTGCGTCGGCTCGACCTGGTGCCGCTACGGCGTGCAGGACTCGGTGGGCATGGCCGTGCAGCTCGAGTTGCGCTACCGCGGGCTGCGCTCGCCGCACAAGCTCAAGTTCGGGGTCTCCGGCTGCGCGCGCGAGTGCGCCGAGGCCCGCGGCAAAGACATCGGGGTCATCGCGACCGAGGCCGGCTGGAACCTCTACGTCGGCGGCAACGGCGGCTTCACCCCGCGCCACGCGGTGCTGTTTGCCGAGGGACTCGACGACGACGGGCTGCTCCGGGCGATCGACCGCTTCCTCATGTTCTACATCCGCACCGCCGACCGGCTGCAGCGCACGGCCCCGTGGGTCGAGGAGTACGAGGGCGGTCTCGAGGCACTCCACGGTGTCGTGTTCGACGACGCGCTCGGCATCGCCGAGGATCTCGACCGGGCGATGGCATCCCATATCGACGCGTACGAAGACGAATGGGCCGCGACCCTCGCCGACCCCGAGAAGCTCCGGCGCTTCCAGAGCTTCGTCAACGCCCCCGAGGTCGCCGACCCCTCGCTCGCCTATGTCGCCGAGCGCGGCCAGGCCCGCCCCGCCACCGCCGAGGAGCGGTCGTCGGGCGCGGTCTTCATCGGCGGCACGACCCTGGCGGTGCGCTCGTGACGATCCTGGATGCCACGACCCCCGGGCGCGAGATCACGACCACCGACGGGTGGACCCGCGTGTGCCGCGTCGACGATCTGCTCATCGAGCGCGGGGTTGCCGCCCTCATCGACGGCACCCAGATCGCGCTGTTCCGCACCTTCGACGGCCGCATCTTCGCCACCGACCAGATCGACCCGTTCAGCGGCGCGGCCGTCCTCTCGCGGGGGATCGTCGGCGATCGCGCGGGAGTGCCCACCGTGGCGTCCCCGATGTACAAGCAGATCTTCGACCTGCGCACCGGCGTGTGCCTCGACACGCAGGGCAAGGAGCCGCTCAGCGTCCGGGTGCACCCGGTCGCCGTGACCGACGGCGTCGTGTTCGTCCGCATCCAAGGAGACCCCCGATGATCGCTCTCGCAGGACTCGACCTCACCGACCGGCTCGTCGTGTGCGTCGGCGGCGGCTCCGTCGCCGAGCGCCGCATCGCGCGGCTCCGCGCGGCCGGTGCCCGCGTCCGTCTCGTCGCTCCGGTGGCCACCGCGGGGCTCGCGGCGCTCGCCGCGGCGGGCGACGTCGAGTGGCGCCACCGCGCCTTCGTGCCCGAAGACCTCGACGACGCCTGGTTCTGCCACACGGCCACCGGCTCGGCATCCGTCGATGCGTTCGTCGTCGCCGCGGCCGAAGCGCGCCGTGTGTGGTGCGTGAACGCGGGGCACGGGGGCAAGGGCACCGCGCGTCTCGCCGCCGAGACGACGAGCGGTGACGTCATGGTCGGGGTCGTCTCGACCGCGGGCGCCGACCCGCGCCGCACCGTCGCCGTCCGCGACGCCATCGCCCAGCGCCTCGCCGAAGGCGCCCTTCCGCTCCGCCGCCGACGTCGCCCGCTCGTGGGGAGCGTGGCGCTCGTCGGCGGCGGCCCTGGCCCGGTCGACCTGATGACCGTCCGCGCTCGCGCGCTGCTCGCCGAGGCCGACGTCGTCGTGCACGACCGGCTCGGACCCACCGGTGTGCTCGCCGAGCTCGGCGACGACGTGGAGCTGATCGACGTGGGCAAGCGCCCGCAGCACCACCCCGTCCCGCAGGACGAGATCAACGCGATCCTCGTCGAGCGCGCGGCTCGGGGCCTGCGAGTCGTGCGCCTCAAGGGCGGCGACCCGTTCGTCTACGGGCGGGGCGGCGAAGAGGTCATCGCCTGTCGGGCGGCCGGCATCCCGGTGGAGGTCGTGCCCGGCATCTCGAGCGCGATCGCGGTGCCCTCGGCTGCGGGCGTGCCCGTCACCCACCGGGGCGTGGCCGGTACCCTTCACGTTGTGAATGGTCAGGAGTCGCCGAGCGCCGCCACCCTCGCGGCCCTGCGTGACGACTCCGCCACCGTCGTCGCCCTGATGGGGGTGAGTGCTCTGCCGCATTTCGTCGCGGCAGCCCGTGCTGCGGGAGCTCCCGAGGACCGTCCCGTCGCCTTCGTCGAGAACGGGCACACGCCCGAGCAGCGCACGATCCGCACGACGCTGGGAACGGCGATCCAGGATGCCGAGACCCACCGCCTCGCCAATCCCGCGGTCCTGGTCTTCGGCGAGGTCGCCCGCCCCGATCTGCTCCTGCCCGTGGCCGTCGCCCGGGGCGAGGGGGTCGGGTGACGACACCCGCGCGGACGATCAGCACGGTGCTCCAGGGGTGCACCGTGCTGCTTCCCGTCGACCGGAGGTCGGGGGAGCTGTCCGCCGCGCTCGAACGACACGGCGCGCGTGTCCGCGTGGCCCCGGCGTTGACGATCGTGCCCCACGTCGACGACGAAGAGCTCATCGCTCAGACCCGGGCGCTGGTCGACGACCCGCCCGATGTCGTCGTCGCCACGACGGGCGTGGGGTTCCGCGCCTGGATGGAGACGGCCGATGAGGCGGGCCTCCACGATGCCCTCGCGCCGGTGCTCGACGCCGCCCGCATCGTCGCCCGCGGCCCCAAGGCGCGCGGGGCGATTCAGCAGGCGGGGTTCGAAGCCGACTGGGTGGCCGAGAGCGAGACGTCGGCCGAGCTGCGTGACTTCCTCGTCGCCGAGGGCGTCGAGGGGCTGCACGTCGCCGTCCAGCACCACGGCTCGGGAGCCGACGGCCTCGACGAGGCGTTCGACGCCGCCGGGGCGCGGGTGACGAGCTTGACGATCTACCGGTGGGGTCCGCCGCCCGACCCCGAGGTCGTCGCGGCCTCGACGCAGCAGGTCGCGCGCGGTGAGATCGACGCCGTGCTGTTCACCTCCGCGCCCGCGGCCCGGGAGTGGATCCTCGCGGCCGAACGCGCCGACGCGCTCGAGGGGGTGGCCTCCCGTGTCGCACGCGGGCAGGTGCTCGTCGCGGCGGTCGGTCCCATCACCGCGGGCCCCCTGATCGAGGCGGGCATCCCCCCGCTCATCCCCGACCGCGGTCGTCTCGGCGCGTTGGTGCGGGCTGTCGTGACGTACTACGGCGGTCCCGACGCCCCGCTCATCCCGACCACGGCCGGTCGACTCGGCATCCGCTCGTCGGGGATCCTGCTCGACGGAACGTTCACCGCGCTGCCGCGCACGGGGGTGGAGCTGCTGCGTGCCCTGGCGATCCAGCCCGGGGCCGTCGTCTCACGAGAAGACCTGGTCGCCGTGCTGACGAACGCGGGGGCCTCCGCCCACGCGGTGGAGGTCGCGGTGGCCCGGACGCGGGAGGCGTTGGACGGCACCGATCTCATCCGCACGGTATACAAGCGCGGGTACCGGCTCGATGTGATCGACGAGGAGGAATCGTGAGCGCTGTGCTCATCGCGTGCGCCCACGGGACGCGGTTCGAAGAGGGGCGCGTCGTCATTCGTGAGCTGCTCGACATCCTGCGCGCCACCGCGCCCGACGACGTCGAGGTGCTCGAGGCCTACGTCGACGTGCACGGACCCTTCGTCGCCGACGTGGTCGCGTCTGCCCGTGATCGGACGTGCGACATCGTGATCGTGCCCTTGCTGCTGTCGACCGGCTACCACACCGAGGTCGACCTGCGGGAGGCGGCGGACGGTCTTCCCGTGGCCGCGCCCCTCGGCCCGCACCGGCTGCTCGCCGAGATCCTCGCCGACCGCGTGCGTGCTTCCGGAGCCGGGCCTGACGACACCGTGATCCTCGCGGCCGCCGGTTCCACCCGCCCCGGTGCGGTGGTCGATGTCGAGGGCATGGCGGCGATGATGGCGGATGCCGGGGTGCACGGCCCCGTCGTCGCGGCCTACGCGGCGGCCTCCGAGCCGCGGATCCCCGACGCCGTGGCGTCGGCGCGGGCTGAGGGACATCGGACGGTCGCGGCGAGCTACGTGCTCGCGCCCGGACACTTCTCGCGCGTCATCGAGAACGCGGATGCCGATCTGACCTCGGCCCCGATCGGCGCGGACCCGCGCGTGGCCGCCGTGGTGTGGGAGCGGTGGCGCGAGGCACGCGGCGGCGACCCGTCCTGACCGGCCGGCTCCGCCCGTCCGGGATGGGCGCTCACGCCGGGACGGTCTCGCGGGCCAGCAGCTCGGTGATGCGTCCCACGCATCCGCCGCAGCCGGTTCCGGCGCGGGTGGATGCCTTGACGCAGGCGATCGTCGGCTCTCCGGCCGCGGCCGCCTCGCGGATCGCGCCGGCGCTCACGCCGTTGCACCAGCACACCGTGGCATCCGCCGCGAAGGGGTCTCCGGCCGAGGGCATCCCCACGTCCGGAGCGTCCAGCCGCAGCAGCGACGAGCGGTCGGCGGGCAACTCCGACCCGCGTTCGAACAGCAGGGTGAGCTCGGCGCCGGTCCGCGGCATCCCGACGGCGATGAATCCGGTCAGGACGCCGTCGACGGTGACGAGCTTGACGTAGGCGCCGCGCGCGGGGTCGGCCCAGATCGTGACCTGGGGACCGTGGCATCCGGGGGCGTGTGGGGGCGCGAAGGGGTCGGCGTCGACGTCTCCGCCGGCCACGACGTCGACGCCCTCGGCCTTGAGCATGACCACCGCGGGGCGTTCGGGCGAGCCGGGGGCCGTGGGCTCGCTCGTCGACAGCAGCGCCGCGAGCCGGTCGGCCTGCCGCCAGCCCGGACCCACGAGTCCGCTGGGTCCCCCCGGCACGCGGCCGTGGGCGTCGGCATCGGCGGGGTCGGCGCTGTGCGCGCAGTCGCCGATCGCGAAGACCCGCTCATCGGTCCACGACCGCGAGGAGCCGTCGACGAGGATGCCGGTCGACGTCGCGAGACCGGAGTGGAAGGCGAGCTCGGTGCGCGCGCCGATGCCGCACGACAATACGAGCAGGTCGCCCGCGAGCACCCGGCCGTCGGCGCAGGCGAGCCCGTCGAACCACGCCTGCCCGTGATCGTCGTAGCGGTGCACGATGCTCTCGGCGCGCGCGTGGTGCACCATCGTGACCCCCGCGGCGGTGGCGGCGGCCGCCAGCACCCGTCCGCCGTTCTCGTCGAGGGTCCGGTTCATCGGGGCGGCGGAATGGTAGGCCACGATCACCTTGGCACCGGCTTCCGCGGCGGCGAGGGCGAGCTCCATCCCGAGCACGCCCGCACCGAGCACGACGATCCGCCGTCCCTCCGCCACCGCGGTGCGGACGTGTTCGGCGTCGGCGAGGTCACGGAGAGCCACGACCCCGCGCGGAAGCGGAGCGGTACCGAGATCGAGCGAGTCCGGCGTCGCGGCGCGCGCGGTCCGGTCGCGACGCGCGCGTTCCATGCCGGCGAGCGTGGGCACGTTCGCCCGGGCGCCGGTGGCGAGCACGAGTCGGTCGTAGGGCATCCGGATGCCGTCGTGCAGGCGCACCGTCCGGAGGTGGCGGTCGATCCCGACCACCGCGCTGCCGAGATGGAACCGCACGCCGGCCTCCTCGGCCACGCGGCGATCTCCCATGTCGAGGCCGTCGCGGTCCATGCGCCGAACGGCATATTCGGCGAGCAAGACGCGGTTGTAGACGTCGTGCGTCTCGGCACCGACGACGGTGAGGTCGATGCGTCCGTCGCGGACCGCGGGGAGCAGTCCCTCGACCAGCCGTGCGCCCACGGGGCCGTAGCCGACCAGCACCACACGTTCAGGCATGAGCTTCTCCCTCGCGCGACAGCCGCACGCGCGTGCGTTTGAACTCCGGCATCGCCGACGTGGGGTCGACGATCGCCTCGGTGAGCCGGTTGGCGCACTCGTCACCGGCGTAGTGGAACGGCAGGAAGACGGTGTCGTGCCGGATGTCGGCCGTCACGCTCGCCCGCGCCCGCACGGTGCCGCGCGCGTTCGACACCGCCACGAGATCGCCTTCCCGGATGCCGAGCCCCGCCGCCGTCGCGGGATGGATCTCGAGCCGTGCCTCGGGGCGGGCGGCGTTGAGCTCGGCGACCCGACGCGTCTGCGTGCCGGACTGGTACTGCTGCAGGTAGCGGCCGGTGACGAGGGTCAGTTCGCCGCCGCCGTCGGTGGGCGTCGGGGGAGTGGCATCCACCGGGATGAGGCGCGCGCGGCCGTCGGCGTGGGCGAAGCGTTCCGTGAACGGACGCGGGGTGCTCGCCGAGCGGAACGGCCAGTACGCCTCGACGCCGGTGTCGAGCAGCGCGTGCGACAGGCCCGAATAGTCGGCGATCCCGCCCTCGGACGCGCGGGCGAGTTCGTAGAACACCTCGGCCGGTTCGGTCGGCCACGTGGATGCCGCGCCCAGGCGCCGCGCGAGCTCGGCGAGGATCCACAGCTCGCTGCGGGCGCCGTCGGGCCCGGGTAGTGCGCGACGGCGGCGGAGCACGCGGCCCTCGAGGGAGGTCATCGTCCCCTCCTCCTCGGCCCACTGCAGGACCGGCAGCACGATGTGGGCCAGCGCGGCGGTCTCGGAGAGGAAGAAGTCGCACACGATGAGCGTGTCGAGGGCCTCGAGCCCGGCGCGTACGGCTTCGACGTCGGGAGCGGAGACGATGACGTTCGATCCCGCGACGAGCAGCGTCTTCACCGGCCCGCCGAGTTCGCCGAGGAGGGCGGTGGCCGGGATGCCGGCATCCGGGATCTCGTCCGGGGCGATGCCCCAGACACCTGCGACGTGCCGGCGGGCGTCCGGGTCGCGGATCGAGCGGTAGCCGGGGAGCTGGTCGGCCTTCTGCCCGTGCTCGCGCCCGCCCTGGCCGTTGCCCTGCCCGGTGAGGGTGCCGTAGCCCGAGCCCTCGCGACCGACGAGCCCGAGGACGAGCGCGAGGTTGATCGCGGCGGTCGCCGTGGCGGTGCCGTCGACGTGCTGCTCGACGCCGCGGCCGCTGAGGATGTACGCGCCGCCTTCGGCGAGGCGCCGCGCGGTCTGCCGCAGAAGCGCCACCGGAACGCCCGTCGTCGCCGACGTCCGCTCGGGCCACCACGCGGCGACGCTGAGGCGGACGGCGTCGAAGCCCGTCGTGCGCTCGTCGATGTACGCGCGGTCGGCGAGCCCCTCGGCGATCGCGATGTGCGTGAGGCCGAGGAGGAGGGGCAGGTCGGTTCCCGGCGCGGGTTGCAGGTGGAGGCCGGCGCCGTCTTCGGTCAGGCGCGCGGTGGCCGACCGTCGCGGGTCGACGACGATGAGGCCGCCGTTCGCGCGCGCCCCGGCGAGGTGTGCGAGAAACGGCGGCATGGTCGCCGCGACGTTCGAGCCGAGCAGCAGGATCGTGCGGGCGTCGTCGAGATCGGTCACTGGGAAGGGCAGGCCGCGGTCCATTCCGAACGCCCGGTGGGATGCCGCTGCCGCCGACGACATGCAGAAACGGCCGTTGTAGTCGATGCGCGAGGTGCCGAGAGCGACCCGGGCGAACTTGCCGAGCTGGTAGGCCTTCTCGTTCGTCAGACCGCCGCCCCCGAAGATGGCGTTCGCGTCGGGTCCGTGGTTCGCTCGCGTCTCGCGGAACGCCGCGGCCACGGCATCCAGGGCCTCGTCCCACGTGACTTCGGCGAGGGTTCCGTCGGGGCGCCGCATCAGTGGCATCCGGAGTCGGTGGGGGGATGCCAGGAGCTCCGCCGACGTCCAGCCCTTGGCGCAGAGCCCTCCCCGGTTGGTGGGGAAGTCGCGGCCGGTGACCGCCGTCTCGCTGTCGTGGAGGACGGTCATCGCGCACTGCAGCGCGCAGTAGGGGCAGTGGGTGTCGGCGGAGCTCATGGTGTGCATCAGATGCGGGTGCCGGTCTTCTTCGACATCGTCAGGTAGACGCCGGCCGTGATCGCGAGGAAGACGACGTACGCGCCGATGAACCAGGTGAGGGCGGGGACGTACGAGCCGAACGACGTCTTCGACAGGCCGAGCAGCTGCGGGATGAAGAATCCGCCGTATGCACCGATCGCCGAGATGAGTCCGAGGGCCGCGGCGGCCTTGCGCTGCGCGCCGACGCCGTCCTTCGCGCGCAGGGCGAAGATCGTCGGGATCATCCGGTAGGTCGAGCCGTTGCCGATGCCCGCCGCCGCGAAGAGCACGAGGAAGCAGAGCAGGAAGATCGCGAAGTTCTGCAGCGGCAGGGTGAGGACCACGCTCAGGATGCCGAGCCCCATCGCCGTGAAGGCGCCGATGGTGATGTGGGTGCCGCCGAAGCGGTCGGCGAGCTTGCCGCCGTAGGGGCGGGCGAGCGAGCCGACGAGCGCGCCGAGGAACGCGAGGGTCACGGTGGCCGTGCCGATCGTGAATCCCTTGAAGTCGGGGAACGTGTCGGCGAGCAGCTTCGGGAAGACGCCCGCGAAGCCGATGAACGAGCCGAACGTGCCGATGTAGAGGACCGACAGGATCCACAGGTGCGGCTCTTTCAGAGCGGCGAGGGATGCCGCGATGTCGGCCTTCGCGGCCGAGAGGTTGTCCATGCGGAAGTACGCGCCGATCATGGCGACGAGGATCAGCGGAACCCAGATCAGACCCGCGAGCGGCAGATTCAGGGTCGCGGCGGCGCCGACGGTGATGACGATCGGGACGACGAACTGCGCAACCGAGGCTCCGAGGTTGCCGCCGGCGGCGTTGAGTCCGAGCGCGTAGCCCTTCTGCGCCGCAGGGTAGAAGAACGTGATGTTCGACATCGAGCTGGCGAAGTTGCCGCCGCCGAAGCCGGCCAGAGCGGCGATGACGAGGAGCACGCCGAAGGGCGTTGCCGGGTTGCTGACGGCGATGGCCAGCCCGATCGTCGGGATGAGGAGAAGGCCGGCCGACACGATCGTCCAGTTACGGCCGCCGAAGCGCGGAACCATGAACGTGTAGGGGATCCGCAGGGTCGCCCCGACGAGGCTCGGCATCGAGATGAGCCAGAAGATCTCACCCGTCGACAGCTGGAAGCCAGCCGCCGGCAGCGACACCACCACGACCGACCACAGTTGCCACACGACGAACCCGAGGAACTCGGCGAAGATCGACCACCGCAGGTTGCGGCCGGCGATGGCCTTGCCCACGGTGTTCCACTGCGTGGAGTTCTCGGGGTTCCAGTTGTCGATCCAGCGGCCGGGGCGGTGGACGAGCTCTTCGGTTTGGATCGCGGCCGGGGGCGGTGTGGCGGTTTCGGGGCGCGGGTCGGTGACGGTCACTGGGGATCCTCCGGTCAGCGATGGGGGAGGTGCAGCGCCCCGCATTGACGAGGCGTGCCGTCAGCGTAGGAAGGAGGCGTTACCCCCGACCGCGCCGGGTGGGGCGGCGGGGTAACGATGTGCTCACCGCGGGAGGGGGTGGGGGAGAGGGGGAGTTTACGTGCGCGTTACATGTGTCCCTGATGGCTACACAGGCGACAGGCATCCGATGAGTGCGGGACCGGCATACAGCCGATCACCGGCTTCACCGCTCGCTGAGTCTGATCTCCGAACACTGCGAATGAATCGATCGATCGGCGGATCAATCGACCGACTTACTCGTCTCCTAGGTGTTGGACCCGGCGCCGGACACGCTCAGCTAATTGCCTGGCTCTGTCGTCGCGATGGGAACGTCAATGCGGTCGCGAGCTACGACAATGCCGTCCTTCAGTACGAAGCACTCGACGACATGGTCTCCACGGAAGCTCGTATGCTCCCGTCGCTCACCTGGCCTGGACGAGTCAATGATCTGCCCGCGAACGCAGTCGCGGCGAACCGCCTCGGGGCCTCTGTTGAGAACCTTCCACTTCAGCTCGTACGGCTCCGGCACGTCACACGATGTCAGGAAGAACCGCAGGTCCTTGCTCGCTAATAGCGGCTGACGAGACGCGAGCAAGTCGAGCAATCGCCTCGGCCGCCACCCGTTCTGCGTCACTTCGCAGTCGATGAAGACGGTGGCAGAGATGTCGACGGGATAGACGTCCTCAATAAATTCCTCCGTGCTGAAAGTCAGCGCGGCGGAGCCGGCTCCAGCGAGAGACTTAGTCACGGTCAATGGTGCGGCCTTGCCGAAAACCTCGCGCCACTTCTTCGCAGCTGCGGTGGTCTCGCCGGCATCAATGGCTTCGACGCAGCGGCTGTGCGCCTTCTTAGCTTTCGACTGGAACTTCCCTTTTACCTTAACCCGCTGGTGGCTACCCAGGGCAAGGTAGAAGTCCTTCTCTGGCTCATCCTTCAGGAACTCGAAAAAGTCTCGAGCCATCTCGTCGAAGGTGTCGGTTGTAGCCGCGTCGTAGACAGTGGTCGTCGAGAAAAATCGGTGAACCAGAGTGTCGATCAGCAGTCCACCCATCGGAGCGCCGTTGTGGTTCTTCCACGCCCGCACCATTCGCGCGAGGTGGCGCATGTTCTTGTGGGTGCGGTCGTTGCACTCCTTTGTCGCGGTGATCTCATCGCGAGGCTTGGTGCACTTCCACGCCTTCGCGACAGTGTCCGGGTAATCGAAGGTGAAGTCATCGTTCTCGAAAGCAGGCTGTACCTCGAACTTGAATGCGTTGCTGGTGAACTGCACCCTCACCACGCACTGGTCGACGCGCACCTCCGTTGTGGGATACCGCGCAATCAGGGCATCTCGCACCCGGTTCAACATTCGTCGCGGCCCGTTCTCGTCCGCGTAGGTTTCTCGCAGAGAGTTAGGCACTATGAAGATCATGTCCAGGTCGGATACGGCGTGCACGGCGGTGTGCCGTCCGTACGAACCCACCATCAGTCGGTTGTTGGTCGCGCCGTCTTTGCCGCGAAACTCCTTATTGAGCGCCTTCGCGATCTCATCGCGACGAGCCGCGACGGTCACGTTCTTCCCGCCCACCTTAAGATTTTGCAGTAACTCGTCAAAAAGTTCTGAGGTTTTCATGCGGAATTTTCCTTTGTTCCTAGCCGCAACTGGGCGGGGAGGAAGAGATCAATCTCCTCGACAGTGAACGTCATCTCTTCGTTCCTCTTCAATCCGGCTTGCGCTTTAATGAACGCCTTGTCGCCGGTGCGAGGAGCGCCGGCGTACGTCGCGCGGGTGGTCTCTTGAAGGTGGTCGCGTTGTTCCCTCGCCTCATTCGACGAGAGTTGACCGTCCATGAGATCCGTGATCAAGGAAAGGTACGACTCGCGCACGTCCCATAGCTGCGCGGCGACATCGCGATGCGAGCCGGCGTCCTCCGCGAAGGTGAAGGTTTTCGTTGCCAGGCTCACACCCGTCACCAGCAGCGCAACGAAGGAGACGATCACGCTGGCCACCTGCGGGTTCAGTACCAACCCCGCCAGGGACGCGAGGAAGGTCGTAGTGCTGAGCGCCGTGAGCGTGATCAGGATTCCTTGCTGCCATCGATGCAGCATGAAGTACTGGTCCGCCTGCTTCTCATGAATCTTGTGGCTGTATACGACGCGGCCGAAGGCTTCGCGGACCTGGGCAAGCAGAAGATCGTCGCGTCCTGACGCCAGGCGAAGCGGCGTCTTCGTGGGCTCGTCTGTCATGAGGAGAGTATGGCGGCCACCTCCGACATGCCGACGAAGCAGTGGGTACTCCACCCCACGTAGGGGCTGCAGGAGCCCTAAATCCGGTGTCCAGTTCACGAGTGAGCGAGTTGCCTCACGCGGCATCGAGGGGACCGATTCCGCGACGCATCTCGTTCGTCAGCCACCGCCGGTGCGCGAGCCAGCGGCCTTCGCTACGCTGGTGAGCACGGGGGGCGCGATGGCCAAGAAGGCAAGGCTGGGTTTCGGATTCAACATCGGCGGAGATCAGGCAGAGGCTGACCCGCTTCTGGAGGAGTCGTTTTACGCGTCTTCGCAGTACGAGGCGATGAGTAGTCGCGAGGACACGCGTTGTTTTGTTGTGGGGCGGACCGGATCCGGTAAATCTGCTGCCTTTAAGATGCTGAGCGATGAACACCCCTCAAAGGTCATTCGGATTGTTCCTGAGGATCTTTCTCTGCCATATATCACGAACCTGGACGTTGTTCAGTAACTGCAGGCTCTTGATGTCGACATGCAGTCCTTCTGGAAGGCGCTATGGCGGCATGTTCTGATCGTAGAGGTGATACGACACCGATATCGCGTCGATTCGGCGGATTCAAAAGTTACGGTCCTGCAGACGCTGCGCGAAAAGCTCATCAGAAACCCCGGAAAGAAGCTTGCGCTCTCGTATCTGGACGAGTTTGAGGGCAAGTTTTGGGCTGAGACTGACGAACGCGTTCGAGAGATCACGTCAACGCTCACTCAGCGATTGCAAGGAGAGGCTTCCGCAAGTGCTGGCATTCCAGGGCTGGGGGAAGCTAGGGCGTGTTGCTAAACCCTTGAGTGCTGCGTGGGTGAGTCTTGAGGGTGTGTCGCGTGATGTGATCTCTGATGACGCGTGGGCTGTGATCGGGCCGCTGTTCCCGACTGCGA
>NZ_MKTP01000007.1:0-159202 GCF_001898305.1 Microbacterium sp. 71-36
CGCCGCTTCCAGCCGATCCAGGTCGCCGAGCCGAGCCTGCCCCACGCGATCAACATCCTGAAGGGGCTGCGCGACCGCTACGAGGCGCACCACAAGGTGCAGATCACCGACGGTGCCATCGTCGCCGCGGCGAACCTCGCCGACCGGTACATCAGCGACCGGTTCCTGCCCGACAAGGCCATCGACCTGATCGACGAGGCGGGTGCCCGCCTCCGCCTGTCGATCCTGTCGTCGCCGCCGGAGCTCCGTGAGTTCGACGAGAAGATCGCCAAGGTCCGCGAGCAGAAGGAGCAGGCCTCCGAGGAGCAGGACTTCGAGAAGGCCGCCGCGCTCCGCGACGAGGAGAAGTCCCTCCTCGCCGAGCGTCTGCGCCTCGAGAAGCAGTGGCGCTCGGGAGACGTCGCCTCCCACGCCGTGGTCGACGAGGGTCTGATCGCCGAGGTGCTCGCCCAGGCGACCGGCATCCCGGTGTTCAAGCTCACCGAGGAGGAGTCCAGCCGCCTCATGTTCATGGAGAAGGCCCTGCACCAGCGGGTCATCGGCCAGGAAGAGGCGATCGCGGCCCTGTCGCGCACGATCCGTCGCCAGCGTGCGGGTCTCAAGGACCCGAAGCGCCCCAGCGGCTCGTTCATCTTCGCCGGCCCCACGGGCGTCGGAAAGACCGAGCTGGCCAAGGCGCTCGCCGAGTTCCTCTTCGACGACGAGGGCGCGCTGATCTCGCTCGACATGTCGGAGTTCGGTGAGAAGCACACCGTCTCGCGTCTGTTCGGTGCCCCTCCCGGGTTCGTTGGGTTCGAAGAGGGCGGTCAGCTCACCGAGAAGGTGCGCCGCAAGCCCTTCTCGGTCGTGCTCTTCGACGAGATCGAGAAGGCTCACCCCGACATCTTCAACTCGCTGCTGCAGATCCTCGAAGAGGGTCGTCTGACCGACGGTCAGGGCCGCGTGGTCGACTTCAAGAACACCGTGATCATCATGACGACGAACCTCGGTTCGTCGGCGATCGCCGGTGGTCCGGTCGGCTTCCAGGTCGAGGGCAGCGCGCAGACGTCCTACGAGCGGATGAAGGGCAAGGTCGACGAGGAGCTCAAGCGCCACTTCAAGCCCGAGTTCCTCAACCGCGTGGACGACGTCATCGTCTTCCCGCAGCTGAACAAGGACGAGCTCCGTCAGATCGTCGGCCTGTTCGTGAAGCGCCTCGCCGACCGGCTGCTCGACCGCGACATGACGGTGGAGCTGTCGGACGACGCGAAGGACAAGCTGATCGAGATCGGCTTCGACCCGACCCTCGGTGCCCGCCCCCTCCGCCGCGCCATGCAGCGCGAGGTCGAAGACCGCCTGAGCGAGAAGATCCTGCACGGTGAGCTCGAATCCGGCGACCACGTCAAGGTCGGCGTCGAGAACGGCCGGTTCACGTTCGAGAGCGGACCCCGCGGTGACAAGGTCGCGATCGGTGTCGGCACCGCCGGAGAGATCTCCGCGACGCCCGACATCGTCGCCGGTAGCTGACGATCGCACGACAACAGGGCCCGGATGCCATGGCATCCGGGCCCTCGTCGTACCCTGGGACGATGACCTCCGCCGCGCCGTTCGTCGTCCGCCCCGCCGGGACGCGCGACGTCCGACGTATCCATGAGCTGCTCGAGCCGTTCGTGCAGAAGCGCATCCTGCTCGGCAAGGACCTGGTCGTGCTCTACGGTTCCGTGCAGCAGTTCGTCGTCGCGGAGGTCGACGGTGAAGTCGTCGGCTGCGGCGCACTGCACGTGATGTGGGAGGACCTCGGCGAGATCCGCACGCTCATCGTCCACGACGACTGGCTGCATCACGGCGTGGGCCGGGCGATCGTGGAGACGCTGGAGCAGAACGCGCGCGACGTCGGCGTCACGAGGCTCTTCTGCCTCACCTTCGAGGTCGACTTCTTCACTCGGCGCGGGTTTTCGCCCATCGGCGAGCAGGTCGTCGACCCCGACGTCTACTCGCAGCTCGTCCGCAGCCCCGACGAGGGTGTCGCGGAGTTCCTCGACCTCGCGCACGTGAAGCCGAACACCCTCGGCAACACGCGGATGCTCAAGCACCTGTGAGCGCGGCATGGCGCGGGCCCACAGCCGCGCGGCCTACGCTGGAACGATGACCGATGCCCCCCGCAGGCGGCGGCAATCCCCGGCGGTCTACCGTCGTCGCCGTCTCGCCGCCGCGCTCCTCGCGCTGCTCGTGATCGGCCTCGTCGTGTGGCTCGTCGCGGCGCCTCCGTGGCGCTCCGCCCCGACCGCCGACCCCGCGCCGGCGGCGAGCACCGTCGCGCCCGCGCCGTCCGCTCCGGCCCCCGTCGCGTCCCCCACGCCCACGCCCACCCCGACGCCGACCGCTCCCGCGGGTCCCGTCGAGTGCAGTCCCGCCGACATCACGGTCGAAGCGCTCACGGACAAGGGCGAGTACGGCCAGGGCGAGAACCCGCAGCTGTCGATCCGCCTGACGAACACGTCGGCGAACGCGTGCACGATGAACGTCGGCACGAGTGCGCAGTCGTTCACGGTCACGAGCGGGTCCGACGTGTGGTGGCGCTCGACGGACTGCCAGTCCGAGCCGAGCGACATGGAGGTCACGCTCGCGGCCGGCCAGCAGGTCACCAGTGCCGCGCCCCTGACCTGGGACCGCACCCGGTCATCGGTGTCGTCGTGCGGCGGCGAGCGTCCGTTCGCCCCCGGGGGCGGTGCCACGTATCACTTGAGCGTGTCGATCGGCGGCATCCCGTCGTCCGGCACGGTGTCGTTCATCCTGCGCTGAGCGCGACTGCCTCGGATTCAGTGTCCAAGACACGCGGATGCCGCGCGAGCCTATCCGCGTGTCTTGGACACTCAACGTGGGGTGACACCCTCTCCCGTCAGCGCTTCTCGCCGAAGACCTCGCCCTCCATCGCGTCGTAGCCCTCTTCCTGCGGGTCGCGGTGCAGGCCGCCGGAGAGCGCGTACTCCTCCTCGGGGGAGAGCACGAGCCGGTGGCGCCCGTAGATCGCGAAGCCGATGAAGATGACCGCGTACACCGCGATGATCGCGACGATCGCGAGCAGGTACGCGGGGTTCAGCAGCAGTCCGAAGAACACGATCGCCGCGATGATCGCCGCCGAGTAGGCGCCGAACAGGCCCCAGGGGCTCTTGTAGGGCCGCACGGCGTTCGGGAACTTCCGCCGCAGCACGATGAACGACACCATCTGCAGGAAGTACGCCACCACCGCGCCCCACACGGCGATGTTCAGCACGATGGCGCCGGCGGGGCTGGCATCCCCACCCGCCGCCTGGACCACCACGAGCGCCAGGAATCCGAGCACGGCGCCGAAGACCAGCGCGACCCACGGTGTCTTTCGTGCACCGGTCAGCGACAGCCAGCGCGGGTAGTAGCCGGCGCGCGACAGCGAGTACATGTTGCGCCCGTAGGCGAACATGATGCCCATCAGGGAGGCCAGGAGTCCGACGAGCGCGAGGAGCGACAGCAGTGCGGCGGCCTGGTCGCCGACCATGGCGCGGAAGCCGTCGAGCAGCGGCTCGAGGGAGCTGCCCGTGGCGTCGGCTCCGAGGACCCCGGTGTTGAGGAACAGCACGATGAGACCCGTGATGATGAGCGTGCCGCGGGCCCACAGGCCCGCGCGGGGGATGTCCCTGGCCGGGTTGTGCGACTCTTCGGCGGCGAGCGGGAGCTCCTCGATACCGAGGAAGAACCACATCGCGAAGGGGAGGGCGAGCAGGATCGACCCGACGCCGAACGGCAGGAACTCGGACTGCCCCGCATCCGGTGCGATGTTCCACAGCGAGCCCCAGTCGAAGGCTCCGGATGCCACCGCCATCACGCCGAAGACCACGATGATGCCGATCGAGATGATCGAGACGACGATCGCGAAGACGAACGAGATGTTGGCGCCGGCGGCGTTGAGGGCGATGAACACGGCGTAGAGGATGATCCACCAGACGAACGGCGGAAGGCTCACGCCGGTGAGGAGTTCCAGCGCCGAGTCGGCATACTGCCCCGAGAAGTACACGACCACGGCGGTCGTCGCGACGTACTCGATCGTCTCGGCGAGGCCGGTCGCCAGGCCTCCCCACGGCCCCATCGCCGATCGGGCGAACGAGTAGGCGCCGCCGGTGTGCGGCATCGCCGCGGCCATCTCGCCGATGGAGAAGGTGAGGCCGTAGTACATGATCACGAGCACGACGAAGGCGATCAGCATGCCGCCGAAGCCGGCGAAACCGATGCCGAAGTTCCAGCCCGAGAAGTCGCCCGAGATGACGGCGGCTACGGCGAGACCCCACAGGCCCCACACTCCCGCGGAGCGTTTCAGCGTGCGTTTCTCGAAGTAGGTGGAGTCGGTCGCCGTATAGGTGGCCCCGGCGACCTTTTTCTGAGAACTGCTCGAGGTGGACATGGAGCCTCCAGACGTATGCGGACAGGCTTCGGGAGCGCCTTTGCGGAGAATCATGGCGTTCTATTGGTCGACCTGTCTACCTTTGGCGTGTAAGTTCCTCGTTACGTCCTCCGATCGTGGGGACCTCGAGCAGGCGAGAGGGAGACCATGGCGGGCAATCTCACCACCGCGGAACTGGATGCCGCGATCGACTCCGGCGAGATCGACACCGTCGTCGTCGCCTTCCCGGACGCGCAGGGACGCCTCGTCGGCAAGCGCGTCGCCGCGCGGTTCTGGCGCGACGAGGTGCTGCCGCACGGCGCCGAGGCCTGCAACTACCTGCTCTCGGTCGACGTCGACATGAACACCGTCGACGGCTACGCGATGTCGAGCTGGGAGAAGGGCTACGGCGACATGCTGCTCGTGCCCGACCTCGACACCCTGCGCCGCGTCCCGTGGCAGGAGGGCACGGCGCTGGTCATGGCCGACCTCGCGTGGGAGGACCGCGCGCCGGTGGTGCAGTCGCCGCGTGGCATCCTGAACGCCCAGCGCGCCCGGCTCGCCGAACGCGGACTCACCCCGTACGTCGGCACGGAGCTGGAGTTCATCGTCTTCGACGACTCGTTCCGGGATGCCTGGGCCAAGGGCTACACCGGGCTCACGGCCTCGACCGACTACAACGTGGACTACAACCTGCTCGCCACCACGCGGCTCGAGCCCCTGCTGCGCGATATCCGCCGCGGCATGGACGGCGCGGGCATGTACTGCGAGGGCGTCAAGGGCGAGTGCAACGACGGGCAGCAGGAGATCGCGTTCCGCTACGCCGAGGCGCTCGAGACCGCCGACAACCACACGATCTACAAGAACGGCGCGAAGGAGATCGCCGACCGCCACGGGAAGTCGCTGACCTTCATGGCGAAGTTCGACCAGCGCGAGGGCAACAGCTGCCACATCCACCTGTCGGTGCGGGGCGAGAACGGTGAGGCCGTCATGGCCGGCGACGGCGCGCACGGGTTCAGTCCCCTCATGGAGCACTGGATCGCCGGCATCCTCGCCACCCTCCGCGAGTTCACGCTGCTGTACGCCCCCACGATCAACTCCTACAAGCGCTACGCCAAGGGCTCCTTCGCGCCCACCGGCGTCGCGTGGGGCGTCGACAACCGCACGTGCGCGCTGCGCGTGGTCGGCCACGGCGCATCTTTGCGCGTGGAGAATCGCGTGCCCGGCGGCGACGTCAACCCGTATCTCGCGATCTCGGCGATCATCGCGGGCGGACTGCACGGCATCGAGAACGAGCTGCCCTTGCCCGCGCCGCTGACCGGCAACGCGTACGCCGCCGGCGTCGACACGCTGCCGACGACGCTCCGCGAGGCCGCGAAGCTGTTCGCGGAGTCGACCGTGGCGCGGGCCGCCTTCGGCGACGACGTCGTCGAGCACTACCTGAACCAGGCGCGCATCGAGGTGGAAGCCTTCGACGCCGCCGTGACCGACTGGGAGCGCGTGCGTGGTTTCGAGCGTCTCTGATCCGGCCCGGACACCCGTCGTCGGGCTGACCACCTACCTCGAGCGCGCGAAGCAGGGCGTCTGGGACGTGCGCGCGTCGTTCCTGCCGCAGCAGTACTTCGACGCCGTGACCGCCTCGGGCGCCACCGCCGTGCTGCTGCCCCCGCAGCCCCGACCGGCCGAGGCCGCCGCGGCCGTGCTCGACGGCCTCGACGGGCTCATCCTCACCGGGGGTCTCGACGTGCAGCCCGAGCTGTACGGCGCCGAGCGCCACCCGCTCACCGACCCCGCGCGCGCCGACCGCGACGCGTGGGAGCTCGCACTCCTGGCCGGCGCGCGGGAGCGCGGCATCCCGGTGTTCGGGATCTGCCGCGGGTTGCAGCTGATTAACGTCGCTCTCGGCGGCACGCTGCACCAGCACCTGCCCGAGGCCCTCGGCACCGAGCGCTATCGGATCGGCGGGGGAGTGTTCGCCGAGAACACCGTCGAGGTGGATGCCGGAACCCGGCTGGCCGGCCTCGTCGGCGCCGGAGAGCTCACCGTCCACAGCTACCACCACCAGGGCGTCGACCGGGTCGGTGACGGACTCCGCGTCACCGCGCGCACCGACGACGGACTCGTGCAGGCCGTCGAGGTCGACGGTGACGACTACCTCGTCGCGGTGCAGTGGCATCCCGAGGAGAACGCCGAAGACCGGCGTCTGTTCCTCGGACTTGTCGCCGCCGCAGCGCGGCATCGGGCCCTACGTTCCACGCACCAGGGAGTCCCCGCATGAGCACCTTCACCGTCACCGACCCCGCGACCGGCGCCCCGATCACGACGCTCGACCGCGCCGACGTCGCCGAGGTGGACGCCGCCGTCGCCGACGCCGTGCGCGCGCAGCGCGCGTGGGCGGCGCTCGCCCCCGTCGCCCGCGCCGACGCCCTGCGTGCCTTCGCGCGGGTCGTCGAGGCCCACGTCGAGGAGCTCGCCGCCCTGGAGGTGCGCAACTCCGGGCACCCGATCGGCTCGGCCCGGTGGGAGGCGCAGCACGTCGCCCAGGTGCTCAACTACTACGCCGGATCGCCGGAACGCCTGATCGGACGACAGATCCCCGTCGCGGGCGGCCTCGACGTGACCTACCACGAGCCGTACGGCGTCGTCGGGATCATCGTGCCGTGGAACTTCCCCATGACCATCGCCGCGTGGGGTTTCGCCCCGGCGCTCGCCGCGGGGAACGCCGTCGTGCTCAAGCCCGCCGAGCTGACGCCGCTCACCGCCGTGCGACTCGGGGAGCTGGCGCTCGAGGCGGGTCTGCCGGAGGGGCTGTTCCAGGTGATCGTCGGGTCGGGCTCGGTCGTCGGGCAGCGGTTCGTCTCGCACCCCGACGTGCACAAGGTCGTCTTCACCGGGTCGACCGAGGTCGGTACCCAGGTGGCGGCCGGGTGCGCGCAGCTGCTCAAGCCCGTGACCCTCGAGCTCGGCGGCAAGAGCGCCAACATCGTCTTCGCGGATGCCGACCTCGAGAAAGCCGCGGCCGGAGTCCCGGGTTCCGTGTTCGACAACGCCGGCCAGGACTGCTGCGCGCGCAGCCGGCTGCTCGTCGAGCGCAGCGTCTACGACCGGTTCCTCGAGATGCTCGAACCCGCCGTCGCGGCGTGGAAGGTCGGTGACCCGCACGACGAAACCACCCAGATGGGGCCGCTGATCTCGGCATCCCACCGCTCCACTGTCGAGGGGTTCCTCGACGGGGTCGACATCGCGTTCCGCGGCTCGGCACCCGCGGGCGACGGCTTCTGGTTCGCCCCCGCGGTCGTGCTCGCGCAGCCCGGCGACCGCATCGCGCGCGAAGAGGTGTTCGGACCCGTGCTGGCCGTGCTCCCGTTCGACGACGAAGCGGATGCCATCCGCCTCGCCAACGACACCGCGTACGGCCTCGCGGGCTCGATCTGGACCGAGAACCTCGGCCGCGGCATCCGGGTCTCCCGCGGGGTCCGCAGCGGCGTGCTGTCGGTGAACTCGCACTCGTCCGTGCGGTACTCCACCCCGTTCGGCGGCATGAAGGCCTCGGGCCTCGGTCGCGAACTGGGCCCGGATGCCGCCGAGCACTTCACCGAGACGAAGAACGTCTTCTACGCCACCGAGTGACCCCTCTTTCCATCCCACCCCCACGCGTAAGGAACCACAGCACATGACCATCGACCTCACCCAGCGGCTGCGCGACCGCGTCGCCATCGTCACCGGCGGCGCGTCGGGCATCGGCCTCGCCACCGCGCGCCGCTTCGCCGCCGAGGGTGCGCGCGTCGTCATCGCCGACCTCGACGAGACCACCGGGCTCGCTGCCGCCGCCGAGGTCGACGGCGTCTTCCGTCAGGTGAACGTCGCCGACGAGGCATCCGTCGACGCCCTCTTCGACGGCGTCGCCGCGGACTTCGGCAGCGTCGACATCGCGTTCAACAACGCCGGCATCTCGCCCGCCGACGACGACTCCATCGAGACGACGGAACTGCCTGCCTGGGACCGCGTGCAGGACGTCAACCTCAAGAGCGTCTACCTCTGCTCGCGCGCGGCGCTGCGGCACATGGTGCCCGCGGGGCGTGGCTCGATCATCAACACGGCGTCGTTCGTCGCGCTGCTCGGATCGGCGACCTCGCAGATCTCCTACACCGCGTCCAAGGGCGGCGTGCTCGCGATGACCCGCGAGCTCGGCGTGCAGTTCGCCCGGCAGGGGATCCGCGTGAACGCGCTCTGCCCGGGACCCGTGAACACGCCGCTCCTGCAGGAACTCTTCGCGAAGGACCCCGAGCGCGCGCAACGTCGTCTCGTGCACGTGCCGATGGGCCGGTTCGCGGATCCTGCGGAGATGGCCGCGGCCGTGGCGTTCCTGGCATCCGACGACGCGTCCTTCATCACCGCGACGGCCTTCGTCGTCGACGGCGGTATCACCAACGCCTACGTGACGCCCCTGTGACCCGCGGCATGACAGTCTGACGGGATGAGCGAAGCGCCGTTGGACGATCTGCGCCGGGCCGTGTACCGGCCCGTCCGCAGCGGCAATGCGCTCGAAGACACCACCGCCCGCATCGTGCAGACGGTGCGGCTCGGGCTCGTCGCGCCGGGGGAGTCGCTGCCCGCGGAGCGCGAGCTCGCCGCGCTGTGCGGCGTCAGCCGTGACACGGTGCGCGAGGCGATCCGGGAACTCGCGGATGCCGGCTGGCTCGAAACCCGCCGCGGACGCTACGGCGGCACGTTCGTCGTCGACCCCGTCCCGCGGCCCGCGGGCCCGGCCGAGGTATCCGCCGCCGAGCTCGACGACGTGATCGCGCTGCGCGGCGTGCTCGAACCGGGTGCCGCGTGGGCGGCGGCGGGCCGCACCCTGGCACCGGAGGAACGCGACGTGCTGTGGGCTCGGCACGAAGCCGCGGCCGTCGCCGACGGTGAGGACTACCGTCGGCTGGACACGCTCCTGCACCTGACGATCGCGGAACTCGCCGGCATCCCCTCGCTCGTCCCGCTCGTCGCCGACAACCGCGCGCGGGTGAACGCGTGGCTCGACACGTTCCCGCTGCTGCCGCGCAACATCGACCACTCGACCGCGCAGCACGCGGCGATCGTGTCGGCGATCCTCGCCGGGCGACCGGATGCCGCGCACGCGGCGATGCGCGACCACCTCGCCGGCAGCGAGGCTCTCCTGCGCGGATTCCTGGCATAGGGCGGCGGCTGCACAGGCGGGCGGCGCGTTTCGGGGCGTGATTCGTGCACCGGGGCGTGCACCGGCCGCCCCGGTGCACGAAAGGCGCCCCGGTGGGGACGTGTCCCGGGCGGGGATGCCGCGGATAGGCTCAGAGGATGGCCGGTGGCAAGAAGCGCAAGGGGAAGCGACCCGACGTGGAGTTCAAGAACACCGCCCTCACCGACGCCCTGCAGACGCAGGACATGGCCGCGATCGCGTTCGCTCTGCGGCATGGGCCGACCGTCGTGCCGCTCATGCGCGCCGGCGACGCCGACAATCCGCTCGACGTGGGCGAGGTGTGGACGTACCGCGACCCGAACACCGGGCAGATCGCGCTGCTGCTGTTCAGCGACGCGGCCCACAAGCCCGAGACTCTGCCGCCGCACGTCGCGCTGCAGTCTCCGCAGTGGCTGCGGGCGTTCCTCGACCAGCACCGCGACGAGATCACGACCGTGTTCATCGACATCGCGGGTCCGCACCCGATCCAGGCCGCACCCGCCGACCTGATCGCCGCCCTCGACGCCTGAGTGGCGGCTTCGCGCTGCGGCGGGGCGGGCGTCCGGGCCGAGGGGATGCCACTACCGCGACGCCGCTCGCCGACGACACTCCGCAGGTGAAGTACCCGACTCGCGCGGGTGAGACGCCCGTGCAAGACTCGGGCCATGGAGTACCTGATCGCCGGCGCCGTGTGCGCCGCCGGACTCGTGATCCCCGCAGTGCTCGGCTTCACGTCGCCGCACCGCCGTCGCCGCTCGGCGCCGCCCGGTCGCTGATCCGACCCGGCTGCGGAGTCAGAACTCGGGCACGGCCTCTTCGCGTGGCATTCCGCGGACCTTCAACTCGTTGAGCGCCTGCGCGAGCTTTCGCGACGACGAGTCGAGGACCGTGTGATACCCGAGACGCGCGGCCTCGGATGCGCGTTGCGCCGCCTGCGTCACGTTGCGGATCTCACCCGTGAGCGTCAGCTCGCCGATCGCCGCGAGCCGCTTCGACACCTTCCGGTTCTGCACGGCGTTCGCCACGGCGATGGCTATCGCCAGGTCGGCCGCGGGTTCGACCAGACGCACTCCGCCGACGGTCGAGACGTACACGTCTTTGTCGGCGAGCGAGACCCCCATGCGACTCTCGAGTACCGCGAGCACCATCGCCACGCGTGACGAGTCGACGCCGTTGACGATGCGTCGCGGGTTGGGGGCCGTCTGCTTCACGGTCAACGCCTGGATCTCGACGGGCAGCGCGCGCCGCCCTTCCATGGCGATCGTCACGCAGGTCCCGGGCTCGGGATCGCCGTGGCCGAGGAACAGCGCGCTCGGGTCGCTGACCTCGGCGATGCCGCTGCCGGTCATGTCGAAGCATCCGACCTCGTCGGTCGGTCCGAAGCGGTTCTTCAGTGCCCGGACGAAGCGCAGCGACGTCTGCCGGTCGCCCTCGAAATGGCACACGACGTCGACGAGGTGCTCGAGTACGCGCGGCCCCGCGATCGTGCCGTCTTTCGTCACGTGCCCCACGATGACGACCGGCAATCCCCGGTCTTTCGCGACGCGGATGAGTGTGGATGCCACCTCGCGCACCTGCGCGGGCTGTCCCGCTGCTCCGTCGCTCAACGCGGACGACACCGTCTGCACCGAGTCGACGATGAGCAGCTCGGGCTCGACCTGGTCGATGTGGCCGAGGATCGTGGCGAGGTCGGTCTCGGCAGCGAGGAACAGTTCGTCGTGGAGCGCGCCGGTGCGCTCGGCGCGGAGGCGCACCTGCGCCGCGGACTCCTCGCCGCTCGCGTAGAGCACGCGCCGTCCGGCCCGCGCGCTCTGCGCCGCGACCTCGAGCAGCAGTGTCGATTTGCCGACGCCGGGCTCACCGCTCAACAGGATCGCCGCACCGGGCACGATCCCGCCGCCGAGCACCCGATCGAACTCGCCGACCCCGCTGGTGCGCCGCGGCGCGTCCTGCGTGTCGATCTCGGTGATGCGCCGGGCTGCGCGAGCCGCCGCGGGCGCGACGGCGGTGACCGATCGCGTGATGCCGGTCTGCTCCGCCGCCTCGACGACCGTTCCCCACGACTGGCACTCTCCGCAGCGGCCGACCCACTTCAGCGTCGTCCACCCGCACTCGGTGCACCGGTACGGAGCGGCCGTGGGGGAGGGGCGACGGGATGCCATGGTGCCCAGGCTACGCGGGGGCTCCGACATCGCTGCCGCCGGGCTCACCGGCATCCCGATAAACGCGATCCACGGCGAGAAACGTGACGGCGACGCGTTTCCCGTCGCGGATCGCGTTTATCGCGAGAAGGCGCCGGGCCGCCGCGCCGCGACGCCCGCGCATCGCCGGGGCGCGCGCACCGCCGCGCCCGTCAGTCGCGCAGCGAGTCGGCGACCGTCGTCAGCGCATCGGCGGAGCGGCGCAGCAGCGTGAGCTCACGGTCGGAGAACGGCGTGCCGGTGAGCGGCACCGCGCCCCGCGCGCTGACGATCGACGGCACCGACAGCGCGGTACCGGAGATGCCGTGGAAGTCCTCCAGCACGGTGCTCACGGGGAGGATCGCGTGCTCGTCGCGCAGGATCGCCTCGACGATGCGCGCGCTCGACAGCCCGATCGCGTAGTTCGTCGCGCCCTTGCCGCGGATGACCTTGTACGCCGCGTCGCGGACGTCGACGGCGATGGCATCCAATTCGGTCTCGTCGAAGCGGGTGCCGTCGGGCAGGTCGTACTCGGTGATCGGGATCGAACCGATCGTCGCCGTCGACCACAGCGGGAACTCCGTGTCGCCGTGCTCACCGACGATCCAGGCGTGCACGCTCGAGGTGGCGACCCCCGCGCGCTGCGCGATCTTCCAGCGCAGGCGCGAGGTGTCGAGCACCGTGCCCGACGCGAAGATCCGCTGCGTGGGCAGCCCCGTCGCCTGCTGCGCGAGGACCGTGAGCACGTCGCACGGGTTGGTGACGATGACGTAGATCGCGTTCGGGGCCACCTCGAGCAGGTCGGGCATCATGCGCCGGATGATCCCGGCGTTCGTGGCGGCGAGTTCGGTGCGCGTCTGCCCGGGGTTCTGCTTCGCGCCGGCCGTGATGACCACGACGTGCGACCCCTCGGCGACCGAGACGTCGCTGCCCCCGGTGATGTCGCTCGATCCGGTGAACTGCGTACCGTGGGCGAGGTCGAGCACCTCGGCCTCGACCTTCGCCTCGGCGATGTCGTACAGGGCGACGTGCCGGGCCGACCCGCGGATGAGGGCGGCGTACGCGACGCTGGCCCCCACGCTCCCCGCGCCGACGACGGTCAGTTTGGAGTTCTCGATCACGCTCATGGCTCGATCCTGGCATCCGTGTGGGACCGCTGCCAGAGCGGTTTCTCGACGGTGGACGAGTGGATGCCGAACGGTCGGCGCCGTGGAGACCCGCGCGTTGCCGCGGGCGCGCTGGCGTGGGTGTCGCTGCCGTGTCGGGCGGGCCGGACTCCGGAGTTTTCGCACGTGGCAGGTCCCGATCGTGCCGTGAGGGGGCGTCGGCCGCGATTTCTCCGGAGCCCGGCACGCGCGGGCGGACGGCCCGGACCGCGCGGATTCGCGGCATCCCGCGGAGTGTCGTAAGCTGGTCGGCGGTGACGTGTCCGAGCGGCCGAAGGTGCAACTCTCGAAAAGTTGTGTAGGGTAACCCCCTACCGTGGGTTCAAATCCCACCGTCACCGCCACTTTCACCAGATCAGCCCCGCTTTCGAGCGGGGCTGATCTGCGTTTCAGGCGATCACGGCTCCGCGCGGGAGTCCTCCGCTCCGGCGCGGGCGAGCGACTGCCGGTACTGGCGTCGGAAAGACCCGCGAATACCGAGCGTCCCCTGTCGCTTCCGAGGACCACCGCGTCCGCCGAGCCAGCGGCTGCGGGGGAAGGCGATGTACCCCCATGAGGCGGCGGTGCGCAGCACGACGACCCCCCACCAGACCAGCAGGAATCCCGTGAGCACCGGTCCGGCGAAGGTGAACACGGGAGCGTTGACGACGTCGGACCCGAGGAGCGCGGTCGGCTGGTAGGCGGCCCGTGTTCTGCCGCTGCCATCGGTCCACCCGTTCAGATAGACGTGGCTCCAGACGATCGTCCGGTCGTCACTGGCCCAGGTGCCGAAGGGGCGGCAGCCGCGGCGCGCGCTCGCCTCGCAGCCCGTCTGCGTGAATGTGCCCCAGACGCGGGGCTGTGCGACGTCGATCAGGGTGACGATCAGGAGAACCACGAGGGCGACCGTCAACACGACCGCCACGATGGCGAACACGGTCCGCCCGAAGAGGGCGAACCGCGCACCCCATCGCTCGCGCCGCGCGATCCAGCGGTCGTACTCCGCGTGCGGAGACTCCGCCGGACTGCCCACGGGCCGACTCTAGCCGGGCAGAGGACGCGCCCGGACTCAGCCCCGCAGCGCCGCCGCGGCGATCTCCACGAGCCGGTGCGGTCGCTCCTCCTCGTGCGCCGTGATCGTGACCGCGGCGTCCCGGTCGTTCGCGATGTAGACGTACTGGCCGTACAGCCCGTCGAGGCGCCACCCGTCGCCGGGGCCGGCCCAGGTCGCGAGACCGTAGCGCGAGAAGTCGCCGTCACCACCGGTGTCGACGACGCCGGTGCGCATGGCATCCAGCCATTCGGCGCTCACGATCCGTTCCCCCCGCCAGAGGCCCCGGTCGCGCAGGACGCGGGCGATCCGGGAGAGTTCCTCGGTGCGCAGTTCGAGACCGCTGCCCGCGACGATCCACCCGTTCGGGCAGCGGTGCCACTGCGGGTTGTCGATGCCGAGCGGATCGAAGAGCCGGGGGAGCAGCCAGTCGCGCACGTCGCCGACGGCCGCGCCGAGCAGACGCATCGCCACATAGGTGCTGGCATCCGAGTACTGGAAGACCTCGCCGGGGCCCCGCGTGGGGCGGCGCAGCATCTCCTGTGCGAGGTCGGGCCAGGGCGCGGGCTCGCGCCCGAACCACGCGAAGTCGATCCCGCTGGTCATCGTCAGGAGGTGGCGCAGCGTGACCGACTCGACGCCGGTGCCGAACTGCATGCCCGGGAGCATCTCGTCGACGCGCGTGTCGAGCGTCAGGATCCCCTCGTCGACGGCGATCCCGGCGGCCAGGGCGCTGACCCCCTTCGACACCGAGTAGATGTTCACTCGGTCGTCGCTGCGCCACCGGCGCTCTGCGACGTCGTCTCCGAGGGCGACGTGGACGCCGTAGGCGCCGAGGGACTCTCCGTCGATCGACGTCACGATGCGCTCGAGCACGGTTGATGCGGATGCCACGGGGGACCTTCCTTCGGGGGAGGGGGTGGGCGTCACGGGGCAGCGCCACCCGGTGTTGCGTTCAGGATCGCAGGTCCCGAGCCCCCCGCGGGACCTTCGACCCCCGCCCCACGCGGGGCGGCGCCTACCGTGCGGAGCGAGGGAGGGCGCCATGGAGAAGATCGTCGTCGGGGTCGATGACAGTGACGCGGCGCGATCCGCGCTCGAGTGGGTCGCCGATCGGTGTGCACGCCACGCGGCCGACGTGGAAGTGGTGCACGTCGTGGCATCGGCCGACGCGCACACGACGCCGCAGCGGGATCCACTCGGGAACGCCGAGCGGGTGCTGCGGGCCGCCGCCCCGGGTCAGGACGCGACGTATCACCGCGCGAAGGGCGGCGTCGCGGACACGCTCCGCGAGGTGTCGGCGCACGCGGACCTGCTCGTCATCGGGGTCGATCCCGAGCATCCCGTCCGTGCCGCCGTCGGCGGGTGGCTGCCCGTCCGGGTGATCGCGCGGACCGAGCCGCCGGTGTGCGTGGTGCCCGCGGGCTGGGTGCCGCGTCCCGGGACGATCACCGTCGGTCTCGAGGACGATGTGTCCTCGGCCGAGGCTGTGACGTTCGCGGCCCGCGAGGCGGAGACGACCTGCGGCCGGCTCCGGATCGTCCACGCCTGGCGCTTGCCCGAACCGTCGATCGACGGCGCCGCCGCGCTGCTCGTGCAGCCGGAACGCATCCTCGTGGAGCACCGCGAACTGCTCGACGCCACCGTCCGGTCCGTGCGACGGCGTTTCCCCGCGCTGCACATCGAGGCGGATCTGGTGCGCTCCGACCCGGCGGCGGCCCTTCTGCAGCAGGCGCCGCACTCGGCGATGATCGTGGTCGGCACGCATCGGGAAGGGGTCGTGTCGGGGGCGTTCGTCGGCTCGGTCGATCGGGATCTGCTGTGGCACGCCGGATGCCCGATCGCGGTGGTGCCCGCGTCGAGCTTCCCGGCGAAGGGCGCCTGAGCCGCACCGCCCCCTCCGGGAACGGCGTCCGGGCTCAGACGCCCCGCGTCGAGGCGGGCACGACCGCGATCGGTCGCTCCAGACTTCCGACGAGATCCTGTCCGACCGAGCCGAGCAGGGCTCCGGCGACGAGACCGCGGCCGTGCGACCCGATCACGACCAGGCTCGACCGGGCGGCCGCGCGCGTGAGCGCGGAGGTGGGGTTGTCCCGCACCAGCTCCGGCCGCACGTCGAGCTCGGGGAAGTCGGTGCGGACGCGCGCGACGGCGGCATCCAGGATCCGGGCGTGCTCTGCGGCGACCCGGTGCGGGCTCGGCTGCACCGCGGTCGTCCCGTGCACGTGCGATCCGCCCATGAGCCACGAGTGGACGACGCGCAGTGGCACTTCGGCCGAGGTGGCCGCCGCCGCCGCGAAGTGCACGGCCTCCTGCGAGGAGTCGTCATCATCCAGCCCGACCACGACCGGATCGTCGCCGGCCGTCCACCCCTCGGGGACGAGCACGGTCGGAGCACCGGATCGGAGCGCCGCGCGCAGCGGCATCCCTCCCCCCAGAACGGACCGCCTCCGGGATCCCGGCCGGATCCCGAGCACGAGCAGCCCGGCGCCGCGCGCGGAGTCGGTCAGGGTCGCGGGCATCACCCCGTCGAGCCGGACGACGTCGGCCGGTGAATCCGGAGCCAAGGACTGCCAGCGGTGGACGGCGGCATCCAGGATCCGATCCGCTTCGACGCGGTCGGAGAGGAACATGTTCGTCACCAGGACGACGGCGAGCTCGACCCGCTCGCCGCGCGCGCGTTCCGCGGCCCACTCCAGCGCCGCCTCGGACGCGGGGCTGCCATCGAACCCCAGCACCATTCGTTCCATGGCCTGACTCCCTCCGGACGCCCCGAGCGTAGGCGCGGGGCGCGGGCGCGGGGAGGGCCGAAGGTCCCGCGCCTCAGAGGTCGGGGTGCCCGAGTCGGAGGACGGCCGCCTGCGTGCGCGACTCCACGCCCAGTTTCAGCAGCAGTGACGACACGTAGTTCTTCACCGTCTTCTCCGCCAGGCCCAGACGTTCGCCGATCTGACGATTGGTGAGTCCGTCGGCGATGAGCGCGAGCACCTGTCGCTCGCGCATCCCCAGGGACCCCCAGCGCGGGTCGTCGTCACGGGATCCGTCTCGCATGCTCGCCGCGGCCCGGGCCGCCGCCGCGCCGTTGAGCAGCGTGCGGCCGGTGCTGACCGCGCGGATGTCTTCGAGCAGCCGCATCGCGGCGATGTTCTTCAGCAGGTACCCCGACGCCCCCGCGAGCACGGCGGCGTAGGTCGCGGCGTCGTCGTCGTAGGCCGTGAGGATGAGGCACGCGACCTGCGGCATCGACGATCGGATCTGCCGGCAGAGGTCGATGCCGCTGCCGTCGGGGAGGCGCACGTCGAGCACCGCCACATCCGGTCGGGCCGCTTCGATGCGGGCGAGCGCCTGGCGCACGGTGCCCGCTTCCCCGACGACCTCGAGTCCGGGCGTCCCGTCGATCAGGTCGGACAGACCGCGCCGGACGATCTCGTGATCGTCGACGAGGAAGACGCGTGTCATCGCAGGGTTCTCCGTTCCTCGGTTCCCTCGATCGGGACCCGCCATTCCGCGCGGGTGCCGTCCGCGCCGGTCTTCACCGTCAGCGATCCCCCGCGTGCGGAGGCCCGCTCCGCGAGGTTGGCCAGGCCGCTGCGTCGCTCGTCGCGGATCCCCGCTCCGTCGTCCGCGACGACGACCGACACATCGTCTCCCGTGATCCCGACGTCGAGGGAGATGGTGTCCGCGCCCGCGTGGCGCACGCTGTTGCTGAGGAGCTCCCGCGCCACGCCGACGACATCGTCCGCCAGAGCGCCGCGGATCGTGTGATCGACCGCACCGGCGAACCGCAGCGCGGGCGGGCGGCGCAGGGCTCCCGAGACTTCGGCGACCACGTCGATGAGGCGATGGCGGAGGGACGTCCCGTCGCGGCTCGACAGGGCGAACACGACGGTGCGGATCTGGGTGATCGCGTCGTCGAGCTGACGGATCACCTCGTCTACGCGGTTCCGTTCGCGCGTGCCGTCGACCGTGGCCGCCATCGACTGGAGCGTGAGGCCCGCCCCGAAGATCTGCTGGATGACGTGGTCGTGCAGGTCCCGCGCGATACGCGCCCGTTCGTCGGTGAGCATCGCCCGCTGCTGCTCTCCGCGTGCCCGGGAGAGTTCCGCGGCGATGCTCGCCTGCGACCCCAGGTCGCCGAGCACTTCGAGCTCGACGGCGGAGAACCCTCGCGCGCCGGGCGGCCGCGCGACGCACAGTGCACCCCAGGTCCGCTGGCGCGTGCGCAGGGGGACCGCGATCGCGGGGCCGGTCTCCTGGCCGGTGGCGAGGAGCGCCGGGTCGGGGCGTCCCGCGCCGGCGGGCACGGTGGCGACCCGGGCGCCGTCGTCCTCGATCGCCGCGCCCGCGATGCTCCCCTCCTCGTCGACGGTCACGCCCAGGACGTCCTCCTCCCGAGGACCCCGCGCGGCCGCGACGCGGAGCGTCATCGTCCCCTCGACCGGGACGAGCACCGTCACGAGACTCCCGTCGACCAGGTCGGCGACGCGTCCCGCCAGCAGGTCGTAGACGTTGTCCGGCGGGGTGGACAGGATCGCCGCGGACAGTTCCGCCGTCGCCGTCATCCACGTCGCACGCGCCCGGGCCTCGTCGAACAGCCGCGCGTTCTGGATCGCGAAACCCGCGGTGGATGCCAGAGCGCGGACGAGTTCCTCGTCCTCCGCCGAGAACGCGCCCCGCCGTGCGTTCGTCAGGTACAGGTTGCCGTAGACCTCACCGCGCACGCGGATCGGTGCTCCGAGGAACGATTCCATGCGCGGGTGATGGGCGGGGAAGCCCGCCGCCCGCGGATCGTTCCCGAGATGATCGAGGCGGATCGGCTCGGGGTGCGCGATGACGGCCCCGAGGACACCGCGTCCGCGGGGGAGGTGCCCGATGGCATCCGCCTCCTCGGCCGAGAGGCCGACGTGGATGAACTGATCCAGGGACGAGCGGTCGGCGGCGATGATGCCGAGCGCCCCGTATTCGGCATCCACCAGTTCGACCGCCGCCTCGACGACTCGGCGGAGGACCACGGGCAGCTCGATCTCGCCGACCACCGTCTCGATGGCGCGGAGAAGCCCGCGCAGGCGGTCCGGCGAAGACGCCTGCGGCTCCGCGGCGACCCTGCCGTGGTTCTCGCTCGGCATCCGGTACCCCTCTCCCCTCTCAAATCTATGACCGGTGCCGGAGTCTGACCAGATCGGGGGACCTTCGACCCGCGCACGCCGACCGGCGCGCGCTGGACTGTGAGAGGGAGGTCCACCATGACCCACGATCAGAACCCGGCCGCGCCCGTCGTCGACCTCGGAACCGCGGAGTGCTGGCGGCTGCTCGAGTCCGAGCGGCTCGGCAGGCTGGCGCTCGTCGACGCCGCCGGCGAGCCGAGGATCTATCCCGTGAACTTCGCCGTCAGCGACGGAGTGATCCACCTCCGGAGCGCCGACGACGCCAAGCTGCGTTTCCTGCGTTCCCGGCCGGCCGTCGCGTTCGAGATCGACGGAGAGGATACCGGCGACCGATGGAGCGTCGTCGTCCTCGGACATGCCTTCCGGGTGGAGAGGGATGCCGAGATCCGCCGCGCCCGTGCGACCGGGCTGCGGTCGATGAGTCCCGAACCGAAGCCGTACGTCGTCCGCATCCTGCCGCGCAGCGTCACGGGACGCCGTTTCGCCGAGCGTCCGCCGGACGGGGAGGATGACCCGGTGCGGCCGCGGATCTTCCGGCCGCGCGACGACGCCCTCCCCCCGGCGGCGCGACCGCCGCACCCGATCGCGGGCATCAGCCCGCGAGGGGACGCGTGAGGTCCGCCGATATCGTCCGGCGACCGGGTGGGGCTTCGGGAGGCCTCGTCGCCGTGACGTTCACCGGGCGTCGCCCCGGGGACCCCGACCCGGCGTGCACGGTGTCCTAGACGCCCGGCGGATCGGCGCTCTCGACCTCGGACAGTCGATGCTCCAGGAAGGCGCGCTCCGCGGCATTGGCTGTCAGCTCCCGCGCGGACGCCGGCGATCGCCGCCTGCAGGGTGAAGCGCCCCGGCGGGCCGGATGCCAGTGCCCCGGCCGTCGCCGTGAGCCCCTCGAGGATGGCGCGCTGGTTCCACCGTGTCCGGTCCTGATCTGCGAGGAGCAGGAGCCGACCCTGCTCGTCGGTGCGGGTGGCCCGGCGGGCGTCCGTGAGAAGCAGCAGACCGAGGAGACCGCGGGTCTCGGCCTGCTCGGGCAGCAGCGCGGCCAATGTGCGGGCGAGGTGAAGCGCCCGGTCGCACAGGTCCTCCCGGACGAGTGCGTCCCCCTCGCCGGCGGTGTGGCCCGTGCTGAAGAGCAGATGGACGGCGGTGAGAACGCTGTCCAGTCGCTCGGGCAGCTCGACCCGGTCCGGCACCCGGTAGGGGATGCGTGCTTCGGAGATCTTCTTCTTGGCACGGGTGATCCGCGCGGCCATCGTCGACTCGGACACGAGGAAGGCGCGTGCGACATCGGGGGTGGGAACACCGCAGACCAGGCGGAGCGTGAGGGCGACTCGCGCCTCGGGTGCGAGGGCGGGGTGGCAACACGTGAACACCAGTCGGAGGCGATCATCCGGCACGGCGTCACCGCCCTCCTCGTCGACGGGATCGTGCGGGTCGACGCCCGCGGGCTCCACGAGAAGCGGGAGTTTGCGCCGGAGGGTGATTTCCCGGCGCAGACGGTCGAGCGCCTGATTCCGTGCGGCCGTCGTCAGCCAGGCGCCCGGCCGCTCCGGGATGCCGTTCCGAGTCCAGGCCTGCAGCGCGCTGACGTAGGCCTCCTGCGCGCACTCCTCCGCGAGATCCAGGTCGCCGGCCACGCGCACTGTGGCGGACAGCACGAAGGCCCACTCCGAGCGGTGGGCCTCCGCCAGCGCGGCAACGACCGCGTCCGCCTGCCCGGCGGACGCGGTCGACTCGTCGCGAGGAGCGATCAGAACGGGTTCGTCGTGGGGTCGACGACGGGCCGCACCTCGACGCCGCCACCGGGGGCGGGACAGAGCTTCCCGATCTCGACGGCGTGGTCGAGGTCGCGCGCCTCGACGACGTAGAAGCCGCCGAAGGCCTCTTTGGTCTCGACGAAGGGACCGTCCGTCACCGTGCCGCCGTTCTTGATCGTGGTGGCCGTCGTGATGGACGCGAGTGCCGCGCCGCCCTCGATGGGCGCGCCGAGCGCGAAGACCTGCTTCGTGAATGCGTCGTGCGCGTCGATGACCGCGCTCCACGCCTCGGGCGACATCGTCGCGTAGAAGTTCGGGTCTTCGTAGATGAGGATCGCGTATTTGGCCATGGGATGCCTCCTGCATTGGGCCGCGGGCCGGCCTGTCCGGCTCCGTCATCCTGACGACGAACAGCCTGCCGTCGGATCGACAATCCGGCCAGATTCTCTTATCGGACGACGGCGGTGACGGTGGGCAGATGCGACAGGACCGCCTGGCTGGTCGAGCCGAGGAGGAATCGGGCCACCGGCCCGCGTCCGTGGCTGCCCACGACGAGGAGCCGGGCCGACCGCGCCGTGCGCAGCAGCACGCCCGTGGGGTATCCCGATTCGACGACGGTGGAGACGGCGAGGTCGGGGTAGTCCTGCCGGAGCCCGGCGAGCGAGATCGCCAGATCCTCCGCCGTGAGGGACTGCATCCGATCCAGGTAGTCCTGCGGGTACTCGTCCAGCTCGAAGGGCACGGGCACCGGCGACCACGTCATCACGGCGGTGAGGCGTTCGCCCGTGCGGTCCGCCTCCGCGGCGGCGAAGGCGACGGCCTTCTCCGAGGCATCCGAACCGTCGACCCCCACCACGACGCCGGTGCCGCCACCGTCGACGGTCTCGGGGACCACGACGACGGGGCAGTGGGCCCCCGCGGCGATCCGCACGCCGCGGACACCGCGCAGTCGCGAACCGTCGCGCGCGAAGTCGCTGCCCAGGACCAGGAGGTCGGCGCGCTCCGACACGTCGATCAGCCGCGCCACCGGGTCTCCGCGCTCGATCAGCGTCTCCGCATCCACTCCGGCCTCTCGGGCCCGGTCGGCGCTGCTCTCGAGCAGGGCGGTGGCACGGACGACCGCCCGTTCGACGAGCGTCTCCTCACCGCCGACGCCCCACGCCGAGCCCACGACGGACACCAGCAGCAGTCGTTCCCGCCGTGCGGCCGCGCGGCCGATCGCCCATTCGAGGGCGCTCCGCGCCCCCGCCGCATCCGTGACTCCGACCGCAATCGTCCCGTTCATCATCACTCCTCCATCCGAGCCGGGGGTCGGCTCGCTCCGATCGTCCCGCCGGCCGGGCGAACCTCGCGGGACCTTGGACCCGCCGCCCGAGGGGCCTTCGGCGAAGACTCGAGTCAGGCAGAGAATCCAAGGAGAGATCATGCGTGCAGCAGTCGTCGACCGGTTCGGTTCGCTCGCGAAGGTCGAGGAGCGGGCCATCCCCCACCCCGGACCCGGGCAGGTGCTCGTCCGTCTCGAGACGTGCGGGCTGTGCCACACCGACATCCACGCGATGAACGGTGACTGGCCGGTGAAGCCGCCCCTGCCGCTCGTGCCCGGGCACGAGGGCGTCGGCATCATCGAGGAGCTCGGCGAGGGCGTGACCACGCGCACGGTCGGCCAGCGCGTCGCGATGCCGTGGCTCGGCCACGCCTGCGGCGAGTGCCGCTACTGCGTCGATGGGCGGGAGAACCTCTGCGAGCAGCAGTACAACAACGGCTACGGCGTCGACGGCGCGTACGCCGAGTACATGCTCGCCGATGCCCGGTTCGCCGTGCCGGTGCCCGACGGGGTCACTCCGCTCGATGCCGCGCCGCTCACCTGCGCCGGGGTCACCACCTACGCGGCGGTGAAGAACGCCCGCGTCACTCCGGGGGAGACGGTGGCGATCTTCGGCGTCGGCGGCCTCGGCCACCTCGCCGTGCAGTACGCCCGCCTCGTGGGGGCGAAGGTCATCGCGGTCGACGTGACGGACGAGAAGCTGCGACTGGCGACCGAGCTCGGCGCCGATCTCGTCGTCAACGCCCGCGAGACCGACCCGGTCGAGGCGATCCGGCAGCACGGCGGGGCCGATGCCGTGATCGTCCTGGCGGTCGCGCCTGCGGTGTTCCGTCAGGCGTTCGACTCGCTGAACCGCGGCGGCCGGCTGGTGCTCGTGTCCCTGCCCGCGGACGGCGAGCTGACGATCCCCGTGTTCGACACGGTACTGAAGGGCATCAGCGTCATCGGCTCGATCGTGGGCACGCGCCAGGACCTCGTCGAGGTGTTCGCGCTCCACGCCCTCGGTCGCACGCGGGTCATCACCGAGACCCGCGACCTGGCGGACGTGAACCGCTCGGTCGCGGAGGTGCTCGCGGGTGCGGTTCCGGCACGGCTGGTCTTCGCGTACCACACGGCCGACCTGGTGCCCGTGACCGAGGCGGTGGAGACCGTCTCGTAAGGCAGGTTTCCTGCGGCTCTGCCCGCGGAACGTCGGTCGATTCCCATGAAGCGGGGCCGACCGGTGTTCGGTCGTTCAGTCCGGCGTTCCCGGGGGCAGCTCCGACCGATCGACGGCGTCCGCGTCGATCTCACCCGTGAGCCGCCACCAGCTGGGACCGGACTTGTACACGTCATAGGGCACCCATTCGCCACCGCGGAGGATGAAGTCCTGCCCGGCAGAGGACGCGAAGTAGCGGATCCCGAGGCGTGTCGAGTGTCGCCAGTACTCGCGCGGTTCGGGCTTCTCGCCGGTCGCCGGTCGGTCCGCCGACCGGTCGGAGCGAGAGGCGATGCCGGGCGTCTCGCCGGTCGCCGGTCGGTCCGCCGACCGGTCGGAGCGAGGGGCGATGTGCGGAGGGGGAGGGTCTCCGCCGTCCCACCGCGCGTACCAGAACGAACGCGAGGTCAGTGCGGCGACGGCGTCGTCCTCGAGCGAGGGCAGCAGGGCGCGGAGGCGGGCTTCGAAACGGGGTCGGCCGTCGGGCGCGAGTTCGTCGAGGCGGATCGTGTTCGCCGCGGTGATCGCCTGCTCCACGGCGCGCGCGAGGTCGGAGAAGGGAACGTCGTGCCGATGCGCGAGATCCGCGACCGCCGGTGCGTCGGCGTCCGGGTGCGGGCCGCGCCCCCACCCGAGGTAGGCGACGACGGCAGCGGAGACCAGGACGTCGTTCACCGGTGCACTCATCCCTTCGAGCCTAGCGAGAGGCGCGATCTGCGTCCGGGGTGCCGTGGCGCTCCGGTCGTCGCGTTCAGCCGAGGGGCGCCACGCGGCCCCCTCACGGCCCGGGCCGTTGCCACGCCATCTCGTGTCGACGTCGAGGGGCACTCCGCAGTGAGCGCAGATATTGGACCGATCGGATGCCACGACACATGCGCGCGCGTGGTGGGCGTACCTCGACTCCACCGACACCCACCGCGGGCACGACGGAGTCCTCGCCGACGAGACGACGCGCGCGCTCCGCGCGGGCTTGTCGCGGGTCGCGAACGCGGCCTGGCGGCGGCCGGGGCGGACCGGCGAGGGTGGGGCGCTCCATCGAGCGCTGCCGCGTGACGAGGAGAATTCACCCTCGCCGGGTTCCGTCGACGAAAGCCCAGGTCGGCGGCCGGTCGTCACGGCCGGTGACGGCTCGACCCCTCCTCCCCAGTGCTCCCGGGGCCGGGCTCGTCCCCATTTGGCGCCTCGAGCCCGCTCCGATGTCGGACCCCCTCGCTAGCATGCATGCATGTCCTTCGATTCGCGTTCACCGTTCCCCGATGACGGGGCTGTCGCCCTGTCGTCGGTGCTCGTCGAGGTGCGGGCGGTGGATACCGAAGTCGCCTCCGCCGAAGCCCGACGTGTGCGGGCGCTGGCCCGGGCGGGGCACCTCGCCCTCGACGCGACCGCGGGACTGCGGGCCTCGGCGCGGGCGGCCGAGATGGCGCTACGGGAGGTCGCGTCCGAGATCGCGGCCGCGTCACACCTGTCCGATCGCGCCGTGCAGGGACAGATCGGTCAGGCGATGACCCTCGCCGATGACTTCCCGGTCACGTTGGATGCGTGGGAGGCCGGAGCGTTGACCGGCGCGCATGTGCGGGTGATCGTGGATGCCGGGCTGCCCCTGCCCCAGGATCGTCGGGCGGAGTTCGATGTCCTCGCCGTCGCCACCGCCGAAGGACTCAGTCCCGGGAGGTTGAACGCGCGCCTCGCGGCGCTGGCGGAAGCGCTGCAGCCCACCACCCTCACCGAGCGCCACCGGCGTGGGCGGGAGACCCGGTGCGTCCGCGTCGTGCCCGGGGTCGACGGGATGTCCGACCTGATCGCGACGCTCCCGACCGTGCTGGCGGTGGGGATCTACGACCGACTCGTGCAACAGAGCGCCGCGCTCGTCGACGCACGGCGGGACACCCCGCGAGAGGGGCTGCGGTCTCCCGCGGGCAGCGACGGGCGGGCGGAGGGCACCACCGCAGCACACGGCAGCACGACGACTTCCGCACCCGCCCCCGACACCCGCACCGCCGACCAGGTCCGCGCCGACATCCTCGCCGACCTGCTCCTCACCGCCGCGCCCGACGCCGACCCGACCCGCGCCGATGACGGCCCCGGCACACTCGGGGCGATCCGCGCGCGGGTGCAGGTCGTCGTCCCCGCGCTCACGATGCTGCACCCCGGCACCGAGAACTCCGACCCCGCGCACCTCGTCGGCCACGGACCCATCGACGCCGACACCGCCCGCAACCTCGCCGACGCCCCCCCCCGCTGCCCTGGGACCGCGTCATCACCCACCCCGTCACCGGCGCCGTGCTCCACACCGACACCTACGCCCGCACCACCGCGATCGACCGACACCTCCGCGCCCGCGACCGCCACTGCCGCTGGCCCGGCTGCACCACCCCCGCCGTCCGCGCCGAGGTGGACCACACCCACGACTGGGCCCTCGGCGGCCCCACCAACGTCACCAACCTCGCCCACCTCTGCCAAAGACACCACACCCAGAAACAGTTCACCCGCTGGAAAGTCCATCAACTCCCCGCCGGAATCCTCGAATGGACCTCCCCGACCGGCCGCGTCTACGCCGACGAACCACTGCCCTACGCACCGGCAGTGAGATTCCTGCCCGGCGAACCCGCCCCCACACCGTCATCACCGTCTCGGCCCGGTGATCACGACCCCGGGCCCGCACCGTTCTGAGACGTATCACTTCCGCCCGGGCCGTTGTCGGGCGGCTTCGTGGAGCAGTCATTCAGAAATGTCCCGATTCTCGCTAGCGTGGAGCCGATATCGCGGCCCGTGCGGGTCGCGACGAGAGAAGGGCAGCTCGTGGACTCAGAAGCTCTGTCGGCACCGGCGGGAGTCGCCGCCTTTCTCGGCGTCAGCGACCGACTCGACCACCACGAGCGCAAACGTCTTCTCGCGAGCCGAGTCATCGCGGCCCTCCTCGACGCCGAGCCCCGACAGGTGAAGGTCATCCGCGAGGCCCCCGCGCAGTTCGGTTATCACCCTCGCCTGCTCGCGACGGTGCGGGGCGAGGAGGTGCCCCTGTCGATCCACACGTGCAGCAGGGGCCCGGCGACCGTCGTCGCGGTCGCGGACATCGTCATCCCCCTCGGCGTCGACCTGCGGGCGGCGCATCCGACGCCGGCGGAGCTCGACGAGATGCGGCGGCACTCGCACCTCTTCCCGGATGCCGATGCGGCGCAGCTGCTCGCCCACTGGACCCGCGTCACCGCCGTCCGTCACGCCGACGGCCGCGGGTCCCGGGTGCAGCCCGAGCACGTCCGCCTCGATCAGGATCTCTCGCGGGGATGGGTGCCGGATCGCTCCGTCCATTACGCGCTGGCGGACCTCTCGCGCGACTCATGGACCGTGACGCTGGCCTACGGATCCGGGCCGCGATGAACGACGCGTTGTGGACCCAGAACGTCGATCCCCTGTCCCACCTCTGGCTGTCGGCGCTCGTCGCCGCTGTCCCGCTCGGAATCTTCCTGCTGTGCCTGGTCGTGCTCAAGCTCACGGGGATCGTCTCCGCGGGCATCGCGGTCCTCGCCGAGGTGATCGTCGCGGCATTCGTCTTCGGGATGCCGGCTCCTGCGATCGCCGGCTCGGCGTTGATCGGCCTCCTCACGGCGGTCTGGCCGATCGCGTACATCATCGTCATGGCCGTGTGGCTGTACCGGTTGGCGGTGGCGAGCGGACGCTTCGATGTCATCCGCTCCTCGATTTCGGGCATCTCCACCGATCAGCGCATCCAGGTCCTGCTGATCACGTTCGCCTTCGGGGCATTCCTCGAGGGGGCCGCGGGGTTCGGCGTTCCGATCGCGATCTGCGCGGCGCTGCTCGTGCAGCTGGGGTTCCGCCCGGTGAAGGCCGCGATGCTGTCGCTCGTGGCCAACGTGGCGGCGGGAGCGTACGGGGCCATCGGCATCCCGGTGATCGTCGGCGCCCAGGTGGCGGGGATCGACGTCGCCGAGCTGTCCCGCACGATGGTTCTGCTGCTGCAGCCGCTGACGTTCCTCGTTCCGTTCCTTCTCGTCGTGATCCTCGACGGGTGGCGGGGCCTGCGGGAGACGTGGCCGGCTGTGCTCCTCGTGAGCGTCGTGTTCAGCGGTATCCAGGCGGGTGTCCTGTGGTTCCTCGGCCCCGAGCTGGCCGATCTCGGGGCCGGCCTGGGCGCCATGGTCGCGTTGTTCCTCTTCGGCCGCGTCTGGCAGCCTCGGCACGTCTTCCGCGAGGGCGGCGCCGAGGCGCCCCCGGTCGAGCGGCACACGGCGCGCGAAGTGATCGTGGCGTGGAGCCCGTTCTACATCCTGACGGGCTTCATCCTCGTGTGGAGCCTGCCGTGGTTCAAGGCGCTGTTCGGCGCCGGTGGCCCGTTGAGCGCGGCGGTGGTGAAGCTGCCGATTCCCGGCCTCACGGGGGAGGTCGCCACGGCGAGCGGCACGACCGTCGCGGTGACCTGGGATCTCACTCCTCTGAGCGCCACCGGCACGGCGATCCTCCTCGCGGTGCTCGTCTCGTTCTTCACGACGCCGCGCCTGTCCGGGGCCGATCTCGGGCGCGAGCTCGTCGCGACGCTGCGCGAGCTCTGGCGAGCACTGGTGCTGATCGCCGCGATCCTCGTGCTGGCCAACATCGCGAACTACTCGGGAGGGTCGGCGAGCATCGGGAGCGCGCTGGCCGCGGTGGGCCCGCTCTTCCCGCTCTTCGCGCCGATCATCGGGTGGATCGGGGTGTTCCTCACCGGATCGGTGGTGAACAACAACACGCTCTTCGGTCCTCTCCAGGTCGCGACAGCCGAGCGCATCGGTGTTCAACCCGACCTCCTCATCGCGGCGAACACCGCCGGCGGCACCACCGCGAAGGTGGTGTCACCGCAATCGATCGCCATCGCCGCGGGCGCCGTCGGGCTGTCGGGGAGAGAGGGCGAGATCCTGCGGGCGTCCGTCGGTTACAGCCTCGGCATGCTCGCGGTGGTCAGCGTTTGGGCCTGGGCTCTGTCGAGTTTGTTCCCGGGGTGACGCGGGCGTCGCTCGACGGTCGCGGCGAGAAAGCGCCTCGCCGCGTTCGCGCAAGCTCTCGCTCCGTCCCGACCGCTTTTGCGAAGATCGCGGGATGGATGCCACCGCCGACCGCCCCTCGGCTGATCCCGCCGCCCCGATCGCGCCGGCCGCCCCCGATGCGCGCCGTGCGCGTGCGCTGGTCGTCGGCGTCGTCGCCACCGTGCTCTTCGTCGCCCTGCGACTCTTCGTCGCCCTGGCGAACTCGGCGCCGCTGCCGGTCGATGCGGCGTGGGATGACACGATGTCGGCCATCGCGTCGCCGGTCGGTGTCATCGTCGCGTGGGTGCCGGCGATCGTCGGGGGCACGATCGGCATGATCCTGATCGGGGTCGCGACGACGGTGGTGTTCCTCGTGCTCCGACGACCGTGGGATGCGCTCAACGTCGGCGGAGCCATCGCCCTGGTCGTCGCGATCGGCGCGCCGATGGCCGCGGTGATCGCCCGCGCGCGCCCCACCGACTCCCTGGCGGAGACGGTCGCGACGTCGTTCCCCTCGGGCCACACGGCGGTGGCCACCACCATCGTCGTGACCCTCGGTCTCATCCTGCGGCGGCGATGGGTGTGGGCGGCCGGTGCGATCTGGGTCGTGCTGATGATGTGGAGCCGGACGTACCTGCACGCCCACTGGTTGTCGGACGTCACGGCGGGCCTGCTCGAGGGGATCGCGGTGGCGACACTCGTGTGGGCGGCCGTCGAAACAGGACGAGAGCGACGAGCGCAACGGGCTGCCGTCCCGGCGCCGTGAGCGCTACGGTGCACGGATGACATCCGCCAGCGCCGCCGCAGACAAAGCACAAGACTCGACCGCCTTCCGTGTCGCCGCCCGTGTCGGGTACGTCGTGCTCGGGGTGCTCCATCTCCTCATCGGCGTCATCGCGATCACGATCGCCACCGGCGGCGCGGGGGACAGCGCCGATCAGTCGGGAGCGCTGGCCCAGGTCGCCGCCGCTCCCGCCGGGCTGCTCCTGCTGTGGGTCATCGTCGTCGGTCTCGCGGCGCTGGCGATCTGGCAGATCAGTGAGGCCGTCGTCGAGCGGAACCCGGATGCCAAGAAGCGGTGGGGCTATCGGGTGAAGTACGTCGGTACCGCGGTTGCCTACGCGGCGATCGCGGGCACCGCATTCACGGCGGCGATGGGGGGACGATCGCAGTCCTCGGAGCAGACGAAGAACTTCAGCGCCACCCTGCTCGCGTCGCCCGGTGGCGTCTTCCTCCTCGTCCTCGTCGGCGTGGCCGTCGCGGCGGTGGGAGTGGCGTTCGTCGTCCGCGGCATCACCCGCGCGTTCCTGAAGAGCATCTCGGTCCCGAGCGGCGCCGCGGGCCGTGGCATCCGGGCGTTCGGCACGGTGGGATACATCGCGAAGGGCATCGCGGTGGGGGTGGCCGGCATCCTGTTCGTGGTCGCGGCGCTCACCCACGACCCGAACGCCGCGACGGGACTCGATGGAGCCCTCCGCACGCTCGCGGGCCTCCCGTTCGGCCAGATCGTGCTCTGGCTCGTGGGCGCGGGACTCGTGGTCTACGGCCTGTTCTGCTTCGCCCGTTCGCGCTACGCCCGCATGTGAGCCTCAGCGCCGTGGGCGCGCCCCGGCGATGAGCAGGCCGAGGCCCAGCTCGAACGCCCGAGTGGCCACCGGGTCGACCGGGTCGTGATACTCGAGCGCCGCGTAGGCGGCGGCGAAACGGGGGACGGTCGCCTCCTGGCCGGTGGGGTCGAACATGACGCTCGGCCCGGACATGTCGAGCACACTGCCGAGGATGAAGGACTCGAAAGCCGTCAGGAGCGGCAGGATGTCGTCGCTCGTCCAGCCGACGCGTTCGGCGGCGCACGCGAAGTCCTCGTACTGCGACATCAGTGACGGCGCGGACGACCGGTGCGACATCAGCAGTGGGATGGTCTTCGGATGTCGGCGGAACGCGTCGCGGTACGAGCGCGCCCAGAGCGCCAGACCTTCTTCCCACTCCCGCTCGCGCAGGGCGGTCGAGTCGATGCGTGCGGAGACGAGGGCGCGCACGTCCTCGATGAGGGCGGCCAGGTTCGGCACGTGGTTGTACAGCGACGTCGGGTGCACGTTCAATCGGTCGGCGACGCGGCGGATGCTCGCCCCGTCGGATCCGTCGCGGTCGACGAGGGCGAGGGCTGCGCGCGCGATCGCTTCGCGGGAGAGCTTCGGATGCGACGGCCGGGGCACGACGGAGCCTTTCGGTCGGGGTGCGACAACGCTACGCGATCGCTCGTGTTTCGACGGTGTATCGGTGCGGTGAAGAGTCGGCGAAACGGGCGACGGCCGCGGGAAGGAAACCGTAGCGTTCGTAAAACCTACGCTGTATGTTTCATTCGGGCGTGGTCTCGAGGAGGTTTCCATGGCGGTCGTCGTATTCCACGGTGGCGCGATCCGGGTCGACGGCGTCGGCCCCGACGCCGACCGACTGGTCGTCGTCGACGGGGTGATCGCGGACCCCGGTCATCCCGTGCCCGCGGACGCCGAGACCGTCGACCTCGAGGGCGGGCTGCTGCTCCCCGCTTTTCGCGACGGTCACGCGCATCCGCTCCTGGCGGGGCGCGAGCGCAGCGGCCCGGTCCTGCGCGATGCGAGCTCGGTCGACCAGATCGTGGAGCGGGTGCGCGCGTGGGCCGCCGAGTCCGACGAGCCGTGGCTGGTGGGCGGCAGCTACGACGCCACTCTCGTCGACGGCGGCGTGTTCGATGCACGGTGGCTCGATGCGGCCGTCTCCGACCGCCCGGTCGTGCTCCACGCGTGGGACTACCACACGGCATGGGTCAACACGGCGGCCCTCGAGGCCGCGGGGGTGGATGCCGACACCCCCGACCCCGCCCTCGGGCGCATCCTGCGAAGGGCCGACGGGTCCCCGCGCGGCACCCTCGTCGAGCGGCCCGCGATCGATCTCGTGCTCGATCGTGCCCCTCGGCCGGGCCTGGCCGCGGACGTCGACGCGCTGGCGTGGGCCACGCAGCACCTCGCGACCCACGGCATCGCCTGGGCGCAGGAGGCGTGGGCGGAGGAGCACGACGTCCCGTCCTGGATCGCCGCGGCGCGCGCCGGCCGACTGGCCGTCGACGTCGACCTCGCGCTCCGCGCCGACCCGCAGCGGTGGCCCGGCCAGTTGGAGCACCTCGGCCGCACCGCCCGAGCGGTGCGGGACGAACCGGGACTGACCTGCCGTACGGTGAAGTTCTTCGTCGACGGCATCCTCGAGAACCACACGGCGCACCTGCTCGAGTGCTACCACGACGCCCAGACCCGGGGTCTCCCCAACTGGCGGCCGGATCAGCTGGCCGACGCGGTCGTCGCGTGCGACGCGGCCGGGTTCGACGTGCACCTGCACGCGATCGGCGACGCCGCGGTCCGTGCCGCGATCGACGCCGCGGAACGGATCCGCGAGAGCCTCCGCGGGGGGCGCCGGCTCACGATCGCGCATGCCCAGGTCATCGACCCCGTCGACCTCGATCGCCTGGCCGACCTCGACGTGACCTTCTGCTTCCAGCCGCAGTGGGCCATGCCCGACGCGGTGATGACCGACCTCACTCTTCCGCGCCTGGGACCCGGGCGCGAACGGCAGTACCGCATGCACTCGGCCCAGAAGGCCGGTGCCCGCCTCAGCTTCGGCAGCGACTGGCCGGTCACCTCGCCCGAGGTGCTCGCCGGCATCCGCACCGCCGTCACCCGCCAGGACACCGACGGACTCCCCGCCGGTGGATGGCAGCCCGACGAGCGCCTCACCGTCGACGAGGCCCTCGACGCCGCCACCCTCGGCGTCGCCCACCAGGCCGGAGACCAGGACGACCGGGGGACCCTGCGACCCGGAATGGTCGCCGACCTCGTCTGGATCGACCGGGACATCCGCCGCACCCCGGCGTCCCGGATCGCCGATGCACGTGTCCGCGGCACCTGGCGCCGTGGCATCCCCACCTTCCTCGCCGTCCCCGCGGCCGCCGTTCTCTGACCCGAACAGGAACCCGATGTCCTCCACCGACACCTCGCTGCGGCGAGTCATGGGAGTGCCCTCCCTCGTCATCTTCGGCCTGGCGTACATGGTGCCTCTCACCGTGTTCACCACCTACGGCCTCGTCGCCGTCACCACCGGCGGCCACGTGCCGACGGCGTATCTCGTGACGCTCGTGGCCATGCTCTTCACCGCGTTCAGCTACGCCGCCCTCGTGAAGGCGTTCCCGCGTGCCGGCAGCGCCTACACGTACGCACGTCGGGCGTTCGGCGGCCACGTCGGCTTCCTCACTGGCTGGTCGTTGATGATCGACTACCTGCTGCTGCCGCTCATCAACTACGTGCTCATGGGCATCTACCTCAACGCGCAGCTCCCCGGCATCCCGCCCTGGGTGTTCGCGCTCGCGGGCGTGCTGCTCATCACGGGACTGAACATCGTCGGGATCACGGTCGTGCGAAACGCGAACCTCGTCCTGGTCGGGCTGCAACTGGTGTTCGCCGCCGTGTTCGTGGTGTGCGCGATCGCCCACGTCGCCCAGAACCCGGGGGTCTCGCTCCTGCAGCCGCTGTACGACGCCGGGTTGACCTTCCCGGGCCTGCTGGCCGGCGCGGCGATGCTCGCGCTGTCGTTCCTCGGCTTCGACGCGATCTCGACCCTGTCGGAGGAGGCGCGCGACGCGCAGCGCACCGTCCCGCGCGCGATCATCCTCACGACGATCATCGGCGGACTCATCTTCACCGTGATCGCCTACGTCTCGACGCTCGTCATCCCCGACGTGGCCGACCTGACGAACCCGGATGCCGCGGCCAACCAGATCATGGAGGTGGCCGCGGGCCGCTGGCTCGAGGTCTTCTTCCTCGTGGCCTACATCGCGGGCTGCATCGCCGCGGCCCTCGCCTCGCAGGCCAGCGTCTCTCGCATCCTGTTCGCGATGGGCCGTGACGGCGTGCTGCCGCGGTTCTTCGCGCGGCTGAGCCGTCGCTACCAGACGCCCATCGGTGCGGCGATCTTCGTGGGCGTCGTGTCGCTGGCCGCGCTCTTCGCCGACCTGAACACCGTGGCATCCCTCATCAGCTTCGGCGCGCTCGCCGCCTTCTCGCTGGTGAACCTGTCGGTGATCAAGCACTTCCTCATCGATGAGAAGAGGCGCGGGGGAGCGGCGGTGTTCCGCTACGGAGTGCTCCCCGCCCTCGGGTTCGCCCTGACCGCGTGGCTGTGGTTCAGCCTCTCGCCGCTGGCGCTCACGGTCGGTCTGGTGTGGATCGCCGTCGGCATCGGCTGGCTCGCGATCCTCACGCGCGGATTCCGTCGTCGCCCGCCCGAGGTCGAGTTCGACGACGAGGCCCCGGCTCCCGAGCGCGTCCTGGCCTGACCCGTCCGGCGCGGCGTCCCGTTCCCCGGGGCGCCGCGCCGCCCTAGTGTTTTCTCGTCACCCGAAGACCCGGGGCGCTGCCGCCCCACCCGTTCCGCGCCCCATGGAGCCCGTCATGACCGACACCCTGTTCGACTACTTCACGGCCGGCGAGCTGCCGACTCCGACCCTCCCCACCGATGAGGCCGTCGCGCTCCTCCGCGACGTGCACGGGCTCGACGTCGAGCTCCAGAGCCTCGGCAGCCAGCAGGACCAGAACTTCCTCGTCCGCCCCGCCGGGGGCGGCGAGCCGCTGGGGGTGCTGAAGATCAGCAACCCCGTGTTCAGCGAGATCGAGATCGACATGCAGGATGCCGCGGCCGCCGCCGTCGCGCGGGCCGAGCCGGGGTTGCGTGTCCCCGAGATCGTCGAGGGCCCCCGCGGTCCGATGACCGGCTGGTGGCAGACCAGCCAGGGGCGGCTGCATGCGCGGGTGATCTCGTTCGTCCCGGGCTCGACCCTGATGGGATCGGGCTACCTGTCGCCGCGCGTGGTCGAACGCCTCGGTGAACTCTCGGCCGCGGTCAGCGTGGCGCTCGCGGGGCAGACCCACCCCGCGTCCGGTCGCGTGCTGCAGTGGGATCTGCAGCACGCGGAGCGCGTGATCGCCGAGATCTCCGCGACCGAACCGGATGCCGAGGTGCGCGAGTACTGCGCCGCGGCCACGGCCGCCGCCCTCGCCGTGCTGCACCCCGTCGCCGCCGCCCTGCCGCGGCAACTCGGTCACTTCGACGTGACCGACGACAACGTCCTGCGCCCGCACGGCGTCGCGACCCTCCCCGACGCCGTCATCGACTTCGGCGACGTCATCGAATCGTGGTCCGTGGGGGAGATCGCGGTGACCGTGTCGTCGGTGCTCCACCACGACGGCGCGACCTACGCCTCGACCCTGCCCGCGATCGCGGCGTTCGATCGTCGCCGCCCGCTGTCCGACGACGAGATCACGGCGCTGTGGCCCCTCGTCGTGCTGCGCGGGGTCGTCCTCGTGCTGAGCGGCCGTCAGCAGGTGCGGCTCGACGATGCGAACGATTACGCCACCAACGCGCTCGACCGCGAGTTCGAGATCCTCCGCCGTGCCGTCGCCGTGCCCGTCGAGGTCGCGACCGCCCGCATCCGCCGAGCCCTCGGCCGCCCGACCTCCGACCTCCCGGCCTGGGAGAGCGCACCGATCCTCCCCGCGACGCTCCGTCCCGTCGTCCTGGATGCCACGACCCTGTCGCCGCTGTCGGACGAAGGGGCGTGGCTCGACGCCGATGCCCTCGAGCGGGCGGCGCAGCGCCTGATCGACGGCGGCGCCGACGCGGTCGTCCTCCCCGCCCTCGTGCCGACGCTCCTGGGCGCCCCGTCCCGCACTCCCGAGGAGCCGGCGACCGTGCCGACGGCCGCGTCGGTGTGGTTCGCGACGCCGACGAGCCTCGAACTGCCCGACGGCGCGCTCTCGGTGCGCGTGGGAGACGGCATCCCGAGCTCCGGTGCGGGCACGGTCGAGGTGCCCGCCCGGACACGTGTGCGCGTGCTGCTCAGCGCCCTCGACCCCGCGGAGATCCCGGATGCGGTGCGGCCCGGCGACCTGCCCGGCTGGCGTGCCGTGATCGGCGATGCGACCCCCGCGCTCAGTGTCGCCGCGCCCGCGCCCGAACCGGACGATCTGCTCGAACGCCGTGAGGCCGTCGTCGCCGAGGTGCAGGAGCACTACTACTCCCGGCCGCCGCAGATCGAGCGCGGGTGGCGCGAGTACCTCGTGGGCGTCGACGGACGCGTCTACCTCGACATGGTGAACAACGTCGCCTCGGTCGGCCACGCGCACCCGCGGATCCACGCCGCCGTCTCGCGTCAGACGCGGCTGCTCAACACCAACTCGCGTTTCCACTACGCCGCGATCACCGAGTACGGCGAGCGGCTGGCCGCCACCCTGCCCGACGAACTCGACACGGTGTTCTTCGTCAACTCCGGCTCGGAGGCGGTGGACCTCGCGATCCGTCTCGGCATGGCCGCGACCGGCCGCAGCGACGTCATCGCGATGGCCGAGGCGTACCACGGCTGGACCTACGCCAGCGACGCGGTGTCGACCTCGATCGCCGACAACCCCAACGCCCTGGAGACCCGCCCCGACTGGGTGCACACGGTCGACGCCGCGAACTCCTACCGCGGTCGTCACCGCGGGGCGGATGCCGCGCGCTACGCGCCCGAGGCGGTGGAACGCATCCGCGCTCTCGCCGCCGAAGGGCACGCGCCCGCGGCCTTCCTCAGCGAGACCTTCTACGGCAACGCCGGGGGTGTCGCGCTCCCCGACGGCTACCTCCGCGAGGTCTACGCCGCGGTGCGCGAGCTCGGCGGCCTCGCGATCGCCGACGAGGTGCAGGTGGGCTTCGGCCGTCTCGGGTCGTGGTTCTGGGGCTTCCGGCAGCAGGGCGTGGTGCCCGACATCGTCGCGGTCGCGAAGTCGATCGGTGCCGGCTTCCCGCTCGGCGCGGTCATTACGCGCCGCGAGATCGCCGACCGCTACCGGACACAGGGCTACTTCTTCTCCTCCACGGGAGGCTCCCCGCTGTCCTCGGTCGTGGGCATGACCGTGCTCGACATCATCGAGGACGAAGAGCTGCAGGAGAACGCCCGCGTCGTCGGCGGACACCTCAAGGCCCGTCTCGAGGAGCTGGGGGAGCGGCATCCCCTCGTCGGCACCGTGCACGGGTCGGGGCTGTACCTGGGCCTCGAGTTCGTGCGCGACCGCGAGACCCTCGAGCCCGCGACCGAGGAGACCGCCGCGATCTGCGACCGCCTGCTCGAACTCGGCGTGATCATGCAGCCGACCGGCGACCACCAGAACGTGCTGAAGATCAAGCCGCCGCTGTGCGTCTCGCGCGCCTCCGCCGACTACTTCGCCGACATGCTCGACCGGGTGCTGTCCACGGGGTTCTGATCGCGCAAGCCCGGCCGGCCGCCCGGGTGGGAGGAGTAGACCTGTGGTCGAGACCTTCCACCCGAGAGGAGCCCCCATGCGTGGAGTCATCATGCACGCCGCCGGCGACGTGCGCGTCGAAGACCGCGAAGACCCGGTCATCCAGGAGCCGACGGATGCCATCATCCGCCTCGCCGCGTCCTGCATCTGCGGCTCGGACCTCTGGCCGTACCGCGGGGCGGACACCGTGGATGCCACCCCCATGGGCCACGAGTACGTCGGGGTCGTGACCGAGATCGGTGACGCGGTGGAGAACGTGAAGGTGGGCGACTTCGTCGTCGGCTCGTTCATGGCCTCGGACAACACCTGCGAGATCTGTCAGGCCGGGTATCAGTCGCGCTGCGTGCACGTCGTCCCGATGGGGCGCGTCGGCACCCAGGCCGAGTTCGCCCGCATCCCGCTCGCCGACGGCACTCTCGTCGCGACCCCCGGGCAGCCGGATGCCGACCTCATCCCGTCGCTGCTCGCCGCGAGCGACGTCCTCGGCACCGGCTGGTTCGCCGCGGTGGCGGCGGAGGTCGGCCCCGGCAAGACGGTCGCGGTGGTCGGCGACGGCGCCGTCGGGCTGCTCGGCATCCTGGCCGCGAAGCAGCTCGGCGCCGAGCGCATCATCGCGATGTCGCGGCACGCCGACCGCCAGGAGCTCGCGCGCCGGTTCGGCGCGACCGACATCGTCGAGGAGCGCGGCGACGAGGGGATCGCGAAGGTCAAGGAACTCACCGGCGGGCTCGGTGCGCACTCCGTCATCGAGGCCGTCGGAACGCAGCAGTCGATGGAGCAGGCCGTGCGCTCGACGCGCCCCGGCGGGCACATCGGGTTCGTCGGCGTCTCGCACGACGTCACGCTCGAGGGTCAGGAGCTGTTCCGCTCCGCGGTGCACCTCCACGGCGGTCCTGCGCCCGTGCGACGCTTCCTGCCGGAGCTCATCCAGCTCATCTGGGACCGCGAGATCGACCCGGGCGCCGTCTTCGACCTGACCCTCCCGCTCGAGGAGGCCGCGGAAGGCTACCGCGCGATGGACGAACGCCGCGCGACGAAGGTGCTGCTCACGGTCTGATCCTCAGGGTGTGAGGACCGTCACCCCGGCCTCCTCGAGAGCCGCGGCGAGCGCTGCGGACGGAGGGGCGTCGGTGATGAGGTAGTCGGCCTTCTCCAGCGCCGCGACCTGGGCGAACAGGCGCCGGTCGAGTTTCGTGGAGTCGGCGAGGATCGCGGTGCGATCGGCGCGCTGGATCATCTCGCTCATCATGGTCGCGTCGCCGAGGTTGCTGGTCGAGAAGCCGGAGGCGTCCACGGCCCCCACCGCGATCAGCGCGTAGTCGCAGCGGATCTCCACGTCGGCGCTGTTGGATGCGGCCGAGAGCGTCACCGGACCTGTGGTCGCCTGGGTGATCGTGCGCACCGCGCCGCCGAAGATGAACAGGTCGCGGAAGACGCCGGGGGAGATCTCGGCGGGGATGCGCAGGTTGTTCGTCGCGATGGTGAGGTTGCGGTGGTTGCGGAGCGCCCGCGCCACGGCGAGCGTGGTCGTCCCCGCGTTGAGCATCACGACGGAGCCGTCCTCGATGAGATCGGCGGCGATCGCGGCGATCTTCTCCTTCTCGGCGGTCTGCATCTGCAGGCGCACGTCGAGCCCGCGATCGCGTCCGGGAACGGACATCGCGCTCACCGCACCTCCGTGCGTGCGTACGACGATGCCCTCGCGGTCGAGCTGATCGAGATCGCGGCGCACGGTGTCGATCGAGACGCCGAAGTGCGACGCGAGATCGACGACCGTGACCTGCCCGGTCTCGGCGACGTACGCGGCGAGCTCGGCTTTCCGCCCGGCCGGGAGCCGCTTCTTGGTGTGAGTGGTTGTGCCCTCCATGCCGTCATCTCTAGCACAGAGCGGCAAATCCATCGACCTCTTTCGGTCGAAATCCGCACGAAACGGCACAATTCTGCGTTTCTTTCGGGAGATGGACGCTGTCGCGTGCCGGAATTGTCACGAATCTGCATCGCAACCTTGACGCACGCCGCAGATCCGCGCATACTCATGCTGAAAGACGCAAGAACGCGCAGAACAGCGCGAATAACAGCAGATCTCAATGAGGAGAAACGATGGACAACAGCGGGCGCGGGCGTCGAAACGCCATCAAGCTCGTCGGTGCCGCCGCAGCGGCCACGACCCTCCTGGCGATGGCGGGGTGCTCGTCGAACTCGGCGGCCCCTTCCGACGGCGGTGACGTGACGATCGAGTTCGCCCAGTGGTGGGAGCCCGAGCTTCCCGACGGTCAGTTCCGCGCGCTCATGGACACCTTCGAGCAGGAGAATCCGGGCATCAAGGTCGACCTGGTCAGCGGCCCGTACGCCTCGACCAAGGAGCAGCTCTTCGCGGGTGCCGCCTCCGGCACCATGCCCGACGTCGTCGGTCTCGACGGCGCGTGGGTCAGCGACTTCGCCAAGCAGGGCGTCATCGCCGACCTGTCGAAGCTCATGAGCGACTCCGGCTACGACGAGAGCCAGCTCGCCAGCCAGATCAAGGTCGACGGCAGCACCTACATGATCCCGGTCGTCAACTTCGTGTACCCGATGTTCACGAACGACGCCCTGCTGTCGCAGGCCGGCGTCAGCGCACCCCCCTCCACGCGCACCGAGTTCGCCGACGCGGCGAAGAAGATCAAGGCCCTCGGCGGCGACGTCTCGGGCTGGGTGCTCCCGCTCTCGCTCGAAGCCCCCAACGGCGTGCAGAACGACGTCATGTCATGGGTGTGGGCCTCCGGCGGATCGATGCTCAAGGACGGAAAGCCCGACCTGACGAACAAGGACGTCACGTCGGCGACCGACTACATCCAGCAGCTCTGGAACGACGGGGTCATCGCGCCCGGATCCTTCACCATGAAGGAGCAGGACAAGGTCGAGGAGTTCACCAACGGCCGCGTCGGCATGATGATCGACTCGCTCGCCCACATCAACCTCATCCGCGAGTCGAACCCCGACCTGAAGTTCTCGATCTCGGCCATCCCCGCCGAGGACGGCTTCACCGGTGAGCGGGGCATCCCGTACGCCTCGTGGGGCATCGGCGTCGCCGAGAACTCCGAGCACAAGGACGCCGCGTTCAAGCTCGTGTCGTTCCTGATGGGCAAGGACGTCAACTCGCAGCTGTCCACGATGGCCAAGGCCTTCCCGGGCAACACCGAGTCCGTCCCGGACTTCGTCAACGACGACGCCCTGTTCAAGACGGCGTTCGACATCTACAAGGCCGGCTACCCGGCGAACGAATTCACCGGACTCCCCGTCGCCGAGGAGCTCATGCGCCAGTTCGGTGAGCAGTTCCAGTCCGCCCTGGACGGCCAGCAGTCCATGAAGGACGCGCTGCAGAAGGCCCAGGACGAGTGGACGTCGAAGTTCTGATCCGACGCTGACAGGGGATGCCGCACCGATGAAGCCGGGCGGTGCGGCATCCCCGCCAGGAAGGCCGCACACCATGACCATGCGCACCCTCACTCCCCCCGATACCGAGCTGATCGTCACGGGGCGCCCCGCGTCCCGGCGCACGCGCCAGCTCCGCAAGACCTCCGAGGCCTACGGCTTCCTGTCGCCTACGCTGATCCTCCTGTTCGTGCTGATGATCGTGCCGATCGTCATGGTCATCGGCTACTCGTTCCAGGACAACGTCATCACCAACAAGAACCCGCAGTTCGTCGGGCTCGACAACTACATGGCGGTCCTCACCGACTCGGGGTTCTGGAAGGCCACCGGCAACACGCTCTTCTTCACCCTGACGAGCGTCGCCGCCCACCTCGTCCTCGGCCTCGGCTTCGCGCTCCTGCTGAACAGCCGCCTCATCGGCGCCGTGCCCCGCGCGATCTTCCGCGGCCTCTACGTCCTGCCCTGGCTCTTCACGGTCGCCGTCATCGCGGTCCTGTGGCGCATGCTCCTCGCCCCCAACGGGATCGTCAACTTCCTGCTGAACACGAACATCGAGTGGCTCGCCTCGCCGCAGCTCGCGCTCGGCACGGTCACCTTCATCAACATCTGGGCCGGCTACCCCTTCTTCATGGTGAGCCTGCTCGCCGGCCTCCAGGGCATCCCGAGCGATCTGTACGAAGCCGCCACGGTCGACGGTGCGAGCCCCGTCCAGCGCTTCTGGAACGTCACCGTCCCGCAGCTGCGCCCGATCATCGTCAGCCTCGTGCTGCTCGACCTCATCTGGACGTCGCAGCAGTTCGCCCTCATCTGGCTGACCACCGGCGGTGGCCCGATCGACGTCACCGAGATGCTCAGCACCTACACCTACAAGCTCGCGTTCGCCACGTACGACTTCTCGACGGCCTCCACCTCGGCGGTGCTCGTGCTGGCGATGTCCCTGATCATCGCGGTCCTCTACGTCCGCCACCAGAAGGCGAGGGACTGACATGGCCCTGACCACCGTCGCACGCACCCGCGTCGCCCGGACCGGAGTGCTGATCGGACTGATCCTCGGCGCCGTCTTCGCGGCCGGCCCGGTCCTGTGGATGCTCTCGAGCTCGTTCAAATCGAACACGCAGATCTTCGAGCTCCCCCCGCGGCTCATCACCGACACGTTCTCGTTCGACGCCTACGTGAAGATCTTCACGACGCCCGAGACGGTGCGCTTCTTCATCAACAGCTACGTGGTCGCGGGCGCGGTGACGATCCTCACCCTCCTCGTGGCGATCCAGGCGGCGTACGCGTTCAGCCGGTTCGAGTTCCGCGGCAAGCGCATCGTCAACGTGATCATCGTGAGCGTCCAGGCGGTCCCGCCGATCACGCTGCTGATCCCCTACTTCGGGCTCATGGTGACCCTGAAGCTCTACAACACCTACCCGGGCCTGATCCTCACCTACATGGTGTTCACGCTGCCCTACGCGATCATCATGATGACCGGCTACTTCAACACCCTCCCGAAGGAGCTCGACGAGGCGGTCCGGGTCGACGGCGCGGGATCGTTCACCGCCCTCTGGCGCGTCCTCGTGCCGATCTCCATCCCCGGGATCGTGTCGGTCGGCATCTACACGTTCATGATCGCGTGGAACGAGTTCCTCTTCGCGCTGACCCTCACGCGCACCCTCGACATGCGCACGGTGCCGATCGGCATCCAGCTGCTCATGGGCCAGCACTCGTACGAGTGGAACCAGATCATGGCGATGAGCATCCTCGGCTCGATCCCCGTGCTCGTCCTCTTCCTCTTCTTCCAGCGCTTCTTCATCAGCGGCCTGACGGCCGGCTCGGTGAAGAGCTGACTCTCGACCACCACCCCGACAAGGAGAAATCCGTGCTCTACACCGGCAAGTCCATCCTCGACGTGGCGAACGCCCACAGCTTCGCCATCCCGGCCTTCAACATCTCCGACTGGGCGATGTTCACCGGGATCATGGACATCAGCGAAGAGAAGTCCGCCCCGGTCATCATCGCCATCCACCCCGACGAGGTGTCGCACATCACCACGGATCTGATCCCCGCGATGCACGCCCGTGCCCACCGGTCGAGCGTTCCCGTCGCCATCCACTGGGACCACGGCGGGTCGTACGAGCAGATGATCACGGCCATCCACTCGGGCTTCACGTCGGTGATGATCGACGCCTCGCTCGAGCCGTTCGAGCAGAACGTCGCGATCACCCGCAAGGTCGTCGAGGCGGCGCACGCGGCCGGCATCCAGGTCGAGGGCGAGCTCGGGACGATCGGCGCGAACGACAGCTACGGCGAGTCGGGCGCGGCCGAGATCATCTACACGAACGTCGACGACGCGGTGCGTTTCGTCGAGCAGACCGGCGTCGACAGCCTGGCGATCGCCATCGGCACCTCGCACGGACTGTACCCGTCCGACAAGAACCCCGAGCTGCGGCACGATCTGCTCGAGCAGATCAAGGCCGCCGTCGGCATCCCGCTCGTCCTGCACGGCGGATCCAGCAACCCGGACGCCGAGCTCGCCCGCGCCGTGTCGCTGGGCATCAACAAGATCAACATCTCCAGCGACATCAAGGTCGCGTACCACGACCGCATGCGCGAGGTGCTCGGCACCGACCGGCGTCTCCGCGAGCCGAACGCGATCCAGCCCGAGCCGATCGCGGCGATGAAGGTGACCGCGGCCGAGAAGATCGACCTGTTCGGCGCCGCCGGCAAGGCCGACCTGTACTGATCGGGGAGGATCGGCGTCATGGCAGGAGACCTCGTCCTCGGACTCGGCGGCACCGTCGACTACGAGATCCGGTGGGATGCCGACGTGCTCAGCGCCCTCGCGGGGGAGTACGGCATCCACCGGGACGAGCTGACCACCACGACGCCGATCATCGACGAGCGGGCCCTCGTCGTCACGGTTCTCGCCTTCCTCGCCACGGGCGGGGGAGGCGAGCGCTTCGTCCTGTCGAGCGAGATCGTCGAACGCTTCGCCGCGCACTTCGACGTCGAGGTCACGCTCGGTGGCACGGGTGTCCGGGCGGGCATCGCGCTGGACCGCATCGGCGTGCCCACGGTGCAGCATCTCGTGAGCATCGACGACAATGTCCGGCGCCTCCTGCCCCCGTCCATGCGCGTGGTCTCCTCCGCCACCCGCGACACCCTCGACCCGCACCTCATCGTGCAGTACCCCCAGGGGGCGGTGGTGCGCGTCGAGGGCGGCGAGGTCGTCGCTCCGGCATCCAATCGCCTGATCTTCGCCAACGACGCCCCGAACCGCGAGATGGCGATCGCCGCCGACCTGGGCGAGGCCCTCGCCGAGGCGTCGGCGTTCCTCGTGTCGGGGTTCAACACGATGCAGGATGCCGCGCTGCTCGACCGTCGGCTGCAGGACGTGCGCGCCGCCATGCGGCGCCTGCCGCCGTCGGCGCTCGTGTACTACGAGGACGCCGGGTTCTACGAGCGCTCGTTCGCCGGTCTCGTGCGGACGCGTCTGATGGAGCGCATCGACGTGTACGGCATGAACGAGGACGAGCTGCAGGAGTACCTCGGCCGGCCCCTCGATCTGCTGTCCCCCGACGACGTCGTCGCGGCGCTCGCGGAGGCCCACGCGCTGATCCCGGCACCCGCTCTCGTGGTGCACACGAAGTACTGGGCGGTGGCCGTCGGGCCGGAGGCCGCCCGACACCGCGCCGCGCTGGAGAGCGCGACCCGCACCGCGGCGACGCGCTACCGGCTCGGCGACGCGTGTCGCGCGGACGATCTCGACGACACCGCGCGTCTGCCGCGTCACGCGGGAGGGGCCGCCGTGGTCGCGGCCGCCGAGCAGCGGCTGCCGGCCGTGGGCGTACCCGCGTACGTCGTCGACGTCGCGCGCCCGACGACCATCGGCCTGGGCGACACCTTCGTGGGCGGCTTCCTCGCGGCCGTCCCCGCGGCGGTGCGGTTCGCCACGGCCGCGGCGCTGGACCGGGCGCTGGATGCCGCGACCTCGCGGCAGCGGGTGGGCTGACGCTCAGGAACGCGAGACGTAGGCCCGCCACAGGAGGCGGGCGTGACGTGACTTGGCGCGCTCGACGCCGTCCTGATCGCGGCGAACGGCGCTCAACCATTCCACGATGCGGCTGGCCGTGGCATCCAGGACCATCTGCAGATCGGTGTGCCGCGCGGGCGGGACCTTCGCCTCGGCGGCTGGCATCCGTCCCCGCGCGGCGAGGTCGTCGGCCAGGTGCCGGTGCACGAGGCGGGCGACGCCGACGGCGTGGCCGTTGATGATCGAGTGCGCGGCCCCTTCGATCTCCCACCGGCGCGCATGGGGGGCGCGGGCGACGAGCCGCGAGTGCAGGCGTCGGGGCGACGGGCGGTCGAACTCGCCGCGGATCAGCAGCAGCCGCGCCCGGACCAGGCCGATCCGGTCGGAGATCCGGTACCGCAGCATGTGCGGGAGCACCTCGATGAAGTAGAGCATCCCGCACAGCAGGTAGGCCGAGAACGCCATGATCGCGATGTGCACCGACTCCCGGACGGTCGACTGAACGAAGCGCACCGCCTGGACGAGCGCGCTCGCCTCGGCCTCGTCGACGACGGGGCTCACCAGCACGGCGTGCGTGATGTCGTCGCGGCGGGTCAGCACCTCGGTCACCACCTGCGTGCCCATCGAATGACCGATGAGCACCGGATCGACGAGGCCGTAGTGGGCGATCACGTTCTCCACCTGGTCGGCGAAGAACGCCGCCGTCGGCTCCTCGCCGGACGCGGGCATCCCGGCGAAGCCGGGCAGGTCGAGCGCGTAGACGTCGCCGTGCTCCGCCAGCAGCGGAGCGAGGAACTCGAAGTAGCTCGCCGCGACGCCGATCCCCGCCACGAGGACGAAAGCACGTTCGCTCGTCGCCCCCGACGACACGATCGTCACGCGGGTCTGCGCGGGCCCGTCCCGGTATACCTGGACGTCCAGGTCGGCGGGGCGGATCCGTTCGGGCACCCCTCCAGGATGCCGCACCCGACCGTCCTCAGTCGCGGGACTGCAGGTGCTCCACGCGCTGCGTCTCCGCGCGGGCGACCTCGTCGAGGAAATCCGCGACGACGCGGCGCTCTGCCGCCCCGAGCCGCGATGCCGCTTCGGCGACCGACGAGCGACGGACCGCGAGCAGGTGGCGGGCCGGGGAGTCCTGGGCGATCGTCGCACGCACGACGATCGAGCGGCGGTCGCCGGGGAACGGGACGCGTTCGACCCACCCCGCGTCGGCGAGACGATCGATGAGGGCCGTGGTCGCGGCGGAGGAGATGCGGAGCATCTCGGCGAGCAGGCGGGGAGTCACCTGTTCGCCGCTCTCTTCGCGGTCGAGGAGGAACCGCAGCACCTTGGCGTCGTTCGGGCCGATGCCGAGGGAATGCAGTGCGACGCGCTCGGAGACGGCGCCGGACTCGGACAGGTCGCTGACGGCCTTCACCACGTCTTCTTCCGTGGTCATGTTCTCGTCACCCCCTGATCGGGATAGTTCGTGTTCCTCGTATCTCAATTACCCATCAAGTAGCGGGCCGATATATTTACCATCGTACCTGTACGCCATACGAATCGGCAGGGGCTCCGTCGTGCGCCGCTGACGTAGGATGCCGAGGTGGAGAACGCCTCGCAGTCGTCGCGCTACTGGTACGGGGGAAGCGACGAAGACCGCCGCCGTCGCGCGGTGGAAGTGCTTCAGGCGTTCCGCGTGTACCGTGCGGCCGAGGTCGCGATGCGCCGTCGGACCCGCGAGTCGATGTCGATGGGCGAGAACGAGCTCCTCGTGCTGCGCTACCTCTTGCGCGCCTCCGGGCAGGGCCGTCAGGTCTCACCGAGCGAGCTGACCCGCTACCTCGGCGTCTCGACGGCGTCGACGACGGCGATCGTCGACCGGCTCGAGAAATCCGGACACGTCACCCGGGTGCCGCACCCCACCGACCGGCGCAGCATCTACATCGTGGCGACCGCCGCGAGCGACGCCGAGGTGCGCGCCACCCTCGGTTCCATGCACTCGCGAATGATGGCGGCCGTCGTCGACATGACCCCCGAGGAGGCCGCGACGGTGATCGCCTGCCTCGGCCGGCTCCAGGACGCCGTCGATCAGGTCGACCCGCACCACGAGGCCGCGGAGTCGTCGATGGGGGCCGACGTCTCGCTCTGACCGCGATGCACTTCGCGCGTAAGAAACTAGGAAGCCTAGTTGAATTCCGAGTATTAGGAATCGGTCCGCGTCCGTGGAACCATGAAGTCATGGACGAGAACGCGATCGAGGCACGCACGAGCGTGACCGCCGTCGACGCCGTCCAGACGGTGGACGGCGTGCCGGTGGCATCCCTCCACTCGGTCGTCACGCGACTGCGCCTGGACTACCCCGGAGAAGACCCCGTGCACATCGAGACGGTGGTCCTGCGCGAGTGGGAGGCGTTCTCCGCCGGACGCCCGCTCGTCGTGCCGACCGCCGTCGAGGAGGGCGCACGCGAGATCCTGGACCAGCGCTCGGCCTGACTCAGGTCTTCGGTGCGTCGCCCCCGGGTTCCGGCACGAGCAGCAGCCCGCCGGAGGAGTTCGCCGAGTTGGCCAGCTCCTCGACCCACGCGCGGCTGAGCAACGCCGGTTCCGGGTCGTCGAACACGAAGCGCAGCGGGATCGAGGGATGCAGCCACACCGTGCTGCGCCCCACTTCCTGCCCGGGTCCGTGCGTCCAGGACAGCGTGAAACTCTCGCCGCGGCGAAGCTTGGTGGCGATCACGACCTTGACGTGCGCGAGCGCGCGATCCTCGATCTCGATCGGGGTCGCGACATCGCCGTAGTACAACGTTCCCACGCGTATCAGTCAACACCGCCGACCTGCCCGCGCCCGGGGGCTTGATTCGACGGCCCGTGCCATGGCATTCGCGCGGCGGCCACGCGCGGGTGTTCGGATAGGCTCGCTCCCATGGGCCGCTTCATTTACGACACCGTCGCGAACGCCGTCGACATCGATGACCGCACGCTGGCGCACCTCCGCATCGTCGTGATGAACAAGCTCCGGCGCTCGGAGTCGTTCATGTTCGACGTCGAAGTCGGTGACGGCAGTGGGCGCCGCAGCTTCTGGATGCACCCGTCGGTGCCGATCCAGTTCCACTTCTACGGAAGCCGTCAGCCGCGCATCAACCGCGTGTGGGTCGAAGACCTCATGCTGGCGGCCTCGGGTCCGAACGGGCTCGCGATCACGCCCGAGCCGTCGGAGGACACCCTCGTCGAAGAGGGCTGACCTCAGCGCTTCGACGCGTCCTCGGCGGGCGCGATGTCTTCGGGGACGAGCATGATCCCGCCCGACGAGTTGGCCGAATCCGCCAGGCGCTCGATCCACTCGCGACTGAGCTTCGTGGGCTCGGCGTCGTCGAAGACGAAGCGGAGCGGGATCGCCGGGTGCAGCCACAGCGTGCTGCGTCCGCGCGGCTGGTCGTCGGGGTGCTGCCAGGAGAGCGTGAAGCTCTCGCCGCGGCGGAGCTTGGTGGAGATGACGACCTTGAGATGCGCCAACGCGCGGTCTTCGATGGGGACTGCCGTCCCGCCGCCGCCGTAGAAGATCGTGCCCATGGCCTCCACGATACCGGCGGGATTGCGGGGATCTACGTGGCCCTCGCCGGGGTGTCAAGGCCACCCGTTGCGCGAGACGGCTCTGTCAGGGTGGTCTCACCCACCCAAAGGACCCCGCCGTGAGCGACAGCCGATTCCCCCTCCTCCCCGAACCCGATGACGCCGGCGACCTCCCCGACGTCTTCGATCAGCTCACCGGAATCGACGTCGTGGACGGGGAGCTCATCCCTCGCTCGTCTCCGCCCGCGGCTGAGTGACCTCCCAGGGCGCTCGTAGCCGTCGCCGGTAGCGTCGGAGACATGTCCGACCCGCTGGAGGATCAGCAGATCACGGTGTCCGGCGCCTCGCTCCGCGCGATGCGCGACGAGTTCCAGCGCTTCCTCATGGAGTACCGGTTCGGTCTCGCCGAGGTCGAGACGAAGATCACGATCCTGCGCGAAGAGTTCCAGGAGATGCACGACTACAACCCGATCGAGCACGTCTCGAGCCGGGTGAAGTCGCCCGACAGTCTCGTCGACAAGGTGCGGCGCAAAGGCATCGAGCCGGACTTCGACTCGATCCGCAGCACGATCACCGACATCGCCGGTATCCGCATCACCTGCAGTTTCGTCGACGACGCCTACCGGCTGTCGAACCTGCTGACCCAGCAGGACGACATCACCGTGCGCGACGTGAAGGACTACATCGCGCGGCCCAAGGAGAACGGGTACAAGAGCCTGCACGTCATCGTCGACGTGCCGGTCTTCCTCTCGACCGGGCGTGTGGACGTCCCGGTCGAAGTGCAGTTCCGCACGATCGCGATGGACTTCTGGGCGAGCCTCGAGCACAAGATCTACTACAAGTACGACCGGCTCGTCCCCGACGAGCTGCTGGCCGAACTCAAGGACGCCGCCGACACCGCCGCCGAACTGGACGCCCGCATGGAACGACTGCACCGGCAGATCCGCGGACCGCGCCCCGGGGTGGTCCCGCTCTGACCGAACGGGTCAGAATGGAGGGATGAGCGACGCCGCGACTCTCCTCGACGAGATCGCCTCCGAGTTGCTCGCCCTCCCCCCGGCCCGGTTCACCGAGGCGCGCAACGATCGCGCCGCGGAGATCGGCGGCACCGTCGGTCGCCGCATCGCGAAGCTGCGCAAACCGACTCTGGCGGCGTGGGCGGTCAACCTGCTCGCGCGCGACGGACAGCTCGCCGAGGCCGTCGAGCTGGCGCAGGCGCTGCGCGAGGCGCAGGACGACGCGGATGCGGCGGAGATGACGCGCCTCGGGCGTCAGCGTCGTCAACTGGTCGCCGCCCTCGCCCGGCGGGCGGCCGATCTCGCCGCCGGGGCCGGCTCGCCCCTCAGCGCGACGATGCGGGACGCGGTCGAGAAGACGGTCAACGCGGCCATCATCGACCCGCAGGCGGCGGCGATCGTTCTCACCGGGCGGTTGGTGGCATCCGTCGATCTCGCCGACGACGTCGATCCGAGCGCGGCGGTGGCCGGTTCGGTGCCCGAAGGGGTGGCGGTCGCGGAGGCTCCCGCGCGGGACGACCTCGCTCAGCGCCGGGCGCGCAAGGCCGCGGAGCGCGCGATCCGTGAAGCGGAACGGGCGCGCGCGGAGGCCGACCGTGCGGTGACGGCGGCGAAGGCGCGGGAGGCGACCGCGCGGGAACGGGCCGATCGGATCCGCGAGCGGCTGGAGAGCCTCCGCGCCGAGATCGCCCGGGTGGAGAAGGACGCCGAGGCGGCCGAAGCGACCGCCGACGCGGCGGCGGAGGAGACGGCGGCGGCGCGCGAGACCGCCACCGCCCGCGCGCGCGACCTCGACCGCGCCCGCTCCGCGGGGGAAGGGGCGTCGTGAGCACGGTCGAAGAACTCCTCGCCGCGGCGCGCGCCCGGCTCTCCGATGCGCCACGCGAGCGGCTCGGCGAACTGCAGGAGGGGCGGCGTCTGCTCGGCATCCCGCGTGCTTCCCGCATCGTCGACCGCGGGCGCGCCTGGCATCTGGGCGTGCTGCTGCTCGCCGACGACGGTGTCCTCGCCACCGGCGACATCGTGCGCTCGCGCGCCGAAGTCCGCCGCGGCTTTCCGGCCGAATCCCAGCGCCGTCGCGCCGAGCTCGCCGCCGCCGCCCACCGTGGAGGCGTGCCCGAAGGCGAGACGGTGCACATCGGGTGGCATCCGCTCGATCCCGCCGCTCTCGACGACCGATCGGCGCCGCTCGCGCTGCGCGACGGGGAACCCGCGGTGAAGTGGAGCGCGCAGGGCGGGTACATGCCGCTGGCGCGGTACCTCGACGAGCGGATCGAGCTCCTCGTCCACCCGCCGGAGCGGGCATAGGAGCCCACGCGCATAGTCGGCCGCAGGGGTGCTGTCAACGACGGAGACCCGGGCCATCGGCCGTAACTTCCCTGGTCTATCGTGAGCGACGTGCAGCAGGTATGGCCAGGATCCAGTTATCCCCTCGGGGCCACGTACGACGGCAACGGGACGAACTTCGCCCTCTTCAGTGAGGGGGCGGAGCGCGTCGAGTTGTGCCTGTTCGACGAGGACGGGACCGAGACGTGCGTCGAGCTCGTCGACGTCGACGCCTTCGTCTGGCACGCGTACCTCCCCAACATCCAGCCCGGGCAGAGGTACGGCTACCGCGTCCACGGCCCGTACGACCCCGCGAACGGTCAGCGCTTCAACCCGAGCAAGCTCCTGCTCGACCCGTACGCCAAGGCCGTCGAGGGGCAGATCGACTGGGGCCAGCCGGTCTTCAGCTATGAGTTCGGCGACCCCGACTCGTTCAACGACGAGGACTCGGCCGCGCACATGATGAAGGGCGTGGTCATCAACCCGTTCTTCGACTGGACGGGCGACCGCCGCCCCAAGACGCCCTACGCCGAGAGCTTCATCTACGAGGCGCACGTCAAGGGCCTCACGAAGCTGCACCCCGACGTCCCCGAGGAACTGCGTGGCACCTACGCCGGTATCGCCCACCCCGCGATCATCGACCACCTCCGCAAGCTCGGCGTCACCGCGATCGAGCTCATGCCGGTGCACCAGTTCGTCAACGACTCCACGCTCGAGGACAAGGGCCTGTCGAACTACTGGGGCTACAACACCATCGCGTTCCTCGCACCCCAGAACACCTACTCCTCCACCGGCGACCACGGTCAGCAGGTGCAGGAGTTCAAAGCCATGGTGAAGGCCCTGCACGCCGCGGGCATCGAGGTCATCCTGGACGTGGTCTACAACCACACCGCCGAGGGCAACCACATGGGCCCGACGCTCTCGATGCGCGGCATCGACAACGAGGCGTATTACCGCCTCGAGGACGACGACAAGCGCTACTACACCGACTACACCGGCACCGGCAACAGCATGAACGTGGGCAACCCCCACACGCTGCAGCTCATCATGGACTCGCTGCGGTACTGGGTGCTGGAGATGCACGTCGACGGCTTCCGGTTCGACCTGGCATCCACCCTCGCCCGCGAGTTCTACGAGGTGGACCGCCTCGCCACCTTCTTCGAACTCGTCCAGCAGGACCCGGTGGTCTCGCAGGTCAAGCTCATCGCCGAGCCGTGGGACGTCGGTCCCGGCGGCTACCAGGTCGGGAACTTCCCGCCGCAGTGGACGGAGTGGAACGGCAAGTATCGCGACACCGTCCGCGACTTCTGGCGCGGCGAGCCGCAGGCCCTGGGCGAGTTCGCCTCGCGCCTGACGGGCTCGGCCGACCTCTACGAGCACTCGGGCCGTCGGCCGGTGGCATCCATCAACTTCGTCACCGCCCACGACGGCTTCACCCTCCGCGATCTCGTCTCGTACAACGAGAAGCACAACGAGGCCAACGGCGAGGACAACAACGACGGCGAATCGCACAACCGCTCCAGCAACATGGGCGTGGAGGGTCCGACCGACGACCCCGAAGTGCGCAAGCGCCGCGCCCAGCAGCAGCGCAACTTCATCGCGACGCTGCTGCTGAGCCAGGGCGTCCCGATGCTGCTGCACGGCGACGAGCTGGGCCGCACGCAGGGCGGCAACAACAACGGCTACGCGCAGGACAACGAGATCACGTGGGTGGACTGGTCGAGCGTCGACCACCCGCTCATCGAGTTCACCGCGGCCCTGGCCCGCCTCCGCAAGGAGCACCCCACCTTCCGCCGCAGCCGGTTCTTCGACGGCCGCCCCGTGAAGATGGAGGAGGGCGACAACATCCCCGACGTGGTGTGGCTGCGCCCCGACGGCACGCTCATGCAGCCGGAGGACTGGGACTCCGGCTTCGGCCGCGCGGTGGGCGTGTTCCTCAACGGTCAGGGGATCCGCGAACGCGATCGTCGTGGCGAGGCCATCAGCGACGACCACTTCCTGGTGCTCTTCAACGCCGGCGACGAGCCGGTGGACTTCCACGTGCCCGATCTCGAGTACTCGCCCGAGTGGGACGTGTACGTCGACACCGCGGGCGAGCGGGCGAACACCGAGCCGATCCTCCCGGGCGAGGCGCTGCAGCTCGAGCCGAAGTCGCTCATCGTGCTGCGCGAGCACCACCTGCCCGAGCCCGAGATCGACCACACCGTGGCCGCGTCCCTCACGGCGCAGATCGCCATCACCGCCACCGACGACCTGCCCGGGCAGGCCCCCAAACCGGAGCTCTGATTCAGAATGCGGCATCCGCTTTCGACCTACCGCCTGCAGATCCGCGAATCCTTCCCCCTCGACACCGCCGCCGAGGTCACGGGCTATCTCCGTGACCTCGGGGTGTCGTGGGCGTACCTGTCGCCACTGCTCGAGGCGACGCCCGGGTCGGATCACGGCTACGACGTCGTCGACGTCACGCGCGTCGACCCCGCGCGCGGCGGCGCGGAGGGGCTGGCGCGGTTCGCCGCAGCCGCCCGCGCCGACGAGCTCGGCATCCTGATCGACATCGTGCCCAACCACATGGGCGTGTCCGAGCCGCGCGCGAACGCGTGGTGGTGGGACGTGCTGCGGCAGGGGCGCGCCTCGGCCCACGCCGACGCGTTCGACATCGACTGGGAGTTCGGGAACGGCAAGGTGCGCGTGCCCGTGCTCGGCGCCGACCTCGCCGAGGTGATCGACGAGATCTCCTACGACCCGACGCCCGCGGCGGACGCCCCCGACGGCCTGATCCGCTACTACGACCACGTGTTCCCGGTGGCGCCGGGGACCGCGACCGCGGACATCCGGGCGCTCCTGGACGCGCAGAACTTCGAGCTGCGGTTCTGGCAGGACGAGGCCGCCGACCTGAACTACCGTCGCTTCTTCGCCGTCACGACCCTCGCCGGCGTCCGCGTCGAACGCCCCGAGGTCTTCGACGCCACCCACGCCGAGATCCTGCGGTGGGTGCGCGAGGGCATCGCCGACGGCCTGCGCGTGGACCACCCCGACGGTCTCGTCGACCCGGGCGGGTACCTCGACCGGCTCGCCGTCGCGCTCGAGGAGGCCGGCGACGGCGAGGTCGGCTACGTGCTCGGCGAGAAGATCCTCGAACACGGCGAAGCGCTGCCGTCGTGGTGGAAGACCGCCGGGACGACCGGATACGACGCGCTCGCCGAGATCGACCGCGTGCTCACCGACCCCGCGGGGGAGGCGGCGCTCGACGCGCTCGATGCGCGGCTGCGCGCCGACAGCGGCCTGCCCGCCCTCACGGGTTGGCACGACCTCATCCACGACACCAAGCGCCGGATCGCCGACTCGATCCAGGTGTCGGAGATCCGTCGACTGGTGCGGGGGCTCCCCGCGCAGCTCCGCGAGGAGTTCGGAGCCGACGTCCTTCAGGACGCGCTCGCCGAGATCCTGGCCTGCTTCCCCGTCTACCGCTCGTACCTGCCCGCCGGTCGCGCGCACCTCGACGCCGCCGCGGGCGAGGCCGAGGTGCGCCGTCCCGAGCTCGGCGACGTGATCGAGAAGCTTGTCCCGGTGCTGGCCGACGCGAGTCTCGAAGTGGCCTGGCGCTTCCAGCAGACGACCGGTCCCGTCATGGCCAAGGGCGTAGAGGACACGGCGTTCTACCGCTACACCCGGCTGGGGTCGCTCACCGAGGTGGGCGGCGACCCGGGGGAGTTCTCCCTCGACGTCGCGGGCTTCCACACGGCGCAGGCCCTTCGGCACGCGTCGTGGCCCACCGCCATGACCACGCTGTCGACGCACGACACCAAGCGCGGCGAGGACACGCGCGCCCGCATCGCGGTGCTCGCGGAGATCCCCGCGCGGTGGGCCGAGGTGCTCGACGAGTTCCGGGGGATCGCCTCGACCGGTCACGGGCCCTTCGACGCGCTGCTGTGGCAGGCGATCGTCGGGGCGTGGCCCGCGTCGGCATCCACCCCCGAGGGGCTGAAGGACTATCGCGAGCGCCTGCACGCGTACGCCGAGAAGGCGGCACGCGAGGCGAGCGAGGTCACGGGCTGGTGGGAGCAGGACGAGGCGTTCGAGGAGCGCATGCACGCGGTCGTGGACGCGGCCACAGGTCCCGCCGCCGAGCGCGTCCGCGCCTTCGTCGACGAGATCTCCCCCGCGGGCTGGTCCAACGGCCTGTCGGCCAAGCTGCTGCAGATCATGGGGCCGGGCGTGCCCGACGTCTACCAGGGTTCGGAGCTGTGGGAGCAGTCCCTCGTCGACCCCGACAACCGTCGCGCGGTGGACTTCGCCGAGCGGCGCCGGCTGCTCGCGTCGCTGGATGCGCCCGGGGCGAGGCCTCCGGCGGTGGATGCCACGGGCGCGGCGAAGATGCTCGTGACCTCTCGTGCGCTGCGCCTGCGCCGCGAGCACCCGCTCGAGATCTACCGTCCGCTGGAGGCGGCGGGCGTGGCATCCGATCACGTCGTGGCGTTCGACCGCGGCGGCGTGTTCGCGGTCGCGACCCGTCTGCCGCACGGGCTGGCGGCGGCAGGCGGATGGCGCGACACCGTGGTGCTGCTGCCCGAGACGCCGGTGATCGATGTGCTGACCGGTCGTGCCTTCGCCGGCGGTCCCACGCCCCTCGCCGACCTGCTGGGTGTGTACCCGGTGGCCCTGCTGATCTTCTGATCCCTCACGCGTAAGGAACGACCACATGAGCATCGACGTCTGGGCGCCGAAGGTGCAGCGGGTGCGACTGCGCCGGCTCGACGACAGCGGCGACACCGTCGTCGATGACATCGAGATGGAGCCGCTGTCCGGCGGATGGTGGACCGCCCCCGTCGTCCTCGCCGACGGCGAACGCTACGGCTTCGTCCTCGGTGACGGCGACGACCTGCGCCCCGACCCGCGCTCGCGGCGGCAGCCCGCGGGTGTGCACGAGGCATCCGAGTGGTTCGACCCGTCGACCTTCTCCTGGACGGATGCCGCCTGGACGGGGCGGCAGCTCGCCGGCGGCCTCATCTACGAACTGCACCTCGGCACCTTCACCCCCGAGGGCACCCTGGATGCCGCGATCGGACGCCTCGACCACCTCGTCGACCTCGGCGTGACCCACGTCGAGCTGCTGCCGGTCAACGGCTTCAACGGCGTCTGGAACTGGGGCTATGACGGCGTGCTCTGGTACACCGTGCACGAAGCGTACGGCGGTCCCGCCGCCTACCAGCGGTTCGTGGATGCCGCCCACGCGGCGGGGCTCGCGGTCGTGCAGGACGTCGTCTACAACCACCTCGGACCCTCGGGCAACTACCTGCCGGAGTTCGGGCCGTACCTGCGCGAGGGCAGCCGCAACACGTGGGGCGACTCGATCAATCTCGACGAGGACGCCGTGCGCTCCTACATCGTCGAGAACGCGCTCATGTGGATGCGCGACTACCACGTCGACGGGCTGCGCCTGGATGCCGTGCACGCGCTGCTCGACGAGCGCCCGGTGCACGTGCTGCACGAGATCGCGGAGCGCACCGATGCCCTCTCGGCGCATCGCGGCGTCCCGCTCACGACCATCGCCGAGAGCGACATGAACGATCCGAAACTGATCCTCCCGAGAGAGGCCGGCGGGTACGGACTCACCGCGCAGTGGTCGGACGACTGGCACCACACCGCGCATGTCGCGCTCACGGGCGAGACGATCGGCTACTACGAGGACTTCGCCGCGATCGAGGCGTTCGAGAAGGTCTCCGAGGGCGGGTTCTTCCACGACGGCACCTACTCGACGTTCCGCGGTCGCGCCCACGGCCACCCGGTACCCGCCGAGGTGCCGAACTGGCGCCTGGTGACCTTCGCGCAGGATCACGACCAGATCGGCAACCGGGCCGCCGGCGATCGCCTCTCGCAGTCGTTGCCGTTCGACCGTCTTGCCGCCGCGGCCGTGCTCACCCTCACCGCCCCCGGCACGCCGATGCTGTTCATGGGAGAGGAGTGGGGCGCGACGACCCCGTGGCAGTTCTTCACCTCGCACCCCGAGCCCGAGCTCGGCGAGGCCACCGCGAAGGGTCGCGTGGCCGAGTTCGAGAAGATGGGGTGGGACGAATCGGTCGTCCCCGATCCCCAGGATCCCGAGACCTTCCACCGGTCGAAGCTCGACTGGTCGGAACTCCAGGGCGAGGACCACGCTCTCCTCCTCGGCCTGTACCGCGAACTCGCACGCCTGCGGCGGGAGCGGCCGGAGTTGACCGATCCCTCCCGCACGGGTCTGTCCGCACGGGCGCTCGACGCCGCCGGTGGCCGCGTGTACGAGCTGCACCGCGGCGACCTCGTCGTGGTCGTGAACCTCTCGGATGCCGAGGCGGCGGTGCCCGTGGCCTCCGGCTCCGGTGTGCTGCTCGCCACGGTCGAGGGGACGGTCCTCGCGGACGGGCTGCTCACCGTGCCCGCCGGGGGCAGCGCGATCGCGGCCCCCGCGCTCTGACGCGGGGGCTCGCGTCCCGCGGCGTCAGTCGACCGACGGGCGGATGAGGCGCAGACCCGACACGACCGCCGGCGGAAGCAGGACGATCAGCGCGACGATGATCGCGGCGATGGCGATCGGGGTGCTCGTCGGCGATCCGGTGAGGCGCTCCACGGCGAGCCACGACAGTCCCCACGCGAGGGCGAGCGCCGGCGCCACCCGCCAGTCGCTCCGCCACGCGATGGCGAGGCCGATCAGCGCGACGACGACCAGCACCGTGACGCCGATCGCACTCGCCGCGCCCTCCCAGGACGGCGGCACGACCGTGGTCAGCCAGGCCGCGGTGTTGGCGACGGTCGCGAGGGTGACCCAGCCGAGGTGCAGCCCCGTGACCCCGTCGATCAGGACGGAGTCGACCACGCCCCCGCGCGGATCGCGCGTGTGCACCGCCGTGCGGAACGCCCAGCCCAGCGCGATCAGCAGCAGCACGATCACGACGACCGTGAGGAACAGGGTGCCGAAGCGTGCGGCCACCAGCCACAGCCCGTTGAGCACCATCGTGACGGCGATGGGCCAGCCCATCGCGCGCTGTCGGTCGGAGGCGCGCTGGCGCGGCTGGGCCTGCCAGACGCCGTAGGCGATGAGCCCGAGGTAGATGACCGACCAGATCGAGAACGCCGGCCCGGCCGGGGCCAGATACGAACCGTCGGTGTTGAGGGCGCCGCCCTGCTGGTCCTGGACGGCGGTGTTGCCGAAGGCCCCCGCCCCGATCACCGCCGCGATCAGCATGAACGACAGGGCGGACAGGACGACGATCTGGCGCCCGAGGTCGGAGCCGCGCGTGGTCTTCGTGACGTGATCTCTCGCGTTCATAGAGAGAACACTAGATAAGCTAGCCAGTTCTCCGCTCCGGCTTGACAGGCCTCGAGCCGTCGTGCGGTCGGACTCGCGCCGGGGCCGCGGGTCAGGCCGCGAGGGCGGCGAACGTGCGGAGCAGGAGGGTCGGCTGATCGACCGACGCGGTGCGGACGTGCGCGGCGACCTCGTCGAACGCGTCGGCGTCGAAGTAGCCCGCCGCGCGGTAGACGGCCATCCGCGCGACGAAGGCGTCCGCGGTCGGCTCGGGGTGGAACTGCGTCGCCCACAGGGCCGCGCCCGCCCGGTAGGCCTGAACGGGGCAGTCGTCGTTGCGCGCGAGCAGCGTCGCACCCGGAGGCGCGACCGCGGTCCCCTCCTTGTGTGCGGTGAGAGCCTCGAAACGGGGGTTCAGGATGCCGAACAGCTCGTCGCGCGTTCCGTCGTCCGTCAGCGCGATCTCGGCGGGACCGGTGCCCTCGGGGTGATCGAGGGTCACGACGCCGCCGAGGAGACGCGTGACGACGCCGATCCCGAAGCACGTGAACAGCGTTCGCGTCCGTCCCTCCAGCCCCGCGGATGCCAGGGACTCCAGGTCGCGCTCGAGGCGCAGCTGTTCATCGGTCTTGTCCGGGTCCGTCACGTTGAACGGACTGCCCCCCACCACGACTCCGGCGTACCGCTCGAGGTCCGCCGGGAGCGGTGTACGGACGAGATCGTGATGCACGAGGTCGTCGTCGGTCACGCCCAGCCCGTCGCGGAACGATGCCCATTCGGCGACGGCCGCCTCGCGCTGCGGACGTGCGCAGACGTAGAGGAGTCGACCGGTCACCCAGGGATTCTATGCGTGTCGGACGCACGCCCCCAGGGCGTGACCTCCCGCGACAATGGAGGTATGACCACCGCGACACTGCTCGTCACCGACGTCGAGAACCTCGGCGACGTCGTCGCCCACCTGCGCGCCGCCGCCGCGGATCTCGGCTGCGGGCTCACCGTCCGCACTCTCGCCGGCGACGAGGTCGACGAATCCGACGCGGCGGCCGCCGCCCGTCGGGATCGCGAACGCAAGCGTCTGCCCATCCCGGTGCGCGTCGACCTGCACGCCCTGGCCGAGGGCACGGCCGTCGACGCCGCGGCGGTGCTGCGCGCCGCGCGGGCTCGCGGACTGCGCGGCGGCGCGACCGTCGACGACGTGCGGCGCACGACCGCGCGCTGACGAGGCGGTCGGGCGCGACTCAGCGAGACGAGCGCGCGGTACGGCCCCGGACGATACCGACGAACGTCTCCACGTCCTCCGTCGTCGCGTCGCGCCGCCACGCGAGCGCGACGGTCGACACGGGGCCGTCGGCGAGCACCCGGTACTCCACGTCGCGGCGCTGGTTCGCCCGCGCGAGCGACATCGGCACGATCACGACACCGACCCCCGCGGCCACGGTCGCGATCGCCTCGGCGGTGTCGGCCGGGGGCGCGAACGTCGGGGCGACGGCATCCGCGATCCGCGCGCCGAGCACGTCGTCGGCGGGGACGATCACGACCTCACCGGCGAGATCGGCGGCGGTGATCTCCTCGTCGGCCGCGGTCAGGGCCGATTCGGTCGACATGACGACGACGGGGAGCTCGTCGTACAGGGGGATGACGTGCAGGTCGTCGGCACCGTCGATCGGGAGGCGGACGAGAGCCGCATCGACGGCGTCGAGCGCGCTGCGCTGCGTGGAGACCGCGATCTCGCGCAGGTCGAGAGTCACGTGCGGCATCCGGTCGCGCCATACGCCGATCCACTTGCCCGGCGTCGCGCCCGGAACCGCGCCGAGGGTGAAAGTGCGGGCGAGGTCGGCGGCCGGCGGTGACGGCGGGCGAGGCACTCGGACCGCGGTGTTCTTGCGCGCCGGGGCGGGCTTACGCGCCGACGCCCCGGACCGCGGGCGTCCCGCGCCCCCGCGCGAACCCCGTGATCCGTTCCCGCTCTTCGCCATGCCCCCAGGCTAACGTGGAGGCATGCTCGGCATCCTGGCGCTCGTCTTCGCGGGGCTCGCAGCCCTGCTCCACGTCTACATCTTCGTGCTGGAGAGCGTGCGCTGGTCGCACCCCAGCGTGTGGCGCATCTTCGGCCTCACCTCGCAGGACGCGGCCGACACGACCAAGCCCATGGCGTACAACCAGGGGTTCTACAACCTCTTCCTCGCGATCGGCGCGGGCATCGGCGTGGTGCTCTGGGCCGTCAACGGTGTCGGCGACGTGGCCGGACGGACCCTGCTGCTCTTCGCCCTCGGCTCCATGCTCGCCGCGGCCCTCGTGCTCATCACCTCGGGTCGGAAGTACCTGCGTCCCGCCGCCATCCAGGGCACGCTCCCGCTCATCGGCTTCGTCCTGACGCTGCTGGCCTGACTTCTTCGACGTCGAGGGAATCGCCGTCGGGAATCTCGACGTCGAAGAATTCTCGGCCGGGAGACTGCTCGACGTCGAACCGAATTCGGCGTGATTCTTCTCGACGTCGAAGCAGTTTCCGCCGCGGAAAAGGCGAAACCCGCACGTTCCGAAGAACGTGCGGGTGGTGGATGCCTCGAGGCGTGTGCCTCAGGCCGCCAGGCGAAGACCTCGTCGGTCCGTCGCGACGGCTTCGCCGTCGTTGATGACCTCGTCGTCCCCGATGAGCGAGCCGACCGCCACGCGGGCGTTCGATCCCACCTGCGTGCGGACGCCGATGTGCGCGCCGGCGCCGATCACCGCGCCCGAGCAGATGTGCGCGTGCGGCTCGATGTGCGCCTCCGGCCCGATGACGGCATCCGACTCGATCCAGGCGCCGCGGCCCACACGGACACCGGCCGCGATCTGCACTCCGGGTTCGACGTACGCGCCGTTCTCCACCAGTGCCGACGGGTGGACCTTCGCGCCGTGCGCGACGAGTCCACGACCGTTGACGTGCTTGCGGTAACGCAGCGTCTCGCCGTGGTCGTTCTCGATGTCGATGTAGTTCTTTCCCACGATCCCCTCCGATCGGCTCTCGGGTGAGCCGACTTGTGTGACAACCGATCCGGGTGCGTTCTCATTCCCGTGCATGGTTGTTCGGCGCGGACACCCCGGCGGATTCCCGCCGGATCACGGTATTTTCCGTTGCGCCGGTTTGTCTCAGACCGTTGTCGCATGCTCGTGCATCCGGAGACGGCGGGTTGACAGCGAGGAGGAAATGTCTCACTGTTCCCGCGCGGTCGCACCCGCTGCGAATCGCCCTCGCGGGGCCGCGCGCCGAGTCATCCGGGCTGACAGGTGGGGCACCAGAACACGTTGCGCTCGCTCGTCGCCGACGCGCCCAGCGTGGTCGCCCGGATGGGGGTTCCGCAGCGCCGGCACGGCGCCCCGTCGCGGCCGTAGACCCACATGCGTCGGCCGGGGCGGCTGTCGCCGGTGAAGGTGCGCTCGGCGCGCGGGAGGTTCGCGTGGATCATCCGGTGTCCGAGCGCGATCGTCGCCGCCACGTCGATCTCGTTCGCGGGCGTCGTCGGCGCGATCCCGCGGACGAACAGCAGTTCGTTCGCGTACACGTTGCCGAAGCCGGCGACGTTGCGTTGATCGAGCAACGCGACATGGGCCGCGCGTGAGTCGGCCGACACCCGGCGGACGGCTTCGGCCTCGTTCCAATCGGGGCCCAGGAGGTCGGGCCCCAGGTGCCCCACGACCCGGTCCTCGTCGGAAGTCGGCAGCACCTCGACCATCGCGAGGTCGAACCCGACGGTGTCGACCCCGGTGACCCCGACGATCGCCCGGGCCTTGAATGCCGGCCGTCGCCATCGCTCGCCCGGGCGATACACGTCCCAGCGGCCCTCCATCTTCAGGTGCGAGTGGAGCGTGTAGTCGCCGATCCGCTCGAGCAGGTGCTTGCCGCGCGCGACGACCTCGTGCACGGTCTCGCCGCGCAGATCGGCGGTCGCGCTGCCCGGAACGCGGATGTCGAACCTGGTCACCTCACGGCCCGCGAGCGCGGCGGAGAGCTTCGCCGCCGCACGATGGACGGTGTCGCCCTCAGGCACGGGCCGCCTCGCGCAGGGTGTCGCCGGCGGTGAGGCGCCGCAGCGTGAGTCCGCGCGGAGACTCGACGAATCCCGCCTCGCGGAGGGCTCGGCCGACAGCCGTGCCGTAGACGAACTCGCCGTTGACCTGCTCGACGGTGAGGGTGTCGAGGCGCCGGCGCCGCGAGGTCTCGGCCAGATCGCGCGCGGCGGCCTGCAGCCGTGCCTCGTCGTCGGTGAAGGCGAGGGCGCTGCGCCCGCCGCGTTCGAGGTACAGCGTCAACTCGCCGTCGACGAGCACGACGAGGCCGCCCGCCTTCCGTCCCGGGCGGTGGGTCACCCGCTCCAGCGCCGGCCAGCCGAGCGCCGCCCCGTAGGGGTTCGCCGGATCGGTCGCCGCGAGCGTGACGGTCCGCAGCGGCGGTGGGTCGGCGACCGCGGCGAACTCGCGCAGCCGGTCGACGGTGGCGGACGCCGCGAACTGCGCGGCACCGAGCTTCTCGATCACGTAGCCGCGGCGGCAGTGCCCGGCCTCCTCGAAGCCGGCGAGGATGCGGTACACCTGCGCGAAGCCGCCCGGCACCCCCTCGGATTGCACGGCGCCGCGCGTGACGACGCCGTACCGGTCGAGGAGCAGACTCGCCGTCGCGGTCGCCCGCGCCGCGGCGTCCGGTTCGCGATCGGGGAGGAGCGACCAGCGCCCGCCGAGCGACGGTGGACGGGGAGCGGCAGTCGGCCGCGGCAGGGTCGCTCCGCGGTACATGCGCGCGCGGGGAGCCCGGCGCGCGACCCGGTGCGCCTGACCGCCGCCGCCGAGCAGCGACCGCACCGGTGCGAAGGTGTCGTTCGTGATGCGTCCCGCCCAGGTGAGCGCCCACAGCGCGTCGTTGACGGACTGCTCGTTCTCCGCGCCCGTGAGCTGCTTCAGCTGCGCCGCGAAGTAGGCGCCGCCCCCCTCGAGCGCCGCCAGCAGTCGGGCTTCGAGTGAGTCGGGGGCGGGATCTTCCGGATCGTCCGGATCCTGCAGCGTGAAGGGCGCGGCGTCGGCGGGATGCAGGGCGATCCACCCGTCCCGGCCCGGGAGCGTGCCGTGCCCCGACCACACGACCTCGCCGGTCGCGGTCAACTCGTCGAGGAGGGCGGGGGTGTAGTCGGCCACGCGGGAGGGCAGCACGAGCGATTCCCATGCGCTCGCCGGGATCGGCACGCCCGCGAGCTGTTCGACCACCGCCAGCACTCCATCGACGCCCTCCAGCGGCCGCGTGACGTGCTGCCACACGGGCAGGAACCGGGCGTACGCCGACGGCGGCACGGGCTCGACGCTGCCGCGGATCGCCGCGAGCGAGCGCATCCGCAGCCGCCGAAGGACTTCGGTGTCGCACCACTCGGTGTCGTCGCCACGCCCGCCGGCCGCCTCGGGGAGGAAGAAACCGCTCGCCAACCGCCCCTGCGACTCCAGGCGCTGCAGCGTGAGACGGGCGACGGCGACCCCGACGCCGAGACGCTCGGCCACCGCGTCGGTCGTGAACGGCCCGTGCGTCCGGGCGTATCGGGCCACGAGGTCGCCCAGCGGGTCGGCCACCGGCTCGAGGAACGCGTTCGGGATGCCGACCGGGAGCGCCGCGCCGAGCGCGTCGCGCAGGCGCCCGGCATCCTCGATGCCCGCGACGCGCGAGACGCCGGCGATCGTGACCGGGATGGCACGCCGTTCCTCGACTAGCGCCCGCAGATGGGCCGAAGCCTCGGTCGGCGACTCCCCCTCGAGACGGGCCGCGACCTCCGTGGCATCCAGAGGTCCGAGAAGACGCAGGAGGTCGGCCACGCCCTCGACCCCGCGCGCCCGGCGATCCGGATCGAGGCGCTGCGCCTCGCGCTCGAACTGCGCGATGACGTCGGGATCGAGCAGCTCGCGCATCTCGACCTTGCCCAGCAGCTCGCTCAGCAGCGCGGGGTCGACCGACAGTGCGGCCGCTCGCCGCTCGGCGAGTGGCGAGTCGCCCTCGTACATGAACGCGCCGACGTACCCGAACAGCAGGTCGCGCGCATACGGCGAGGGCTGGCTGGTGGTCGTCTCGACCAGTCGGATGCGCCGCTCGCCGATCTGCCGTGCCACGCGCAGGAGGGCGGGGAGGTCGTAGACGTCTTGCAGCACCTCGCGCAGCGTCTCGAGGATGATCGGGAAAGACGGATGCCGCCGGGCCACCTCGAGCAGTTGAGCCGAGCGCTGACGCTGCTGCCAGAGCGGTGATCGGCGGTTCGGGTTCAGACGCGGAAGTAGCAGGGCGCGGGCGGCGCACTCGCGGAACCGGGACGCGAAGAGCGCCGAGCCCCCGACCTCGTCGGTGACGATCTGCTCGAGCTCGTCGGGCTCGAAGACGAAGAGGTCGGCGCCCGGCGGTTCGGCCGCGGCATCCGGAACCCGCGCGATGATGCCGTCGTCGCTCGCGACGGCGGCCCCCTCGACGCCCAGCCGTTCGCGGATCCGCGCGTTCACCGCGAGCGCCCACGGCGAGTGCACCTGCATGCCGTAGGGCGAGTGCAGGATGATGCGCCAGTCGCCGACCTCGTCGCGGCTGCGCTCGACGGTCAGCGTGCGGTCGGTGGGGAGGCTGCCGGTGGCCTCACGCTGCTCGGCGAGGTAGGCGAGCAGGTTCGTGATCGCGTTGTCGTCGAGCCCTGATTGCCGCAGCCGCTCCTCGGCCTTCGCCTGGTCGGCTCCGGCGATGTCGCGCGAGAACTTGCCCAGCGCCTCACCGAGCTCGGCCGGCCGGCCGAGGCCGTCGCCATGCCAGAACGGCAGCTTCCCGGGCTGCCCGAAGGCGGGGAGCACGTTCACACGGTCGTGGGTGATCTCGACGATGCGCCAGCTCGTGGTGCCGAGGGTGAAGACGTCGTTCACCCGCGACTCGTAGACCATCTCTTCGTCGAGTTCACCGACGCGGGCGTTCTGCGACTCGCCCGCGACGAAGACGCCGAACAGGCCGCGATCGGGGATCGTGCCGCCGCTCGTGACGGCGACCCGCTGCGCGCCGGGGCGTCCGGTGAGCGTGCCCGCGTCTCGGTCCCACACGAGCCGCGGACGCAGCTCGGCGAACTCGTCCGACGGGTAGCGGCCGGCGAGAAGGTCGAGCGTCGCCTCGTACGCCGACCGCGGGAGCGAGCGGAACGGCGCGCTGCGCTTGACCGTCTCGAACCACTCCTCGACGTCGATCGACCCGAGGGCGCAGGCGGCGACCGTCTGCTGAGCCAGGATGTCGAGCGGGTTCTGGGGAACCGAGATCGCCTCGATCTTGCCCGACAACATCCGTTCGGTGACCACGGCGGTGTGCAGGACGTCGCTGCGGTGCTTGGGGAAAAGAGCGGCGCGGCTGACCTCGCCGACCTGATGCCCGGCCCGGCCGACGCGCTGGAGACCGGATGCGGCGCTCGGCGGTGCCTCGACCTGGATGACGAGGTCGACCGCACCCATGTCGATACCGAGCTCGAGGCTGCTCGTGGCGACGACGCAGCGGAGTGTGCCCGACTTCAGCTCGTCTTCGACCTGGGCGCGCTGCTCCTTCGACACGGAGCCGTGGTGGGCCTTCGCGAGGATCGCGGCGACCCCGGCGGACGATCCGGCCTGAGCCATCGTGGCCGCCGGAACCGTCGGCTCGGGCACGTCGATGCCCTGCCGTTCGGCGTAGATCTCGTTGAGGCGACCGGTCAGCCGCTCGGCGAGGCGGCGGGAGTTGGCGAACACGATCGTCGAACGGCGCTCGAGGATGCGGTCGACGATCGCCTCTTCGACGTGCGGCCACACGGATCCGGACATCTCGGTGCTCTCGGGCCGCTCGGAGAACCACTCGCCGTCGGCCGCCTCGTCGGGCGCCGGGGAGCCCGGTGGGGGTGGCGGGTTGAGCATGTCGTCGACCGGCACCACGACCGACAGGTCGAACGCCTTGGTCGCCCGCGGCGCGACGATGTCGACCGGCTGCGCACCGCCGAGGAATCGGGCGACCTCGTCGATCGGGCGCACGGTGGCGGAGAGCCCGATGCGCTGGGCGGGGGCGTCGAGCAGCGCGTCGAGCCGCTCGAGGCTCACCGCGAGGTGCGCGCCGCGCTTTGTCGCGGCGACCGCGTGCACCTCGTCGATGATGACGGTGTGGACGCCGCGCAGGGTCTCGGCGGCCTGGCTCGTCAGCATGAGGTACAGCGACTCGGGAGTCGTGATGAGGATGTCGGGCGGATCGGTCACGAGCTTGCGACGATCGCTCGACGTGGTGTCGCCCGACCGCACCCCGACCGTGACCGCGGGGACCTCGATGCCCAGTCGCCGCGCGGACTGGCCGATGCCCACGAGCGGCGATCGCAGGTTGCGCTCCACGTCGACGCCGAGGGCCTTCAGCGGCGAGATGTAGAGGATGCGGGTGCGCGTGGGCGTCTTCTTCGCGCCGCGGCGCGGGGGAGTGGCATCCGGGACCTCGGGCGCCTTCTCGCGGAACACCCGGTCGATCGCGAACAGGAACGCCGAGAGCGTCTTGCCCGATCCGGTGGGCGCGACCACGAGGGCATTGCGACCGGAGGCCACGGACTCCCACGCGCCCTTCTGGGCGGTGGTGGGCGCCGAGAACGCACCGCGGAACCAGTCCTGCGTCGCAGGACCGAATCTGTCGAGCACGTCGGCCATGCCGACATCCTCTCCCGGACCTCCGACATCGCGGGCGGGTTGACGTTCGCTGGTCGCGGAACGCCCGGGTCGGCTCAGGTCACGGGGCGCGCTCGGTCAGCCGCCCGTCCTCCAGCTCCAGCCGCAGGTCGAGCCCGAGGCGCGCGAGGAACGCATCGTCGTGGCTGACCAGGAGCACGGCCCCGCGGTAGGCCTGCAGAGCCGACACGAGCTGATCGACCGTGTCGAGATCGAGGTTGTTCGTCGGTTCGTCGAGCACGAGCAGCTGCGGCGGCGGATCGGCGAGCAGCAGGCGGGCGAGCGCGACGCGGAAGCGCTCGCCGCCGGACAGCGAGCCGACGGGACGGGTGACCGCGTCTCCTCGCACGAGGAAACGGGCGAGCCGATCGCGGACCGCCGGGATGGGGACGTCGGGCGCCGCCGCGCAGACGGTGTCGAGGACGGATGCCGTGTCGTCGAGGCCGTCGAGACGCTGGGCGAGGTAGCCCACGTGCTCCACGCTCGCTCCGGCGTGGACCGCCGCCCCCGTCCCGTGCACGATACTCTCGAGCAGCGTCGTCTTCCCCGCTCCGTTCCGCCCCACCAGGGCGACCCGCTCGCGGCCGGTAACGATCCAGTCGCGTTCACCGTCGCCCAGGGTCAGGATGCGCCGACCGGGCGCGTTGCCCGGGTCGGGCAGGTCGATGCGCACCACATCGTCGTCGCGGACACGGGTCGCCGCTTCGTTCAGCGCGGCCCGCGCGGCATCCTCCTTCCCCTTCATCTCGGCGCTCAGACGACCCGCACTCACCTGCGCCGCGTTCGCGCGGTTGCCCGCAACGATCTTCGGAACCCTCTTCTCGACCTGCGCCTTGTGCGCAACGCGGGCGCGAGTGGCCAGTTTGTCGTGGGCCTCGATCCGCTCACGCCGTTCCCGACGCAGCGACCGGGCGGCGTCGCGTTCGGCGCGCAGCGCGGCATCCTGCTCCGCATCGCGCTGCTCCCGCCAGGCGCTGTAGGGGCCACCCACCACGCTCAGCGTGTGCGCGTACAGCTCGGCCGTGGCATCCATCTGCTCGAGGAGCTCCACGTCGTGACTGACGACGACGAGCGCGCCGGGCCAGCCGCGCACCAGCTCGCTCACTCGCGCACGCGCGTCGCGGTCCAGGTCGTTGGTCGGCTCATCGAGCAGCGTGATGTCGGCCGCGCGGGCGCGCAGCCCCACGAGCGCCGCCAGCATCGTCTCGCCGCCGGACAGTTCGCCGACGGTCCGATCGAGAGCATCGGATGCCAAGCCTGCCTCGGCGAGGAGACTGTGGGCGCGGGTCTCGACGTCCCAGTCGTCGCCGACGGCCTCGAAATGGTGCGGAGCCACGTCGCCCGATTCGATCGCGCGAAGCGCGGTGAGTGCCGTCTCGACGCCGAGGATCGAGGAGACCGGGCGACGAGGATCGGCCGCGAGACGCTGGGGCAGCATCGCGACCTCGCCGGATGCCGAGAACGTTCCGGACGTCGGCGCGATCTGCCCCGCGGCGACGCGCAGGAGCGTGGACTTGCCGGCGCCGTTGCGGCCGACGAGACCGGTGCGCCCACGGCCGAGGGAGCCGGAGACGTCGTCCAGGGCGACGGTTCCGTCCGGCCACACGAGGCGGACGCGATCGAAGACGAGAGAAGGGGAGGGTGATGACATGACGAGACTCCGGGAACGCGGGAGGCGCGGACACCGGACCCGTCCGCATCAGCGGAGGGCGGCCGAGAAAACGGCGGGTCGACGGGTCAGCGCGCGGACAGGGGCGCGGAAGCGTCGACGTTCTTCACCGGAGGAGACCTCGTTCTCGGGGACAGGGCTGCCCACGTTAGCCGTTCGGTCCCCTTCTTCTCAACCCTCGGATGCCGTGGACCTCGCAGCCAGCCGCGCGTCGAGGAACGCTCGGACGTCGGCGAGCTCTTCTTCCGACACCGAATGGGTCAGCCCCGGGTACACGCGGCCCGTCAGCTCGCTGTGGGTCGGCAGCCACTGCGCCGTCATGTCGATGAGCGCCGGAGGGATGACGTCGTCGCGCGACCCGCGGCCCCAGAAGACCGGCGGACGTCGCTCGGCCAGGACCGCGTCGCCGGGCAATTCGCCGCCCGCGGCGTAACCGGCCAGGACGACCGCGAACTGAACCGCCTCGGGCGCGACCCGCAGCGTCTGGATCGCGACCGCGCCGCCCTGCGAGAAGCCCAGGAGCCCGACGGGGCGGCCCCCGAGATGCTCGGCGATCCACTCCAACAGCGCTTCGGCGGCCCGCGTGACGGCGTCGGGATCCCGCCCATTCAGCCCCTCGATCGGGTACCAGGACGCCCCCGGCGTCGGCCACGGAGGCGTCAGTGGCGCGCGCACGCTCGCGACGGCGATGTCGTCCGGCAGATACGGCACGAGGCCGAACAGGTCGTGCTCGTCGGCCGCGTACCCGTGCAGCAGGAGGAGCACCGGACGCTCGCCGATCTCGGCCGGCGGCATCGACCAGCGGACGGCGGACGGATCGAGGGTCGGGCGCTCGCTCATGCGGCCATTGTGGCAAAGCCCTCCGACACGGGCACGGCGGGGTCGACCGCGGCGGCGACGGGAGGATGTTCGGCGCAGGGAGGACGCGAGCGGCGCCGCGGATCCTCCGCTCCCCGAATGTCCTCCCGTGACCGTGTCTCCGACATCGCCGGGCTCGACCGCGGCCCCCTCCGCGTAGGCATCCCCGCGGACCGTTGATATACAGGGAGCATGCCTGTGCGCACACCCGACCCCGAACCCGGCGACAACGGCGACGAGCGCGAGTCGCTCTCGGCGTCCTTCTCGGGCGCGCCCGCGAGCCCCGGGCCGAACACCAACCCGGCGTGGCTGAGCGAGGTCGAGCTCGCCGAGGCGCGTCGGCGGCTGCCCATGCTTTACGTCGAGGCGTTGCCGGTGCGCACCGACGGCATGGGCGCGGTGACCCAGGTCGGCATCCTGTTGCGGGCGACTCCGCTGGGGGAGATGACCCGCACGCTCGTGTCCGGTCGAGTGCGCTACGGCGAGACGGTGCGCGACGCGCTGTTCCGCCACGTCGAGAACGACCTCGGGCCCATGGCCTTCCCCCTCCTCCCGCCCCAGCCCGCTCCGTTCACGGTCGCCGAGTACTTCCCCCTGCCCGGGGTGAGCGCGTTCCACGACGACCGCCAGCATGCGGTGTCGCTGGCCTTCGTGGTCCCGGTCACCGGTACGTGCGAGCCGCGACAGGACGCGCTCGAGGTCACCTGGCTCTCGCCCGAGGAGGCGGCATCCGATGCCCTCTCGGCGGAGATGGAGGGCGGCCGCGGCACGCTCATCCGTCTGGGGCTGGCGTCGGTGGGCGCGCTGCGCTGACCCTCGCCGGATCCGGATGCCGATGGACACCTCCCTCGTCGATCTCGCGATCGCGTTGCCCGTCGTCCTGGCGTTGGCCGGGCTGATCGCGCTGCTGCTGCGGCGGGTGTTCGGACCCGCGCGGTCGCTGAGCATGCCCACCATGACGGTCATCGGAGTGCTGGGCGTGAGTGTCGGGCTGCTGCTGTCGGCGTGGGTCGGCGGCGCCGCGCGCCTCTGGGTGCCCACGACGATCCTGTTCTCGGTCGGTGCGAGCATCGGCCTGTCGGCGATCGTGGCGGCGGTGGTCGCCGCGGCTCGGCGCGACGGCGGCGACATCGACGTCGCGGCGCTGCTGCGCGCGGGGGAGTCGGACCGGGTCGAGTTCAAGGAGACCGCGCGCTGGAACGTCCGCGAGAACCGCAAGGACGCGCGCATGGAGATCGCGATCGCGAAATCCGTCGCGGCGTTCCTGAACTCGCGCGGCGGAACCCTGGTAATCGGTGCCGACGACACCGGCGCGCCGATCGGACTCGACCGCGATCTCGCGACGTTGCGCACCGCCGACCACGACCGGTTCGAGCTGTGGCTGCGCGACATGCTCTCGACCGCCCTCGGCCGCAACGCGGCCGCTCAACCGCGCATCGTGTTCGCGTCGGTCGGCGAGGATCGACCCGCGGTGTGCGTCGTCGTGTGCCGCCCGGCTCCGCGGCCGGTCTTCCTCACTCAACCCAAGGACGGCGGCTCCGCGACCGACCTCTGGGTGCGCGTGGGCAACTCGAGCCGGGCGCTGGGCGTTGACGAGGCCGTCGAATACGTCTCTCGACACTGGCGTCCCTCGCCGTCGACGCTCGTCCTCGGCCGCCCGTCGGCTCGCTGACCCCCGCTCCGGCCGCGGGGGCCGACGTCTCAGCGCGTGGTCTCGCGCGCGATCGCGGCGAGGAACGCGTCGATGTCGGCCTCGGTCGTGTCGAACGAGCACATCCAGCGGACCTCGCGGCGCGCCTCGTCCCAGTCGTAGAAGCGGAAGCTCTCGCGCAGGCGATCGGCCACGCCCTCGGGGAGGGTCGCGAAGACCCCGTTCGCCTGCGTCGGCTGCGTGAACTCGACGCCGCGGATCGAGCCATCCGCGAGGCCCGCCTCGACACCCGCGCGCAGGCGCTGGGCCATGGCGTTGGAATGCCGGGCGTTGCGCAGCCACAGGTCGTCCTCGAGCAGGGCGACCAGCTGCGCGGACACGAACCGCATCTTGCTGGAGAGCTGCATGTCGAGCTTGCGCAGGTAGGTGAGACCGGTGGATGCCGCGGGGTCGAGCACCACGATCGCCTCGCCGATCATGGCCCCGTTCTTGGTGCCGCCGAAGCTGAGGACGTCGACGCCGGCGTCGCGCGTGAACGCGCGCAGCGGCAGGTCGAGGGCGGCGGCGGCGTTCGAGATGCGGGCGCCGTCCATGTGCAGGCGCATGCCGCGGGCGTGCGCGTGCTCGGCCAGGGCCCGGATCTCGTCCACGGTGTACAGCGTGCCGAGCTCGGTCGACTGGGTGATCGACACGACCAGCGGCTGCGCGCGGTGCTCATCACCCCAGCCCCAGGCCTCGCGGTCGACGAGCTCGGGGGTGAGCTTGCCGTCGTCGGTCGGAACCGTGAGCAGCTTGATGCCGCCGACGCGTTCGGGGGCACCGCCCTCGTCGACGTTGATGTGCGCGGTGGAGGCCGAGATCACGGCGCCCCAGCGGGGAAGCATCGACTGGAGCCCGACAACGTTCGCCCCGGTGCCGTTGAAGACGGGGTAGGCCTCGACGCCGTCGCCCAGGAGGCCCGTGAACAGCTCCTGCAGGCGCGCCGTGTAGACGTCCTCGCCGTAGGCGACCTGGTGGCCCTCGTTGGCGGACACGATGGCGGCCAGCACGTCGGGGTGGATGCCGGAGTAGTTGTCGGACGCGAAGCCGCGGACGGCGGTGTCATGCAGGGGGGTCACCCCTCCAGCGTAGTCACCGGGGATGCCCTCGACGCCGGGGCACTGGCCGATGTCGGAGGCGGTCGCTAGCGTGTGCCGCATGACAGAGACGCCCCCGTCCGCCTCCGCCGCCACGGCGCACGGCGCCGACGGCCGACGCGCCTTCGTGGGCGTCCTCGTCAACACCGCCGCCGCTAACGTCACGACGAGCTATCTGTGGTTCGCGCTGACGTTCTGGGTGTACCTCGAGACCCGGTCGGTGCTCGCGACGGGCATCATCGGCGGGGCCTACATGCTGCTGCTGGCCGTGTTCGCGATGCTCTTCGGCACGATCGTCGACCGCCATCGCAAACACCGCGTCATGGTGGTGTCGGGCATCATCACACTCCTGGCCTTCCTCGTCGCCGGTGCTCTGTGGCTGGCGTTCCCCGAGAGTGCGCTGCTCGACCTCGGCGGCCCCTGGTTCTGGATCTTCTCGGGGGTCGTGCTCGCCGGCGCGGTCATCGAGAACATGCGCAACATCGCGCTGTCGACGACGGTGACGCTCCTCGTCCCGGAGGATCGCCGGGCCAACGCCAACGGTCTCGTCGGCACGGTGCAGGGGCTGTCGTTCGTGGTCACGAGCGTGTTCAGCGGACTCTCGGTCGGGCAGCTCGGGATGGGGTGGACGCTGGCGATCGCGATCGTCCTCACCCTGGCCGCTCTCGTTCATCTGCTCACGATCCGAATCCCGGAGGAGCGCCCGCAGCCTCCGAGCGAACGGCTCCCCGTCGTCGATGTGCGCGGCGCGATCCGGGCCGTCCGGGCCTCTCCCGGTCTGTTCGCGCTGCTGATCTTCTCGACGTTCAACAACCTCATCGGCGGCGTCTACCTCGCCCTCATGGACCCGTACGGACTCCAACTCTTCACGGTCGAGGGGTGGGGGCTGGTCCTCGGCGTCACCGCCACGGGATTCATCATCGGCGGTGCGCTCGTGGCGAAGTTCGGGCTGGGGCGCAATCCGATCCGCACGATGCTCCTGATCGTGATCGCCATGGGCGCTCTCGGTGCCGCCTTCACGCTCCGCGACTGGTGGTGGCTGTACGTCGTGGGCATCTGGGCGTACATGGCGCTCATCCCCGCGGTCGAGGCCGCCGAGCAGACCGTCATCCAGAAGGTCGTCCCCTTCGAAACGCAGGGGCGTGTCTTCGGCTTCGCCGCCGCGTTCGAATCGGCCTCGGCCCCGATCACCGCATTCCTCATCGCCCCGATCGCCCAGTTCGCGATCATCCCCTACATGGACGGCGCCGACGGCAGGGCGACCTGGGGGTGGCTCCTCGGCGACGGGATCGGGCGGGGGATCGCGCTCGTCTTCTTGTTCGCGGGGCTCGTGATGGTCGTCGTGGGCGCGGCGGCGTTCCTCACGCGCTCGTACCGGGTGCTGTCCCGGCAGTACCAGCAGGAGCCGCTCGGCGACGCCTCCGCGCCGGCCTCGGCACCCGGGCCGGAGGACGAAGCCTCGTCGCTCGCCGCGCGCGCCGGAGGGATCCCGGATGCCGCGGCATCCACGTTCCCCGACCCTTCGGCGCCGCCGTCCGACCCCTCGCGTTGACCGCGCCGGCTCACGCCCCGGCGAGCTCGATGGTGACGTCGTTGATGTCCTCCGCCGGGTCGCCCCACAACCCGAGGAAGGCGAGGGCGAGGGCGTCCTCGAGTCCGGCCAGGCTCTTCACGCGGAACACCACCGCCGCGGCCGACGGCGCGGTCCCGGCATCCCTCGCCGACTTCGCGAAACCCTGGGCGACGGCGCGTGTCCACGCCTCGCTGGCGGCCTTGACCGCGGCGTAGTTCGCCCCGCCCGCGAGGGGGCGGGCGACGGAGGTCGACGACACGATCGCCAGGCGGCCGGCATCCGATGCGCGGAGGTCGGCGTCGAACGCGCGGGTGACGTTGCGCAGCGCCGTGAGGGAGTTCAGCAGGAAGGCGAAGTCCTCATCGCTCTGACCGGCCAGGCCTCCACCGCCACGCCACCCCCCGACGAGGTGCAGGATGCCGTCGACCCCTCCGTGCGCGGCGCGAACCCGCTCGCGGAGGGCCGCCACGGCATCCGGATCGGTGAGGTCGCATCGCTCGGTGACGACGCCCGGGATCTCGGCGGCGACGGATGCCAGTCGTCCGGCGTCGGAGCCGACCACGATCGCCGTCGCGCCCGCCGTCCGCAGGGCGCGTGCGACGCTGCGCCCCGCCGTGCTCGTACCGCCGGCGAGCAGCACCGTCCGGCCTTCGACGCCCGTGTTCATGCCGTCTCCTTCGTGGTTCGGTCGGGTCGACGCGGTCGCGCGGCGACGTTCCCATGTGCGGACATCGTGTCCGACGCGCCGTCCCGAACGCCACCCCCGCGGCGTGTCGGCCGCAGAGTCCGCACGACGGCCGGCCCGGGGCGGACCGGGGCGTCCGCTCAGTCCCGGCCGGTGATGCCCTCGGTCGAGGCGATGACGGGGCGCATCTTCTTCTCCAGCGCCTCGAAGAACATCGACAGCGGGAACTCGTCGTCGAGCACCGCGTCGGTGTACCCCTTCGGGAGCCCGGCGAGCACCTCGTCCGACAGTCCGCGCGCCCACACCGAGGCCGGGTGCGGGGTCACGACCGAGCGCACGAGATCGTACGCGGCCAGCCAGTGAGCGGTCTTCGGGCGGTCGATCGAGCGCCAGTACAGCTCGTCGATCGCGTCGGCCAGCGCCACCACGGCGGCCGGTACCTCGTCCCAGTCGAACGCGAGAGACGTGTCGGTCCAGTGCAGCACCCGGCGCTGGTGGAGCCACGCGAACAGCAGCTGGCCGCCGAGGCCGTCGTAGTTGCGCACGCGCGAGCCGGTGATGGCGAAGCGGAAGATGCGGTCGAAGATCACCGCGTACTGCACGAGCTCGGCGTGCTCGAGCATCGCCTTCTCCGTGGCATCCAGGTCGTCTCGGGCCGACAGACGCTTCTGGATCTCGACGCACTCGCGGAACGCGGTGAGGTCGCAGCGCAGTTCCTCGAGCGAGTACAGGAAGAACGGCATCCGCTGCTTGATCATGAACGGGTCGAACGGCAGGTCGCCGCGCATGTGGGTGCGGTCGTGGATGATGTCCCACATCACGAACGTCTGCTCCGTCAGCGACTGGTCGTCGAGCATGCGGGCGGCGGCGGCCGGCAGCTCCAGCTTGGTGATCTCCGCGGCGGCGCGGGTCACGCGACGGTAGCGGGCCGCTTCGCGGTCCTGGAAGATCGCGCCCCACGTGAACGTCGGGACTTCGCGCATGGCGACGGTCTCGGGGAACAGCACCGCCGAGTTCGTGTCGTAGCCCGGCGTGAAGTCGACCAGGCGCAGCGAGACGAACAGACGGTTGGTGTACTCGGTCTCGAGCCGCGCGATGAACTCGGGCCAGATGACCTCCACGAGGACCGCCTCGACGTGGCGCTCGCGCGAGCCGTTCTGCGTGTACATCGGGAACACGACGAGGTGACGGATGCCGTCGACCCGGTGCTCCTGGGGCTGGAAGGCCACGAGCGAGTCCAGGAAGTCGGGGACGCCGAAGCCGCCGTCGCGCCACCGCTCGAAGTCGCCGACGGACGCGCGGAGGTAGGCGTCGTCGTGGGGGAACAGGGGCGTGAGCGCGGCGATCGCGTCGATGATCTCGGCCACGAGCACCGCGGCGCGAGCGTGGTCGGACGACTCGGGGACGGAGCCGTCCGACGCCTGCAGGCTCTGCAGTTCGACCGCGGCGTCCTTCAGCTGCGCCCATCCCGGGGAGAGCTCGACGGTGGCCACGGTGTGCCCGTCGAGCAGATCGTGTGCGGAACGCGCGGGCATTGCGAGGGTCATGGTGGCCTCCGATCGATCGGGCGGGAAATTATCCGGTCAAATCGCAATGCTAACGGAAAACTTACGGACCCTGCCAGAGGTGAGGCCGGGAATCCTGCTACTGTCGGCGCATGTCCGACGGTTCCGTTCGCCGCGCCCGGCTCGACGACACCGTCGATGCGGCCATCGTGCGCGAGATCTCCCTCGACGCCCGCGCGACGCTCGCCCATCTGTCCGAGAAAGTGGGACTGTCGGTGTCGGCCGTGCAATCGCGTCTGCGCCGGCTGGAGGCGCGGGGGATCGTCCGCGGCTATCGCCCGGTCCTCGACGCCGAGGCGCTCGGCCGCCCCCTGGCCGCCTTCGTCGAGATCACGCCGCTGGATCCCGCGCAGCCCGACAACGCCCCCGAGCTCCTCGCGCACCTGAGCGCCATCGAGGCGTGCCACTCCGTCGCCGGCGACGCCGCCTACATGCTGTTCGTCCGGGTCCCCACGCCGCGCGACCTCGAGACGCTCATCCGGGACATCCGTGCGGCCGCCCAGGTCAACACGCGCACCACGATCGTGCTGCAGACCTTCTTCGAGGCTCGTCCCATCGAACCCGCGGACTTCCCCGCCTGACGCGCGAGGGATACATCCCGGGAGGGATGCCGACGCGGGCGGTGCCGCGTAGCGTGACAGGGATGCGCATCGCCCTGCGTCCCCTCTTCCGGTACCAACTGGTCGTCGACCTCGTCGCGGCCGGTCTCTTCGGGCTGCTGTCGTTCCTCATCGAGCTGGATCCGGGAAACGTCCTCGGCAACGTCGGCGCGCTCGTCGTGGTCGCGCTCTTCTCCGCGGCCCTCGCCCTCCGGCGGCTTCAGCCCGGTGCCGCGCTGCTCCTGGCGTGGATCGCGGCGATCGTGCAGATGTCGCTCCAGCGTGACCCGAGCCCGGTCGACCTGGTGACCTACGCCGTGCTGTACACGGCCGCGGCCTACGGGACCCGTCGCGTGTACTGGGCGGGATTCGCCTCGACCGTCGTCGGTGCTGTGGTCGTCACGGCCTACCTGACCGTGCGGGCCGGACGTGATGTCTTCGTCCCGACCTTCGACACACTCGCGATCGTGCTCGTCGCGGGCTTCGCGTTCCTCCTCTCCTGGGGCTCGGGAACCCTCGCGCGGACGACCCGGCGGGCGGCCGCGAACGCCGCCGCGCGACGCGCGGCCGAAGAGGCCACGATCGCGGAGCAGGAGCGGGTGCGCATCGCCCGCGACATGCACGACGTCGTCGCCCACTCTCTCGCGGTGGTGATCGCCCAGGCCGACGGGGCCCGCTACGCCGCCGCGCAGGACTCCGAGGCGGCGACACGCGCCCTCTCCACCATCTCGACCACCGCCCGCGCAGCCCTCGGCGACGTGCGGCTGCTCCTCCAGCAGCTGCGGCACAGCCAGGCCGACGGGCCGCAGCCGACGCTGGCCGACCTCGAGTCGCTGTACGCCCAGGTCCGCGCGGCGGGGGTCGACCTGCAGACCACGGTGGATCCGGCACCCGCCGCGGAGCCGCCGACGGCCATCCAGCTCGCGGTGTACCGCATCCTGCAGGAGGCGCTGACGAACGCCCTCCGGCACGGGGGCGACCGTCGTGTGGCGGTGCGCTTCGCGTGGCATCCGGATCGCGTCGATCTCACCGTGCGCAACCGCCTCGCCGACACCCCCTCGCTCACGGGTGGAGGGCACGGGGTCATCGGCATGCGCGAGCGCGCGCAGCTCGCCGGCGGCACGTTGTCGGCGCAGCCCGAGTCCCGCGACTTCGTCGTCCGCGCGAGCCTGCCGCTGGGGACGACGTCCTGAGCGCGGCGACAGGGCAGAGTGGATGCCATCCCGCCCCCGATCCTCGGAAGGACCCGCACCGATGACCTCGCCGATCCGCATCGTGCTCGTCGACGACCAGGCGCTGTTCCGCGCCGGCATCCGGATGGTGCTGGATTCGCAGCCCGACCTGGAGGTCGTCGGTGAGGCATCCGACGGACGCGAGGGCGTCGACGTCGTCCGGGCGACACGCCCCGACGTCGTGCTCATGGACGTGCGGATGCCGGTCATGGACGGTCTCACCGCGACCGCGGAGATCCTTCGCGAACCCGCGGCCCCGCGGGTCGTGGTCCTGACGACGTTCGACCTCGACGAGGCCGCGGCCCGGGCGATCCAGCACGGCGCGAGCGGCTTCCTCCTGAAGGACTCCGACCCGGAGTTCCTGCTGTCCGCGGTGCGGACGGTGCACGCCGGGTCGGCGGTGATCGCCGCTCAAGCGACCCGCGACCTGTTCGCGCACATCGCCCAGGGCGGGGCGATCGATCCGGTGCCGGCCGCCTACGGTGCCCTCACCGATCGCGAGCGCGAGATCTTCGCCCTCGCCGCGGCGGGACTCAGCAACGCCGAGATCGCCGCGCGCGAGTTCCTCTCGGAAGCGACGGTGAAGACGCACGTCAGTCGCATCCTCACCAAACTCGCGCTCCGCGACCGTGTTCAGCTCGTCGTGTTCGCGTACCGCCACGGGCTCGTCTGAGCGCGGCGCGCGGCGGTCGGCGCCGGCGCAACCTCGGTGATCCGCCGTCGGTCAGTGGCATCCGGCCGGATCGGACTGAGGTCGTGCGGATCGCCGAGGCTGCGCCGGGTGGTGCGGCTCAGTCCTCCGCGAGCTCCGGGTCGTGCGCCCAGGTGGGCGCCAGCGCACGGATGCGCGCCGCGCGCCACTGCCACATCGCCCACAGGCCCGGCCACAGCGCGGGCGCGGCGGCGCCGCCGATCGTGAGACGTTCCCGCCACAGCGTCCGGGTCGGGTCTCCGGGCACCGCCGAGACCGCCATCTGGTGGTCCCAGACGTCCAGCGCCGCGAGCGGGCCGGTGAGCGGCACGCCCCAGTCGCGGAACACGCGCACGCGGCCGTTGCCGTCGGCGGTCTCGCGGTCGGCGACCGAGATGAGCTGGCGACCCACGGGGAACACCCCCGCCGCCCGCATCTGCACCGGAACGTCGTCCCCGGACGAGAACGACGTCGGAGCCTCCTCGAGGGTCTCGACCGCCAGCAGCGGACCGTACAGTTCCGCGACCGCGCGCGGCGAGTGCAGGGCCCGCCACGCGGCATCCGGATCGCAGTCGATCTCGAACTTCAGCAGAATGCGCATGCTCGCATCGTGCCACCTCCGGCCGGGAACGACGTCGGGTTGACGCATCGGTCGGTGGGCGGTGCTCGTCGTAGGCTCGAGGGATGCCGAACACCCCCGACGCGCTCTCGCAGGCGAACTACCAGGTGCGTCTGGAGTGGGGTGAGGCGGGGCTCGCACGGCTCGCTGCCGCCCACGTCGTCGTCGTGGTGCAGACGCTCGGTCTGACGGCCCGCGTGCTGGCGGCGGCCGAGAACGGCGAGACCGAGCCCGCGGAGACCGAGGCCGCGGACCGGCTCGCGCTCGCCGCGGAGCGCGCGGGTGCGCACGTCGTGGTCGCCGGGATCCGCAACGCCGCCGCCGTCGCCGCGCACGTGCTCGACGTCCAGCGGTCCCGGGGCGAGCGCACGAGCATCGCGGTCATCGCGGCGGGTGACGTCGATGAGGCGGGCCCGCGGTACGCCGTCGAGGATCTGCTCGGCGCCGGGGCGGTCGTGGCCGCGCTCGGCGACCTCGGCATCGACCACGCCTCGCCGGATGCCGCCGTCGCCGGCGAGGGGTTCCGGGCGCTTCGGGGAGCGGTGCGCCACCTCCTCACCGCCAGCGGCACGGGGCGCCTGCGCGCCGACGCGGGCGAGCGCGACCTCGTGCTCGCCGCGGCCGAACGTGATGCGGCATCCGTCGTCCCGGTGCTGCGCGACGGCGTCTACGCCGCGGCGTGAACCGCGAGCCGCGGCATCGACCGCGGCCTGAAGCGAGCTTGGGCTCAGCGCGGGGTCGCCGCCGCCAGCCGCGTCGCGGGGCTGATGTCGCGATGCACCCACGTCAGCGCGAAGCGCCGGTCGAAGTAGGGTGCGCATTTCGCGCACGAGGTGGGGCGTGTCGCCCGACGGTGCCGGTAGGCGACGTGACCGGCCGGGCAGGTGCCCACCCACGGCGCCAGCTCGTTCGCCGTCTCGCCGGCGTGGGTGGTTCCGCCGACGTACCCGATTTCGCGCGCGGCGCGCTTCCACACCGGTCCGTGCCCCGCGGGCGCACCGGCGAGCGCGTGCGCCACCTCGTGCAGCAGCGTCTGGTGGTTGGTGTCGTCGTCATACCGCGCGGCGAGGTAGCGCGAGACGCTGATGCGCCGCCGGCCGTAGTCGCACAGTCCCGCCCGGCGCTTGGCGTTGTCGAAGGCGAACGACCACGACTCGTCGAGGTGCAGAGCGATCAATGCCTCTGCCCAGACGCGCACACGTTGCAGATCGGACATGACGGGAATCGTAGGGAGGGGCTCCGACGTCAGCTCGCCACGACCGCGCGTGTGCGTCGGCGATCCGCGGCATCGATCGCGAGGAGCGTCGACTCGAGCTCGGCGTCACTGGCCCCGGCGTTCTGGCGGAGGAACAGCGCGCGCTTGAAATCGCGGCGGGCCGACTCGTAGTCGCCCTCGTCGAAGTGGACCTTGCCGCGGTGCTGCAGGGCGAACGCGGCGATGCCCGCCCACCCCTGCCCCTCGGCCTCTTCGGCGCAGGCGGTGAGCTCCTGCTCGGCGGCGGCGAACGCGCCTCGGCACTGCTGGATCGTCGCGTGCAGGATCCGCGCGCGAAGCAGGTCGCGACGGGTTCCGGCCATGCGCGCCACACGCACCGACTGCTCCGACACCGTCAGTGCCTCGTCGAACCGGTCGAGCACCTTCAGGAGCCAGGTGCGCTCGAGGAGCGCGGGAAGACTGCGCTGCGAGCCGATCTCCTCGAGCCGTTCCGCGCACTCGTGAGAGTCGGTGATCTCACGCAACGTGTCGGGGTCGTACCCGTGGATGTAGCTCACCGTCGCTCCTCTCGAATGGCCGTGGCTTCCAGTCTGCGGTGCGTCGGGGACCGGAGCCGCAACGCCACACCGTCCGGTCGCGAACCGGTCGTGACCCGGGCGCTCACCGATCGAAGATGGATGCCGAGGGCTTCGGCGACGGCGTCGCGTCGGCATCCGTCGCCGGACGTGCGCCGCGGACGAACTCGTCGATCTCGGCCCCCTGGGCGACCTTCGCGGGGTGCGGACCCGCCGCCATGAGCCGCGGCAGCCACTCCACCGGGAGGGGTGCCGCGGAGGCCGCGACGACGAGGTTGCCGAACCGCCGGCCCTTGAGCACCTGCACCTCGGCGAGCACGATGACCTCGGGCAGGACCTCGCGCACGGTCGCCACCTGACGTCGCGCGAACGCGAGCCCGGGGCCGTCCGAGACGTTGACCAGCAGGACGCCGTCGGGGGCGAGGAGGGACGCCGCTTCGCGGTAGAACTCCACCGTCGTCAGGTGCGCGGGGGTCTGCGCGCCCGAGTACACGTCGCTCACCAGCAGGTCGACGGCGCCGTGCAGTCCAGCGGGCAGGCGCCCGAGCCCGGCACGGGCGTCGCCGATGCGCACGCGGATGGCGGCGCCGCGGGGGAGGGGAAGGTTCTCGCGGACGAGGTCCCACAGCGCCGGTTCCAGCTCGATGACCTGTTGTCGCGATCCCGGCCGCGTCGCCTCGACGTAGCGGGGGAGCGTCAGTGCGCCCGCGCCCAGGTGCACCGCGGTCAGGGGCTGTCCCGGCATCCGGAGTCTGTCGATGACCGCGCCCATGCGCGTGACGTACTCGAAGTGCAGGTGCGTCGGGTCATCGAGGTCGACGTGCGACTGCGGCGTGCCGTCGACGACCAGCTCCGATCCCGACACGAAGGTCGAGGCGGTCACCCGCGCGATCGCCCCGTCGGACAGGCGCGCCGACGGTGCATCGTCCGGTTCCACCCGCATCCGTGCCATGCGTTCAACGGTATCCCGGTCCCCCTTCACGCGCTCGCGACGCGGGGGAGAGGGACGGATGCCAGGGAGTCGGGGGTCAGCAGGGAGACCGTGTCGGTGGGGAGGGGCATCCAGCCCGCCAGGGGGATGCCGGTCGTCGCCACGAGCCGCGCCCCCGACTCGGCGCGGCGGGTGAAGAGGACGTTGTAGCCGTCGCCGTGGCCCGGGGGCAGATCGGCCTCGGCGAATCCCCGGGCGGCGAACGCGGCGCGCGGGGCGGGCCGCGAGGCCGAGGAGTGCACGGCGACGAGCGCCGTCGGGGTGAGGAGGAGAGCGTTGAGGCACGCCTCCGGGTACAGCGCGCGGACCGTGGCCACGGCATCCGCGATCCGCGTGGGGTCGACGGTCGCGCCGGGAGCGAGCGCGCGACGGAGGAACGCGAAGTACAGCTCGCTGTCGTTGCCCCCGCGCAGGCCGCCGCGCTCGCCGTCGGTGAGCTTTGCGCGCAGCAGATCGGGCGGTGACAGCGCGCCGTTGTGCTGGAACGCCCGGTCGCCGCGCAGGAAGGGCTGCGCCTCCGCCTCGCCGGCGCCGCTTCCGGCACTGCCGAACCGCAGGTAGAGCAGCGCCGCGGTCGAGGGGGCGGGCACCGCCGCGGCGAGATCCCCCCGCCGGGCGGGCCGGCCGGCGACGACCCGGGCCGAGACGCCCGCGCGCGTGCGCCAGGCGGCTCCCCACCCGTCGGCGTGCAGGCGGGAGAGCGCGGCGAAGGATGCCAGGGTGTCGTCGCCGAGGGCGGCGGGGACGTCGATCGGCTCGCGGCCGACGTAGGCGATCATGCGGGACACGGCACCTCCGGGAGCGGGAATCCCAGATTGGATCCACATGTAGTATGTTTGGATCCTACTCGGAGGTAACCCGTCCCCCATGAACCCGCTCCCCATCGCAGACGCCGCACCGGCCTCGGCATCCGCGCGCACCGCGGACGGATCCTCCATCGACGTCGCCGCCGAGCGCGAACGCACCACGGGGTCGACGCTCGCGAGCCACTTCAACGCCGCGGGCGCCGCGCTCCCGTCTCACCGCGTGGTCGCCACGGTCGTCGATCATCTCCGCCGGGAAGAGGCGAAGGGCGGCTACGAGGCCGCCGCCGAGCGACGCGTCCACCTCGACGCGGTGTACGCCTCGGCCGCCGGCCTCGTCGGCGCCGATCCGAGTGAGATCGCCCTGTTCGACAGTGCATCCACCGGGCTCCGGGTCATGCTCGATGCGCTCCGTCCCACCCGGGGGCAGCGCATCGTCGCCTCCAGCAGCACGTACGTCAGCCACGCGCTGCACCTCATGAGCCTCGCCCGCGAGCAGGGGATCGACCTCGTGATCGCCCCCTACGACGAGCGCCGCCGCGTCGACGTCGCCGCCCTCGACGCCCTGCTGTCCGACGGGGTGCCCTCGATCGTGACGGTCGCCCATGTGCCCACGTCGTCGGGCCTCGTGGAGCCGGCCGCCCAGATCGGGGCGGTCGTGCAGCGCCACGGCGGGACCTACATCCTCGACGCCACGCAGTCGGTCGGTCATCTGGCGGTGGACGTCGCCGAGATCGGGTGCGACGTCATGGTCACCACCGGACGGAAGTTCCTCCGCGCCCCCCGCGGCACGGGGTTCGCGTACGTGCGCGACACCCTCCGCGAGCGTCTGCTGCCGGCCGCGCCCGACGTCCGGGGTGCGCGCTGGACGACGGGATCCGACTGGGAGCTCGACGCCTCGGCACGGCGGTACGAGACGTGGGAGGGCGCGATCGCCGCGCGCCTCGGGCTCGGCGCCGCGCTGGACGAGGCCGCCGAACGCGGCATCCCCGCGACCGAGGCGTGGCTCGTGGACGCCGGTCGACGGCTCCGCGAGGCGCTCGGCGACCTCGACGGCGTCACGCTCGCGGATCCCGCGGGAACCCGCTCGGCCATCGTGACCTTCGTCATCGAGGGCGTGGCATCCGCCGACGCGGTCGTCGAGCTCGCGCGCCGCGGCGTCCGTGTCGTCTCGGTGCCGGCGACGCACGGACAGTGGGACCTGGGCGACCGGGGCGTGCAGAGCGTCGTCCGAGCCTCGCCGCACGTGTACAACGACGACACCGACCTGTCCGCCCTCGTCGACGGGGTCGCGGCGATCGCCACCGGGATCATCCGATGACCGCGGTCGTCTCGGCGGACGTCGTCGTGCTCGGGCTCGGCATCCACGGAATGTCCACCGTCGCCTCGCTCGCGCGCCGGGGTGCGCGCGTGGTCGGGATCGACCGCTTCGCCGCCGGGCACTCCCGCGGTTCCTCGCACGGGGCCACCCGCATGATCCGCCGCGCGTATCCGAACCCGGTGTGGAACCCGCTCGTCGAGAAGGCCTTCGACGCCTGGGACGCGCTCGAACGCGCGTCGGGGGAGACGCTCCTGCATCGCACGGGCGGTCTGTACGCCCACGAGGGCGCATCCCAGCTGCAGGGACCCGACTGCGTCCTGGTCGACGACCGCGACGAGATGGCGGCCCTCATGCCCGGGTTCGTCGTGCCCGAGGGGTACCGCGCCGTGTACGACCCGTCGGCGGGCGTGCTGGAGGCCGAAGGCGCACTGGTCGCACTGCGTCGGCTCGCTCTCGCCGGGGGCGCCGATCTCCGCGACGGCGAGCGCGTGCTCGGCTGGGACACGATCGCGGAGGGCGTCGAGGTCCGCACCGACCGCGGTGTCGTCCGCGCCGCGCGGCTGGTGGTCGCCGGAGGCTCATGGACCGACCGCCTGCTGCCGCAGCTCTCGGGCCTCCTCGAGGTGTGGCGCATCCTCACCGTCACCGTGCGCGCCGGGCAACCCGCCGGGATGCCGCCGGCGCTCGGGGCGTTCTCGGTGGACCGCGCAGAAGGCCTCGTCTTCGGCATCCCGGATGCCGCCGGCAACGGCGTGAAGCTCGGGGTGGATGCCGGAGAGGTCTGGGACCCCGAGACCCCCGTCGCCCCGCCCACCCCCGCCGAGGTCAAGGCGCTGCGCGACCTGCTGCACTCGTTCGTGCCGGGCCTGGACACCGCCCCCGTCGAGGCGGCCGCGTGCCTGTACACGATGACCGAGGACAAGCGCTTCGTCATCGGACCGTTCGCCGACGCCCCCGAGGTCATCGCGGTCTCGGCGTGCTCGGGGCACGGGTTCAAGTTCGGGCCCGCGATCGGCGACGCCGTCGCGGACCTCGCGACGGGCATCGCCCGCCCCGACCTGGACTTCGTCTCGACCGCTCGCCGAGGACTCTGACATGACCATCGCCCTCGCCGCCCCCCACGCCGCCGCCGTCGCCGCGGGGCGTTCCGCGATCGCCGCGGGAGGCAACGCCCTGGATGCCGCGCTCGCCGCGGCCGCCATGCTCACCGTCGTCTACCCGCATCAGTGCGCCATCGGTGGCGACGTCATCGCCCTGGTGCGCCGACCGGACGGCTCCACGACCGCCGTCGTCGCCGCCGGCACCGCGCCGGCCGCCGTGGCCGAAGCCGCGGCCGCCTGGACCGAGGTGCCGCGCGCCGGAGCGGGCTCGGTGACCGTGCCGGGCATGGTCGCCGGGTGGATGGCGATCGCCGGGCTCGGCGCGGTCCTGCCGGTGTCCCGGGCGCTGGCGGAAGCCGCCGAGGTCGCGGAGACCGGCACGCCGGTCAGTGCGGGTCTGGCGCGCGCCCTGGTCTCCCGCGCCGACGCGATCCACGCCGACCCCGGGCTGCGGGCGGTGTTCACGCGGACCGACGCGCTGCTCGCCGAGGGGGACGTGCTCGTCCAGCCCGCGCTCGCGGATTCGCTCCGCCGCCTGGCGGTCGACCCGCGCGACTTCTACGACGGAGAGATCGCCCGCTCCCTCGTCCGCACGCTGCGGGAGCACGGCGGCACCCACACGGAGGAGGACTTCGCCGGGTACGGCCCCGAGGTCGTCCCCGCCCTGACCCGCACGATCGGCGACGCGGAGTACAGCGTCGCCCCGCCGCCGTCGGTGGGCGCGATCCTCGTCGGCGTCGCCGCGGCGAGCGCGCGCGAGCCGGGCGCCGCGGAGCTGCTGGAGGCGAGCGTGCGCGGTGCGCGGGCGCGCGGGGCCCACCTCGGCGACCCCGCCGCGGGCCCGGTCGACCTCGACGCGTTGCTGACCCTCGACGCGCCTCCGCTCACCGGCCCGGGCGAGCCGCGCCCGCAGGGCGACACCGCCGCGGTGGTCGCGATCGACGACGACGGGTTCGCCGTCACGATCGTGCAGAGCGTCTACCAGACCTTCGGTTCCGGATTGCTGGATCCCACGACCGGCATCCTGCTCCACAACCGCGGCGGGGCGTTCTCGATCGACCCGGCCTCGCCGGCCGCGATCCGCCCCGGCGCCCGCCCGCCCCACACCCTCGCCCCGGCGATCGTCGACCGCGGTGACGTGACAGTGGTGGCCGGATGCCAGGGCGGTCGCGCGCAGCCCTGGATCCTCGCACAGCTGCTTCCCGACGCCACCGATCCCGCCACCGATCTCGACGAACTGCTCGGTCGCCCGCGCTGGGTCATCGGCGACCGCGACCTCGGCCACGACCGTCTGACGCTCGTGACCGAGCCCGGGGTCGATCCCGAGGTGATCGAACGGGCGGACTCCCTCGACCTCGGTGTCGCCGTCTTCCCCGGGCCCGCCGACGAAGCCGGACACGTCCAGCTGGTGCGCCGTGTCGGCGCCGCCGGCGTGCGCGACGCCGCGAGCGATCCCCGCGCCGACGGTGTCGCCGTGCTCCTTCCGGCATCCTGATCCCACAGCCCCACCCGTCCCACCGCACCAAGGAGAACCGATGACCGCCGACCGGCACTGGAGCGACCCCCTCACCCCGAGCGAGATCGTCGAGATCACCGCGCTCGTGCGCGCGGACGAACGCATCGGCGCCGAACCCCGCTTCTGGGGCATCGCCGTCGAGGAGGGCCTCGCCCGCAGCCTCGCGCCCGGCCAGGGGCGCCCCGTGCGCCTGATCGTGATGAACCCCGCGGCGCACGCCGCGTGGGAGGTCACCGGCTGGACCTCGGGCACGGATCGCGCCGAGGCGTCGCTGGCATCCTGGAGCCCGGTGGATGCCAAGCGCCCCGGCGTCTCGAGCGACGAGGCGCGCGCGATCGCCCGCGCCGCCCGCGAGCACCCCCTTCTCAAGGAGGCCCTGGCCAAGCGCGGCATCACCGACACCACGCACGTGTGGGTGGACCCCGAGTCGATCACGGGCTTCGAGCCCGAGGACCTCGCCGACCGTCGACTGTCGTGGGGGACCGTCTGGTACCGCGAGAGCGCCGACGACAACGGCTACGCGCGTCCCGTCGCGGGTCTCGTGCCGATCCTCGACCTCGAGACGCTCGACATCATCCGCCTCGAGGACCACGGCGTCATCCCGATGGCCAGCGAGGGCGGCAACTACCGCTCGGGCACGTGGGGTCCCGACCGTCACGTCGCCCCGCTGGAGATCACGCAGCCCGAGGGTCCCGGCTTCACCGTCGAGGGCCACAAGGTCACGTGGCAGAACTGGTCGTTCCGCATCGGCTTCACGCACCGTGAGGGGCTCGTCCTGCACGACATCGCGTACCGCGACGGCGATGTCGAGCGTCCCGTCCTCCGCCGCGCCGCGGTGAACGAGATGTACGTGCCGTACCTCGACTCCGACCCCACGGCGTACCGCAAGAACTTCTTCGACTGGGGCGAGTACGGGGCCGGCCCCCTCACGGCATCCCTCGAACTCGGATGCGACTGCCTCGGCGAGATCCACTACTTCGACGCCCACGTGCTCGACGGGACGGGCGAGGCCCAGACCATCACGAACGGCGTGTGCCTGCACGAGGAGGACTCGTCCATCCTCTGGAAGCACGTCAACACCCGCACGGGCGAGGCCGACGTCCGCCGCTCGCGGTGCCTGGTGATCTCGTTCTTCGCGACCGTGGCGAACTACGACTACGGCTTCTACTGGTCGCTGTACCAGGACGGCTCCATCGAACTGGAGATCAAGCTCACCGGCATCCTGTCGGTGTCGGGCATCGACGACGGCAAGATGCCGGCGTTCGGCCGTATGGTCAGCCCGAACGTCCAGGCGCCCACGCACCAGCACTACTTCGCCGTGCGCATGGACACCGCGATCGACGGCCCGAAGAACCGCCTGGTCGAGGTGCACGCCGAGGTCGAGGAGGACGAAGAGCTCAACCCCTGGGGCAACGCCGTGAAGATGGTGTCGGAGGTCATCGCGTCGGAGAAGGATGCCGGGCGCATGGCCGACGCGTCGCGCGCGGTGCACTGGCGGGTCGAGAACACCGAGCGCACCAACCGCTTCGGCGAGAACACCGCCTACCGGCTGTCGGCGATGCACACCACGCGTCTGTTCGCGAAGCCCGGCAGCATCGTCGCGCGCAAGGCGCCCTTCGTCTCGAAGCATCTGTGGGCCACCGCGTACGACCCGAACGAGCGCTTCATCACGGGCGACTACCCGAACCAGGCACCGCTCGAGGCCGAGGGCATCACGGCGTGGCAGCAGGCCGACCGTCCGCTCGACGGCGCCGAGCTCGTGCTGTGGCCGATCGTCGGCGTGCACCACTACCCGAAGCCCGAGGAGTGGCCCATCATGCCGGTGCACCGCATCGGCCTGCGGTTCGAACCCGACGGCTTCTTCACGCGCAACCCGTCGCTCGACCTGCCGCCGTCCTCGGGCGGCGACCACTGCCACGCGCCGACGCCCGGTGCCGGGGGCGCGGTGGCCGAGGGGCACGCGCTCCACGGGCACGACGCCGGCGGGCACGAGCACTCCTGCCACTGATGGGGGAGGTCCTGCACGTCGGTGCGCTGGTGACGGCGGCGGCGGGCGCGTGCTGCGTCGCCGCCGACCGTCCCGCCGCACGCGTGCGGGAGCTGCTCATCGCGGCGCTCATGCTGCTCGCGATGGGCGACATGGTGCTGGGGGGAGGCCGGGTGCCGGCGGTGTTCTGGGCGGCGGCGCTCCTTCTGGCCGCGCTCGTGGCCGTGGCTCCGGGACGCACGCGGCGTGGAAAGGATCGGCGGATGCGGGCGTTCGACGCCCTCGGCGCCGTGCTCATGGCGTCCCTTCTGCTGGCGGCGCACGTCCCCGCATCCCCCGGCTCGTCGCATCACGGTTCGGGTGCTATGCCGCTCGTGGCCCTCACCCTCGTCGGGGTGGCCGCGTACGCCGTCGGGGGTGTGGTGCTGTTCGTCACGGCGCACCGCGATCGGCCGCTCATCACGCGGCTGCCGCCGCTCGCGATGGGCGTGTCGGCGGTGCTGATGGCGGCGCCGCTGGTGGTCGGCTGAGAAGCGCCGCGCGGGCTGAACGATCCGTGGTTTCCGCTGTTTTGCGGACTTACTGAGACTGGCGTGACACTAGCTGTCACGCTAATCTCAGTAAGAGGGGTGGATCCGATGGTCAACGATGTTGACGCGCTACGTGCAATCGAACGTGCGCCGCTGCGGACGGTGCGGCCCCAGGACCTGGAAGCGGACCTCGCCCACGCGCGCCGCACAATCGCTCGACTCGCCGACCGCGGGGCGTTGGTTCGTCTCGCCAAAGGCGTTTACGCGGCACCCCCGGAGGGGCGCGATGGTCGTCAGTGGCGCCCCACTCTGGAAGTGGGGGGGCTGGCTGTGGCGACTGCGCGATTCGGCAACCGCAACGCCGTACTCATGGGGCTTGGTGCCGCGCGTCACTGGGCGGCTATCCCTCGAGCTATCGGTGTGACGACCGTTGCGATCCCGGAAGCCGGACGACCTCCCGTGACCCTCGACGGCGGGGGCATGGTTCACCTGATCCCACGGGATGTCGAGCGTCTCGACGCCGTCGCGGAGCAGAACGAACTCGGACGTGCCCTGGTGACGACGCCGGCGCAGACGCTGTACGACCTTCTGATGAAGCCGGGCCAGGGAGGCATGCCCGATGAGGCCCTCGCCGCGGCACGTCATCTTCGCGAGCAGGTCGGGCCGGCGGAGCTGCGGCGGGTTATCGACACGTTCGGTCGCGCAAACGCTGCCGTGCGCGGGGCTCTCGACGAGATGGAAACGCGAGGGCAGTGATGGTGGAAAGGCAGAACGACCGGAAGCCGAGAAGCCGCGCGACTCGCGTCACGCCGGGCGTCCTCGACGAGCACGATCGCGCAAAGGTCGAGGCTCAATTCGGTGTCGCTGCGGAGCAGGTCGTGCGCGATCACGTCGTCTCCCACGCCCTCGCGGCGATCGCCATGGTGTCCACGGATGATCTGGTGTTCTTCGGGGGCACCGCGCTCGCGCGTACACATCTGCCAGATCTCCGGCTCTCGGAGGACATCGACCTCATCGCCTTCGGGCCGCGCGCCGAGATCGGCGACAGAATCGAGGCGGCCCTTGCTAGGGGGCTGCGGCGCGCGTTCGGAACGCCGACGTTCACTCCAACCATCAGCGACACCATCCACTCCGAGTCCTCCGTGATGGAGGTGGGCGGCGTCCGTATTCGTCTTCAGCTTCTCTCCGCACAGGGGTATCCCGCGTGGCCGACGGAAGTCGTAGATATCGAGCAGAGGTACAGTGACGCGCCACCCGCTCGTCTCCGTGTGCTGACGGCAGCGGCGTTCGTCGCGGCGAAACTGGCGGCCTGGACCGAGCGTGGAGCGCCGCGCGACCTCTACGATCTATGGGCGCTGGGGGATGCCGGCAAGATCGACCGCGACGCCGTGGACCTTTTCGGAAAGCTTGGGCCCTATACGAGTGCGTCGCAGGTATCTTTCGCCCGGCTGCCTACGGATGCAGGGTGGGCCGCCGCGCTCGGGCATCAGTGCGTGCCACAGGTGGGGCCGGAGGAAGCGGCGCGGGTAGTGCGCGGGGCTCTTGCCAGCCTGATCTGACAGACGCGAGCCACGTGCGTCAGCCGGTGAACACCGTCGCGGAGCGGCGCTCGTACCAACGGGCGAGCTGCTCGCCGGCCTTCAGGACGTGCTCGCGCATCTCGCGGCGGGCGGCCTCGGCGTCGCCGCGCTCGATCGCCTCCATGATCCGCACGTGCTCCTGGAAGTTCTCCTCGCGGTGGCGGTCGTCACCGACGAGCAACTGCGCCGAGACGTTGCGGGGGAAGGTCTCGTTGATCTCCTCGATCGCGCGGGCGAGCCGTGCGTTGGCGGAGACCTGCGCGATCGTGTTGTGGAAGACATCGTTCTCGCGGCGGCTGGCGAGGGCGGGGTCGCCCTGCCCGCGCTCGCGCTCGACCGAGCGGTCGTACATGTCCTGGTTCGCTTCGCGCAGCCGCGTGATGTCGCCGCGCGAGATGCGCTCGACGGCGCGGGCGGCGGCGAGGGCCTCGAGTTCGGCGCGGACCTCGTAGGCCTCGCGCACCTCCCACGGCGCGGGCACACGCACGACGGCGCCCCGGTTGGGCAGCACCTCGATGAGACCGCCGGTCTGGAGCTGGCGCAGGGCTTCGCGCACCGGGGTGCGGCTGACGCCGAAGTCGCTCGCGAGTTCCGCCTGGCGCAGCTGGGCGCCGATCGGAATGTCGCCGGACATGATCCGTTCGCGGATCTTGGCGGCGATCTCATCGACGAGGGCGTGTCCCCCGGCGGCCGAGATCTCGGTGTCCCCCCGTGCGGCCATGCTGCCCCTCTCGGTCGATCGTGGTCGCGATCCCACGAGGTGCGAACTTAGCAGAACGGCTGACGGATGCCACGCAATCCACGCGGTACTGGCTCCCAAGTAGTTGATTCGGGATCCAATATGTATCTGTTAGGATCCAAACATGACCACCCGAGAGGATGCCGCCGAGCTCCGCGCCCGTGTGCGCTCCTTGACGCTCGAGACGGCCGATGTGATGTCGGTCGAGCTCGAGGGGGTGGACGGCCCGCTCCCCGAATGGACGCCCGGCGCCCACATCGACCTCGCCCTCCCCGGCGCCCCCGTGCGGCAGTACTCGCTGTGCGGCGAGCCGGGCTCGGCGCGCTATCGCATCGCCGTCCTGCGCGAGGAGCAGAGCCGTGGCGGCTCCCGGGCCGTGCACGAGCGACTCCGTCCGGGTGATGTCGTGTCGCTCCGCGGTCCCCGCAACCATTTCGGCCTCGAACCCGCCGACGAGTACGTGTTCCTCGCCGGCGGCATCGGCATCACGCCGGTTCTGTCCATGGTGCGCGCCGCCGCCGCGGCGGGCGTGCCATGGCGGGTGCTGTACCTCGGGGCCTCCCGCACCCGGATGGCGTTCCTCGACGCGCTCGCGGAGTTCCCCGGCGGTGCGGTCGACGTCGTCGCGCGCGACGAGGGTGTGCGGGCCGACCTCGAGGCCGAGCTCGCGGCGCACCCGAACGCCGCCGTATACGCCTGCGGTCCGGCACGGATGCTCGAAGAGGTCGTGCGCCTCGTGCCCGAGGCATCCGGTCGACTGCACCTGGAGTACTTCACCGCCCCCGTCGTGGAGTACGAACCGGGCGGGCCGTTCTCGGTGCGTCTCGCGCTCACCGGCGTAGAGGTCACAGTCGAGCCCGAGCAGAGCGTGCTCGAGGTGCTCCGCGAGGCCGGTGTCGACGTGCTCACCGACTGCGAAGAGGGCATCTGCGGCAGCTGCGAGACGGGCGTCCTCGAGGGCGAGGTCGAGCACCGCGACTTCGTCCTCACCGCCCAGGAGCGCGCCGCGAACGACTGCATGATGGTGTGCGTCTCGCGGTCGGCGTGCCCCCTCCTCGTCCTCCAGGCCTGACCCGCCTGGAACCCACACGGAAACCGACCACGAGAGGCGACGGCGATGCTGAAGCAGGAAGACAACGAGAAGATCACCCGCTCCGGGCCGGGCACCCCGCTCGGCAACCTCCTGCGCTCGTACTGGCAGCCGGCCGCGCTCGTGTCGGAGATGCCGGGCGAGCGGCCGGTCAAGGCCGTCCGCATCATGAGCGAAGACCTCGTGCTGTTCAAGAAGCGCGAAGGCTGGGGGCTCATCAGCCGGTACTGCGCCCACCGCGGCGTCGACCTGTCGTACGGCCGCCTCGAGGAGGACGGCATCCGGTGCCTCTACCACGGGTGGCTCTACGACGGGCAGGGCAAGTGCGTCGAGCAGCCGGCCGAGCCCGAGCACAGCCAGTTCCTCGGCAAGATCCGCATCGCCAACTACCCGTGCGTCGAGAAGAACGGGATCATCTTCACCTACATGGGCGCGGGCGACCCGCCGCCCTTCCCCGACTACGACTGCTTCGTCGCGCCCGAGGAGTACACCTTCGCGTTCAAGGGCCTGTGGGACTGCAACTGGCTGCAGGGCCTGGAGGGCGGCATCGACCCGAGCCACGTGTCGTTCCTGCACCGCTTCATCCAGGAGGACCCGCGCGAGATGTACGGGCAGCAGTTCGCCGAGGAGGTCGAGGGCACCGGCAAGAAGCTCTCGATGCTCGTCGGGGAGAGCTACCGTCCCGACATCGAGGTCGAGAGCGCCGATCACGGCCTCCGCGTCTTCGCGCTGCGGCAGCTCACCGACGACATCAAGCACGTCCGGGTCACGAACCTCATGTTCCCCAACGCCTTCGTGGTGCCCTTCGGCAACACGAAGGTGTTCACGCAGTGGCACGTGCCGATCGACGACGAGCACCACTACTGGTACATGATCTGGTACGACTTCGCCGAGGTCACCGACAAGGACACCCTGCTGCAGCAGCGGCTGGAAGGCGTGACGCTGCCGGACTACCGGCCGATCCGCAACCGCGACAACAACTGGGGCTTCGACCCGCAGGAGCAGAAGGACCTCACCTACACGGGGATGGGCCTCGACATCAACGTCCACGACCAGTGGGCGGTCGAGAGCATGGGGCCGATCCAGGACCGCACGGTCGAGCGGCTCGGCGTCTCCGACCGCGCCGTCACCGCCAACCGTCGTCTGCTCCTCCGCGCCATCGACGCGTTCGCCGCCGGGGGGCAGACGCCGTCGCACCCCGTGAGCGCCGAGGAGGCGGCGAAACTCACCGGCCCGCTCGCGATGGACACGATCTCGGCCAATGACGCGTGGCAGGAACGCTGGATCCAGCGCGAGCAGGAGCGCCGTGCGGCCTCGCCGTGGGCGGCTCCCCGGGCGACCGCCGAGGAGACCGTCGATGCGTGAGCGCAACGTCGACGAGCGCCCGGTGTCGGAGAGCGGCGGGGGGATCTCCGCCCGTCCGATGCTCGCCCAGGACCGCGAGGGCTTCATCCACCGCCACGGCCTGTGGACCGAGGCGCACTACGCCGCGGCCGGACAGATGCGCCGCGTCGTGGACGAGCTCGGCATCGACATGGTGCGCTTCTCGTTCGTCGACCAGCACGGCATCCTGCGCGGCAAGACGATCGCCCGCGGCGGGATCGCCGCCGCGATGCGCTCGGGCGTGACCGCGCCGAGCTCGCTCCTGCTCAAGGACACCTCGGGGCAGTCGGTCTTCTCGGTGTTCAGCGCCGAGACGGGCGTCGGGGTCGCGGGGTTCAGCGGCGCGGGCGACATCGTGCTCGTGCCCGATCCCACGACGTTCCGCGTGCTGCCGTGGGCGCCGGGGACCGCGTGGATCCTGTGCGACCTGCACTTCCCCGACGGCAGCCCCGTGCCCTTCTGCACGCGCACGATCCTCCGCAACGAACTGACCACCCTCGCCGCGCGCGGCTACGGCATGACCGTGGGCGCCGAGCTGGAGTTCCATGTCTTCCGTGCCGACGCCACCGAGCTCGGCGCCGAGCACATCGGGACCCCGGGGCGGCCGGGGGCGGCCTCGCTCACCGCCCCGACCACGCGCGGGTCGCAGCTGCTCCTGGAGGAGGGGCTCGACCGCATGCAGCCGCTCGTGGACGCGTTGTACCGCGGGCTCACGCTGCTGGACCTTCCGCTGCGTTCGATCGAGCTGGAGTTCGGACCCAGCCAGTTCGAGATCACGATGGAGGCCGGGGATGCCGCCGCCATCGCCGACGCGATCGTGCTGTGCCGCACGGCCGTACGCCGCATCGCCGCGGGCCTCGGCTACCACGCCACTTTCATGTCGCGCCCGCAGGGCACCGACGGCGCGTCGACCGGATGGCACCTCCACCAGTCGCTCACCGACCTCACCACCGGCGCCGGGGCGTTCGTCCCGGAGACGCCGGGCACGACGCTGTCGCTCGTCGGATCCTCCTACCTCGGCGGACTCCTCGCGCACGCCGGCGGCGCCGCCGTCTTCACGACCCCGACGGTCAACGGCTACAAGCGCTACCAGCCGAACTCGCTCGCCCCCGACCGCATCGCCTGGGGCATCGACAACAAGGGCGCGATGGTGCGCGCGGTCGGCGGGGTCGGCGACCCGGCGACGCGCCTCGAGAACCGGTCGGGCGAGCCGGCGGCCAACCCTTACCTGTACATCGCGTCGCAGCTGATCAGCGGCGTGGACGGCATCGAGCGCGGGCTCATCCCGCCCGCGCCGACCACCGACCCGTACCGCACCGATGCCCCGTCGCTGCCGGCCTCCCTCGGGGCCGCCGTCGACGCGTTCGAGGCCGACGACGTCTTCCGTGCCGCGCTCGGCGACGTCGTGGTGGAGTGGTACGCGACCATCAAGCGGGCGGAGTTCGCCCGCTACCTTCGCCACGTCTCCGATTGGGAGCAGCGCGAGTACTTCGAGATCTTCTGAGGACCCCCATGAGCCTTCGCCCCACCGTCACCGCCCTGCCGGACTACGAGCCGTTCCTCCTCGGCGGCGAGTGGATGCCGCGCGGCGACCGCCGTGCCCGCGCGGTCATCGACCCCGCCACCGGCGAGGTCCTCACGACCGTGGCCGACGCCACCGCCGCCGACGTGGACGCCGCGGTCGCGACCGCCGTCGACGCCCACGCCGACCGGCGCTGGCGCGGGCTCGCGCCGCTCGAGCGCGCCCGCATCCTGAACCGCGTCGCCGACCTCATCGAGGAACGGCTGGAAGCGCTCGCGATTCTCGAGACGCGCGACAACGGCAAGCCCATCGAGCGCTCGCGCGCCGACACGGCGATGGCGGCACGGACGTTCCGACACTTCGCCGGGGCGCCCTCGCGCCTGGGCGGCACGGTGATCCCGGTCGACGGCGGCGGGCACCACGTGTACACGCTGCAGGAGCCGGTCGGGCCGGTCGCGATCATCCTGCCGTGGAACTTCCCGATCATGACGGCCGCCTTCAAGCTCGCCCCGGCGCTCGCCGCGGGCTGCCCGGTGGTCGCCAAGCCCGCGGAGGACACGCCGCTGACGCTCCTCCGGCTCGGCGGCATCCTGGCGGAGGCGGGCGTCCCCGCCGGCACCGTGAGCATCCTCACCGGCGACGGGTCGGTCGGCGCCGCGCTCACCGCCCACCCCGGCATCGCGAAGATCACCTTCACCGGCTCGACCGAGGTGGGGCGCCTGGTCGCCCACGCCGCCGCGGACGACTTCACGCGCGTGACGCTGGAGCTCGGCGGCAAGAGCCCGAACATCGTGTTCGAGGACGCCGACCTGGATGCCGCGGTCCTCACCGCCATGCGCGCGTCGTTCGGACACTCCGGGCAGATGTGCACCGCGGGCAGCCGCCTGCTCGTGCAGCGCTCGATCCTCGCCGAGATGACCGAGCGGATGACGGCGGCGGTCGCCCGCGTGCCCGTCGGCGACGGTCTCGACGGCGGTATCACGGTCGGCCCGCTCGTCTCCGAGGAGCAGCGCGAGCGCGTGCTCGGGTACATCCGCGCGGGTGTCGACGAGGGCGCGACCCTCCTCGCCGGCGGTGGGGTGCGCGAGCCCGGGTTCTACGTCGAGCCGACGCTGTTCGCGGACGTCACCAATGACATGCGCATCGCCCGTGAGGAGATCTTCGGCCCGGTCGTGGGGATGATCCCCTTCGACGACGAGGCGGATGCCATCCGCATCGCCAACGACACCGCGTACGGCCTCGCGGCCGGCGTCTGGACGCGCGACCTCGGCCGCGCGCACCGGATGGCTGCGGCCCTCGACGCCGGCACCGTCTGGGTCAACACCTACAACCTCTTCGACCCCGCCCTCTCGTTCGGCGGCACGGGGGAATCGGGCCTCGGCCGCGATCTCGGCGAAGAGGGACTGCGCGGGTTCCTCGAGAGCAAGAGCGTCGTGATCGCCGTTCCGGAGGCCTGACCGGCATGCTCACCGTTCACGGCGTGTCCGGGCCGATCGCCCCCGCGCAGCTCGGCGTCACCCTGCCGCACGAGCACGTCTACATCAACATGACGCGCACGACCCCGCAGGACGGGTTCCTCGCCGTCGAGGAGGAGATGCTCGCCGAGCTCGCGCTGTTCCGCGCCGCGGGCGGCTCGACGATCATCGATCTGACCAACGGCGAACTCAGCGACTACGCGGCGCCGTTCGGCGAGAGCGACGACATCACCGAGCTGCAGCAGAACCGCCGGACCGGGTCGCGCTCGATCGCCAATGTGCGGGCGACCCGCCGGGCCGCGAAAGCCAGCGGCATCCAGGTCATCCTCGGCACCGGCCACTACTACGACACCTACCTCGACAAGGAGTGGTTCGACCGGACGCCGACCAACGCGCTCGCCGATTTCCTCATCGCCGATCTGCTCGACGAGATCCCGGGGACCGGTGTTCGCGCGGGAGTGATCGGCGAGATCGCGTCGGATCTGTCGCACATCACCGCCGCCGAGGAGCGGTCGTTCCGCGCGGCGGCCCGCGCCGGGCGCGAGACCGGGGCGCTCATCTCGACGCACGCGGCGTCGTTCCCGACGGGGCTCGCGCAGCTCGAGATCCTGACCGAGGAGGGCGTCGATCCCTCGCGCGTCGTCATCGGGCACGCCGACACCGTGAAGAGCGTCGAGTACTCGCTCGAACTCCTCCGGCGCGGGGCCTTCGTCGAGTTCGACTGCCTCATGACCTGCCGGGAGGGCGGTGTGCTGGTGCACCACCAGATCGATCGGCGCATCGACTATCTGCGCCGGATCATCGAGGCCGGGTACGCCCACCGGGTGCTGCTGTCGCACGACGTCTGCCAACGGTCGCACCTGCGGGCGTACGGTGGCCCGGGATACACGTTCCTCTTCGAGGAGTTCCGTCGAATCGCCGTCGAGTCCGGGATCGCCCCCGAGACCCTCGACGCCATCCACCGCGACAACCCGCGTCGCGCCGTCTTCGGGGAGTGACCGATGCCCATCCACACCGTCCTCGGCCCCATCGAGGCCGCTGACCTCGGCCGCACCTCGATGCACGAACACCTGCTCAGCGACCTGCGCATCTGGGCGAAGACGCCCACCGAACTGCCGCCGGAGGGCGTCGAGATGGGCCCCGAGCTCATGGCGTACCTGCGGTGGAACTTCCTCTCGATCCCCGAGAACATCGTGCTGCACGACCCCACCGTCGCCGCCGAGGAGCTTGCCCACGTCGTCACCGCGGGCGGTTCGGGAGTGCTGGAGCTGACCCTCGACGGCATGGGTCGACGCCTCGCGGAGCTGCCCGAGATCTCCCGCCGGTCAGGCGTCCACGTCATGGTGGGCGCCGGGTTCTACGTCGAACCGACGATGCCCGACGACGTCCGGACGGCCGACGTCGACGCCCTCACCGAGCTGCTGCTGACGCAGCTGCGCGAGGGCATCGACGGTACCGGCATCCGTCCCGCCCTCCTGGGGGAGATCGGCACGAGCTACCCCGTCACGGACGCCGAGTGGCGCTCGCTCCGCGCGGCCGCCCGGGCCGGCGCCGAGACCGGCGCCGCCGTGTACACGCACCAGTCGTTCCGCGGCATGGCCGGGACCGAGGTGCTCGAGGTGCTGATCGAGGAGGGCATGTCGCCCGACCGCGTGATCATCGGCCACCTCGACGAGTTCTGGGACAAGGCCTACCACCGCGACATCGCGCAGGCCGGTGCCGTGCTGGCCTACGACACGTTCGGGTCCGACTTCTACTACGGCAGCGCGGACCTGCGGAACCCGACGGACGCCGAGCGCCTCGAGATGGTCGAGTGGCTGCTGTCCGAGGGGTACGCCGACCAGCTCGTCATCGCGCAGGACGTGTGGGCGCAGGCGAACCTCCGCCGCAACGGCGGCCGCGGCTACGACCACCTGTTCGCGCGCATCGGCCCCGCCATCGCGACCATCGCCGGCGACCCCGCGGTCGCGGACCAGATCCTCATCCACACCCCCCGCCGACTCCTGGAGCGTCCATGACCGACAACACCCCCACCGCAGCCCCCGCCGTCGTCGGCAACGCCGTCCTCATCGTCGTCGACATCCAGGGCGGCACCGGGACCGTCGCGCTCGGCGACGGCGGCATCCCGCACATGGGCGGGGCGGCAGAGCGTCGCCCCCGCGTGCGGCGCACCGTCGACCTCGCCCGCGCGGCGGGCGTGCCCGTCGTCTGGATCCAGGAGGTGCACAAGCCCTCGCTGGTCGACATCGGCCGCGAGCTCGACGGCGCCGAAGGCCCCCACTGCATCGAGGGCGACGACGGCACCGAGATCGCCGCGTGGCTCGACCCGCGCCCCGAGGAGTTCGTCGTGCGCAAGCGCCGGTACTCGGCGTTCTTCGGCACCGAGCTCGAGATCGTGCTCAAGGCCTACAAAGCCGAGACGCTGTTCCTCGTGGGCGGTCTCACCGACGTGTGCATCCACTACACCGCCGTCGACGCCCACCAGCACGACTACCGTGTGCGCGTGCTCACCGACTGCGTGGGCGGGTCCAGCGCCCCCGCGCACGACGCGGCGCTCGAGGCGATCCGGTACCTGCAGCGCGACGCCCTCGTGACCGCCGACGAGGTGGGCGCCTGGTTGGAGCAGCGCATCACCGCCGAGGTCTCGGCGTGACCCTCCCCGCCGAGGCCGCGTACGTCGTCGTCGGCGGCGGCACGGCGGGGAACGTCGTGGCCGCGCGTCTGGCCGAGGCGGGGCACGAGGTGCTGCTGCTCGAGGCCGGACCGGACTTCGGACCCGAGGGATCCCCCGCCTGGCCCGCGGATCTCGTGGATGCCACGCGCCTCGGCCGCTCGCACGACTGGGGCTACGACTCCGGCGACACGTACCCGTGGACGGTGGGTTTCGAGCGCGCCCGCGCGATCGGCGGCTCGAGCGACATGAACGGCTGCACCCAGACCTGGGGCCATCGCCGCGACTACGACGCGTGGGCCGAGGCGGGACTGGCCGGATGGGCGGCCGACGACCTGCTGCCGCTGTTCGAGGAGGGCACGCGGCGCATGCGGGTGCGGCGGTACCTCGCCGCCGAGCTGACGCCGTGGCAGCACGCCTGGTACGACGCCGCCCCCGCGGTGGGCATGCCCCGCATCCCCACGCTCAACGACCTCGACGAGAACGCGGGCTTCGCCCCCGAGGACGTGAACATCCAGGACGGCGTGCGGGTGAACACCGCGTTCGCCTACCTCGACCCCGCGCGTACGCTTCCGAACCTCACGATCATCGGCGAGGCACTCGTCGACAGGGTGCTCGTCGAGCGCGGGCGGGCGACCGGTGTCGTCACCGTCCACCGCGGCGAGACGCGCACCGTCCGCGCGGGCACCGTGGTGCTCGCCGGCGGTGCGTACAACTCGCCGACCGTGCTGCTGCGCTCGGGCATCGGCCCGGCGGCGCAGCTCGCCCCGCTCGGCATCCCGATCGTCCGTCACCTGCCCGGGGTGGGCGAGAACCTCCACGACCAGCCGTTCCTCCTCATGAACTGGGAGGGGTCGGAGCGGATGGCGACCCAGATGGATGCCGCCCGCGCGGCGGGCTGGGCCCCCGACGAGCAGGCGATGGGCAAGGCCGCGTCGAGCCTCGAGACCGAGGCGTTCGACCTGCACTTCCTGCCGTACAGCCCCACCCATCGCGGGGAGCGCACGCGCTGGAGCATCGGCACGTCGGCGCTGCAGCCGCGCTCGCGCGGACACGTGCGGATCACGAGCACCGACCCCGAGGCGAAGCCCGTCATCGACCACCGCTTCCTCACCGACCCGGAGGGGGCCGACGTGCGGATGCTCGTCGACGGCGTCGAGATCCTGCGGGAACTCGCCGCGACGCCGGCTCTCGCGCCGCTCGTCGGCCGGGAGCTGCACCCCGGTCCCGACACCTTCACCCGCGACGCGCTGGTCGCCCACCTCTACGCGAACCCCGACAACTACTGGCATCCGGTCGGCACGTGTCGCATGGGGCTCGCCGACGACCCGCTCGCGGTCGTCGACGCGCGCGGCCGCGTGCACGGGGTCGAGGGGCTCCGCGTCGCGGACTGCGCCATCATGCCGCGCGTTCCGCGCGCCACCACCGCCATGCCCGCCGTCGTGGTGGGAGAGAACATCGCCCGGATGCTGATCGAGGACGCCGCATGAGCCTGTCGAACCTGACCCGTCGTTCCGCCTCTTCGCTCGCGGAGGCGATCCGTCGTCGCGAGGTGTCGAGCGAAGAGGTCGTGCGCGCGCACCTCCAGCGCATCGACGACATCAATCCGTCCGTGAACGCGATCGTGTCCTACCGGCCCGACGAGGCGATCGCCCGTGCCCGGGAACTCGACGCGCTCAGTGTCCGCGGTCTGTCGATGGGGGCGCTGCACGGCCTGCCGTTCGCCGTGAAAGACCTCATGGACGTCCGGGGACTGCCCACGACGTCGGGGTCGCGCATCCACGTCGACAACGTCGCGCAGGCCGACAGCGTCATCTCGGGTCGCATCCGCGACGCGGGTGCGGTGTTCGTCGGGAAGACGAACACCCCCGAGTTCGGGGTCGGCTCGCACACGTTCAACGACGTCTTCGGTGTCACGCGCAACCCCTACGACCTCGCCCGTTCCGCCGGGGGCAGCAGCGGGGGTGCGGCCGCGGCCGTCACGAGCGGCATGCTGCCCGTCGCGGACGGCTCGGACCTCGGCGGCAGCATCCGCAACCCCGCGTCGTTCGGCAACCTCGTGGGGCTCCGCCCGACCGCCGGCCGCGTCGCCTCGGCGCGTCCCGGCAACGCCTGGGATCCGGGCTCGGTGCTCGGCCCGCTCGCGCGCACCGTCCGCGACGCGGCGCTGCTGCTGTCGGTGATCTCGGCCCCCGAGCGGCGTGCTCCGTTGTCGATCGACGAGGACCCGGCGCTGTTCCTGTCGCTGCAGCCCCGCCCGTTCGCCGGGACCCGGATCGCCTACAGCCCCGACCTGGGCGGACTGCCCCTCGACCCGCAGGTGCGGGCGGCGACCGATGCCGCGGCGCGCCTGGCCGCCGATCTCGGGGCCGAGGTGATCCCGGTCGACATCGACCTGTCGGAGGCGGATCTGGTCTTCGAGACGTTCCGGTCGCTGGAGTTCCTCGACGCGCACGGCGACGAGGCCGCGGATCACCCCGACCTCGTGAAGCAGACGCTGAAGGACGACATCGCGTGGGCCGCGGGGTTCACGGCCGAGACCCTGGTGCGCGCCGCCGGTGCCCGGACACGCCTGTTCCGTCGGTTCCAGGCGCTGTTCGAGGACGTGGACCTGCTGCTCGCGCCCTGCGTCCAGGTGCTGCCGTTCCCCGTCGAGTGGGAGTACCCCACCGAGATCGACGGCGTCGCGATGGATCGTTACTACTCGTGGCAGCGTTCGTGCAGCCGGATCACCGCGACCGCCATGCCGGCGCTCTCCCTGCCGTTCTCGTTCTCCGCCGAGGGGCTGCCGATCGGCGTGCAGTTCGTCGGTCCGTACCGCGCCGACCGTGCCCTGCTGGAGTTCGGCCTGACGTGGGAGGGCGCGGTCGCCGACACGATGGCCCACCGCCCGTCCCTCTGACCCCCACCGTCCCCGTCGAGGAGCCCCGCATGATCCCGTCCCCCCGGAACGACGACACGACCCTGTACCTCGCGCCGGTGCGCACGATGGACCCCGATCGCCCGCACGCCGCCGCGTTCGCCGTGCGCGAGGGTCGGATCGTCGCGGTCGGCGACGTCGACGAGGTGCGTGCGACGCTGCCCGCCGAGTACGAGACGGAGGAGCTCGACGGTGTCGTGCTCCCCGGCCTCATCGACGCGCACCTGCACATGCAGCGCGGCGGCCTCAAGGCGAGCGAGCACGTGCCCGACGACGTCGACGTCGACGGGTTCATCGAGGCGATGGCGCGCACGTTCGACGACGAGGACTGGACCGGCGAGGACCCGCCGACGCTCGATCAGCGTGTCGCCGCCCTCGACCTCGTGCAGCCGCTGTTCCACGCCCTGGGATTCACCGGCATCGTCGACCCCGCCGTCACGATCGACGAGATGCGCGGATATCAGGAAGCGCACCGTCGCGGGCGGCTGTCCATGCGCACGGTCGCGATGCCGTACCTCGAGATCGGGTCGCCCGCGACGCCCGACGTCGACGCCGTCATCGCCCACCTCGAGGGGACGGGAGTGTCGACCGGATTCGGCGACGACCATCTCCGTCTCGGCCCGATCAAGGTGTACGCCGACGGAGAGGCGTTGAAGGGCCAGGCGCTGCTGGACCAGCCGTGGGATGCCACCGGCTACCGCGGCGAGCAGCGCATCCCGGATGCCGAGTACGCCCGCCTCGTCGCGTTCTGCGCCGCGAACGGCTGGGGCGTCGGCACGCACGCGGTCGGGGGAGCGGCGATCGGACTGGTCGCCCGGGAGTACGCCCGCGCGGGCGCCGCGGTCGCGGAGAACCGCTACCAGGTCATCCACGGCTATCTCGAGCCGAGCGGCGAGACGATGCGTCTGGCCGGCGGCGTGGGGACCGTGGCATCCCTCCAGCCCTCGATCATCTGGCACAACGGCGTGGGCCTCCGCGAGAAACTGGGGGAGCGGGCGGAGCGCGCGAACCCGATGCGGTCGTGGATCGACTCCGGCGCGGTGCTCGCGCTCGGCTCCGACGGACCGTACTTCGCGTTCGACCCGCGTCACCTGATGTGGCAGTCCGTGACGCGGTTCGTGGCGAACTCCGCCGAGCCGCTCGATCCGTCCGAGGCGATCACGCTCGACGAGGCGCTCGCCGGCTACACGACCGGAGCCGCCTACGCGAGCCTCGCCGAACACGACCGCGGCATGATCCGTCCGGGCATGCTGGCGGACTGGGCGCTGTGGTCGGACGACCCGGTGGATGCCGGCGTCGAAGCGCTCCGCGGACTGCGGGTGCGCCGCACGGTCGTGGGCGGCCGCACGGTGTACCGGGGGACCGCCGCGTGATCGAGACGGTCCTCGGCCCCGTCTCCGCGGAGGGGTGGGGGCCGACGTCCACCAATGAGCATCTGCTCACCGACTCCCGCGGGCTCGCCCGCCCGCTCCCGGACGGGACGTTCCTGGACGGGCCGCCGCGCCTGGAGGCGTGGGGAGACCTCCGGTGGAACTGGATGTCGATGCCGGACAACCTCACCCTCGACGACCCGGGCGCCGCCGCGGCGGAGCTGTCCGCCGCGAAGGCCGCCGGCCTGCACGCGATCGTGGAGGCGACGTCCTGGGGCATGGGTCCGCGGCACGCGGATCTGCCGGAGGTCTCCCGCCGCAGCGGTGTGCGGATCGTGGCCGCCTACGGTTCCTACATCGACAAGACCCTCCCGATGTGGTGGCGCGACCTCGACGAGAGCGGGATGTCCGCGCTCTTCCGGACGGCCCTGACGGATGCCGTGCCCGGGACGTCGTACCGCGCGGGTCTCCTCGGCCTCCTCGGGACGAGCGCCGAGATCACCGCGGCCGAGGGGCGGGCCCTGCGCGCCGCGGGACGCGCCGCCGCCGAGGCCGGAGCGTCGGTGAGCATCCGCCTGGATGCCGCCGCCCGGCGCGGCCCCGAGGTCGCCGGCATCCTGACCGCCGCCGGACTCGCGCCCGAGCGGATCCTGTTCTGCAACATCGACAAGGTGCTCGACCTGGACTACGTGTGCGAGGTCGTCGACACCGGCGCGGTGGTCGAGTTCGCGTTCGGCAGCGACCACTCGTTCGGCGGAGGAATCCGCGACCACACCGACCGCGAGCGCCTCGACTTCCTCGGTGCGCTCGTCGCCGCACGGCCCGACGCCGCGATCACGCTCAGCTGCTCCGTCTGGACCAAGGGGCAGCTGACGCGCTACGGCGGTATGGGTTACGGCCACGTGCTCACGCGCATCGCCCCGCTCCTCGCGGGCCTCGGCGTCGACGACGCCCGCCTTCACGACATGCTCGTCGCGCGCCCCGTCGCGCTCCTGGACCGGATGGAGACCCCCGGATGACCCTCACTGATACGCCCCTGCACCGACGGAGCGCACGCGACCTCGCCGCCGGCATCCGCGCCCGGGAGTTCTCCGCCGAGGAGGTGATGCGCGCGCACCTCGCGCGCATCGAGGAGCGGAACCCCGCGATCGCGGCGATCGTGACGATGGTGCCCGAGTCCGAGGCGCTCGCGATGGCGCGGGAGGCGGACCGTGCCGTCGCGCGCGGCGACGAGGTGGGGCTCCTCCACGGCCTTCCCACCGCCGTGAAGGACCTTCTCGACGTGGAGGGGCTGCCGACCCGGCACGGCTCCCGGCTGCACGCGGACGCCCCACCGGCCCGCGCCGACGCGATGGTCGTCGGACGCATGCGACGCGCGGGTGCGCTCGTCATCGGCAAGACGAACACCCCCGAGGCCGGCCTCGGCACGTTGACGTTCAGCGCTGTCGCCGACACGTGCCGCAACCCCTACGACCTGTCCCGGCACGCGGGCGGCTCGAGCGGCGGGGCGGCGGCCGCGGTCGCGGCGGGCATGCTGCCGTTCGCCGACGGTTCCGACAGCGGCGGGAGCCTGCGCTACCCCGCGGCGTTCTGCAACGTCGTGGGGCTCCGACCGTCCCCCGGCCGGGTCGCGAGCGGCCGGCTCGACAACGGCTGGACGGCGCACGGCGTCCTCGGCCCGATGGCGCGGACGAGCGACGACGTCGCGTACGCGCTCGCCGCGATGGCGGGTCCCGACCCGATGGCGCCGCTCTCGATCGCGGAGGACCCGGCCGTGTTCGCGTCCCTGACGCCGCGACATCCCGGATCCGTCCGCATCGGTTGGAGTGTCGATGCCGGTGGTGTGCCGATCTCGGCGGAGGTCGCCGCGGTCCACGCCCGCACCCGCGACACGCTCGCGGCCGCGGGGTACGACATCGTCGACCTGGATCTCGAGCTGGCGGATGCCGAGGCGGCCTGGGAGACGGTGGAGATGTACAACTTCTTCGCCTCGTATCGGGGCGAGGCGGCCGCTCACCCCGACCTGATGCGTCCCGACCTGCTGCGCAACGTCCGCCAGGGGGAGCGCATCACCGCGACCGAGCTGACCGACGCGCTGCGGACGCGCACGGAAGTGTTCCGGCGCACCGAGCGACTGTTCGCCGACGTCGACGTGATCATCGCCCCCGCCACCCCCGTCGTCGCCCCGCCGGCCGAGGTCGAGTGGGTCGAGCGCGTGGGCGACACTGTCTACGATCGCTATTTCCGGTGGCAGATGCTCGCCAACCGCTTCACCGTCACGGCGCACCCGGTCGTGGTCACTCCGGCCGGATTCCACGAGGATCTGCCCGTCGGGATGCAGGTCGTCGGTCGCCATCGCGGCGAGGCGGAGCTGCTCGCGATCACCTCCGGAATCGAGGCGGTGCGGGGTCTGACCGCCCGATCGCCGCGCGACTGAGCGACGTTTTACTTCGGCGAAACATTCTCGGCATGTACAAGCGGATCCAATCCTGCAATATTGGATCCAGTTACACACCAGATACATCCATGATTTCTCCACCCGGTCGGCGGGTGCGGCGCGTGACCCGACGCGAGCCGTACCCGCTCCGCCCCTTCCGTACAGCCCGAGGAGTACTCCCATCATGAAGACCCCGAACCGCTCCCGGCGGATCGCCGCCACCGTCGCGGGACTCGCCGCGATGAGCCTTCTGGCCGCCGGTTGCGCCGGCGCCACCGACTCCCAGCCCGCCTCCAGCGACGGTGCCGCCCTCAGCGGCCAGGTCGTCTGGGCCGACTACGGCGGGCCGACCAACGAAAGCCGCCAGGTCGCGTACTTCGACAGCTTCATCGACGAGACCGGTGTCGACGTCGTCTCGACGAGCATCGAGGACTCGGTCTACAAGAGCGAGCTCAAGGGCGAGGAGGGTGACTACGACATCTTCCAGGCGGGCATCTCCGACATCCTGCCCAACCTCGACAACCTCGCCGAGATCCCGGCCGACGCCCAGGGCAGCCTCCTCCCCGAGAACGTGCGGCCCTACTACATCGGCGGATTCGTCTTCGGCATCGCCCAGGGGTGGCTGACCGCGACTTTCCCGAACGGTGGCCCGCAGGACTGGGCCGACTTCTTCGACACGACGAAGTTCCCGGGCAAGCGCGCGTGGCCCGGTGACCCGGGCTCGTACGACTCGTCGTACGAGATCGCCCTGATCGCCGACGGCGTCAAGCCCGCCGACCTCTACCCGCTGGACATCCCCCGCGCGGAGAAGAAGCTGGATTCGATCCGCGACAGCCTGGTGTTCTACCAGTCCTACCCCGAGACCCAGCAGCTGCTGAGCAGCGGCAGCGTCGCCATCGCCGTGACCGTCACGGGCCAGTTCCGCGCGCTGCAGAACGCCGGTCAGGATGTCACGGTGCAGTGGAACCAGGCCTTCGCGATCCCGTCCGGCATGGTCTCGCCGAAGTCGTCGAAGAACCCGGATGCCGTGGCCGCCCTCGCCTCGTGGATGAACGACCCCGCCCGTCAGGCCGTGTTCACCACCCGCACCGGCTACGGTCCCGTGAACCCCGCGGTGTTCGACGAGCTGCCCGAGGACGTCGCCTCGCAGGTCGTGAACGCGCCCTCGCACACCAACCTCTTGAGCTACGGCGAGGAGTGGCGCGCGGAGAACGCGGACCTGCTGCTGAACTCCTACACGGCGTGGCTCGCGGGCTGAGTTCCCCGCACCCTCGCGAAGGGCGTCTCCCCCAGGGGAGGCGCCCTTCCGCTGTTTCCGGGGGCGCTGTTACCCGCCGGAAACACAGCTTGTTTACAATCGGATCCACAAGAGCTAACTTTGGATCCACGACGCCGACTCACCCGGCCGGTGCGGATCCCTCCCGGGGGAAACTCCCCCGCAATCTCAACCGAGGAGCATGGGCCCGTGAGTAGTGCGACCTTAGCCACGAGGGTGCCGCGGGTGCGGCCCGCCGGCGGACTCCGCGGCGGGATCAGCCGGGCCGAGGTCCGCTGGCTCGTGTGGCCACCCCTGGCCTTCTTCGCCATCGCCCTCGGCGTCCCGATGATCGCCCTGATCGCGATGTCGTTCGAGGGCGGGGGAGCCGCGTACCCCGAGGCGTTCGCCGTGCCGGCCTTCCTGGGGTCGCTCGTCCGCACCGTCGTGATCGCCGTGGTCACGATGGTGCTGACCATGATCCTCGGGGCCGCCTACGCCCTCGCGATCGTCACGTCGCCGAGCTGGCTCCGCATCGCCCTCCTGGCGGCCCTCATGCTGTCGCTCTGGACGTCGGTCATGGTGCGCTCGTTCGGCTGGGTGCTGCTGGAACTCCCCAAGGGTGCGATCCACTGGTTCCTGGGGGTCATCGGTCTCGGCGACCAGCCTGTCGAGATCTACCAGACGGTCGCCGGCATGTACCCGGCCATGATCGCGGTCATGCTCCCCTTCGCGGTGCTGCCCGTGATGAGCGCCCTGCAGTCGATCGACAAAGAGCAGTTGAACGCCGCGACGATCTTCGGTGCGGGGCCTCTGCTGACCTTCCGAACCGTGACGTGGCCGCACATCGTCCCCTCGATCATCAGCGGAGGCGTGCTGGTGTTCGTCATGTCGCTCGGCTTCTACGTGACGCCGCTGCTGCTCGGCGGGCCCGCCAACATGACGGTCTCGGGCGTCATCAATGCGCAGATGAGCAAGGCCGACCGCCCCGACCTCGCGGCGGCCATGAGCATCCTGCTGGTCGGCGGGACGATGCTCATCTACCTCGTCGCCGATCGTCTGTTCAAGGTGAGCGAGAAGTGGGGCTGACATGACGACCACCGTTGCCCGGAGCCTCGGCGCGTGGCGGATCCCCGTGATCTTCGTCGCGCTGCTCGCGAGCCTGCTCCTGATCGTGCCGTTCCTGATCCTGGTGTCCACCTCGTGGACGCAGGGCGGCTTCATCCTCTTCCCACCCGACGGGTTCTCCCTCCAGTGGTACGCGAAGGTCCTCGGCGACCGACGCTGGATGAACGCCTTCACGTTCTCGCTCTGGGAGAGCGCCGCCGCCACGCTCCTCGCGACCGTTCTCGGCGCGGTGGGCGCCATCGGGCTCACGCGGGTCCGCAGCCGCGCGGCGCAGCGGTGGATCCGCACGCTCTTCATCGTCCCGATCGCGCTGCCGCCGATCGCGTACGCGGTGGGGCTGTACGGTGCCGGCTCCGAGCTGTCGTTCCTGCGCGGCTCGGTGCTGACGCTCGTCCTCGGACACGCGCTGCTCGCGCTGCCGTACGTGTTCGTCATCGTCTCCGGCGGCGTCGCGCGCATCGACCCGGCGCTCCGGCCGGCCGCCTGGACCCTCGGGGCCCGCTGGCCGCTCGTGCTGTGGAAGATCGAACTCCCCGCCCTGCTGCCCTACATCCTCTCGGGCGCGCTGTTCGCCTTCGTCGTCGTGTTCGACGAGGTCGTGCTGGCCGTCTTCCTGCTGCCGCCCGGCGTGCAGACCCTCCCGCTGAAGATGCTGAACGCGGCGTCCGAGGCGTTCTCGCCCGAGCTGACGGCCGCCTCGACGCTCGTCTCCGTCCTCGCGATCGTGGTCCTCGCGGTCGTCCCCCTCGTCATCGGTCGCGCATCGCGCCGGTCCGGAGCGCGCCGTGGGCGCGCCCGCACCGCGGCGGTCCGCCCGGAAGGAGTCATCGAATGACCGTCGCACTCTCCGTCACCGACGTCGAGGTCACCCTCGGCGCGAACCACGTGCTCAAGGGCGTCTCCCTCGACGTCCAGCCGGGCGAGTTCGTCACGCTCCTGGGCGCCAGCGGCAGCGGCAAGTCGACGCTGTTGAACGTCATCGCGGGACTCCAGGCGGTGGATGCCGGTCACGTCGCCTTCGACGGGAAGAACGTCGAACGCCTCGCCCCGCAGAAGCGGAACGTCGGCGTCGTGTTCCAGTCGTACGCGCTGTTCCCGCACCTGAACATCGGCGACAACGTCGCCTTCCCGCTGCTCGCGGCCCGCCGTCCGGTCAAGGAACGTCGCGCGGTCGCCGAGGAGATGCTGTCGCTCGTGCAGCTCCCCGGCATGGCCGATCGTTCGCCGGCATCGCTCTCGGGCGGGCAGCGTCAGCGCGTCGCCCTCGCCCGCGCACTCGCCGCCAGCCCCGGCATCCTGCTCCTGGACGAGCCGATGGCCGCCCTCGACAAGCAGCTGCGCGAGCAGATGCAGGTGGAGATCACCCGCATCCAGCGCAAGGTCGGGATCACGACCGTCTCGGTCACCCACGACCAGACGGAGGCGCTGACGATGTCGGACCGCGTCGCGATCATGCACGAGGGGCGGCTGGTGCAGGTCGCCACGCCCGAGGACCTCTACCGCCGCCCGGTGAACGCCTACGTGGCGAGCTTCCTCGGCGAAGCGAATCTCCTCCCGGTGTCCGACGGTGTGCTCGTCGACGACACCTCCGGTCTGATCGTGGATGCCACCGCGGTGCTGCGCCCGGAGGACATGAGCGTCGTCGCCCCCGGCGAGGCAACGCCGGCGTGGTCGGTCGAGGGGGTCGTGCGCCTCGTGAGCTTCCAGGGCTCCCGCTACCGCCTCGAACTCGTGACACCGTACGGACGCAAGGTCGTCGCCTCCCTCTCCCCGTCGACGGACCTGTCCGCCCTCGCCGTGGGGTCGCGCGTGCGTCTGGCCTGCCGCGCGCCCGAGCGCGTCCACCTCATCGAGGCCGTCGCGACGGCCGCGATCCCCGTGCCGGTCTGAACCCGGATCCCCTTCGTCCTTCCCCTCGACTGCCAGGAGTGCCCATGATCATCGACGCCTACAACACCACCCAAGACGTCCGGGGCCGCTCCGACTACTTGACCGGTGCCCGTCCGGGAGAGGCCCCGCCCGCGCACGTCCCGTTCGATCCGCAGCGGATCCTCTCGCGCATGGATGCCGCCGGCGTCGACATGGCGATGGTGTGCTCGCTCGCGCAGCGGATCGAGAACGACTTCATCATCGGACTGCAGGACGCCCACCCCGACCGGTTCATCGGGTTCGGTCAGGTGATGCCGCAGGCCGACGACGCGGTCGAGGAGATCCAGCGGCTCGCGGATGCCGGCATCAGGGGTCTGAAGCTCCACCCGAGCATGCACGGCTATCACGTCGCCGACCACGGTCTGCTCGACCCGGTGTTCCGCGCGTGCGCCGCCAACGGGATGGCTGTGATCATCAACGCCCTCGACGACGCCTTCTGCGCGCCCTTCTCGATCGAGGAGATCGCCAAGGACCACCCCGACGTGCCGACGATCATCGCGCACATGGGCGCGGTGTGGAACGTGCCCGAGGCGATCATCGTCGCCGAGCGGCGCGAGAACGTGTACCTCGAGACCTCGGCGACGCTCATGGCCGACGTCAAGCGCGCGTACGCGCGGCTCGGACCCGGGAAGATCCTGATGGGCTCGGAGTGGCCGGGATCGGACTTCGACCTCGAGCGCATGAAGATCGCGAAGGCGATCCCGGACGAGGCCGACCGCGCACTCGTCGAGGGCGGGAACTACGCCCGCATCATGCGCATCGCGGTGCCGGTGTGACCCACCGTCCGCCGCTCGTGCGTCCCGCGGAGATGTCCGACGTGGACGCCGAGCTGCTGGAGGTCGCGCGGGCGCAGCTCGCCGCGGTCTACCGCGAGGGCAGGCACGAGGTCGTCGCGGCGTTCCGACTGGCCGACGGACGGATCGTCACGGGCGTGCACGTCGACGGTTCGGCGCGCCGCTCCTCGGTGTGCGCCGAGGGCGTCGCCGCGGGGAACGTCGTCGCGGCCGCGGGTTCGGTCGTGGCATCCGTGAGCGTGCTGCGGCGTCCGGGCGGCACCGAGCACGTGATCGAGCCGTGCGGCGTCTGCGCCGAACTGCTCACCGACTATTGGCCGGACGCCCGCGTCTGGATCACCCGCGGCGCCGACACTGTGGCCGTGGCGATGCGCGACCTGCTGCCGGCGAAGCGCTCGCGCCTCTGGTGAGGCCCTCCGCGGCGGTCAGGCGGCGGGATCCCGGGGCTCGATGGCATCCGTCCGCGTCCGCGGCGAGTCGTCGCGCGTGAAGATCACGAGGACGGCGAGGGCCACCAGCTGCAGCCCCGCGACGAGCAGGAACGCCCACATCGAGGGGGCGGTGGCGATCACGGCGCCGCCGATGATGGCGCCGCCGCCGTAACCGATGCTCGTGAAGCTCGAGAACAGCCCCACGCCGAGGGCGCGGTTCTCGGGATGGAGTCCGCGCGTGGCGAGCATCGTCAACGACGGGTACAGCGGCGAGAAGCCGACGCCGATGAGCGCGGCGCCCACCGACGCGATCCAGAAGTTCCCGGCGAGGGCCAGAGTGACCAGGCCCGCGGTGAGCGCGACGAGCGAGATCGCGGTCGCCCGCAGCGGGCCGATCCGATCGGGGAGGCTCGCGAGGAACAGGCGCGCGACGATGACCGACACCGCGAAGACGGCGAACACCGAGGCCGCACCGGTGATGCCCGTCGCGGGGATGCCGGCGGCGGAGAGGTGCACGATGAGGAACCCGAGCATGAGCCCCTCGCCGCACCAGGCCGCCGCGGCCACGACACCCGGTGTCCAGACCGCCAGGAAGGCGCGCCAGAGGGCGCGGAGTCCGCGCGGGCGCGGTGTCGCGTCGGCGCGGGGGAGGGGGCGCGGGACGCGGGGGAGGGCGAGGATCAGCAGCCCGGTGACGAGCTCGAGGCCGGCGCACATCAGGAACACCGTCCGCGGATCGGCGAGAGCATCGACCGCGGTGCCGAGGGGCGGCCCGAGCGCCAGGCCGATCCAGACGCTGAGGCCGTAGATGCTGAGGGCCTTTCCGCGCTCGCCCGGCGAGGCCATCGTGACCAGCCAGGCCATCAGCAGCGTCACCGCGGCCGAGCCGCCGAGGCCGAAGAGGACGCGGCTGAGTCCCGCGCCCCACACGGTCGGGATGCTCACGAGGAGGACCATCGCGGCGGTCGCGACGGCGCTGCCGATGACCGCGACGAGGCGGTAGCCGAAACGGTCGCCGAGCACGCCCGCGATCGGCATCGACAGCATCGAGGCGACCGCGGCGAGCGAGATGATCGCCCCGGCGAGCTCCGTGCCGCCGCCGAGCACATCGCTGACGTAGACGGGGATGAGGGGCGTGCTGGCCGAGTTCGTGATGCCGCCGAGCGTGGACGCGGCGAAGATCAGCCAGAACGGCACGGTGCGGGTGATGTCCCGCGTGCCGTTCATGCCGCGGGGGTCTCCGGTGCGCACTCGAGACTGAGCCACAGTTCGAAGCAGTTGTTGCGCGACAGGCTCGTGGCGCCGATCGACGCGCGGCCCACGCTCCCGACCTCGTCGCCGAAGACGTCGAGGAAGAGGTCGGTCGCGCCGTTGGAGACGAGGTGCAGGTCCTCGAACCCCGGAGGGCAGACCACGAAGCACAGGGCGCGCGACAGGCTCACCACGTTGTCGAGCGACCCGACCGCGTAGCGGATCATGCCGAGCGTGTGGATCGCGGTGAGCCGCGCCGCGGCGTAGCCCTCCTCGACCGTGACGTCCACGCTCACGACACCCGGGTTCAGGCGGTCGCCCGCGCGGTTCTCGGGCGTGAGGCCGGCGAGCTCGATGAGCGAGCCGATGCGGTGGAACGGCTTCATGCGTCCGTAGCGGATGCCGAACGGCGGGTCACTGTAGTCGGGGATCTCGAGTCCGAGTTCGCGGACGCGTGCTTCGGCGGATGTCATGGCGCACCTCTCTTCGGTTGTATCCTATCTCACATAAAATGGATCCATTACGACGGGAGCTGTCATGGCGTGGTCCGCTGAGCAACGTGTCAAGGAACTGGGTCTGGTCATTCCCGACTACAGCGATCCGCCGTACGGCGAGCGGTACGCCACGATGAAGGCGTTCCACCATCTCGGGCGCACGCTCACGATCAGCGGCATCACCCCGGAAGACCGCCAGGGCAACAAGGTGTTCCCCGGCCGCGTCGGCGAGACCGTCACCCTCGAGCAGGGCTACGAGGCGGCGCGGTACGCCGCGATCAACGTCCTCGGCCTGATCCGCTTCGCGGTGGGGTCGCTCGACGAGGTGTCGGCCTTCATCCGCACGCTGACGTTCGTCTGCGTCTCGCCCGACTTCACCGACGTGAACCTCGTGACCAACGGCGCTGCCGACCTCTTCGTCGAGGTCTTCGGGCCGCGCATCGGCCGCTCGACCTCCGCCGGGATCGGCGTGACGAGCCTGTCGGGCAACAACGTGTTCGAGATGGTCACGGTCGTCGAGACCTGGCATCCGGCACCGGAGGTCGACGATGAGGATTGACACGCACCTGCACCTCTACGCCGACCCGACGCAGGGACTGCACGACCTGACTGCCTACCCGATCGTCGAGTACGGGGAGAAGCCGGACGTGACCTTCGCCGGCCTCGCCGGCACCGTCGCGGACGCGCTCGCGACGCTCGAGACCGAGGGATTCGACTACGCGGCCGTCCTCGGCAGCTTCGAGCTGCCGGAGCTTCCGCACCCGCCCGGCGGAGCGGACTACTGGCCCGCCGTCCCCCCGCACGCCGCCCTCCGCGACGACCTCGTCGCGTACAACCGGTGGCTCTGCGACCTCGGCGCGCAGCATGCGCAGCTCCTGCCCTTCCTCGCCGCCAACCCCGCGGTGATGACCTCCGCCGAGGTCCACGCCCACTTCGCGGAGATGTTCGGCGACCACGGTGCGCGCGGCCTGAAGCTGCATCCGATCGCCATCCGCACCTACCCCGACGACCCGGGTCTCGCGGGTGCGTACGACGCGCTGGAGGAAGCGGGGGCCCCCGTCGTCTTCCACGGCGGGCCCGACGTCCGCGGCTTCGGGTGGGCCGACCCGAAGCGCATCGCCGGTGTGGCGGGCGAGCGTCCCGGGCTCGCGGTCATCATGGCCCACCTGGGCGGCGCGGCCTGGCGCGAGGTCGAGGCGCTTGCCGAGGCGCAGCCGACGCTGCGCTTCGACCTGTCGGAGATCGTGCACTGGATCGGCGCGCCGCTCGCGCCCACGGCGGCCCAGGTCGTCGCCCTCGTCCGTGCGATCGGGGTCGAGCGCGTCGTGCTCGGTTCGGATTTCCCCTGGTACACGCCGGGGGCGACAGCTGCGGTCGTCGAGGAACTGCCCGGGCTCTCGGCATCCGAAGCCGCCGCGATCATCGGCGAGAACGCCGCCCGCCTCCTGCGCCTGGGCTGAGCCGCGGCGCGCGCCGGGCGCCGGTCGGTCCCGCCTCAGGCGGCGGGCTTGTAGACCACGTAGAGCTTGCGGACGGGCTCGACGACGGTCCACACGCCCGTCCATCCGATCGGGAAGTAGGCGGCGCTGCCGGCGGTGAGCTCGACCGCTTCTTCTCCGTCACGTTGCACGGTCATGCGCCCCGCGAGGATGTGGACGATCTCGCCGCGCGTGAGGAACTCCCAACGCGACGTCCCGGGGTCGCTCTCCCAGACGCCGGAGATGATCGTGCGGTCGTCGTTCACGAACTGCACCTTGCCGCGGACGATGATCTCGCCCGACAGCGGCTCCGCGTTCGGCGGGGCGAGGGGTTTGGCCTCGAGTTCGGCGGCATCCAGCTCGGCGGGTCTCATCACGAAAGTCATGTTTGGATCCTAAATGGGCCAGAATGGATCCGCAACGAAAGGGGCGCGCATGATCGAAACAGTCCTCGGGCCCGTCGCCGCCGAGGCGCTCGGCCCGACATCGATGCACGATCACGTGCTCGCCGACTCTGCCCGCCTGCAGCGCGACGGTGAGCAGCCCCCGCCGCCCGGCCCGCCCACCGTGCGTCCGGAGACGCGCGACTACCTGCGCCGCAACATGCTCGCGTTCGCCGACAACCTGCGGCTGGACGACCCGGATGCCGCTGTCGACGAGCTGCGCGCGGCGACGGCCGCGGGGCAGCGCGCGCTCGTCGAGTCCACGTCGTGGGGGCTCGGGCCCGATCACGCGCGACTGCCCGACATCGCGCGGCGCTCGGGGATGACCATCGTCGTCGCGTACGGCACGTACATCCGCTCGACGCTCCCGCCGGAGATCGCGGCGCTCGACGAGGACGGCCTCCGCGACCTCTTCGCCACGGCCCTCGACGACGCGGTGCCGGGCGCCGACTATCGCGCGGGTCTCCTCGGCATCCTGGGCACGACCGCCGGCCTCCCGGACGTCGAACGCGGCATGCTGCGCGCGGCCGCCGACGCGGCGGGACGGGCGGGGGCGAGCGTCACCGTGCGGCTCGACCCCGACGCCCGCGACGGCCTCGCGGTGCTCGACGAGCTCGGGCGCGCGGGGCTGCCCGCGGAACGCGTCGTCTTCACCAATGCCGACGAATTCCTGGATGCCGCGTACTGGCGCGACCTGTCCGACGCGGGCGCGACGCTCGAGATGTGCTTCGGCACCGAGGACGTGCACGTCGGGCGCGTGCACAATCCGACGGATGCCGAGCGCCTGCGCTTCTTCGTGGACGCCGTGACTGCGCGGCCCACGGCGTCCTACGTCCTCGGGCAATCCGTGTGGACGAAGGCGCAGCTCGCGCGTCACGGCGGGTACGGGTACGGCCGGCTGCTCGGGGTCGTGGTGCCGGAACTGCGCGGGCTCCTCGGTACGGCGCGGGTGGACGGGATGCTCGTCGATGAACCGCGGCGCCTCCTGGATCGCGCGTCGGGGCGCCCCGACGCCTGACGGCATCCGGGCACCCCGCGCGCGGATCAGACGACGTCCGCCGTCGCCGCCGGGAGCAGGAGCGTCGGGGCTGGTGCCGCCTCGCGTCCCTCGAACGGGACCGGCTGGCAGACGAGGTAGTAGTCGCCTGCCTCGGTGTCGGCGAGGTTCGCGTTCTCGAGGATCACGACGCCGGCGTTGCACAGGATGACGTGGGTGGGCCACTCGACCGTGTGGTCGGGGGCCTCCATGGTCATGTAGTCGTTCGCGGCGAAGACGACGCCGTGATCGACGAGCCACTGCGCTCCGGACGGTCCGAGGCCGACCCACGTGGCGCTCTTCTCGGTGCGGGTGAGGGCGTCGGTGGAGTTGCGCGTCTTGAAGAGCACGCGCGTCGCCCCCTCGGCGCCGGCGGCAATCAGATCGGCGTCGGTGATCTCCTTCTCGACGTGCCGCAGGTCCAGCACGCGGGCGGGACCGACGGTGTGGGTGAGGGGGAGGGAGTCCACGGTCGTCCCGCCGGGCACGAAGTGGCTCGGGGCGTCGACGTGGGTGCCGGTGTGCGCTCCGATGAGCCAGCGCGACACTTCGCTCGGGCTGGTGTCGGAGATCTCCTCCACCATCTCGTACGTCGGTCGGCGGCCCCAGTGCAGCATCTCGGGGTGGACGGGAATGCTCAGGTCGATGATGGTCACGCGCAGCACCTTACCGTTTGGGATCCGAACGTTGCATCTTGGGATCCAAAGTCATGCGGGAACCTCGACCTTCTCCGACGCCTCGCGCTCGGCGGCGAGGTCGGCGAGGACCGCCGCCTCCCGGTCGAGCTCCGACGTGTGCCGCGGCACCGCGAAGGCCAGCACCACGTAGGTGCCGAACCCGACGAGCGTCGAGACGAGCGTCGCCCAGCCGTCGAAGTCCGCCCCGACCAGGTCGTTCGGGATGTACAGGATGTCGTTCGGCACGCCGTACAGCGTCGGGGTGAGGGCCAGCAGCGTCATGCGGACGACGAAGCCGACCGCCATGGCGCCGAGGGCGGCGACGGCGCCCGGCCGCTTCCAGAACACCCCGATCACGAACGGCGCCGCGAGGCACGCGAGCATGAGGTCGAAGGCGAGGGTGAGCAGGATGCCGGTCTGGCTGACGCGGATCGCGAGGAAGGCGCCGGCGATCACGAACGGGATCATCGCGAGACGCGTCCAGCGCAGCAGCGGGTCGGGGCCGGTTCCGGTGTGGCGGCGGACCGTGAAGATGTTGCGCACGGCGATCGCCGAGGTGGCCAGCATCGCGCCGGACGCGGTCGAGAACGACGCGGCGACGATGCCCGACAGGACGAGGATCGCGATGATGGGCGGGGCGTAGTCGCCGAGCAGCTGGTACAGCACGGGACCGTTCTCGACGGAGAGTCCGAGGGTCGACGACACGCTCAGGGCGACGATGGCGAAGACGGATCCGATGGCGGCGGTGAGGCCGGCGGCGATGAAGCACGAGCGCTGCGCGACCGTGGGGCTCTTCGCGCCGAAGATGCGCTGCATGAAGTCGATCGCGACGATGTCGCCGATGGCGAGCGAGATCAGCGTGGCCCAGTTGATCGGGGCCCCGGCGGCGGGGTCGGTGAGCTGCTGGAGGTCGAGGGGTCCCATGCCCTCGGGGATCACGATCCCGTACGAGAGCGCGACCCACCCCAGCAGGACGATGGCCGCCACGACGGTGATCGTGGTCTGGATCGCCGCGGTGTAGGCATCCGAGAACAGGCCGCCGGCGACCGTGTACGCGAGAACGAGGACGACGGCGAGCACCACGCCCCACGCGTAGGGGATGTTCGCGAAGCGCTCGAGGAGGAAGCCGCAGGCGACGAGATTGCCGGCCAGGAGGAACGTGAACGACACGATCATCAGGACGGATGCCAGCAGCTCCACGGGGCGTCCGTACCGCAGGCGGAAGAAGTCGCCGAGGGTGAACAGCTTCATGCCGTTCATCCGCTTGGCGAGGAAGAGTCCGGTCAGCAGGAGGCAGACCGCGAGGCCGATGGCGAGCGACGCTCCCGACCAGAAGCCGAACTGCGACGTGAGGTCGGTGTTGCCGACCGTCGCATTGGCGTCGACGGCGGCGGCGGTGAGGCTGACGGCGACGAGCGGGACGCCGAGGCGGCGCCCGGCGACGAGGTAGTTCGCGCTGTCGCCGTCGACCTTGCGCGCGACGACGATGCCGACGACGAGGATGAGGACGACGCTCAGGGCGACTCCGAAGATGATCATGGGCGGGCTCCCGGCGATGAGGGGCGAATAGGGTTTCTGTTGCCTGACAGAAAGACTCCGCTCGCCGGCGTTCGCCGTGGTTTCGCCCGTGTAAAAGGCGCGTGAAATCGCCCGCGGCGCGGGGGGTGGCATCCCGAGCCGCCGGGCCGGGCTGTCGGGCGCGCGCTGCCGGCCTCAACTGCCGATAAACGCGATCCACGGCGAGAAACGTGACGACGTCCCGTTTCTGGTCGTCGATCGCGTTTATCGCGCACTGGGCCCCTGACCCCGGGCGGCGACGACTAGGCCCCCGACCCAGGGCGGCGCGTAGAGCTCCGGCCTCAGCCCAGCGCCGACAGCACCCCGGGGCCCAGCGCGGTCGCGCGCTCGCGCGTCGCGGCATCCAGGTCGAGCACGCGCAGCGCGGCGGCGGCGATGGTCTCGGCATCCAGGGGGGTCGCCTCACCGCCCTTGCGCTGCAGGATCACGCTCTCCACCAGCGCCAGCACGAGGGAGGCGCCGGCTGCCGCGGCAGCGACGCCGCACGCGGCCACGAGCGTGCGGTAGGTCGTCTCGAGCTCGCTCCGGCGTTCGCGGAACGGCTCGAACGCCGCGTCCGACACCTCGGGCAGCAGGTACAGCGCGCCGGTGTTGTGCGGGGCCTCGGCGAGGAGTGTGACGTCGGAGACGCACAGGGCCCACAGCCGCGCGGCGGGGTCCTCGTCGCGGGCGAGCAGCTGCGCTGCGACATCGAGTGAGGGCTGCACGGTGTCGAGCAGCAGCGCGAGCAGGATGTCCTGCTTCCGCGCGAAGTGGTGGTAGAGCGTGGCCTGGCGGATGCCGGCGGCCTCGGCGATCGCGTGCGTGCTGGCCGAGGCGTACCCCCGCGTGCCGAAGAGGGCGGCCGCGGCGGCGAGGACGTCGGCCCGGGTGCCGAGCCCGGTGGGCGACAACCCGGAGGCGCGGGGTCGTCCGGTTCGGGTGGCGGCCATGCGCTCCACCGTACCCGGGGGCCGTGTAACGCCGCCGAAACGCACGCCTGGTCTAATACCTGTCAAGCGACAGAAAGAGGCTGCACATGGAAGGTCGTGTCGACGCTCTCGGCAACGTGGGGCGCGCCCGTGAGGACGCTCGTGCCCGCGCGGCGCAGTCGGACTGGATGCCGTATCTCCCGCCCTCGGCGGCGCCCTTCGCGCCGGAGGGGGTCGCCGAGGGCGATCTGCGCTGGGCCGAGACGGTGGCCCCCGGCGGCTACACGCACCTGCGCGTGGCCCGCGGCACGCGGATCCGCTTCACGGATCCCAGCGGCGACGCCTGCGCCACCGTGCTCCTCTTCAACGCCGTCGAGCCCGGCGAACGGCTCAACGTCGCGGACACGCAGAAGATCCCGTGGCAGGCGTACCTCGGCGAGGGGCACCCGCTGCTCTCGGGCGACGGCCGCGTCCTCGCGACGATCGTCGCCGACAGCTCCGGCCGCCACGACGCCTTCTGCGGCACGACGAGCGACGCGGCCGCCATCGAGCGGTACGGCGACGCCGCGCCCGAGGGGCCGTCGCCGTCGGGCCACGGCCTGCTCCGGCTCGCCGCGAGCAAGCACGGGCTGACCGCGCGAGACCTCCCGCCCGCGGTGTCGTTCTTCCAGGGCGTGCGCGCGAACCCCGACGGCGACCTCGAGTGGCTCGGCTCCGCCGGCCCGGGCGCCTCGATCGAGCTCGTCGCGGAGCTGCCGTTGATCGTCCTGGTCGCGAACGTCCCGCACCCGCTCGACCCCCGCGAGGACTACATCGTGGGTCCGCTGCAGATCACCGCGTGGGCGTCGCAGCCCACCGGCGAGGGGGATGCCGTGTTCTCCCTCACCCCCGAGCGCGAACGCGCCTACCGCAACAGCATCACGTACGCCGCCCTGGCCGGGCTCTGAGCTGGAGTCGTCATGATCACCACCGTTCCCGAACGTCCCGTCCACGCCGACGGTGTCCCCCTCGACTGGTCCGAGCCGCTGGTCGCCGGCGAGATCGTGCTCGACGAGCAGGTCGCACCGCGTGGGCCGTGGTCGGGCATCGTCCGCGCCGGCGACGTCCTCACGATCGTCGATGTGGGCGGCAACCAGTCCGCCGACTTCCTCGTCTACGCCGCCGACGACACCGACGAGCGCTACAGCGCCGCCGACACGATCGCGTGGCAGCGCAACGTCTACGTCCGTACCGGCACGGTGCTGCGCAGCAACCTCGGCCGCCCGCTGATGACGGTGGTCGGCAACGAGGTCGACCGGCAGGACACGATCGGCGGCGCGTGCAGCAAGGAGTCGAACACCCTCCGGTACGGCCACCACACCCTCTATCAGCACGGCTGCCGAGAGAACTTCCTCGCCGAGGCCGCGCGCTACGGCCTGGGCGCCCGCGACCTCGTGTCGAACCTCAACTGGTTCATGAACGTCCCGGTTGAGGAGGACGGGTCGCTCGGCATCGTCGACGGCATGTCGGCGCCCGGCAAGCGCGTGGCGCTCCGCGCCGAGCGCGACGTGCTCGTGATCGTGTCGAACTGCCCCCAGATGAACAACCCGTGCAACGACTTCAGCTGCACGCCGCTGCGCATGGTGGTGACGCGCCCGTGACCGGTTTCGACACGCTCCTCGTCGCCAACCGCGGCGAGATCGCCCGCCGCATCCTGCGCTCCGCCCGCGAGCGCGGGCTCCGCACGGTCGCGGTGTTCTCCGACGCCGACCGCGCGGCTCCCCACGTCCGCGAGGCCGACGAGGCGGTGCGCCTCGGTCCCGCTCCCGCCGCGGAGTCGTACCTGCGCATCGACGCGATCCTCGACGCCGCCCGCGCGACCGGCGCCGGTGCGATCCACCCCGGCTACGGGTTCCTCGCCGAGAACGCCGACGCGGCACGCGCCGTCGAGGCGGCGGGCCTCGCGTGGGTCGGGCCGACGCCCGAGCAGCTCGAGGCCTTCGGGCTGAAGCACCGCGCGCGGGCGCTGGCCGAGGCGGCGGGCGTGCCGCTCCTCCCCGGTACCGGTGTGCTGGAGTCGGCCTCCGAGGCCGAGGCCGCGGCATCCGTCATCGGCTACCCCGTGATGCTCAAGGCCACCGGCGGCGGCGGCGGGATCGGCATGCGGGTGTGCGCGGATGCCGCCGAGCTCCGCGCCGCGTACGACGCGGTGGTGCGTCAGGCGGCGGCGAGCTTCGGCACGCCCGGGGTGTTCCTGGAGAAGTTCGTGCGCCCCGCGCGTCACGTCGAGGTGCAGCTCTTCGGTGACGGCGCGGGCCGCGTCGCGGTCCTCGGCGACCGCGACTGCTCGCTGCAGCGCCGCAACCAGAAGGTCGTCGAGGAGGCCCCGGCGCCGGGACTCCCGTCGGAAGTCCGCGCGGAACTCCACCGCACGGCCGCGGCGCTCGCCGCCGACATCCGCTACCGCTCCGCCGGCACCGCGGAGTTCGTGTACGACCCGATCGCCGAGCGCGCCTACTTCCTCGAGGTCAACGCGCGCCTGCAGGTCGAGCACCCCGTCACCGAGGCGGTGTTCGGCGTGGACCTCGTGGGTCTCATGCTCGACCTCGCCGGCGGCGGCCCCGCCGCGCTGCCCGAGGCCCTGTTCGACGGTCCGCTCGAGCCCCGCGGTCACGCCGTCGAGGCGCGCATCTACGCCGAGGACGCCGACCGGGGCAACACCCCCTCGACGGGGCTCGTCACCGCCGTCAGCTGGCCCGAGGGCGACGGCATCCGCGTCGACTCCTGGGTCGAGGCGGGCAGCGAGGTGTCGCCGTTCTACGACCCGCTGCTCGGCAAGGTCATCACCTTCGCCGACGACCGTGACGCAGCGCTCGACCGGCTCTCCGCCGCCCTCGCCGACACGCGCGTGGACGGCATCGTCACCGGTGCCGGGATGATCCGCGAGATCGTGAACGACCCGCGCGTCCGCGCCGCCACCCACGACACCGGGACCCTCGACGACGCGCGCGACCCCGATCCGCGCATCGACGTGGTGGATGCCGGCATGCTCACGACCGTGCAGGACCTCCCCGGACGCGTCGGCTACTGGAAGGTCGGCGTCCCGCCGTCCGGACCCATGGATGCCGTGTCCTTCCGCGAGGCCAACCTCGCCGTCGGCAACCCCGAGGGGGCGGCGGGCCTGGAGATCACGCTCACCGGTCCGACCCTGCGTTTCAGCGAGGCCTCGGTGGTCGCCGTCACCGGTGCGCCGGCCCCGGTGGAGCTCGACGGCGCGCCCGTCGCGCAGTGGGAGCCGGTCGAGGTCCCCGCGGGCGGCGTGCTGCGCATCGGCACCGCCGCCGGCCCCGGCATGCGCGTCTTCCTCGCCGTGCGCGGCGGCATCGACGTTCCCGAGTACCTCGGGAGCGCGTCGACTTTCACGCTCGGCGGTTTCGGCGGGCACGGCGGTCGCGCGCTCGTGACCGGCGACGTGCTGCGCCCCGGCACGGCGGCGTCCGCCGCGCCCGCGCCGACGCCCGCGGAACGCCGCCCGCACCTCGATACGACGTGGGTGCTCGCGGTGACCGAGGGGCCGCACGGCGCCCCCGAGTTCTTCACGCGCGCCGACATCGACGCCCTGTACTCCGCGGAGTACCGCGTCCAGGTCAACTCCGCCCGCACCGGCGTGCGCCTCACCGGCCCGAAGCCGGCGTGGGCGCGCACCGACGGCGGCGAGGCGGGGCTCCACCCGTCCAACATCCACGACACGCCCTACGCCGTCGGCGCGCTCGATTTCACCGGCGACACCCCCGTGCTCCTCGGCCCCGACGGACCGAGCCTCGGCGGCTTCGTGTGCCCGGTGGTCGTGGCGTCCGGGGATCTGTGGAAGCTCGGACAGCTGCGGCCGGGAGACGTCGTGCGGTTCGCGCCGGTCCGGGAAGCGGATGCCGCGACCCTCGACCCGGCGGTCGCCGCCCCCGCGCTCGTGGGGACCGGCGACGGCGACGACGGCGTGATCGCGATGCGCGACGCGGAGGTCGAGGGGGAGCGCGTCCTCCGCCCGCGGACCACGTACCGCCGCGACGGCGACGACAACGTCCTCGTCGAGTTCGGCGACCAGGTGCTCGACCTGGGCCTGCGCATGCGCGTGCACGCGCTGCAGGAACGCCTCGCCGAGGAGGCGCCGAAGGGCATCCTCGACGTCACCCCCGGCATCCGGTCCCTCCAGGTGCACACGGATGCCTCGGTGCTGCGCGCGTCGCAGCTCGTCGGGCTGCTGCGCGAGCTCGATGACGACCTGCCGCCCACGTCCGAGCTCGTGGTGCCGTCGCGCGAGGTGCGCCTGCCGCTGTCGTGGGACGATCCCGCCACGCGGCTCGCGATCGAGCGGTACATGGCCGGGGTCCGCGACGACGCTCCGTGGACGCCGTGGAACATCGAGTTCATCCGCCGCATCAACGGTCTCGACAGCGTCGACGACGTGTACCGCACCGTGTTCGACGCGCAGTACCTCGTGATGGGGCTCGGCGACGTGTACCTCGGCGCGCCAGTGGCGACGCCGCTGGACCCGCGCCACCGCCTCGTCACGACGAAGTACAACCCGGCGCGCACGTGGACGGCCGAGAACTCCGTCGGCATCGGCGGGGCGTACATGTGCATCTACGGCATGGAGGGCCCCGGCGGCTACCAGTTCGTCGGCCGCACCGTGCAGATCTGGAACCGCTTCCGCCGTGGCGGGCTGTTCACCGAGAACCCGTGGGCGCTGCGGTTCTTCGACCGCATCCGCTGGTACCCCGTGTCGGCCGAGGAGCTCCTCGACCTCCGGACGGACGTGGATGCCGGGCGCGGGAGCTTCGAGACCGTCGAGGGCGAGTTCGCGCTCGCCGAGTACGAGCGCTTCCTCGCCGACGAGGCCCCCGGGATCGCGGCGTTCCGCGAACGTCAGCGCCGCGCCTTCGACGAGGAGCGCGAGAGGTGGCGGGCGAGCGGCGAATTCGACCGCGTCGACGAGGCGCCGGCCGCGGCGCCGACCGCGGGCCGCGCGCTGCCGCCCGGCACGGTGGGGGTGACCGCGCCCTTCGCCGCCGCGGTCTGGAGAGTGGATGCCGCCCAGGGGGCGTCCGTGCAGAAGGAAGAGAAGATGATCGTGCTGGAGGCCATGAAGATGGAGACCCCGATCGGGTCGCCGGTGACGGGGACCGTCGCCGAGGTGTTCGTCCGTCCGGGCGAGACCGTCGCCGCCGGTCAGCTCCTTGCCGCCGTGGCGGTGGACGCGTGAGCGCCGTCGAGCGGGTCCGCGCCGCGTACGCCCGGATGCGCGAGGTCGACCGCCCCGAGGTGTGGATCACGGTCCGCGACGAGGACGACGCGCTCGCCGAGGCGGCCGAGGTCGACCTCGGCGTCGCCGCCGGGGAGCGCCTGCCGCTGGCCGGCACGGTCGTCGCGGTCAAGGACAACATCGACGTCGAGGGGATGTCGACGACGGCCGGGAGCCGCGCCTACGCGTACCGCCCCGAGCGCGACGCGACCGCCGTCGCGCGGCTGCGTGCCGCGGGCGCCGTGGTGATCGGCAAGACCAACCTCGATCAGTTCGCCACGGGCCTCGTGGGGACCCGCAGCCCGTTCGGCGCCGTCCGCAACGCGTGGGACCCGACGCGGATCTCGGGCGGTTCCAGCTCGGGCTCTGCCGTGGCGGTGGCCCTCGGGATCGTCGACCTCGCGCTCGGCACGGACACCGCCGGTTCCGGACGCGTCCCCGCGGCGCTCAACGGCATCGTGGGGGTCAAGCCGACGGTGGGGCTCGTCCCCGCGACCGGCGTCGTGCCCGCGTGCCGCACCCTCGACTGCGTCACCGTGTTCGCACGGGGCCTGTCCGACGCCCGCGCGGCGGCCGAGATCATGGCCGGGCCCGACGGGATCGATCCGCTGGGACGTGACGACCGCCCGGAGCCGCCGCTGGACGCGCGTCCGCGCGTGGCCGTGCCGACCGCCGCGCACCTCGCGGGCCTCGCCGACGGCTGGGCCGAGGCGTTCGCCGGGGTCGTCGCCGCGCTCGCCGCCTCGGGCGTCGAGATCGTCGAGGTCGACATCGCGCCGCTCCTCGAAGCAGCGTCCCTCCTCTACGGCGGCGCCTTCGTGGCCGAGCGCACGGCGGCCGTGGGCGACTTCATCGCCGCCCACCCCGAGCTCGTGGGCACCGACCTCGACCCCACGGTCGCCGGGATCGTGCTCGCGGGGGCCGAGGCGCGAGCCGCGGACTACTTCCGGGACCGCGAGCGTCTCGACCGCCTGGGTGCCGAGGGGCTCCGCCGACTCGAGGGGACGGTGGCCCTTCTCACGCCCACGACCACGTGGCATCCCACCCTCGACGAGGTCGCCGCCGACCCGGTCGGCGCGAACAGTCGCATGGGCCGGTACACGAACTTCGCGAACCTGCTCGACCGCAGCGCCCTCGCCGTCCCGGCCGGGGTCGTCGGCGGCCGGGCATTCGGCGTCATGCTCACGGGCGCCCCGTTCGCCGACCGCACGCTCGCGCAGCTCGCCGAGCGCATCCAGGCGCCGTCCGTCGATCTCCTCGTCGTGGGTGCGCACCTGCGCGGACAGCCGCTGAACCACCAGCTCGTCGCCGCCGGCGGGACGTTCGTCGCCGAGGTCGAGACCGCCGCGCAGTACCGGCTGTACGCCCTCGACACGGTTCCGCCGAAGCCGGGCCTCGCCCGCGCGGCCGACGGCGGCGCCGCGATCGCGGGGGAGGTGTGGCGGCTCCCGGCCGCCGGGTTCGGACGCTTCGTCGCGGATCTGCCCGCGCCCATGGGGATCGGTTCCGCCGTCCTCGCGGACGGGTCGAGCGTCACCGGATTCCTGTGCGAGGCCGTCGCGCTCGAGGGCGCGACCGACATCACCGCGCACGGCGGATGGCGCGCGTACCGGGCGGCGACGGCATGAGCTCGTCGATCGTCGATCACGCGGACCTTCCGCCGCTGCGGCTGAGCGGGCGGCCGCGGCACCTCGTGCCCATGGTCGTGGGGTACGAGCCGATCGCGGAGGCGACGTCCCTCGACGGAGGCAGCCGGTTCCGGTTCCTCATGGAGCCGGTGACGGCCGTGGCGGTCGTGTTCGACGAGGGGTGGGTGCTCGTCGACGGCGGGTTCGACCCGGCGCGCATCCGCGACCGCGCCACGCGCACGGCATCCTTCGACTACGAGAACTACACGCCGATCGTCCCTCCCGGCGACCCGCTGGTCGACCAGATCGCCGAGGCCGGGCTCGACCTCGCCGACCTCGCGGCTGCGCTGCTCACGCACGCGCACTTCGATCACACCGGCGCCGCCCGCCTGCTCGCGCCCGATCAGCCGCTGCTGCTCCAGCGACGGGAGTGGCAGCACGTCAACGAGACGACCGACGCGCGGGGGAACTTCCTGTTCCGGGGCGACCTCGACCGCGACGGCCTCACGCTCGGCCTCCTCGACGGCGACACGCCGCTGGCCGCGGGTCTCGCCGCGATCGACACGTCCGGACACACCCCGGGACACCAGTCGTTCGTCGTGGAGCTGCCGGAGCGCACGGTCGTCCTCGCCGGAGACGCCGCGGACCTGCTCGACAACATCGAACGCGAGGTCCGCTGCGGTTCGACGGTGGGCGCGGACGGCCCCGCCCTCGCCGACCGCGCGATCTCCCGCCTGGCATCCCTCCATCGCGCCCCGTCGTCCGAGGTCTGGCCCGCCCACGACCCCGACTTCCCGGTGTGGTCCGCGATCGTCCGCTCCCGCTGACCCGCGCCGCGCGCTTCCCCGAACCCGAGGAGCCGACGCGAGTAGCGTGAAGAGCGTGGACCTCAACGCCGACCTGGGAGAGACCGTCGACGGGATGCCGACCGCCGACGACGAGGCCATGTTCGCGCTCGTCAGCAGCGCCAACGTCGCGTGCGGAGGGCACGCGGGCGACGACGCCTCGATGCGGGCCTCCGTCGAGCGCGCGACGCGCTTCGGTGTCGCGATCGGCGCCCACCCCGCGTACGAGGACCGCGCGAACTTCGGCCGCGTCCGCCGCGACCCGTCCGCCGCCGAACTGCGCGAGAGCGTCGCCCGGCAGCTCGACGCCCTCGAGGCCGCCGGCGCCGACCTGCGCTACGTGAAACCCCACGGCGCGCTGTACCACGCGGTCTCCGCCGACCCGGTGCAGGCCGCCGCGGTCGTCGCCGCGATCGCCGACCACTCGGCCCGTCTCGGCCGAGTGCTGTCGGTGCTCGGTCTCCCGGGCGCGATCGTCGAGGCCGCGGCATCCGCGGGCCTGCCCTTCGTGCGCGAGGCGTTCCTCGACCGCGGGTACACCGCCGACGGCGGGCTGGTGCCCCGCGACCGGCCCGGAGCGCTGATCGACGACCCGGCCCTCGTCGCCGACCGCGCGCTGCGTCTCGCCCTCGACGGAGCGGTGGACACCGTCGACGGCACGTCGATCACGGTGGATGCCGCGTCCCTGTGCCTGCACGGAGACACCCCCGCCGCGGTCGCGATGGCCCGGGCGGTGCGCGCCGCGCTCGACGACGCAGGGATAGAGGTACGCGCGCCGTGGTGACCCTGCGGCCGATGGGGGAGCGGGCGCTGCTCGCCGAGGTCGACGACCTCGCCCGGGTCCTGGAGCTCCACGCCGCGCTCGCCGCGCGCCCGCCCGCGGGGATCGACGACCTGGTCCCCGCGGCCCGCACCGTGCTCGTCGCCTTCGATCCGGCCCGGATCGCCCCCGCCGCCGTGCGGGCGTGGATCCTCTCGGCCGCCACGTCGGCCCCGGATGCCGCACGGCCCGGGCCGCTCGTCGAGCTCGCGACGCGCTACGACGGCCCCGACCTCGACGAGACGGCCGCGCTGCTCGGCATCCGTCCCGCGGAGCTCGTCGCGCGGCACACCGCCGCGCTCTGGCGCGTCGCCTTTACGGGCTTCGCCCCCGGGTTCGCCTACTTGGTGAGCGACGCGTGGCCTCACGACGTCCCCCGCCTCGCGCGCCCCCGCACGCGCGTCCCCGCCGGGGCGGTGGGCCTCGCGGGCGAGTTCGCCGGCGCGTATCCCCGGGAGACCCCGGGTGGGTGGCGGCTGATCGGTACGACCGACGCCCCTCTCTTCGTCCCGGACGCCCCCCAACCGGTGCTGCTGACCCCCGGCGCGCGGGTCCGGTTCGTGCCCGAGCGTGCGCGCATCTCCGCGGCGTCGGGAGGAGATCCGGCGGACGGAGGACCGGATGCCACGCCGGCATCCTCCCCTCCCCGATTCCCCTCCGCCGCGCACGCCCCCGGGGCCCTCCGCATCCTCGCCCCGGGCGCCTTCGCCACCGTGCAGGACCTCGGCCGCCCCGGTCGCGCGGCGCTCGGCGTCGCCCGCTCCGGCGCGCTCGACCGCGCGGCCCTGCGCGTGGCCAACCGCCTCGTCGGCAACGCCGCATCCGCCGGGGGCGTCGAGATCGTGCTGGGCGGCTTCCGGGCCGTCGCCGAGCGGGACACGTGGCTCGCCGTCACGGGCGCGCTCGCCGATCTGCGGATCGACGGACGAGCGGTGGATGCCTACACCCCGCTGCTCCTCCCCGCCGGCGCCGAGCTGTCGATCGGCGTCGCGCGCGCGGGCGCCCGGTTCGTGCTCGCGGTGCGCGGCGGCGTCGCGGTGCCCGAGTCCCTCGGGTCGCGCGCGACCGACGTGCTCGCGTCGCTCGGCCCGCCCGCGCTGCGCGCCGGGGACGTGCTGCACGCGGGGGAGCCGGAGGGGCCCGTCCGGCCCGTCGACGCCTTCCCCTGGTCGGTGCCCGCGGCGACGGTCGAGGTCTCGCTCGCCCCCGGTCCGCGCGCCGACTGGTTCGTGCCCGCCGCCCTGCGGACGCTGGGAGACGCGACCTGGACCGTGTCGGGCGACGCCGATCGGGTCGGCATCCGGCTCGACGGTCCGACGCTCGCGCGCGTCCGGCACGACGAGCTGCCGAGCGAGGGCATGCGCCCCGGCGCGATCCAGGTCCCGCCGCACGGGCGCCCGGTGATCCTGCTGGCCGACGGGCCGGTCACGGGCGGGTATCCCGTGATCGCCGTGGTGACGGATGCCACCCTCGACCGCCTGGCCCAGGCGAGGCCCGGCGACCGCGTGCGATTCCGCGGGTTTCGCTAGGGTCGGAGCCGAGGATCCCCGGAGGCCGCTCGCGGTTATACCGCAGGTACGCAAAGTCGTCAAGAATCCGACTGGACACGGCGCGTCCTCCCGCGTATGCTTGGACTTTGCGCTCCTCGATTCCCCCTGCCCTCATATGGTGGTCGGCTGAGCCTGCCCGTCCCCGCTTCATCGCGGTGTGCGACTCGCAGGTTATCGGGGCAGGAACGCACTCCACCTGACGACAAGGAATCACGAGCCCCTCGCCCGGGCTTCTGGAGGTTTTTCCCTTGGCTGCTGCGAGCAACGCATCCACCACCACCCCGAAGAGCGGACGCGGCGCATCCCGCCTCTCGTTCGCGAAGATCTCCGACAAGCTGACCGTTCCCGATCTGCTCGCGCTGCAGACCGAGTCGTTCGACTGGCTGGTCGGCAACGAGGCCTGGAAGGCGCGCGTCGCCGAAGCCCAGGCCACCGGTCGCACCGATGTGCCCGAGATCAGCGGTCTCGAGGAGATCTTCGAGGAGATCTCGCCCATCGAAGACCTGAGCGAGACCATGCAGCTCTCGTTCACGAACCCGTACCTCGAGCCCGAGAAGTACTCGATCGAGGAGTGCAAGGAGCGCGGCAAGACCTACGCCGCGCCCCTGTACGTCGAGGCCGAGTTCATGAACCACCAGACCGGTGAGATCAAGACCCAGACGGTCTTCATGGGCGACTTCCCGCTCCAGACCGACAAGGGCACGTTCATCATCAACGGCACCGAGCGTGTCGTGGTGTCGCAGCTCGTGCGTTCGCCCGGCGTCTACTTCGACAAGACGCCCGACAAGACCTCCGACAAGGACATCGTGTCCGCTCGCGTGATCCCCTCGCGCGGCGCCTGGCTCGAGTTCGAGATCGACAAGCGCGACCAGGTCGGCGTGCGCATCGACCGCAAGCGCAAGCAGTCGGTCACCGTGTTCCTCAAGGCCCTGGGCCTCACCAGCGAGGACATCCTCGCCGAGTTCGCCGGCTTCGACTCGATCGAGGAGACGCTGTCCAAGGACACGATCCTCACCAAGGAAGACGCGCTCCGCGACATCTACCGCAAGCTCCGTCCGGGCGAGCAGGTCGCCGCCGAGGCCGCGCGCGCGCTGCTGGACAACTTCTACTTCAACCCGAAGCGGTACGACCTCGCCAAGGTGGGTCGCTACAAGATCAACCAGAAGCTCGGTCTCGACAAGCCGCTGTCCGACTCGGTGCTCACCGTCGACGACATCGTCGCCACGATCAAGTACCTCGTCCGCCTGCACCGCGGCGACACCGCCTTCGACGGCATCCGTCACGGGCAGCCCGCCGAGATCCGCCTGGACGTCGACGACATCGACAACTTCGGCAACCGTCGCATCCGCGCCGTCGGCGAGCTGATCCAGAACCAGGTCCGCACCGGTCTGTCGCGCATGGAGCGCGTCGTCCGCGAGCGCATGACCACGCAGGACATCGAGGCCATCACGCCCCAGACCCTGATCAACGTGCGCCCCGTCGTCGCCGCGATCAAGGAGTTCTTCGGAACGTCGCAGCTGTCGCAGTTCATGGACCAGAACAACCCGCTCGCGGGTCTGACCCACAAGCGTCGCCTCTCGGCGCTGGGCCCCGGTGGTCTGTCCCGTGAGCGCGCCGGCGTCGAGGTCCGTGACGTCCACCCCTCGCACTACGGCCGCATGTGCCCGATCGAGACGCCGGAAGGCCCGAACATCGGTCTGATCGGTTCGCTCGCCTCGTTCGCGCGCATCAACGCGTTCGGCTTCATCGAGACCCCGTACCGTCGCGTCGTCGACGGCCGCGTGACCGACCAGATCGACTACCTCACCGCGAGCGAGGAGAGCGACCACATCGTCGCCCAGGCCGGTGTCGCCCTCAAGGCCGACGGCCACTTCGTCGAGGACCGCATCCTGGCCCGCCGCGGCCAGGGTGGCGAGGTCGACCTGTTCCCCGTCGACGAGATCGGCTACATGGACGTCTCGCCGCGCCAGATGGTGTCGGTGGCGACCTCGCTCATCCCGTTCCTCGAGCACGACGACGCCAACCGCGCCCTCATGGGTGCGAACATGCAGCGCCAGGCCGTCCCGCTCGTGCGCAGCGAGTCGCCCGTCGTGGGTACCGGTATGGAGGGCTTCGCCGCGATCGACGCCGGTGACGTCGTCACGGCCGAGAAGCCGGGCGTCGTCCTGGAGGTCTCGGCCGACGTCGTGACCATCCAGCTCGACGAGGGCGGCACGCAGGACTACTTCCTGCGCAAGTTCGACCGCTCGAACCAGGGCACGTCCTACAACCAGCGCGTGGTCGTCTCGGCCGGTGAGCGGATCGAGGCCGGCGAGGTCATCGCCGACGGTCCCGCGACCGAGAACGGCGAGCTCGCCCTCGGCAAGAACCTCCTCGTGGCGTTCATGACGTGGGAGGGTCACAACTTCGAGGACGCGATCATCCTCAGCCAGGACCTCGTGAAGGACGACACCCTCTCCTCGATCCACATCGAGGAGTACGAGGTCGACGCGCGCGACACCAAGCTCGGCAAGGAGGAGATCACCCGTGACCTCCCCAACGTCAGCCCCGACCTGCTGAAGGACCTCGACGAGCGCGGCATCGTCCGCATCGGCGCCGAGGTGCGTCCCGGCGACATCCTCGTCGGCAAGGTCACGCCCAAGGGCGAGACCGAGCTGTCGGCCGAGGAGCGCCTGCTCCGCGCGATCTTCAACGAGAAGAGCCGCGAAGTCCGTGACACCTCGCTGAAGGTGCCCCACGGCGAGCAGGGCACGATCATCGCGGTCAAGGAGTTCAACGCGGAAGACGGCGACGACGAGCTCGGCTCGGGTGTCAACCGTCGCGTCGTGGTCTACATCGCCCAGAAGCGCAAGATCACCGAGGGCGACAAGCTCGCCGGACGCCACGGGAACAAGGGTGTCATCGCCAAGATCCTCCCGATCGAGGACATGCCCTTCCTCGCCGACGGCACCCCCGTCGACGTCGTGCTGAACCCGCTCGGTATCCCCGGTCGAATGAACTTCGGTCAGGTCCTGGAGCTCCACCTCGGCTGGATCGCCCAGCAGGGCTGGAAGGTCGAGGGCACGCCCGAGTGGGCCGCGCACCTGCCCGAGGTCGCCCGTGAGGCAGCCCCCGGCACCAAGGTCGCGACCCCCGTGTTCGACGGCGCCTTCGAGGACGAGATCGCGGGTCTGCTCGACTCGACGATCCCGAACCGCGACGGCGAGCGACTGATCGACTCCACCGGAAAGACCATCCTGTTCGACGGTCGTCACGGCGAGCCGTTCCCGGCGCCCATCTCGGTCGGCTACATGTACATCCTGAAGCTGCACCACCTCGTCGACGACAAGATCCACGCGCGTTCGACGGGCCCCTACTCGATGATCACCCAGCAGCCGCTCGGCGGTAAGGCCCAGTTCGGTGGCCAGCGCTTCGGTGAGATGGAGGTGTGGGCGCTCGAGGCCTACGGTGCCGCATACGCGCTGCAGGAGCTCCTCACGATCAAGTCCGACGACATCCTCGGTCGCGTCAAGGTGTACGAGGCGATCGTCAAGGGCGAGAACATCCAGGAGCCCGGCATCCCCGAGTCCTTCAAGGTGCTCATGAAGGAGATGCAGTCGCTCTGCCTGAACGTCGAGGTCCTCTCGGCCGACGGCACGGCGGTCAACCTCCGTGACACCGACGACGACGCCTTCCGCGCCGCCGAAGAGCTCGGCATCAACATCTCCAGCCGCTTCGAGTCCTCGTCCATCGACGAGATCTGACCCGGCCAGGCAACGAACAGAATTCCGACACAGGAGAACCAGTGCTCGAATCAACCACTTTCGATCAGCTTCGTATCGGCCTGGCCACCGCCGACGACATCCGTCGTTGGTCCTTCGGTGAGGTCAAGAAGCCCGAAACCATCAACTACCGCACCCTGAAGCCCGAGAAGGACGGTCTGTTCGGCGAGCAGATCTTCGGACCCTCGCGTGACTGGGAGTGCGCGTGCGGAAAGTACAAGCGCGTCCGCTTCAAGGGCATCGTCTGCGAGCGCTGCGGCGTCGAGGTCACCAAGTCCTCGGTCCGTCGTGAGCGCATGGGCCACATCGAGCTCGCCGCTCCCGTGACCCACATCTGGTACTTCAAGGGCGTGCCCTCGCGCCTCGGCTACCTGCTGGACATGGCGCCGAAGGACCTCGAGAAGGTCATCTACTTCGCTGCCTACATGGTCATCTCGGTCGACGAAGATGCTCGTCACCGCGACCTGGCGACGCAGGAGAACAACATCCGTCTCGAGCTGAAGACGCTCGGCGACCGTCGCGACTCGCGCATCGCCGCTCGCCTGGCGAAGCTGGAGGAGGAGCTCGCGGCCCTCGAGGCCGAGGGTGCCAAGGCCGACCAGAAGAAGAAGGTCAAGGACGCCGCCGAGAAGGACATGACCTCGATCCGCAAGAACGCGGACGAGCAGATCGCCAAGCTCGAGCGCGTGTGGGAGGACTTCCGCACGCTCGAGGTGGGTGCGCTCAAGCCCGAGGACGACGTCTTCCACGAGCTGCAGGACCGTTTCGGCCAGTACTTCGAGGCCCACATGGGCGCGGAGTCGATCAAGCGTCGCCTGGAGACCTTCGACCTGGCCGCCGAGTCCGAGAGCCTGCACCTGCAGATCTCCGAGGGCAAGGGTCAGCGCAAGATCCGCGCGATCAAGCGTCTGAAGGTCGTCAACTCGTTCCTGCAGACCGGCATGTCGCCGGCCTCGATGGTGCTCGACGTCGTTCCGGTGATCCCGCCGGAGCTGCGCCCGATGGTCCAGCTCGACGGTGGCCGTTTCGCCACCTCCGACCTGAACGACCTGTACCGTCGCGTGATCAACCGCAACAACCGCCTCCGTCGCCTGATCGACCTCGGTGCCCCCGAGATCATCGTCAACAACGAGAAGCGCATGCTGCAGGAGGCCGTCGACGCGCTGTTCGACAACGGCCGCCGCGGTCGTCCCGTCACCGGCACCGGCAACCGCGCCCTGAAGTCCCTGAGCGACATGCTCAAGGGAAAGCAGGGTCGTTTCCGCCAGAACCTGCTCGGCAAGCGCGTGGACTACTCGGGGCGTTCGGTCATCATCGTCGGACCCCAGCTGAAGCTGCACCAGTGCGGTCTGCCCAAGCAGATGGCGCTCGAGCTGTTCAAGCCGTTCGTGATCAAGCGTCTGATCGACCTCGGTCACTCGCAGAACATCAAGGCCGCCAAGCGTGCCGTCGAGCGCTACCGTCCCGAGGTCTGGGACGTGCTGGAAGAGATCATCCGCGAGCGTCCCGTGCTGCTGAACCGTGCACCCACCCTGCACCGTCTCGGCATCCAGGCGTTCGAGCCCCAGCTCGTCGAGGGCAAGGCGATCCAGCTGCACCCGCTCGTCTGCGCGGCGTTCAACGCCGACTTCGACGGTGACCAGATGGCCGTCCACCTGCCGCTGTCGGTCGAGGCCCAGGCCGAGGCCCGCGTCCTGATGCTCGCGTCGAACAACATCCTGAAGCCGTCCGACGGTCGCCCGGTGACCCTGCCCTCGCAGGACATGATCATCGGCCTGCACCACCTCACCACCCTCAAGGAGGGTGCCGTGGGCGAGGGCCGCGCGTTCGGTTCGGTGGGCGAGGCGATCCTGGCCAAGGACGAGGGCACCCTCGACCTGCAGGCCAAGGCGCGCATCCGCATCCCCGGCCTCACGTTCCTCGAGGGCCAGGCTCCCGAGGGCTACGAGAAGCACGGTCTCGTGGATGCCTCGCTCGGTCAGGCGATCTTCAACGACACGCTGCCCAAGGGCTACCCGTTCGTCCGCGAGCAGGCCGACAAGGGCAAGCTGTCGCAGATCGTCAACAAGCTGGCCGAGGAGTACCCCAAGGTCGAGGTCGCGGCATCGCTCGACCGGATCAAGGACGCCGGTTTCTACTGGGCCACGCGTTCGGGTGTGACGGTCGCGCTGAGCGACATCCTCACGCCCCCGAACAAGGGCGAGATCGTCGCGGGCTACGAGAAGCAGGCCGCAAAGGTCCAGGCGCAGTACGAGAAGGGTCTCACCACCGACGCCGAGCGTCGCCAGGAGCTCATCAAGATCTGGACCGAGGCCACGGATGCCGTCCAGAAGGCGATGCGCGACAACTTCCCGGCCGACAACACCATCAACCGCATGGTCTCGTCGGGTGCCCGTGGTAACTGGCTGCAGATCCGCAACATCGCGGGTATGCGAGGCCTGGTGAACAACCCCAAGGGTGAGATCATCCCGCGCCCGATCATCTCCTCGTACCGCGAGGGACTGTCGGTCGCCGAGTACTTCATCGCGACGCACGGTGCCCGTAAGGGTCTGGCCGACACGGCTCTCCGTACGGCCGACTCGGGGTACCTGACGCGTCGTCTGGTGGACGTCTCGCAGGACGTCATCATCCGCGAGGAGGACTGCGGCACGTCGAAGGGCCTCGAGCTCCCGATCGCCGCGGTCGACTCGACCGGCACCCTGGTCAAGGACGCCAACGTCGAGAACTCGGTCTTCGCCCGTACGCTCGCCACGGCGGTCGTCGACGCGCAGGGCACGGTTCTGGCGGAGGCCGGCGACGACGTGGGCGACGTGCTCATCGACAAGCTGGTCGCCGGTGGCGTCGAGACCATCAAGGTCCGCTCGGTCCTCACGTGCGACTCGGCCGTCGGTGTCTGCGCGAAGTGCTACGGCCGTTCGCTGGCCACCGGAAAGATCGTCGACATCGGCGAGGCCGTCGGCATCATCGCGGCCCAGTCGATCGGTGAGCCCGGTACCCAGCTGACGATGCGTACCTTCCACACGGGTGGTTCCGCGTCGGCCGACGACATCACGCAGGGTCTTCCCCGCGTGCAGGAGCTGTTCGAGGCGCGTACCCCCAAGGGTGCCTCGCCGATCGCGGAGGCCGACGGCCGCATCACGATCGACGAGACCGAGAAGGCCAAGAAGGTCATCCTCACGCCCGACAACGGTGACGAGCCGGTCGTCTACCCGGTCCTGAAGCGCGCGACCCTCCTCGTCGAGGACGGTCAGCACGTCAAGGTCGGCGAGCCCCTCCAGGTCGGAACGCTCGACCCCAAGGAGGTCATGCGCGTGCAGGGCGCCCGCGAGGTGCAGAAGTACCTCGTGAACGGCGTCCAGGGCGTGTACCGCTCGCAGGGTGTGCCGATCCACGACAAGCACATCGAGGTCATCGTGCGTCAGATGCTGCGCAAGGTCACGGTCGTCGACCACGGTGACACCGACCTGCTGCCCGGTGAGCTGGTGGACTTCAAGCGCTACCAGACCATCAACCGCGAGACGGTCGGCGAGGGCAAGCGCCCCGCGTCGGGTCGTCCCGAGCTGATGGGTATCACCAAGGCGTCGCTCGCGACCGAGTCGTGGCTGTCGGCGGCATCGTTCCAGGAGACCACCCGCGTCCTGACGCAGGCGGCCATGGAGGGCAAGAGCGACCCGCTCGTCGGCCTCAAGGAGAACGTCATCATCGGAAAGCTCATCCCCGCCGGAACCGGACTTGCGAAGTACCGCAACGTCACGGTCGAGGCGACGGAGGAGGCCAAGAGCGAGCGGTACCCCAACCGCATCTTCGCCTCGGACGGCGCGTACAGCGACGCCGACCTGAGCTACGTCGATTTCGACAGTTTCTCGACGGACGACTTCACGCCCGGCACCTACAACTGAGTGAGACGGATGCCACGCCCCGGCGCGGCATCCTGATCCCCGAAGGCCCCCGGCTCGCGCCGGGGGCCTTCGGCGTGCCCGGCGCGTTTCCGACGGATGACGTGTCGGGGCCTCGGCGTGTCGCCACGCCGACGCGCCGGGGTGGGTCGCCTACCGTGGACGGGGAGGGATGGATGGCTCGAGTCGCGGGACGCAACGTCTGGATCGCGTGGCCGGTGGGCGTGCTGTGCGCCGCCGTGGTCGCGGTCCTCGCGATGCTCGCCGCCCCGGGGGTTCCGGGCGCGGTGACGTTCGTCGGCGACACGTTGCGGACCGGGACGACGACGCCGGCGTGGACGGACGCGCCGCGGGTCCCGGGGCCGGCGACCACGTGCCGCGATCTGTACACGCAGCCGATGTGGTCCGAGCTCGTGTGGTCGCCCGAGGCTCTGCTCACCCAGCGCCACAGTGGTGCGCGCTCGACCCCCGAGGCGGTGGCGGCCGCGGCGTCGACGCCGGTGATCACGTGCCACTGGCGCGGGGACTCGGGGCGGTGGCTCGAGACGAGCGTGGCCACGGTCTCGGCGGAGGGTGCCGCCGCCGTGGTGGCGACGCTGAGCGGTCAGGGCTTCACGTGCGCGTCCGAGGGTGACACGGAGCACTGCGAGCGCGCGGTCGGTGACGCGGTCGAGGTGCACGACCTCCGCGGCGACCGGTGGGTGTCGTCCACCTTCTCGGGGTGGATGCCGGACGGATACGTCGCGGTCGTGGCATCCCGTGCCTTCGGCGAGTAGTCCGCAGCGGTACCGTCGCCGCCGGGGGCGGGGCGTCAGCCGTAGATGGCGGAGATGATGCTCGCGGTGTACCCGGTGGGGGCGAGGTTGGAGTACTGGGTGTCGATGAGGACGTCGTCGCGCCAGAACAGTGTGCGGCCGTCGTTGACGGCGTAGGTGGCGTTGATCCAGGTCTTCTCGCAGCGCGTGCCGTCGTCGGGCGTGTAGCAGCTGAAGCCCTGCGTGTTGACGAGGTCGTTGAGCATGTCGAGCGCGGGACCGCGGTCGACGCGGGAGATGCGCGTGACGAGCCCGGTCGTGTCGGCGGCGGGGTCGCGCCAGACGCAGATGAGCGACCCGTCGGGTTGGACGCCGGATGCCCCGAGGGCCGGGTCGTTGAGGGGGATGGACCCGAGCTGCGACAGCACATCGGCGGTGAGGATCGCGCGGCAGTCGGTCGGGATCGCGGCCGGTGCCACGGTGGGCGTGATCGTCGGGATCGGCGTGCCGCTCGGAGTGTCGGAGGATGTCGGGGAAGCGGCGGTCGGCGGGGCCTCGGCGTCGCCCTGTTCGGGGGCGCAGGCGCTGAGCGCGAGCGCGGCGGCCACCGCGAGCACCGCGGCGAGGGCCGCTGCGGGGTGTCGACCGGTCATGTCGCCCACCCTAGGCGGACCCGCCGACACGGTCGAGACCGACACACGACGGCACGCCTGCGCCGTGCAGGCCGCGGCGGGGGTTAGCCTGGCGCCGCACCATATCTGCGCGCGTGAGGAGACCCCGATGAGCGACCCCCAGTCGTACGGCGACCCCGTCGACGAGCCCAAGGAAGAGGCGCACGACGTCGTCGGCCGTGCCCACGAGGGGCTCGCCGACGCCGAGGCCGCCCGCCGCGACGCGGTCGACCCGGAGGAAGCGGCCGCGGCCTGGAACGAGCGCGAGGGCGGCCACGACTCGGCGACGCCCGCGGCGACGACCACCGTGCACGACGCCTCGCCCGTCGAACCGCGCAGCCAGACTCCCGTATCGGCTCCCTCCGCGCACCGTTCGGTCGACCTCGACGACGAGGACGCCCGCTGGGCCGCCTACGCCGCGTCGGCCGAGCCCGAGGCCGGAACGACCCAGACCGCCGCCGCGACGACGGTCGAGCCCGCGCGCGACGAGCACCGCTCGGACGCCACCGTCCCGGCCGCGGGTGTCGTGGCCGCGGGGGCGGCGACGGCCGCCACGGCTCCCGCGTACGCGGACGAGACCCGCTCCGTCGGTGCCGCGCAGCCGATCTTCGTGCAGGCCCCGGAGGCTCCGCGTCCCCGCGGCAACCGCGGCGCGGCCGGCGCGATCGGTCTCCTGGCCACCCTCGTCTTCGCCATGCTCTACCTCGCCGCGACCCTCGGTCTCGGTCTGCTCGTCGGCACGGTCCAGACCGCCGATCTGGCGGATGCCGCACTGGCAGCCCTCACGACGTGGGGCCTGTGGGTGCCCACGGTGGCCTTCTTCGTGGGCTTCTGGTTCCTCGGCGCGATCATCAACCGGGGCGGCTGGGGCCACTGGGTGGTCTGGGGCCTCGTCGTCGGTGTCATCAGCTGGGGCGGCTACCTTCTGGGGGCGCTGTTCGCCGCGCCGTTCTGGATGCTCACGAACCGCGAGGGCATCGATCTGCTGCAGCAGAGCGTCCTCGCCCCGCTCGCGATCGTCGCCTTCGTCCTCGGCCGTGAGCTCACCGTCTGGTTCGGTGCCTGGGTCGCCCGCCGCGGTCGCCGTGTCACCGAGCTGAACGACGAGGCGCAGCGCGAGTACGAGCGCACGCTCGAAGCCGGGCCGCTCCTGGCCCGCTGAGACCGGATGCCATGACGGATACGCCGCGACCGGCGGGGGTGACCCCTCCGGTCGCCGTCGTTTTCGCGACGGTCGTCTTCCTCGCCCTGGCCATCGCCGGTCTCGGTGTGGTCGGCCTGCTGCTGGACGCGGATGTCATCCCGGTGACGGGTCTCGGGCCGTTGCCCGGTGTGGCGGGGATGCTCCTCGCGGCGACGCTGTTCGCGGGACTGCTGCGGTGGGGTCTGCGGACCGTCCCGCCGGGGTATCCGACCGCCGTGCCGTGCGCGCTGGGTGCGTATGTGGGCGAGACGGTGGGCATCGCGATCGGCGCGGCGGTCACCGGCGGTGACGTGGCGCGCGGTGTCGCCGCGGCGGGGGCCGTGGCGCTCGGGTGGCCGGGCGCGGTGGTCGCGACGTCGGCGGCCCTGGCCGGCGTGTTCGGCGTGCTGCTCGCGCGCACCCGCGGGGAGCGCCCGCACTGGCGGTGGGAGCGCGACGACGACGATGATCGTTGATCCGGGGCCGTGGCATCCTGCCGCTTCCGCGGCTTCCGGGCTAGCGTAGGAGCGTGGAGCGGTCGCTCGAGACCCAGGTCGGCCAGGCGGTGGACGCCTGGCTCGCCTGGCTGCCCCGGTGGGAGCCGGCGAACCATCGCGGTCGGGTCGCGCCGTGCCGTCGCTGCTTCGGTTCGCCCGTCCTGTCGGCGGCCGGGCTCGGGGCCGACGTCCCGCACGGCGTGCAGCACGGGCTGTCGACCCGGGTGAAGTCGATCGTCGATCACGCCGTCGCCGAGTACACGTCGCGGAACCTCCCGATGCTGCAGACCGAGCTCGACCAGCAGGCGGCGCGCAACCGTCGACGGTCGTACCGTCCGGCCGAGGGACTCGAGCCCGAGTTCGAAGGGATGCCGCTGGATCCGGAGCCCGAACCCGGTGCGCCGTTCCTCTTCACTCTGACGGGGCTGGCCGCCGAAGAGGATGCCGCGATCCCCGCGCTTCCCCCGCTGTCCGACGCCGCGAAGGCGGCTCTGCGGCAGGAGGTCGGCCTGGCCGACGACTACGCCAACATGATCGGTCGCGAGGTCTGCGCGGTACTGCTGCACCACCGGCTGCGGATCCAGGCGGCCGTCGCGGAGTATGTCGAGCCGCAGGTCGCGGCGATGCTGGATGATCTCTCCCGCTTCCTGGACGCCCCGTTCGATCCCCGCGACCCCGGGCCGTTGGCATCCTGAGCGCCCTCCACAAGTCCGCCGACCCGGTCAGGGGGCTTTGTTAGAGTTGCCGGGTTGTCCGCGCGAGGTGTGGCGGACGCGAGTTCCGGGGAGGGGGCACCATGCCGCAGCGCCTGCCCTCGTCACCCCCGATCCTGCCCGGGCTCGCCTACATCCGCCCGCTCGGTTCGGGTGGTTTCGCTGACGTCTTCCTCTACGGGCAGGACATGCCCCGTCGCGACGTCGCGGTGAAGGTGCTCCCGAGCGATGTGCGCGACCCCGATCTGCTCCGCATGTTCAACGCCGAGGCCGACGTCCTCGCGCACCTCTCGGCGCACCCCTCGATCGTCACGGTCTACCAGGCCGGGATCTCGGCCGACGGCCGACCCTACATCGTCATGGAATACTGCCCGGGGTCGCTCGCGCAGCGGTACCGCGTGGAACGGATGCCGGTGGCCGAGGTGCTCTCGATCGGCGTCCGCATGGCGGGTGCCCTCGAGTCGGCCCACCACGCCGGTCTCGTGCATCGCGACGTCAAACCCAGCAACATCCTGGTGACGACCTTCGGCGCCCCGGTCCTGGCCGACTTCGGCATCTCCTCCTCGCTCGTTCGCCAGGGGGCCGACGAGATGCTCGCGATGAGCGTGCCGTGGAGCGCGCCCGAGGTCATCGCCGAGCAGACGGCCGGCACGGTGTCCAGCGAGGTCTGGAGCCTGGGGGCGACCGTCTACTCGCTGCTGGCCGGACACAGCCCGTTCGAGCGCCGCGAGAAGGGGCAGAACTCGCGCGAGCAGCTGCGCCGCCGCATCGCCCGCGCGACGTACACCGAGATCGCCCGCACCGATGTCCCGCCCTCGCTGCAGGCGGTCCTCGCCCGCGCGATGGCGCGCAGCCCCGCCGACCGATTCGCCAGCGCGCGAGAGGTGGGGGAGGCGCTGCAGAAGGTGCAGTCCGAACTCGGGCTCCCCGCGTCGCCGCTCGAGGTGCCCGCGGCCGAGTGGGCCCCCGCGGCGCGCGCGGTCGACTTCTGCGACGGCGCGTTGCGCGGACCGACGCGATCCCACGTCGAGCGCCCGAGCGTCCGCAAGCATCGCGACGCGTCCGGGGTCGCCGGTCTCGCCCGTGACGAGGACACCGACATCTCCGCACCGACGCGTGCGGCCCACCGCCTTCTGCCGTGGGTGCTCGCCGGGGCCGCCCTGGTCGCCTCCGCCGCGATCGTCGTCGTCGCGCTGCTGGCCACCGGGGTCGTCCGATGAAGCGCCGGACCATCGCGGGGCTCACCTCGACGGTCGCCGCCGCCGTCCTCGTCATCACGGCCAGCATCGTCTGGCCGGGCCTCGACGCGCAGGAGACTCCCGAGGTCGACACCTCGGTCTGGGCGCTCCAGACCGGCGAGGGGCAGCGGTACGCCCGCGTGAACACCACGGTCGGCGAACTCGACACGGTGCGCACCGCGGGCAACCCGAGCCAGGTCGCACAGGGACCGGAGGGCGCCTACCTCTTCACCGACGGCTACAGCAAGATCGCGCGCATCGACGAGGCCCAGCCGGTCGATCTGCAGGAGGAGCAGCTGGATTCCGCTCCCGACACCCCGCCGGGCACGACCTCGGTCGTCACGGCGGGCGACTATGTCGTCTACCGCACCGACACCGGGGCCCTCTACGCGAGCCGGCTCAGCCGCGCCGGGCAGTCGGTCACCGAGCTCGACCCGTTCGGGACCGCGGGCGACGACGACGCGCGCTCGTACACGGCGGATGCCGTGGCCGTCGACGCGCGCGGCATGCTCTTCGCCTACTCGTCCGCGGACGGCTCGGTCATCCGATACGACATCGAGGCCGATGAGCTGAAGGGACGCGACGCGCTCCAGGTCGACGTCGCCTCCCCGGTGCTCACCGCTGCGGGGGACCAGTGGGTGCTCGTCGACGCCGACGCGGGGCGCGTGTGGGTCCGCGGCCACGACCCGGTCGACCTCGACACCACCGATCAGCTGATCGTCGGCGACCCCGATCCGCGCGGCGACGCCGTCTACCTCGCCGACGACCAGTCGCTGTGGAGCGTCCCCGTCGACGGGGGCGAACCGCGGCGCGAGGTCGGCGCGGGCGGCAACGTGCTCGGGCAGCCGGCCAAGCCCCTGGCGCACGACGGGGTCGCGTACGCCGCGTGGCTCCTCCCGGGCGACGCGCGCGGAACCCTGTGGCGGTCGGATGCCGGCGAGACGGACCTCTCCTACGGCGGCGCGACCATGCCCGACCAACGACGCCCGGTGTTCGTCGCGACTGAGCACGCCGTCATCCTCAACGAGACCCGGACGGGGTGGGTGTGGACCGTGCCGGACGGCGCGCTCCTCGCGTCGAGCCAGAGCTGGACGCTCGACGACCGCACCGAGGAGGCCGCGGTGCAGAGCGAGGAGCAGCTCAGCGTCGTCCTCGACCCGAAGCCGCCGATCGCCGAGCCCGACAGTTTCGGCGTGCGCCCCGGACGCCTGGTGACGTTGCCCGTGCTGCTGAACGACCACGACCCCAACGAAGACGTCCTGAGCATCGTGGGCGAGAGCGTGACGGGCCTCGACCCCGGTTTCGGCAGCCTGTCCGTGACCGACGACGGTCAGCGGCTCGCGGTGCGGGTCGCCCCGGATGCCACCGGCTCGGCGACGTTCTCGTACGCGGTGACCGACGGCACCACCGCCGACGGCCTCACCTCCGCGTCGACGACGGTGACGCTCGCGGTGTCGCCCGAGGGGTCCAACGCCGCCCCCGTCTGGTGCGGCGTCGAGAAGTGCCTGCAGCCCTGGCCCACGCCCGAGGTCGCGCGCGGCGGCACCATCACCGTCCCGGTCCTCCCCGGCTGGGTCGATCCCGACGGCGACCCGCTGCTGCTGCTGTCGGTCGACAATCCGGGCGGCGCGGGAAGCGTGGCATCCACTCCCGCCGGCGAGGTGGTGTACCAGCACGCCGACGACGGGTCCGGCGGGGAGCAGGTCGTCCAGCTCGACGTGACCGTGGCCGACACGCGCGGCGCGACGACGACGAAGCCGTTGGTCATCCGTGTCGCGCCCGACCCGGCGCTCGCGGTGCAGTCCTTCGCGGTCGTCGACACCGCCGGATCCGCGCTGACCGTCGACGTGGGCCCCCACGTGACCGGCACCGCGGGTGACGTGACGATCGGGTCGGTGCGCGTCCTGGACGACGCAGCCGCGACCGCGACGGTGGTCGGCGGCACGACGACGTTCGACTTCACGGCCGCGCAGCCGGGTGTCTACCGCGTCGACTTCACGGTCACCGGTTCCGGTCGGGATGCCACGGGCACCGCGCGCATCACACTGCTCCCGGCCGACGCGCCGGCGCAGCTGTCGACCGCTCCCGTCGTCGCCTTCGTGCGCCCCCAGGAGGACGCGACGCTCGACGTGTTCGCCGCGGTGTCCAATCCCACCGGGCGCGTGCTGCTCTTGAGCGATGTCGTCGCGTCGGCCGAGGAGGGCGCGTCCCTCACCGTGGACACGGTCGGTCAGAACGATCTCCGTGTCTCGGGGAGCACAGCCGAGGGCGGTCCGGGTCTCCTGGGGACCGTCGCCTACACCGTGAGCGACGGAACCGACGACGAGGGCTCCCGCATCGGCGGCGAGGCGACCGTCTATCTGCTCCCTCCGGCTCCCGAGATCGCGCCGATCGCGGTCGACGACAGCGTCACCGTGCGCGCCGGCACCCAGGCCGACATCCCCGTGCTCGACAACGACGTGTCCCCGGCCGGAGGTCGCCCGACCCTCGACCCGGCGTCCGTCCAGGCCAGCCCGTCCAGCGACGGACTGGCGTTCGCCTCCGGGGGCGTGCTGCGCTATCTCGCGCCCACGGCGCCGGGGTCGTACGAGGTGACCTACCGCGTGTACACGACGGGGTCGCCCTCGCTGTGGGACGAGGCGACCGTGCGGATCACGGTCCTCGGTCCCGAGGCCAACCGCGCCCCGGTCCCCGACACGCTGCAGGGGCGCGTCCTCAGCGGCGGTACGACGACCGTGCCGTTCCGCAGCTTCGGTGCCGACCCCGACGGCGACGCGGTCGTGCTCGATCGCATCGTGACGCAGCCCGACCGGGGCACCGCGTCGATCTCGGCGGACGGCTCCTCGATCGTGTACTCCTCCGTCGCCGGCGACCGGGGGCAGGTCTCCTTCCGCTATCGCGTGTCCGATCCGTCCGGCGCGACGGGCGAAGGCACGGTCCGCATCGGAGTCCTGGATGCCGAGGCCAACCCGAGCCCCATCACGTTCACCGACTACGTCCAGGTGCAGGCCGGCGCCGACAGCCGTATCCGGGTGAGCCCCCTCGCCAACGACATCGACCCCACGCAGGGACGTCTGAAGCTCACCGGCGTGCGCCCCGATCTCCCGGAGACGCTCGTCGACGGCAGTGACAACCCCGAGTACTCGCGTCTCGACGCGCTGGTCGAGAACGTCTCGGACACGGGGGTCGTGATCCGCGCCGGCGAGGCCCCCGCGACCATGTCGTTCCTCTACGACGTCGAGTCCGATTCGGGGAACACCGGCCGAGGGCTCATCGTGGTGAAGGTCGTGCGGGAGAGCGTGCCCGACTACCCGGTCGTGGCGGACACGGTGCTCACCGTCGAAGACCGCGAGCAGTTCGTCTCGGGCGTCGACGTGCTGGCCGGCCGCGCCACCTGGTCGGGCGGCGACGTCTCGGATCTGCGCGTGTCCCTGTGGGGCACCCCCGCGGGCGTCCGCATCGACGGGCGTCTGATCTCCGGCGATCTTCCCGCGACGCGTCGGGTCATCCCGTTCGCCGTGTCCGGCACGGTGGGGGGCGAGGAAGTGACCACCTACGCGTTCGTGCGCGTCCCGGGCGACGACGACCTGACCCTGGCGCTGCGACCCGGCTCCGCGCAGCGCGTCGACGAACTGGCATCCGTGGAGTTCGACATGGCGGCCCTCGTGGCCGTCCCGCGGCGGGCGACCCTCGAGGTCGGTCCCGACATCACGACCACGGGGGTGCGCCCCGAGGGGCGGTGCAGCGTCGCCGGCACGGTCGTCCGCTACGACGCGGGCACGGGTTCGCCCTGGACCGACGCCTGTCAGGTGCCGGTGCGCGTCGCCGGCACGGAGGAGTGGACGGTGCTGTCGGTGCCGATCGGGGTCGTGGCGCGCAATCCGCAGCCCGAACTGCGTCCCGGATCGCTCACGGTCGGACCGGGCGAGACGGCCACGTTCGACCTGCGGAACATGACCGGCTGGCAGCTGGGCCGCGAGGACTGGGCCGGCATCCGGTACGCCCTCGACTACTCGGGGTCGGCGTTCTCGTCCGTGACGCTCGACGGCTCGGTCGTCACCGTCACCGGTGCCGACCGCGCGGTCCCCGGCAGCGAGAACGCCGCGATCGTCTCGGTGACCAGCCACAACGCGGTGGCTCCCGCGCGACTCCTGCTGCGCGTCGGTGCGGCGCCCTCGACCCTGCCCCAGGGCGGAACGACGACGCTGCAGTGCTCGCAGGCGTCGGGGTCGAGCTGCACGATCGACGCCGTGGCGCTTCCGGGCGAGGTGAATCCGCTGCCGCGCACGCCGCTCGAGGTCGTGAGCGTGCGTCCCACCAGCGCGTGCGCGGGAGTCGGTTTCGACGTCGCGTCGTCGTCGGGCGTGCGGGCGTCGTGGACGGCCGACGCGCCGGGCGCGACGTGCGCGGCCAGCGTCACCCTCAAAGACGCCCAGGGCCGTTCGACCGCGGGAGCGCGCGACGCCCGCGTGGTCCTCGACCTCCAGGGGTTCCCCCGGGCGCCCGCGAGCGTGCGTCAGACGGCGTACGCCGACGGATCGCTCACGCTCCGCATCGACCCCGGCGAGGCCCGGCGGGCGTACCCGGCGCTCACCGGATTCCGGGTGCGCTTCGGCGGTGACGTGGTCGCCGAGTGCGGCCCCGACGGTTCGTGTCCCGCGATCGGCGCGCCCAACGGCGAGCAACGCGAGTACGTGGTCACCGCGGTGAACGACGTCGGTGAGTCGCGTGGCTCGGTGCGGACGAACGCGTGGGCGTACGACCCGCCGGCGCGGCCGGAGTCGGGCGATTTCACGCCGGTGGTCACGCGCGACGGAGCGGGCAATGTCGCCGATCTCGTGATCCGCGGGGTGGAGTCGTCCGAGACCGGTCAGCTCGAGATCCGCAGTGCCGCCGGAGAGACCCGGACCGTGAGCGTCGGGCGCAACCAGACCGATGTGCGGGTCGACGGATTCCAGGTCGGCAGCAACTCCGGCACCCAGATCACCGTCACCCCCACCTCGAGGTTCGACGTCCCCGCGGGTCTCGGCGGCTCGGCCCAGGGCGGGACGCTCACGTTCTCGGCGCACGGCGTCGGGGCGCCGATCGATCCGAACCTGACGCTGTCCTCCCGGTCGACCGGGGACGGCGTCTCGACGGTGGTCGCCGAGGGCACCGCAGGTCAGAACGGCACGGATTCCCAGCTGCGCTACGGAATCGTCGAGGGCGCCCTGTGTCGCGTCGGAGACGACGGGCCGCGTCGCGAGTTCCCGGGCAAGCTCGACGGCGTGGCCTACACGTTCACCCTCTGCGTCGAGTCGAGCTACGGCGGCCGGTCGTACGGCACGCGGTCGGTGACGCAGGAGATCCGGGTCGCACAGGACACCGCCGCCCCGCGCGGATACACCTTCCAGGTCGGAGCGAGGGCAGACGTGGGCACCGAGGACGGCCGCCCGGTGGCACGCTGGCGGATCTCGGGGATCACCGAGGGAACCCCGCCCCCGCGCTTCAACGACGTGAAGTACAGCAACTTCGACAACGACCGTTCCACGGTGTTCGGTGCCGACCCGAACATCGGCGTGTACTTCCAGCACCAGTTCTGGGGCACGACCTCCGAGACCGGGCGGGTCGCCCCCGCGTCCGGGAGCGCGCCGTACCAGGTGCAGGCCAGCACGCGCGTGGCATCCTGCGTCGCCGGCGAACGCCTGCAGGTGTCGTCGAGCTCGAGCAACGATCTGGCCGCGATGACGCTCGACCGGACGGCTGTGCGGTACATCGACGAGAACGGCAAGACGATCACTCCGCCCGAGGGCTCCGACCTCGTGCCGAAGGGTGCGGTGAAGGTCGAGAACGTCCAGGTCACGGTCGACTGGTCCGCGCGCGGCTGGGGTCTCGACACGGCCGTCCTCAAGACGAGCGGCACCTGCCAGCCCGGCGCCGACCCCGCCGACCCCACGAACCCCTGATCCCCCCCCGACAGAGAGACGCACCGCCATGACGATCACCCAGGAACAGGCGACCTGGTACGCCCAGACCTTCGCGCAGATCGCCGACAACGTCGAGCGCGCCGTCCTCGGCAAGCGGCATGTCGTCGAGCTCGTGCTCACGGCGATGCTCAGCGACGGGCACGTGCTGCTCGAGGACGTCCCGGGAACGGGCAAGACCTCGCTCGCCCGCGCGGTCGCGCAGTCCGTGCAGGGCACGAACACCCGCATCCAGTTCACCCCCGACCTGCTGCCGGGCGACATCACCGGCATCACGGTGTACGACCAGAAGACGGGCACGTTCGAGTTCCACGCGGGCCCGATCTTCGCGAACATCGTCCTGGCCGACGAGATCAACCGAGCGAGCCCGAAGACGCAGTCCGCGCTTCTCGAGGTCATGGAGGAGGGTCGGGTCACGATCGACGGCGTCTCGCGCGAAGTGGGCGTGCCGTTCCTGGTGCTCGCCACCCAGAACCCCGTCGAGCAGGCGGGCACGTACCGGCTCCCCGAGGCGCAGCTCGACCGTTTCCTGCTGCGCACCTCGCTCGGCTACCCCGACCACGCCGCCACGGTCCGCATCCTGGACGGCGCTCCCGTCGCGACCGCGGACCTGCGCCCGATCATCACCCCGCAGGCCCTCGTCGGCATGGCCGATCTCGCCGCGAGCGTCTACGTCGACGCGCTCGTGCTCGACTACATCGCGCGGATCGTGGATGCCACCCGCTCGGCCGACGAGGTCCGCCTCGGGGTCAGCATCCGCGGCGCGCTCGCGCTGACGCGGGCGACGCGGGCGCGCGCGGCGGCCCAGGGGCGGACGTACGCCACCCCGGACGACGTGAAGGCACTCGCCGTGGCCGTGCTCTCGCACCGCCTGATCCTGCACCCCGAGGCGGAGTTCGACGGTGTGACGCAGGAGGCCGTCGTCGGGCAGGTGCTGCTGGACACGGTTCCCCCGACGCAGCGCGAGAGCGCCTGACCCGTGCGCCCGCGCCCGTTCCTCCGCCCGCGAGGGGTGACGTCGTGCCCGACGTGAACCTGACCGAATCGCGGCTGACGCGTACGTCCGCCGGCACGATGGGCACGGGCTCGCGCACCTCGATCACCTCCACGTCGACCCGTCGCACCCGTCGGCTGGTGCGCGCGGCGGTCCGCGCCGCCGAGGTGTGGCGCACGGTCGTGGACGCCGGGGCGACGGCGGTGCGATGGGCGGGTCGCACGGTGCGTCCGGCGGGCGCCGTCGTGGCGGTCGCGGCGACCGCGGGTCTGGCGCTGGGCCTCGTCTTCGGCTGGGTGGAATGGATGGTCGCCGGGTCCGTCGCGCTGCTGCTGCTGCTCATGAGCGTCCCGTTCCTCTTCGGGGCGCGGGCGTACGACGTCGACCTCTCCCTCACCCACGAGCGGGTCGTCGCCGGGCAGGGCGTCACCGGTGAGATCGCCGTGCGGAACGACAGCGGAAGGCCGGCGCTCCCCGGGCGCCTGGACATCCCCGTCGGTCGGGGGCTGGTTGAGTTCGCCGTCCCGCTGCTGCGGCCCGGGCACGGCGTGACCGAACCGCTGGAGATCCCGCCGCTTCCCCGCGGGGTGGTGCGCATCGGCCCCGTCACGACGGTGCGCAGCGACCCGGTGGGTCTGCTGCGCCGCGAGCACGCGTTCGACGACGTGCACGATCTCCACGTGCACCCGCGCACCGTGGGGCTTCCCTCCACGAGCGCCGGCCTGATCCGCGACCTCGAGGGCAACGCCACCCGGCGGCTCGTCGACGCCGACATGTCGTTCCACGCGATCCGCGAATACGTTCCCGGCGATTCCCGGCGCCAGGTGCACTGGAAGTCGACGGCCAAGACGGGCCGATTGATGGTGCGCCAGTACGAGGAGTCGCGCCGCTCGCGGATGGCGGTCGTGCTCGCCGCGGCCACGCAGGAGTACGCGGATGCCGACGAGTACGAGCTGGCCGTCTCGGCCGCCGCCTCGCTGGGCCTGCGCGCCGTCCGCGATGCGCGGGACATCGACGTGGTGACCGGGACCGAGATCCCGCGGGTCGTGCAGGGGCGTCTGCGCGCCATCCGACACGTCCCCACGGTGACGCCGCGCGCGATGCTCGACGGTTTCAGCGCGATCGCCCACCACGAGAACACGATGCCGGTCGAGGACGTCTGCCGACTGGCATCCGAGGCGAACGAGAGACTGTCCATCGCGTTCGTGGTCGTCGGCTCGGCCGTGTCCGTCGGGCGGCTGCGCCAGGCGGCACTCGCCTTCCCCGCCGACACCGCGGTCGCCGCCGTCGTGTGCGACGAACGGGCGCACCCGCGCATGCGCAGCATCGCGGGGCTCACGGTCCTGACGATCGGGACGCTCGACGATCTCGCGGGTCTGCTCGTGCGGGGGGCGACCTCGTGAGCGCGCCGACGCGCCGCGTGGATCCGGCCCGACGCGTGCGCGTCCTCGCGGCCCTGGTGTTCACGGCCGTGTCCGCCGTCCTCGCGACCGTCGCGGCGTGGCCGGTGTACGCCTCGCCCTCGCTGCTCGTCCTCGTGGTGGTCGCGGTACCGGTGTCGGTCGGGCTCGTGGGGCTGAGTGCGTGGCGCCGGTGGGGTGGATGGGCCACCGCCGCCCTGATCGCCGGGGCGTTCGCCGTGCTCGCGGTGCCGCTCGCCGTGCCGTCGCGTCTGGGCGGCCCCCTCGAGATCCTCCGCGGGCTCGGCGAGGCGTTCGCCGGCGTCGTGCTGGGGTGGAAGGACCTCGTCACCGTCGAACTTCCGGTCGGCGACTACCGCAACCTGTTGGTGCCGGCCCTCCTGGTCTTCCTGGTGGGGGCGGCGGCGACCCTCGGGCTCGCGCTCCGCGCCGATCGGCTCGCCCCGATCGCCGTCGTGAGCGGCCTCGCGATGAGCGGATTCGGACTGTTCTTCGGCCGCACGTCGACGAGTGCCCCCCTGACGATCGGTCCGCTGGCGCTCGCGGCGCCCGTCGAGACGGGTGTCGGAGTGGCGGCCGTCCTCTCGGCGGTGCTGTGGCTCGCGTGGCGCACGCGCGACGAGCGCGTGCGCGCGCTCCGCCGTGCGAGTGAGAGCGGTGCGGTCGCGCAGCCTCGCCGTCGGTCGCGCACCGATCGGCGGCGTGCGGCACTGGGCGCGGGGATGGTCGTCGTCGCCGTCGTGGCCGCAGTAGCGGTCGTGCCCTGGGCGGCGAGGGATGCCGATCGCCGCGTGCTGCGATCGGCGGCGGGGCCCGAGCGGCAGATCGCCGAGGCCGTGAGCCCGCTGTCGGAGTACCGGGCGATGTTCTCCGACGCCCGCGACGAGGACGTGCTGTTCCGCGTCGACAGCACCGGCACCGCGCCCGAGCGTATCCGGGTGGCGACCCTGGACATGTACGACGGTGAGGTCTATCGATCCTCCGGGGCGCGGCAGGGCGCATTCGTGCGGGTTCCGGCGAGCCTGCCGGCCGGCGCCGGCCGTGCGGTGGAGGCCGACATCCGGATCGACGACCTCGGCGGGATCTGGATGCCGACCGCCGGGGGACTCGTCTCGGCGACGTTCGAGGGCGACCGCCGCAACGCGCTCGCCGACCGCTTCTACTACAGCGCGGATGCCGAGGCCGGTGTGCAGATCGCCGACGGAGGGCTGCTCCCGGGCGACGCGTACGAGATCTCCGCGGTGGAGCCGACCGACGTCGATCCCGCGACGTTCACGGCGTCCGGGGTCGACGATGGCGTCACCGGGGGCGAGAATCTCCGGCGATGGGTCGACGAGCACGCCACGGGCGATTCGGGGGCGGATCTGGTGGCGCTGGTCCGCCTCCTCCGCGATCGCGGCTACCTGAGCCACGGGCTCGCTCCCGCCGCGGGCGCACCGCTGCCGAAATGGACGACGGACCTCGCCGGCTACCAGTTGCAGCCCAGCGCGTCGGGGCACTCGCTGGCCCGTATCGAGACGATGTTCCAGCGACTGCTCGAACGCGAGGACGACCCGCGCGCGCAGTCGACCGGCAACTACGTCGCCGCGGTCGGGGACGACGAGCAGTTCGCCGTGGCCGTTGCGCTCATCGCGGGGGAGCTCGGCTATCCCGCGCGCGTCGTGGTCGGCACGCGGCTGAGCTCGAGCGATCCCGGGGTGGCGACGTGCGAGGCCGGCGAGTGCCGTGCACGCGACCTGAGCGCCTGGACCGAGGTGCGCGACGTCGACGGGCGTTGGGCGGCGATCGACGTGACCCCGCAGTGGGAACTGTCCCCCAGTCTCGAGGTGACGCAGCAGCGCGACCCCGAGAACGTCACCGAGGTGCGCCCCGACACCGTCGACGAGGTCGTTCCTCCCGACCCCGTGCAGGAGGACAACGCCCTCACCGACGACGCCCAGGACGACGACGGGCTCGATCTCGCGTGGTTGTGGCCGATCCTGCGGATCGCCGGGATCGGGCTTCTGGTCGTCCTGGTCCTGTTCGGTCCCTTCCTCGCCGTCGTGGTGGCCAAGGCCCTTCGACGTCGCAGCCGTCGCCGCGACCCGGATCCGCGGGTGTCGATCTCCGGCGGGTGGGACGAATACGTGGATGCCGGAGTGGATGCCGGCCGCGATCCGCTACGGTCCTCGACCCGCCGCGAGGTGGCCGAAGCCTTCGCCACGCCGTCGGGGCTGCGCCTCGCCGATGAGGCGGACCGCGCCGTCTTCTCGTCGCGCACCGTGACCGCCGACGAGGCGGAGGACTTCTGGCGCATCGTCGAGGAGGATCGCCGCGTGCTGACGCGTCAGCGCGGCTGGTGGCGCCGCGTCCGCGCGGCCGTATCGTTGAGATCGTTCCTGCGGTTCTTCGCCCCGAGCCCGATGCGCCGACGGCCGCCGCACCGCGACGAGAGGGGGAAGCGCCCGCCCGCCGGGCGGCGCGAGACGAGATGAACGATTCCACGGGTGTGATCCTGGGGGCGCTGACGCTGCTCCTCTTCGTGATCCTGTACGTCTGGTACTCGCTGGCTCTGGCCGCCGTCTTCGCGAAGACGGGGGAGTCGACGTGGAAGGCGTGGGTGCCGTTCGTCAACCTGGGGGCGGTACTGAAGCTCGGCGGGTTCTCGCCGTGGCTCGTCCTGCTGATCCTCATCCCGTTCTTCGGTGCGCTGGCGTTCGCGGTGGTCTTCATCGTGGCGGTGCATCGCGTCAACCGTGGTTTCGACCGCGGCGCGGGGATGACCGTCCTCGGGGCGCTTGTGACCGTGGTGTGGGCGAGCATCCTGGGATTCGGCTCCGCGCGGTGGACGGGGGCGGCCCCGGGGGTGCGCCGGTCCGGTGGCGTCGACGAGAACTCCGCCCCGGTGCGTCGCGGCCAGGACTTCGCCGGTCCCTACGTCCCGCTCGTGGGCGGATGGACGCCCGCACCTCCGGCGACCGCGGATGCCGCGGAGCGAGAGGACGCGCCGGTCGCGCAGCCGATGTCCGAGCCGATCGCGCTGCCGTTCTCCGCCGTCTCCCCGTCGCTCGCCGATGCGCCGCCGCCGCCCACGGACTGGACGCCCCCGACGCTCCCCGGGGCACCCGCGTTCGCGCCGCCGGCCGCCGCGGCCGAGCCGTCGGACGTCCCGCGGGCCCACGATCCCGAGGACGCCCGCGCCTCGGTGTCCGAGGCGCTCGCGGCTCTGCGCGCTCCGGCCGAGGGACAGGACGCAGCCGTCGAAGGTCGGTCAGACGACCCCGAGCCGTGGCGCGCTCCGGCGGCTGCGGCCGTCGAGACCGACGCGATCGCGGACGAGCCGCTCACTCGCCCGGCTCCGGTCGACGTCCCCGTGTCCGCCGTGCCCGCGCCGACGGACGGGGGGCCGGGCGAGGAGTTCCCCGAGCTCTCGGAGGCGGTGTCCGCCGTCCCGGACGCCCCCCACGCGGGGGCACCGAGATCGGCGCGCACGTCGGTGTCGGCGCTGTACACGCAGCCGGAGTTCCCCGCGGAGCCCGACGACGCGGACTTCGACGCCCTCGACCGCACCGTGGTCACCCGGCGCCGTCGGATCCCGTGGGCCCTGGTGCCGCCGAACGGCGTCCCGGTCGACCTGACCTCCGACGTGGTGATCCTGGGACGTCGACCCAGCCCGGACGCGACCCACCCCGACGCGCAGCTCGTGCCGATCGTCGACGAGACCCGCACCGTCTCGAAGACGCATGCGCGCCTTCAGCTGCGCGGTGAGACCTGGTTCGTCACCGACCTCGACTCCACCAACGGCGTGCTGTTCGCCACGCTCATGGGGACCGAGGTCGAGGCGCCTCCCGGCGAGGAGATCGAGGCGGGCGAGCGGTTCTTCCTCGGTGACGCGGAGGTGCGCCTGACGAGGAGGGAACCGTGAGCGGGCCCTACGACGTCCCCGACGATCCGGACGAGGTCACCCTCTGGGCGGGCCGGCTGCGCGCCTGGCCGACCCCGCCCGCCCCCGAGGACCCGGACGACATCGACGGCGACACCGCGATCTCGTCCCGGCCCGCGGTCGTAGACGACACGGTCCGCGTCGTCCGCGATGCTCCCGTCGACGACACCGTCCGCGTGGAGCGTGAGGAACCGACCGACGACACGGTCCGTGTGCGGCGCGATCGGCCGGACGCCGACCGCGGACCCGGACCGGCGGACGCCCCTGCCGACGAGACCGTCCGGGTGACGCGAGATCGGTCCGAGCCCGCGGATGCTCCGCCGGTCGACGAGACCACCGCCCCCGGTCGGCGGCGCGGCGACGGCCCCTCACCGGCCACCCCCGTGGACGCCGATGACGAGGCCCGCACCGGCGACACCGCCGCGGGCACGCGGCGTGCCCGCTCCCGCGGGCGCCTCGAGGCGCTCGACATCCCCTCGGGCGATCCCGTGCCGGCGCCCCGTCGAGCGCGCGTGCCCGACGCCGATCACGCGCTGTACCGTCCGCGTGCGGACGAGGCGATCCGCGTCACCCGGGCCGTGCCGCCCGCACGTCCGATCGATGCGCCGGATGCCGCCGTGGTGCGGCCGCGCACGGCGCGAAGGGCTCGGATCCGTGGCGTGATCCTCGCCGCCGCGGTCCTCGTGGTGGTCGCCGGGGCGACGATCACGCTGTTCCTGCTGATGGGCTGAGCATCGCGCAGCGCACGTTTGCCCGCATCCTCCCGGACGCGTATCATTGAGCGGGTGTGCGTTCACGCGCGCCGTGCGTCATGCCTTCGGGTCCGCTGCACGGAACAACGCTCGCACCATCTCAGGGAAGGGCCTGCGAACAGGTCACCCCCACGGCATATCCACCACAATCGCGCCCGATCATTCTGGCGCGCGGTGGATCACACGTGAGCCCGACACGTCACGAATCGCAAGATCCGCGCCGAGTCGGGGGAGACACGACGCTGTCACCGTGCAGCACAAACAAGGAGAGAACGTGCCAACCATTCAGCAGTTGGTTCGCAAGGGCCGCTCGCCGAAGGTCTCGAAGACCAAGGCTCCCGCGCTGAAGTCGAACCCCCAGCAGGCCGGCGTGTGCACCCGCGTGTACACGACGACCCCCAAGAAGCCGAACTCGGCGATGCGCAAGGTCGCCCGCGTGAAGCTGCGCAACGGCACCGAGGTCACGGCCTACATCCCCGGTGAGGGCCACAACCTGCAGGAGCACTCGCTCGTGCTCGTCCGCGGTGGTCGTGTGAAGGACCTCCCCGGTGTCCGTTACAAGATCGTCCGCGGTGCGCTCGACACCCAGGCTGTCAAGAACCGTAAGCAGGCTCGTAGCCGCTACGGCGCGAAGAAGGGCTGAGAACCATGCCTCGTAAGGGTCCCGCCCCGAAGCGTCCCGTCGTCAACGACCCGGTGTACGGCGCTCCCGTCGTCACGCAGCTGGTCAACAAGATCCTCGTCGACGGCAAGAAGTCGCTGGCCGAGTCGATCGTCTACGACGCCCTCCGTGGTGTCGAGGCGAAGAACAGCCAGGACGCCGTCGCCACCCTGAAGAAGGCGCTCGACAACGTGCGCCCCACCCTCGAGGTCAAGAGCCGCCGCGTCGGTGGCTCGACCTACCAGGTTCCGGTCGAGGTCAAGCCGCACCGCGCGAACACCCTCGCGCTGCGCTGGCTCGTGAGCTACGCCAAGGGTCGTCGTGAGAAGACGATGACCGAGCGTCTGCAGAACGAGATCCTCGACGCCTCGAACGGCCTCGGTGCCGCGGTCAAGCGCCGTGAAGACACCCACAAGATGGCCGAGTCGAACCGCGCCTTCGCGCACTACCGCTGGTAACACCCGCGGAGGGGCCGTGACCGAACCCCGGTCGCGGTCCCTCCGAAGGGCCCGGCATCAACCTCCCAACAGGTAAGGAAGACCCCCGTGGCACAAGACGTGCTCACCGACCTCCACAAGGTCCGCAACATCGGCATCATGGCGCACATCGATGCCGGCAAGACGACGACGACCGAGCGCATCCTGTTCTACACGGGCGTCAACCACAAGATCGGTGAGACGCACGATGGTGCGGCCACCACCGACTGGATGGAGCAGGAGCAGGAGCGTGGCATCACGATCACCTCCGCCGCCGTCACCTGCTTCTGGGACAAGAACCAGATCAACATCATCGACACCCCCGGACACGTCGACTTCACGGTCGAGGTCGAGCGTTCGCTGCGCGTGCTCGACGGTGCCGTCGCCGTCTTCGACGGCAAGGAGGGCGTCGAGCCCCAGTCCGAGACGGTGTGGCGTCAGGCCGACAAGTACGACGTCCCCCGTATCTGCTTCGTCAACAAGATGGACAAGCTGGGCGCGGACTTCTACTTCACGGTCGACACCATCGTGAACCGACTGAAGGCCAAGCCCCTCGTCATCCAGCTCCCCATCGGTGCCGAGAACGACTTCGTCGGCGTCATCGACCTCGTCGAGATGCGCGCACTGGTGTGGCCCGGTGACGCCAAGGGTGACGTGACCATGGGTGCGAAGTACGAGATCCAGGAGATCCCGGCCGACCTCGCCGACAAGGCCGCCGAGTACCGCCACAAGCTGCTCGAGACCGTCGCCGAGTCCGACGACGCGCTGCTCGAGAAGTACTTCGGTGGCGAGGAGCTCACGGTCGCCGAGATCAAGGGTGCGATCCGCAAGCTGACCATCGCGTCCGAGCTCTACCCCGTGCTCTGCGGTTCGGCCTTCAAGAACCGCGGTGTCCAGCCGATGCTCGACGCGGTCGTCGACTACCTCCCCTCGCCCCTGGACGTGCCGGCCATCGAGGCCCACGACCCCAAGGACGAAGAGGTCGTCATCGAGCGCCACGCCGACCGCGAGGAGCCCTTCGCGGCCCTGGCGTTCAAGATCGTGACGCACCCGTTCTTCGGTCGCCTCACCTACATCCGCGTCTACTCGGGTCACCTCGACTCCGGTGCCCAGGTCGTCAACGCGACCAAGGGCAAGAAGGAGCGCATCGGGAAGATCTTCCAGATGCACGCCAACAAGGAGATGCCGGTCGACTCCGTGACCGCCGGTCACATCTACGCCGTCATCGGTCTGAAGGACACCACGACCGGTGACACCCTGAGCGACCCGTCGAACCAGGTCGTCCTCGAGTCGATGACGTTCCCGGAGCCGGTCATCGAGGTCGCGATCGAGCCCAAGACCAAGGCCGACCAGGAGAAGCTGGGTGTCGCCATCCAGAAGCTCGCCGAGGAAGACCCGACGTTCCGCGTCGAGCAGAACTCGGAGACCGGTCAGACCGTCATCAAGGGCATGGGCGAGCTGCACCTCGACATCCTCGTGGACCGCATGAAGCGCGAGTTCAAGGTCGAGGCCAACGTCGGCAAGCCCCAGGTGGCGTACCGCGAGACGATCCGCAAGTCGGTCGACCGTCACGACTACACCCACAAGAAGCAGACCGGTGGTTCGGGTCAGTTCGCGAAGATCCAGTTCGCGCTCGAGCCCCTCGAGGTCACGGCCGACAAGACCTACGAGTTCGAGAACAAGGTCACCGGTGGTCGTATCCCGCGCGAGTACATCGCGCCGACCGACCAGGGCTTCCAGGACGCCATGAACGTCGGTGTCCTCGCCGGCTACCCCATGGTGGGCGTCAAGGCGATCCTGCTCGACGGTGCCTCGCACGATGTCGACTCGTCCGAAATGGCGTTCAAGATCGCCGGTTCGATGGGCTTCAAGGAGGCCGTCCGCAAGGCGAACCCCACCATCCTCGAGCCGATCATGGCCGTCGAGGTGCGTACTCCCGAGGAGTACATGGGCGACGTCATCGGCGACCTGAACTCGCGTCGTGGCCAGATCCAGTCGATGGAGGACGCGGCCGGCGTGAAGGTCGTCCGCGCCAACGTCCCGCTCTCGGAGATGTTCGGCTACATCGGTGACCTGCGCTCGAAGACCTCGGGTCGTGCGGTCTACTCGATGGAGTTCGACAGCTACGCCGACGTGCCGAAGGCCGTCGCCGACGAGATCATCCAGAAGAACAAGGGCGAGTAACACCGCTCTCGTGGATGCCGGGGGCCCGCGCCCCGGCCGGGTTCCCGGCATCCGCTCAAACTCAATACCGACTCTCTAGTAACCTGAGAACCATCCCCGTAGAGAACCGGTCGCAATCCAGCGCCCGTCACTCTGCATTGAACGTCCTGAGGAGGACCCAGTGGCTAAGGCCAAGTTCGAGCGGACCAAGCCGCACGTGAACATCGGAACGATCGGTCACGTCGACCACGGCAAGACCACGCTCACCGCTGCCATCTCGAAGGTGCTCGCCGACAAGTTCCCGTCGGCCACCAACGTCCAGCGTGACTTCGCGTCGATCGACTCGGCGCCGGAAGAGCGTCAGCGCGGTATCACCATCAACATCTCGCACGTCGAGTACGAGACCCCGAAGCGTCACTACGCTCACGTCGACGCGCCCGGTCACGCCGACTACATCAAGAACATGATCACCGGTGCCGCTCAGATGGACGGCGCGATCCTCGTGGTCGCCGCCACCGACGGCCCGATGGCTCAGACCCGTGAGCACGTTCTGCTCGCCAAGCAGGTCGGCGTGCCCTACCTGCTCGTCGCGCTGAACAAGAGCGACATGGTCGACGACGAGGAGATCCTGGAGCTCGTCGAGCTCGAGGTTCGCGAGCTCCTGTCCTCGCAGGACTTCGACGGCGACAACGCCCCCGTCGTGCGCGTCTCGGGCCTCAAGGCTCTCGAGGGCGACGAGCAGTGGGTCAACTCGATCGTCGAGCTCATGGAGGCCGTCGACGAGTCCATCCCCGACCCGGTGCGTGACAAGGACAAGCCGTTCCTCATGCCCATCGAGGACGTCTTCACCATCACCGGTCGTGGAACGGTCGTCACGGGTCGCGCCGAGCGCGGCACCCTCGCGATCAACTCCGAGGTCGAGATCGTCGGCATCCGCCCGACGCAGAAGACCACGGTCACGGGTATCGAGATGTTCCACAAGCAGCTCGACGAGGCCTGGGCCGGCGAGA
>NZ_MKTP01000008.1:0-1372 GCF_001898305.1 Microbacterium sp. 71-36
GAGCCGTTGAGGGAGGCGTAGAGGGTTCCGTCGGAGGTGAGCGCGAAGGCCCAGTGGTCGCCCGCTCCGCCGCCGGCGCTGGTGGCGACGTCGGTGATGGTGGATGTGGTGGGGACTCCTGCGACCCCAGCCCAGCTGTAGTAGGTCACCGTCGTGGGTGCGGGGCTGCTGGTGGCGTTCGCCGAGGAGGTCGCTGCTCCCGATATTGCGCTCAGAGTTCCTGTTCCACCGATGCTCGGCACCGAGATCGCCGGAAGGGACACGCGCCCCGAACCGTCCGAAGAGCCGGTGTAGCTGGTGCTTCCCCCCGCGAACGTGTACCCGTTCGACAGCGTCACCGTCACCGGCACCCCCGCCGCGGCCGCGCCGTTGGTCGTCGCCGTCACGTACGCGCCGGTGATCGTCGAACAGGCGGTGCCGGTGTAGGTCGCCTGGTTGAAGGCGAGCGCGAGCGTGCCCGACGCGGATGCGGCGGGAGCGATGGCGGCCGTGGCGATCACGGGGATGGTCCAGGCGGCGCCGGTCAGGACGGTGCGGCGGGGAAGGCCGCGGTCGATGGCGGGGGTTTCGGGGGCGTGCTCCATGGGAGGCTCCTATCGATTCGGGTGCGATGTGCCGTCCCCCATCCAGCCGTGTCCGCGCGCCGAGTCCGTAGGCCGTGTCGGACCGTCGTCGGCCCTGTCGCTGCACCGCCCCCGCGGGTGATCGCTGAGCCCCGGAACGTATGCGCTCCGGGTGAGCGCACGCCGCCCCGAGCGGGTGCGGCGTCATGAATCGCCGGGATCGGGTCTAAAGTTCCGTGACCCCGCTCCGCGGGGCACCGCTCTGGAGGCATCCACGTGACACCCGACCCGCATCCGCCTCGGTCGCCGTGGCGCGTGCGGCGCACCCCTCTCGAGGGCTCCGAGGTGGCGGAGTGGTTCCGCCTCCGCGGCTGGAGCGTCGAGCAGCCGGATGCCGCTTCGTCCTACGCGTTCATCGACGAGGCCGTGGTCGCCGATGTCGCGGTACGTCGCATATGGCACACCGCCCTCGCCCTGTCGCGCCCGCCGCTCGTGCCTGGAGCGGTGGCATCCGGAATCGACGAGCGATTCGACACGCTGGTCGTCCATGTCGCCGGCGTCGGAGCCATCCGTGTCGGCGACGGAGCCGAGACCCCGCTGACGCCCAACGACGTCCTCCTCGTGCCGCGGGATGCAGTGGTCGGCTATCGGTCCGACGAGCCGATCGCCCGCATCGAGATCGACCACGGGGTGCGCGACCGCTCCGCCGAGGGGTTCCACGCCCACGGTGAGCTCGTTTCCGTCGCGATGATCACATCGGCCGTCAACGCACTCTTCCAGGCACACGATCAGCAACGGGGGGGGGGGGG
>NZ_MKTP01000008.1:1389-102934 GCF_001898305.1 Microbacterium sp. 71-36
CGGGCGGAGGCCCGCGCCCTGTCCGATCGGTACGCCCGCCCGGCGGATGACGACGTCCGGCTCTACACGCGGGCCCGGACGATCCTCGAGTCCGAGGCCGCCCGCGCGGACCTGTCGGTCCTCGATGTCGCCACGCGCATCGGCGTCGGCCGCCGTCGGCTGGAACGCCTGTTCCAGCGGCGCGGCGAGAGCCCGGCGGCGGTGCTCAGGGGCCACCGGCTCCGCCTCGCGCGCGACCTCCTGGCCGCCGACGGCGCCGCGGATCTGGCCGAGATCGCGGCCCGCTCCGGCTTCCCGTCGGCCCGGGCGCTGAAAGACGCCCTCGTGGCCGCGGGGGAGCGGCATCCCGGACCCTCCGGAGGAGTACGCTCGCAACGTCGCCGGGACTGATCCGGCGCGTCGTCGCGTCGCAGAGTCCGGGAGGAGACCGATGTCACTGACCCCTGTGCGCGGTGCCGCCACCATCGAAGAAGTCGCCGCCCGGGCGGGGGTCTCCCGCTCCACCGTGTCACGCGTCGTCAACGGCTCGACCTCCGTCTCGCCCTCGGCGCTCGAAGCGGTCCGCCGCGCGATCGAAGAGCTGCAGTACGTCCCCAACCGCGCCGCCCGCTCCCTCGCCAGCCGTCAGACGCGCGCGATCGCGCTCGTCATCCCCGAAGACACCGACCGGTTCTTCGGCGACCCGTTCTTCGGTTCGATCGTCGCCGGGATCTCGCAGGTCATCGGCGAGTCCGACTACGTGATGAACATGCTCATCGCGAGCGACGACGCCAGCGCCAAGGCCCTCGGATACCTCCGCGGAGGCAGTGTCGACGGCGCCATCGTCGCCTCGCACCACACCAGCGACACGTTCGTCGACCGCCTGGCCGACACCGTGCCCGTGGTCTTCGGCGGACGCCCCGCACGCGTGCGCCCCGCCGACCACTACGTCGACGTCGACAACGTGCGGGGCGCGCGGGATGCCACCCGCTACCTCCTCGAACGGGGCCACCGCCGCATCGCGACGGTCGCCGGTCCCGCCGACATGCCCGCGGGCATCGACCGGCTGCAGGGCTTCCGCGATGTGCTCGCCGAGGCGGACCTCGCGCCCGCGGCCGTCGAGGACGGCGAGTTCACCGAGGCCGGTGGCGCCGCCGCGATGCGGAGGATCCTGGCATCCGGGGATCTTCCCGAGGCGCTGTTCGTCGCGAGCGACCTCATGGCCCGGGGCGCCTACACCGCCTTGCGCGAGCAGGGGCACGAGCCGGGGCGCGACATCGCGATCATCGGGTTCGACGACTCGGCCGTCGCGACCTCGCTCGTTCCGGCACTGACCACCGTGCGGCAGCCCTCGCGCGACCAGGGGCGCCAGATGGCGACGATGCTGCTCGACGTGCTCGCGGGTCGGGCGACGGCGAACACCGCGATCCTGCCGACGGAGATCATCGAGCGCGCTTCCGCCTGACCCCGCCGATCCGATCAGGACCGGTCGGGCGAACGCCGCCGTCAGCCGATACTGTGAGCGCTATCGAGCGCGCGGGTACCCGAACCCGCGCCGGTGTCGAGAGGATCGACGATGCGTCGATGGAGAAGCGTTGCCGCCGCGGCCGCCCTGGTGGCCATCGCAGCCCTGGCCGGCTGCGTACCCGAACAGGCGACCCCCGTCGCGTCGGAATCCGCGACACCCACGGTCACCGTCGCGACCCCGACGCCGACCCCGACCCCCACCCCGTCAGAGACCCCGGCGAGCGCCGCAGCCAACATCCCGGCGTCCTGCGACGACCTGGGCACGGCGAGCAGCCGGGCCGAGACCGTCGGCGGGCTCACGGCGCAGCACGCCGACGGATTCGTCCGGCCCTCGCCTCCGAACGCCACCACGAAGCTGTCGTGCAACTGGATCCAAGAGGAAGCGGCAGCGGTCCTCATCATCGTCAGCACCGCCACCGACGCCGACGTCTCGACGGGCCTCCAGCAGCTGGCATCCGAGGGGTACCAGTGCCAGGCGGCGCAGGACTTCGGCGCGCAGTACTGCATGCGCCCCGGTGACGCGGCGACCAGCGAAGACGTCGTCGTCGCGCGCGACGACGTCTGGATCTACCTCGAGACCGTGAACGTCAACGCGCGGGCCTGGCTGTCCGACATCGCCGCGCAGATCTACGGCTGACGCTCACCGTCTCAGCGGTCGCGGGGGAGCGGCTGCTGGTACACGTCGGGGACGTCGTCGCCGTCGGCATCCACTTCTTCCTCCGCCGCGAGGTGCTTGTAGCGACGGTTGCGGACGAGCAGGACGCTGGCCGCCAGCACGGATGCCAGCAGCGACGCGACCATGATCGCGATCTTCGCGTCGTCGGTGTGCTCCGAACCCGCGGGGAAGCTGAGCTCCGCGATGAGCAGCGACACCGTGAAGCCGATGCCCGCGAGAAGGCCCACGCCCGCGAGGTCGATCCACTTCAGCGCCGGGTCGAGACGTATCTTCGTCACGAGCGTGAGGATGCGGACCCCGAGCAGGATGCCGAGCGGCTTGCCCAGCACGAGACCCGCGACGACGCCGATCGTGACGGGGTCCATGATGGCGCGGGCCAGGCCCTCGCCGCCGCCCACCGCGACTCCCGCGGCGAAGAACGCGAAGATCGGCACCGCGATACCTGCCGAGAGCGGACGGAACCGGTGTTCGAACTGCTCGGCGAGGTCCATGCCCCGGATCTCGGGCTTGCGCTTCGACGGGGCGACCGGGATCGTGAAGGCCAGGGCGACGCCGGCGATCGTCGCGTGTACGCCCGAGGCGTGCAGGAACGCCCAGGCCGCGAAGCCGATCGGCAGCAGCACCACCCACGCGGCCCACGCGTGCCGTGCGAACCACGCACGACCGAGATGCGCGATGGTGCCGTAGATCACGACGAGGACCGCGAAGACCGCCAGCGGGAGCAGTGAGATGTCGCTGGTGTAGAACAGCGCGATGATCGCGATCGCGATGAGGTCGTCGACCACCGCGAGGGTCAGAAGGAAGATCCGCAGGGGGCCGGGCAGGTGCGAACCGACGAGGGCGAGCACGGCGACGGCGAACGCGATGTCGGTCGCCGCGGGGATCGCCCAGCCGGCGAGCAGGCTCGGCTGCGACGACACCACGAGCACGTAGATCAGCGCGGGCATCGCGACGCCGGCTGCGGCAGCAGTGATCGGCACGATCGCCGTGCTGAAGCGCCGAAGGCTCCCCGCGACGATCTCGCGCTTGAGCTCGAGGCCCACCATGAAGAAGAAGATCGCGAGCAGCCCATCGGCGGCCCACGCGCCGACGCTCAGCTCGAGGTGCCACGGCTCGTACCCGAAGCGCAGGTCGCGCAGCGCGAAGTACGCGTCCGCGGCGGGGGAGTTCGCCCAGATGATCGCCGCGATCGCGGCGACGACGAGCAGCATCCCGCCGACCGACTCGCGGCGCAGCAGGGTGGTGACGCGGTGGACCTCGCGATAGCCCGGCCAGCTCGGTGCGCGCAGGGAAGTTTCGTTCATGGCATCCATTCGGGGTCGTCGACACGGTCGTCGACCAGACTTCCCGACACGCCTGTTCCAGTTTACCCGGGCTGCGCGAACGCCCGGTGCCGGGGTGTGCGGCGCCGGATCACGTGAAGTGGTCGAGCGCACCCGTGGTGGTCGACCACGACGGGTACGTTCGGCCAGATCACGTGAAGTGGCGGGACAGGGATGCCGCGGGGCGGGTCGCGGTGCGGCGGCGGCACGCTTGACGCGCGCGGATGCCACCCGCCCGGGGCGTCAGGACGGGTCGCCGCCCAGCGGGCCCACCGCGGGGATCGGACCGCCGTCGTCGGCGCCGGTCTTGCGTGCGCGGGCGATCGCGTTGCCGAGGTGGTAGATCACGAGCGCGGCGACCGCGCCGAGCACGATCGCGCCGAGCTGGAAGTCGCCCCACTGCATCGTGAACCCGGCGATCGCGAGCACCAGTGCGACCGCACCCGTGTACTGGTTGACGGGGCGCGAGAAGTCGACGCGGTTGTCGACCCAGATCTTGATGCCGATGATCCCGATGAGGCCGTACAGCGCGGTGGTGACACCGCCGAGCACGCCCGCGGGGATCGTGTTGAACACCGCCCCGACCTTCGGCGACAGGCTCAGCACGATCGCGGTGAGACCCGCGACCCAGTACACCGCCGTCGAGTACACGCGGGTCGCCGCCATGACGCCGATGTTCTCGCCGTACGTCGTCGTGCCCGAGCCGCCGAACGTTCCCGCGAGCGTCGTGGCGACGCCGTCCGCGATGAGCGCGCGTCCGGTGGAGCGGTTGGCCGTGGCATCCGTCATCGCCGCCACGCCCCGCACGTGCCCGACGTTCTCGGCCACGAGCACCAGCACGACGGGGAGGAACATCGCGATCACCGACCAGGTCTGCGGTGTCGTGAAATCGGCGAGGTGGAACTCCGGCAGGCCGATCCACGGCGCGGCCTCGACGGGCGCGAAGTCGATGAGCGTCTCGCCCGATGCGGCCTGGATCAGGACCGTCGCGACGTAGCCGACGATGACGCCGAGGAAGATCGAGATGCGCCCGAGGAATCCGCGGAACAGCACGCTGAACAGGATCACCGCGACGAGCGTGATCGTGCCGGGGAGCGGCTGCTTCTGGAAGTTCGACCACGCGACCGGCGCGAGGTTGAAGCCGATCAGCGCGACGATCGCGCCGGCGACCACCGGCGGCATGACCTTGTCGACCCAGCCGAGACCGGCGAACTGCACGACCACGCCGATGAGCGCGAGCAGGATGCCGACGGCGACGATGCCGGCGAGGGCGGAACCGGTGCCGCCGATCGCGGTCGCCGCGGTGACGGGCGCGATGAACGCGAACGACGACCCGAGGTAGCTGGGGAGCCGGTTGCGGGTGACGAGGAGGAACAGCAGCGTCCCGACGCCCGAGAACAGCAGCGTCGTCGACACCGGGAATCCGGTGAGCACCGGCACCAGGAACGTCGCGCCGAACATCGCGATGACGTGCTGCAGCCCGATCGCGATCGTCGCGCCCCAGTTGAGTCGTTCGCCCGGCGCGACGACCGCGCCCGGCGCGACGGTGCGTCCGTTCCCGTGCAGCTTCCAGCGGAACATGTGGTCTCCTCGCGGTGGGGATGGGGGATGGGTGCCGAAAACGTAGGCCTTTGTCGAGAACGCAACGTGTGGTCGTCTATCCGGTGCGGTTTCGGCGAACGGGTGCGGTCTCGCGGGCGGGTGCACCGCCGGGCGCGACGCGGGACGACGCCGGCGTCAGGACGTCAGGCGCGACAGCAGCTCGGCATAGCGGGCGCGGGTGCGCGTCACGATGTCGTCGGGCAGCGCGGGCGGCTCGCCCTGCTTGTCCCAGTTCGCGGCGAGCCAGTCGCGCACGATCTGCTTGTCGAAGCTCGCCATGCGCTCGGCGGGGGTCGAGCCGGCGCGCCAGGCCTCGGCATCCCAGTACCGCGACGAGTCCGACGTCAGCACTTCGTCGGCGAGCGTGAGAACGCCCTCGGCGTCGTAGCCGAACTCGAACTTCGTGTCGGCGAGGATCAGTCCGTGCCGCTCGGCGACCGCGGCGGCGCGGCGGTAGATCTCCAGCGACAGGTCGCGGAGCGCAGCCGCGGTCTCTTCGCCGACGAGTTCGACGGAGCGCTCGTACGTGATGTTCTCGTCGTGCTCGCCCATCGGCGCCTTGTACGCCGGGGTGTAGAGCGGCTCGGGAAGACGGTCGCCGTCCGTGAGACCGTCGGGGAGCGGGATGCCGCACACCGTGCGCGACGCCTGGTACTCGGCCCAGCCCGACCCGGTCAGGTAGCCGCGCACCACGCACTCGATCGGCTGCATGTCGAGCGACCGGACGAGCATGGCGCGTCCGCGGACGGCATCCGGGATCAGCTCGACGCTGTCGTCGCCCCGGAGCACGTGGTCGGCGGCGAGATGATTCGGGATGCCACGCCCCCCGTCGGAGCCGGCGAGAAGGTCGAACCACCACAGGCTCAGCGTCGTCAGCAGCACACCCTTGTCGGGGATGCCGGGGCTGAGCACGTGATCGAAGGCGCTGACCCGGTCGCTCGCGACGACGAGGAGATGCGCGGGGGAGGCCCCCTCGACGGTGTCGGCGGGGACGTACAGGTCGCGGACCTTGCCCGAATAGACGTGGCGCCAGCCGTCGAGGGCGAGGGGGGAAGCGGGGATCACCCGCTCATTATCGCGGGTCAGCTCGCCCGGCGACGGCCCGGAGGGCGCGGATTTTGTCACATCGAGGCGGTCCGCGCCCGCCCCCCTGCGTCGCGGGGCCACCCCGCTACGGTCGGAGGATGACCGAGGCGACCGACACCGAGGCATCCATCGATCCCCCCGCGGACCGCTCCCCGCGCACGTTGCAGAGGTGGGTGTTCTGGCCCGCGGCCGCCATCGCGCTGGTGTTCATCGCGTTCGCCCTGTTCTTCCCCGCCGCCGCCGAGGTCACGTTCGGCGCGGTGCAGACGGCGATCGTCTCGGCCTTCAACTGGTACTACGTGCTGATCGCGGCGTTCTTCGTCGTCTTCGCCCTGACGATGGGCTTCAGCCGGTTCGGCCGTATCAAGCTCGGGCGCGACGACGACGAACCGGAGTTCTCGACGCTGTCGTGGTTCTCGCTGCTCTTCGCCGCGGGCATGGGCATCGGGTTGGTGTTCTACGGCGTGAGCGAACCCCTCAGCCACTTCACCTCCCCGCGTCCGGGGGTGGAGGGGACGCCCACGCAGCTCGCGCAACAGGCGATGTCGCAGACGTTCCTGCACTGGGGCGTGCACGCCTGGTCGATCTACGTCGTGATCGGCCTCGCGCTCGCCTATGCCTTCCATCGTCGCCAGCGTCCGCGCACGATCCGGTGGGCGCTCGAACCGATCCTCGGCGCCCGGCTCGTGCAGGGCGGATGGGGCAACGCGGTCGACGTCGCGGCGCTCGTCGGCACTCTGTTCGGTGTGGCGACGTCGCTCGGTCTCGGCGTGATCCAGATCAGCGCGGGCCTGGAGTTCCTCGGCGTGGTATCCCCGTCGATCCTCAGCCAGGCGATCCTCATCGGCGTCATCACGACTTTCGTCCTGTTCTCGGTGCTCTCGGGCGTCGGTCGCGGGATGAAGTGGCTGTCGAACTTCAACCTGGTCCTCGCGGGCGTGCTGATGCTCTACCTGCTGTTCGCCGGTCCGACGGAGTTCTTGCTGCGCGACGCCGTGCAGTCCATCGGCAACTACATCCAGAACTTCGTGGGCCTGTCGTTCACCACGAGCGCCTACGCGGGCGACGCGGGCGTCGCGTGGCAGGGCGCGTGGACTGCCTTCTACTGGGGCTGGTGGATCTCGTGGGCGCCGTTCGTCGGCATCTTCATCGCCCGCATCTCGCGCGGACGGACCGTGCGCGAGTTCGTCACCGGCGTGATCCTGGTGCCCACGCTCGTCGGCATCCTGTGGTTCACCGTCCTCGGGGGCTCGGCGATCTACGCGGAACTCACCGATTCGGCGTCCTTCGTCGGGCCGGACGGCACGGTAGACGTCTCGACGGCGCTGTTCCAGATGCTCGAGACCGTGCCGGGGTCGGTGTTCCTCGTCGTCGGGTTCCTGCTTCTGATCGGCATCTTCTTCATCACGTCCGCCGACTCCGGCGCTCTCGTCATGAGCATGATCGCCACGGGTGGCGAGGAAGAGCCCCCGCGGTGGACCCGCGTGTTCTTCACCCTCGCGACCTCGGTGATCGCCTTCGCGCTGCTCATCGCGGGCGGACTCACCGCCCTGCAGGCGGCGGCCATCAGTATCGCGCTGCCGTTCAGTCTCGTGCTGCTCGCGATCTGCTGGGCCACCGTGGTCGCCTTCCGGCGCGAGCTGAAGGCGTACGACAGAGCGGAGCGAGCCCGGTTGCGCGATCAGATCGCCGAGCACTACGGGTTGGAGGTCGAGGAGGCCAATCGCCGCGGCATCTTCGGCCTCCCCGCCCGGTGGCGACGTCACCGCGCGGAGCACGACGCCCCGGTCGGCTGACGCCCCGATTCCTGGCATCCCGCGTCCCAGGCCCCGCTCCGGTTCGAGTCGCCAAGACACGCGGATACCGGGCGAACGCATCCGCGTGTCCTGGACACCGAACGTTCATTCATCTCGCGCGCCCTCTCGTGCCGTTCGTGCGATATAGTCCATGTGGACTAGTCGACACGGACCATGGAGGGTGGATGCCGGACATCACGCGACTCACCCCGCTCGCGGTCATGCTCCTCGCGACCCTGCGGGAGGGCGACATGCACCCGTACGAGCTGCTGCGTCTGCTGCGCGAGCGCAAGGACGACCGTCTCGTGCCGCTGCAGAAGGGCACGATCTACCACACGGTCGCGCGCCTCGAACGGGATGGTCTGCTCGCCGAGGTCGGCGTCGACCGCGACGGGAACCGCCCCGAACGCACCACCTACACGCTGCTCGAGGCGGGACGCCTCGCGGTCGAGGAGTGGGTGCGGGCCGAGCTGCCCCAGATCGAACGGCCGAGCGACTTCCGTGTCGCCCTGTCGGAGGCGCACAACCTCGAGCGCGACGAGGTCATCGCCCTGCTCGATCAGCGTCGCGCTCTGCTCGTCGCCTCCGTCGACGAGCACCACGCCGGCCTCGCGGACTCCGCGGAGCGCGGCACCCCCGAGCAATTCCTCGTCGAGCTGCAGCGGCAGTCCGCTCTGCTCGACGCCGAACTCGCATGGCAGGACGCCCTGCATGCGCGTCTCGCCGATCGCTCCCTCGCCTGGGGCGTCGCCGAGATCCCCGAACACATCACGTCGAAGCACCGCCTCGCGAAAGAAGCCCACGCATGACCGACTCCCGCGCCGCCTCCGCGGCATCCCCCCGAACCGGGGCGCACGGCACTCCCGCGCGCAGCCCGTGGCCCGCCCTCTGGGCGCTGGTCATCGGCTTCTTCATGATCCTCGTCGACACCACGATCGTCTCGGTCGCGAACCCCGCCATCAAAGCGGCCCTCGACCCGAGCACCAACAACCTCGACAACGTCGTATGGGTCACCAGCGCCTACCTGCTCACCTACGCGGTGCCGCTGCTGATCACCGGGCGCCTGGGCGACCGCTTCGGGCCGAAGAACGTCTACCTCACGGGTCTCGCGATCTTCACCCTCGCCTCGCTCGCCTGCGGCCTGGCTCCGACCCTCGAGGTGCTCATCATCGCCCGGGCGGTGCAGGGCCTGGGCGCAGCGCTCATGACCCCGCAGACGATGGCCGTGATCACCCGCACCTTCCCGCCGCAGAACCGCGGCGCGGCGATGGGTCTCTGGGGTGCCACGGCCGGCGTCGCCACCCTCGTCGGCCCGCTCGCCGGCGGACTGCTCGTCGACGGGCTGGGCTGGGAGTGGATCTTCTTCATCAACATCCCGGTCGGCGTGATCGGCTTCATCGCCGCGCTCATCCTCGTGCCGCAGCTGCCGCGCACCGCGCACAAGTTCGACATCCTCGGGGTCGTCCTCAGCGCCGTCGGTCTGTTCCTCATCGTGTTCGGCCTGCAGGAGGGCGAGCACTTCGACTGGGCTGCCTGGATCTGGGCGATGGTCGCCGCCGGCGTCGTCGTCATGGCGTTGTTCGTGTGGACGCAGGCCCGCAGCAAGGGCGAGCCCCTCGTGCCGCTCGACCTGTTCCGCGACCGCAACTTCTCGATCGCGAACATCGCCATCGCCGCCGTCGGCTTCACCGTCACGAGCATGGCGCTGCCGCAGATGTTCTACCTGCAGCTCGCGCGCGGTCTGACTCCCACCGAATCGGCGCTCCTGCTGGTCCCGCTCGCGATCCTGTCGGGCGTGCTCGCCCCGTTCGCCGGCAAGCTGCTCGACCGCACCGACCCGCGCTTCCTTCTCGTCCCGGGTCTGGTGCTGGTCGGCGGATCGCTCGGCATCTACACCGCGCTCATCCTGAACGACGCCCCGATCTGGGCCTTCCTCATCCCCTCGGCCCTCATGGGCATCGGAAACGCCGGTATGTGGGGTCCTCTCGCCACGACCGCGACGCGCAACCTGCCGCCACGGCAGGCGGGGGCCGGTGCCGGCATCTACAACACCACCCGCACCGTCGGGTCGGTGATCGGCTCGGCATCCATCGCGGCCTTCATGCAGGCCCGTCTCGAGGCGAACCTGCCCGGCGCCGCGGATGCCGGTGCGAGCTTCGGCTCCGGGGCGCTCCCGCCGCAGGTCGTCGGCCCGTTCTCGCAGGCGATGGGGCAGTCGCTGCTGCTGCCGATCATCGTCATCGCGGTGGGCCTGGTGGCCGTGCTGTTCATGCAGCGTCCGTCGATGATCCGCCCCCACGGCGCCCCGCGCGACGCGGCGCCCGCCGCGGGTGCGTCCGCGCAGGGTGCGTCCGCGCAGGGTGCCCCGGCCGTGCAGGGTGCCCCGGCCGCGCAGGGTGCGGCCGCGCAGGGGGCCCCGGCCGCGGCCGGCGAGTAGCCGCGCGGCGTTCACCTCGGCGATCTTGCGGGGCGCCCCGCGCGGCGTCAGGGCGTGATCGAGTCGACGAAGCGATGCGCCTCGTCGATGACCGCGGCCCACGTCTCCCCGGCGTCGGGCGAGATCTCGGCCCATTCCCGGAGCGGGCGCCCCCGCATGACCATCGGGGCCCCGACCCCGTCGGCGGTGAGTTCGCCGATGCGCTGCTCGGGAAGCTTCACGACCAGCGCCCCCTCGTGGGCGACGAACGCGAACACCTTCCCGCGGACGCGGACGCCCTCGGTGCCGAACATCCGACCCATGTCGACGTCGGGCAACGCGCACAGGCGCTCCGCGATCGGGTCGAAGATCGCGTGCGCCCGCGTCATGGCATCCCGGTCCACCATGCGCACACGGTAGTCGGATCCGGATGCCGGGGCGAGAGGCCGCGGAAGGTTCCGGGTCAGTCCTCGACCACGCGGGCGGCGATGTCGGTGCGGTACTGGCCGCCCTCGAGCCCGATCATGCCCAGTGCCTCGTAGGCCGCGGAGCGGGCCTCGCGGAACGTCGTGCCGAGGGCCACGACGTTGAGAACGCGGCCCCCGGTGGCGTGCAGCCGACCGTCGCGCAGGGCCGTGGCGGCGTGGGCGACGTGCACACCGTCGACCTCATCCGCCTCGTCGAGTCCGGTGAGCACGCGACCGGTGATCGGCGCCTCGGGGTAGCCCTCGCTCGCGAGCACGACCGTCACGGCGGTCGCCTCCGCGAACGCGGGGCGCGGCTGATCTTCCAGGGTGCCGGACGCGGCGGCCATGAGCAGCGTCGACAGCGGGTCGAGGAGGCGCGGAAGCACGACCTGCGTCTCGGGGTCGCCGAAGCGCGCGTTGAACTCGATGACCTTCACGCCCGCCTCGGTGAGGATGAGCCCGGCGTACAGCAGCCCGATGAACGGCGTGCCCTCGGCGTCCATCTGCCGGATCACGGGCTCGGCCACCTCGCGCGTGACCTGATCGACGAACTCCTCCTCGCCGCCGAAGCGTTCGAGCAGCCACGGGAGGGGGGAGTACGCCCCCATCCCGCCGGTGTTGGGCCCCTCGTCACCGTCGCGGAGGCGCTTGAAGTCCTGGGCGGGGCTGAGGGGGAGCACCCGGTCGCCGTCGCTGAGGAAGAAGAGCGAGACCTCGGGGCCGGCGAGGAACTCCTCGATGAGCACGGGACCGGTGGGCAGATACGCCTCGGCGTGGGCCAGGGCGGCGGCGCGGTCGGACGTGACGATGACGCCCTTGCCCGCGGCCAGGCCGTCGGCCTTGACCACGTGGGGGGCGCCCAGCTCGTCGAGGGCCGCCTCGACCCCCGCGAGATCACGGGCTCGCACGGCTCGCCCGGTCGGCACGCCCGCGGCATCCATGATCCGCTTCGCGTAGGTCTTCGACCCCTCCAGCTGTGCCGCGGCCTTGCCCGGACCGAACACCGGGATGCCGCGCTCGCGGAGCGCGTCGGCGACGCCCGCGACGAGCGGAGCCTCGGGGCCGATCACGACGAGGTCGATCGCTTCGGTGTTGGCGAACTCGGTGACGGCGACCGGATCGTTCGCATCGAGGTCGACGACGTGGGCGTCGCGGGCGATACCGGCGTTGCCCGGGGCGGCGTAGATCGCGTGCGAGACCTCCTCGGAGCGCAGGGCGAGGATGATGGCGTGCTCGCGCGCGCCCGAACCGAGGACCAGGATTCTCACGCCGCCAGCCTAGCGAGCGCCCCGGACACCGCCCGCCCGGCGTCCGGCCCCTCTCGTCGAGTGTCCGAGACACGCGGACACCGCGCCGCCCCATCGGCGTGTCTTGGACACTCAACCGACGCCCTCGCCGATCCGCCCCGCGGGTACCGTGGATGCCATGCCTCCCCGCCGTATCGAGACCGGAGACGGCCGCGCCGCGCTCGCCGCCGTCGCCGCGGGCGGTGCGCCCCGAACGGCGACCGCCACCGCGGTCCGATACCTGCTGCAGCTGCTGGTCGAGAAGGCGCCGGGCAATTCGGTGGAGATGCGCGTGCCGCCGTTCGGCGCCGTCCAGGTCATCGAAGGACCCCGGCACACGCGGGGCACACCGCCCAACGTCGTCGAGACCGACGCCGCCACCTGGATCGCCGTCGCCACGGGCGCCGAGAGCTGGGCGGATGCCGCGGCCGCGGGCCGGATCGTCGCCTCCGGCGTCCGCGCCGACCTCAGCGCGCTGCTGCCGCTGCGGCCGTGATCCGGCGGTGCCGCCGCAGTCCGCGCCGCCGGTGATCTCGACATCGCACCATCGGCGACCCGTCGGCTCCGCGGCGGTGGGACAATGTGAGCATGGCTGAGCAGCCCGCCCCCGAACGCAAGCCCCTCGTGCACGAGGAGATCGTCACGCTGCGTGTGCGGCGAGCCCCGAAGTACGGCGTGTTCTTGGCCGCCGGTGCGGTGCTCGGCATCCTGGCCGCCCTCATCCTCACGTTCGCGATCGACGGCTCCGATCTGAGCCCGTATACGAACGTCGTCTACTCGCAGCTGCAGGTCTTCGGATTCACCGCGCTCATCTGCATCGTCATCGGAGCGACCCTCGGGGCGATCGCGGCGCTCATCTTCGAGCGGGTCGTGGGCCGGAAGGTCCGCGACGTCGCCGTCGACCACGAACGCTACCGCTACTGACGGCGGTCGGTCACGCCAATTCGGCGATGATCGGGTGGATGGCGGCGTCGAAGGCGACGACGTCGCTGCGCAGGCCGTCGGTCACCGCGACGGTGAGCGAGCCGATCCACCACACGCCCCGCTGCGCGAGCGGAAGCACCTGCACGTTCAGCTCGAACGAGTGCGCACGTCGGCCGACCCGGCGTTCGTGCACCGCGATCGCACTGGCGTACGCGCGGTACGAGACGCCCGGTCGCGCCGCTCCCTCGGCCCCGTAGCGCGCGTGCGCCAGCCGGGCGAACTCCCGCGCGTCGGCGGCGTACGGGGCGATCGCCGCGCGCAGCGCCTCGGCCCGACCGACCGGGAGGGCGAGCAGGTCGTCGAACCCGTCGACCAGCTCGAGCGGGACGGGCGAGGGGTGCGCCAGCGGCTCGACGCTCATCGCCCAGTACTCCCGCCACTCCCGCTCGAGGAGCGCCTGCTCGGGGTCGGGACGTGCGGCGCCGTCGTACCCCGGAACCCGGCGCAGCGCGGGCAGTTCCTCCGGGGAACGGATGCCGCACACCTGACGGAGGTAGAGCGCGATGAGCACCGGGATCGCCGCGTCTTCGCGGATCACCCACTCCGGCTGGCCGCCCGTCATGGCGCCATTGTAGGGACGGGGGCGACCCGCCGGGGCGGGCCTTGCGTCCGGCGTCGCCCCCGCAGAGGAGGAGATTCGGCGAGGGGAGGACAGCAACCGGATGCGGCATCCTCCGCTCCCCGAATCTCCTCCCGTCACGCAACGCCCACCCCTCCTCCCCAGCGCTGCCATCCACAGGTTTCGGACGCGGCGCGCCCCGGGACGCGATCGGTCGGGCACTCTGGCGCCGTGAACCCCCGCATCTCCCTCCGCATCGACGAACTCGTCGTCCGCGTGCGCAGTCGGGGCGGTGTCGTCGCCTCTGCCGTACTCCACCGAGACGGAGTGTCTGCGGGCACGATCGCCGCGGCGGTGTCGGCGGGTGCCCTGGTCCGCCTTCGCCGGAGATGGGTCGCCGTTCCCGACGCGGATCCCTTCCTCGCCGCCGCCGCGCGAGCGGGAGTGACGTTGGCGTGCTCGACGGCGGCCGTCCGGCACGGCCTCTGGGTCTTGTCCACGGGCGCGATCCACGTCGCGGCGCCCCCGCACGCGGGCCGCATCTCCGTCGCGTCGGAGACTCGGGTCCACCGGTGTCGGCCCCTCGTCCCTCGGCATCCGGAGCATCTGGTGGACGACGTGGTCAACGTGCTCGGTGTCGTGAGCGGCTGCCTCCCCGACGAACAAGCGCTCGCGGTCTGGAACTCGGCGTTGAACAAGAAGCTGGTCACCCTCGAAGAGATGCGACGGTACCCGCTCACGAGCCGTGGACTCGACCTTGCGGCGCGGGCCACTCCGCTCGCGGATTCGGGGCTCGAGACTTTCCTCATCGAGCGTCTCCGGTGGCTCGGCGTGCGGCTGACCGCCCAGGCCTGGATACTCGAGCACCGCGTCGACCTCCTGATCGGCGAGAGGCTCGTCGTCCAAGCCGACGGGGGTCACCACGTCGGATCCCAGCGCGAGGCCGACGTCCGGCACGACACCCTTCTGGCGCTGAACGGCTACCACATGATCCGGGTGGGGTACCACCAGCTCATCGGCGATTGGCCGTCGGTGCAGCAGGCCATCATGTCCGCCATCGCCCAGGGTCTCCATCGAGCCCGCTGAGGCTCGCGGAGGAGGAGATTCGGGGAGGGGAGGATGCCGGATGTCGATGCCGTCCTCCCTTCGCCGAATCTCCTCCCCCGGGACCCAGGCGCCCCACCCCGCGATCGAGCGGCGACGCGGGGAGCGTGTCGGATCCTGCGGGTAGTCTGTTGCCGTGGCCTCCGCTCCCCACGAAAACCCCTATTCCGCTGCCGGCGTCGACACCGCCGCGGGCGACCTCGCCGTCGAACTGATGAAGTCGGCCGTGAAGCGCACGCACGGCCCCGAGGTGCTGGGCGGAGTGGGCGGCTTCGCCGGCCTCTTCGACGCCTCGGCGCTCCGCGACTACGCCCGCCCGCTGCTGGCGACCAGCACCGACGGCGTCGGCACGAAGGTCGCGATCGCGCAGGCCATCGACAAGCACGACACCATCGGCGAAGACCTCGTCGGCATGGTCGTCGACGACATCGTCGTGGTGGGGGCGCGTCCGCTCTTCATGACCGACTACATCGCGTGCGGCAAGGTCGTGCCGACGCGCATCGCCGACATCGTCGCCGGGATCGCGCGCGGCTGCGCGGCCACGGGCACCGCTCTGGTGGGCGGCGAGACCGCCGAGCACCCCGGTCTCCTCGGCATCGACGACTACGACGTCGCGGGGGCGGCGACGGGCGTCGTCGAGGCCGACCGCGTGCTCGGCGCCGATCGGGTGCGGGGCGGCGACGTCGTCCTGGCCCTCGCCTCGAGCGGCTTGCACTCCAACGGGTACTCGCTCGTCCGTCACATCGTCGCCGGCCGTGGCATCACGTACGGCTCCGCCTCCGCCGAGCTCGGCGGTACGTGGGGCGAGGCGCTGCTCGAACCCACGCGTCTGTACACCTCGCCGCTGCTGCGTCTGCTCGGCGATGCGGCGGTGGGCTCCGGCATCCACTCGCTCAGCCACGTCACGGGCGGAGGCATCGCCGCGAACCTCGCGCGCGTGCTGCCGCAGAACACCTGGGTCGACGTCGACCGCTCGACCTGGAGCCCGTCGCCGGTGTTCCGGGTGCTCGCCGACCTCGGCGGGCTCGAGCTGACCGCGACCGAGGGGACGTGGAACCTCGGCATCGGCTTCCTCGCGGTCGTCGCCCCCGAGGTCGCCGACGCGGCGATCGCGGCGCTGTCGGCCGACGGCATCGACACGTGGCAGGTCGGTGTGGTGCGCGACGACGCGCGCCCCGACGGAGAGTTCGAACAGGGCGCGAAGGGCGTCGACGGAGGCGCCGTGCGCCTGGTCGGCTCGTACGCGGATGCCGGTCACCCGGCGAACGGAGCGAAGTAACCCCCCATGTGCGGCATCGTCGGCATGGCCGGGCAGGGCCCGGTCAACCAGGAGATCTACGACGCGCTCCTGCTCCTCCAGCACCGCGGGCAGGATTCCACGGGCATGGCCACCGCCGAGTCCAGCGGGGTGTTCCACATCCACAAGGCCCGCGGCCAGGTGCGTGAGGCGTTCCGCACGCGCGACATGCGCGCGCTGCTCGGCGACATCGGTCTCGGCCACGTGCGGTACGCCACGAAGGGCACGGCCTCCAGCGAAGAAGAGGCGCAGCCCTTCTACGTCAACGCGCCCTACGGCATCGTCCTCGTGCACAACGGCAACCTCACGAACACGCGCGAGCTGACCAGCGAGCTGTTCCACAAGGACCGCCGGCACCTGAACACCAGCTCCGACACCGAACTCCTGGTGAACATCCTCGGTTCCGAACTGCAGTCCGAGATCTCCGGCCCCGACCTCGACCCGGCGCAGGTGTTCCGCGCCGTCGCCCGGGTGCACGAGCGCGTCGAGGGCTCGTACGCCACGATCGCCCTGATCGCGGGCTACGGTCTCCTCGCGTTCCGCGACCCGTTCGGCATCCGTCCCCTCATCCTCGGCAAGCGCCCGGCGGGTGGGGACGACGGCCGCGAGGAATGGGTCGTGGCCTCCGAGTCGCTCGTGCTCGAGAACGCCGGCTTCGAGATCGTCCGCGACGTCGAGCCCGGCGAGGCCGTCTTCATCACGCTCGACGGCACCCTCCACGCGCAGCAGTGCGCGCAGAACCCGACGCTCGCGCCGTGCTCGTTCGAGTACGTGTACCTCGCTCGCCCCGACTCCGTCATGAACGGCATCTCGGTGTACGAGGCGCGCCTGCGCATGGGCGAGCGCCTGGCCGACACGATCGCGAAGTACACCCCGCACGACTCGATCGATGTCGTCATGCCGATCCCCGACTCGTCGCGACCGGCGGCGATGCAGGTGGCGCGCAAGCTGGGCATCGAGTACCGCGAGGGCTTCTACAAGAACCGCTATGTCGGCCGCACCTTCATCATGCCCGGCCAGGCGATCCGCAAGAAGAGCGTGCGTCAGAAGCTCAACGCGATGTCGACCGAGTTCCAGGGCAAGAACGTCCTCCTCATCGACGACTCGATCGTGCGCGGCACGACCAGCCGCGAGATCATCCAGATGGCGCGGGATGCCGGTGCGAAGAGCGTCACGTTCGCGTCGGCGGCCCCGCCGGTCCGGTACCCGCACGTGTACGGCATCAACATGCCGTCGCGGCAGGAGCTCGTCGCGCACGGCCGCACGATCCCGCAGATCGCCGAGGAACTCGGCTGCGACTACCTCGTGTACCAGGAGGTCGACGACCTCAAGGCCGCGATCATGGAGGGCACCGACCTCGTCGACCTCGACATGAGCTGCTTCGACGGCCGCTACGTCACCGGCACGGTGTCGGACGAATACCTCGCCTGGGTCGAGGGCAGCCAGGAGTCTTGACCCCGCGCCGCAGCGGGACGGTCGTGTGGGCCGCGGCCGCGATCGTGCTGCTCGCGTTGACGCTGCGGATCGCCGTGGCTTCCCTGTCACCGCTGCTCACCGTGATCTCGCGCGACTTCGCGCTGCCGGCGGCGGTCGTCGGTCTCATCGGCATGGCGCCGCCGGCGGCCTTCGCGCTGTCGGCGGTCGTGACGCCCGTCATCGAACGTCGGGTGGGACTCGAGCGCCTCGTCCTGATCGCGGCGGTGGCCGCAGCGGCTGCGCTCGGCCTGCGGGCGGTGGCTGTGGATGCCTGGACGCTCCTCGCCGCGACCGCGGGGGTGTTCGCGGCGGTCGGTGTCGCCAACGTGCTCATCCCGGCGGTGGTGAAGAAGTACTTCCCCGCCCGCGTCGGGCTGATGACCACGGTGTACACGACGACGATGGCGGTGGCCACCTTCACTCCGCCGCTGGTGGCCGTACCGCTCGCGGGCGCGATCGGATGGCGCGGGTCGTTCGCGGTGTGGGCCTTCGTGGCGGTCGCGGCGGTCGTGCCCTGGGTGGTGACGAGCCTGCGGGCTCGGGCCGGCCGTGACGACATCGTCGAAGAGCCGCGTGCCTCGGTGCTCTCGCGCGTCATGCGGGTACCGCAGGCGTGGGCGCTGGTGATCACGTTCGCGGTGAACTCGTCCGTCGCCTACGGCATGTTCGCGTGGCTGCCGACGATCCTCATCGACACCGCCGGGGTCGATGCGGCCACCGCCGGGAGTCTGCTCGCCCTGTTCTCGTTCATGGGTCTGCCGGTGTCACTGGTGGTGCCGCTGCTCGTCGCCCGCTTGCGTCGGACCACCCCGTTCTACGTCCTCGCCGTCGCCAGCGGTCTCGTCGGGGTCGCGGGGCTGCTCTTCGCTCCGGGTGCCGCCACGGTGCTGTGGGTCGTCCTGATCGGGCTGCCGCCGCTGATGTTCCCGATGGTGCTGGTGCTGTTCGGCCTGCGCACCCGTTCGCACGAGACGGCGGTCGCGCTGAGCGGGTTCGTGCAGAGCCTCGGTTACGCCTTGGCGGCGCTGGTTCCGCTCGCGATCGGGGTCACCCACGAACTGACCGGCGGATGGGCCGCGGGACTGATCGTCCTGGGCGGGGTCATCGCGATCGTCGTGCCTGCGGCCATCGTCGTGGCGCGCTCGGAAACGATCGAGGAGGCGTGGGAACGCCGCCACGGTCGAGCGTGGTGACGAGGGCTAGGCCTTCTCGTCTTCGTACTCGTCGGCGTACTGGTCGGCCCACTTGTCGACGTACGCGTCTTCACCCGTTTCGGGTGCACCGAGTTCGCGCTCGAGAGCGGAGTAGTTCACCGAGTAGGTGTCGTACTTCAGCTCACGGGCGATCTTGGTGTTCTTCGCCTTCTGACGGCCACGCCCCATGCGAGACCCCCTCACGATCGACGTCGAGGGCCATGCTGTGGGCCCTGCGTATTGCGGTTCCGGACCGAGCCGGTAAGAGTAACAGCCAGGATATCACGGTGCTTTCCGCCCCCGCCTGCCGTCGGTCCGCGGGGGCCGCGCCGCTCGAGCAGAGGAGCCACGATGGCAGACGACAGCACCGCCCCGAAGCGGGCCGGCGTGGTGATCGCGGGTGTCGTCCCGGGGCAGTCCCCGCGGGTTCTGCGGGCCGCAGCGCGGCAGGCCGCGCTCGCCGGCGCGGATCTCGTGGTCGCTCATGTCGACACGACGCGGTTCGTCGCCTTCGAGGATCCCGACGGCTACGTGAGTCCCTCCACGGTCGATGTCGCGGGAGCGGCGGCCGCGGCTGCGCTCTCCGACGTGCAGGCCGCGGCGGACTCCGCGCTGGCCGACGCGCAGGTGTCGTGGACGGTGCGCCAGGTGATCGGCGACCCCGCCCTCGCCCTCATCCACCTCGCGGACGAGCTGGACGCGTCGCTCCTGGTGGTGGGTACCCGTAAGCGTGGACTCGGCGAGTCGTTGCGCGAGTTCCTCACCGGGTCGGTCGCCGCGCGGCTCACCCATCGACAGCGACGACCGGTGCTGGTCGTCCCGTTGGGTGAGCCGCTCGCGCCCGATGAGGACCTCGTCTGGGAGTGATCCTCAGCCGCGGACCGCGCGGGCGACGGCCTCCGAGGCCTGTTGCAGCGCGGACTCGATGGCATCCACGCCGGATGCCGTGAGTTCGCCGCCGCGCGCGACGTGCGAGCGCAGTTCGGAGCGGACCCGACCACGGAACTCGGTGATCGCGGCATCCGCACGATGCAGCTGCTCCCGGCTGAGGGCGCGCGGGTCGTGCGCGGGGCTCCGGTCGGCCTGCTCGCGTTCGTCGCGCGATGCGGCGGCGAGGTCGGCGCGGAGGCTGCGCATGGCATCCCGGACGCTCCCGCGGACCTCGTCGGCGATGAGGCGGACGCTGTCGGCCAGACCCGCCTGGATGCCCTCGAGGTCGCCTTCGCGCGCGGCGACCTCTGCGCGGCCGGCGTCGGTGATCTCGTAGACGGTCTTGCGTCCGTCGACCGTCTTGGTCACGAGCCCCTCTTCCTCGAGCTTCGCGAGCCGCGGGTAGATGGTGCCGGCCGAGGGCGAGTAGGTGCCGCCGGTGCGCTCGGTCAGGGCCTGCATGAGGTCGTAGCCGTGGCGCGGAGCTTCGGCGAGCAGGCTGAGGATGTAAAGGCGCAGGTCGCCGTGGGAGAAGACGGGGCTCATCACCATTCCTCCTCTCCGGCGAGTTCGTCGGGACGCAGCCCCGACACGCCGCGGCGGAGGACCGTGATCTCACCCGAGACGGTGTTCGCCCGCACGTCGACGAAGGACCCCGCGAGCGCGCCGGTCGATCCCGTGTAGTTGGTGGGGCCCGAGCCCGAGCGCACGCTGCCGTCGATCTGCACGCGTCCGCTGACGGAGCGCGCGACGTAGTTCGCGGGGAGGCCGCGGTCGAGGCGGATCGTCGCCGAGCCGCTGACGGAGTTCAGGCTGATCGACTGCACCGTCCCGGTGGAGTCCACGAGCAGGGCGCCCGCGACGGTGTCGATCGAGGCCTTCGTGACGGCGCCGGTCGCGGCGATGTCGCCGGAGACGCTGTTGGCGGTGAGGGCGCCCTGGAGCTCGCGCACCTGCACGTCGCCCGAGACGGCGTTGAGGCTGACGTCGCCCACGAGCCCGTCGACCATGATGTCGCCCGAGACCGTGTTGAGCTTGGCATCCGTCCGCAGGCCCGACACGAGCGCGCTGGCGCTGACGACGCCCAGCGTCAGGGCGACCGTGCGCGGGACGGCGACGCTCACCTCGGCCTTGGGACCGCCGGCGCCGAAGTTGCGGAACACTTCGAGGAAGTTGTCCCAGCGCAGCTGCGGGTGGTCGATTTCGAGCCGGCCGTCGACCATCTCGATGCGCAGGTCTTTGACCGTGACGCCGTGCACCTCGATGCGGGCGCCGGGGTCGTCGTGGGCGATGACGTCGACCTGGCCCCCGACGAGGCCGATCTTCAGTTCCCGCAGTCCGTCGACGTCGATGACGCGCGTCTCGCCCGGGTGGACGATCCATTTCTCCATGGCGATCCCCTAACTCAAGATATATCGCGTTACTTCGAGTATCACGATATATCGCGTCTGCGTCAAGAGGCGGCGTCCCTGGCATCCACTTCACGTGATCTGGTCGAGCGGACACGCTCTGGGCGGGCATGACGCGTGTACTCGGCCGGTTCACGTGAAGTGGCGCCCAGAACGCGGCACAACGCCCGGACGCGACCCGGACTCGCGCCCGCCCCGCAAACGACGGATGCCACGTCCTGGGGGAAGGACGTGGCATCCGGGGCGGGCGAACCCGCGGGGGGATGAGGAGGCTCGTGCACCCGAAACGCGAGCGCTCCTCTCGGGGGTTAAACCGGCTTGCGGCCGCTGATCAGGCGGAAGAGCAGCACGATCAGGGCGATGAGGCCGACGATGATGGCGACCCAGAGCAGGAAGCTCGCAGCCTGGCCCAGGCCGCTGAAGATCGCGATGACGATCGCGGCGATGATGATGATGATCAGGAAGATGTTCATGGGGGACTCCTTGCTGTGTCCGCTCACGCGGCAACCGGCGAGTGGTTGACCTCCACGTTCCCACCGCGTGCCGATCCGGGCCGGGGGGTTGACGTTTCTGGAAATTCGCTGTTAGCCGCCGCGGGGCGACGCGGAGCGGGAGGGTCGGCTCTGTCAAGCCTGCTCCGGGGCCGGGTGGGCGGGTCGTAGCGTCGGGGCATCCCACGGAAGGAGACGACCATGCCCCAGGGGCGAGGATCGAACAGCCTGAAAGACCCCGATCTCTACGAGGAGCTGCGGAAGCAGGGTGACTCGAAGGAGAAGGCCGCGCGCATCTCGAACGCCGCCGCCGCGCAGGGGCGGAGCGCGGTCGGCTCCCGCGGGGGACATGCGGAGGACTATGAGGACCGCACGGTCGACGAGCTGAAGAAGCGCGCGAAGGAACTGGGCATCACCGGGTACTCCGGCAAGAAGAAGGCGGAGCTGATCGACATGCTCCGCTCCCACTGACGGTGGCGCGTCTCGTCCGGGTCCGGCCCTATGAGGACCCCGGGTTCCGCCGTGTCCGGTCCGGCTCCGGATTCCGCTTCGTCGACCACACCGGCTCCGCCGTCCCCGAGCGCGAGGCGGAGCGCGCCCGGGGGCTCGTCATCCCACCCGCCTGGCGCGAGGTGTGGATCGCGAAGGAGCCGAACGCCCACATCCAGGCGGTCGGGACCGACGAGGCGGGGCGGCGGCAGTACACGTATCACGCGGATTGGTCGAAGGGGCGCGACAAGGGCAAGTTCGCCCGTGCTCTGCAGCTCGCCGAGGCCCTGCCGCGGGCACGTGCCCGCGTCACGCAGTCGCTGCGCCGGTCGGACGTCGATCGCGAGCGCGTGCTGGCGGTGTCGTTCCGTCTGCTCGACCAGGTCGCCCCGCGCGTGGGCAACGCCCGGTACTTCGTGACGAACGGCAGCCGTGGACTCACGACCCTCCAGCGGAGGGATGCCACGGTCGAGGGCGATCTCATCCGGTTGTCGTTCCCCGCGAAGAGCGGCAAGCGCGCGGAGCTGTCGCTCCAGGACGCCGAGGTCGCGGCCCTGATGTCGGAGCTCGCCACGGGGCGTTCCCGTGCCGCCCTGCTCAGCTACCGACGCGGACGTCGTCGCGTGCCCCTGACGCCGGGCGATGTGAACGCGTACGTGCGGGCGTTGACCGGCGGTCCGTTCAGCGCCAAGGACTTCCGGACTCTCCGTGGCACGATCCTGGCCGCGGAAGCGCTGGCGGAAGCCGGAGTCGCCCCGACGAAGAACGAGCGCAAGAAGGTCGAGCTCGCGGCGGTCCGCGCCGCGGCGGACGCGCTCGGCAACACCCCCGCCGTCGCGCGTTCCAGCTACATCGATCCGCGGGTGTTCTCCCTCTACCGGCGCGGCCGCACGATGGAGCTGGGGGGATCGAAGGATGCCGCGATCCGGCGCCTCATCCTGGGGGAGTGACTCAGGCCAGGGTCAGGAAGAGCTTCTCGAGGTCCTCGAGGGACAGGCGATCGTCGTCCTGCGCAGCGGCGTCGTCGTCGGTGAGGCAGGTCCGCATCGCCGTGCTCACGACCGCGAATCCCGCCCTGTCGATCGCCTTGCTGACCGCGGCCAGCTGCGTCACGACGGCGCGGCAGTCGCCCCCCGCCTCGATCGCCTCGATGACGGCGGTGAGCTGACCGCGCGCGCGCTTGAGGCGGTTGGCGGTTCTGCGGATTGTCTCGGCGTCGGTCTCGGTCACGAGCGGATCCCCTCGGTGGCGGTGGCGGTGGCGGTGCGGCCGGCGAGCCACGTGAGGTACCCGCCGTCGAGATTGCGGACGTCGTGCCCGGCCGCGGTGAGCAGCCGTGCGGCCGTGTGTCCACGCTGTCCGACCTGGCAGTGTACGACGAGGGGCCCGTCGGGGAGCGCGACGTCGCCCGCGCGGAGGGTGTCGAGCGGGATGCTGAGGGCGCCGGGGATGGCTCCCGCGGCGACTTCGGTCGGCGTGCGGACATCGATCACGGTCGCTCCGCCGGCGATCGCTGCGTCGAGTTCGTGCCACTGGATCGTGCGGGTCAGGCCGCCGCGGACGTTGTCGGCGACGTACCCGATCTGGTTGACCGCGTCCTTGGCCGACCCGAACGGCGGGGCATAGGCGAGTTCGAGGCGGGCGAGCCGTGAGGCGCGCACGCCGGTCTGCATCGCGAGGGACAACACGTCGATCCGACGGTCGACGCCGTGGCCGCCGACGATCTGGGCGCCCAGGATGCCGTCGTCCGCCGGGTCCACGAGGAGCTTCATCGCCATGCGTTCGGCGCCGGGGAAGTAGCCGGCGTGATCGGTGGGGTGCGTGTGCAGCACGCGGTGCGGTCGATTCTCGGCTCGCAGGCGCGCCTCGCCGGCCCCCACGCTGGCGATGACGAGATCGAAAACGCGGAGGATCGCCACGCCCGTTGCCGCGTCGGCGGGATCGACGGCATCCGCCCCGAGCGCGATGACGTCGGCGGCGGTGCGGCCGTGGCGGTTGGCGAGACCCGCCATCGTGACCAGCCCCGCTTCGCCCGAGACCGCATCGATCTTCTCCACGGCGTCGCCGACGGCGAGGATCCGCGGGTCGGAGGTGCGCTGCCACGGATCGACGGCGATGCCGCCCGTGGGTCCGAGCGTGAGCCCCGCGGCCGCGGCCAGTGCCGTGTCGGGGCGGGTTCCCCGCGCGTCGATCACCACCTCGGCGTCGATCCGCGCGCCGGAGGCCAGGGCGACGCCGGTGGAGGTCACTCGGGAGATCTCATCGGAGAGGTGCAGGTCGACGTCGTGCTGCCGCAGCTCTTCGATCAGGGGCCCGGCCATCTCGGCGTCCAGCGGACGGAAGGGGTGCGCTCCGCGGTGCACGAGCGAGACCCGGATGCCGCGGCGCGTGAGGTTCTCGACGGCTTCGAGGCCGATGAATCCACCGCCGGCCACCACGGCGCGCGTCGCGCCCGCATCGAGCCGGGAGACGATGCGGTCGACGTCGTCGACCGTGCGGAGGGTGAGGACGGGGACCGCGTCGTCGTCGGCGGGCGGCGGATCGACGGGCACGGACCCCGGCGAAAGGATGAGGTGGTCGTAGACGAGCGTCTCGACGACGTCGGTGTCGAGGTCGCGCACGTGTGCCGCGTGGGCGGCCGCGTCGATGCGGACGACCTCGTGTCGCACGCGGACGTCGAGCGCGAACCGGCTGCGCAGGCTGTCGGGCGTCTGCACGAGGAGTGCGGATCGATCGGCGATCTCGCCGCCGACGTAGTACGGCAGGCCGCAGTTCGCGAAGCTCACGTACGGGCCGCGCTCCACGACGACGATCTCGTGGTCGTCGTCGAGTCGGCGAAGGCGCGTCGCGGCGGACGTCCCGCCCGCGACGCCGCCGACGATGACGGTGCGGGGCACGGTCACCGTCCGAACAGACGCGCCCACAGCCCGCCGCTCTCCGCGCGTTCATGGCCCGGGCAGCGGTCGGCGCGGGGCACCCCGGCCATGACCATGTCGATGTGCTGGCCGCATCCGGCCCAGGTGGTCTTTCCGCAGGTGCGGCAGGTGACGGCTCGACACATGTCGTTCTCCTTCTTTCGTCGCACCCACCCTAACAGATACCCCCGGGGGTATTCATCACGGGATGTGCGTCGGCGGGCGTAGGGTGTCGTCCGTGGTGTCCTGGCGCGATCTCGTCTCGGTGGCCGTCGGCGGCGCGATCGGCACCGCGGTGCGCGCCGGCCTCACCCTGGCGCTCTCGGCCGACCTCGGCCCCGCACTCGTTCCGCTCATCAACGTCGTGGGGGCGTTCGCGATCGGCATCCTGTTCGGGATCCGCGCCCGGATGCCGATGTCCACCCGCGCTCAGCGGGCGCAGCTGTTCTTCGGGACGGGTGTCCTCGGCGGCTTCACGACGTACAGCGCGCTCGCGGTGGAGTCCGCCGATCTGTCGCTGCTGTGGTGGGGGGCGGTGACCGTGGTGGTGGGGACGTTCGCCGCGTGGGTCGGCGTGCTGATCGGGCGGGGTGGGCGCCGCCGCGTCTGACGCCATCGCGCCCGCGCTTGTGGGGGTTCATCGATTTTGGTACAAATGTGCCATTAAGTGAGGCGCGCCGCTTCACGTCCTCGACCCGGAGGCTCAACGATGACCGCCGCCCCCCGAATCGTCACGCTCGGAGCACACGTGCTCGACACGATCGTCCAGCCCGTGGACGAGATCCCTCCGGGGCAGGGCTCCCTGCTCGTGGACGAGATCGTGATGTCCGCCGCCGGCCCCGCCGGCGGGACCGCCCTCGTCCTCGCCAAGCTCGGCGCTCGCGTGATCACGAGCGGCGCCGTCGGCGACGACGTCGCGGGACGGGTCCTCCGCGGCCTGCTGCGTGATGCCGGGATCGATGTCACCCACCTGCGCACCGACGACCTGCCCACCTCGGCATCCGTCCTTCCCATCCGCTCCGACGGGTCGCGACCCGCGCTGCACGTCGTCGGGGCCAACGCGCTCGCCGCCGACGTCGTGCCCTGGGACGAGCTGACCGCCGCCGACCACGTACACGTCGGTGCGCCCGAGCTCCTCGGGCCCGAGAACGTCATCGAGATCCTCGACCACGCGCGCGCGAACGGCGCGACGACGTCGCTCGACTTCCTCATCGGCGGGGAGCAGGCCTTCTACGCTCTGATCGAACCGCTGCTGCCGTACACCGACTACGTGCTGCCGAACGCCGAACAGGCCCTGGGCTGGACCGGCGCCGCCGACCTGCACGCGGCCGCCCGGGCGATGGCGGAAGCCGGCGCCGGAGTCGTCGCGATCACCAACGGCGGCGACGACATCGTCGTCGTGGAGGGGGCGGAGCTGCACGAGATCCCGATCGTCCCCGCCGAACCCGTGGACACCAGCGGCGGCGGCGACGCGTTCTCGGCCGGCTTCGTCTTCGCGAAGCTGCGCGGCCAGACCTCGGGCGAGGCCGCGCGGTTCGGTTCGGCCGTGGCGGCACAGGTGGTGGCGGGTGTGGGCACCGACCACGGCACCTACGACGCGGCATCCATCGACGCGGTTCTGGGGCAGGCGGCCCGATGACGGATGCCGACGCGATCCGCGCCGCGATCGCCGACGCCTGCCGCGCCCTCGCCGCGGACGGGCTGGTGAAGGGGACCGCGGGCAACGTCAGCGCGCGGGTCGACGGCGGGGTCGCGATCACCGCGACCGGCGTCGTGTTCGCCGAGGCGACCGCCGACGACGTGTCCGTGGTCGATGGCGACGGGCGGGTCGTGGCCGGCTCGCTCGCACCGAGCTCCGAGCTCGGGCTGCACCTCGCGGCGTACGCCGACGAGGCCGTGGGAGCCGTCGTCCACACGCACGCCCCCGGGGCCATCGCGGTGTCGCTCGTGTCCGACCGCCTCCCCTGCATCCACTACCAACAGCTGACCCTGGGCGGCGAGATCGAGGTCGTCCCCTTCGCCGTCTTCGGTTCGGCGGAGTTGGCCGAGACCACCGGCGACGCGCTGGCGAGTGCGAACGCGGCGATCCTCGCCCACCACGGCGCCGTCACGACCGGCCGCGACCTGGCCGACGCCGTCTCGAACACCACGCTGCTCGAGTGGGCGTGCGACATCTACCTGCGAGCGCGCGCGGCCGGCGACCCCGCCGAGCTCAGCCCCGCGCAGCAGGCCGACGTGGTGGCCACCGCCGTCGCGACCGCCTACGGCCAGAAGCGGACGGTGTGAGATGGATGCCATGACCACCGCGACGTTCGACTCGCTCAGCCCGCTCGACGGGACCGTCGTCCGCACGTTCCCCGTCCACGACGCCGATGACGTGGCCACGTCTGTCGCCCGCGCCCGCCGTGCCGCGCGCGACTGGCGGTCGCTCGGATTCGCCGGACGCCGCCGCGCGCTCGCGGCGTGGCGCCGTGACATCGTGGCGCACCTCGACGACCTCATCGCCGTCGTGCGCGCCGAGACCGGGAAGCCCGCCGGCGACGCCCGGCTCGAGATCATGCTCGCGCTCGACCATCTGGCGTGGGCGGCGTCCCATGCGCGGCGGGTGCTGCGCTGGCGGGCGGTGTTCCCCGGGCCGCTCATGCTCAACCAGTCCGCGAGCCTCGGGTACGTGCCGTACGGCGTCATCGGGGTGATCGGCCCGTGGAACTACCCCGTGTTCACCCCGATGGGGTCGCTCGCCTACGCACTGGCGGCGGGGAACGCCGTGGTGTTCAAGCCCAGTGAGTACACGCCCGCGGTGGGCACGTGGTTGCGGGACTCGTTCGTCCGCGCGGGAGGTCCCGCCGGGGTCTTCGAGGTGGTCACCGGGCTCGGCGCCACCGGGGCGGCCCTGTGCCGCGCGGGCGTCGACAAGGTCGCGTTCACCGGATCCACGGCGACCGGCAAAGCCGTGATGGCCGCGTGCGCCGAGTCGCTCACACCGGTCGTGATCGAAGCCGGCGGCAAGGACGCGCTCCTCGTCGATGAGGACGCCGACCTGGATGCCGCGGCCGAGGCGGCCGTCTGGGGCGCGTACTCGAACGCGGGGCAGACGTGCATCGGCATCGAGCGCGTCTACGCGCACACGCGCGTCTACGACCGCTTCGTCGAGAAGGTCGCGGAACGGACGGCGGAGTTGCGCGCCGGGGTCGATGACGCCGCGCGGCTCGGGCCGATGACGATGCCGCGGCAGGGGGACGTCGTCCGCGCGCACGTCGCCGATGCGCTCGCCCACGGGGGGACGCTCCGCGTCGGCACGGCCCCGGGCGGCGGCTCCACGCTGCAGCCGGTGCTGCTCGTCGGCGTCGGCGAGGAGTCGACCGCGGTCCGCGAAGAGACGTTCGGGCCGACCCTCGTCGTGAACCGCGTGGCATCCATGGAGGAGGCCGTCGACCGGGCCAACGCGGTGCGCTACGGGCTGTCCGGCTCGGTGTTCTCGCGTCGCCGCGGGCGCGAACTGGCTGCGCGACTGCGCGGGGGGATGGTCGCGATCAACTCCGTCATCGCCTTCGCCGCCGTCCCGGCGCTGCCGTTCGGGGGCGTGGGCGACTCCGGTTTCGGGCGGATCCACGGTGCCGACGGGCTCCGGGAGTTCGCCTACGCCCGGGCGATCACGCGGCAACGGTTCCCGTTGCTGACCCTCACGACGATGCGGCGGACGCCCGGCGTCGACCGGATCGTGGAGCGGATCATCCGGGCGCTGTACGGCTGAGTCGCGCGCTCACCGGACCGAGCGCACCCGCATCACCGTCGCGGCGCCGAGGAGGCCGATGGCGCCGCTCGCGAGGAACAGGCCCGCGAAGCCGCCGAACAGCACGACCGCTCCGGCGCCGAGCAGCGGACCGAACGCCTGCGGGCCGGCGAGGGCGATGTTCATGATGCCGACGTCCTTGCCGCGCGTCTCCGCGGAGGGCAGCACCTGCGTGGCGAGGGCCTGATCCACCGCGAAGAAGCAGCCCTGACCGAGCCCGAGCAGCACCGCGCCGACGATCGCGGTCGACTCCGCCGGTGCCACGGCGAGGAGCAGCGCGGCGACGGCCTGCGCCGCCCCCGAGGCCAGGACGAACACCCGCCGCCGTCCAAGCACGTCGCTGAGCTTCCCGAAACCGATGGAGGCCACGATCGTGACCACCATGTAGATCACCGTCGTGAAGACGAGGAACTCGGTCGGGTCGGGCAGGTGCAGCGCGAACGTGAAGAAGTACAGCAGCATCGTCGTCGCGATGGCGTTGCTGAGGTTGATCAGCACGCGGCTGGCGACCGTCCACGCGAAGTCGGGGTGACGTCGCGGGTCGACCCAGATCGACGACAGCACCGCACCGATCGTGAGGGGGCCGAGCAGCGCGGCCTCGGCGGGCGTGAGCGGGATGTCGCGCAGTCGGAGCAGGAACGGGACGGCGAGCACCACCGCGCACACGGCGAGGGCGAGGTAGCCGGAGGCGGTGGTCGTGAACACGGCCGTGACGAGCACCATCCCGAGCAGGATGCCGAGCGCGTTGGGGGCCGAGATCCAGCCGGACACGAGTCCGCGCTGCCCGGCGGGCACGCGGTCGGCCATCACGGCGGTGAGCGCGGCGGAGGCCATGCAGAACCCCAGCATCGTGAGCGTCCACATCGCCACGGTGCCGATCGTCTCGGTCTGGATGCCGAGGAGGCTCAGGCCGACCCCCACGCACAGCACACCGGCGAGGATCCAGGGGCGTCGACGCCCGAACCGGGAGCGCGTGCGGTCGCTCAGTGCGCCGACGATCGGGTAGGCCACCACCACGACCGTGCCGGCCACGGCACTGACGACGCCGTACGCCACGAGCGAGGCCAGCCAGTCCTCGCTGCGGTGCTGGTCGGCGATCTGCAGCGGCAGGAGCACCTGCACGGGGACGAGCTGCGCCATCCACAGGCCCAGCCACACCCCGGCGAAGGCGGCGATCCAACCGGCGCGGACCGGCCGTGTCGGCTCGGCGTACGCGCTGAGCTCGTGCGGGCGGGGCTCGGCGGTCACGCGCGGTTCCCCACTCGGGAGGCGACGGTGCGGACGGCCCAGGCGCCGGCATCCGCCACGGCCTCGCGGGCGTCCCGCAGGGCGCCGCACGCATTGAAGAACCCGTGGATCTGGCCCGTGTGGACGACGAGCGAGGTGGGCACCCCGGCGTCCTCCAGCCGGTGGGCGTACGCGACGCCCTCGTCGCGGAGGACGTCGAAGCCGGACACGGCGACGTACGCGGGGGCCACCCCGGCGAGGTCGTCGGTGAGGAGCGGCGACACGAGGGGGTCGTCGGCGCTGCCCCCGCCGCGGAGGTAGTGCGCGGCGTACCAGTCCATCTGCGCCTCCGTGAGGAAGAACCCGTCGCGGAACAACTCGTACGACCGGGCCTTCCGGGACAGGTCGGTGACCGGGCAGAACAGGATCTGGAAGGCCGGCGCCCCGTCGGGATCGTCCCGCGCCACGATCGCGACGAGGGCCGCGAGGTTGCCGCCCGCGCTCTCGCCGCCGACGCCCACGGCATCGGGGGTTCCCCCGAGCTCGGCCGCGTGGTCCCGGACCCAGCGGAATGCGTCGACGCTGTCGTGCAGGGCGGCGGGGAACGGGTCCTCGGGCGCCAGACGGTAGTCGATCGAGACGACCGTCATCCCGGTGGTCTTCGCGAGCGTGCGGCACGCGGCATCCCCGCTGTCGAGAGATCCCAGTACCCAGCCCCCGCCGTGGAAGTAGACCAGGACACCGGATGCCGTGCGGTCGGTGCGGGAGCGGTACACCCGGCCCGGGACGCTTCCCTCCCGCGTGGGGATCGTGATCTCGCGGCGCTCGGCGAGGCGGGTGGAACTGGCGAAGGTCCATGCCTCGAGCTCGATGTGTGCCCGGGCCTCGTCGAGCGGCAGGTCCTCGAAGTGGGCGCCGGGGGAGGAGTTCATCACCTTCAGCGAGGTCTGCACGGCCGGGTGCAGCACGTTGCCGTCGATGACGACCGCCGGGCCGTTCGCCGCGCGCAGGAGTCGCGGCGGCAGGGACCCGAGCGCACGTGCCCCGATGCGGAGCAGGTGGTCCTGGGGGCGTGGATGGATCATCGAGCGAACCCTTCTGTCGAGCGCGACGCTGCGTTCGACTATCGGGTCACTTTATTGCACAGGAGTACAGGTTTCTGTGTCGAGAATGTGAATTCCGCCGCGAAGATGCCGCGGCGCACACTCATACCTGTACATTTGTGCCAATTATTTGGTCGGGTTGCTCGCGTCGCCGAGAGAGGACGTCGCGGCGAGCGTCACGAAACCGACCAGGGCCGCGCGCAGCGCGTGCGCCAACGACTGGTACTGGACTTCTTCGGAACGGGCGATGCGATGCAGGGCGAAGCCGTCGATCAGGGCGACGACCGCGGACGCGGCGTGCGGATCGGTCACGCCGTTGGTGCGCAGCACGCCCGCGGCCAGGGCCCGCGTCTCGTCGAGGATGCGCTCTACGTGAACGCGCAGAGCCGGATGCCGCGAGGCGAACAGGTAGATCTCGAACTGGGCGACCGTGTAGTCCTCCGACTGCTGACGGACGATCTCGACGAACTCGTCGATCGCCGCACCCGGGCCGCTCGCCCCGCTCTCCAGCAGTGTCCGGAACTGCTGCAGGCGCTCGAGTTCGGCGTCCATGGCGTGTGCGACGGCCTCGCCGATCATGTCGTCGAGCGAGTCGAAGAAGTACGTCGTCGACGAGTGGGGGACGCCCGCGGCGGCGGCGACGGAGCGGTGCGTCACCCCGGCGATACCGCGCTCGGCGATGATCGCCAGGGTCGCGTCCAACAGCAGCTCGCGGCGCGCTCGGCCCCGCGCGCGCATCGACCGATTCCCCGTCTCGCTCACAGAGTCCTCCTCGCCGCCCCGCACGGTCGGCATCGCACCAGGAACGGAGTAAGCCTATGACCGCCCCCGTGACTCCACCGGACGCGACCGACGTCGACGTCGTCGTCGTCGGCGCCGGACTGTCCGGTCTCGCCGCCGCACGTCGGCTGCGGCAGTACGGCCTGACGGTCGCCGTGTTCGAGGCCTCGGCCCGCGTGGGAGGGCGCGTCGCGTCGGCGTCGGTCGACGGCGTCCACGTCGACCTCGGCGGGACGTTCGTCGGGCCGGGGCAGGACCGCATCCTCGCGCTCGCCGAGGAGATGGGGGTGTCGCGCTACGTCACGTACGGCGCGGGCGAGAACGTCATCCGCTGGCGCGGGCAGCACAAGCGCTATCGCGGAACCGTCCCCTCCATCGGCGCGGGGATCGTCGACGTCGGCCGCATCCAGCTCATGATCGACCGCCTCGCCCGCACGATCCCGCCGGGAGCCCCGGCCTCCGCGCCGCAGGCCGCTCAGCTCGACGCCGAGAGCCTCGGCTCGTGGCTGCGGCGCTCGCACGCGACCTCGGCATCGCGCGACCTCATCGCGATCGCCGCGCGCACCACGTGGGGCTGCGAGCCCGACGAGATCTCGCTCCTGCACGCGCTGCACTACATCCACCAGGCCGGGGGACTCTCCTCGATGCTCGACACGGAGGGCGGCGCGCAGGAGGAGCACTTCGTCGAGGGGTCCCACGCGATCGCCGTCCGCATCGCGGGCGAGCTGGGGGATGCCGTCCGCCTCGGCGCCCCGGTCCGACGGATCGAGGTCCGGGGCGACCGGGTGCTCGTGAGCACCGCCGACGAGACGGTCACCGCGGGGTCCGTCATCGTCGCCGTGCCGCCGGCGCTCCGGGACCGCATCGCCTTCGCCCCCGCCCTGCCCCCGCGGCACGCGCAGCTGGCGCAGCGGTGGCCCGCCGGCATCCTGTCGAAGGCCTACGCCGTGTACGAGAGGCCGTTCTGGCGGGATCGGCAGCTGTCGGGGCAGGGACTCTCCGACACCGGGCCGGTGTTCATCACCTTCGACGCGAGCCCGCCCGACGCGGGTGGTCCGGGCGTGCTGCTCGGGTTCGTCGGCGGCGTGTACGCCCGCGAATGGGATGATCTGCCCGAACCGGAACGGCGCGCGCGTGTGCTGTCGTCGTTCGCCGATCTGTTCGGACCGAAGGCCTTGGATGCCGTGGGCTACATCGACCAGCGCTGGGGCGCCGAGACGTGGGTCGGGGGCGGCCCGACCGCCGCCCCGGGCCCCGGCGTCGTCGTGCCGTACGCGGGTGCGCTCGCCGCCCCCGTGGGCCGGATCCTCTGGGCCGGGACCGAGACCGCCGACCGCTGGACCGGCTTCATGGACGGCGCGGTGCGTGCCGGCGAACGCGCCGCCCTCCAGGCCCGCACCCTGCTCCGCACCGCTTCGCCCGACCACACGACGACGGGAGTCACCCCATGACCTGGCGCCGCACCTACACCCACCTCACCACCGCGTCCGCCGACGCGGTGTGGAAGCGCTGGACCACGCCCGAGGACTGGGCGGTCGACGACCCCGACCTGAAGGCGGCGACGTTCCCCGTGCCCGTCCGCGTCGGCACGGTCGGTCGGGTGGTCAACCACGGCACGCCGCCGCAGAGGATCACCTTCACGGACATCCAGCCGGGGGTCGCGATGAACTTCCGGATCGGGTTGCCGGGGGCGACGCTGTCGTTCCCGCACCGGATGACGCCGACGCCGCGCGGTCTCTCGGTGACCCACGGTGTGGAGATCACCGGTCCGCTCGCGCGGGTGTTCGGGGCGCTCGTCGGGCGGTCGATCGCGGCGGGGCTCCCCGCTGTCGTGCGGCTCGTGACGACGAACGCGCTCGCCGACGACGCCGCGGCCCACGGGGGCTGACCGGCGTGTCGTTCCTCATGGCGGTGACCCGGGCCGCGATGTGGGTCAGCTCGGCGGGCATCCGTCGTGACCTGGCGCGCCCCGACTACCTCGAGACCCTCGACCCCGATCGGTCCCCGGCTGCGCCGCCCGCGCGGCTTCGGCGGACGGGGCGCGTGATCACGACCGTCCGCCAGGGTCTGCCGGTCATCCGCTACGAACCGGCGACCCGCGCGCCCGGTCTCGAGGTGATGTATCTGCCCGGCGGGGGGCTGGTGAACCCCGCGGTGCCCGAGCACTGGTGGATCGTCGAACGGCTCGCGCGGGCGACCGGCGCCGCGATCACGGTGGTGAACTACCCCCTCGCACCCGAGAGCGACGTCTCCCGGACGAGCGCGTTCGTGGATGCCGAGTACGACCGTCTCGCGGCCCGTCCGGGCCTGTCGCGGCTGATCGTGGCGGGGGACTCGGCGGGCGGGACCGTGGCGCTCGGGCTCGCGGGCCGCGCCATCGGCGAGCGGCGGCGGCCGGACGGGCTCGTGCTGTTCTCGCCGTGGGTCGACCTCGCGCTGGAGAACCCCGCGATCGTCCGTCGAGCGCGTCGTGACCCTTCGCTGCGTGCCGCGGGGCTGCGGGCCGGGGCGGACGCGTGGGCCGCGGGCCGTACCCTGACGGACGCCGCCGTGAACCCGGCGGCCGGCGAGGTCTCCGACCTTCCCCCGACGCTGATCTTCCAGGGCGCGCACGACATCTTCTTCGACGACGTCGTGGCCTTCGCGGACCGCGCGCGGGCGGCGGGGGCGCCGGTGCGTCTGCAGACCGCCTCGGCCGGCTTCCACGTCTACGTCGGCGCGTTCTGGACCCCCGAGGCGCGGGAGGCGTACCGCCGCGTCGGTGCGTTCTCACGCGACCCGGTTGCCGTGGTGAAGTAACGGTACATTTGTGCAAGAATTACCGCGGGACGACGACGTCCCGCTCAGGAGGAGAAATGGCCGCACGCTACGACCTCGCCAAGGTCAAGCTCGGAAAACTGATGACCGACCCGGAGGCCGAGGCGATCATCCTCGATGTCATCCCCGACCTGAAGAAGAGTCCGACCTACCTCGTCGCGCGGACGCTCACGGCGAGCGCCGCCCTGCAGCTCGCGGCGGCGCAGCTCGGGGCCGACACGGCCGCGGAGCTGCGCCGTCGTGTCGAGGCGCTCGAGGCCTGAGGCCGGGTCGGCACGCGGCCGGAGCGCGTAGATTGAGGGCGTGACGCCCCTGGTCTTCCTGGCGGTGGTCGTGGCCGGTGGGCTCGGTGCGGCCGCCCGCTTCGTCCTCGATGTCGTCGTGCGCCGCCGGACCGGCGATCGGTTCCCCTGGGGGATCCTGGTGGTGAACCTCACGGGAGCGTTCGCGCTCGGTCTCGTCACCCCGCTCGTGGTGGACGAGGCGTGGCGATGGATCGTCGGCACCGGATTCCTGGGCGGATACACGACGTTCAGCGCGGTGGCGGTGACCACGGCGCTCCTCGCGGAGGAGGGGCGCACGCGCGCGGCCACGTCGTACGCGGTCGCCTCCTTCGCCGGATCGGTCCTCGCCGCCGCGCTGGGTCTCGCCCTCGGTCACGCCCTCTGAGCGGGCTTCGGCGGCCGGATGCCGTGGGATACTGGCCCTCGATACAGTCCTGTATCGAGTCGGTCGACCCGAAAGGCCCCGCGTGTCGTATCTGGCCGTCCTGAGCCTCCGCAACAGAGCGCTCATCGCGCTCATCACGATCGTCGCCGCGGTGTTCGGCGGGCTCGCGCTGACGAACCTCAAGCAGGAGCTGATCCCCTCGATCGAGTTCCCGCAGCTCGCGGTCGTCACGACCTACCCGGGTGCTTCGCCCGAGGTCGTCGAGGCCGACGTGTCGACGCCGATCGAAGGCGCGATCCGCGGCGTCGAGGGCCTGGAATCCACGACGGCCACGAGCACGACCAACTCCTCGATCGTCTCGGCATCCTTCACCTACGGCACCGATCTGGCCGCCGCGCAGCAGAAGATCCTCGCGGCGATCGCCCGGATCAAGGACCAGCTGCCCGACTCGGCCGACACGACCGTGGCATCCGCGAGCATCGACGACTTCCCCGTCATCCAACTCGCCGTCACCGGCTACTCCGACGCGCAGACCATCCAGTCGACGCTGGAATCGGTCGTGGTGCCGGCGCTCGAGGACGTGAAGGGCGTGAACGCCGCGCAGGTGGTCGGCGGCACCGGCCAGCGCGTCACGATCACGCCCGACCCGACGCGCCTGGGCGAACGCGGGTTCAGCCAGCAGGCGATCAACGACGCACTCGAGGCGAACGGAGTGCTGTTCCCCGGCGGATCCGTGAGCGAGGGCGACCAGACCCTGACGGTCCAGACCGGCGCGAAGCTCACCAGCGTCGACGAGATCACCGCGCTCCCGCTCGTCCCCACCGACGCCGCCCAGGCGGCCGCCGGGCAGACGACGATCGGCGACGTCGCCACCGTCGCGCAGCAGTCCGACCCGGTCACGACCCTGTCGCGGGTCAACGGCGAGCCCGCGCTCACGATCGCGGTCACGAAGCTCCCGGCCGCCAACACCGTCGACGTCTCGAAGGCCGTGCTGGCGGCGATCCCCGACCTCGAATCCTCCCTCAACGGCGCCACCTTCACGGTCGTCTTCGATCAGGCTCCGTTCGTGGAGCAGTCGATCGAGGCGCTCGCGCAGGAGGGCCTGCTCGGACTCGTCTTCGCCGTCATCATCATCCTCATCTTCCTGATGTCGGTGCGCTCGACGCTCGTCACGGCCATCTCGATCCCCACCAGCGTCCTCGTGACCTTCGTCGGGCTCCAGGCGTTCGGCTATTCGCTCAACGTCCTCACCCTCGGCGCCCTCACGATCGCGATCGGGCGCGTCGTCGACGACTCCATCGTCGTCATCGAGAACATCAAGCGGCACTACGTCGGCGACGCCGAGAAGATCCCCACGATCATCCGCGCCGTGCGCGAGGTCGCGGCCGCCATCACGGCGTCCACGATCACCTCCGTCGCCGTCTTCCTCCCCATCGCGTTCGTCGGCGACGTGACCGGCGAACTGTTCCGTCCGTTCGCGCTCACCGTGACGATCGCGATGACCGCGTCGCTCCTGGTGTCCTTGACGATCGTGCCCGTGCTCGCCTCGTGGTTCCTCAAGCCGGGGAAGGTGATCCGGGATGCCGAGGGCAACCCGGTCGATCCCGAGTCGCCGACGGCGCCGCCCTCGCGTCTGCAGAAGGCGTACGTCCCGATCCTCAGCTGGACCCTCCGGCACTCCTGGGTCACACTCGGGCTCGCGGTCCTCGTGCTCGCCGGCACCGTGGCATCCGTCCCCCTCCTCAAGACCGACTTCCTGGGCGACTCGGGGCAGAACACGTTCACGGTGACCCAGAAGATCGGTTCGGCGCCGAGCCTCACCGCCGAGGACGCCGCCGCTCAGAAGGTGGAGGCCGTGCTGCGCGACATCCCCGGCGTCGAGACCGTGCAGACCTCCATCGGGTCCAGCGGCTCCGCGCTGCGCGACGCGTTCTCCGGCGGCGGATCGGGCATCACCTACTCGATCACGTCGGAGGCCGGGGTCGACCAGGTCGACCTCCGTGAGCGTGTCCGCACCGCCGTGTCCGACATCGCCGACGCGGGCGACATCGAGGTCAGCGCCCAGGGCAGCGGCTTCGGCTCGACCGACATCACCGTCGACGTGACCGCCGCCGACGCCGACGGTCTCCAGCAGGCCACCGACGCGGTGGTCGCGGGGCTCCAGGGGCGCGACGGCATCGGGCAGGTGTCCAGCAGCCTGTCGGCCTCGTTGCCGTTCGTCTCCGTCCGCGTGGACCGGGATGCCGCCGCCGAGCGCGGACTCTCGGAGCGCACCGTGGGGGCGCTCGTCTCGGGTGCGATGCAGCCGCGCCAGGCGGGCACCGTCGAGATCGACGGGCGCGGGCTCAGCGTGTACATCGCCTCGGACGACCCGCCCACCACGATCGACACGCTCAAGGCGCTCGAGATCCCCACCGCGCGCGGTGCCGTGCGACTCGACGAGATCGCGACGGTCGAGACGAGCCAGACGCCTCCGACCATCACCACGTCGCGGGGCCTGCGCACGGCCACGGTGACCGTCACCCCGACGACCGACAACCTCAGCAGCTCCTCGGCGAGCGTGCGCGACGCCCTGGCGGACGTGTCGCTCCCCGACGGCGCCACCGCGAAGCTCGGCGGTGTCGTGACCAACCAGCAGGACGCCTTCGGGCAGCTCGGTCTCGCGCTGCTGGCGGCGATCCTCATCGTCTACGTCGTCATGGTCGCGACCTTCAAGTCGCTGCGTCAGCCGCTCGAGCTGCTCGTGTCCGTGCCCTTCGCCGCCACGGGCGCGATCCTCATGCTGGCGATCACGGGCGTTCCGCTCGGAGTGGCCGGCATGATCGGCGCCCTGATGCTCGTCGGCATCGTCGTCACGAACGCCATCGTCCTGATCGACCTGGTGAATCAGTATCGCGCGCGCGGACTCAGCGTCTTCGAGGCCACCGTCGTGGGCGGCTCACGCCGACTGCGTCCGATCCTGATGACCGCGCTCGCGGCGATCTTCGCGCTCGTGCCGATGGCGTTGGGCATCACCGGACACGGGGGCTTCATCTCGCAGCCGCTGGCCGTCGTGGTGATCGGCGGACTCGTGTCGTCGACGTTCCTGACGCTGCTCGTGCTGCCGACGCTGTACAACCTCGTCGAGGGAGCGCGGGAGCGGCGGGTCGCGCGCCGCGCGGCGACATCGACGCCGAACGCCGGCGTGGCGGAGCCCACGACGGGCGAGCACCCGCTGAGCCGGCGACAGCTGCGCGAGGGCCACTGACGATCGCCGGACGGCGTCGCGCGAGGCTCGGACGCGCCCGACCGGTACCGGTGAGCGCCGTGCGCGTGCGACGCGACGGCCGCGACGCGAGAGTCGCCACGGCCACGTCGGTGCGCGTCGGCAGGGGTCGCGGTGCGGCGGCGGCGGCCGTCTCGTCGGCGGGCGTGACGGCGCTGCGCGCCGCGACTCCGCTGAGGCAGTGGGTGAACACGCCCGACCACGCGAACATGGCGCTGAAGGCGATGACCTCGAACAGGGCGAGGTTGATCGTCGCCGTCACGAACAGCCAGGCGCCGGCGAACAGGAACACGAACACCACGGACGTCGAGATCACGAGGCGCTTCGGGAGTCGGTGCAGCAGGAACGGCGAGGTGAGCAGGAGCGCCGCGAAACCGAGGACCATCATCCCGGCGACCTTGTCGTGCAGGTCCTTGTCGGTGTTGAGCGGGACGCATCCGACGAGGGCGAGATTCACACCGATCACGGTGAGGAAGAACGCCGCGGCCGTCGGCGCCCCGCGGCGCCCCGCGCGTCGGCCGAGCCGGCGGAGATCCCGTCGGACGCGGACGGCGTAGACGACGACCAGTGATCCGCCGACCTTGAGGGTCGTGTTGAAGAAGGCGGCCGAGAGGTCGTGGAACGTGCCGAGCTGGCTGAAGTGCAGCTGCCACCAGAGCGGGTCGCTCGTGGTGAGGATCGACGCCAGGATGCCGCCGACGAGAACGACGAGCACGAGCCCGGCGAGATGCATGGTGGGGATCTCGTCGAATCGACGGGTCAGGCGCCGCGCCCAGACGGGGATCGTGGCAGAAGGGGTGGGACGGACCGCGATGCTCATGTCGGGCACTTTCGTCGTGGACGGATCGGGTGTCCCCCCACACCGCGAGACCCCCAGCCCCCGTCGGCTCATTCGGGTATTCCACCGAGGGAACGATGGTCCTCGGTCTCCCCGGCGGCGACGGAATCCGTCAAGGGAATGGTAACTTTCCCCGCGGCCTCATAGGAAAGGTCTTGCCTGCCAATTCCCCAGATCGTATGCGAAATTCGTTGTCCCCCATTTGGGGGACAAGAGCCTCATTCGCGGTAAGAAACGCCCCATTCGCGACGCATTTCTCCGCGCGGCGGGAGGGACACGAGGTCCACTCCGGACGCGAAAGAATTCGACGGTGCGGTCATCGGTTCGATCGCGACTGCCAGAGCGTTCCCCGGGTAGCGGTCGGTGGTGAAGACCTGCACCCACGCGAAGCCCGCGTCCTGCCAGAGTTCCACCGCGCGCCCGTCGGGTGCCGTGAGGGTGTGGCGTGCCCGCCCCTCGGCATCCCGTTCGAGGCCGCGATAAGCGTTGTCGAGGGTCACATCGCCGAGGCGGCGACCCGCGCGGAGGTCGGTGGCCTCGTCGACCGGAACCTCGTCGATCGGGAGCTTCCGGTCGTCCAGGACGAGTGTCGTCGTCCCCGTCGATCGCACGACGAGCTCTTCGGTGGGGACCCCGCCGATCTGCAGGTACGGATGGACGCCGAGCGCCACCGGAGCGGTGTCGGCACCGACGTTCTCGATGTGGTGCTCCACGTGCAGGCCGTCGGGAAGGAGGGTGTAGGTGACGCGCGTGCGCAGGTGGAAGGGTAGCCCGTCTGCGGTACGACGTCGGCGGTGAGCACGACGCGTTCGTCGGTCTGCTCGGCGGCGGTGTAGGAACCGAAGCGGAGGAGACCGTGGCTGGCGTTGCCGAACGCCGGCTCGCTGATCGCGAGCTGCCGCTCCACGCCGCCGAAGGCGTACTTGCCGTCGCGGATGCGATTGGGCCACGGGACCAGGACGACCCCGGATGCCGCCGGCGTCGGGACGTCGTCGGCGTAGCGCGGAACGAGGTCGACGCCGTCGACGGTGAGGGCGCGCAGCGCCGCGCCCACCTGCGCGATCTCGGCGGAGGAGCGGGGGCCGCGGAGGTGGAAGCGGTGGCCGGTGGGGTCAGCGGTCATGGGGCGGCCTTTCGAGGACGGGGCGGGCGTTGCAACCAGGGTCGCAGGAGTCGCGTCACCCACGGAAGCACCGCGTACGTCATCACCGGCGTCAGCAGCACCGTCGTGCACAGCACACGCAGCGGCAGCGGGATCTCGGCGAAGCCCGGGACGAAACCGAGCAGCCAGCTGGCCAGCAGGTTCGTGGGGAAGAAGCCGACCCAGATGGTGACGGCCTGCTTCCACCGCGGGGGAGCGGCGGGCACCGGCTGCTGCACGGGCGAGGTCGTGGCATCCACGGCATCCAGGACCGAGCCGAACGGAGCGTCGAACCATCCCTCGATGCCCGTCCGGCGCTCGACGCGCTCCTCCCGCGCGAACGGGCGGCCCGAGTCGAGCCACCACTGCCGCTGCGACGAGGTCTCCCACCCTTCGAGCGTCGTGATGTCGCGGAAGCGGTACAGCATGTACCAGAGGTCGCTGTCTTCGCCCGCGCGCACCCACCCCGAGCCGAGGAAGCCCGGGAAGGCGGTCGCGAGGTCGGTGCCGGCCTGCATCCAGGAGGTCGCTTCGGCGATGCGCGTCGGGTCGATGCGCCGCTCGATCGCCACCGTGATGGGGTGGGCGTCGGTTTCTGCCATGGTTCCATCTTCGGTCACCGCGGAGGCGTCGTCGGGAACAGGAGATCGGTCGGAAACAGGATGCCGAGGGCCCAGGACGCCCTGTTCCGGGACGACATCCTGTTGTCGGAGCGTCGGCACGACGGGACATGGATGCCATTCCCAGGCGCCACCTGTAACGTTGTCAGGTCGGCTCTAGACACCGCATCGTATGCGGATGGGTTTGTGAGTCTCAGGGGCCGATGGACAGGACGCGATCGCGGCCTCGACCATCTCCAGTGAATGGCCCCCGGCCGACGACAGTCCGGGTAATCGCACCGCCACGCGCGGTGTCGCTGTTTCGCGCGAACAGAACCCAGGAAGTCACCCATGCCCAAGAACAAGAAGCCCGCCGGCGGTCGCGCCGCGAAGAACTTCGAGCCCCGCTACGGCGCCAAGACCTCGTTCCAGGACCGCAAGCGCCGCCCCGGCACCGAGGCGCCCGCCAAGCCCGGCAGCAAGAGCCCCTCCCACCGCGGCTACCGCGCCCCCGAGGCCGAGGCCGCCCCCGCCAAGCGCCGGTGGACGGCGCAGGACCGCGTGGGTCGCGACGAAGCCCGTGGCATCCAGAACCAGGCCCGTGGCGACGAGCGTCCCGCGCGTTCGTTCGATCGGAACGACCGGCCCGCGCGTTCGTTCGATCGGAACGACCGCCCTGCGCGTTCGTTCGATCGTTCGGACCGTCCGGCGCGCGACGATCGTCCCGCTCGGTCGTTCGACCGGAACGATCGTCCTGCTCGTTCGTTCGACCGTTCGGACCGCCCCGCGCGTTCGTTCGACGACCGCCCCGCGCGGTCCTTCGACCGTCGTGACGACCGTCCGGCGCGTGATGACCGTCCGGCTCGTTCGTTCGACCGGAACGACCGCCCCGCGCGGTCCTTCGACCGTCGTGACGACCGTCCGGCGCGTGACGATCGTCCCGCTCGTTCGTTCGACCGGAACGACCGTCCGGCCCGTTCGTTCGACCGTTCGGACCGCCCCGCGCGTTCGTTCGACGACCGCCCCGCGCGGTCCTTCCACCGTCGTGACGACCGGCCGGCCCGTGACGACCGCCCGGCTCGTTCGTTCGACCGGAACGACCGGCCCGCGCGGTCGTTCGACCGTGACGACCGTCCCCGCCGTTCGTTCGAGGACCGTCCCGCGCGTTCGTTCGACCGCAGTGACCGTCCCGCCCGTGACGAGCGCCCCGCGCGTCCGTTCGAGCGCAGTGACCGTCCGCGTCGCACCGACGGTCCGAGCCGGAGCGATTGGAACGCCACTCCGAAGCGCTCGGCCGAGCACGAGCAGCGCGTCGACGTCGTGCACGAGCGTCTCCAGGCCGAGGCCGTGGACGCCGCGACCGTGACCGGCGCGGGCTTCGCCGACCTGGGGCTGGGCGACAACATCGTCCGCGCCCTCGCCGGTCTGGGCGCCGCCAGCCCGTTCCCGATCCAGGCCGCCACCGTCGCCCCCATCCTCGAGGGCCGCGACGTCCTCGCCCGCGGCCGCACCGGCTCGGGCAAGACCATCGCCTTCGGCGCCCCGCTCGTCGAGAGCATCCTGCGCGCGCAGGCGGGAAAGCGCCGTGAGTTCGGCCGCGCCCCGAAGGCGCTCATCCTGGCGCCGACGCGCGAGCTGGCCCTTCAGATCGATCGCACCGTTCAGGTCATCGCCCGCAGCGTCGGCCTCTTCACCACGCAGGTCTACGGCGGTGTGCCGCAGGCGCGCCAGGTGGGCGCGCTGAAGAAGGGCGTCGACATCGTCATCGGCACGCCGGGCCGTATCGAAGACCTGCTCAACCAGGGCAAGCTCGATCTGTCCGAGGTGCAGGTCGCAGTCCTCGACGAGGCCGACCACATGTGCGAGCTCGGTTTCCTCGAGCCGGTGCAGCGCATCCTCCGCGCGACCGCAGAGGGCAGCCAGAAGCTCCTCTTCTCGGCCACGCTCGACCGTGAGGTCGCGGCCCTTGTCGACGAGTTCCTCGTCGAGCCGGCCGTGTACGAGGTCGCCGGCGAAGACCAGGACTCGAGCACGATCGAGCACCGCGTCCTCGTCATCGAGCACCGCGACAAGGCGCAGATCCTCGATTCGCTCGTCGACCGCGAGGGGAAGACGCTCGTCTTCGCCCGCACTCGCGCGTACGCCGAGATGCTCGCCGAACAGTTCGATGAGGCCGGTATCGCCGCGGTCGCGCTGCACGGTGACCTCAACCAGCAGAAGCGCACCCGCAACCTCGAGAAGCTCACCTCGGGTCGCGTGAACGTCCTCGTCGCCACCGACGTCGCCGCGCGTGGCATCCATGTCGACGACATCGATCTGGTCATCCAGGCGGACGCCCCCGACGAGTACAAGACGTACCTGCACCGCTCGGGCCGCACCGGTCGCGCCGGTCGTCGGGGCACGGTGGTGACGCTCATCACGCGTCAGCGCCGCCGCCGCATGACCGAGCTGCTGGACCGCGCCGAGATCGAGGCGCCGTTCGAGGAGACGCAGCTCGGTGACGACGTCATCGAGGAGCTGGCGGGTCGTCAGCTCTCCGACGTCACGTCCTGAGCCTCGACCCGAGAGCCCCGTCCGCCGTGTGCGGGCGGGCCTCTCGCGTTCTCAGAACAGGGTGGGTTCGCTCGCCGGAGCGACAGAGGGGCGAGCGGATGCCGCGGACGCGGTCGTCCGCACCGGTCCGAGCCGCGGTGTCGTGGTGGTGCGGGCCGCGAGCCCGGGCTGCGGTCTGCCGCGCGGGTGGTCGTCCTCGTCCCACCCGTCGAGGCGGTGCATCCGCAGCAGCGGCTGCACGCGTTTGCCCAGCCAGCGCCGGTACGCCTGGGGCGCCTGGGTCGACACCCCGGGGTAGAGGCCGCGGTACGACGACACGAGCTCGGGATGCTCGCGTTCGAGCCACTGCAGAAACCACTCCTTGGCGCCGGGTCGAAGGTGCAGCGCGCCGTAGACCACCCGTGCGGCGCCGGCGGCCCGGATCCTCCCGAGGGCGTGGTCGAGCGCGGCGACCGAGTCGGTGAGGTGCGGGAGGATCGGCATGAGGAAGACGGTCACCCGGAACCCCGCCTCGGTGGCGGCGCGGACGGTGTCGAGCCGGGCCTCCGCGCTGGGCGTGCCGGGTTCGAGCGAGCGCTGCATCGCGTCGTCGAAGACCGCGATCGACATCGCCAGCGTGACCCGCACCTCTTTCGCGGCGTCCGTCAGTATCGGCAGGTCACGGCGCAGCAGCGTGCCCTTGGTGAGGATCGAGAACGGCGTGCGGTTCTCGGCGAGGGCGCCGATGATGTCGGGCATCAGCCGGTAGCGGCCCTCGGCCCGTTGGTACGGATCGGTGTTGGTGCCGAGCATCACGGGCTCCCTCGCCCATGACCCCCGGCGCAGTTCGCCGCGCAGCACGTCGGCGACGTTGACCTTCACCACGATCTGCGAATCGAAGTCGGCTCCCGAGTCGAGGTCGAGGTACTCGTGCGTCTTGCGAGCGAAGCAGTTGTGACTGATGACGCCGTTCGCGATGAAGTCGCCCGTGCCGGTGGTGATGTCGACCATGTCGATCTCGTAACCCAGATCGTCCACCGCGACGACGCGGAGGTCGGCACTGGTCTTGACGGCCGTTCCGACGATGTCGAGCTTGCGTGTCAGCGCGGGACGCGCGATGCGGAAGAACCGCTGACGCGCAGCCAGGCCGCCTCGGAGGCGCACCGCGCAGACGTCGGTGTTCGGTCTGGTCTCGCGCACCGCGTCGAACCCGAAGTGGGCGAAGCCTTCTTCGATGAGGTCGAGCAACTCCCTGTTCGCGTTCGAGATTCGAAGGATGCCGCGCGAGCAGGATCCCTCCGCGTCGAAAATGCCGCCGAGAAACCCCGCGTACCATTCGGACGACCTGTGCTTCGGGACGGCGATGTGCTCCTCGAGGCGCGCGATATCGGCAGCTCGGGCGGTATGGATTGCCGTCATCGGCCGATTGCCCACCGGCACGGCGAAGGGGCGCTGATCGGTTCGGATGTCACGGTCCTCGAGATACGTGCGTGTCAGCGCCAACGGCTCCCTGTCCGCGAGCGCGAGACGGAATCTGTGGATGTCGCGAACCCGCTGCCCGTCGTCGTAAGTGCGGTGGAAGATCATGCCATCGCCACGGACCATGCCTGTGAGGTACCCCTGCTTGCGGTCTTCGCTTTCCATGGCGTCCGTCAGAGGGGCACCGAGCCCGAACCCCTGAAGGCGGTTCGACGGGGTCAGGTAGGGGCGCTGCTCCGCTCCCTGCATCGCGCCGCGGACGAACTTCCACCCTCGCTCGGTGAGGAATCGATGGTCCGCGCTCGCGATGATCTCCGTGCCGTCTGCCAGCGCCACCCGGAAGGCTCGCTTTCGCGTCGGCCACTTCGCTTCGACGACCGTGCGCCTGAATCGGCGGTACGCGCCGTGTCGCTCGGTCCCGACGATCTCGTCGCCGACCTTCACCTCGGCGAGAGGCTTGTGCCTTCCGTCCGCCATCATGATGAGCGTTTCCGGAGAGAGGCAGTAGGCGCACGAATGACTGCATCCCCGGTAGGGGTTCACGGTCCAGTCGAAGGGCATGGCGGAGGCGCCGGGGACGCGGTTGAGCGCGGTCTTGGCGAGTACTTCATGGAACGTCATGCCGGCGAACTCGGGTGTCGTCACCGACCGGACCAGGCCGTCCATCCGTTCCATGCCGGGAAGCGCGGCCGTGTCGTCGACGCCGAGCTTCTGTCCCTGCCATCTCATCGCACCATGGGAACATGTGTTCGAAGAAATGGCAAGCTCGTTCATCTTCACATAGAAGAAAAAGACTCCTTCGCGCCCAGCAGCATACGGGTCAGCGCCTCCCCCGACGACAGGAGGTCCTCGAGGGACGCGGCCAGATCGTCGTCGGTCGGAGCGTCGTCGCCGCGGAGCGCCGCACGCAGGACCGCACGACGCATCACCTCCTTCGCGAACGAGCCGGTCGTGCCTTCTGCTCGCTCGGCTGCGGCGTCGAGGGCTTCGGGGGAGAAGCGGAGGCTGCTGCCGTAGTGCTGGAACAGGCGCCGCCGCGCGGCGACGTCCGGGAGGGGGATCTCGACGCCGAGGTCGACGCGGCCGGGGCGGGCGGCCAGGGCCTCCTCGAGGATCTGCACGTGGTTCGTGGTCATGACGAAGGCGATGTCGGCATCCGGCTCCAAGCCGTCGAGGGCGTCGAGGACGTCGAACAGGACCGGCTGTGGGGAGTAGGCGCGATCGGCGGCGACGAGGTCGATGTCTTCGAGCACGACCAGCGCGGGGGCGAACGTGCGCGCGATCTCCGCGGCAGCCGTGACGAAGCGCACGCTCGACCCGGTCAGCACCACGGCCGTGGTGCCCGCGGTGCGCGACAGCAGGTGGCGTACCGTCAGGGTCTTGCCCGTGCCGGGCGGCCCGTAGAGGAGGACGCCCCGCTTGAGATGCTGACCGGCGGCGCGGAGCGCGTCGCGATGGTCGCCGATTCCCACGACGTGATCGACGATCCTCTGCAGCACGCCGTCGCCGAGCACGACCTCCTCGGCGTCGACGGTCGGGCGTGCGAGGAATGTCGCCCCCGCCTCCGACCCGTATTCGGTCGGCACGAACGACAGCACGTGGCCGCGGAGGACGCTCCGCTCGACCATGAGGCGACGGATCTCGTCGAGGGCGGCACCCGTGGCATCCGGGTCCGCTCCGAAGAGCTCGAGCTGCGCGGTCGGAGGCATGACGTTCCTCGCGCTGGATCGCTGCACGACGGCGAGGGGATGACCGTCGAACGTGAACAGGCGCACCCCGAACGCGACGACGCGCCGCTCCGCCCCGGGCCCGACCGCGCGCGTCTCGTACGAGATGGGGCCGGGCGCGAAGCGGGCGTAGGAAGCGGACAGGAGATCGGATGCCGAGAGGTGCCATCGCTGGTCGCCGCCCGTGACACCGATCACCCGGCCCTCGCCGAGCGCGCTCAGCTCGTCGAGCGCGATGTCCGCGTCGACGTAGCGATGCAGGGGGAGCGACTCGGTCGTGACCGGAACCGTCGTGGCATCCACGCCCAGGTGGGCCGAGATGACCTCGGCGAGCTCGCTCTGGCGATGCGCGGCGTCCTCGGCGGCCAGCCGGTGCACGTGCTCCAGGTAGCGGTGCGCGGTGCGCAGGATGTCGCGGTCCTCGTCGTCGATCATGGATGCCCCCCGGTTCGGTCACAACGCTCCCCAGCCTGCCCGCACGGGTGGGGAGAGGCAACCGCGGATGTCGTCGGACGCCGAGCGCCCCCTCGACCGAGGCGGACGACCGAGTCAGAATGGATCGAGTGACGTCCTTCGATCCCGAGCTCTCGCCTCGCCGCGCCGCGCGCGCCGAAGCGGAGCGACGGGCGACGGCGGCGGTCGCCGTGGTGCCTCCGACCGAACCGTCGCCGACACGACGTCTTCGGCGGGAGGATGCGGCGAGTCCGCGCCGCGGCCCGGTGCACTGGGCGTCCCGCCCTCGTCGGGTCCGTCGGCGGCTCGCGGCGCTCGCGTTGGGACTGACGGTCGTCGTCGCGGGAGCGCTCGCCGTCGGCATCGCAACAGCGGGGGGCGCCTCGACGCCGCTGGCTGCTCCGGAGGCGGCGGCGAGGGTCGGGCCGCCGCCGGTGCCGGCCGAGGGACTGCCGGTCCCGGTGCTCGCCGAGGCGCCGGCGCCGAAGAGCCCCTGCGACGACCCGTCGTTCACCTCCGTCCTCGCGACGGGCGACGACACCGCGACGATCGCCGCGATCGGCGGGGCGGCGGCGTTCCGGGCCGCCGTGGCATCCGGCATCGCCCCGTGCATCTCGTTGTCGGACCCGAACCGCGAATGGGTCGTGGTGAACAAGAAGCGTCCGTTCGATCCCGCCGACTACCGGCCCGGCGACATCGTGATGCCCGACGATGTGCGGGCGCTCAAGGAGTCGGGTCTGCGCCGGACCGCGGCGGACGCTCTGACGGCGCTCGTGCGCGGAGCGGCGGATGCCGGGGCCGGTGAGATCGGGTATCTCAGCGCCTTCCGCTCCTACGAGAACCAGCAGTCGACGTACGCGGACCGCGTGTCGGTCAGCGGGGTGGAAGAGGCCGATCGCGAGAGCGCGCGTGCCGGGTTCAGCGAGCACCAGTCGGGGCTGGCGGTCGACATCGTGCCGTGCGACCGTTCCTGCGGGACGCTCGACGACGTCGCCGCATCGAGTCAGGGCGCGTGGGTGCGCGACCACGCGTGGGAGTACGGCTACATCACCCGGTACGACGTGGGGCGCATCGATGTCACCGGCTACGAACCCGAGGCCTGGCACCTGCGGTACATCGGTCCTGAGCTGGCGAAGGCCTACCACGAGGGCGGCTTCACGACACTCGAGGAGTTCTTCGGACTCCCGGCGGCTCCGACGTACTGATCCGCGTCAGGCCACCACGAACACCGCCGCCGACAGCAGCCAGAACGCGAGCACGAAGACGGTGTCCCGCCGCCGCCACGGGACGACACGGCGTTCGGTGCGGTCGGCATGCGCGCCGAAGGCGCGGGCGTCCATCGCCAGGGCCACCCGCTCCGCGTGGCGGATCGCCCCCGCCAGGAGCGGGACGACCGTGCGGATCCACCGCGTCGGCGCGAAGCCCCCGACGCCCCGCACGCGGTGCGCCTGGCGGATGACCTCGAGCTCTCGACCGAACCTCGGAACGAACCGGATCGCCGCGAGAGCGGCGTACCCGATTCGGTAGGGCACGCGCAGGTGCTGGACGAGCGCGCGGACGAGATCGGTGCCGCCGGTGGTGAGGCCGCCGAGGAACGCGAGGGTCATGATCGCCGCGAGGCGCAGACCGGTCGCGAACCCGACGGAGAGCGCCGCGTCGGTCAGCGCCCAGTCCCCGATGCGCACCACCGGGTGGCCGCCGATCGACGGATCGACCCACACCGCGAATCCCAGGCCGACGACGACCACGGCGAGCGGCACCACCGCGCCGAGCAGGACGAAGAGCCGTGCCGAGAGCGGCGCGCCGCACACGAGCAGCACGTACGCGACGACGAGGAACGTCCCGGGGGTCGCGAGATCGCGCACGAAGACCAGCGCGATCATCGCGGGAAGCGCCGCAGCGATCTTCGCGAGCGGGTCGAGCCGGAGCAGGAACGCGGTCCGGGCCGGTGCGAGGGGGACGGCGGTCACGACCGACCTCCGGGCAGGTCGCGGAGGCGACGGAGCGACGCCAGCTCGGGATGCCGGTGCAGACCGGCGAACGCGCGGCGCAGAGGCGGAACGCGCAGACCCGTCCGGTCCCGGAGCGCCGCGTCGGCGAAGACGGCATCGGCGGAGCCGTCGGCGGCGAGGCGCCCGGCATCCATGACGATCACCCGGTCCGCGTGCTCGGCCACGAGCTGCGGGTCGTGCGTGACCACGACGATGGTCGTCCCCTCGGCGCGGAGGTCGTCGAGCATCGCCATCATCTCGTCGGCGCGAGCGCGGTCCTGCCCGTACGTCGGTTCGTCCAGGACGAGGAGCCGCGCTCCGCCGACCAGCGCCGTGCCCACGGAGAGCCGTCGCTTCTGGCCGCCGGAGAGCAGGAACGGGTGAGTGTCGGCGCGGTCGGCGAGGCCGAACCGGTCGAGCATCTCGTCGACGCGGGCGCGCACCTCGGCCTCGGGCAGCCGCCGTCGCCGCAAGCCGTGGGCGATCTCGTCGAAGACCGTCGTCGTGACGAACTGGTGCTCGGGGTTCTGGAACACGAATCCGACATGACGCGACAGCTGCCGCGGGGGCAGGCGCCGCACGTCGTGCCCGTCCACTCGCACGGTGCCCCGCGGAGGCGTCCGCACGCCGGAGATCGCCTGGACGAGGGTCGTCTTGCCGGCGCCGTTGGGGCCGACGACGGCGACGAACTCGCCTGCCCGCACGTCGAGATCGACGTCCTGCAGCACGGTCGTGCGGCCCCGCGTCACCGTGAGCCCCCGGACCGCGACGATCGACTCGCCCACCGGGCGCTCCAGGATCGGGCGGGGGAGGGATGCCGGGACCGGCGGCAGCCCCTCCAGCGACGCCCGCAGTTCTTCGGGCGTCAGCGGCAGCCGTGGGAGCGCGTACCCCGCGCGACGCAGGCGCAGCGCCGCGAGCGTCGCTGTGGGCAGCCAGACCCCGAGGTCGTGGAGTTCGGCCGCCCGATCGCGCAGGACCTCGTCCACCGTGCCGTCTGCCACGACGCGCCCGTCTCCGTCGAGCGCGACCACGCGGTCGACCAGTTCCACCGCTGCGTCGAGATCGTGCTCGATCAGCACGATCGCCCGGTCTCCCTCGGCGACGACCTCGCGCAGCGCCGCGTAGACCTCCGCGACGCCGGCCGGATCGAGGCTCGCGGTGGGCTCGTCGAGGACGAGCAGGGGGGAGGCCATCGCGAGCGCGCACGCGATCGCGAGGCGTTGCCGGCCCCCGCCGGAGAGCACGTCGGGGGAATCGTCGCGCCGTTCCCAGAGACCCACCCGGCGGAGGGCGGCCTCGGCCCGGGCGAGGACCTCGGGCACGGGGAGTCGCAGGTTCTCGGGGCCGAAACAGACCTCGTCGAGCACGCTGCCGGTGATGAGCTGGGCGTCGGGGTCCTGGAAGACCATCGCGACGGTCTGCGCGAGCTCGGCGACCGGGGTGGTCGCGGCATCCGCTCCGTCCACGGCCACTGTGCCCGTGACCTCGCCCGGGACCGCGTGCGGGAGCAGTCCGTTCAGGGTGAGTGCCAGCGTCGACTTGCCCGACCCGCTCGGACCCAACAGGAGCACCACCTCGCCGGGGTGCACCTCGAAGCTCACGTCCGCGGGCGTCGGGCGGTCGGCCTCGAGATGCGTGACGGCCACGTTCCGCAGGCACAGCAGGGCGGGGACGCCCGCGCGGGGCGCCGTGGCTGTGGGGTGCGGGTGGGCGGTCACGGGTGTCCTTCGGCGAGGTCCCCAGTCTAGTTAGGTGCGCCTTACCCGCGCCGCTCGGCGTCTCGACGTCGAGGCGACGGCATCCCGCGCGCTCTGGACGGCCCGATTGCGCGAACGGTACATTCGAGGTCTTCCTCCGCCCGAACGGACGATCTCGTGACCGGTCTCTCCCGCCGTCAGTTCCTGCACGCCACCGCCGCCGCTGCCGCCGCGACGGGGCTCGGTTTCGACGTCCTCGCGCCGCAGCTCGCGCGCGCGGCCACGCCGCCGGCCGGCATCCCCTCGACGCTCCTGCAGACGATCCGGCAGGGCTCGCTCCTGTCGGGGAAGTACCGCACGCTCACCACCGGTCCCGGCGAGCCGTATCTGCCGCGCATCGACGTGCTGCGGCGCTCGCCGTCGCCCGCGCGCGCGACCGCCCGCCGCTCGCTGCTGTACCTCGGGCACCTGTCCGACCTGCACGTCATCGAGGCGCAGTCGCCGGGGCGCATCGAGCCGATGATCGTGCAGGCCCACGCGGCGTGGGGGTCGGCCTTCCATCCGCAGGATCCGCTCAGCCCGCACGCCACGGCGGCGATGGTGCAGGCCTTCTCGGACGCCCGGTACAGCCCGCTCACGGGCGCGCCGATGAGCGCGGCGATCGTCACCGGCGACAGTGCCGACATGCACTCGCACCTCGAGCTGCGCTGGTACATCGACCTCATGGACGGCCTGGCGGTCGACCCGGCCACGGGCGGACCGACGTGGCAGGGCGTGCAGGCCTGGAGCGAGGCGACGTGGGCGTACCGTCCCGGAGACCCGAGCGGCGGCGACTTCGGCGACTACGGCTTCCCGCGCCTCCCCGACCTGCTCGCGCAGGCGATCGCGCAGCCCGTGAAATCGGTCGGCCTGCCCGCGCCCTGGTACGCCGTCTACGGCAATCACGACACGCTCCTCCTCGGAACCTTCGACATCAGCCCGCAGCTCCGAGCGCTCGCGGTCGGCGCCCGGAAGTCGTACACCCTGGATGCCACGGCATCCACCGCCCTCGAAGGGTGGGCCGCGGGCACCAGCGTCCTCGCACAGGTGCTGGGGGCGCTGGGACTGGCATCCGGGGGGCCGGGGTTCAAGGAGGTCACGGCCAACCCCGAGCGGTACCTGTTCGAGCAGCGCGACTTCATGGCCGAGCACTTCCGGACCGAGCCGACGCCCGGGCCCGTCGGCCACGGCTTCACGGCCCACAACCTCACGTCGGGAGAGACGTGGTGGCAGGCCGACCTCAGCCCGCGGATCCGGGCGTTCGGGCTCGACACGTGCAACGCCGTCGCCGGTCCCGACGGTGCGGTGCCCGAGTCCCAGATGCAGTGGCTGCGCGCGCAGCTCGAGATCGCGCAGCGCGACCAGGTGCTGGCGCTGATCTTCAGCCACCACAACAGCCTCACGCTCGAGAACCGCGCCACCCGTCCGGGGACCGACGAGAAGCTGTACGGCGCCGAGGAGTTCGTCGCGATGCTGCTGGAGTTCCCGGTCGTCGTGGGGTGGCTGAACGGCCATACGCACCTCAACCAGATCCTCGCCCACACGAACACGAAGAGCGGGTTCTGGGAGATCACGACCGCGTCGTGCATCGACTTCCCGCAGCAGCAGCAGGTGGTCGAGATCGTCGACAACCGCGACGGGACGCTGTCGCTGTTCACCACCGTGCTCGACCACGCCTCGCCCGCCGTGCCGGGGAACTCGGGCTCGGTCGCCGACCTGGCGAGCCGGAGCCGGGAGCTCGCCGCCAACGACTGGGCCGAGACGCCGCTCATGCGGCGCGGATCCCCGCTCGACCGCAACACTGAGCTGCTCCTGCCCGCGCCGTTCGATCTGTCGGTGATCACCGACGCCCAGCTCGAGGCGCAGCACGTCACCGAGCGCGCGCGGATCCTCGCGTACGAGAAGGAGCGGGGGCTGTGAGGCGCGCGCTCCTCGCCCTGCCTCTGCTCGCAGCTCTCACCCTGACCGGCTGCTCGCAGATCGCCGCGATCGCTCCCGTCGGCGGGAATCACCTGACGGAGGTGCGGTTCGCGACCATCGACGTCCTGCAGCAGAAGGGCATCGCACTCGAGGCCGTACCCACCTGTACCCGTTCGGACGAGGGGGCGATCGCGTGCACCGGGACGACCGCCGCGGGCGAAGCCGTCACCGCCGCCTCGCCGTCGACCGACCCCGACAGTTTCCGCGTCACCGTGGGCTCCGACACGGTGTTCACCGGCAGCGTCAGCGACGTGATCGACCGGGCCGCGGGGGTCACCCCGTGAAGCGCGTGCTCCTGATCGCCGCGGTCGTGGTGGTGAACGCCGTGGTCCAAGCCCTGTGCGTCGTGCCGGGGGCGACGCCCGCGGTCGCGCCCGGCTTCCTCGGCCTGCTCGCGGTCTCCGTGGTGGCCCTCGTCGCCGCGGCGACCGCGGTCGTCGCGGTCGTGGGCGGTCCCGGCGCACGGTGGCGGCGCGCGCTCGCCGCGGTGGTCGTCGCGCTCGTGATCGTGGGGACGCTCGCGGTGCTGTCGTCGACGACGCTCCTCCCCGCGCTCCTCGTCGCCTTCGTGTTCGCCTCTCCCGCCGGCACCCCGGATGCCACGGCGTGGAGCGGTCCGCGGGCTTTCGCGTGGCATCCGGTCCGGGCGATCCTGCTCGCCGTGGCGACGTCGGTCGCGCTGATCGTCCTCGCCGTGGCCGCCCTGCTGTTCGGGTTCCTGGTCACCGGCGGGCTCGGGTCGTTCCTGACGTGGGTCGTCGTCGGGGCGCTCACCGCTCTCCTGGCGCGGGCGTGGGCGCGGCTGGCGGTGCGGCCGCGTCGGTCCGTCTAGCGCCGCGACAGTCCGCGCGCGACGCCCGCGCCGCGCAGACCCGCGCCGATCGCGATACCCACGGCCGTCCAGATGACGGGACCGAGCACACCGATCACGAGATAGGTGATCTGCGCCCACGGGGCGAGCGCGCCGATGTCGGCGGCGAACCACACGGCCGCGGCCACGAGCAGACCGATGATCACGGCCGACACGAAGAAGCGGGCCGCGGCCCACACGCGGTAGCGGGTGAGGGCGGCGACGGCCTCCTGGATGCCGCCGAAGAGGATCGCCGTGCCGAGGAAGCGGAAGGTCCACTGCGGCGCCATGGCGCTGGCGACGAGCGCCGCGAGTACGTGCGTGAGAAGCGCCACCCAGGCCCGGCGGACGACCTGCTGCGCGATGATCCCGGGGAGGACGTGCGACCCGAGCACCAGACCGTACGCCCAGGGCGCGGTGGCCAGCACGACGAGCGTCAGCCAGCCCGCGGCGCCGCCGAGGATGCCGGTGCCCACGCCGATCGCAGCGCAGACGAGGAGCACGCGGGTGGACAGACGGGATGCCGACGACACGGGGTCAGCGTATCGGCCCGACGGCATCCGGTTCTCGGACGCCGTCCAAAAGAAAACGTTGGTGATGAATTTGCCGTGAGTTATGTTTGTGCGACGCGCGCCGAAGAAGTCGCGCACATCGCTCAATTCATCCCCCCGTTTGGAGCGCACTATGGGTCGTACCCTGCGTTCGGCCGCGGTCATCGCATTGGCCGGGCTGTTCACCGCTGCCGGAGTCACCTCCGTGCAGGCTGCTGTCGTGGACGAGGGGGTGACACCCCCCACACCCATCGAATCCGCCACCGGCCGGTACATCGTCGTGCTCGACGAGGCCCCGGTCGCGACCTACGACGGCGGCGAGGCCGGCCTTCGCGCCACGAAGTCCGACGATGCGCGTCTCGACACCGGTTCGGACGCGGTCCGCGAGTACTCGGCCTTCCTCGAGCAGCGTCAGCAGGACGTCGCCGCCGAGGCCGGAGTGGATGCCGACTACTCGTACACGCTGGCCGTGAACGGCTTCAGCGCGGCGATGGACCCGAACCAGGCGGCGAAGCTCGCGGCCACGAAGGGCGTGCAGAAAGTCGTCCCCGACGAGATCCGCCACCCCGCGGCCGTGCCGTCGACCGAGTTCCTCGGTCTCGAGGGCGACGGCGGCGTGTGGCAGAAGGTCGGCGGGATCGACGCGGCCGGTGAGGGTGTCGTCGTCGGTGTCATCGACACCGGCATCGCGCCCGAGAACCCGTCGTTCGCGGGCGACCCGCTCGGTACGACTGCGGGCGACGAGCCGTACCTCGACGGCAACGACGTCGTGTACCGCAAGGCCGACGGCACCGACTTCCGGTCGCCGCGCGTCGCCACCGGCGACGGCTGGTCGGTCGACGACTACTCCACGAAGCTCGTGGGTGCGCGCTACTTCGACCAGGGTGCCGCCGCGACCGGTTTCACGTTCGAGGCCGACTACCGCTCTCCGCGCGACGGCGACGCGCACGGTTCGCACACCGCGAGCACCGCCGCCGGCAACAACGGCGTCGATGCCAGCGTCGAGGGCATCGACTTCGGCGCGATCTCGGGCGTCGCCCCGGCGGCCAAGGTCGCCGCCTACAAGGCGTGCTACTCGGGCCCCGATCCGCTGGTCACCACCGACGACGTCTGCGCGCTGAGCGACCTGCTCGGGGCGATCAACGCCGCCGTGGCCGACGGCGTCGACGTGATCAACTACTCCATCGGCGGTGGGGCGGCCACGACCACCCTCGCCCTCGAGGACGCGGCGTTCTTCAACGCCGCCGCCGCGGGTGTCTTCGTCGCCGTCTCGGCGGGCAACTCCGGACCCGACGCCTCGACCGCCGACCACGCGTCGCCCTGGTACACCACCGTCGCGGCCTCCACGATCCCCACCTACGAGGGCACCGTGAAGCTGCCGAACGGCTTCCAGGCCGCGGGCGCGTCGGTGTCCGTGCGCGCGGGCGAGGACGTCACCGGTCCCGTGGTGTACGCGGGTGACATCGCGGCATCCGGAGCCGACCCGGCCGACGCGGCCCTGTGCCTGCTCGGATCGCTCGACGCGGCGCAGGCCGCGGGCAAGATCGTCGTCTGCGACCGCGGGCAGAACGCCCGCATCGAGAAGTCGCAAGCCGTGAAGGAGGCGGGCGGGATCGGCATGATCCTCGTCAACGTCACCCCCGCCTCGGTCGACAACGACTTCCACTCCGTGCCGACCGTGCACATCGACGCGCGGTACCGCGACGACCTGCTCGCCTACGTGCAGGGGACCCCGGATGCCACGGCCACGCTGATCGGCGAGAACGTGACGGGTGTCGAGACGCCGACGCCGCAGGTCGCCGGCTTCTCGAGCCGCGGACCGATGCTCGCCGACGGCAGCGACGTGCTGAAGCCCGACATCTCGGCTCCCGGTGTGGCGATCCTCGCCGCCGCCGCGAACGCCGAGGGCGCGGCTCCCACGTTCGAGTTCCTCTCCGGCACGTCGATGTCGTCGCCGCACATCGCCGGTCTCGCCGCGCTGTACCTCGGGGAGCGGCCTCTGGCCACGCCCGCCGAGGTGAAGTCGGCCATGATGACGACCGCGTACGACACCGTGGACGTCGACGGCGCCCCGGCGCAGGACCCGTTCGCGCAGGGCGCCGGACACGTCGATCCCACGAAGTACTTCGATCCGGGGCTGCTGTACCTCAACGGTCCCGCCGACTGGGCGGCGTTCCTGCAGGGCAAGGGCCTCGAGGACTTCGGCGTCGAGCCGATCGACGGCAGCGACCTTAACCTCGCCTCCATCTCGATCGGTTCGCTCGCGAAGCCCCAGACCGTCACCCGCACGGTGACGTCCACGCAGGCGGGCACGTTCACGGCATCCATCGACGTCCCCGGCCTGGATGCCACGGTCGAGCCGTCGACGCTGACGTTCGGCGCCGCGGGCGAGACGCAGGACTTCACGGTCACGTTCACCCGCACCACGGCCCCGGCCGAGGAGTGGACGACCGGGTTCCTCACCTGGACGAGCGGCGACACCCAGGTGCGTTCGCCCATCGCCGTGCGTCCCACGACCGCCGAGGCTCCGGCCGAGGTCGCGGGCACGGGGCTGTCGGGTTCGACGAACGTCGAGATCCTCCCGGGCGTGAGCGGCGACCTGCCGCTGACGGTGTCGGGTCTCTCGGCTGTCACGCTGCTGACCGATCCCGACAACCCGGTCGACGGACACTCCGGCAACCAGGACTCGGGCGACGCCGACGGTTACGTCCGGTGGATCGTGGACGTGCCCGAGGGGACGACCCTCTCGCGCTTCGACCTCGACTCCTCCGACGACACCGGCAGCGATCTCGACCTGTTCGTATCGCGCGTGGTGAGCCCGGACGACCTCCGCTACTACGAGCGGTTCACCTCGGCGACCGGTTCGGCGGACGAGCGCGTGTCGCTGCCGAACCCGACCCCGGGCACCTACCTCGTCGAGGCGAACATCTACTCGTTCACCGCGCCGTTCACGTGGGACATGTCCTACGCGAACGTCCAGCCCGGCGGCGAGGGTCAGCTGACGGCCACGCCGAACCCGATCCCGGCCGAGCAGGGCGTCGCGACGACCTACGACCTGTCGTGGCAGGGCCTGCAGCCGCAGACGCGGTACCTCGGGGTCGTGCAGTACGGCGAGTCCAGCGTGCAGACGGTCCTCACGGTCGACTCCGGCCAGGCGGCCCCCGTCGTCGTGGAGGCGCCGACGGTGAGCGGCACGGCCAAGCTCGGCCGCACCCTGACCGCCACGGCGGGGACGTGGGATCCGGCCGAGGTCACCACGACGTTCCAGTGGCTGCGCGGCGGCGAGCCGATCCCGGGGGCGACGTCGTCGACCTACCGGGTGACGCGCGCCGATCTGGGCACCGTGCTGACGGTGCGGGTGACCGCGACGTCGACGGCGACCGGTCTCACCGGCACGGCCGACAGCGCGGGCGTCCCCGTCGTCGTCGCCTCGTTCACCACCGTCACGGTGAACCCGTGGGTGGGGCGCAGCTCCGACACGTACACCCTGACCGTGAAGGTGCGTCCGCTCGCCGGGCCCACCCCGACGGGAGAGGTGACCGTGACCGTCGCCGGGAAGCCCTACACGGCGACCCTCGAGGACGGCCGCGCCACCATCACGCTCGACCCGCAGACGCGGGGCCTGCGCGTGGTGACCGCGAAGTACTCGGGCAGTGAGACGGTCGAGGCCTCCACCGCGCACAGCGCGTTCATCGTGCTGCGCTGATCCGCAGCACCCACGCGGCGTCCGGGCTCCGGCTCGGGCGCCGCGTTCGCGTGGGGCCGCCGTCGAGTCTTGACGCCGAGACTGCATGCGCCTGACGAACCCACTGCAGGTTGCAGTGGAGATGTCAGGCGGATGCAGTCTCGCGGCCGAGCGTCCGGGGTGCCGCGGTCGCGCTACACCCGACGCCGGCGCGGCGTCAGGCGCACCGCCGGGAGCGGCGGAGCGGGGACGCGCTCGGGGCCGTGATCGACGACGGTGCCGAAACGGGGAGCGCCCGCCTCCCACGCCTCGCGCGCCTCCTCGATCTCGTCATGCGAGCGGCCGACGAAGTTCCACCACATCACGATGTCGGCCTCGAACGGCTCGCCGCCGAGCAGGAACACCCGCGCGCCCTCCGGCGCCGTGATGTCCACGTGGTCGCGGCCCGTCCCGAGATAGAGCAGTCGCGTTCCGTCGACGGATGCCGTGCCCCCGGTGCGCGCGAGGGGCACCGGGCGTTGCGCGGCGTCGGCGTCCGTGGCATCCACCCCCGTCTCCACATCGGCGGTTCCGATCATCCCGGAGAGGGCGTATTCCCAGTCGGTGCGCAGCGGCACACGCACCATGACCCCCGGGGGCAGGCGCAGCTCGGCGCCCACGATCGGGGTGTGGACGGTGGCGGGGGAGGAGACGCCGCCGAGTTCGCCCATCACGACGACGGCGTCCGCCCCGTCTGCGAGGTCGAGCACCGGCAGGTGCTCATGCCGTTCGAACGCCGGCGGGCCGTGGCGGCGCGACTCGGGGAGCGCGACCCAGAGCTGCAGGGCGTCGAGCGGGATCGGCTCCTCGCCGACCGAGTACTCCGAGTGCGCGATGCCCTCGCCGCTGGTCATGAGGTTGAGCGCACCGGGACGCACGACGACGTCGCTCCCGACGGCATCCCGATGCCGCACCTCTCCGATGATCGGCCAGGTCACCGTCTGCAGGCCGATGTGCGGGTGCGGCTCGACGCGCATCACCGTCTCCTGCGGGCCGAAGCGGTCGAGGAAGCACCACGCGCCGACCATCGGCAGCGCGCGGTGCGGGAGCGTGCGGTGCACCTCCATCGCCCGGACCCCTCCGAGGGGCACTTCCCGCGCTTCGACGACGAGCGCGCGCGGGCCGTCGCAGTCCACGGGACCTTCGGATGCCGGCGGCGCGACGTCGAGCCTCGTCACGCCGGTTCGCTCGGGTCGGCGGAGTCGGCCGCGTCCTCGCCGGCCGGCCAGTCGATCACGAGGCCGGGGACGTCGTGCTCGTGCAGGTAGTGCACCACGAACGGGCAGGTCGGGATGATCGTGTCTCCGCGGCGCGCGAGATCGGCGAGTGCTTCGCTCGCGAGCGTCGAACCGAGCCCCTTGCCCTTGAACGCGGAGTCGATCTCGGTGTGCGGCAGCACGACGCGCCCCTCGCCCGCGGGTCGGAACTGCAGGATGCCGCCCAGTTCACCGTCCACGAACACCTCGTAGCGGTGCGCCTCGTCGTTACGGCTAACGGTCACTTCGTCGGTCATGTCGCCTCCGGTCGTCGGTTCCTCCGTCAACGTTCGCAGGGCGCGCGCTGTTCCGCCATCCCCGTGCGCGGGAACACCGGCCGTCGATCCCGCGTGAGGGAGGGGATACCGCGAGCGGAGGACCCGAAGGCCGGGGAACGTCCTCCCTCCGCCGAATCTCCTCCGCTCGCGCTCGCGGAGACGCGAGACGTTCTCCACCGATGTGCGACGGGCGTCGGATCGGTGTCGGTGCCCCGGGTTACCGTGGTCGGGTGACATTCCCCGGCGCCGCCCCCGAGCCGTACGCCGACGCGCCTCCCGACGCGTACGACGATCCCTACGCGGGTGCCGATTGGGACCCCGATCTCTTCGCCCCGCCCGAAGACCCCGACGCCCCGCCCCCGCCGATGGATGCCGCGATGTCGCCGTTCGCCCGCGCCGCGGTCGTGACCGGGACCGCCCGCGAGCTCCCCGACGTGCGCGACTTCACCGGGCGCGACCCGCGCGAGGTCCTGCACGAGGTCTACGGTTACGACGCCTTCCGCGGCGATCAGGGTGCGATCGTGCAGCAGGTCATCGACGGCGGCGACGCCGTGGTGCTCATGCCGACCGGCGGTGGCAAGAGCGTCACCTACCAGGTGCCCGCGCTCGTGCGCCCCGGCACGGGCCTCGTGGTGAGCCCGCTCATCGCGCTCATGCACGACCAGGTCGATGCCCTCGTCGCCAACGGCGTCCGCGCGGCCTACCTCAACTCGACGCAGGCCCCCGCCGAGCGTCAGGCCGTCGAGCAAGCCTTCCTGGCCGGCGACCTCGACCTCCTGTACGTCGCGCCCGAGCGTCTGAACGGTGCGCAGACGCTCGGCCTGCTCTCACGCGGCCGGCTCAGCGTCATCGCGATCGACGAGGCGCACTGCGTGTCGCAGTGGGGTCACGACTTCCGTCCCGACTACCTCGCGCTCGGCGACCTCGCCGATCGCTTCCCGGGCGTCCCGCGCATGGCGCTCACCGCCACCGCGACGCCCGAGACCGCTCGCGAGATCGTCGAGCGGCTCCGGCTCCGCGACGCCCGCACGTTCGTGGCGAGCTTCGATCGCCCGAACATCCAGTACCGCATCGACGCCAAGGTGGATCCGCGCCGTCAGCTGGTGTCGTTCATCCGCTCGCAGCCCGAGGGCTCGGCGGGCATCGTCTACGCGCTGAGCCGCAAGAGCGTGGAGCAGACCGCGGCCTACCTCGCCGCGCAGGGGCTCGACGCCCTTCCGTACCATGCGGGTCTGGATGCCTCGATCCGCGCGGCGAACCAGTCGCGCTTCCTGCGCGACGACGGGGTCGTCATGGTCGCCACCATCGCCTTCGGCATGGGCATCGACAAGCCCGACGTCCGGTTCGTCGCCCACATCGATCTGCCGAAGTCCGTCGAGGGCTACTACCAGGAGACCGGCCGCGCCGGTCGAGACGGCGACCCCTCGGTCGTGTGGATGGCGTACGGCCTGGGCGACGTGGTCCAGCAGCGCCGCATGATCGACCAGTCCCCGGGTGACCGCTCCTACAAGATGCGGCTCGGTCAGCACCTCGACGCGATGCTCGCCCTGTGCGAGACGGTCGGATGCCGTCGGCAGAACCTGCTCGCCTACTTCGGCGAGCAGTCCGAGCCGTGCGGCAACTGCGACACGTGTCTCACGCCCCCCGACACATGGGACGGCCTCATCGCGGCGCAGAAGCTGCTCTCGACGATCGTCCGCCTGCAGCGGGAGCGCGGTCAGGCCTTCGGGGCAGGCCACCTCATCGACATCCTGCGCGGCGCGAAGACCGACCGGATCGCTCAGCAGGGGCATGATCGCCTCAGCACCTACGGGCTGGGGGCCGACCTGTCCGACCAGGATTGGCGCAGCGTCATCCGGCAGCTCCTCGCCCGCGGCATCATCGTGGCCCAGGGCGACTACGGCACGCTCGCGCTCAGCGAGGCCTCGGGCGGGGTGCTCCGGGGAGAGACGCCGGTTCCGCTGCGTCGCGACGCGCTGGGGCGGTCCGGCGGCGGCTCGAGCCGACCACGGAAGTCGAGCGCGGACGACGTCGCCCAGGGCGACCGCGACCTCTTCGAGGCCTTGCGCGCGTGGCGTGCGGAGCAGGCCCGCGAGCAGGGCGTCCCGGCCTACATCGTGTTCGGTGACGCGACCCTGCGGGCGATCGCGGCGGCACGTCCGGCATCCCTGTCCGATCTCGACGGCATCACCGGTATCGGTGCGAAGAAGCGTGAGGCCTACGGCGACGGCATCCTGACCGTCGTCGCCCAGAACTGACGCGTCTCCGGAACCTCCGGGATGTTGACCCCCCACAACCACCGGCGGCACCCTCGCCGCATCGCGTTGTGTACACCTCACACAACGTTTGATCGGATGTTGTGGGACTTCTACCGTGGAGGCATCCCTTTGCAACGTCGAAAGGTGCCGAAATGACCGACGCCGCCGTCCGTCCCACCACGCCCGCCACGAGCACGCGCACTCCCGTCGGGGGTGCGCCCACCGCCGCGCACTCCGCCGCCGAGGCCGCCGAGAGCCGCATCGACATCGAGCGGGTCACCGACCTGCTGCTCGGGACGTGGGCCGACACGCGCCGCGAGGCGCGCGCGATGCTGAAGGACCCGATCTTCTGGCGCGACGACAGTCTCGGCATGGACGCGCACCGCGAGCGCACCCTCGGCCAGCTGCACGAGCTCGTCGCGCGCAAGGCCGTGCACCGTGCCTTCCCGAAGCGGTTCGGGGGCGAAGAGAACAACGGCGCGAACATCGCCGGATTCGAAGAGCTCGTCGCGGCCGACCCGAGCCTGCAGATCAAGTCGGGCGTCCAGTGGGGCCTGTTCGGTTCGGCCGTGCTGCAGCTGGGCACCGAGAAGCACCACGAGAAGTGGCTGCCCGGCATCATGAGTCTCGAGATCCCGGGCGCCTTCGCCATGACGGAGACCGGCCACGGCTCCGATGTGGCCGCCATCGGAACGACCGCGACGTACGACCCCGACACCGAAGAGTTCGTCATCCACACCCCGTTCCGCGGCGCGTGGAAGGACTACCTCGGCAACGCCGCCCTGCACGGCAAGGCGGCGACGGTGTTCGCGCAGCTCATCACCCGCGGCGTCAACCACGGCGTGCATTGCTTCTACGTTCCGCTCCGCGACGACGAGGGCCGCTTCCTCCCCGGCATCGGCGGCGAGGACGACGGTCTCAAGGGCGGCCTGAACGGCATCGACAACGGCCGTCTGCACTTCGACCAGGTCCGCGTGCCCCGCGAGAACCTGCTCAACCGCTACGGCGATGTCGCCGCCGACGGCACGTATTCCAGCGACATCGCGAGCCCGGGCCGTCGGTTCTTCACGATGCTCGGCACCCTGGTCCAGGGACGCGTGTCCCTCGACGGCGCGGCCGCGTGGGCGTCGGCCATCGGCCTGACCATCGCGATCACCTACGGCAACCAGCGGCGCCAGTTCGATTCCGGCAGCGGAACCCCCGAGGTCACTCTCCTCGACTACGGCAAGCATCAGCGTCGCCTCCTGCCGCGCCTGGCGACCACGTATGCCGAGATCTTCGCGCACGACGAGTTCCTGCAGAAGTTCGACGGCGTCTTCAGCGGCCGCCTCGACACGGACGCCGACCGCGAAGACCTCGAAACGCTCGCGGCCGCGCTGAAGCCGCTCTCGACCTGGCACGCGCTGGACACCCTGCAGGAGTCGCGTGAGGCGTGCGGCGGTCAGGGCTTCCTCTTCGAGAACCGGCTGGTGGGCCTGCGCGCCGACCTCGACATCTACGTGACGTTCGAGGGCGACAACAATGTCCTGCTGCAGCTCGTCGGCAAGCGCCTTCTCGCCGACTACGCGCGGCAGTTCAAGGGCAAGGATGCCAAGGCCCTCGCCGCGTTCGCGGTGGGGCAGACGGCCGGGAAGCTGTTCCACGGCGCGGGTCTCCGTCAGCTCGGGCAGGCCGTCGCCGACCGCGGGTCGACCGCGCGGTCGGTCGAGAACGGTCTGCGTGCCCAGCAGCAGCACGAACTGCTCGCCGACCGCGTGCAGCAGATGATCGCCGACATCGCGGGGCGCCTGCGTCCGGCATCCAAGCTGTCCCGCGACGACGCGGCGGCGCTCTTCAACGAGAACCAGGCCGAGCTGATCGAGGCCGCGCGGGCGCACGGAGAGCTCCTGCAGTGGGAGGCGTTCACCGACGCCATCAACCGTGTCGGCGGCGACGACACCCGCCAGGTGCTGACGTGGCTGCGCGACCTGTCCGGCCTGCAGCTCATCGAGAAGCACCTCGCCTGGTACCTGATCAACGGGCGTCTGTCGACGCAGCGCGCGGCGGCGGTGTCGAGCTACATCGACCGGCTCTGCGTGCGGCTGCGTCCCCACGCGCAGGACCTGGTGGATGCCTTCGGCTACGGCCCCGAGCACATCCGCGCCTCGATCGCGACGGGCGTCGAGGACGACCGGCAGAACGAGGCGGCGTCGTACTACGCGGCGCTGCGCGCCTCGGGGAACGCTCCGGTTCCGGAGAAGAAGCCCGCCAAGTAAGGCCCGGGCGGCGGGCGGTGGTCACGACGACTGCCGCCCGCCGCCATGTCCGGGGTTCCGTCTACCCTGGGCGCATGATCGACCTCCTCACCGCTTCCGACGGCGTCACCCGGTGCGGGTGGGTCGGCGACGACGCCGAGTACCGCCGGTACCACGACGAAGAGTGGGGCACCGAGCTGCGGGGCGATCGGCCGCTGTTCGAGAAGATGAGCCTCGAGGGCTTCCAGGCGGGCCTGTCGTGGATCACGATCCTGCGCAAGCGGCCCCGCTTCCGCGAGGTGTTCCACGGGTTCGAGCCGTCGGTCGTGGCGGCGTTCGGGCCCGACGACGTCGAGCGCCTGCTGCTGGATGCCGGGATCATCCGCCACCGCGGGAAGATCGAGGCCGTGATCGGCAACGCCGGCATCGTGGCGGGCATGGCCGAGGGGGAGCTCGACGCGCTGCTGTGGTCGTTCGCGCCCGCCGCGCACACGCCTCCGTCGACGTTCGCGGGAGTTCCGGCGGTGACGCCCGAGTCCGAGGCGATGAGCAAGGAGCTCCGCCGCCGCGGATTCCGCTTCGTCGGCCCCACCACCATGTACGCGCTCATGCAGTCCTCGGGCATGGTCGACGACCACGTCGCCGGGTGCTGGCGAGCGGTGGCCTGACCGCACCCGCTAGACTGGTGTCCGGAGCTCTCGCTCCCCGCGTCGTCGAACGCACCGGCCCCCCAGCGTGGGCCTTTGACCTTCACGGCGAACGGATGCGCCACCCGGCGCCTTCGCCCATTGCAGCCGCAGTATCGCGGCATCCCGAACCGCCGTGCGTGCGTGCGCGCCGGCAGGAGACTTCATGACGTCCCAGACTTTCACCGACCTCGGCGTGCCCGCGCCGCTCATCGCCGTGCTCGCCGAGCAGGGCAAGAACGAGCCCTTCCCGATCCAGGCCGACACCCTCCCCGACACCCTCGCCGGGCGCGACGTTCTCGGTCGCGGCAAGACGGGCTCGGGCAAGACCCTCGCCTTCTCGCTCCCGCTCGTCGCGCGCCTCGCCGCGAAGAGCGACCGTCGCCGCGGCCGCAAGCCCCGCGCCCTCGTGCTGGCCCCCACGCGCGAGCTCGCGAACCAGATCGACGAGGTCATCAAGCCCCTCGCCGCGGCGTACGACCTCGTCACCACCACCGTCTACGGCGGCGTGAACCAGAAGCGTCAGGTCGACGCGCTGGCCGCCGGTGTCGACATCCTCGTCGCGTGCCCCGGCCGCCTGGAAGACCTGATCGGTCAGGGATTCGCGAGCCTCGACGCCGTGGAGATCACCGTTCTCGACGAGGCCGATCACATGGCCGACCTGGGCTTCTTGCCGGGCGTCACCCGTCTGCTCTCGCGGACGCCCGCCGACGGACAGCGCCTGCTCTTCTCGGCGACCCTCGACAACGGCGTGGACAAGCTCGTGAAGCGCTTCCTCCGCAACGAGGTGCTGCACTCCGTCGACGAGGCCCACTCGCACGTCGCCGCGATGACGCACCACGTCTTCGTCCCCGCGGACGCGGATGCCAAGAAGAAGCTCGTCGAGACGCTCGCCTCGGGCACCGCTCGCCGCATCCTCTTCATGCGCACCAAGCACCAGGCGAAGAAGCTCGCGAAGGCGCTGACTGCCGCCGGCATCCCGTCGGTCGATCTGCACGGCAACCTGTCGCAGCCGGCCCGCGACCGCAACCTCGCGGCGTTCGGCGAGGGCCGTGCCAAGGTGCTCGTCGCGACCGACGTCGCGGCCCGTGGCGTGCACGTCGACGGTGTCGAGCTCGTGGTCCACGTCGACCCGCCCGTCGAGCACAAGGCGTACCTGCACCGCTCGGGCCGCACGGCGCGCGCGGGTTCGGCCGGCGACGTCGTCACGATCATGCTGCCCGAGCAGCGTCGCGACACCCTCGACATCCTGCGCAAGGCGAAGATCGACGTCACCCCGCAGCCCGTCACCTCGGCGTCTCCCGAGGTCGTCGCGCTCGTCGGCGAGGTCGCCCCGTACGTGAAGCCCGAGCCGATCGTCGCCCAGCCCCAGGGCGGCGGGCGCTCGCAGGGCGCCAACGCGCAGCGCAAGCGCGCCGCCCGCGGCCAGGGATCCTCGGATGCCGCTCCCCGCACGTCCGCGCCCGGTGAGGGTCGCCGTCGCCGGGGTCGCGGCGCGGGCCAGGCCGCTCCCGCGGCCGACGCCGCGCAGCCGGCACGTCAGGGCCAGCGTTCGGGTTCGGGCCGCGGTCAGGGTGCCGGCGGCAACGCCCGCGGCGGCGCGAACACCGCCCGTCCGCAGGGCGCCGGCCGCTCGGCATCCGGTGCTCCCACGACCGGCATGGTCGTCGGACGCGGCCCGCGCACCAACCGTCGCGCCCAGGGCTGAGCCCGCTTCTCGTCGCCCCCGCGGATCCGTCCGCGGGGGCGACGTCGTCTCTGCGGCGCTCTCCCCGCGTGCGCGGCCGCCGCCGTCGTGCGGAGGTCGCGGACGACACGCCGATTCGGGATGCCGTGCCTCGGCGTGTCCGGTACGAACTCCGCAGGAGGGACCACGGACGCCGGCGCTGTTCCGGTCGCGCATGTCGGGGGCCTCGGGCACACTGAGGGTCGACCCTTCGAGGAGCAGCCATGACCGATGCCCCCGCCGACGCCCATGACGTCATCCGCGTGCGCGGCGCGCGTGAGAACAACCTCAAGAACGTCGACGTCGACGTGCCCAAGCGGCGGCTGACGGTGTTCACGGGCGTGAGCGGGTCGGGCAAGTCGTCTCTGGTGTTCGGCACGATCGCCGCCGAGTCGCAGCGGTTGATCAACGACACGTATCCGACGTTCGTCCAGCAGTTCATGGGGCAGCCCTCGCGTCCCGAGGTCGATGCGCTCGAGAACCTCAGCGCGACGATCCGCGTGGATCAGGAGCGCATGGCGCCCAACTCCCGTTCGACCGTCGGCACGGCGACGGACGTGCACGCGATGCTGCGCGTGCTGTTCAGCCGTCTCGGCCGGCCCCACGTCGGTTCGTCGCAGGCGTTCTCCTTCAACGTCCCGTCCCTCTCGGGCGCCGGGGCGGTGACGATCGCGACGGGGGCGCGCAAGGGCCAGAGGGAGCGGCGGTCGTTCGAGATCACGGGCGGGATGTGTCCCGACTGCGAGGGTCTCGGCCAGGTGAGCGACATCGATCTGACGCAGATCGTCGACGAGTCGCTCTCGCTCAACGACGGGGCGATCCTCGTGCCCGGGTACACCGCCGACGGGTGGATGGTGCGCGTCTTCGCCGAGGCGGGCTTCTTCGACGGCGACACCCCGGTGCGCGACTTCAGCCCGGAGCAGCGACGGCTCTTCCTGTACGGCGAGCAGCAGAAGGTGCGGATCGCCAGCACCAACATGACGTACGAGGGTCTCGTCCCGAAGATCACGAAGAGCATGCTGCAGAAAGACCGCGACGGTCTGCAGCCGCACATCCGCGCCTTCGTCGATCGCGCGGTGACGTTCGTGCCGTGCCCCGCGTGCGACGGCACGCGGCTCAACGAGGGGGCGCGTTCGTCGCGTATCGCCGGGGTCAACATCGCGGATGCCGCGGCGATGCAGATCACCGACCTCGCCGCCTGGGTGCGCACCGTCGACGACCCGTCCGTCGCCCCGATCGTCGACGGACTCCGTGACACCCTCGACGCCTTCGTGCACATCGGCCTCGGCTACCTCTCCCTCGACCGTGCGAGTGGCACTCTCTCGGGCGGCGAGGCGCAGCGCACGAAGATGATCCGTCATCTCGGGTCGAGCCTCACCGACATCACCTACGTCTTCGACGAACCGACCGCGGGGCTGCACCCGCACGACATCCAGCGGATGAACGACACCCTCCGGCAGTTGCGTGACAAGGGCAACACCGTCCTCGTGGTCGAGCACAAGCCCGAGGTCATCGAGATCGCCGACCACGTGGTCGACCTGGGTCCGCGCGCAGGACGCGACGGTGGAACGGTCCAGTACGAGGGGGACGTCGCGGGGCTCCGCGCGTCGGCCACGCTGACCGGTCGGTTCCTCGACCATCGGGCGCGGCTCAAGCCCTCGGTCCGCGCGAGGACCGGCGCCATGTCCGTCCGCGGGGCGTCGCAGCACAACCTGAAGAACGTCGACGTCGACGTCCCCCTCGGCATCCTGACCGTCGTGACCGGGGTCGCGGGGTCGGGCAAGTCGTCCCTGATCCACGGCAACCTCCCCGCGTTCGACGACGTCGTCGTCGTCGACCAGTCGCCCATCAAGGGATCGCGACGCAGCAGCCCCGCGACCTACACCGGGATCCTGGATGCCGTGCGCTCCGCGTTCGCGAAGGCGAACGGCGTCAAGCCCGCGCTCTTCAGCGCGAACTCCGAGGGGGCGTGCGCCGCGTGCAACGGGCTGGGCGTGATCGTCACGCAGCTCGGCTTCCAGTCCACGGTCGAGACCGTCTGCGAACTCTGTGCGGGCACGGGCTTCGCCGACGAGGTGCTCGAGTACACCCTCGACGGCAGGAACATCGCCGAGGTGCTGCAGATGTCGATCGCCGAGGCGTCGGCGTTCCTCACCACGGGCGCGGCCGTCGCGGTGCTGGGGCGGCTGATCGACGTCGGCCTCGGGTACATCACCCTCGGCCAGTCGCTCAACACCCTGTCGGGCGGGGAGCGCCAGCGCCTGAAACTGGCGATCTCGATGGCCAAGAGGGGAGCGGTGTACGTGCTCGACGAGCCGACGACCGGTCTGCACCTCGCCGACGTCGACACCCTTCTCGCGCTGCTCGATTCGCTCGTGGATGCCGGCAACACCGTCGTCGTGATCGAGCACCATCAGGCCGTCATGGCGCACGCCGACTGGATCATCGACATCGGTCCCGGGGCCGGCCGCGATGGCGGGACGATCGTCTTCGAGGGGACACCGGCCGACCTCGTCGCCGCCCGCTCGACGCTCACGGGCGAGCACCTCGCGCGCTACGTCGGGGCCTGAGGGCCGCGGCGCTCAGGCCGGGGGAGCGACCGTCGCCGTGTGCAGGTGTCGGTCGCCGTGGGCGAGCACCTTCACGATGACGCCGCGCTGACGGAGCTCCGCCACGGCGCGGGACGCGTCGGTGCGCGAGACCCCGAGCGCCTCGACGGTCGTGACGACGAGGACGTCGCCGCGGGTCAGCGTGAGGAAGAAGCGGTCGAGGCGGGCCGCCCAGTCTTCGAGGGTCTCGGGCGCCGGGTGGCGGAATCCCTCGATGGGGACGCCGAACCGGGTGAGGTCATCGCGCTGTTGCACGACGGAGGGAAGGCCGGCGCGCGAGACGACCAGTCCGACCAGGCGCGATCCGGCGGGACGGGCACGCCACCACGTGCCGTCGCCTTGCATCTCGGTGAAGCACTGCGGGCAGTCGGCCGCGGTGTGGGCGACGGGGACGGCGGCGCTCGTGGCGTCGGCCGATGACGTCGACGTCGGGATCGGATCGCTCATGGGCACCTCCACCTCCATTCTGCCGCACGTCGCAGCCCGCACCGGCGAGGCCGCACGGTCCCGGCCGGCGGGCGGGCGCCGCCCTAGTCTTCGCCGTCGATGCGCAGTTCGAGGCTCAGCTGATCGGCGTCGAGCTCGGCGAGGGCGTGACGGAGCGCCGCGGTGCTGTACCGCCCGTCGTGACTGATGCGGTTGAGTTCCTGGCGCATCGCGTCGATCGAGGCGAGCCGCAACTCCAGCAGGTCGCGCGCCCGCGCGGTGACGTCGTCGTCCGGCGGGCGGGTCAGTCGTGCGCCGGCGCGCTCGACGAGATCCGCGGGGAACGGCTCGCCGTTGCGGCGCGCGAGCGTGCCCGACGTGACGGCGGCCACCGCCGCCTGGCGCAGCTCGGCATCCAGGGAGTGCTGTTCCTCCCGCGTGGGGCCCTCCCCTCCCTCCTCCGAGAGACCGACGCCGCGGACCACCGCCGCGAGGGTCAGCCCCTGCAGGAGCAGGCTGAACAGCGCCACGAGGAAGGCGACGAAGATGAGGAGCGGGCGGTCTTCGACGCCCTCGCTCGGGAGCGTCTGGGCGGCGGCGAGGGTCACCACACCGCGCATCCCCGCCCACACGATGATCACGCCGTGGCGCCAGCCGAGGGGACTGTCGCGGTAGTAGTCGAGATCGGCGACGGTGCGCGTGACCCGTCGGCGCACCCACGAGAATCGCCGCTTCGTGCGCGCCGGATCGGACACGCGTCCGGCGAAGGCTTCGGGATCGGCGCGGTACGCCTCCTCCAGCTGATCGACGCGTTCGCCGATGCGTTCGGCGCGTTCGCGGTGCCGCCAGTGCCGCCGACTCCGCCGGCCCTGGAGCCAGATCAGACCGGCGACGTACAGGGCGCGAACCCCGAGGGCGATGCCGAGCGCGGAGAGGGCGAGCCACGTGCCGTACCAGAGGCCCTCATGCTCCTTGAGGTTCGCGCCGACGATGTCCTTCAGTTCGAGGCCGAAGACCAGGAAGACGCCGCCCTCGAGGATCAACTCGATCGTGCGCCAGTTGACCCGGTCGCTGACCCGCTGTTCCGGGGTGAAGCGCCGGGCGGCGCCCTGGCCCGTCACGATGCCCGCGACCACGGCGGCGACGAGACCCGAGCCGCCGAGATGCTCGGTCGGGAGGTAGGCGATGAAGGGAACGGTGAAGCTCAGCGCGGTGTTGGCCGCCGGGTTGGTCACGCGCTCGCGGACCCGCAGGTTTCCCCATCCGACGAGCGCGCCCAGCGCGAGCGCCAGCAGCACACCCCAGGCGAAGTTGGCGACGGCGTCGCCGAAGGCGAACCCGGATGCCACGGCCGCCACGGCCGTGCGCAGGAGCACGAGCGCGGTCGCATCGTTCAGCAGGCTCTCGCCCTCGAGCAGCGTCACCACGCGGGGCGCGATTCCGAGACGCTTCGCGATCGAGGTGGCCACGGCATCCGTCGGACTCAGGATCGCGCCCAATGCCACGCCGAGCGCGAGCCCCATGCCGGGGATGACCGCCGTGAAGAAGAGGCCGAGCCCGAGCGCGCTCAGCACGACCAGCAGCACCGAGAGGCCGGCGATCGGCGCGAAGTCGCGGCGGAACTCGATGGCCGGCAGCTGCACCGCCGCCGAGTAGAGCAGCGGGGGCAGCACGCCGATGAGGATCACCTCGGGCGGGACGGCGAACGCCGGGACGAACGGCAGCAGGCTCACGCCGAGCCCGATGGCCATGAGGACCAGCGGACCGGCGACGTTGAAGCGCGGAGCGATCACGGTGACGAGCGAGATCACCACGATCCCGCCGACGACGATGAGAAGGGGGTCGACCACGCTCCGAGGCTAGCGCCGCGACCGTCCCGATGACGACGCGCGCGTCAGCTCTCGGCGCGCACGGCGTCGGCGACCGCCCCGAGTCCCGTGAGGGTTTCGGCGAAGCTCGTCGAGAGCGGGGCCAGTCCGATCCGCAGGCCGTCGGGGTCGCGGTAGTCGGGGATCACGTCCTGCTGCCACAGTCGCGCCGTGACCGCCCGCATCGCCGGGTGGGACAGGGTAACGTGTCCGCCGCGTTCCGCGGGGTCCCGTGGCGAGGCCAGGGTCACACCGAGCGGGCTCAGGATGCCATCCCCCACTCGTATCGCGAATTCGGTCAAGGCCACCGACTTCGCACGGATCGCGGCGATGCCGGCGTCCTCGATCAGGTCGAGCGTGTCGCGCATCGCGAGCATCGCGAGCACCGGAGGCGTTCCCGACAGAAAACGCCGCATACCGTCGGCCGGGCGGTACTCCGGTCCCATCGCGAAGACGTCGGCCGCGCCCATCCAGCCCTGGATCGGCTGAGCGAGCGTTCCCTGATGCCGTGTGGCGACATAGGCGAAGGCGGGCGCCCCGGGGCCGCCGTTGAGGTACTTGTACGTGCAGCCGACCGCGAGATCGACCCCCCACGCGTCGAGCGCGATCGGGACGGAACCCGCCGAATGGCAGAGGTCCCACAGCACGAGCGCGCCCGCGTCGTGCGCGATGCGGGTGAGCTGTTCGGCATCCGCGAGATATCCCGAGCGGTAGGACACGTGGCTGAGCAGGACGACAGCGGTGCGGGGGCCGACCGCGGCGCGGAGCAGGTCGGCATCCACTCCGCGCGCGGTGTCGACCTCGATCCACACGACGCGCGCACCGCGTTCCGCGGCGATGCCCTCGACGAGATACCGATCGGTGGGGAAGTCGTCCCGGCCCACGACGATCTCCACGCGGTCCGGGTCGGACGAAGAGCGTTCGGCGAGGGCCGCCCGCAGCAGTTTGTACAGCAGGACGGTGGTGGAGTCGCCGATGACGGTCTGGCCCGCGGCGGCTCCCAGGGCCAGTCGTCCCACCCGATCGCCGATGTGGAACGGCAGATCCATCCAGGACTCGTCCCACCCGCGGATGAGACGCCCACCCCACTCCGTGGTGACGAAGTCGGCGAGTCGCTCCGCCGTGACGCGCGGCGGCCGCCCGAGCGAGTTGCCGTCGAAGTAGACCAGCGATGTCTCGGATCCCACGAACGCCGCGCGGTGCGTCGACAGGGGATCTGCGGCGTCCAGGGCGCGGGCCTCGGCGGTGAACGGTTCAGTCGACACGGCTGAGCTCCTCGGTCGGGACGACGACCGCGTGCGACAACCACGTCGCGATGTCGTCGGGGTCGGCGGGTGCGGGGCCCGCCACGAACGTGCGGACACCGTCGGGGCCCGAGCGGGCGGGCCAGGGGTCGGTGAGGGATGCCACCAGGGCATCACCGCGGACGCCGGCGTCCTGCAGCGCCAGGAGCTCGCGGCGGTTGACGCCGAGGGGGAGCGGGCCGTTGCCGAGGTCGGTGCCGTAGAGCACGCGGCCCCCGCGCGCCGCGAAGGCGGCCAGGTGATGCACCGCGCGGGTGCGGGCGGCGCCGCGGTGGATGTCGAGCGTCGAGATCCACACCTGTCCGCTCTCCGCGGCGCGCGCCGTCAGCCGCCGGGACGGCACGCCGTCGAACGGCGTGTGGGCGAGCGCCTCCACACCGACGTCGATCGCCCGCTCGACCTGGCCGGCGCCCTGCGCGTGCGCGACGACGGGCAGACCGCGTTCCCGTGCGGCGGCGAGGATCGCGGTGAGGATCTCGTCCGACGGCACGGGGCCGGCGTCGGCGTTCAGAGCGACCTTGATCACGGAGGCGCCGGCATCGGCCTGCGCGTCCACCGCGGTGCGGGCGCCGCCCGGTTCGCCGGGATGCCGCGAGGCGTTCGAGACCGTGTGCACGATGGCATCCGGAGCCCAGGAACGTCCGACGGGGTACCCGCCCGGCGCGGTGAGGAAGGCGCCGGCGAAGGTCACCCTCGGAAGACCCGGCGCGAGGCGCGCGAGTTCCGCCGGGTCGCCCCCGAGGTCGAGGACGCCGGCGATCCCCCGGGCCGGCAGCGCGTGGAGATCGACCAGGTGCGCGTGGACGTGGTGGTCGACGAACGCGGGGAGCGCCGTTCCGGTCTCACCGGTCGCGCGTCGGCGCACAGGCCACGCGGCGGCGAGCATCGGGCGCGGGCTCAGATCAGCGACAGCTCGCGGAGCTTGGCCTCGACGTCGGCGTTGGAGGGCTCGACGTGGTGCGAAGCGTCGGGGTAGACGACGACGGGGATGTTCGTCCGGCCCGAGATCTCCTTGGCCACGTCGGCTGCCGCGGGGTCGGCCACCAGGTCGACGTACTCGTAGGCGACGCCGAGTTCGTCGAGCTGCTTCTTCGTGCGGATGCAGTCGCGGCACCAGTCGGCGCCGAACATGCGGATGGATGCGTCGGACATGCTTCCAGGGTACGCCGCCGACGCGGCCTCCGGCCTCGGGCCGCCTCAGGCGGCCAGTTCGTCCTCGAGCGTCTCGGGCAGCGGGAGCTGTGCGAGACGGCTCTTCTTGGGGGCGTAGACGACGAGGGCGTGGTACATGAAGCGGACGATGAACGCCGCGATCAGCGTGAGGGCGGTCGCGATGACGACGTGCAGGTGCGCTTCGCTCACGAGCAGCCAGAGCAGCGGGATGCGCACGAGCGCCTCGATGCCGTTGAACGTGAACGACTTCAGGAACCGGTGGCGCATCAGTCCGGACTCGGCGCGCATGTCGGCGAAGACGAGGTACTCGAGCGCGAGGAAGTTGCCGATGATGGTCAGCACGCTCGCGATCACCGAAGCGATCAGATACTGCACGCCGACGCCCGTCAGCGCCCAGGTGATGAGGAGGTTCGCCACCGCGCCGAGGCCGCCGACGACGGCGAACGCCGACATGCGGCCGAAGCGCAGCATCGTGAGCTGGGTCAGGAAGCGCATGCCCTGGCTGAAGGAGGCCTTCGACTCGCCGGCGAAGCGCGGGGCGAACGAGAACGGCACCTCGGCGACGCGCATCTGCTTGCGGGCGAGGATCTCGAGAAGGATCTTGAAGCCGCGCGGACGCAGGTCCTCGACGTCGAGCGCGCGGCGGTCGATGAGGAAGAAGCCCGTCATCGGGTCGGAGCAGTTGTGGAGCTTCCGCGGGAACATCGCCTTGGTCAGCAGGGTCGACGCGCGGGAGACCATCGTGCGCACGGCATTGGCCAGGCCGTCGGACGTGCCGCCGGCGATGTACCGCGACGCGACGACCACATCGGCGTCGCCCATCTCGGCGCGGGCGAGCAGCTCCGCGATCACCTCGGGCGGGTGCTGCAGGTCACCGTCCATGACGACACAGAAGTCGGATGCCGCGGCCCGGATACCGTCGACCACGGCACCGCCCAGGCCGCCGACGGGCTGGTCGCGGTGGAGGAGGCGCACGGGGATCGATGCCTGTTCCGCGACCGCCCGGATGACGTCGGGCGTGTCATCCGTGGAGTCGTCGACGAAGAGGATCTCGACGTCGCGACCGGGAAGCGCGGCCGTCGTTCGACGGACGAGTTCGGCGACGTTCGGACCCTCGTTGAAGGTCGGAACGATGACGGATAGGTCCATGGATGCTCGCGTTTCAGTGAAGCCGTAAGTGCACAGCGTAGAACGGCCGACGCGTGCCCAAATGAGGATTGTGCATCATTTGGCTGAGAGCTAGCGGGACGTTCACCCCCGGGAGCGGTGCCACGGGCGGCCTCAGCCGATGGCATCCTTCAGATCGTCCACGGTCATGCCGTAGTTCATGCGGATGACGGGGAGCGCCAGCTTGTCGGTTCCGACCCGCACGTACCCGTGTTCGACGGTGCGACCGAGCTCGAACCCCGCACGGCGGAGGCCTTCCTTCGTCGTGTCGTCATAGTGCCCGAAGGGATAGGCCACGACCTCTTTCGCCCCGAGGATCTCGGCGGACTGCTGGAGGTCGGCGGCGATGGTGTCGGCGTCCTCGTTGACCATGCGCCCCTTGCCGTTCGCCCCCGCGCGGTGCATGTCGTGCGTGTGCGAGCGCTGCAGGACGAAGCGGTTGGGCGTTCCCTCGGTGCGCGCCGAGGTGATGACGAACGACGTGGTGAGGAGGTTCCGCCCGTCCACGACGGGTGCCGCCTGCTCGAGCCACGTGCTGTCGGCGTCGTCGTCGGTGATGATGACCGAGCGCTTCGGGAGGAACACGGCCCCGTCGATGAAGGCGCTCAGCTCGTCCCACGTGGGCAGGTAGAAGCCGGATTCCTGGATGTAGGCCATCTGCGCGTCGAAGTCGCCGATGTAGGTGTAGTTGGCGCGCAGCCAGGTGTCCTCGCCCTCGGGATTCCGCGTGAACTGGTGGTACATCAGGATCGGGATGCCGGCGTCCTCCGCCGCGTTCGACTCGGGCGTCGTCCAGGCGGCGTACAACGTCTTCTCGCGCGCGGTGCACGAGACGAGGTCGGCCCCGTTCACGCGCGCGGGGAGCGACAGGGCGGCGGCGTCGCCGGGGCTGGCGTACCAGCCGGCGAAGACGCGGCCCTCGGCCCGCGGGATCGGGAGCTTGTCGAAGCGCAGGTCCTGCGTCTGGAGTTGAGGGGCGAGCGAGATGCCGTCGCCCACGAACGATACGGCGCACGCCTTCGGATCCGTGGTCGTCGACAGCAGCGTCCGCGCCGCCGTGAGGGGCGTCGGGGTGGGTGTGGGTGTCGGAGTGGACGTCGGGCTCGGCGTCGGCGGGGTCTCCGCCACGGGCAGGCCGGCCGACCCGCGCAGCACCGCGAACAGAGACACGCCGCCCGCGATGAGGGCGACGGCGACCACCGCGACGATCGTGCGCCGCAGGCGAACCCGTCGCGAAGTGAGGCGGCGTCGTTGCGCGCGCGTGACCATCGAATCTTCCCCCCGGGTTGCGACGATCGTCCCCACGATCACGGCGATCCTAGCGGGACGTCTCTCTCGATCACGGATCAGCGGGTGCGGGAGGACACGGGATGATGAGGGGATGATCCGCATCGGCATCGTCGGCACCAGTTCCATCTCCGAGCGTCTGGCGGACGCCGTGCGCACCGTGGACGGCGTCGGACTCGGCCCGGTGGCGTCGCGCGACGCGGTCCGGGGACGGGAGTTCGCCGAACGGATCGGAGCGCCGGGAGCGGCCGACGGACTCGAGGGGCTCCTCGACGGCGGCGACATCGACGCCGTGTACATCGCCAGCCCCAACTCGGTCCACGCCGCGCAGATACGGACGGCGGTGGATGCCGGCATCCCGGTGCTCGTCGAAAAGCCGGCGACGCTCACGGCCGAGGAGTGGGAGAGTCTCGTCGCACACGCGCGCGGGCGCGGTGTCGTGCTGCTCGAGGCCATGCGCACGGCCTACGACCCCGGCATCCGCGCGATCCAGGAGGTGCTGCCGCGACTCGGCCGCGTCCGCCGGGTCTCGTTCCGGTACGAGAAGCGCTCCGCCCGATACGACCATGTGCTGGCGGGCGAGCGGACGAACATCTTCGATCCCGCGCTCGGAGGGAGCGCCCTCCGTGACCTGGGCGTCTACCCCCTGCATGCCCTCGTCCTCCTGTTCGGCGCGCCCCGCGGCATCGCGGGAGCGCGCGTGGGCATCGCCTCGGGCACGGACGGACTCGGCAGTGCGATCGCCGAATACGACGATTTCGTCGCCGATGCGGCCTGGTCGAAGATCACCGACACGTCCCTGCCGAGCGAGATCCAGGGCGAGGACGGTTCGCTCGCGATCGACGCCATCGACGCGCCACGGCGGCTGGTCCTCACTCCGCGCGCCGGTGTGCCCGAGGTCATCGACGTCACCGCCCCCGAGAACCCGATGGTCGGGGAGGTCGAGCGTCTGCGCGAAGCGGTGCGCGGGGCCGACATCGCCGTCGACCAGGACCGCACCGCTCGCACGCTGCGTCTCGTCGACGCCCTCCTGCGCTGAGCATTCACCCGCCGTTTCCCCTCCCGCGGTAGGAAGAGCGGATGACACGAGCCGGAACCGTTCCCGAGGTCTTCCTCGCGTTCCTGCGCCTGGGGGTGACGTCCTTCGGTGGCCCGATCGCGCACCTCGGCTACTTCCGCGACGACCTCGTCACCCGTCGGCGCTGGATGGACGACCGCGCCTACGCCGACCTCGTCGCCCTGTGCCAGTTCCTGCCGGGACCCGCCTCCAGCCAGGTCGGCTTCGCGATGGGCCTGCAGCGCGCCGGCCTCTTCGGCGCGCTCGCGGCGTTCCTCGGCTTCACGCTGCCCTCCGCCGTGCTGCTCGTGGCGTTCGCCGCCGGGGCGTCCCTCTTCGGTGGCCCGGTGGGCGGCGGCATCCTGGAGGGTCTGAAGATCGTGGCGGTCGCGATCGTCGCGCAGGCCGTGTGGGGGATGGCCCGCTCTCTCACCCCCGACGCTCCTCGCGCGGGGATCGCCGTGGTCGCTGCCGCGCTCGCGCTGTCCGTTCCGGGCGCGGTCGGGCAGCTCGGGGCCCTGGCGATCGGCGTCGTCGCGGGTCTCGTGCTGCTGCGTGCGGTCGTGGAGCAGCCGGGGGAGTCGCTGCCGTCGTTCGGGGTGCCCCGGGCCGTCGCGGTCGGATGCCTCGTGGTCGCGGGCGCCGCGCTCGTCGGTCTCCCGCTCCTCGCGGCGGCCACCGGGTCGGGGCTCATCGCGCTCGCCGACGCCTTCTTCCGGTCCGGCGCGCTCGTCTTCGGGGGAGGCCACGTCGTCCTGCCGCTTCTGCAGGCCGAGGTCGTGCAGACCGGATGGGTGTCGCCCGACGCGTTCCTCGCGGGCTACGGCGCCGCGCAGGCTGTTCCCGGCCCGCTGTTCACGTTCGCGGCGTATCTCGGTGCCGTCTCGTCGGTCGGTCCCGGCGGTGTCGCGGGAGCGGTGGTCGCGCTCGCGGCGATCTTCCTCCCCGGGTTCCTCGTGCTCGTCGGGGTCCTCCCGTTCTGGGACGCGTTGCGCGATCGACGCCGCGTCCGCGCGGCGATGCGGGGGGCGAACGCGGCCGTCGTCGGCATCCTCGGGGCCGCGCTGTACACCCCGGTGTTCACCACGGCGGTCACCGGCCCCGGGCCGTTCGTGCTCGCCCTGGTGGGGTTCGTGCTCCTGACGGCGTTCCGCATCCCGGCGTGGGTCGTCGTGGTCGTCGGGGCGGTCGGCGGGATCCTGCTCGCCCTGCTCTGAGAGTCGGCTGAGCCTACGTGTCGGGAGGAGTGACACCGGGTTCCGCCTTTGGCAGGATGAGCGCACGGCATCGTCGCCGCGTCGGTATCGAAGGAGATCCCGTGTTCCAGAGCCCCTACCCGCGCATCGCCGTTCCGTCGCACAGCGTCTACGACCACCTCTTCGGCTCGCTCGACGAATCCGATCTCGAACGTGTGGCCCTGATCGATCCGGCCACGGGTGACGAAACGACGTACGGCCGCCTGCGCGCGCAGGTGGACGCGTTCGCCGGGGCGCTGGCCCACCGGGGCGTCGGCACCGACACGGTGATCGCGCTGCTCTGCCCGAACATCCCCGCGTTCGCGACGGTGTTCCATGGCATCCTGCGCCTGGGCGCCGTCGTCACGACGGTCAACTCCCTCTACACCGCCCACGAGATCGAGACGCAGCTGACGGATGCCGGGGCCACCTGGCTCGTCACCGTCTCCCCGCTGCTCGGCCCCGCCGCCGAAGCCGCCGCCGCGGCGGGCATCCCCGACGACAGGGTGATCGTGCTGGACGGTGCGCCGGGGCACCTCGACCTGCGGTCTCTGCTCGCCGAGCAGCGCACCCCGCCCGAGGTCGACTTCGACCCGGAGACGCACGTGGCGGTCCTGCCGTACTCGTCAGGGACGACGGGCGTGCCGAAGGGCGTCATGCTCTCGCACCGCAACCTCGTCGCCAACGTCGACCAATGCCGCGTGAGCATCCGGCTCGGGAGCGACGATCGCGTCCTCGCCGTGCTGCCGTTCTTCCACATCTACGGGATGACGGTGCTGCTGAACCTCGCGCTCCGCCAGCGCGCGACGCTCGTGACGATGCCGAAGTTCGACCTGTTGGCGTTCCTGCGGTGCATCCAGGCGCACCGCTGCACCTTCCTGTTCATCGCGCCGCCGATCGCGGTGGCCCTCGCGAAGCACCCCGTGGTCGACGACTTCGACATCTCGAGCGTCCACACCGTGTTCTCGGGCGCGGCCCCCCTCGACGGGGAGACCGCCGAGACCGCGGGTCGCCGCATCCACGCGCGGTTCTTCCAGGGGTACGGGATGAGCGAGCTCAGTCCCGTCTCGCACGCGATCCCACCCGAGCGCGACGACATGCCCGTCAGTTCGGTCGGCGTGCTCGTCCCGAACGTCGAGGCGAAGCTCGTCGACACCGAGACCGGTGCCGAGATCGAGGAGCACGGGGTCGACGGGCTGACCGCTCCCGGGGAGCTGTGGGTGCGTGGTCCGAACGTGATGCTCGGCTATCTCCATCGTCCGGATGCCACCGCCGACACGATCGACGCCGACGGCTTCCTCCACACGGGCGACATCGCCACGCACCACGTCGACGGGTACTTCACGATCGTCGATCGGCTGAAGGAGCTCATCAAGTACAAGGGGTATCAGATCGCCCCCGCGGAGCTCGAGGCGCTGCTGCTGTCGCATCCGAAGATCCAGGATGCCGCCGTCATCGGTGTCCTCGACGACGACAAGCAGGAGATCCCGAAGGCGTTCGTCGTCGCCGCGCCGGGCGCTGAGCTCACGGCGGACGACGCCATGGCCTTCGTGGCGGCCGAGGTCGCGCCGCACAAGAAGGTGCGGCGCGTGGAGTTCATCGACGCGATCCCGAAGTCCGCGTCGGGGAAGATCCTGCGCAAGGACCTGCGGGCCCGGGAGGTCTGACGCCGCGCCGGGCAAGACGAAACCCCCGCGATGTAGAAGCTACGCGAGGGTTCCTGGGGTGACTGTAATGATCACCCGTGTGGCTCCGACCGGCATCGATCCGGTGACCTTTCGATTTTCAGTCGAACGCTCTACCAACTGAGCTACAGAGCCGAGCGGCATGTCTGCCGCTTCCTAGACGAAAGGCCTCCTCGAAAGAAGGCCCGTCGCTATGGAGCGACCCTGACGGGACTTGAACCCGCGACCTCCGCCGTGACAGGGCGGCACGCTAACCAACTGCGCTACAGGGCCATGATTGTTAACTTGTGTTCGGCGAGTGACCCCAACGGGATTCGAACCCGTGCTACCGCCGTGAAAGGGCGGCGTCCTAGGCCGCTAAACGATGGGGCCGGATGAACCCCGAAACCTTGCGATTCCGTGCTCACTTGCCGACGACCGAGCCTACTTCATGATTCTCGAGATTGCCAATCGAGGGCGTGGCGGTCCGGCGCCCCGGCGTGTCGAGGGGTCAGACTGGGCCGCGGCAGCGGGAACTCGCCCTGTTGTTCGTGTGATTCGTGTTGCTACTGTGGTGCGAGTTGCGAACCGGTGAGATGAGGTATTCCCGTGACGCTTGACCCCCTCGACGGCGCCGACGACTGCGGTTGCGCGCCCAGTCCCGCTGAGCGCGCGCGTCTGTGGCCGTCGCTGGACCGCCGCGGAGCACTGAGGCTCGGTGCGTTCGGGGCCGTCGCCCTCGGTGCCATCGGGGCCACCGTGCCGTCGCTCGTCTCGTCGTCCCCCGCCTTCGCCGCCGACTACCCCTCATGGGCCGATGTCGAGGCCGCGCGGGCCAACGAAGCCGCCAAGGCCGCCGAGATCACCCGCATCCAGGGTCTGATCGCGGGTCTGCAGTCCGAGGTCGAGCGCACGCAGGCCGAGGTCCAGGCGCGTTCCGACGAGTACTACGCCGCTCAGCAGGCCTTCTTCGATGCCGACTACCGCGCTCAGCAGATCCGCGCCCAGGCGGATGCCGAGACCGCCAAGGCGACGGATGCCGCGACCAAGGCCGGCAAGGTCGCCGCGCAGCTCTATCGCAGCGGAGGCGACGACACGTCGCTCGACCTGTTCTTCTCGGGCTCCGCCGCCAGCGCCGATGACCTCCTCGCCAAGCTCGGCACGATGGACAAGCTGCTCGACCGCAACCGCTCGGTCTACGCCGCTGCCGTGGCCGCGCGCGACAGCGCCAAGAACCTCGGCAGCCAGGCCGACGACGCCAAGGCCGAACGCGACCGCCTGCAGAAGATCGCCGAAGACAAGATGGTCGCCGCGCAGCAGGCAGCGGACGCCGCGCAAGCCGCTCTGGCCGCGCAGCAGGCGAATCAGGTCGTGCTGCAGGCCCAGCTCGCCGCGCTGCAGGACACGACCGCGAAGACGGTCGCCGACTACCAGGCGGGCGTCGAGGCCGAGCGCAAGGCGCGCGAAGAGCGTGAGCGCAAAGCCCGCGAAGAGGCCGAAGCGCGCGACCGCGCCGCCCGTGAGGCGGCGGCAGCCGCAGCCAACAACGGCGGCGGGGGCGGCGGTGGCGGCGGCAGCAGCAGCGGTGGCGGAGACGTCGTCAGCTCGGGATGGGCTCGTCCCTCCTCGGCGGGAACGACGTCGGGATACGGACCCCGCACCGGGCAGTGCGGTGCGAGCTACTGCGCGAGCACCTGGCACCTCGGACTCGACTTCGGCGCGAGCTGCTGGTCGCCGATCTACGCTGCGGCGAGCGGACGCGTCACCTACGCCGGGCTGAACAGCGGCTACGGCAACTACATCCGCATCCAGCACGACGACGGGTCGGGCACCGGGTACGCCCACATCGTCAACGGCGGCATCTACGTCTCGTACGGACAGCGCGTGTCGGCCGGCCAGCAGATCGCCGCGACGGGGCAGACGGGCAACTCGTTCGGCTGCCACCTCCACTTCGAGGTCTACCCGCCGTGGGGCGGGACGACCGACCCCGCGCCGTGGCTGCGCGATCGCGGCGTCTGGGTCTGAGCAACGCGAAAGCCCCCGGTCGTTGACCGGGGGCTTCGTCGTGACCGGGAGGTCAGAGCGTGTTGGGCGCTTCGCCCTCACCCTGCGTCTTGGTCCGTGCGTCGTGCTCCTCGAAGCGCGCGAACGCCTCGCCGACCAGGCGCTCGGCCTCGGCGGCATCCGCCCACTCGTCGACCTTGACCCACTTGTTGGGCTCCAGGTCCTTGTAGTGCTCGAAGAAGTGCGAGATCTCCTTCTTCGTCCAGTCGTCGATGTCGCCGACGTCCTGGATGTGGTCCCAGCGCGGGTCCTTCGCGAGCACCGCGACGACCTTGTCGTCGCCGCCGGCCTCGTCGCTCATCTTCAGCACGCCCACGGGGCGCACCTTCGCGAGGACGCCGGGGTACAGGTCGCGGTCGAGGAGGACCAGCACGTCGAGGGGGTCGCCGTCCTCGCCGAGGGTGTTCTCGAAGAAGCCGTAGTTGGCCGGGTAGCCGAACACCGTGTACAGGATGCGGTCGAGGAAGACCCGGCCCGTGCCGTGGTCGACCTCGTACTTCACGCGGCTGCCGCGCGGGATCTCGATGACGGCGTCGTACGCGCCCATACGTGTGCTCCTTAGATCGGTGGAATTCCGCGCCCAGCCTAGTCGGGGCGTCCGCGCTGACGTGGCCTGCGCGCCAGGGCGGATAGCGTGGATGCCATGCACGAGCGGCGACCCGGACTCGACCCCGCCGTGGCCGAGGTGCGGCGGGCCGTTCGTGCCGCCCTCGACGGGCGCGGCGTCGTCATCGTCGCGCTGTCGGGCGGGGCGGACTCCCTCGCGCTCGCGGCGGCGACCGCGTTCGAGGCGCCGCGTCTCGGCATCCGCGCGGAGGCCGTCGTGATCGACCACGGCCTCCAGGGCGGATCGGATGCCGTGGCGGCCGCGGCCGCGGAGAAGGCGCGCGCTCTCGGGCTCGACGCCCGCGTCGTGACCGTGCGGGTCGGGTCGACGAACGGACCCGAGGCCGCTGCGCGGGAAGCGCGCTACGCCGCTCTCACCCGGGTGGCGGCGGAGACGGGCGCCGACGCGGTGCTGCTGGGCCACACCCTCGACGATCAGGCCGAGACGGTGCTGCTCGGACTCGCGCGGGGGTCGGGGGCGACGAGCCTGTCGGGCATGGCGCCCGAGCGGCGGGATGCCACGGGCCCGGTGTGGCTGCGCCCGATGCTGGGGGTGCGTCGCGAGACGACCGTCGCGGCGTGCGCGGCCGAGGGGCTCGAGCCGTGGACCGACCCGCACAACGCCGACCCCGCGTTCGCGCGCGTACGCGTGCGGGAAATCGTGCTGCCGGTGCTCGAGCGCGAGCTGGGACCCGGTGTCGCGGAGGCGCTCGCCCGCACCGCGGAGCAGCTGCGCGAGGACGCCGCGGCGTTCCAGGACATGATCGACGAGACGATCGAGGACATCGTCGAGCATGCCGAGGCCGGGATATCCGTCTCGGTCGCGGCCTTGGCGGCCAACCCCGCCGCACTGCGCAACCGCATCGTGCGGTACGTCGTCGACAGCGAGTTCGGCGTCGCCCTCACCCGCGCCCAGACGTTGGAGGTCGCCCGCCTCGCCACCGACTGGCACGGTCAGGGCCCGATCGACCTTCCCGGCTGCCTCGCCCGCCGTGTCGGGGGGCGGATCGAGATCGTCGCGCGGGCGGCATCCTGAATCCTCCTGCGTAGACTTTCAGGATGCGCGCGGCCGACATTCCCGACGACATCAGCGAAGTCCTCCTCACCGAGGAGCAGATCCACGACAAGCTCGCCGAGCTCGCGGCACAGGTCGCAGCCGACTACGCCGGGCGCGACGTCGTGCTGGTGGGCGTCCTCAAGGGCGCGGTGATGGTCATGGCCGACTTCGCCCGCCACCTGCCGATGCACATCACGATGGACTGGATGGCCGTGTCGTCCTACGGCGCGAGCACGCGCTCGAGCGGCGTCGTGCAGATCCGGAAGGACCTCGACACCGACATCACCGGCAAAGACGTGCTGATCGTCGAGGACATCATCGACTCCGGCCTGACGCTCAGCTGGCTTCTGGAGAACTTCGCCTCGCGCGGGGCAGCGTCCGTCGAGGTGCTCGCGCTCCTGCGCAAGCCGGATGCCATGAAGGTCGAGGTCGACTGCCGGTACGTCGGGTTCGACATCCCCAACGACTTCGTCATCGGGTACGGCCTGGACTACGCCGAGAAGTACCGGAACCTCCGCGACGTCGCCGTCCTCGCGCCGCACGTCTACTCCTGATCGCCCGCCGGATGCGGCGCGCCGGCGCCCCGGCATCCGTCTCCCGCTACGCCCACGACGAACGCACAGGCCCGGCATAGTCGCCGGGCGTTACCCTGACTTCACCGCTTTTTCCGCAGCGGATCACGAAAGGGCTGGGCTCGCCCACCATGGATTTCAAGAAGATCACGCGCAATCCGATCATCTACGTTCTGTTGGTCGGTCTGCTTCTGGTCATCGGTTTCTCGCTGATCTCCAACCTCAGTGGGGCGAAGCAGATCTCGACCCAGGAGGGTCTGCAACTGCTGAAGGGCACCACGGTGACCTCGGCGACGACCAATGACACCGACCAGCGCGTCGATCTGAAGCTCTCCCAGCCCTTCGAAGGCGCCGACTCGGTGCAGTTCTACTACGGCGGCGCGCGTGCGTCCGAGGTGGCGACGGCGATCGACAACGCCGCCCCCAAGGACGGCTTCAACGACGTCGTGCCGCGCCCCGGGTTCCTCGACGGTTTCATCTCCCTGATGCTGCCGCTCGTGCTGCTCGGCCTGCTGTTCTGGTGGCTGCTCTCCAGCGCGCAGGGCGGCGGGAGCAAGGTCATGCAGTTCGGCAAGTCGCGCGCGAAGCTCGTGACGAAGGAGACGCCCACCGTCACCTTCCAGGACGTCGCCGGATCCGACGAGGCCATCGAGGAACTCGAAGAGATCAAGGACTTCCTGAAGGACCCGAAGAAGTTCGAGGAGGTCGGCGCCCGCATCCCCAAGGGTGTGCTGCTGTACGGCCCTCCCGGTACCGGCAAGACGCTGCTCGCCCGCGCCGTCGCGGGTGAGGCGGGCGTTCCGTTCTACTCGATCTCGGGTTCGGACTTCGTCGAGATGTTCGTGGGTGTCGGCGCGAGCCGCGTCCGCGACCTGTTCAACCAGGCGAAGGAGAACTCCCCGGCGATCATCTTCATCGACGAGATCGACGCCGTCGGTCGCCACCGTGGTGCCGGCATGGGCGGCGGCCACGACGAGCGCGAGCAGACGCTGAACCAGATGCTCGTCGAGATGGACGGCTTCGACCCCAAGGTCAACGTGATCGTGATCGCGGCCACCAACCGTCCCGACATCCTCGACCCCGCTCTGCTGCGCCCGGGCCGTTTCGACCGGCAGATCGGCGTCGACGCCCCCGATCTCAAGGGCCGGCAGCGGATCCTCGAGGTGCACGGCCGCGGCAAGCCCCTGTCCGACTCCGTCGACCTCGAGGTCGTCGCCCGCAAGACGCCCGGTTTCACCGGTGCCGATCTCGCGAACGTGCTGAACGAGGCCGCGCTGCTGACCGCGCGCTCCAACGCGCAGCTCATCGACAACCGCGCCCTCGACGAGGCGATCGACCGCGTCATCGCCGGCCCGCAGCGGCGCACGCGCGTGATGAAGGACAAAGAGAAGCTCATCACGGCGTACCACGAGGGCGGCCACGCGCTCGCGGCGGCGGCGATGAACCACACCGACCCCGTGACCAAGGTCACGATCCTGCCGCGCGGCAAGGCGCTGGGCTACACGATGGTGCTGCCGCTGGACGACAAGTACTCCGTGACCCGCAACGAGCTGCAGGACCAGCTGACCTACGCGATGGGCGGACGTGTGGCCGAGGAGATCGTGTTCCACGACCCCACCACCGGTGCCTCGAACGACATCGAGAAGGCCACCAGCATCGCGCGGAAGATGGTCACCGAGTACGGCATGACCAACGAGGTCGGTCCGGTCAAGCTCGGCTCGTCCTCCGGCGAGGTGTTCATGGGCCGCGACATGGGTCACGGCCGCGACTTCTCGGAGCGCATCGCGGAACGCGTCGACGCCCAGGTGCGTGGACTGATCGAGCAGGCGCACAACGAGGCGTACCAGGTGATCAACGACAACCGCGAGGTGCTCGACCGCCTGGCGCTGGCCCTGCTCGAGAAGGAGACCCTCGACCACAACGAGCTGGCCGAGATCTTCAAGGACGTCAAGCGTCTGCCCCCGCGCCCGCAGTGGTTGTCGTCGGGCGACCGCCCCGTGTCGAGCCTGCCGCCCGTCGAGGTTCCGCGCCGCCCCGCTCCCGCGGGGGTCGCCGCGTCCACCGAAGCCGACGCGCAGCCCGCGACCCAGCCGCAGCGCCGGCCGAGCGGACAGACGCGTCCGGCCACCGCCTAAGGCGCCGTGGCCGTCGACCGGGAGCGCGTGTCCGCGCTCGTACGCGAGCTGCTCGAGGCGATCGGTGAGGACCCCGATCGCCCGGGCCTGCGGCAGACCCCGGCCCGGGTCGCGGACTCGTGGAGCGAGTTCTTCGGGGGAGTCGGCCAGGATGCCGGCGCTCCGCTGCAGCACACGATCTCGGTGACGCGCGGGCCCGCTCCCGACACCCTTCCGTCCGGCGCGGTGATGCTCCGCGACATCGCGTTCCGGTCGATGTGCGAGCACCATCTGCTGCCGTTCCGGGGACGCGCGCACGTGGCGTACCTCCCGGGGGAGGAGGTCGTCGGACTCGGCGCGCTGCCCCGGGTCATCGACATCCTCGCCGCACGACCCCAGGTGCAGGAGCGTCTCGGCGAGCAGGTGGCCGACACGATCGCGGCGGCCCTGGACGCCCGCGGTGTGCTCGTCGTGCTGGATGCGACCCACGAATGCGTCACGATGCGCGGGGGGCGCCAGCCCGAAGCCTCGACCGTGACGATCGCCGCGCGCGGTGCGTACACCGACCCCGTCGCCCGCGCCGAGCTGATCGCGTTGATCGGTCGGGGGCGCGGATGACCCTCGTCATGGGAATCGTCAACGTCACCCCCGATTCCTTCAGCGACGGCGGGCGGTTCCTCGATCCCGACGTCGCGATCGCGCACGCCCGCACGCTCCACGCCCAGGGCGCGGACCTGCTCGACGTCGGCGGTGAGTCGACGCGGCCCGGAGCCGACCGGGTCGCCCCTCGGATCGAGCAGCAGCGCGTGCTCCCCGTCGTTGCGGCATTGGCATCCGAGGGTCTGTACGTGAGCGTCGACACGATGAACGCGACGACCGCGCGGGCCGCGGTCGCCGCGGGCGCCCGATTGGTCAACGACGTGTCGGGTGGTCTCGCCGACCCCGAGATGCTCGCCGCGGTCGCCGAATCGGGCGCCGAGATCGCGCTCGGGCACTGGCGCGGACCGTCGGCCGAGATGTACGCACGGGCGGAGTACGACGACGTGGTCGCCGACGTGATCGCCGAGCTGGGCGAGCGCGTGGACGCGGCGGAGGCGGCCGGCATCCCGCGCTCCCGGCTCATCGTCGACCCGGGCATCGGCTTCGGCAAGCGCGGAGATCAGAACTGGCGGGTGCTGCGCGCGCTGCCCCGCCTGGGAGACCTCGGATGCCGTGTGCTCGTCGGCACGAGCCGGAAGCGGTTCCTCGCCGAGACGATCGGCGCCGACGCCGACCTGGATCGCCGCGACCTGGCGACCGCGGTCACCAGCGCGCTGGCGGATCGCGCCGGCGCGTGGGCCGTGCGCGTGCACGACATCCCGACCACTCGCGACGCGCTCGCCGTCGCCCGCGCCTGGGAGGCCTGATGGACTTCGCCGACGAGATCACACTGACGGGGGTGCGCGCCTTCGGGTTCCACGGCGTCTACGCCGACGAGAAGCGGGAAGGGCAGGAGTTCGTCGTCGACGTGGTGCTGCAGCTCTCGCTGCGACCGGCCGCCGAGTCGGACGACGTCGTCGACACCGTGCACTACGGCGAACTCGCCGAGCGCATCGTCGCCCACGTCGAGGGCGATCCCGTCGATCTGCTGGAAACCCTCGCGCAGCGCATCGCCGACGATGTCCTCGCCGACGAACGCGTCCTGCTCGTCACGGTGACCGTGCACAAACCGCACGCCCCGATCACCGTCCCGTTCGCCGACGTGTCGGTGACGATCCGCCGGGGGCGCGTGTGAGCGTCCGCCTGGCGCACGGGATCGGCGACCCGCCCTCCGACGTGCCGGTCGCGGCCGTCGTCGCCCTCGGGGCCAACCTCGCCGCGCGCGCCGCGACGCTCTCCGCGGCCGTCGAGGAGCTGCGTCTCCTGCCGCTGACGACCGACGTCCGGGTGTCGGCCCCCATCGAGACGGTCGCCGTCACCCTCGCCGGAGCGGACGCCGACGCGCCGCGCTACCTCAACGCCGTCGCGCTGCTGCAGACGCGGCTGGCGCCGGCGACGCTGCTGCGCGAACTCCACCGCATCGAGGCGGACCACGGGCGTGTGCGTCGCGAGAAGTGGGGCGATCGCACGCTGGATCTCGACCTCATCGCCTACGGCGACGCCCGCATCGACGAGCCGCATCTGACCGTCCCGCATCCCCGCGCGCACGAGCGCGAGTTCGTCCTCGCTCCGTGGCACGACATCGACCCGGATGCCGAGATCCCCGGGCGCGGCCGAGTCGACGCCCTGCTCGCCGCCGTCCGCGAGGAGCCATCGTGAAGCGGACCGGCGCGACGATCCTGATCGTGGCCGCCCTCGCGGGGCTCGTCGTCGGCTTCCTCGTCGACGCCATGCTCACGGCGGCCGCACGCCCGACCTTCGTCCCCGCGGCGAGCCTGCCGACGATCCTCGTCCTCCTGGCGGCGGTCGTGGTGGGGGTCGCGGTACCGATCTTCCGCGCGTCCCGCGGGCGGAGCGCCCGGCGCATCGACCCGTTCCGGGCGCTGCGCGTCGCGATGCTCGCCAAGGCCTCCTCTCTCGTCGGCGCGGCGGCGACCGGTTTCGCTCTCGGGCTCCTCGCGTTCGTTCTCACCCGTCCGTTCACTCCGTCGCTAGGCTCGTTGGGGTCGGTCATCGCGACGGCGGTGTGCGGTGCCGTCCTCGTCGTCGCGGGACTCGTGGCCGAGCAGCTGTGCACCATCCGGAAGGACGACGATGACGAACACCCCGGATCTTCCGGAGCGCACCCCGACGCCGGACCCCCGATCCGCTGAGCCGGCCGCGTCCGTCCTCGACGAGGCCACCTACGACCGGATCCTCGAACCGCGCGCCGAGGGAAGGCTGCCGCTCGGCGACGGCACGTGGCATCAGCTCGCCCGGGCGTACGTGCGGGTGCAGCTGATCTCGCAGGGCGCGGTCTTCGTCCTGATCCTCGTCGCCGCGATCGTCGCTCAGGCCTTCTCCGGGTTCCTGTGGCAGTGGATCCCCGTCGGTGTCGTGCTCGTGGTCACCGCGATCGGCATGATCATCACCCCCCGCCAGGCGCGTTCGACCGGCTATCAGCTGCGCCGCGACGACCTCGTCTTCCGCCGCGGCATCCTGTGGCAGCGCGTGGTCGCCGTTCCCTACGGCCGCATGCAGCTCGTCGACATCACCCACGGTCCTCTCGATCGTGGCTTCGGCATCGCTCAGCTCAAGCTCGTCACGGCGGCGGCGTCATCGGGGGTCACGATCCCGGGCTTGACGCAGCGCGCCGCCGAGGAGCTGCGCGACACCCTCATCGACGTCGCCGAGACCCGCCGGACCGGGCTGTGACCGACCGCACCGGTTCCGACGGCCGGCCCACCGATCCCCGGTGGGACCCGCCGCCCGCCGAAGCCGTCCCGCCGCCCGCCGAAGCCGTGGTGCCGGAGGGCGCCGCGTCGGGGGATGCGCCGCCGCGTGCGCTCGTCCGGTCTCCGTTGAGCGACGGCGAGTGGCAGCGGCTGCACCCGCTGACACCGTTGCTGCGGGGCGGGCTGTTCCTGCTCGTGATCATCGGCATCATCGTCGCCAACCTTCGCGAGCGGCTGATCGAGCTGTTCCTGCCCGCGGTGACGGATCTGCCGCCGGGGGTCATCCCGCCCGACCCGGTCGATTTCATCCTCGCCAACAACCTCATCCTGATCGCCGCCGGCGGCGCCCTCGCGGTGCTGATCGTGCTGCTCGTGATCTTCCGACTGTCCTGGAGGTTCCACACCTTCCGGATCAGTGACGACGACGTCGAGGTGCGCTCGGGCGTTCTCTTCCGCACCCATCGGCGGGCTCCGCTCGATCGGGTGCAGGGGGTCAATCTCACGCGCCCGATGGTGGCGCGACTCCTGGGGCTGGCGAAGCTCGAGGTCGTGGGCGCCGGTCTCGACTCCAACGTCAAGCTGGAGTATCTGTCGGCCAAAGCCGCGGAGACGGTTCGCGGTGACATCCTGCGCCTCGCGTCGGGGCGACGCCTCGCCGAGCGCGGAGTGTCTTCTCCGGCGGGCTCTGCGGTCCAGCAGGCCGCCGACGCGGTGGCTGCCGGCATCCAGGGCATCGTCGACGGGGAGGACTTCTCGGATGCCGAGCCCGAGAGCATCGTGCGGATCCCGTTCGGACGACTCGTCGCTTCGCGCCTGCTGAGCGGGTCGACGCTCATGCTGGTCGCGCTGATCATCGCGATCATCGTCGGGGCCTCTCTCTCGACGCTGTGGTTCCTGTTCACGATCGTCCCGGCGTTCCTCGCCTTCGGGGCCTACTACGTGCGCTCCATCGCTCGGGGTCTGCGCTACTCGATCGCTCCGAGTCCGGACGGCGTCCGGCTGACGTTCGGGCTGTTCACGACGATCAGCGAGGTGGTGCCGCCCGGGCGTGTGCACGCGATCGAGGTGCACCAGCCCCTGCTGTGGCGTCCGTTCGGCTGGTGGAGCATCTCGGTCAATCGGCTCACCGGCCGGGGGTCGACCGACTCGACCACCGACCCGTTCGCGGCGGTCCTGCCCATCGGCACACGTGACGACGTGGAGAGGGTGCTGCGCATCCTCGCCCCCGCGCTGCCGTCGGAGGAGTGGAGCCTGGTGTTCCGGGACGGCATCCTGGGCCCGATCGACGACGACCCCTACGTGGTCACGCCTCGGCGGGTCCGGCTGCTGCGACCTTTGTCGTGGCGTCGCAACGGCGCGGTGGTCACCCCCGACGCGCTCTTCCTGCGTCGCGGGTGGGTGCGGCGAACGCTCGTGATCGTCCCGTTGGCGCGACTGCAGTCCGTGGGACTCCGTCAGGGCCCCCTGGGGCGCGCCACGCGCACGGCCACCCTCGCCGCGCACGTGATCGCGGGGACGGTGCGGACGTCGGTCGGCGCCCTCGACCGCGATGCCGCGCTGACCCTGTTCGACGACACCGCCCGCGCGACGGTCGCCGCCGCCGCCGAGGACCGCAGCCACCGGTGGGCCGGATGAGCGGGGGGCGCGACGGTCGGCTCGGTGTCGGCGTCATCGGGGCGGGACGCGTCGGCCCCGTGCTCGCGGCTGCGCTCGCCGGAGCGGGGCACGCGCTGACCGGCATCACCTCGGGATCCGACGACGACCGCGTCGAGGCGATTCTTCCGGGCGTGCCGGTGCTGTCGCCCGAGGAGGTCGTCCGCCGGAGCGAGCTCGTGGTCATCGCGGTGCCGCACGATCAGCTCCCCGGTCTCGTCGCGGGGCTCGCCGATCTCGGCGCGTGGCAGCCGGGGCAGCTGGTGCTCCACACCGACCCGGCGTTCGGTGTCGACGTCCTCACCCCGGCGCTGCAGCGCGGCGCGATCCCCCTCGCCATCCACCCGGCGATCGTGTTCACCGGTGCGTCGTCGATCGATCTGCGCCAGCTCGCGCAGGCGTACGCCGCCGTGACCGCCCCGGGGCCGGTGCTGCCGATCGCGCAGGCGCTCGCGGTCGAGCTGGGATGCGAACCGGTGGTGATCGCCGAGGCGGACCGCGTGGCGTATGCCGAGGCGGTGGCCACGGCGACGCAGTTCTCGCGGTCGATCATCCGCCAGTCCGCGTCGCTTCTCGCCGGCGTCGGCGTCGACAATGCCGGGGCGTATCTCTCGGCGCTCGTCCGGTCGAGCGTCGACCAGGCGCTGGCGGAAGGCGTCGGTGCGGTCGGTGCGGACGGTGCGCCGCCGGACGCTACGATCGACGGATGATCCGCACCATCGAGGATCTGCGCACCCGACTGGCCGAGGCCAGAGGCGCAGATCGCCCGGACGGTGCTGCGCGCGTCGCGCTCGTCTCGACGCTCGGGGCCCTCCACGACGGCCACGTCGACCTGATCCGCGCGGCGCGAGAGCGCGCCGACCTCGTCGTCGTGTCGACCTTCGTCAATCCGCTGCGGTTCCGCACGGCCGAGGAGACCGCGGCCTACCCGCGCACACCGGACGCCGATGCCGATCTGCTCGACGACCTCGGCATCGACCTCGTCTTCGCGCCGACCGCCGCCGAGTTCCTCCCCGCCGGGACGGCGACCACGCGGGTCTCGGCCGGAGATCTGGGTCTGCGGTACGAAGGACGGGTCCGCCCGTTCTACTTCGATGGTGTGCTCACCGTCGAGGCGAAGCTGTTCCATCTGATCCGGCCGGACGTCGCCGTGTACGGCGAGCGGGATCTGCAGCGGGCCTTCCTCGTGCGGCGCATGATCCGCGACCTCGACATCGGCATCGAGACGGTGCTCGTCCCGACCGTGCGCGCCGACGACGGTCTGCCCGTCTCGAGCCGCGTGGAGCTGCTCGACGAGGCTGATCGTCGCGCAGCGGCCAAGCTCCCCGTGGCGCTGGAGGCGGCGGCATCCAATGCCGATCTGGGGGTGGACTCCTGCATCGCGGCGGCGCAGTCGTCGCTCATGGGTGAGTCGCGAATCCACCTGGAGTACCTCTCGGTCGTCGATCCCGACACGTTCCTGCCGGTGGACGACGGCCACCGGGGGCGGGCGATCGCGCTCATCGCCGCGACCGTCGGAGGGCACCGGTTCATCGACAACGCGGAGATCTCGCTGCGCTGAAGATCGTCGAGGGGGGTATCGCGCGGGGAAACGTCGCGCACCTCGCGGATAAACTCGATGCGACCCCGAGGAGCCTCCACGATGACCGACGCGCCCGCGAACGACGCCGAACCCACCGAAGACGACGTCTTCGAGCAGAAGGCGGTCCGCCTCGCCAAGCGGGAACGCCTGCTCGAGGAGCGGGTGGACGCCGCGGGTGGGCCCTATCCGGTGACGGTCCCGGTGACGGACACGATCCCTTCGCTGCGCGAACGCTTCGCCGATCTGGAAGCGGGAGCCGAGACGGGCGTGACGGCGGGCGTTGCGGGCCGCGTCGTCTTCAGCCGCAACACCGGCAAGCTGTGCTTCGCGTCGCTGCAGTCGGGAGACGGCAGCCGGATCCAGGCCATGGTGTCGCTCGCGAACGTCGGCGACGAGTCGCTCCAGGCCTGGAAGGAACTCGTCGACCTGGGCGACCACGTCTTCGTGACGGGTGAGGTGATCTCCAGCCGCCGCGGCGAGCTGTCGATCATGGTGTCGGACTGGGCCATCGCCGCCAAGGCCGTGCTGCCGCTGCCGAACATGTACTCGGAGCTGAACGAGGAGAGCCGCGTCCGCAGCCGCTTCCTCGATCTGATCGTGCGCGATCGCGCGCGTGAGACGGTGCTCGCGCGCGCCAAGGTCAACGCCAGCCTGCGACGCACCTTCGCCGACCGCGCCTTCGTCGAGGTCGAGACCCCGATGCTGCAGGTGCAGCACGGCGGTGCCAGCGCGCGCCCGTTCGTCACGCACTCCAACGCGTTCGACGCCGACCTGTACCTCCGCATCGCGCCGGAGCTGTTCCTCAAGCGCGCGGTCGTGGGCGGCATCGACCGGGTGTTCGAGATCAACCGGAACTTCCGCAACGAGGGCGCGGACTCCACGCACAGCCCGGAGTTCGCGATGCTCGAGGCCTACCAGGCCTACACCGACTACAACGGCATCGCCGACCTGACCCAGACCCTCATCCAGGACGCGGCCGTCGCCGTGGCCGGTTCGACGACGGTCACGTGGGCCGACGGCACCGAGTACGACCTCGGTGGCGACTGGGATCGCATCTCGATGTACGACTCGCTGTCGGAAGCCGCGGGCCGCACCATCACCCCCGAGACCACGCTGGAAGACCTGAAGGCCTTCGGAGCCGAGGCCGGTGTCGACGCCCCGGCTCACGAGACGCACGGCAAGTGGGTCGAGGAGCTGTGGGAGCACTTCGTCAAGGGCGGACTCACGCGGCCGACGTTCGTCATGGACTTCCCCGTCGACACCAGCCCGCTCGTGCGCGAGCACCGTTCCATCGCCGGTGTCGTGGAGAAGTGGGACCTGTACGTGCGCGGCTTCGAACTGGCGACCGGGTACTCCGAGCTCGTCGACCCGGTCATCCAGCGCGAGCGCTTCACGGAGCAGGCCAAGCTCGCGGCCCGCGGTGACGACGAGGCGATGCCGATCGACGAGGAGTTCCTGCGCGCGCTCGAGCACGGCATGCCGCCCACGGGCGGCATGGGTATGGGCATCGACCGCCTGCTCATGGCCATCACCGGGCTCGGGATCCGCGAGACGATTCTGTTCCCCCTGGTGAAGTGACCGCCTCCCGCTCGAAGACCCACTCGGGCAATCGTCCCTGAGCGCACATGATCCGCACGATGTCGGCGAGCCCGTGGTCGGGGTCGATGTCGAGCGCATCCGCGGCGTAGGCGGCGGCGTGCGTCGATCTGCCGGTCGCCCACGCGAGCCAGGCGCACGCGGCCAGGGGGCCGGCGCGACGGGATCGCGGTGTCGCCGCGGCCAGGTGGCGGCACCGGTCGAGCGCCCGCAGCAGGCGCGGAGGATCGGGACGGGCGCCCTCTCCCCACATCGGGCGCGCGAGGTCTGCGGGGAACGGGTGCCCGGCCGCGTGCGCGGTCTGTGCTCCGTAGGTCGCGTCACCGGTGGCGAGGTCGCCGATCCACTGCATGAGCGCGACGTCGCGGAGGAGCGGCCGCTGCAGGCAGAACGACACCGCCGCGACGGCGCGGTCGTCGGGGTCCTCGTCGGGCGAGACGAACGCCTCGAACAGCGCCGGCGGGTCGGCGATGTCGTCGAGCACGAGTCTGGCGGCCGCGCGTCGTCCGGCCGGAAGACGTTTGGCCTCGCGTGAGCGGGCCACCAGGTGTCCGGCGTCGGTCAGGAGCCGGTGCACCGCCGTCCGTTCGGCGGTGGGGACCGGGGGAAGCGTCGCCGCGGCGTACTGGTCGCCGTCCAGCTCCGGCGTCCGAGTGAGGTCGGGGTCGGCCGCGATCTCCTCCAACGGCCGGGGTTCGTCGTGCGCTCCGGCGAGGTAGCCGATCCACCCGTCGGGGCCCACGGCGAACGCGTCGATCACGCGGAGGCCGCAGATGTCGGCGCGGGCGACGACCGCATCGACGAGAGCGCGGTGCGGAGTGGATCCGGCGTCACGGAGGGGGATGTCGGTGTACACGACCGCGGCGACGGCATCCGTCCGCGAGACCTTGCACGCCATCCCGATGACCGTCGAGGCGACGTTCTCGACCTCGGCGTCGGAGTCGGGGGCGGGCAGGTCGATCCGGAGGGCGCCGAGCGACCGCCCCGCCGCGAACGTGACGAGGGCGAGGCTGGATCGGGGCGTGCAACCGAGCAGGTGGGGGACGAGGGCGAGGAACTCGGCGGGGGCGCCGGCGCGGACGATCGGTGACATGCCCCGACGATGACGCAGCGGTGCCCACGGGCGCGGGCCGGAAACCGTGATCTGGGGAGGGCCGAGCGGGTCGGAACGCTGTGCAGGAGGGGTGTGCTCCCGCCTGACGCTCAGGCGCTGCACGTATCCTTGACTCGTGGATGACATCTGGGCCGCCGTTCTGTGGCCGCTTCTGCCGACGCTCGCGGTGTCGGTGATCTTCTTCTTCATCCTGCGATCCGTGATCCGGATCGATCGCACCGAGCGCAAGGCCTACGCGCGCATCGAGGCCGAGGAGCGCGCCAAGCGCGGTCTCCCCGCCCCCGACAGCACCGCCCCCTGACCGGTCGGTTCTCTCGGGTGTCGGGACCGGTCACTACGCTGGGGAGACATTCCGTTCAGGAGGTCCCGTGATCGACACCACGTTCGAGGCGAGCTGGCTCGTCATCGCGCTGTTCGTGATCGATCTCGTCGTGCGCATCGCGGCGGTCATCATCGTGCCGCGCAACCGCCGACCGACCGCCGCGATGGCCTGGCTGCTCGCGATCTACTTCATCCCCTTCGTCGGAGTGCTCCTGTTCCTCCTGATCGGGAATCCGCGGCTGCCGCGCACGCGCCGCCGCAAGCAGGCCGACATCAACCGGTACATCCACGACACGAGCGACTCGCTCGAGTTCGGCACCCTGCGCCCGAACGCGCCCGACTGGTTCCGTGCGCTGGTCCGCCTGAACCGCAATCTCGGCGCGATGCCCATCGCCGGTGACAACGGCGCGACCCTCATCGCCGACTATCAGGAGAGCCTCGACGCGATGGCGGATGCCATTCGGCGGGCGCAGCGCTACGTGCACGTCGAGTTCTACATCCTGCAGAGCGACGCCTCGACCGACAACTTCTTCCGTGCGCTCGAAGAGGTCGCCGCACGGGGCGTGGTGGTGCGCGTCCTGCTCGACCACTGGGCGAACCGGGGCAAGCCTTACTACCGGCAGACGCTCCGCCGGCTGGACGAGATGGGCGCCCACTGGCATCTGATGCTTCCGGTCCAACCCCTTCGGGGCCGCTATCAGCGTCCCGATCTGCGCAATCACCGCAAGCTCCTGGTCGTCGACGGCGACGTGGCGTTCATGGGCTCGCAGAACGTCACCGATTCGTCGTACAACCTCCGCAAGAACATCCGCCGAGGACTCCACTGGGTCGATCTGATGGTCCGCGTCGAGGGTCCGGTCGTCGCGAGCATCAATGCCGTGTTCCTCAGCGACTGGTACAGCGAGACCGACGAGGCGCTCACCGATGAGATCGACCTGTTCAGCGTCGAATCCGGTCCCGGAGACCTCGACTGCCAGATCGTGCCGTCCGGCCCCGGCTTCGACTTCCAGAACAATCTGAAGCTGTTCCTCGGGCTCCTCTTCGCCGCCCGCGAGCGCATCATCATCGTGAGCCCGTACTTCGTGCCCGACGAGGCGCTGCTCCTCGCGATCACGACGGCGTGCCAGCGTGGCGTCCACGTCGAACTGTTCGTCTCCGAAGAGGGCGACCAGGCGATGGTCTACCACGCCCAGCGCAGTTACTACGAGGCTCTGCTGACCGCGGGTGTGAAGATCTGGATGTACCGCAAGCCCTTCATCCTGCACAGCAAGAGCCTCACGATCGACGACGAGGTCGCGGTGATCGGGTCGAGCAACATGGACATGCGCTCCTTCGGTCTCAACCTCGAGATCTCGATGCTCGTGCGCGGCGAGGAATTCGTCCGCGACATGCAGCGCGTCGAGGACGCCTACCGCACGCTCAGCCGCGAACTCACGGTCGAGGAGTGGCGGCGCCAGCCCCTGCGCTCGACCATCCTCGACAATCTCGCGCGCCTCACCTCGGCGCTGCAGTGACTCCGGAGGCACACATGACCCGTCGCTCCCTCGCCGCGCTTCTGAGCATCGGCATCCTCTCGATGGGCGCGCTGGTCGGCTGCGCGACGGGCGCGGCCTCCGCGCCGACGCCGGAGGACACCGCGGGTGCGACGGCATCCGGCGCACCGACAGAGGTGCGGGCGGGCTGGCTCGACGCGGGTCGTGGGATCGCCGTCGTCACGCTCGGGAGCTCCTCGTGCGTGCCGGTCGCGACCGAGCCCGTGCTCGCCGGGGCGACGCTCACCGTCGAGCTCGTCGAGCCGTCGGACGGGCCGTGCACGCGGGACATGGCTCCCCGAGCGACGTACGTGGGTCTGCCCGCGGGCGTCGACCCGACTCAGGATCTCGAGGTCGTCGTCACCGGCGCCGCCGCGGGGCCGACCTCGATCCCCGGCCTCGTCGAGGTGCCGGCCGCCGGCGACGAGTTCCTCCCCAGCGCCGGCTGGGTCCGGAACGATCAGGTCGCGATCCTCACGTGGGGCAGCTCGAGCTGCCGCCCGCAGGTCGAGGCCGTGGGTTCGACCGCCGGAGGCGCGAGGGTGACGTTCGTCGAGCCGCCGGCCGATCAGGTCTGCACGGCCGACATGGCGCCGCGCGCGACCCTGGCCGACCTGACGGGCATCGTCGGCGAAGGACCCGTCGAGCTCACGCTGTCCGGTGGCAACCTCGCTTCCGACGGCCCGATTGCGGTCATCGGGCAGCGCTGACCTCTCCCTGCACCACGAGCAGGTCGCCCACCTCGCACTCCAGGGCTCGGCAGATCGCGGCGAGTGTGGAGTAGCGGATCGCGCGGGCGCGGTCGTTCTTGAGCACCGAGAGATTGACGATGCTCACGCCGACCAGTTCGCTCAGCCGGGTGAGGGTCATGCCCCGTTCGGCGAGCAGCTCGTCGAGTCGACAGTGGATGCCGCTGGGGCCGTCGTCGTCGATCGCGGGGCTCACACGAGTCCTTCCGTATCGCGTTGGAGACGCACGCCGTAGGTGAACACGACCGACAGCGCCAGAACGCTCAGCCCGACGAGTGCCCACACCGGGTCGAAGGAGGAGCCGACGACGAAGACGTCCCCCGCCGCGGGGTTGAGCTCGTCGGCCGCCATCATCCGGCCGAGGCCCCCGAGCCCGGCCGACAGGGTGCCGCCGATGAGCAGCGAGGCTCCCGCGACGCGTGTCGCCACCACCAGCGCGCGATGGAATGGGCGCCTCCAGAGCAGCAGGAAGAAGAACAGCATCACCGCGCTCACGGTGAGCACGGTCGTCAGAACTCCCGCGGCGGTGCCGGAGACGAGCAGGCTGCGCGCGCCGGCGCTCAGCCCGTCGGAGATCACCCAGGCGGACTCGTAGCGGGCCGACACGATCGGTGCGCCGGGGTCCGTCGGGACGGGCGCCTCCGTCAAGAGACTGAAGCCGCCCGTGCCCGTGGCGATGCCGATCGCCGCGCGAACGCCGGGGAGGGCCAGTGCGAAGCCCATCACGAGCCCGGCCGCGATGAACAGGATCAGGATGCCGCGCTCCATGCGCCGCGACACCGGGGGCGTGTCCGTCATCACACGAGTCCGTCCATGTCGCGCTGGAGGCGGTCGCCGACGGTGAACACGGTGCCGGCCAGGGCGGCGACGAATGCGGTGCCGAACAGCACCGGCAGGTCGACGATCTGCACCGCGCCGCGGTCGAAGGTGTAGTCCGACATCCGGGCCAGCGCGCCGTTGGCCACCATGTTCTGGAAGAACGGTACGCCCGCGAGCCCCACGAGGGTCACGGTGCCCGCCACCGAGACGAGGGCCGTGTTCCGGCGGCTGAAGATGCGCCCGCGCAGGATGTCTGCGGTGAGCAGGAGGAGCAGCACGACGACGGTGACGACGACGGCCGCGAACAGGACCTCCGCGATCAGGAGCGCCCACAGCGAGGCGATCGGCAGTTCGGGGGCGACGATGACGCCGGTGCCGAGTTCGATCGGCACGGGCGCGGCGCCCGGGCCGAGCGGTGCCTGGGCGACGGTGTCGAGGAACGGCGCGGTCACGCGCACGTCGCGGTTGGGGAGCGCCTCGACGATGCGGATCGCGCTGTGCACGACGGCCCAGACGGCGAGGCCCACGCCGAGGACGACGAAGAAGAGGAACCCGACGGTGTCACCGCGGGACAGGATGCGCGAGGTCGGACGGGGGGATGCCATGACCCACTCCTTATCGAAATTCGTTGTTATCGGTTGTCGATAAGTTATCGACTGTCGATGTGCTCCGCAACCCCGGCGCTGCGACGGCTATGCCCACGGCGAACACGCGTCCGCGGCATCCGGCCGCTGGTTACTCTCGATGTACGGCGCGCGGAGGCGTGCCTGTCAGCCCATTTCTGGAGGGACTGAGAGATGTTCGAGAGATTCACCGACCGTGCCCGTCGTGTGGTCGTCCTCGCCCAAGAAGAGGCGAAGATGCTGAACCACAACTACATCGGTACCGAGCACATCCTGCTCGGCCTGATCCACGAGGGCGAGGGTGTCGCCGCCAAGGCGCTCGAGTCGCTCGGCATCTCGCTCGACGCCGTGCGCGAGCAGGTCCAGGACATCATCGGTCAGGGCCAGCAGCAGCCCACCGGCCACATCCCCTTCACGCCGCGTGCGAAGAAGGTGCTGGAGCTGTCGCTGCGCGAGGCGCTGCAGCTCGGCCACAACTACATCGGCACCGAACACATCCTGCTCGGTCTGATCCGCGAGGGCGAGGGCGTCGCCGCCCAGGTGCTCGTCAAGCTCGGCGCCGACCTGAACAAGGTGCGTCAGCAGGTGATCCAGCTGCTCTCGGGCTACCAGGGCAAGGAGCCCGCGGGCGTCGCCTCCGGCGCCGGCGAGCAGACCTCGCAGGGTGCCCAGGGCGGGTCGGCCGTGCTCGACCAGTTCGGACGCAACCTCACCCAGGCCGCCCGCGACAACAAGCTCGACCCCGTCATCGGGCGCGAGAAGGAGATCGAGCGGGTCATGCAGATCCTCTCGCGCCGCTCCAAGAACAACCCCGTCCTCATCGGTGAGCCCGGCGTCGGAAAGACGGCGGTCGTCGAGGGCCTCGCGCAGGCCATCGTCAAGGGCGACGTGCCCGAGACGCTGAAGGACAAGCAGGTCTACTCGCTCGACCTGGGTTCGCTCATCGCCGGGTCCCGCTACCGCGGTGACTTCGAGGAGCGCCTGAAGAAGGTCACCAAGGAGATCCGCACGCGCGGCGACATCATCGTCTTCATCGACGAGATCCACACGCTCGTGGGTGCCGGTGCCGCCGAGGGCGCGATCGACGCGGCATCCATCCTCAAGCCCCTCCTCGCGCGCGGCGAGCTCCAGACCATCGGGGCCACCACGCTCGACGAGTACCGCAAGCACTTCGAGAAGGATGCCGCGCTCGAGCGCCGCTTCCAGCCGATCCAGGTCGCCGAGCCGAGCCTGCCCCACGCGATCAACATCCTGAAGGGGCTGCGCGACCGCTACGAGGCGCACCACAAGGTGCAGATCA
>NZ_MKTP01000009.1:0-100401 GCF_001898305.1 Microbacterium sp. 71-36
CGAGATCCGCGAGGTGTTCCGCTCCTCGAAGTTCGGCAACATCGCCGGTGTCATCGTCCGCTCGGGCACGATCACGCGCAACGCCAAGGCGCGCGTCATCCGCGACGGCGTCGTGCTGGCCGACGGCCTGCAGATCGAGTCGCTGCGCCGCTTCAAGGACGACGTCACCGAGGTCCGCACGGACTTCGAGGCCGGTATCGGACTCGGCAAGTACAACGACATCCAGGTCGGCGACGAGATCGAGACCACCGAGATGGTCGAGAAGCCGCGAGGCTGATCACATCGGGCGGGGGTCGCGTCTTCGGACGCGGCTCCCGCTTCGGCCTGCGGGGTGTGCATCTCCGAGAGCAGAGCGGGGCCCCTGCCCCGATGCTCTCGGAGATGCACACCCCTCCGGCCTACGCTGGGGGCGGCATCCTCGACGGGACGCCCACCCGCTGCGTCATCCGCGGCGGTATGGAAGAAGGAGAAGGCAGTGGCAGGGGAACGACAGGCCCGCGTGGCCGACCGCATTCGGGTGGTCCTCGCGGAGCGCCTCGAAAAAGGGCTGCGCGACCCGCGGCTCGGATTCGTCACGATCACCGACGTGCGCGTGACCGGCGACCTGCAGCACGCGTCGGTGTTCTACACCGTGATGGGCGACGAAGCGCACCGGGCCGATACGGCCGCGGCGCTGAAGTCGGCCACGGGAATGCTGCGCAGTGAAGTGGGGAAGAACCTCAACACCCGGTTGACTCCGACGCTGGAGTTCATCCTCGACGCCATCCCCGAGAACGCCGACCACATCTCGGCGCTGCTGCGCGAAGCGCGCGAACGCGACGAGTCGGTCGCGGGACTCGCCGCGAGCGCGTCGTACGCCGGCGAGGCCGACCCGTACGTCAAGCCGCGCGAGTTCGACGAGGACGACGACGACGAGGACGACGCGCGCGGCTGACGCCGACCTCGGTGACGGCCGGATGCCCCTCGGGCTCCGGCCGTTCGTCGTCTCCGGCGCGCCGTCGTGCGGAGTCCACGCACGACACGCCGAGCGTGTGGGGGTTCGATCGGCGTGTCGCCGGGAGAGTCCGCAGCGCGGACCCGCGGCGTCCGTCCGGGGGCGGAGGTGCGTCTCTCCCTCGCGCGGGGGAGGTGGTGGCATCCCCCCGTTCGTAGGCTCGGCGCATGACCGCTTCGTCTCGCCCGGACTGGATCGCCATCGGCGTCTTCGCCGTCACCTCCGTCGCGCTGTCCTGGCTCGTCGCGCTGCCGCTGTGGCTGCGGGGATCGGGGCTGGCCGATCCGTTCCTCGGCCTCTTCGCCGCCGCCATGATGTTCACCCCGACGCTCGGTGTCCTCGCAGCCCTCCAGGTCCAGCGGCGCACGCGGGGGCGGCGCGGTGCGCGTGTCGTGCTCCGCGAGCTGGGCATGTGGCCGCTCCGGCCGGCTGCCCGCACCGTCTGGACGTGCGTGGCCGTCATCATCGCGGCCCCGCTCCTGGTGGCGGTGGGCCTCGCGGTCGTGGCGGCGGTCGGTGTCGCGACATTCGACCTGGTCGGATTCTCCGGCTTCCGCGAGACCCTCGAGGCGGCGGTCCCGGCGGGGACCCCGCTCCCGCCGGTGGCGCTGCTCGCCGCGGTGCAACTGGCCACGATCCCGATCGGGGCGCTCATCAACGCGCCCTTCGCGTTCGGCGAGGAGCTCGGCTGGCGCGGCTTCCTGCTGCCCGCCCTCCGCCCGCTGGGGGTGTGGCCCGCGCTTCTGCTCTCGGGTGCGTTCTGGGGGCTGTGGCACGCGCCGTTGATCCTGCTGGGGTACAACTTCCTCGAGCCCAACGCGTTCGGCGTGCTGCTGATGATCGTGGCGTGCGTCTTCTTCGGCATCCTGCTCGGCTGGACCCGGCTGCGGACGGCATCCGTCTGGCCCGCGGTCTTCGCCCACGGAGCGTTCAACGCCTCCGCGGGACTCGGCGCCCTCGTCATCGCGGCCGGCTCCGCCACGCCCTCCCCGGTGATCGCCGGTCCGCTGGGCATCGTGATGTGGGGCGTGTTCGCCGCGGTGACCGTGATCCTGGTCCTGACGGGACAGTTCCGCGCCGATCGACTCGACGCGCGGCTCGCACCCGATCCCGTCCGGCTCGACCCGTCTCCTTCCCTGCCCTCCCCGTCGTGATGACGGGGTGATCGAGGGAGTGCCATCCCGCGGAGATCGCGGACCACACGCCGCCCGGATCGGTCCCGCGGCGGCGTGCCGGCGGTGCACTCCGCGAGACGGTACGCCAGCGCGCGGTCAGCGGGGGAGGAAGAGCGCTCCGCCGTCGGCCTCGGCGAGCCCGTCGGCGATCAGCGAGTCGATGGCGCGGTCGCGCTGCCCGGCGTCGGGCCAGTCGGGGATCATGTCGTCGAGCGGAACGGGGGCGGGGGACGCATCGCGCAGCACCTTCAGAACCGCTCCGCGCGCCTGGCGGTCACTGCCCTCGTACTTCGCCTGACGCCGTCGTCGGTCCTCGGACGCCGGGTATCCGGCCGCGCGCCACGCGCACTGCGCGGCGAGCGGGCAGACGTCGCACCGGGGCGCGCGGGCCGTGCACACGATCGCTCCGAGTTCCATCGCCGCCGCGTTCACGATCGCCGCCTCGTCGATGTCGTCGGGGAGCTCCGCCGCCATGCGCGCGAGGTCCGCCTTGCCGGGCGGTCCGGGCTGGGCGGCGCCGTCCACGACCCGGGCGAGCACGCGCCGGGTGTTGGTGTCGACCACGGGATGCCGGTCGCCGTAGGCGAACACCGCCACGGCGCGGGCCGTGTAGTCGCCGATGCCGGTGAGTGCGAGCAGGGCGTCGACGTCGCGCGGCACGATCCCATCGTGGCGGTCGCGGATCTCGACGGCGGCGCGGTGCAGCCAGAGGGCACGCCGCGGGTACCCCAGGTTCGCCCACTGCGTGACGGCCTCCGCGGGGCCGGCCGCGGCCAGGTCCGCCGGGGTCGGCCACCGCCCCAGCCACGCCTCCAGGTGCGGGATGACCCGCGCGACGGGGGTCTGCTGCAGCATGAACTCGCTGACGAGGGTGCCCCAGGCGCCGAAGCCGGGCCTCCGCCAGGGGAGATCCCGCGCGTTGCCGCGGTACCACGCTATGAGCGGCGCGGCGATCCCTGGCATCCCTCCACCCTACGAGTCCTCGCGCCCGCCCGCGCCGACTCCGCCTGGCGCCCCACCCGGTCGGTGGGTGCCGCGGCGGCACTCGATAAACGCGATCCACGGCCAGACACGGGTTCGCCCGCCGTGTCTCGTCGCCGATCGCGTTTATCGGGTGGAAGCGTGCACGAGCGTGCGCCGAGTGGGACCGTGCGCGGGCGTGGGGCGGGTGGGGGCGTGCGCGGGCGTGGGGCGGGTGGGGGCGTGCGCGGGCGTGGGGCGGGTGGGAGCGTGCGGGGGCCGGGCGCGACCTAGGCTGGAGGCATGTCGAGCGAGAACCCCGTGGAGACCGTGCAGCGGAGCCTCCGTGACCTGATGCGCCAGAACGCGGGCAACGGACGTCTCGTCGTGGCGATCGACGCGCTGGATGCCGCTGCCGCCACGGCCTTCGCGGACGGTTTCGCCGCGGCGGTCGGCGAGGACGGCACGGCCGTCTTCCGTGCGACGCTCGCCGACGACGCGGGCGACGTCCGCGAGAAGCTCGTCGCCCCGTTCCGTGCCGGCGAGCCGTTCGGCGACGGCGACGTCGCACCCGATCGCGCGGTCCTCGTCGTCGACGGCCGCTTCCTCCACGCCGCGGGCCTGCGAGGCCTCTCGAACTGGTCGGTGTGGCTCGAGGCGAACCCGCCGTTCGGCGCCCCGCGTCCCGAACTCCCGGATGCCGAGAAGCGCTACCTCCGCGAGGCGCGCCCGAAGGCGGCCGCCTCGGTCATCGTCGAGAACTCCGACCCCGCACACCCCGTGCAGGTGTTCGGCGACTTCTGCTGATGGCACGCCCCGGCATCCTCCTCGTCGACAAGCCCGGAGGCATCACCAGCCATGACGTCGTGGCGCGCGCGCGTCGCGCCCTGGGCACCCGCAAGATCGGCCACGCGGGCACGCTCGACCCGATGGCGACGGGGTTGCTCGTCCTGGGCGTCGAGGGCGCGACGAGGCTGCTGACCTACGTCGTCGGCGCCGACAAGACGTACGAGGCGACCGTGCTGCTCGGGATCTCGACCGACAGCGACGACGCCGACGGCGAGGAGACGGCCCGGGCGGATGCCACGACCGTCGCCGCCGTGACCGATGCGGCGATCGCCGCCGGGATCGCCGACCTGAGCGGCGAGATCGACCAGGTGCCGAGCACGGTCTCGGCGATCAAGGTGAACGGGCGCCGGGCGTACGACCTCGCCCGGGCGGGCGAGACGGTGGAGCTGAAGGCCCGCCGCGTGACGGTGTCCCGTTTCGAGGTCCGGGCCGCGCGCCGGGAGGCGGCGACGATCGCGCTCGACGTCGTCGTGGACTGCTCGAGCGGCACTTACATCCGGGCGCTCGCCCGTGACCTCGGCGCGGCGCTCGGGGTCGGCGGTCACCTGACCGCTCTCCGCCGGACCCGCATCGGGGCGTTCGACGTCGCCGCCGCGGTCTCCGTCGACGCCATCGCCGAGACCGTGCTCGTGAAACCGGCGACCGCCGCGGCCGCGGTCGTCGGTGCCCTCGCGGTCGGGGCCGAGGAGGCTCGCGACCTCCGCCACGGCAAGCGCATCGACGGCGGCGGTCGGTTGACGGGCGAGCGCGCCGCCGCGATCGATCCCGACGGGCGTCTGGTGGGGATCGTCGAGCGCCGCGGCACTCAGCTCAAGAGCGTCATGAACATGCCCGAGGAGGTCGCGGGATGATCCTGTGGTTCACACTCACGCAGGTGGGGGTCGCCGTCCTGGCGGGGCTCATCGCGGTCGTCGCGGGGCTGGCCGGCCGCCGCCCGTCCGACGTCACCGTGGGGGCGCTCGCCCTCATCGAGGTGCTCCTGATCGTGCAGATCGTCATCGCCATCGCCTCGCCCTTCGCGGGCAACCCGCCGACGGGCAGTCTGCTGGAGTTCTGGACCTATCTCGTGTCCGCCGCGCTCCTGCCGCCGGCGGGGGCGGCGTGGGCGCTCATCGAACGCAGTCGGTGGAGCACCGTCATCATGGGGGTCGCGGCCCTCGCCGTCGCCGTCATGGTGTGGCGCATGCACGTGATCTGGACGGTGCAGGTGGCCTGAGGGCACCGGATGCCGCGGCGCCCGGCCGCCTAGGATGGGGAGGTCATGGCATCCACCACTCCCGCCCGCACCCGCGGAATGACCGGCATCGGCCGGGTCCTCGTGATCGTCTACGGCATCATGGCGCTCGCCGCCACCGGCCGGTCGTTCGTGCAGATCGTCCGCGAGTTCGACGACGCCCCCGTCGCCTACTCGCTCTCCGCCCTCGCCGCGGTGGTCTACATCCTGGCCACGCTCGCGCTGATCTTCTCGTCGCGCGCGACCTGGTACCGCGTCGCCTGGATCGCGATCTGTTTCGAGCTCGTGGGCGTGATCGTCGTCGGTACCCTGAGCCTGGCCCTGCCCGCGCTCTTCCAGCACCCGACGGTGTGGTCGGTGTACGGCATCGGCTACCTGTTCATCCCGCTGGTCCTGCCCTTCCTCGGGCTGTGGTGGCTGATCCGGCACCGCAGGACCGCCCCGTGATCGTCTTCCGCGACCCGGCCGACGTGCCCTCGGGCTTCGGCCCGTCGGTCGTCGCGATCGGGAAGTTCGACGGTGTGCACACCGGCCACCGGGCCGTCATCGATCGCGCGCGCGTGGAGGCGGCCGACGGCGCCCAGGTCGTGGCCGTGACCTTCGACCGCAATCCGTTGAGCGTCCTGCGACCCGACCGGTGCCCGCCGGACGTGATCGGCCCGCACCAGAAGCTCGAGCTGCTCGACCGCGCGGGAGTGGATGCCACCCTGCTGCTGACTTTCGATGAGACTCGGGCCGCGCAGCCCGCGGAGGACTTCGTCCGCGAGGTGCTGGTCGACGCCCTCGCGGCGCGCACCGTGCTCGTCGGTCGCGACTTCCGGTTCGGCGCGGGCGGTGCCGGCGACCCGGACCTGCTCGCGCGGATGGGGGAGGAGCACGGCTTCCGTGTCGACGTCGTCGACGACGTCCGTGCCGTCCACGCCGACCGGCGCGTGTCGTCGACGTGGATCCGCGAGGCGCTCGCGGCGGGCGACATCGCCACCGCCGCGCGCCTGCTCGGCCGCTCGCCGTCGGTCTGGGGCGAGGTGGTCCACGGGCTCAAGCGCGGGCGCGAGCTCGGGTATCCGACGGCCAACCTCTCGCCCGACCTCGAGGGCTTCGTGCCGGCGGACGGCGTGTACGCGGGGTGGCTCATCGACGTGGACGGCGCCCGCCGGATCAGCTATCCGGCCGCGGTCAGCATCGGGACGAATCCCACGTTCGACGACGTGCACACGCGGCAGGTCGAGGTGTACGTGCTCGACGAGACCGACCTCGATCTGTACGGGCATCACGTCGAGGTGCGTTTCGTCGAGCGGGTCCGCGGCATGGCGGCGTTCGACGGCATCGACGCGTTGCTGGTGCAGATGGCCGACGACGTCGAACGGGTCCGCGGCATCCTGCGCTGACCCGGGACCGCCCACGGGTGGAGGCGCGCGGACTCAGTCGCGCCGCGACAGATGATTCCGGATGCCGAGGAACGCGGCCGCGGCACCGAGGAGCATCAGCACGGCGGTGAACACCGCGGCGCGGTGGAACCCGTCGATGTCGAGCGCGCCCCCGGCAACCGCCGAGATCGCGGCGATCGCGAGGAGGCCCGCCACACGGGAGACGGCGTTGTTGACCGCGGAGGCGATCCCCGAGCGCTCCGTCTCGATCGCGCCGAGCACCGCGGCGGTCAGCGGCGACACCGTCGCGGTCAGCCCCAGTCCGAACACGACGATCCCCGGGAGCACCTGGGTCCAATAGTCGAAGTCGGGCCGCACCGACAGCAGCAGCAGAGCGCCCGCCGCCATCACCACGGGGCCGAGCGTCATGAACAGGCGGGGGCCGTACCGCCCCGCCAGGGCGCCCATCCGGGAGCTGAGCGTGATCATCAGCAGCGTGCTCGGCAACGAGGCCAGGCCCGCGAGCGTCGCGGGCAGGCCCGCCCCCTGCTGCAGATAGACCCCGACCACGAACCCGTTCAGCGACAGCGCCGCGTACACGAAGACGGTCGTGAGATTGCCGGCCCAGAAGTTGCGGGAGCGGAACAGGTCCAGCGGCATCATGGGCTGGCGGGCCGTGCGCTGGCGAACGAGGAAGCCCGCGAACGACAGGATGCCGATCACTCCCGGCCCCCAGATGACCGGTGACGCCCACCCCAGGTTCGGCTGCTCGATGAGGGCGAACACGACTCCGCCGAGGCCCGCCGCGCAGAGCACGGCACCGAGGATGTCGACGCGCGCCCCGGCGCGTCGGTGGTCCACATGCCCCGATCGGGCCAGGAGCCACAGCGTGGCGCCGATGGGCAGCACGTTGACGAGGAACACCAACCGCCAGGAGAGCGTGTCCACGAAGACGCCGCCGATGAGGGGACCGGCGATCATCGCGACGGTGGTCGCCCCGGTCCAGATGCCGATCGCCCGGGCCTGGGCCGGGCCGCGGAAGGTCGATGTGATCAGCGCGAGGGAACTCGGTACGAGCAACGCCCCGGCAACCCCCTGGAGTGCCCGCGCGACGATGAGGAACTCGGCCGTGGGGGCCGCGGCGATCGCGATCGAGGTCACGCCGAACCCGACCAGCCCGATCCGCAGCACCAGGGTGCGGCCCAGGACGTCGCTGAGGGAGCCGGCGACGAGGATGAACGCGCCGAGCGTCACGAGATAGGCATCCACCACCCACTGCTGCGTCGACAGGCCGCCGCCCAGATCGCGCGAGATCGCGGGGAGGGCGACGTTCACCACGGTGCCGTCGAGGAACGACACGAAGGATGCCAGCACGGCGACGGCGAGCACCACGCGCTGGTCGCGCGACATCGGTTCGGCCATCGCCCCAGCGTAGGTGTCGTCGAATCGCCGGGGGAGGGGTACGTCAGGACCACCCGCCGACGCGCTAGAATGGTCTCGATCCCGTCACCCGCCTCCTCGCGAGCCGTTCCGGTGAAGACGCGTCGCGGGTCGCAGACGCTGCCGCTCCGGCGGTGAGTCTCGCGGCACTCTCCGGGATCACTGATCCACCGGCCACCGGCCGGGACGTTCCGGACACGTCCGGACGACACGCTCAGGAGGAGCATGCCGACCACGGCAACCGCCGCCCGAGGCTCGAGCCAACGGCGCCGCAAGACCTCGTCATCCCGTCGCGACGACGAGGCCCCCGTCATCCCCATCCTCGCCCGCAAGGTGCGCGAGGTCGAAGCCAAAGCGCAACGCGGCAAGCTCGGCCCGACCAACCGGGTGAAGTTCCAGGTGATCGCCTTCCTCGTCCGCGAGGAGCGCGCCCGCGTCAAGGCCGACACCGAGATCACCGACGCCGCACGCGCCGAGCTGCTCAAGCGGCTCGACGGTGTGGCCACCATCCTGGCCAAGACCGCCGCGCGCGACACGTCGCTGATCCAGCTGCTCGAGGTCGACCAGGCCACGTCGCCGGTCGCGCGCCGCATGCGCCGCGACTGGCTGCTGGAGTCCGGTGCCGAGCTGGCACCCGACGAGCTCATCATCACCGACACCGCCCCGCAAGTCGCCCCGGTGGTGCCGGCGGCGCTGGCCGAGAAGCAGGTCATCCCGCCCTCCATCGAGGCGCGCCAGATGGCGAACCCGTTCCTGCCGCCCGATCTCACCCCGCGCAGCACCGGCGACGCCCCCCGGCGACGCCTGGACGGCTGGGAACTCATGGGCCCGCTCTACAAGGCCTTCGAGACCGGTGCCGGTGGGTCGGCCGCCAGCATGGACCTGCCCCCCGTGCCCGAGTTCGACCGGCTCTCGCCGCGCGGGCTCGAGGTCATGCCGCACCAGTCGCGCTTCCTCGAGGCCGTTCGTCAGGGGCACCGTTCGTTCCTGCTCGCCGACGAGCCGGGTCTGGGCAAGACGGCCGAATCGGTGCTCGCCGCCTCGGTCGCCGAGGCCTACCCGCTGCTGGTCGTGGTGCCCAACGTCGTGAAGATGAACTGGGCGCGCGAAGTGCAGCGCTGGACGCCCCACCGCCGCGCCACCGTCATCTCGGGGAGCGGCGCCGACATCGACGCGTTCGCCGACGTGTTCATCGTCAACTACGAGATCCTCGACCGCCACCTGTCGTGGCTGTCGTCGATCGGCCTCAAGGGCATCGCGGTCGACGAGGCGCACTTCATCAAGAACCTGTCGTCGCAGCGGTCGCAGAACGTCCTCGCCCTGGCCTCCCGCGTCCGTCAGCAGACGCGCGATCCGCTCCTGCTCGCGCTCACCGGTACCCCGCTCATCAACGACGTCGAGGACTTCGACGCGATCTGGCGCTTCCTCGGCTGGACGAACGGCGAGAAGCCGGGTCCCGAGCTGATGGAGAAGCTGGATGCCACGGGCCTCACGCCCGCGGACAAGGCGTTCTACCCCGAGGCGCGCGAGGCCGTGATCTCGATGGGGATCGTTCGGCGCAAGAAGAAGGACGTCGCCGCCGACCTCCCCGACAAGCTCGTCGCCGACCTCCCCGTCGAGCTCGACGACGAGTACGGCCGCTCGATCCGCCACGCCGAGCGCGAACTCGGCGCGCGTCTCGCCGCGAAGTACCGCCGGATCATCGAGGCCCGGGGTGACCGTGGGCTCGCGCCGGGCGAGATCGACGAGGACATCGTCCGCCTCGTCGCGCACGGCGAGCTCGAAGAGTCGAAGGCCGCCGGAACCGGCTCCGAGAACGTCTTCACGATGGTCCGTCGCATCGGACAGGCCAAGGCGCAACTGGCGGCCGACTACGCCGTGCAGCTTCAGCGTTCGGTCGGCAAGGTCGTGTTCTTCGCCAAGCACATCGACGTCATGGATGCCGCGGAGGCCCACTTCAAGGCATCCGGTCTGAAGGCGGTGTCGGTGCGCGGAGACCAGACGTCCACGGCGCGCCAGGCCGCGATCGACGCGTTCAACACCGACCCGTCCGTGGGCATCGCGGTGTGTTCGCTCACCGCCGCGGGCGTGGGACTGAACATGCAGGCGGCGTCCAACGTCGTGCTCGCCGAACTGTCGTGGACGGCCGCGGAGCAGACGCAGGCCATCGACCGCGTGCACCGCATCGGCCAGGACGAGCCCGTCACGGCCTGGCGCATCATCGCCGCGCACACGATCGACACCAAGATCGCCGAGCTCATCGACTCGAAGGAGGGCCTGGCGCAGCGCGCCCTCGACGGCCTCGCCATCGAGCCGGGGTCCAGCGACTCGGTGCAGCTCTCCGCGCTCATGCACCTGCTGCGGCAGGCGCTCGGCGCCTGAGCCCTCCCACGAACGCCCCGGTGCCGCCGGGGCGTTCGTGCGTCGTGGGGCGTGCACGCTCGCTAGGGTCGGGGCATGCCCCTCGATCCGTCCGCACTGATCGACGGTCCGCGTGGGCGTCGGCTGTGCCTGGAGGTCCTGCTCGAAGGAGCGCGTCGCGCCGACACCCCCGAGACGAGAGAGGCCGTTCAGGCGGCGTTCTGGGCCGCGCACGGGCGCGAACGAGGCGCGAGTGTGCTGCTCTCGTTCACCGACGGGACGGAGCCGTTCGTCGAGCCCGAGGTGTCCCCGCGCGCCGCGGCGGCGGCGCTCGCTGCGCTTCCCGTGCCCGCGATGACGTCGCAGACGCTCGCGCACGCGCTGTGGCAGGCGGTCGACGAGGCCGCGTACTGGCAGCCGCCCTCGGGGATGGACGAGCTCGCGGCCGCGCCGGAGATGCGACCCGTCCTGCGGCGGATGGCGGACGGCATCGTGCGATCCGGCCTCGTCGAGTGGTGGGCGAGCCCGTTCGCGCGCGAACACCAGGCGGACGTGGCGTGGGAGGAGGAGCCGTTTCGTGCCGTCGATCCGACACGGATCCTCCCTGAGTGGCGCGCGGACATGGCAGCCGACGAGCTTCGGTTCGCGGGCTCCACCGGGGTCTCCGGCCCGTGGTGGTCGACGCCGCCCTTCCCTCTTCCGCGTACGACCCGCCTCGGCGAGCGTGGCCCGCTGGGCCTGTCCTTCGTCGAGGACTCCTTCGGGTGGCTGTCCGCGCGTTCGCGTCGCGTCGACCCGCCCGCGGGTGACGTCATCGAGATCGACGGCCCCGAAGCCTGGGCGGCGCTGTGCCTGCGGCATCCGCTGGTCGTCACCGCGTCACGGCGCACCGTCTGGGACTGGACGACGGGGCGCGACGGCGTCTGGGTGATCCCGGACTGGGCGGCGGTGGCGCGCGCGGCGGTCGGCGTCCATCTCACCGTGACCGGGTACCTCGCCGGCGCGGGACGGATCATCGACCTCGGCGACGGGGGAGCCAGCACGATCGCGGGGTGGGTTCCGGACGAGACGTTCTGGTTCCGGAACCCGGTCGACGTGGGGCCGGAGGAACGGTGGGTCGCCGAACACCCCATGGGCGTGGACCGGTGGCATCCCGCGTGAGACGTCCCCCGTTTGGCGGGCGCGGCGGGTGGGGCACTAAGGTCGAACGCGGCAGCGTCGCCGACTCGATCATCCCCAATAGCGAGGTTCCAGCATGAAGATCGGCATCCTGACCAGCGGCGGAGACTGCCCCGGGCTGAACGCCGTCATCCGTGGCGTCGTGCTCAAAGGCACCACCAATCACGACATCGAGTTCGTCGGCATCCGCGACGGCTGGCGTGGCGTCGTCGACGGTGACTTCTTCCCGCTGACCCGCCACGAGGTGAAGGGTCTGTCCAAGGTGGGCGGCACGATCCTCGGCACGAGCCGCACGAACCCCTACGAGGGTGTGCGCGGTGGCGCCGAGAACATCTCCAAGACGCTCTACGGGCACCGCATCGACGGCATCCTGGCCATCGGCGGCGAGGGCACGCTCGCCGCGGCCGATCGCCTGTCGAAGGACGGCATCAACGTGATCGGCGTCCCCAAGACGATCGACAACGACCTGCGCGCCACCGATTACTCGTTCGGCTTCGACACCGCGGTCAACATCGCCACGGATGCCATGGACCGCCTCCGCACCACGGGTGACTCGCACCAGCGCTGCATGGTGGCCGAGGTCATGGGCCGGCACGTCGGCTGGATCGCCCTGCACGCCGGCATCGCCGCGGGCGCCCACGTCATCTGCATCCCCGAGGTGCCGATGTCGATCGACGAGATCGTCGAGCAGGTCACGCGCGCCCACGACCGCGGCCGTGCGCCGTTGGTGGTCGTCTCGGAGGGCTTCAAGCTGCAGGGCATGGACGAGGCGTTCAGCGACAAGGGCCTGGATGCCTTCAACCGTCCCCGCCTCGGCGGCATCGGTGAGCTGCTGGCCCCCGAGATCGAGCGCCTGACCGGCATCGAGACCCGCGCCACGGTGCTGGGCCACATCCAGCGCGGTGGTTCGCCGTCGGCGTTCGACCGCGTGCTCGCGACGCGTCTGGGGCTGCACGCCGCCGACGCGCTCGCCGACGGCGCCTGGGGGCAGATGGTGGCGATGCGCGGCACCGACATCATCCGCGTGCCGTTCGCCGACGCGCTCGGCGAGCTGAACAGCGTGCCCCTCTACCGCTACGAAGAAGCCGCCGCGCTCTTCGGCTGAACTCACCCGGCGTTCGAGCACAGGAGATCGTTCGAGGACAGGACCCTCCGGGGCAGAGGCATCCTGTCTCCGAACGATCTCCTGTTCTCGCGCGGGGTGTCAGCGCGGCGCGAGGTGCAGCCCCTGCGCCATCGCGACCCGGAGTCGGTCGAGCACCGTCGCCGAGTCGAACATCACCTGCGCGTAGTCGAAGCGCACGACGGTGTACCCGCGCAGCACGAGCCGTGCGTCGTGATCGAGGTCACGACGACGGTCTTTCGCGGCGCTGTGGAAGGCGAATCCGTCGAGCTGGACCACGAGCCGTTCGCCGATCAGCCCGTCGACGTCGTGGCCCTCGATACGCACCTGTTGGCGCAGCGGGATGCCGGCGGTGGCCAGGAGCGCGCAGAAGTGGCTCTCGAGCCCCGAGTCCGACAACACCCCGGCGGCGCGAGCCACCCGCGCGGCGCGGGGGGAGCGCCAGACCACGCGCGCCAGGACATCGGGGTGGACCATGCGACGTCGCAGCGCCGATTCCCACACCGCGAGGGCATCGGCGGGCGGAACGCAGGATGCCACGTGGAACAGCACGTTCAGAATGTGCTCGACGGGCTCGATGGGTGCCAGGGGAACGGGGCCGATGGCGCGGTGGAGCCGCACGCCCGTGGCATCCACTCGCGAAGCCGTCGGCGGCACCCAGATGTGGAGATCGCCGGATGACGGCACCCAGAGACCCTGCTCCGCCGCGGCGCTCACACACGTGAGGCGTCCGCTGCGGGCGGCGGCGGCGCGGCGGGACGGGGTGCAGTCCGGATGGATCAACCACGAGCGGCGGACGCGGTCGAGCCTGCCGTCCCGCACCGCGGTGACCATCGCGTGCGGCAGGAAGCCGGCTGCGCGCGCGGTGCGGGTGTGCGCGGCGCCGCCGCGGCGACGGACGAACTCGACCAGGGCGTCACTCATTCCCCCGATGATGCCCACGCGCCCCGCCTCGCGAACGCTGTCACCGCGCACCTCGTGGATGGATCAGGATGCCACCGGGCTGGGGAGAAGCCGTGGCGCCTCGCGCGAGAACAGGAGATCGTTCCGGTACAGGACGCCTCGAGCTGCCGCGGCCCTGTACCGGAACGATCCCCGGCGTTACTCGGCCAGGCCCAGCACGTCCAGCAGCCAGGCCAGCTCGAACGCGCGCTCGCGCCACGCGTTGTAGCGGCCGCTCACGCCGCCGTGCCCGGCGACCATCTCGCACTTCAGCAGTGCGTCGGCGCCGACCTCGCGCAGGCGCTGCACCCACTTGGCGGGCTCGACGTACAGCACGCGGGTGTCGTTGAGCGAGGTCACGGCGAGGATGCGCGGGTACGCCACGCCCTCGCGCACGTTCTCGTACGGCGAGTACGACTTCATGTACGCGTACACCTCGGCGTCGTGCAGCGGGTCGCCCCACTCGTCCCATTCGATGACCGTGAGGGGGAGCGAGGGGTCGAGGATCGTCGTCAGCGCGTCGACGAACGGCACGTCGGCGAGGATCCCGGCGAACAGCTCGGGCGCGAGGTTGGCGACGGCGCCCATCAGCAGCCCGCCGGCGCTCCCGCCCTCGGCGACGAGGCGGTCGGGGGTGGTGTACCCGGATGCCACGAGGTGCCGCGCCACCGCGACGAAATCGGTGAAGGTGTTGCGCTTCGCCTGCAGCTTGCCGTCCTCGTACCACTGGCGACCCATCTCGCCGCCGCCACGGACGTGGGCGACCGCGAAGACGACGCCGCGGTCCAGCAGCGACAGTCGCGGAACCGAGAAGCCGGGCTCGATGGAGTGCTCGTAGGAGCCGTAGCCGTAGAGGTGCACGGGACGCGGCGAGGCGCCGGGCTCGCCGAACGAACGCTTCCACACCAGGGACACGGGCACCTGGGTGCCGTCGTCGGCCGTCGCCCAGGCGCGGGCCTGACCGTAGTCGTCGGGGTCGAAGCCGCCGAGGACGGGCTGACGCTTGCGCAGCAGCAGCTCGCCGGTGTCGATGACGTAGTCGTACACGGTGCCCGGTGTCACGAAAGATCCGTAGCCCACGCGCAGCACGGGGGGAGCCCACTCGGGGTTGCCGCCGGTGCCGACGCTGTACAGCGGCTCGTCGAACGCGATCTCGGACACGGCGTGGTCGGCGTACGACAGCAGGCCGAGGCGTGCGAGGCCGTCGCGACGGTAGGCGACGACACCCCAGTCGCGGAAGGTGTCGACGCCCAGCAGGCGCTCGCCGGGGCGATGGGCGATCACGGTCTCGCGCGGCCCCTGAGGATCGGATGCCGCGACCCGCACCACCTCGAAATCGAGGGCGCCGTCGTTGTGGAGGATGTACAGCACGTCCGCGCCGTCGACGACGGCGTGCTCGACCGAGTACTCCACGCCCTCGCGGCGGGGCCAGACGATCCGGGCCTCGCCCCGCAGGTCATCGGCGTCGAGCAGGCGCTCCTCCGAGGTGATCGAGGACCCCACGCCGATGATCAGGTACCGGTCGCTGCGGGTGAAGTCGGCTCCCACCCAATACCGCTCGTCGGGTTCGTGGAACAGCTGCACGTCGGCATCCACGCCCGTCCCGATCTCGTGCAGCCACACGGTGTCGGGGCGCCATGCGTCGTCGACGGTGGTGTAGACGATGAAGCGGCCGTCGGGCGAGAACGTGGCGCCCGAGAACGTGCCGGGGATCTCGTCGGCGAGCGTCTCACCGGTGACGAGGTCGCGGACGCGGACGGTGTAGCGCTCGTCGCCGGCGACGTCGATGCCGTAGAGCATGCGCGTGCCGTCGTTGGAGACCTCGAAACTCCCGAGGGAGAAGAAGTCGGTGCCCTCGGCCTCGACGTTCCCGTCGAAGAGGACCTGTTCGCCGGGTACGGCGACGTCCGGCGAGAGCTGGGGCGGCGTCCAGTCGTCGGGCGAGGCCAGCGGGGCGCGGCACTGGATGCCGTACTGCGCGCTTGCGACGGTGCGGCCGTAGTACCACCACTCGCCGCGGCGGGCGGGGACGGACAGGTCGGTCTCGAGCGTGCGCCCCTTGATCTCGCCGAAGATCTCGTCGCGGAGGGATGCCAGGTGCTCGGTGCGGGCGTCGGTGTACGCGTTCTCGGCCTCGAGGTGGGCCACGACCTCGGCGTCCTCCTTGGCGCGCAGCCACTCGTACGGGTCGTCGAAGGTGTCACCGTGATGGATGCGCGCCGTGATGCGGCGGGCGGCGACGGGAGGGACGGGGCGGGCGTCGGTGTCGGTCACCACTCCACGGTAGTCGGCTCCCGATGCCGTGGGCGGCTCAGCGTTTGACCAGGATGCATGCCGGTGAAATGATGTCGTCGGCCCCGTGAACCTGGGCCGAATGTCAGGTGAACTCTTCGTTCTCCGCGCCGATCCCGTCGGCATCCTCCTTCCCCCTACGGAAAGCGATCGGTGGAGAGCGCAGCCCTTGTCATCGTGCTGGTCATCGCCCTGGCACTGTTCTTCGATTTCACCAACGGCTTCCACGACACCGCGAACGCGATGGCCACGCCCATCGCCACCGGCGCGCTGAAGCCCAAGGTCGCGGTGCTCCTCGCCGCCAGCCTCAACCTCGTGGGCGCGTTCCTGTCGACGGAGGTCGCCAAGACGATCTCGGGCGGCATGATCCGCGAGGACCAGCTGAGTCCAGACATCTTCCCGCCGATCATCTTCGCCGGCCTCATCGGCGCGATCACCTGGAACATGCTCACGTGGCTGCTGGGGCTGCCCTCCAGCTCGTCGCACGCGTTGTTCGGCGGGCTCATCGGCGCGACGCTCGTGGGCGTCGGGGCATCGGCGATCGACACCGGTGTCGTGCTGAGCAAGGTCATCCTGCCGGCGCTGATCGCTCCGCTGACCGCCGGCATCATCGCCTTCACCGTCACGAAGATCGCCTACGGCATCACACGGCGGTACGACATGAAGGCCGACGGCCGCGACGGCTTCCGGTGGGGGCAGATCTTCACGTCCTCGCTCGTGGCCCTCGCCCACGGCACGAACGACGCGCAGAAGACGATGGGCGTCATCACGCTCGCCCTGATCACCGTCGGCTGGCAGTCATCGTCCGAGACCGACCCGCAGCTGTGGGTGGTCTTCGCGTGCGCCCTCACGATCGCCCTCGGCACGTACATGGGCGGCTGGCGCATCATCCGCACGCTCGGCAAGGGACTGACCGACGTCAAGCCCGCGCAGGGCTTCTCGGCGGAGACGTCCACGGCCGCGACGATCCTGGCATCCAGCGCCCTCGGGTTCGCGCTGTCGACCACGCAGGTCGCGTCGGGATCGGTCATCGGCTCCGGGCTCGGCCGTCGCGGATCGAAGGTGCGCTGGAACACGGTCGGCCGCATCATGGTCGGCTGGGTGCTCACGCTTCCCGCGGCCGGTGCGGTGGGGGCCGCGGCGGCGCTGATCGTGGTGTGGCTGGGCGGCTGGGGCGTGGCGGTCGACGCCGTGATCGCGGTCGTCATCATCCTCGGGCTCTTCCTGCGCTCGCGGCGTGACGAGGTCACCTCCGCGAACGCCATGAGCGAGGTCGCCGATTCGGGGGCGGCGGTGAAGGTGCCGCGCAAGCCGGGCCCCACCCGTCGCCAGCGCCGGCTCGAGCGCGCGCAGGCCGGAAAGGACGACCGCGCATGACCATCGACTGGGAAGCCTTCCTCCACGTCTTCGTGGCCGCGCTCCTGGGAGCCGCGGTCGTCGTGACGTTCTACGCGCTCGGGTTGCGCCTGCTCGTCCGGGGCGGCCGTCCGCCGCTGGTCGCGCCGGCGGAGTTCACGGATGCCATCACGGTGCTCACCGACAAGCAGCGGCGCCGCGCCGAGAAGGCGGTGGCCAAGGCTGCCGCGCGCAATCCGCTGAGCACGGGCCAGAAGCGCGTCGCCCTCGTCGGCGCCTACGCGTGCTTCGTGGTCTGTGCGGCGGCGGTGCTCGGCGCACTGCTCCTGATCCTCTTCCATCACTGACGCACCGTGTCGGACGCCCCTCGTAGGCTGAGGGCATGGCATCGGTGCAGTTCGGTCAGCACGCGCCCGCGCGGCGTGTGATCCTCCATCTCAGTGACACGCACCTGCTGGCCGGCGACCGGCTGTTGGGTGGTCGTTACGACGCCGGCGCGCACCTCCGCCGCACGCTCACGGCGGCCGAGGCGACGGGTGTGCGACCGGATGCCGTGGTGTTCACGGGAGATCTGACCGACCTCGGTGAGCCCGACGCCTACCGTGCGCTCCGAGCCGAGGTCGAGCCGTGGGCGGCGCGTCTGGGCGCGCCGGTCGTGTGGGTCGCCGGCAATCACGACGAGCGTCCCGCCCTGCGCGCGGAGCTGCTCGACGCGGACCCCACCCAAGAACCCGTCACCGGAGTGTGGGACCTGGACGGCCTCCGCCTCATCGCGTTGGACTCGACCGTTCCGGGTTGGCACCACGGCGATCTCGATGCCGCTCAGCTGGAGTGGCTCCGCGCAGAGCTCGCCGAGCCGGCTCCGCTCGGTACGATCCTGGCGCTGCACCACCCGCCGCTGCCGACCCACATCCCGTTCTTCGACATCCTCGAGCTCCGCGACCAGCCGGGCCTGGCGGCGGCGATCGCCGGCAGCGACGTCCGCGCCATCCTCGCGGGACACCTGCACTACTCCACCTCCGGCACCTTCGCGGGCGTTCCCGTGAGCGTCTCCGCGGCGTCCTGCTACACGATGGACCTCGCCGCCCCGTCCGACGAGGTGAACGGCATGGATGCCGGGCAGTCCTTCCACCTGGTCCACGTGTGGGACGACACGATCACGCATGCGGTGGTGCCCGTGGTCGACGCGGAGTCGGCGGGCTACTTCACGCCGGAGTGGGTCGCCCGGATGGCCGACCTCACTCCCGAGGAGCGGCTCGAGGCGTTCTCGCGCAAGCGCTGAACCCGTCCGCGCGGCGCCGCTGTACGCGGGGGAGTGCGGGTGTCCAGCGACAGGCCGTGGTGTCCAGCGACTCCGCTGGTCGCGGTGGTTAGGCTCGGGGGATCCCTGACCGCCGTGACGACCCACGAGGACATCCCCCATGGCTTTGGACGCAATGACGCGCACCCGTATCGAGACCGATTCGCTCGGCTCCCTCGAGATCCCCGCCGATGCCTACTGGGGCATCCACACCGCGCGGGCTCTGGAGAACTTCCCCATCGCGAAGCGACCGATCTCGGTCTACCCCGACCTCGTCCGGGCCCTCGCGATGGTCAAGCAGGCCTCGGCGCGGGCGAACCGGCAGATCGGGGTGCTCGACCCGGCCAAGGCCGATCTCATCGACCGCGCCGCGCAGCGCGTCATCGACGGCGAGTTCCACGACGAGTTCGCCGTGGGGGTCATCCAGGGCGGCGCCGGTACCTCGACGAACATGAACGCCAACGAGGTGATCACCAACATCGCGCTCGAGATGGCGGGGCGCGAGAAGGGCGACTACGCCTTCCTGTCGCCGATCGACGACACCAACCGCAGCCAGTCCACGAACGACGTCTACCCGACCGCGGTGAAGATCGGCCTGTCGCTCACGCTCCGGAGTCTGCTGGAGGAGCTGGGGCTGCTGCGGCAGTCGTTCCTGGCGAAGGCCGAGGAGTTCCACGACGTCCTCAAGGTCGGGCGCACCCAGCTGCAGGATGCCGTGCCGATGACGCTCGGCCAGGAGTTCCACGGTTTCGCCACGACCCTGGGCGAGGACTACAACCGCCTGCAGGAGAACGCGTACCTCATGTTCGAGATCAACATGGGGGCGACGGCGATCGGCACGGGTATCACCGCGCATCCCGACTACGGCCCGTCGGTGCTGCGGCACCTCCGGGAGATCACCGGACTCGACCTCGAGACGGCGACCGACCTCGTGGAGTCCACGAGCGACACCGGCGCCTTCATGTCGTTCTCGGCGTCCCTCAAGCGCAACGCGATCAAGCTCTCGAAGATCTGCAACGACCTGCGGCTGCTCTCCAGCGGACCCCAGGCCGGTCTCGGCGAGATCAACCTGCCGGCTCGCCAGGCGGGCTCGAGCATCATGCCCGGCAAGGTGAACCCCGTGATCCCCGAGGTCGTCAACCAGGTCGCCTTCTCGGTCGTGGGTGCCGACATGACGGTCACCATGGCGGTCGAGGGCGGTCAGCTGCAGCTCAACGCCTTCGAGCCCGTGATCGCCCACTCGATCTTCCAGTCGATCACCTGGATGCGTCAGGCGATGTGGACCCTGCGGGTGAACTGCATCGACGGCATCACCGCCAACCGCGAGCGGCTGGGCGCGATGGTCGGCTCGTCGGTCGGCGTCGTCACCGCCCTGACCCCGTTCATCGGCTACGCGGCGGCCGCGGCGCTCGCCAAGACCGCGCTCCTCACGCATCGCAACGTCGCCGACCTCGTCGTCGAGGCGGGGCTCATGACGCGCGACGAGGTCATGAAGCAGATCTCGCCCGCGCGGCTGTCGGGTCTGCAGGCGATCACCGAGGCGATCCCGGTCATCCGCGCCGCGGACAGCGTCGTCGAGGAGTGACCCGCGCCCGCCCCGGCCGGCTCGGGCGGGCCCCCGCCCCCGCCCGCGAGACTGCATCCGCCTGACATCTCCACTGCACGCTGCAGTGGACTCGTCAGGCGGATGCAGTCTCGGTGCCGGAACGGGGATGCCACGGCCTGAGGCGCCGCGGCCGCGGCCACGCCGGGCTCAGTCGAGGATGCGGCAGTGCGTCGTGAGTTCGCCGATGCCGTCGATGCCGACGGTCACCGTCGACCGGTCGCGGAGGAAGATCTGCGGGTCGCGGGAGTAGCCGGCTCCGCCGGGGCTGCCGGTGGAGATCAGGGTGCCCGGCAGCAGCGTCGCCGACTCGGAGAGCTTGTGGATGAGCGTCGCCACGGACCGCACCATCTGGCCGGTCGATGCGTCCTGCACGGTGTGGCCGTCGACGACGGTCCAGATGTGGAGGTCCTGCGGGTCGGGGATCTCGTCGGCGGTCACGACGAACGGACCCGTCGGCGTGAAGCCGTCGAACGATTTGCAGCGCGACCACTGCGCCTCCGAGAACTGGATGTTGCGCGCGGTGATGTCGTTGACCACCGTGTAGCCCCACACGTGATCGAGCGCGTCCGCCTCCGGGATGTCGCGGCCCGGCCGCCCGATGATCACGCCGAGCTCGGCTTCGTAGTCCACGGCCTCGCTGAGGGCGCGCGGCCACGAGGTCGTCTCGCGGTGCGCCGTGAGGGAGTTCGGCCACAGGACGAACACGGTGGGGCCGGCATCCGTCTTCAGTCCGAGCTCGCCCGAGTGCGCCGCGTAGTTGAGCCCGACGGCGAGGATCGTCGGGGGTGCGAGCACCGCCGATGCGAAGGGCACCCCCTCGAGCGGATGCCGGGGCGCCGACGGTGCGGCCTCGCGCACACGCGCCAGGAGGTCGTCGCCGCCGGCGATGAGCTGCTCGAGGGTCGTGGGAGCGCCGGCGAAGAACCCGTCGACGAACGCGAACTCCTCGCCGTGGACGCTGACGAGGCGAGGGGCATCGGCCGCCTCCGGGGAACGGACGTGGGCGAAACGCATGCCTCCACGCTACCGGGCCGGTCGCCGGGGGAAGCCGTCCGCCGCCCCGGCAACCCGCGGGGGTGTGCGGATCCCCGCCCCTAGGCTGTGCGCATGAGCTACCCCTCGCCGCTGTGGCAGCCCGGGCCGGGCGAGCCCGCCCGCATCTCCGACGCCCCGCCGTCCGCCGTGCCGGCGGCGGGCGTCCCCGCGCGTCCACGGCGGGGCGGAGTGCTCCTGTGGATCGTCGCGGGGCTTCTCGTGCCGGTCCTGGGACTGCTCGTGCTGTACTTCCTGCGGTTCCTCGGGCCCGCGGCATCCATCGTCGGGATGATCCTCGCGGTGGTGCCGTTCGTGATCGTGTGGTTCGCGGTGCGGCTCATCGATCGGTGGGAGCCCGAGCCGCGGCGGCTGCTCGCGTTCGCCGTGGCCTGGGGCGCGATCGCGTCGGTCGCGATCGCCCTCGGCGTGGACGCGCTCCTGGCGTTCCTCACGGGTGGGTGGGGCGATGCGTTCAGCTCGGTCGTGCAGGCTCCGATCGTCGAGGAGGTCGCCAAGGGCCTGGGTCTGCTGCTGCTGTACGTCGGCGCGCGCCGGTCGTTCGACGGGCCGGTGGACGGCATCGTCTACGGCGCCCTCATCGGCGCCGGGTTCGCGTTCACCGAGAACGTGCAGTACTTCGCGGTGAGCTTCATCGAGGGCGGTGCGGTGCAGGTCAGCGGGGTGTTCTTCCTCCGTGCGGTGCTCTCGCCGTTCGCGCACGTCATGTTCACCAGCCTCACCGGTTTCGCGTTCGGTCTCGCTGCCCGGCGGTCGCTCGGCACCGGGGCGGCGTTGCGGTACGCGCTGCCCGGCCTCGTCGGAGCGATCGTGCTCCACGCGCTGTGGAACGGTTCTGCGACCTTCTTCAACTTCTTCGAGCTGTACGCGACGCTGCAGGTGCCGCTGTTCGTGCTGTTCGTCCTCGGTATCCTCGCGCTGCGCCGGGAGGAGGCGCGACTGACGCGGGCACGGCTCGGCGAGTACGCCGCCGCGGGCTGGTTCACCGCGCAGGAGGTCGACATGCTCGCCACGGGCGCCGGACGCCGGTCGTCGGTGGCCTGGGCGCGAGGGCTGCCGGGCGACCGCTCGGCGGTGATGAAGAGCTTCATCCGGGATGCCACGGCGCTCGCCGCCGCGCGCCAGCGGGCCCTCTCCGGCCGCGACGCCACGGCGGCCGCACAGGAGCGTGCGCTGCTCCAGCGCACCACCGCGGCGCGTGCCGCACTGCTGGCCCCCTGACGCCGGGTCTTGACAGGCGCGGGGACCGGGAGCACCATCGATGTAGGCCAACTCAGCGCCCGGGAGACACGCAGGCATCGCCGCGGCACCGGGCGCTGAGTCTTTGTCCAGGGGGTTCGCGGGTGCCCGCCGCGTGCTTGGATGGTGTCATGACTGATCGCACCAAGCCGGAGTTCGACGCTCCCAGCGGCCCCGCCCCCTCCGACCTCGTCATCCGCGACATCATCGTCGGCGACGGCGATGAGGCCAAGCCCGGTGACACCGTCACCGTGCACTACGCCGGTGTCGAGTACGAGTCGGGTGAAGAGTTCGACTCGTCGTGGGGTCGCGGCGAGAGCATCCAGTTCCCGCTCCGCGGCCTGATCCAGGGCTGGCAGGACGGCATCCCGGGCATGAAGGTCGGCGGACGCCGCGAGCTCGTGATCCCGCCGCACCTGGCGTACGGACCCGCCGGCGGCCACTTCCTCGGCGGCAAGACCCTCATCTTCATCATCGACCTGCTCAAGGTGGGCTGACCCGGCGTTTCACCGCCTGTTCACGAACCCGAGGGAGCTCCGGCCCCCTCGGGTTCGTGTTTTTCGGGAATCGTGGAATACATTCGGATGAATGCGAGTTGGACCCCGGCAGGACGCCGTACCGGCTCCCCAGACCTCAAGGAGTGACATGACCGACACGACCACGCTCGAGATCCCCGGCTACAAGCAGGGCACCTGGGTGCTCGACCCCTCGCACAGCGAGGTGACGTTCACCGTCCGCCACATGATGATCTCCAAGGTGCGCGGTACATTCGGCATGAAGAGCGCGACGCTCGTCGCCCCCGAGAACCCGTTCGAGGCCACTGTCGAGGCTTCCGTCGACGTCACGTCCGTCGACACCAAGGACGAGGGACGCGACCAGCACCTGCGTTCGGCCGAGTTCTTCGACACCGAGACCTACCCGACGATGGACTTCCGGTCGACCGGTGTCCGTGTCGAGAACGGCGACTTCCTCGTCGACGGCGAGCTCACCATCCGCGGCGTCAGCAAGCCCGCCACCTTCTCGATCGACTTCGGCGGGTTCGGTACCGACCCGTGGGGCAACTACAAGGCCGGCGCGACCGCCAAGACGGTCATCAACCGTGAGGACTACGGCCTCACCTGGAACGCCGCCCTCGAGACCGGCGGCGTGCTCGTCGGCAAGGACGTCACCATCGAGCTCGACCTGCAGTTCGCCCTCCAGGCCTGATCGATCGACTTCTGCGAGGTCCCGGATGCCACGGCATCCGGGACCTCCGTCGTTGCGGGCCGGATGATCAGGCGCGGATGCGGCGACCGAGACGCACCCGCTCCTGCACCAGGAGGATGCCGAGGAAGACGACGACCGCGCCGGCGGGCTCGTTCCACGTGATCTTCTCGCCGAGCACCGCGATGCCCAGAGCGACGCCGACGACCGGGGTGATGTAGGTCACGGTCGAGGCGCGCGTGGGTCCCCACGCGCGCAGCGTGTTCTGGTTCCACACGTACGCCAGCCCCGTGCCGAGCACGCCGAGTGCGACGATGCTCGCGACGACGGCGGGGGTCGGGTTCATGGGCTCCGCGAGGATCAGCGGCGACAGCAGCAGCATCAGCAATGCCGCGGGCCCGATGTACCCGAACGCGAACGCGATGCCCGACAACCCGGCGTCCCCGAGGAAGCGCCGCATGTACGCGAGGCTGAAGCCGTAGCACGCGGTCGCGCCGAGGAGCGCGAGTTGCGCGACGGTGCTGCCCCCGACGTCGGTGAGGGCGCCCGGGGCGATGATGACGACGACCCCGGCGATGCCCACCGCGATGCCGATCAGCTGTCCCGCGCGCAGGCGCTCGACGCGGAACACAGCCCACGCCATGATCGCCGTCATGATCGGGGTCGTGGCGTTGAAGATGCTCGCCAGCCCCGACGACACGTGCTGCTCCGCCCAGGCGAACAGCAGGAACGGGACCACGCAGAACGTCACGCCGAGGACGCACAGGTGCGCCCAGATCCGGGGGCTGCGCGGGAGCCGTTCCCGTCGCACGGCGACGACGGCCGCCAGAGCGAGCGCGCCGAACAGGAGCCGCCCGCCGGCGACCTGCGCGGGGGTCATGCCGGTGAGGGCGACCGCGATGAAGAGGAAGCTCGACCCCCACACGATGCCGGTCAGGACGAACTGCACCGTGACCGAGACGGGGGAGGGGGAGGAAGTGGATGCCACGTCCCGACCCTAGGCCGGAGGTCGGACACGCGCGCGGGTCCGCGGGTGAGAAGTCCGGAATCCGCCGGTGGTTGGCGCTAGGGCACGGGGTTCAGCGCGTCGTAGTCGCGGAACCGTGGCGAGAAGCGCACGAGCACGCCGACGAGGGCCAGGATCAGGATGCCGCCGAACAGCGGCGGCACCCACAGGGCCGTGAGGGTCGCGAGCGTCCCGGCGTAGAGCGCGCCGACACGGGGGCCGCCGGCCACCACGACGATGAAGATGCCCTGGAGGCGGCCGCGCATGGCATCCGGGACCGCCGCCTGCATCATCGTCGAGCGGTAGATCGCGCTGACGTTGTCGGAGGCGCCGGAGACCGCCAGGACGATCGCCGCGAGCACGATCAGCACGACCGCGCCGGAGTCCTCGCCGGTGTCCGCCGGGCGCATCCATCCGAGCGTGGCGGCCAGCAGGATCACGCCGAACGCCCCGATCGACAGGCCGTAGACCTGAATCGCCCGCTCGATCCCGAGCCCCTGCCGCCGGACACGGCCGACGGGGCCCGAGAACAGGCTCGACAGGAACGCCCCTGCCGCGATGGCGGCGGTGAGGATGCCGGTCGTGATCGCGCCGCCGCCGAGGAGCACGGCACCGATCGCGGGGAACAGGGCGATCGGCTGGCCGAACGTCATCGCGGTGATGTCGAGCAGATACTGCAGGCGGATGTTCGGGGCGCGCCGCAGGAACCGCACGCCGTCGCGGAACGACTCCAGGCCCGGCCGGACGATCTCGCCCTCGGGCCGCAGCCGCGGCAACGACCACAGGCCGAGGAACAGCGAGGTCATCAGCAGCACGTCGAGCGAGTAGGTCCACGCGTAGCCCGCGAACGCGACGAGGACGCCCGCGAGCGCGGGTCCGGCCATCACCATGATCCCGACCGTGACTCCCTGCAGCGCGGCCGCGGCCGGCAGCAGATCGCGGGGGAGGAGACGCGGCGTGATCGCCGAGCGGGTGGCCATGACGATCGAGTTCGCGGCCGAGTTGACGACGCTCAGGACGAAGAGGGATGCCACGTTCTCCATCCCCGTCCAGGCCAGGGCCGCGAGCAGCGCGGTGGACACGAACGTCACGGAGGCGGCGATCAGGGCGACGGTGCGGCGGTCGAAGGCATCCGCGAGCATGCCGCCGTAGAGCCCCGCGAGGACCATCGGGACCAGGCCCGCGACGGCGATCATCGACACCGCGAACGTGCTCTGCGTCAGCTCGAACACGTGCAGCATGACCGCGACGACGGTGAGTTGACCGCCCATGCCCGAGAGCGTCGACCCGATCCACAGGCGGGCGAACGCGGGAGAGGTGGTGAGGGGGCGCAGGTCGATCAGCGCGCTGCCCCGGCTCACTCCCCGACCTCGACGCGCTTGACGCGGGCGGTGTGGCCGCGCAGGATCTCGACGTCGCGCGGGGCGACTCCGAAATGGTCGGCCAGCGCCCGGACGACGCCCGCGTTCGCCGCGCCGTCGGCGGCGCGTTCTCGCACGTGGACGAGAAGGCCGTCGGGTCCGTCCTCGACGAGGGGGCCGCGCCGGCTGCCGGGCTTCACGCGGACGGTGATCTGCACCCGTCGAGGCTACGGCACGGGCGCTCGCCGGGGTTCGTGGGCGGGTGGGTGGCGGCATCCGGATGCTGGTAGACTCATGCGGTTGCCGTTCGATCGGCCGCGGATAAAGAGAGCCCACGCATCAGGCGTCGGGCGCCGCGCAACGAAGAGGAAGGGGATCACCTATGGCACTGGAAGCAGACGTCAAGAAGGCGATCATCGAAGAGTACGCGACGCACCCCGGTGACACCGGATCCCCCGAGGTGCAGGTCGCGATGCTGACGCAGCGCATCAAGGACCTCACCGAGCACCTCAAGGCACACAAGCACGACCACCACTCGCGCCGTGGCCTGTTCCTGCTCGTCGGTCAGCGCCGCCGCCTGCTGGGTTACCTGCAGGAGGTCGACATCAACCGTTACCGCTCGCTCATCGAGCGTCTCGGTCTGCGTCGCTAATCGCACCAGCGTTCAATCGCGCAAAACATTCTTGGAAGGCCGCCCCACGGTGTGGGGCGGCCTTCGTCATTCCCCGCCGCGCCGGGGCGCGGCGTTGCGGCGCCGGGGTTGCGGCGTGGGGGCGTGGTGTTGCGGCGCCGTGTCGTGGCATCCACCGATAAACGCGATCCGCGACGAGAAACAAGACGTCGTCGCGTTTCTCACCGTGGATAGCGTTTATCGCGGAGGTAGCGGCATTGTGCGCTGCGGGGCGCGAAGGGCGTGGCGCGCGGGACGTGGCGCCGGATGCGCCGGTCAGGATGCCGCGCGGGCGGCGACCAGATCGGGATGCCAGCGCTCGGCGACGTCGGGATGGGCGCGCAGGCGCGACTTGAGGGCGTTCTCGCCGTACGTGGCGTGGATCGGGTTCGCGGGGTCCTGGGAGACGCCGCGGGCTTCGGCGGCGAACTCCGCGGGCAGGTCGATGATCGGGAGCACCGCGTCGAGTGCGGGGTTGAAGAAGAACGGCACCGAGATGCGCTCGTCGGGGAACTTCGGTGAGATCACGCGGTGGTTCGTCGCCGTGAGATACCCCTGGGTGGCGTACTCGAGCAGCTCGCCGATGTTCACGACGAAGGCGCCGGGAACCGGCGGCGCGTCGACCCACTCGCCGTCGCGGAGCACCTGCAGCCCGCCCTTGCCCGGCTCGACCCACAGCAGAGTGAGGAATCCGGAGTCCTTGTGGGCGCCGACGCCCTGCTGGGGCGTCGGGTCGTCCTTGCCGGGGTACCGCACGATCTTGATGAGCGTCTGCGGATCGCCGAAGTGGCGGTCGAAGTACTCTTCCTCGGCGCCGAGGGAGAGCGCCCACGCGCGCAGGAGCTTGCGCGCGATGCCGGTGAGGTGGTCGTGCCACTCGCCCACGACGTCCTGGAGCTCGGGCTGGGCCGCCGGCCACAGGTTGGGTCCGACGAGCCGGTTGTAGCCGGGGCCGTCGGGGTCGTCCCTACGCCCACTCCCCGCGTCGCTGTCGCGCCGCGGCGAGCCTCCGGGCGTGGGGGCCCAGATGGCTTCGCGCTCGGGTCCGATGTCGATCTGCTCGCGCCAGTCGACGCGACCCTGGGTCAGCTCGCCGCCGACCCGCGTGTACCCGCGGAAGTGGGGGCTCGTGACGTTCTCGATCGCCAGTTTCTCCGCCTCCGGCAGCGCGAAGAAGTCTTTCGCCGCGCGGAGGAGGCGAGCCTCCAGATCGGGGCTGATCCCGGTGCCGGTGAGGTAGAAGAAGCCCACATCGCGGGTGGCGGTGCGCAGTTCGTCGCGGAATCGGGCGGCGGACTCCGGCCCCTGGTCGAGGAGCGAGAGGTCGAGGATCGGGAGGTTCAGCTCGGACATGAACAGAGGCTAAGTCGGGTCTGCGGCGCGACGGCGAATGTTGCCGACGGTTACCGGCGCGTGGGCGGTGTCGGTGTGCGGGTGCGGTGCGAGGCGGTCGCGGCGTCTGAACCGCGGCGGATTCCCCCGGTCAGGCGGTTGTTTCCCGCGTCGAAGAGAATGTGACGCCGTAACCCCGAGGAGTGTTGGATGCCGCGAACCCCGCTGATCGGCGGGGGTGTCCCTCCGCCTGGTGGGGTGCGAGAAGGCCGCCGTATTGCGTAATGTGTCTGAGTCAGGTGAGGCTGCCCTTACCTACCCGCACCGCCGCGGTCCTCTCCGAATCCCGAAAGTCGGTGTCCGCCCGTGCTCGCGTCCTTCTTCGCTCCGTTCCTCATCGGACTGCGTGAGGGGCTGGAGGCTGCGCTCGTCGTCGGCATCCTCGTCGCCTACCTCACCAAGCTCGGACGCCGTGACGCCCTGCCGCGCCTCTGGGTCGGCGTGGGGCTCGCCATCGCACTGGCGGTCGCGATCGGTGCCGTGTTCACGTTCGGCGCCTACGCCCTGACGTTCGAGGCGCAGGAGCTGATCGGTGGGGGGCTCTCGCTGCTGGCCGTGGCGATGGTCACCTGGATGATCTTCTGGATGCAGAAGGCCGGCCGCTCGCTCAAGGCGGGTCTCGAGGGCGGAATCGACCGGGCGCTCCGCGGCGGGGTCTGGGCGCTCGTCGTCATCGGCTTCGTCTCTGTGGCTCGCGAAGGCGTGGAGACGACCCTGCTGCTGTGGTCGATGGTGCAGGGCTTCGGCGACAAGCCCGTCGCCCTGATCGGGGCGCTCGTGGGACTCGTGACCGCCGCCGTGCTCGGTTGGCTGATCGCGCGCGGCATGCTGCGCCTGAACCTCGGACGCTTCTTCACCTGGACCGGCGGGTTCCTCATCATCGTCGCGGCGGGGGTGCTCGCGTACGCGTTCCACGATCTGCAGGAGGCGGGTGCGCTCCCCGGCCCCTTCGGCGCCGGCGCCCCGATCGATCCGTCCACCGGTGCCGTCGCCGTCGGCTGGGTGGGCTTCCCCTTCGGGTGGGCGTTCGACGTCTCCGGCGCCCTCGCGCCCGACAGCACCCTCGCGGTGCTGCTGCAGGCGACGGTCGGATTCATGCCCCAGATGACGTGGCTGCAGGTCATCGCGTGGGTCGTCTACGTCGCCGTCGTCGTCCCCCTGTTCGTCCGCGGTGTCCGGGCGGGGCGCCGCCCCACCGCGGTTCCGCCCGCCGGTGCACCCGCGCCCGCCGGTGCACCCGCGCCCGCCGCGACCCCGACTCCGGCTGCCGCGCCCGCCGTGGCATCCGCCGCCCATCCGAACGGAGCATCATGAACCCGACTCGCCTCCTCGCGGCCACGGCCGCGGCCGGCGCGGCCGTCCTCGTCCTCTCCGGTTGCGTCGCCAAGACCGACGCCGCCGCCACCGGTGCCCTCACCGTCACGTCGACGGCCGACGGCTGCGACGTCTCCGCGGCGACCGCGACGAGCGGCACGCTCGCGTTCGACGTGGTGAACAAGGGCGATCAGACCACCGAGTTCTATCTGCTCGCCTCCGACGGTCTGCGCATCGTCGGTGAGGTCGAGAACGTCGCCCCCGGCGCCTCGCGCAGCCTGACCGTGACGGCGCAGCCGGGCGACTACTTCACGCTGTGCAAGCCCGGCATGGTGGGCGACGGAGTGGGCAAGGCCGCGTTCACGGTCACCGGTGACGCGGTCGCCGTGGACGGCGTGGATGCCGAACAGAAGCAGCAGGCGATCGACCTGTACGCCGCGTTCGTCAAGGATCAGGTCGGTCAGCTGCTGCCCGCCGTGCAGACTTTCACCGCGGCGTACGAGTCCGGCGATGACGCGGCGGCGCAGCAGCAGTACCCGCGTGTCCGCGCGTTCTACGAGCGCATCGAACCGATCGCCGAGGCGCTCGGCGATCTCGATCCGCGCATCGACTACCGCGAGGTCGACGCGGCGGCCGAGGGCCTGACCTGGACCGGTTTCCACCGGATCGAGAAGGACCTGTGGGTCCCCGCGCAGGACGCGCTCAACGCCGACGGCGAGACCCCCGCGTGGAAGGACTGGGCGCCGTCGACGTCCGCCGAGCGTGCGACGTACGGCCAGACCCTCGTCGCGGACACGCAGGAGCTGTACGACTACGTCCACTCCGACGCGTTCGAGCAGGCGCTCACCGACCAGGGCGTCGCCGGGATCTCCAACGGTGCCATCGCCCTCCTCGACGAGGTCGCCACCGGAAAGATCAGCGGTGAAGAGGACTGGTGGTCGCACACCGATCTGTACGACTTCGCCGCGAACGTCGAGGGCTCGAAGATGGCCTTCTCGCTCGTGCGCGATTTCGCCGAGTCCAAGGGGGACAAGGGTGCGTCCCTCGTCACGCGGATCGACACCGGGTACGCCGACCTCGAGGCCGCGCTGGCGGCCTACGGCTCGGCGGACGCGGGCTTCGCGCCGTACACGCAGCTCACGGACGAGGACAAGCGTCAGCTCACCGACCTCATCAACGCCCTCGCCGAGCCGCTCTCGCAGCTCACCGTGACCGTCCTGGAGTGACGATGGGGCAGGAGCAGACCGAGATGGATGCCAGGGGCGCGGCCGACGGCTCCGTACCCGGCGGCGTCTCCCGTCGCGACCTGATCGGTCTCGCGATCGGCGCGAGCGCCACGAGTCTCGTGGTCGGCGCGGGTGCGGGACTCGTCGGCGGTGCGGCCTACGGCCAGACGCAGGCGCGGCAGGCCATGGATGCCGTGGCCCCGGCCTCCGGCATCCATCAAGCGGGGATCACCACCCCGGTGCAGGAGCATCTGCACTTCGCGGCCTACGACATGATGGCCCGGACCACGCGTGACGACCTCGCGTCGCTGCTCGCGGACTGGACCTACGCGGCCACGCGGATGATGCAGGGCCTCGAGGTGAGCGCGACGGGTGCGGTCGGCGGTTCGCCCGAGGCGCCGCCGGACGACACCGGCGAGGCTCTCGGCCTCCCGGCGAGCAACCTGACGATCACGTTCGGGTTCGGTCCCTCGCTGTTCGACGACCGGTTCGGTCTCGCCGCGCAGCGTCCCGCCGGACTCGAGCGGCTGCCCGCGTTCCTCGGCGACGACCTCGACCCGGAGCGTTCCGACGGGGATCTCTGCATCCAGGCGTGCGCCGACGACCCGCAGGTCGCCGTGCACGCGATCCGCAACCTCAGCCGCATCGCCTTCGGGCGCGCGAGCATCCGCTGGTCTCAGTTGGGGTTCGGTCGCACCTCCAAGACCACGAGCGACCAGTCCACCCCCCGCAATCTCTTCGGATACAAGGACGGCACCGCGAACATCCTCGCGAACGACGCGGCGGCTCTGGAAGAGAACGTCTGGGTCCCGGCATCCGAGGGTCCCGCGTGGCTCGCGGGCGGGTCGTACCTCGTCGCGCGCCGCATCGCGATGCTCATCGAGACATGGGACCGCACCCGGCTCGCCGAGCAGGACCGGGTGGTGGGGCGCGACAAGGCGCAGGGGGCGCCGCTCTCGGGCGGCGATGAGTTCTCGGCGCCGGACTTCGCCGCGACGGATGCCGCGGGCAAGCCCCGCATCGACGCGCGGAGCCACGTGCGCCTGGCGCACCCCGACATGAACAACGGCATCCGGATCCTGCGTCGCGGCTACAACTTCGTCGACGGCACCACCGATCTCGGACGGCTGAACGCGGGCCTGTTCTTCCTGTCGTTCCAGCGCAGCCCCGACCGCTACATCACCCTCCAGCGGGCGCTCGCGACCGACGCCATGGGGGAGTACCTGAAGCACGTCGGCTCGGGCCTGTGGGCGGTTCCCCCCGCTCCGGCGGCGGGTGCGTCGATCGGCGCGGGGCTGCTCGGCTCCTGAGCCGCAGCGCGTCCCGCCCCCGCCCGCCCCGCCCGGCGTCACGCCCTCCCCGATCCCGCGATAAACGCTTCTCGCGACGAGACATGGTCCCTCCCGGCGTGTCTCGTCGCGCGGAGCGTTTCTCGGCGTGCGCGGAACGATCGGCCCCGCGGGAATAGATCTCGCGGTCCTGCGTTTCACGATGTATATTCAGATGCATACAAAAAGGAGGGGCATCGTGAACGAGACGAACAACTGGCCCGGGATGCAGTTCGGTGTCATGACGGTGAGCGACATCACCCAGGACCCGACCACGGGCAAGACCCCGAGCGAGGCCCAGCGCATCAAGGACACGCTCACGATCGCGAAGCACACCGAAGAGGTGGGTCTCGACGTCTTCGCCCTGGGTGAGCACCACAACCCGCCGTTCTGGTCGTCGTCGCCGACCACGACGCTCGCCTACATCGCGGCCCAGACCGAGCGCCTGATCCTCACGACCTCCACGACCCTCATTACCACGAACGACCCGGTGAAGATCGCCGAAGACTTCGCGATGCTGCAGCACGTGTCGGGCGGACGCGCCGACCTCATGCTCGGCCGTGGCAACACCGGCCCGGTGTACCCCTGGTTCGGCAAGGACATCCGTCAGGGCCTGCCGCTGACCATCGAGAACTACGACCTGCTCCACAAGCTGTGGCGCGAGGACGTCGTCGACTGGGAGGGCAAGTTCCGCACCCCGCTGCAGGGCTTCACCTCGACACCGCGTCCGCTGGACGGCGTTCCCCCGTTCGTGTGGCACGGCTCGATCCGCACGCCCGAGATCGCCGAGCAGGCCGCCTTCTACGGCAACGGCTTCTTCGCCAACAACATCTTCTGGCCCAAGGAGCACTACCAGCGCCTGATCATGCTGTACCGCGAGCGCTTCGCCCACTACGGACACGGCACGCCCCAGCAGGCGATCGTCGGCCTCGGCGGCCAGGTGTTCATGCGGACCAACTCGCAGGATGCCGTGAAGGAGTTCCGTCCCTACTTCGACAACGCCCCGGTCTACGGTCACGGCCCGAGCCTCGAGGACTTCAGCGAGATGACCCCGCTGACCGTCGGCTCGCCGCAGCAGATCATCGACCGGTACGCCGCGATGCGCGAGACGTTCGGCGACTACCAGCGCCAGCTGTTCCTCATCGACCACGCGGGACTTCCCACCAAGACGGTGCTCGAGCAGCTCGACATCCTCGGTGGCGAGGTCGTGCCCGTGCTCCGCAAGGAGCTGCAGAAGAAACGTCCCGCCGAGGTGCCCGACGCGCCCACGCACGCCAACCTCGTCGAGAAGATCTACGCGGGCGCCGCGCCGCGCCAGGCCGTGCCCGGTGCGAACCGCGGTGACAACATGGTCGCCGGCAGCCCCTACCAGGACGCCCCGGCCAAGGCCGGCAGCTCCTTCGGTGCCGCCGCGACGCGAGTGGGGGCCTGACATGACCGCCCGCCGTATCGCGGTCGTGACCGCGGGGCTGTCCACGCCGTCCTCGACGCGCATGCTCGGTGACCGGCTCGCCCACGCGGCGCTCGCCGAACTCCGCGCGCGGGGGATCGACGCCACGAGCGACGTGTTCGAGCTGCGCGATTTCGCGCACGACCTGACCGACAACCTGCTGACGGGGTTCGCCCCGCCCGCCCTCGAGCAGATGATCAACTCCGTGGTCTCGGCCGACGGCCTGATCGTCGTGACGCCGATCTTCTCGACGAGCTACTCGGGACTGTTCAAGTCGTTCATCGACGTGCTCGACCCGCAGGCCCTGAGCGGGACGCCGGTCCTGCTCGGGGCGAACGCGGGCACCGCCCGGCACTCCCTCGCGATCGACTACGCGATCCGTCCGCTGTTCACCTACCTGCACGCGAATCCCGTCCCGACCGGCGTGTTCGCGGCATCCAGTGACTGGGGATCCAACGCCGACGAGGTCGCCCCGCTCGGCGCCCGCGTCGATCGGGCCGCGCGCGAGTTCGCCGATGCGATCGCCGCGCGGGAGCCCGTACAGGATGCCGATCCCTTCGACCCCGCGTCGTACCTCGGCGCCGGGAAGTCCTTCGGTCACCTCCTCGGCGGTCTCGCCGGCGAGTGACCCGCCTCGACGCCCCGCTCTCCTTCGGGAGGGCGGGGCTTCGTGCTGCGCGGGCGCGGTGGCGGATCCTCGGTGATCCGCCCACCCTCATCCCGATTCCGCGCTGCGGCGCTCACTTCGCGCGGATCGCTGAGGTCGTGCAGGGGAGCGGGGCCGACGTCGCGCCGATCGGCGACGTCGCGCGGCGGCCCTAGGGTGAGGGCATGGATGCCGAGCAGTGGGACGAGCGCTATCGCGCCTCCGTCGGAGGGGTGTGGGCGAGCGAGCCGCCCGCCGTCGTGCGGGAGATCGCGGGCGCTCTGACGCCCGCCACGGCGATCGACGTGGCCACCGGCGACGGGCGGACGGCGCTGTGGCTCTCCGCGCGCGGCTGGGACGTCACCGGTATCGACTTCTCGGCCGAGGCCCTGGCCATCGCGGCGGCCCGCCCCGGCGGCGACGCGGTGTCGTGGGTCCGCGCGGATGTCCACGCGTGGGAGCCGGTGGCATCCGTCGATCTCGTGGTGTCCTGCTACCTGCACCTCGCCGACAACGCCGCCGCGATCGCCCGCATCGCCGAGTGGGTGGCGGTCGACGGGACGCTCGTCGTCGTCGGGCACGACGTCGAGAACATCGCCGCCGGGGGCCACGGACCGTCCGACCCGGCGATCCTCTACACCCCCGAGTTGCTGCGCGGCGCCCTCGACGACCGGTTCCGCATCGAGCGCTGTGAGCGTGTCGTCCGCGGCACCGGCGACGCGGAGCTGCGCGGCGGACATACGCACGCCGCGATCGACACGCTGCTGCACGCGGTGCGCGTGCGCTGAGGCCCCGGCGGGTCAGAGCACGATGTCGTCGGCATCGCGCAGCTCGCGGGCGCCCGCCGGTCGCACGCCCGGTCGCGCGGGCACATCGGCGCCGGCGAGTTCACCGACGTCGATCCGCGCCTCCGCCGCGATGTCGCGGATCGGCACCTGGAACGTGCGGAACGCGCCGAGCGGCGGCACCCGCAGCCCCTGCCGCGTGTCGACGAGCGCCGTCTGGTCGAGTACGAACCCCGCGGCGGAGAGGCCCGCGGCCGAGCGCCAGGCCGCGATCTTCCAGAACCGCAGCGGCACGCGGATTCCGCGGTAGGGCGGATCGTCGGGATCGAGCACCGGTGCGGTGAACACCGCGAGCCGCTGGTCGGTGCTCTCGGCGTAGGCGAGGACGTGGTCCTCCAGCCCCAGCCACAGCTCCTTGGACTGGTTGAAGCCGGCGGCTTGCGGCGCGGCGTTGGGGTAGAAGAACGTCGCGGCCGTGGCATCCCGAGCCTCCGCCGGAGTTCCCCACCCGGGGTCGCGTCGGCGCACCAGGTGCCCGCGGTCGAGGTCGTTGTCGGCGTACACAGCCGGACCGGCCTGGGCCTCGACGGGAACCCGCGGGTCGAGGCGCCACTCGCCCGAGCGCGGGAGGTCCTGCACGGTGGACCCGTCGATCACGACGCCCGTGACCGCGGCGAACCGCCGCACCGGATCGAGCAGGACGGAGAACCGCGGGTAGTCGAGCCGGGTCGTCGGGGCGGCGGGCGAGGGGAGGGGCAGGGGGATGCCGAGGAAGTCGGGGTCGAAACCGTCGCTCATCGCCCCATCGTGCCCGGGCCCTCCGACATCGCGACAGACTGGGGCCATGGAACGGTGGGTGAAGACCCGGGACGACGCCCCCGCCGGGTTCTTCGCGGCGGAGGCGGCGGGACTGGCGTGGCTCGCCGGCGCGCACGGCGTCCGCACCGCCGGGGTGTTCGAGAACGCGCCGACGCACATCGTCCTCGAGCGCGTGACGACCGTGCGCCCGACCCCGGTCGCCGCGGAGGAATTCGGTGCCGCGCTCGCCGCGACCCACGACGCCGGTGCCCCCGCCTTCGGCGCACCGCCGCCCGGATGGGCGGGCGACATCTTCATCGGCCGTCGGACGCAGCCGGCGCGTCCCGAGCCGACGTGGGGCGCCTTCTACGCCGCACAGCGCGTCGCGCCGTTCCTCGCCCCGGCCGTCGCAGCGGGGAACCTCTCGGCATCCGCGGCCGAGATCGTCCGGCGGGCGTGCGCGCTCATCGCGCGCGGGGCCTTCGACGACGATGACGCCCCGGCGCGTCTCCACGGCGACCTGTGGTCCGGCAACGTCCTGTGGTCGGCCGCGGGCGTCGTGCTCATCGACCCCGCGGCGCACGGCGGCCACCGGGAGACCGACCTCGCGATGCTGGCCCTCTTCGGCTGCCCGTTCCTCGACCGGATCCTCGCGGCGTACGACCTTCGGCATCCGCTCCGTCCGGGCTGGCGCGAGCGCGTACCCGTGCATCAGCTGCATCCCCTCGCGGTGCACGCGGCGGGACACGGCCCGGCCTACGGAGACGAACTCGTGGATGCCGCGGAGCGCACGCTCGCGCTCGTCTGAGGCCGCGGGCTACGACGCCAGGTCGCGCGCCGCCCGACGTCGCGCCCGCCGGGCGAGCGCGAGGTCGATGCCCACCCCGATCCCCACGGCGACCACGATCGACACGATCACCGCGACCACCGGTCCGCCCGGCACGAGCGCGGCGACCACCGCGCCGATCACCGCCTGGTAGGCGGCCCACGCCACCGCGGCGACCGCCGCGACCCCGAGGTACCGCGCCGGATTCACCCGTGCCGCCCCCGCCGCGAGGTTGACCGCGAGGCGGGCGAACGGGACGAAGCGCGCCGTGAACAGCACCACCGCGGCGTTGCGTTCGAGTCGCGCCCGCGCCCACTCCAGAGCGGCACGGACGCGCGGTCCGCGCATCCACGCCCAGCGTTCCACCCCGACGGCGCGTCCCACCAGGTAGCAGCACAGGTCGCCGCAGAAGGCCGCCGCACCCGCGACGAGGATGACCGCGACCAGCGGGGGAGTGCCGTTCGCCACCGCCAGCGCGCCGAACGCCGTGACGGCCGCCTCGCCCGGGATCACCACCAGGAACGCGTCCGCGAACACGAGCGCGGCCATGGCCGGCAGCGCCCACGGGCTCGCCGCGATCAGCCCGAGCCACGCATCGATCCCGTCCATCACGTCACTCTCCGTCGCGGATCGAGACGGGATGCCGACCGAGCGGTGACCCGCCGCGGAGCATCCGGTGAACATCGCGAACGTCGGGCCCGGATCGGCTCCGCAGCCGAGCCGCGGGTCCCACCCTGGAGGCGTGAGAGTCGCGCTGCTGGCCGAGTCCTTCCTCCCGCACATGAACGGGGTCACCGGTTCCGTTCTGCACGTCCTCCGCCATCTGGCGGAGGCCGGTCACGAGACGCTCGTGATCGCCCCCAAGTCCGGAGACGTCACCGCCGACCTGCACGGCGCCCGCGCCGAACTCCTTCGCTCGGTGCCGCTGCCGTCGTACCCCGAGGTGCGCGTCGTGTTCGCGCGCGCCGCGCGCCTCGGTGCGCTGCTGCGGGAGTTCCGCCCCGACGTCGTGCACCTGGCATCCCCGTTCGTCCTCGGCTGGCAGGGACTCGCGGCCGCCGAGGCGCTCGGGATCCCCTCGGTCGCGGTGTACCAGACCGACGTCATCTCCTACGCCCAGAAGTACGGTCTGCCCCAGGCCACGGCGCTGGTCGCCGGGCACGTCACGCGACTGCACCGCCGGGCCACGCTCACGCTCGCCCCGTCGTCGGCGTCCACGCGGCAGCTCGAGGAGCTCGGTGTCGACCGTGTCCGCCGCTGGGGCAGGGGAGTGGATGCCGTCCGCTTCGCGCCCGAGCACCGCGACGAGACCTGGCGCGCCGCGCTGGCGCCCGGCGGCGAGCGCATCGTCGGCTACGTCGGCCGTCTCGCCCCGGAGAAGCAGGTCGACGACCTGCGCGCGCTCACCGACCTGCCGGGGACGCGGCTGGTCGTCGTCGGCGACGGCCCCTCGCGTCCGGCCCTGGAGAGGGCGATCCCGGATGCCGTGTTCACGGGACACCTGTCGGGTGACGCGCTCGCGCGGGCGATGGCCGGGTTCGACGTGTTCGTGCATCCCGGCGAGAGCGAGACGTTCGGGCAGACGATCCAGGAGGCCCTCGCCAGCGGTGTCCCGGTGGTCGCCACCGGCGTCGGGGGTCCGCTGGATCTCGTCCGCTCGAGCGTCGACGGGTGGCTGTACAAGCCGGGCGACCTCGACGACCTGCGGGCGCGGGTCGCCGACCTCGTGGGCGACGAGTCGAAACGGCAGGCGTTCGCACGGGCGGCCCGGGATGCCGTCGCCGGGCGCACGTGGGAGGCGCTCACCCGTGAGCTCGTCGGGCACTACCGCGACGCGGCGGCGTTGCGCGCGCGCGATGCCGGGATGCTCGTGCGCGGCGGAGAGCGGCCCGAGGTGCCCGCACCACGCCCCCGAGGGCACTGGACCCGCTACGTCGCGCTCGGCGATTCGCTGACCGAGGGGCTGTGCGACGCGTCGCGGATGCCGTCGGGGCAGTTCCGCGGGTGGGCCGACCGTCTCGCGGAGCTCCTGGCCCACACGAGCGACGCGGGGCCGTTCCGGTACGCCAACCTCGCGGTCCGCAGCCGCCGCGTGCGGCACCTCATCGACGAGCAGATCCCCGCGGCCCTCGCGCTCCGGCCCGACCTCGTCTCGATCCTCATCGGCGCGAACGACCTCGTCGGCCCCGCGCCGGTGATCCCGGCCCTCGTCGCCGAGGTGGAGTCCGCCGTACGGGCCGTGCGTCGCACCGGCGCGGACGTGCTGCTGGTCACGACGTTCCTTCCCCGGCGGGCGGCTGCGCGGATCTTCGCCCGCCGGTTCGCCGCCTACAACGTCGAGCTGCGCCGGATCGCCCGCACGCACGGCGCGATCCTGCTCGACCTGGAGGCGGTCGCCGAGATCGGCGACCTGTCGCTGTGGGCCGACGACCTGGTGCACCTGCGGTCGCGGGGGCACCGGCTCGTGGCGTACCGCGCGGCCGAAGCGCTCGGGGTGCCCGACGCCGGGGAACTGTCCGGCCTCGACGAGGCCCTGCACGCGGACGACGAGGTGCCGCGGGGCGGATGGCTCACGCGCGACGCCCTGCCGTGGGTCTGGCGCCGCCTCCGCGGGCGCACCGCCGGCGACGGCATCCTCCCCAAGCACGACGGGTACGTCGAGCTCCCCGCGCGCGGCGAGCGTCAGCGCACGTCGTCGTAGGGCTCGCGCCCGCGCCGCGCCCCGGCCGCCCGAGTGGCCACCAATTCACGTGATCCGGCCGAACGTCTGCGGCATGGCCGACCAGAAAGAGTGACTTCGGCCGCATCGCGTGATCTGGCGGCTCGGGTGAAGTCAGTACCAGCCCGTGGCCTCGGAGTGCGCCCACGCGCCGCACGGGGAGCCGTAGACCGACCGGATGTACGACAGCCCCCAGTCGATCTGGGTCGCGGCGTTCGTGCGCCAGTCGACTCCGGCGGTGACCATCTTCTCGCCCGGGAGGGCCTGCGGGATGCCATAGGCACCGCTCCACGGATTGAGGGCGTCGGCGCGCCAGCCCGACTCCCGGTTCCAGAGCGACACGAGACACGAGAACTGATCGTCGCCCCAGCCGTACGACCCGATGGCGCCACGGGCGTACTCGCGCGCCGCGGAGGGCGACATCGTCGGACCCGCCGGGGCTGTGGTGCTGCCGCTCCCGCCACCGCTGCCGGCGGACGCCCCCGACCCGCCGCTCGACGATCCGCCGCCGGAGGATCCGCTCGACGATCCGCCGCTCGACGATCCGCTGGACCCGCTGCTCGTCGCGCCCCCGCCGGACGAGCCGCCGGTCGCCGCAGCGGACTGTGCCGCCAGAGCTGCGGTCTGCTGCGCGAGCCTGGCGGCGCGCTCCTGCGCCGCCGTGGTCTCGCGGATCGCGGCGAGCTGCGCGTACAGCTCGTCGAGCCGTGTGCGGGTCGCCGCGACCGTGGTCGCCTCGGCATCGGCCCGGGTCTGGGCCTCCGCCGCCGTGGTCGCGGCCTCGTTCGCGAGGCGGGCCGCCTCCGCGCGCGCCGCGTCCGCTTGCGTGCGCAGCGACGTCGCGAGGTCCGACGCCGAACGCGCCTCGCTCGCGGTCCGTGCCGTCACGGTCGACACCCGATCCAGGATGCCGAGACGCTCCAGCAGCGAGTCGGGGTCTGCCGCGGTCAGCAGCTGGGCGACGAGAGGACCCCCGGCGGTCGAGCGGTACAGCCGGGACGCGCTCGCACCCGCGCGCGCGGTCGCCGAGGCGAGGGTCGCGTCGGCGTCGGCGCTCCGGGCCGTCAACGTCTGGGCGCGAGCCGCCGTGCTCTCGGCGAGCAGCCGCGCGCGTTCCGCGGCGGCGGACGCGTCGAGGGCACCCCGCGACGCGGACGCCGCGGCAGCCTCGGCGGCATCCAGCTGTGCCTTCAGATCGGCGACCGCGGGGTCGTCGTCACCGACCGCCGCAGAGCGGACGGAGGCGTCCGCGGCCGTGCTCGGAGGTGCGATCGTCAGGACGGCGCACATCAGGGCGCTCGCGAGAGCCATGTGACGTATGTGACGTCTGAGGCCCATGAGGCGAGGGTACGGCACCCTTCCGGGTCGAACCACCCGGGAAAGTCGGGCCCTGATAGGCTCTTGGAGGATGCCGCCATGGCATCCGCTCAATTACACATGAGCTCACGGAGCAGGCCGGCAGACGCTGGTCCCCTGTGGTGGACTCCCCGTCATGACGCCGGGTGGTCGTCTACTGGTGGCCAGTCGCCGGGATTTCCGGGCCGACGAGTCGGCGCGCCCTTTCTGCCTGTTCCTGCTCCTTCGCATGTCAGCTCGTCGCCCACACGGGGCGCCGAGCCTAAACAAAGAAGGAGGGACCTCTTGGAAGGTCCAGAAATCACCGCCGCTGAGGCCGTTCTCGACAACGGTCGTTTCGGCACCCGTACCGTCCGCTTCGAAACCGGTCGTCTCGCGCAGCAGGCGCAGGGCGCCGTCGCCGCGTACCTCGACGAAGAGACCATGCTGCTCTCGGCCACCAGCGCCGGCAAGCACCCGCGTGAAGGCTTCGACTTCTTCCCGCTGACCGTCGACGTCGAGGAGCGCTCCTACGCCGCCGGCAAGATCCCCGGCTCGTTCTTCCGCCGCGAGGGTCGCCCCTCCACCGAGGCCATCCTCGTGTGCCGTCTCATCGACCGCCCGCTGCGCCCGTCGTTCGTCGACGGCCTCCGCAACGAGGTCCAGATCGTCGTCACCGTGCTCTCGATCGCGCCGGGCGAGTTCTACGACGCCCTCGCCATCAACGCCGCCTCGCTGTCGACCCAGATCTCGGGTCTGCCGTTCTCGGGTCCCATCGCGGGTGTCCGCCTGGCGCTCATCCCGGGTCACGGCGAGCACGCCGACCAGTGGGTCGCCTTCCCGACCGCCCCGCAGCTCGAGGAGGCCGTGTTCGACCTCATCGTTGCCGGCCGCGTCCTGGAGGACGGCGACGTCGCGATCATGATGGTCGAGGCCGAGGCCACCGAAGGCAGCTGGAACCTGATCAAGGGCGGCGCCACCAAGCCGAACGAGCAGGTCGTGGCCGAGGGCCTCGAGGCCTCGAAGCCCTTCATCCGCGAGCTCGTCGCCGCACAGAACGTCGTCGCGAACACCGCGGCCAAGGAGATCCAGCCGTACCCGGTCTTCCCCGCGTACAGCTCCGAGGTCTACGACTTCGTCGCCGGTCGCGCGTACGACGACCTCGTCGGCATCTACCAGATCGCCGACAAGCAGGAGCGCCAGAACGCCGACGACGCCGTCAAGGACCGCGTCAAGGCCGAGCTCATCGCCGCCGTCGAGGCGGGCGAGCTGCCGGCCGGTGCTCCCCTGGAGTTCTCCGGTGCGTACAAGTCGGTCACCAAGAAGATCGTGCGCGGCCGCATCCTCACCGAGGGCGTCCGCATCGACGGCCGCGGCCTGGCCGACATCCGTCCGCTCGACGCCGAGGTGCAGGTCATCCCGCGCGTCCACGGCTCGGCGATCTTCCAGCGCGGCGAGACCCAGATCCTGGGCGTGACCACGCTGAACATGCTCAAGATGGAGCAGCAGATCGACTCGCTGTCGCCCGTCACGAGCAAGCGCTACATGCACCACTACAACTTCCCGCCGTACTCGACCGGTGAGACCGGTCGCGTGGGTTCGCCCAAGCGTCGCGAGATCGGGCACGGCTTCCTCGCCGAGCGCGCCCTCGTCCCGGTGCTGCCGAGCCGCGAGGAGTTCCCTTACGCCATCCGTCAGGTCTCCGAGGCGCTGGGCTCCAACGGCTCGACCTCGATGGGCTCGGTGTGCGCCTCGACCCTGTCGCTGCTGAACGCCGGTGTGCCCCTTCGCGCCCCCGTCGCCGGTATCGCCATGGGTCTGGTCTCGGACGAGGTCGACGGGCAGACGCGCTACGCCGCGCTGACCGACATCCTCGGCGCCGAGGACGCGCTCGGCGACATGGACTTCAAGGTCGCGGGTACGAGCGAGTTCGTCACCGCGATCCAGCTCGACACGAAGCTCGACGGCATCCCGTCGTCGGTGCTCACCGCCGCGCTGCAGCAGGCTCGCGAGGCTCGCCTCACGATCCTCAACGTCCTGAACGCCGCGATCGATGCGCCCGACGAGATGGCGCCCACCGCGCCCCGCGTCATCAGCGTGCAGATCCCGGTCGACAAGATCGGTGAGCTCATCGGCCCCAAGGGCAAGACGATCAACTCCATCCAGGACGAGACCGGCGCCCAGATCTCGATCGAGGACGACGGCACGGTCTACATCGGTGCGACCGACGGCCCCTCGGCCGAGGCCGCCCGCGCCCAGGTCAACGCGATCGCCAACCCCACCAACCCCGAGGTCGGCGAGCAGTTCCTGGGTACGGTCGTGAAGATCGCGACCTTCGGCGCGTTCATCTCGCTGCTCCCCGGCAAGGACGGCCTGCTGCACGTCAGCGAGGTCCGCAAGCTCGCCGGCGGCAAGCGTGTCGAGAACGTCGAAGACGTGCTGTCGGTCGGTCGCAAGATCCTCGTGCGCATCACGAAGATCGACGACCGCGGCAAGCTGTCGCTGGAGCCCGTGCTCGACGAGGCCACCGAGCCCGCCGACACCGAGGGCTCGGCTGCGGCCAGCGAAGGCCCCGAGGCTCCCGCCGAGGGCTGACCCCTCTCCGACGGATGCCCGTCCCGCGTCACGCGGGGCGGGCATCCGTGCATTCCGGCCCGGCCGGCGGCGGTCAGGCGGCCGTCTTCAAGCGTTATGCAATGTTTATCGCCGAGCCGGGCGAATCGGCGGTCGGACCCTGGTGAGGCCCTACCCTCGAACTACGCGTCGGGGGCGAAGCGGGCGCCGTCGGCGTCCGGTCTCCGGTGCACCGAGGAGTGGCCCATGAGTGGCTCGGGCGTCGACGAGACGGCCACGCCGCCCCTGCGCCGCAACCGGGTGCCTCACCCGTCCGCTCCCGTGACGCTGCAGGGTCCCGGCCTCGGGTCGCACGTTCGCGTGCCCCTCGGCGAGACCGGCTTCGACGTGTTCCCGCTGTTCCTCGGCGGTGGCGAGTTCGGCTGGAACGTCGATGCCCGCGTGAGCCACGAGATCCTCGACACGTACGTCGAGCTCGGCGGCAACGCGATCCACACCGCCGACAGCTACGCGGCAGGACGCAGCGAGTACATCATCGGCTCGTGGATGCGTTCCCGCGGCACGCGCGACGACACCGTGCTCGCGGTGCGCATCGGTCGGCATCCCGACAACCCGGGGCTCGGCGCGGTGAACCTCGTCCGCGCGGTCGAGGCGTCGCTCAGCCGTCTCGGCACCGATCGCATCGACGTCCTCTCGCTGGATGCCGTCCGCGGCGACACCGCGGTCCTGGAGGACACGCTCGCGACGTGCGAGTGGCTCGTCGAGAGCGGCAAGGTCCGCGCGATCGGCGCGCACGGCTACACGGCCTCGCAGCTGGTCGAGGCGCGGATCCTCTCGTCGGCCGGGTACCCGCGGGTGACGGTCCTGGACGTGCCGTACAACGTCATGCGCCGGGACGAGTTCGACGGCGATCTGCGGCTGATCGCCGCGGCCCAGAGCATCGCGGTGACGCCGTCCCACCCGCTGGCGCACGGCTTCCTCGCCGGTGAGACCCGCACCCGCGGTCAGCAGCAGAGCTCGGTCCGCGGCTCGCAGCTCGCGGCTCACCTGAACCGCCGGGGGTCGCGGGTGCTACGTGCGCTCGATGCCGTCGGCGTGGAACTGGGGGTTCCGGATGCCGCGGTCGCGGTGGCCTGGCTCCTCGCTCAGAAGGCGGTCACGGCGCCGATCGTCAACGCGTTCGCTCCGCGGCACGTCGTCGAGTGCATGCGCGCGGTGGGCGTCCGGCTCAGCCGCGCCCAGCTGTCGGACATCGCCCGCGCCGCCGAGTGATCCGCCCCGTGTCGGGGGCGTGACGTAGGCTGGAAGTGTTCTGCGGGGGGCCCGCACACTGACGACGAGGTGAGCTGACGTGACGCATTACATCTACCTGGTGCGCCACGGCGAGCATCAGGATGCCGAGCACGGGCTCACCGACGGACCCCTGTCGCCGCGCGGCCAGCGCCAGGCCGCCCTCCTCGCCGACCGCCTCTCCGGGCTCCCGCTCGACGCCGTGTGGCACTCTCCTCTGGAGCGCGCGGCCCAGACCGCACGCGCCGTCGCCGAGCGACTCCCGTCGGTGTCTCCCGAGGCATCCGCTCTGCTGTTCGACTGTGTGCCGACCGGCATGACGCCCGAGACGCCCGCCGCGTACGAGCCGTTCTTCGGTGCGGTGACCGAGGCCGAGATCGAGGCCGGGCGCGCCCAGATGGCGGATGCCACGGCCGAGTTCCTCGCGCGCAAGACCGGCGAGGTGCATGAGCTGCTCATCACACACAACTTCGTGATCGCCTGGTTCGTGCGCGAGGTGCTGCAGGCGCCGGAGTGGCGCTGGATGACGATCAACCAGGCCTATTGCGGCCTGACGGTGATCGCGCAGAAGAAGGGCCGGCCCTGGACCCTGCTGTCGCACAACGACCTGGCGCACCTGCCGGTCGAGCTGCGGACCGGCCTGGTCGACCCGCTTCCGGTCTGACGTGGCGGCGGCGTCGCGCGGCGGGCCCTACGTACCCGTCGTCGGGTGGCTGGCCCTGGGCGGTACCGTCGCCGGGGCTGTGGTCTGCGGGATCCTCTTCGGCTTCCTGATCCCACCCGACCGCGGTGAAGAGGGCGTCGTGTGGGTCATGCCGCTGTACGGGGCGTTCGCCGGCTTCGTCGCCGTGCTCCCTGCGATCGTCGGCTTCTGGGCCGGGCTGCTGCTGTGGACACGCACGCGTACCCGTTCGGTCGCGTCGCGTGCGGCGGTGGCGACGGTGTCGGCCGCCGGGGCGGCCCTGGCGTTCTGGGTGGCCGTCGTCGCCGCGATGACCGGTGGCTACGGAGTCGTGCTGGGCCTGATCCTCGGCGGGCTCACCGCGGCGGTCACCGCGACGATCGTCGGTCCGGCCACGATCCGCGCGGCGCGCCGCGCCGACCGCGCTCCGGCCGCCTGATCGCGGCGAGGGGGTGGTGGCGCTCCCGTCTCAGCCCAGCACCTTCCCGTACCACCTCGTCGCGTTCGCGTTGTCGTTGTACGCGGGGATCGCCTGAAAACCCGAACGGGCGTACAGGCCGCCCGCCGCGTCGAGCGTGTGGTGGGTGTCGAGCACGAGCTCGGCAGCGCCGCGCTCGCGCGCCCGGCGCTCGAGATCGTCGAGGATCGCGCGCCCCCAGCCGCGCCCTCGGCCCGTGGAGCGCACGAACAGGTGTTTGACCTCGTCGCGCGGGCCGTGCGGTCCGTCGTCGATGCGCCGGATGCCGCCGCATCCCGCCGGGCGACCCTCGTCGTCGTCGAGCACGACGAAGACGCCGGCCGGTTCGACGAACGTCGCCGGCGACGGGAAGACCGTGCGATATCCACCTCCGGGGAAGATCGAGGCGCGCAGCGCGAAGTACTCCTCGAGCAGCGCGTGCGCGTCGGGGGCGTCGACGGGGGAGATGCGAATCGAGACCACGCTCCGATGCTAGGCGAGGGGCGAACCGGCGCGTCCCCCCGCATGCCGGCCCGCCGGTGACGCCGCCGCATAGGCTGGCACCATGACCACACGCGTTGCCATCGTGGGCGGAACCGGGAAACTCGGCGGAGTGATCCGCGAGGTCGTCGAGACCGAGGAGGGGTACGAGGTCGCGGCCGTGCTCGGCTCACGATCCGACCTCGCCGAACTCGACGGCGCCGACCTGGTCATCGACGCCTCCACTCCCGCGGTGTCGATCGACGTGGTGCGCGCGGCCATCGAGCGCGGGATCAACGTGCTCGTGGGCACATCGGGGTGGTCGAGCGAGCGGATCGCCCTCGTGCGCCCCCTGGTGGATGCCAGCGGCACCGGGGTCGTGTTCATCCCCAACTTCTCGCTCGGTTCCGTGGTCGGCAGCGCCCTGGCCGCGGCGGCCGCGCCTTTCTTCCCGTCGATCGAGATCGTCGAGGCGCACCGCGAGACCAAGGTGGACTCGCCCAGCGGCACCGCCGTCCGGACGGCCGAGCTCATCGCCGCCGCCCGCGAGAAGGTCGGCCCGGTGCAGTCGCCTCACGTGGACCAGCGTGCACGGGGTCAGCAGGTCGCCTCGGTGCCGATCCATTCGCTGCGGCGACCGGGCGTCGTCGCGCGGCAGGAGACCGTCCTGTCGGGCGCGGGGGAGTCGCTCAGCATCGTCCACGACACCATCGACCCCGCCACGGCGTACGCCCCCGGCATCCGCATCGCGCTGGCGGCGGCGCGCGAGGCGCGCGGCGTGATCGTGGGGCTCGACAGCTTCATCGACATCGGTGTCCGCACACGCCCGGCCCGCCCGGAGGCGCCGATCGCCGACGACGACGTGTCGGGGCAGGTCGCGAGCGTCACCAGCGCATGAGGACGCGTATCGCCGTCGTGATCATGACGGCCCTCCTCCTGCTCTACATCGTGCTCGCGGGGCAGCGCGCTCTCGTGCTGCTCGGCAGCGGAGACGGCGTGGGCATCGCGATGGGCGTGGCCCTCATCGTGCTGCCGATCATCGCGCTCTGGGCCATCGGGCGGGAGCTCTGGTTCGGCGTGCGCGCACAGCGGCTCGGCGAGATCCTGGATGCCGAGGGCGCCCTGCCGGACGAAGAGCTCGACGTGCGCCCGAGCGGACGGGCGACGCGCGCCGACGCGGATGCGCTCTTCCCGGGCTATCGTGCCGATGTGGAGGCCCATCCGGCCGACTGGCGCGCGTGGTACCGCCTCGGTCTGGCGTACGACGCGTCCGGCGACCGGCGCCGGGCGCGGGAGGCCGTCCGCCGGGCGATCTCCCTCCAGGCGGCCGACGGACGCGCCGGCTGACACGACGGCCGGCGCGGGTCGCGCGGCCGTTCGCGTCAGCGTGGGGCGGGGACCGCGGACGCGACGGCGTCCTCGACGGTGCGGTGCAGGAACGTGAAGCCCGCGTTCTCGAGCACGGCGGGGCGGACATCGGCATCCGAGGTCAGCAGCGCCTCCGTCGCGTCGCGACCGAGGGCGAGCTTCATGCCCCACACCGGCGCGCGCAGGATGTACGGCCGATTCATCCGTCGGGCCAGGGCGAAGCCGAGGTCGTTCGCGGTGGCGCGGGTGGGGCCGGTGAGGTTCACCGGGCCGTCGATGTCCGAGTCGATGACGTGGCGGATGGCACGCACCTCGTCGTCGAGTGTGATCCACGGCCACACCTGCGTCCCGCGTCCGATCGGTCCGGAGGCGCCCAGCCTGGTCAACAGCAGGAGCGGCTTGAGCACGCCTCGTTCGTGCACGATCGGCGCCGTCCGCAGCAGAGCGACGCGGGCGTGGGAGCCCGCGTCCTTCGCGGCGTGCTCCCACTCGACGCAGATGTCGGCGAGCAGGCCCTCACCGCGCCCGGATGCCTCGGTGAGGACGGCGCCGGGCTGCGATCCGTAGTACCCCGTCGCGGAGGCGTTGACGAGCGCCGGGGCGTCGGCCCGGAGTTCGCGGATCGCCGCGGCGAGCGTACGCGTGGGGGTGATCCGCGACCAGAGCAACCGGCTCTTGTAGGCAGGGGTCCACGGGAACCGTCCGATCGACGCGCCGTTCAGGCACACGACCGCGTCCGCGCCGGCGAGCACGTCGGGATCGAGGGGGGTGGCGTCGTCCAACCACTGCACCTCGTGCGGGCCGGATGCCGGATGCCTCACCAGTGACGTCACCTCGACGCCGTCGGCGCGCAACGCCTCGGCCAACGCCGAGCCGATGAGGCCCGACGCGCCGGCGAGGACGACGCGTCGGGCGGGGGACTCAGGCAAGCGTGGCCTCGAGCGTGATGTCGATGCCCGCGAGCGCCTGCGAGACGGGGCAGTTAGCCTTGGCGTCGTTCGCGATCTTCTCGAACGTCGCCGCGTCGAGGCCCGGGACGACGGCGTTGACGTTCAGGTGGCTGCCGGTGATGCCGGTGCCGGGCTTGAAGGTCACCGAGGCGGTCGCGTCGATCGACTCGGGCGGCGTCCCGTTCTCGGCGAGGGCGTTGGAGAGGGCCATGCTGAAGCACGACGAATGGGCGCCGGCCAGGAGCTCCTCGGGGGTCGTGACCGAGCCGGATCCCTCGCTGCGCGCCTTCCAGTTCACATCGAACGTGCCGATCCCCGATGAGGTGAACGTGACCTCGCCCGATCCCTCGAACAGGCTGCCCTTCCAGGCGGTGGTGGCTTCGCTGGTGACGGACATTCGAACCTCCGTGTATGGGCGCAGCCCGATGCGGCTGCGGCGCAGATCAGCCTAGCCAGGGCCGCAGACGCGGCGGAGGTCTTGACAGCCCGCGCTGGTCCGATGCTCAGGCCGCGGAGGGCCGACGGCGGCCGACGAGGCCCGCGCGCTGGAGGACCAGGTAGAGCTGGCATCCGAGGCACAGTCCGAACACCGCGTTCAGGAACGCGGCGACGAAGGCCATCGCCGCGGCGATCGGCAGCGCCCACGGCACGCCCGCGAGGTGCAGGAGCAGGCCCACGGCGGTGACGAACAGGCCGACGCCCTGCGCGAAGCGCGGCGGGCGCGGGTCCTCGAACTCGGTGGGCGGAGCCAGGCGCGGCTGCACCACGCGGCGATAGAGCACTCCCCACGGGGCGGTGCGCGGCGACGCGACCCCCCAGACGAAGAGCAGGGCGATCACCAGCAGGAGGAGGAAGCCGGGGTCGAGGATGCGCGCCGACAGGGGTGTGGCGGCGAGGTCGCCGGTGGCGACGCCGATCAACGACAGGAACGTCGCGACCAGAAGCAGGACGGCGGTGATGGATGCCGCGAACCGCGGCCCGCGGACATCGATGCGCTGGACTTCAGGCACGGGCGGACTCCTCTTGCAGGCGGCTCAGTTCGAGCTCGACGACGGCTCGGCCCGGGGTGCCGCCGAAACGGGTGCGGATCGCCCCGTGGCGGTCGAGGACCAGGGTGGTGGGGGTCTGCAGCACGCGGAAGTGCTGAGCGATGTCGGGGCGGTGCGTCAGGTCGACGTCCAGGTGGCGCACGCCCTCCCGGTCGTCGGCGATGTCCGACAGCATGCGGTGTACTCCGGGGCAGCGCGCGCACATCTCGGTGCTGAACTGCAGCAGCGTCGCCTCCTCGCCGAGTCCGTCGGCGCCCAGCCGGCGCGGGTCGACGATCTCTGCGGAGTCCACGGTGCGGGCGCGTCCCTGCGTACGGCGGAAGACGACGCCGGCACCCACGGCGACCACGACGAGCGCGGCGATCACGAGGAGGGCAAGGGTGAGGTCCACGACCGACAACGCTAACGCGCGACGGGGGGACGGGGGCCGATGAGTCGCCGAATGACGCTCCCGTCCGGTGTTTCCTCAGCGGTCGTCCAGCTACGGGTTCCATCGACGGGGCGCACGGCAGCGCGCGCTCCGTCCGGGTGTCCGAGCACCCCGGTATCGTGAGGGCCGTGACCGCCGACATCCCCACGCCGTATGAAGATCTCCTCCGCGACGTCCTCGCCTCGGGTGTGCACAAGTCCGATCGCACCGGCACGGGCACCACGAGCGTGTTCGGTCGACAGATCCGGTTCGACCTGGCCCAGGGGTTCCCGCTCGTGACGACGAAGCGCGTCCACATGAAGTCGATCGTGTACGAACTCCTGTGGTTCCTGCGCGGGGAGTCGAACGTCGGGTGGCTGCAGCAGAACGGCGTGACGATCTGGGACGAGTGGGCGGATGCCGACGGCGAGCTCGGCCCCGTCTACGGCGTCCAGTGGCGCTCGTGGCCGACGGCCGACGGCGGCGAGATCGACCAGATCTCGCAGGTGATCGACCAGATCCGTCGCGATCCCGACTCGCGTCGCCTGATCGTGTCCGCCTGGAACCCCGCCGACATCCCTGACATGGCTCTCGCCCCGTGCCACGCGCTCTTCCAGTTCTACGTCGCCGACGGCAAGCTCTCGTGCCAGCTCTACCAGCGCAGCGCCGACATGTTCCTGGGCGTCCCCTTCAACATCGCGTCCTACGCGCTGCTCACGCTGATGATCGCCCAGCAGGTCGGGCTCGAACCGGGCGAGTTCGTCTGGACGGGCGGCGACTGCCACGTGTACGACAACCATCGCGCTCAGGTGACCGAGCAGCTCACGCGCGACCCGTACCCGTACCCGACGCTGCGGTTCGCCCGGAAGCCCGACTCGATCTTCGACTACACGTACGACGACATCGTGGTCGAGGACTATCGGCACCACCCCGCGATCCGGGCCGCCGTCGCCGTATGACCAGGCTCGGGCTGGTCTGGGCGCAGGCCCGCGACGGCGTGATCGGTGCCGGCGGGGGGATGCCGTGGCACGTGCCCGAAGACCTGGCGCACTTCCGCGCCGTGACGGGCGGGTCCGACGTCATCATGGGGCGCCGCACGTGGGAGTCGCTTCCACCGCGGTTCCGCCCGCTGCCCGGTCGCCGGAACATCGTGGTCTCCCGGTCCGTCGCGTGGGCCGATTCCGGGGCCGAGCGCGCCGACTCGCTCGACGCGGCACTGCGGCTCGCGAGCACCGACGACGTGTGGGTCATCGGCGGCGGGCAACTGTACGCCGAAGCCATCGGTCGCGCCGAGATGCTGGAGGTGACACGGCTCGACCTCGACGTGGACGGCGACACGGTCGCGCCCGGCCTCGGCGGCTGGACGCGGGTCGCCGCCGACCCCGAGGACGGCTGGCAGGTCTCCCGCACGGGGGTCCGCTACCGCTTCGAGACCTACGCGCGGGGGAGCGCCGCGTGACCCGCACCGCGTTGGTCACCGGCGCCAGCTCGGGTCTCGGCGCCGAGTTCGCCCGCCAGCTGGCCGCCCGCGGCGCCGACGTGGTGCTCGTCGCGCGTGATCGCACCGCCCTCGCCGCGGTGGCCGAGCGCATCCATGCCGATTTCGGAACGCACGTCGACGTGCTGGTCGCCGACCTCCTCGACGACGACGAGCGCGCGGCGGTCGAGGCGCGCCTGGCCGCGGGTGTCGACGTGCTCGTCAACAACGCCGGATTCGGTCTCGATCTGGCGTTCGAGAAGACCGACGTCGCCGACGAAGTCCGCCACCTGCGTCTGCACGTCGAGGCGGCTCTGCGCCTGACCCACGCGGCGCTGCCGACCATGCTCGAGCGCGGCGGCGGCAGGATCGTCAACGTCGCCTCCGTGGCCGGATTCGTTCCTCGGGGGACGTACGGCGCCGTCAAAGGGTGGCTCATCTCCTTCAGTCGATGGGCGAACGTGGTCTACAGTCCGCGCGGGGTCTCCGTCACGGCGGTGTGCCCGGGATTCGTCCACACCAATTTCCACGAACGCCTCGGGCTTCCGCCGGGGCAGGAGGGCGTCCCACCCGGGATGTGGCTCACGGCCGACACCGTGGTGCGCGAGGGGCTGCGCGCCGCCGCGCGCGGGCGCTCGGTGTCCATTCCGTCGCTGCGCTACAAGCTCCTCGTGGCCGTCTCGCTCCTGCTGCCCGACCGGACGGTCGTGAAGGCCGCCGCCCGGGGTCGCTGAGGTCAGCGGAAGCGTCCGAGGCGGATGCCGGCGAACGCCAGCGCCCCGATCGTCTCTCCGTCGGTGATGGTGCCGTCCGCCACGAGACCGAGCACGTCGGCGAACGGGATCCAGCGCACCGCCTCGATGCCCTCCTCGCGCTGTGACGCCGTGGCATCCGCGATGTGCAGATCCTGCGCGAGGAACACGTGCTCGGGGGCCTCCGCGATGCCGTTGAGGGCGTGCATGCGGCCGATGTGGTCCCACCGGGCCGCGGTGACGCCGCTCTCCTCCCGCAGCTCGCGCTGCGCGGCCACGAGCGGGTCCTCGCCGTCGCTGCCGCCGGACGGCAGCTCGAGCGAGCGCCCGGTCGTGTAGCGCTCGAGCTCCACCATGCACAGACGTGCCCGATCGTCGATCGCGATGACGAACACCGAGGGCTGCTGCATCCGGACCACGCCGTAGATTCCGTCGCCGTCGGGGCCGGTGACCTCGTCCTCTCGAACGTGGATCCAGCGGTTCTCGTACACGGTGCGGGAGGAGCGGGTGGTCCAGACCATGCGGTCAGCCTAGGGTGACGGCGGGATCCCGCCCCGCCGGTGGGGGAGATGTTCATCCACGGCCCCGTGCTCGACCGGGGAAGGCGGGTGCTGAACCGATAACCTGAGAGCATGACGCACTCCGGCAACCCCTTCGGTCAGGTGCTCGTCGCGCTCGTCACCCCGATGACGGCCGACGGCGAGGTCGATTGGCCCGCCGTCGAGAAGCACATCGACGACGTCGTCAGCGCGGGCGCCGACGGTGTCGTCGTCACGGGCACGACCGGCGAGACCTCGACGCTCACCGACCCCGAGAAGCTGCGCCTCGTCGAGGTCGGCAAGGACGTCGCGGCCGGTCGCGCCAAGATCATCACCGGTGGCGGGTCGAACGAGACCGCGCACGCCATCGAGCTGTACAAGGCCAGCGAGAAGGCCGGCGCCGACGGCATCATGATCGTCACGCCGTACTACAACAAGCCCACCCAGGCCGGCATCCTGACCCACTTCCGTCTCGTCGCGGATGCCACCGACCTCCCGGTGATCCTCTACGACATCCCCGGCCGCACCGGCGTCGAGATCAAGTACGAGACGATCCTGCGCCTCGCGAAGCACCCGAACATCCTCGCCGTCAAAGACGCCAAGGGCGACTTCAGCGAGGTCAGCCGCGTGCTCAACCAGACCGACCTGATGTACTTCTCCGGCGACGACGCCAACGTGCTGCCGCACCTCGCGATCGGCGCTGCGGGCCTCATCGGCGTCACGGCGAACATCACCGCCACGCCGTATCGGACGATCGTGGATGCCGTGAACCGCGGTGACCTGGCAACGGCCACCGCGGAGCACAAGCGCCTCGAACCGCTCGTCCGCGCCGTCATGACCCACGTGCCCGGCACGGTCGCGGCGAAGTACATCCTGCACGGGCTCGGCCGCATCGGCAGCCCGCGCGTGCGTCTGCCGCTGGTCGGTCCGGAGGAGTGGGAAGCCGCGACGATCGAGGACGAGCTGGCGCTGGTCCGCGACGTTCCGGGCGCCGACTTCTCCAACTTCCGCCCCGACCGCAACGCGGCCGCCGGCGGTGCGCTGCCCAAGGTGCACGGCACCACGAGATAAGCATCGGCGTCCGCCGAACCGCGGCCAGGGACGCCACACGAAGGGATGCCGCGACGCGGTGTCCGAGGAGGCACCATATGCCCACGACCATCTACGATCCCCCCACCCTCGCACCCGGAACCCTCCGCGTCGTCCCGCTCGGCGGCCTCGGCGAGGTCGGCCGCAACATGACGGTGTTCGAGTTCGAGGGGAAGCTCCTCATCGTCGACTGCGGCGTGCTCTTCCCCGAGGAGCACCAGCCCGGCGTCGACCTGATCCTGCCGGACTTCGACCCCATCCGACACCGCCTCGACGACATCGTCGGCGTCGTGCTCACCCACGGGCACGAAGACCACATCGGGGCCGTCCCGTACCTCCTCAAGCTCAAGAACGACATCCCCCTCATCGGCTCCGGGCTCACCCTCGCCCTCATCGAGGCGAAGCTCAAAGAGCACCGCATCCGCCCGTTCACGCTGACGGTGCAGGAGGGGCAGCGCGAGCAGGTCGGCCCGTTCGACCTCGAGTTCGTCGCGGTGAACCACTCGATCCCGGATGCGCTCGCCGTGGCGATCCGCACCCCCGCGGGCCTCGTCCTGGCCACCGGCGACTTCAAGATGGACCAGCTTCCGCTCGACGGCCGCATCACCGACCTGCGCGCGTTCGCGCGCCTCGGTGAGGAGGGCGTCGACTTGTTCCTCGTCGACTCCACGAATGCCGATGTCCCCGGTTTCACGCCCACCGAGCGGGGCATCGGCCCGGTGCTCGACCAGGTGATCGCGAAGGCGCCGCGCCGCGTCGTCGTGGCCAGCTTCTCGAGCCACGTGCACCGCGTGCAGCAGGTTCTGGACGCCGCGCACGCCAACGGTCGTCGCGTCGCGCTCCTCGGGCGCAGCATGGTCCGCAACATGGGCATCGCCGCCGATCTCGGTTACCTGAACGTGCCGGACGGCGTGCTGATCGACTACAAGAAGGCGCGCGACCTCCCCGACGACAAGATCGTCTACATGTCGACCGGTTCGCAGGGCGAGCCGATGGCGGTGCTCAGCCGCATGGCCAACCTCGACCACGCCATCGAGCCGGGCGAAGGTGACACGATCATCCTGGCCTCCAGCCAGATCCCCGGGAACGAGAACGCCATCTACCGCGTGATCGACGGGCTGACGAAGCTGGGCGCGACCGTCGTGCACAAGGGCAACGCCAAGGTGCACGTCTCGGGCCACGCCGCCGCGGGCGAGCTGCTGTACTGCTACAACATCCTCAAGCCCAAGAACGTGCTGCCCGTCCACGGCGAGTTCCGACACCTCATGGCCAATGCGAAGCTGGCGCAGGAGACGGGCATCCCCGCCGAGCGGACCATCCTCGGCGAGAACGGCACCGTGGTCGACCTCCGCGACGGCCGCGCCGAGGTCGTCGGCCAGCTCGACATCGGTTTCGTCTACGTCGACGGCTCGTCGGTGGGCGAGATCACGGATGCCGATCTGAAGGATCGCCGGATCCTCGGCGAAGAGGGCTTCATCTCGGTCATCGTGGTCGTCGACCGCCAGACCGGGAAGATCATCTCGGGCCCCGAGGTGCACGCGCGCGGGTTCGCGGAGGATGCCGCGGTGTTCGAGAGCGTCAAGCCCAAGATCGCCGCGGCCCTCGCCGAGGCCGCGCAGTCGGGCGTGCGCGACACGCACGCGCTGTCGCAGGTCGTCCGTCGCACGATCGGTCGCTGGGTGAACCAGTCGCTGCGTCGTCGCCCGATGATCGTGCCGCTCGTCATCGAGGCGTGAGCCCTCGGTCCGCTCCTCCCGGTGGGGAGCGGACCCCGCAGAGGTGACGCGCGGGTCGGTATCATGCGGGGCATGCCCGCCATCCCGATCCGCGCGGCGCTCCCGTCCGACGGTGCTTTCCTCGCCGACATGACGGTGGAGGCCGCCAATTGGCGCGCCGGCAGCGTCCGGCCCCGCCACGAGGTGCTCAGCAGCCCCGACCACCAGCGGTACATCGCCGGGTGGCAGCGTCCGGGCGACGCGGGATTCGTGGCGGAGTCGCCCGCGGGCGAGGCCATCGGAGCGGCCTGGTACCGCATGCTGCCGCGCAGCGAGCCCGGCTTCGGCTGGGTGGGGACGGGCGTCCCGGAGCTGATCATCGGCGTGCGTCCCGTGTGGCGTGCGCACGGTGTCGGGCGTGCCCTGCTGCAGAGTCTCGTCGCGCATGCGCGGGCCCAGGGGTATTCGCGGATCAGCCTGAGCGTCGAGCGCGACAATTTCGCCCGCGTCTTCTACCGCACCGAAGGCTTCGCCGTCACGCGAGCGGGGCAGGGACGCGACGTGATGGTGAAGACCCTGCGCTGACGCGCGGGTATCGGTCCTGTCCCGAACCCCGCGTCGGTGCGCGCGAATGTCGGGGGCTCGGCCTACCGTGGGGGAATGGCCCGCAGCACGTCCACGTCCGGCGGTCGCGCCCCCGCGAAGCGACAGGCGCGACCGAAAGCCTCGGCGCCCGCACCCCAGCGCTACGTCGATGACCCCGAGAAGCCTCCGGTCGCCGTGCGCGCCTGGACGGCGCTCGCGCACGGCGTCGGCGGGATGTTCCGCGTCTTCGGCCCCGAGACCCTCGAGCGTGAGCAGCGCCGCGACGGGTTCCCCTTCTTCCTCGTCCTGCTCGCCGTCGCCGGTGCCGTGGTCGAGTGGTTCTTCATCGGCAACGACGTCGCCGCGACCATCAGCGCGTACAGCTTCGGCGCGATCATCGGCCGCGTCGCGTTCGTCTTCCCGGTGCTGCTGCTCCTGCTCGCGGGCTGGCTGTTCCGGCATCCTTCGTCCGTCCACGACAACGGGCGCATCGGCATCGGGTTCGCGCTGTTCGTCATCTCGATGGCCGGCTTCTGCCACGTCGCGGGCGGAGGGCCGGCACCGAGCGAGGGCCTGCCGCGGTTGAGTCTCGCCGGGGGCCTCGCGGGGTGGATGAGCGGCGAACCCCTGTCTCTGCTGCTCACCGACGTCGGCGCCTACGTCGCCCTGTCCGTCCTGACGATCCTCAGCGTTCTGATCCTCACGAAGACGCCGCCGAACCGGATCGGTCAGCGTCTCGGGGACCTGTACTCGTGGATGTTCGGTGCCGAGCGGGTCGAGAAGGACGCGACGACCGCCGTGCTTCCGACGGACGCCGACGACGACGCGCCGGCGGAGAAGTCGCTGCCGTGGTGGCGGCGCAACAAGTCCGGGCGCGAAGAGGACGTCGACGGCGACCTCGGCTCCGACGATCTGACGACCCTGCTCTCGCCCGCCGCGACGCAGGGGGGATTCGAGTCGGCGTTCGTCGCGCCGGCCGCACCCGCGGCTCCGCCGGCGCGACCCCCGATGCCGCCCGCGCCCGATGCGCTCACCGAGATCATCGACCCCGCGGCTCTGGCGGGCATCGCCACCGGTCGCGGACTCCACGACGACTCGCCGACGCTCGACGAGCCCGGCGACGACGACCTGCCCGGCATCTCCGGCCTCGGCGGCGACAACGCGGGGCTGCCGCCGTCGGCGAACTACCGCCTGCCGTCGGTGGCCGCCCTCGCGGCGGGCACACCGCCCAAGGAGCGGTCGTCGGCGAACGACGCGGTCGTCCGGGCCATCGAAAGCGTCATGGAGCAGTTCAAGGTCGACGCGCGCGTCACCGGATTCTCCCGTGGCCCGACGGTGACCCAGTACGAGATCGAAGTCGGCCACGGCGTGAAGGTCGAGCGCATCACCGCGCTCACCAACAACATCGCCTACGCCGTCGCGTCCAACGAGGTGCGCATCCTCGCCCCGATCCCCGGCAAGAGCGCGATCGGCGTCGAGATCCCCAACGCCGACCGCGAGATCGTCACGCTGGGAGACATCCTGCGCTCGGATGCCGCGACCACGTCGACGCACCCGATGACCATCGGCGTCGGCAAGGACGTCGGTGGCGGATTCGTCGTCGCGAACCTCGCCAAGATGCCCCACCTCCTCGTCGCCGGATCGACGGGCTCGGGCAAGTCGAGCTTCGTCAACTCGATGATCACGAGCCTGCTCATGCGGGCGAAGCCGTCCGAGGTGCGGATGGTCCTCATCGACCCGAAGCGCGTCGAGCTCACGTCCTACGCCGGTGTGCCGCACCTGATCACGCCCATCATCACCAACCCCAAGAAGGCCGCCGAGGCGCTGCAGTGGGTCGTGAAAGAGATGGACATGCGCTACGACGACCTCGCGTCGTTCGGCTTCCGCCACATCGACGACTTCAACAAGGCCGTGGTCGCGGGGGAGATCCAGTTGCCCGCCGGCAGCGAGCGCGTGCTGAAGCCGTACCCGTACCTGCTCGTGGTGGTCGATGAGCTCGCCGACCTCATGATGGTCGCCCCGCGCGACGTCGAGGACTCGATCGTGCGCATCACGCAGCTGGCCCGCGCCAGCGGCATCCACCTCGTCCTCGCGACGCAGCGTCCCTCCGTCGACGTCGTCACGGGCCTCATCAAGGCGAACGTGCCCTCGCGTCTGGCCTTCGCCGTGACGAGCGTCACCGATTCGCGCGTCATCCTCGACCAGCCGGGCGCCGACCGCCTCATCGGCCAGGGCGACGGCCTGTTCCTGCCCATGGGGGCATCCAAGGCTCTCCGCGTGCAGGGTGCGTGGGTGAGCGAGCAGGAGATCGAGCGTGTCGTCGCCCACGTCACGCAGCAGGCACGCCCCGAGTACCGCTCCGACGTCCAGGCGGCCGCCGAGAAGAAAGAGATCGACGCCGACATCGGCGACGACCTCGAACTGCTGCTCGCCGCCGCGGAGCTGGTCGTGTCGACGCAGTTCGGGTCGACCTCCATGCTCCAGCGCAAGCTGCGCGTCGGTTTCGCGAAGGCGGGTCGACTCATGGACCTCCTGGAGTCCCGTGAGATCGTCGGGCCCTCCGAAGGGTCCAAGGCGCGCGATGTGCTGGTCACGAACGAGCAGCTGCCCGCGGTCCTCGCCCGCCTGCGTGGCGAGGAACCGCCGGAGGGCGCCGCCGACGACGACAGGTACGGTCAGGACGCCGTTGCTGCCCAGTACGACGGGCTGCCCGTCGTCGAGGACGACGAGGGCTCCGAAGACGCCTGGCAGCTGACAGGACGCGACTGATGGCCGTGCACCCGCAACTCCCCAACGCGATCACGGTGGCGCGCATCCTGTGTGCGCCGGTGTTCCTCTGGATGCTCCTCGCCGACGGAGGCACCGGGGGAGGGCTGCGCTGGGCCGCGGCGATCGTGTTCATCGTCGCGATCGCGACGGACGGCGTCGACGGCTACATCGCGCGCCGATACGAGATCGTCAGCGACCTCGGGAAGCTTCTCGACCCGATCGCGGACAAGGCGCTCACGGGTGTGGCATTCGTCGGGCTGTCCATCCTCGGGGAGCTTCCCTGGTGGGTGACCATCGTCGTGCTCGTCCGCGAGATCGGCATCACGGTCTACCGTTTCCTGGTCGTCAGCGACCATGTGCTCGCCGCGGCCTGGATGGGCAAGCTCAAGACGGTCGCGCAGGCGGTGGCGCTCTCGATCGCGCTCCTGCCCTTCGCCGCCCTGTCGGATGCCACCGCCTGGCAGACGACCGTCTGGTGGGCGGGCGCCGTCACGATGACGATCGCGGTCATCCTCACGGTCGCCTCGGGGATCGACTACGTCGTCTCGGAGGTCCGCGGGTCCCGCGCGAAGCGGAGCGCCCGGTGATCGACGGCGTACCCGACGACCTCGACGAGACACTGGTCCGCGATCCGCGTGAGAGCGCGGCCGTCCTTCTCGATCGGCTCGTCGAACTCGGCTGGACGGTGGCCGTCGCGGAGTCCCTGACGGGGGGAATGGTCGTCTCCTCCCTGGTGGACGTGCCCGGAGCCTCCCGCGCCGTGCGGGGCGGCATCGTGGCCTACGCGACGGATCTCAAACACAGCGTCCTCGGGGTCGACCCGGCGCTTCTCGAAGCCCACGGGGCGGTCCACCCGCGCGTGGCGCGCCAGATGGCCCGTGGTGTGCGCGACGTCCTCGGTCAGGACGGCGTCCCGACCGATGTCGGCATCGCCACCACCGGGGTCGCCGGCCCCGACCCTCAAGACGGGCAGTCGGTGGGGACGGTGCACATCGCCGTCTCGACGCCCCTCGGCACGCGTGTGGACTCCCTCGTCCTGTCGGGCGACCGGGACCGCATCCGGCGGGAAGCCACGCACCTCGCCATCCGCCGGGCGCTCGCCGCGCTGTGAGCGATGCGCGGCGCGGCGAGGGGGAACAAATGATGACACATCCGCGTTGTTGTGGTCGATTCCCATCCAGTGCCCAGCGCGCGGCATTAGGGTGACCTGAAACGGTGTTGTACCGTTGTCCACCCGGGCAGCGGAGGAATCGGTAGTGAGGAGGGGTTCACATGATCCTGGTCCGTCAAGAGATCGGCGAGGTCCTGCGTGAGCTCCGCCAGCAGAAGGGTCGTACCCTTCGTCAGGTCGCCAGCCGTGCCAGCGTGGCGCTGGGGTACCTGAGCGAGGTCGAGCGCGGCCAGAAGGAGGCGTCCAGCGAGATTCTCGCGTCGGTCGCCGAGGCCCTCGACGTTCCTATTTCGACGATCATGCGCGAGGTCGGTGACCGTCTGTCGGTCCTCGAAGGCCTGCAGAGCTTCCCGGACGTCGTTCCCGACGACCTGGTTGCGGCGGTCGAGCCCGAGCTGTCCCTGCACTGACACCGCGGAATGCGACGGAGCGAGTTCGATCGCGCGGTATCCGATGAGTTCGGGGCGCGGGGAAGTTCGTTGCTGACCGACCTGGTGCTGACCTCCGTCGCGGGCCGTACGAGCGCCGATGCGCTTGCTGCCGGTGTCGACCCCCGTGACGTCTGGCTCGCGCTGTGCGAGGAGACGGACGTGCCCCGCGAGCGACGGTACGGCGTGGGGCGTCTCGACCCGCGGCGCCGCTGATCGGCCACCCCGCGCGGTGACCGCGGGACGGTTCGGGCGGCCCGTGCGTCCGTTCCGCGTCTTCGGGTGTCGCGGCGCGCCGTGCGGCGTGTCATCGAATCTTCGTTCGATTTGCGCGTAGGCTCCTGCACATCGGAGTTTCGGACGTCCTCGTCCACAGAAGCCGGGGTTTCCTCCGCCGATGTCGGAGGCCCTCCCTAACGTGATCGATGTCGAACGACACTCTGAACGCCTTGTCGGGCATCCCCTCCGTCGGAGGGGAGCGCGACAGCCTATAGGCGACCGGAACGCGAGAAGAAAGTAGACGTCATGCCCTCACCCGCAGAGCGCGAGAAGGCCCTCGAATCGGCCCTCGCCCAGATCGACCGGCAGTTCGGAAAGGGCTCGGTCATGCGACTGGGCAGTGACGAGCGCGCCCCGATCGAGACCATCCCGACCGGCTCGGTCGCCCTCGACGTGGCACTCGGCATCGGCGGCCTTCCCCGTGGCCGCATCATCGAGATCTACGGCCCGGAGTCCTCGGGTAAGACCACGCTGACCCTCCACGCCATCGCCAACGCGCAGCGCGCCGGCGGCATCGCGGCATTCATCGACGCCGAGCACGCGCTCGACCCCGAGTACGCGAAGAAGCTCGGCGTCGACATCGACGCTCTCCTCGTCTCGCAGCCCGACACCGGTGAGCAGGCGCTCGAGATCGCCGACATGCTCATCCGTTCCGGCGCCATCGACCTCGTCGTCATCGACTCCGTGGCCGCCCTCGTTCCCGAGGCCGAGATCAAGGGCGAGATGGGAGACTCCCACGTGGGTCTGCAGGCGCGCCTGATGTCTCAGGCGCTCCGCAAGCTCACGGGTGGTCTGAACACCACCAAGACGACGGCGATCTTCATCAACCAGCTGCGCGAGAAGATCGGTGTGTTCTTCGGTTCGCCCGAGACCACGGCCGGAGGAAAGGCGCTGAAGTTCTACGCGTCCGTCCGCCTCGACATCCGTCGCATCGAGACGCTGAAGGACGGTACCGAGGCCGTGGGCAACCGCACCCGCGTGAAGGTCGTCAAGAACAAGATGGCGCCCCCGTTCAAGCAGGCCGAGTTCGACATCCTCTATGGCGTGGGCATCTCGCGCGAGGGGAGCCTGATCGACTTCGGCGTCGAGCACGGCATCGTCAAGAAGTCGGGCGCGTGGTACACGTACGACGGTGAGCAGCTGGGCCAGGGCAAAGAGAACGCCCGCAACTTCCTGATCAAGAACGCCGACGTCGCCGCCGAGATCGAGTCGAAGATCAAGGGCAAGCTCGGCATCGGCGCTCCTGCCGCCGCCGCTGCTCCGGCCGCAGACGAGCTCGCCGCCCGCCGACCCGCCTGATGACCGACGACGCCAGCCGCCCGGGCCGCGTCTCCGCTGCGGCGGAGCGCGGTGCGGGCGGCCGCATGACCGGCGACGGCCTGGCACCGGTCATTCCGCTCTTCGGCGCGCGCTCTCCCGCCTCCGGGGCCCCCAGCGCCGACGACCACGGCTCGCCGCCGCGCGACGGCGAGACGCCGGACTGGTCCCGCCCGGGCAGCGGGTTCGCCGACTCGGCTCCGACCGAGACGCCGGACGAGATCCGCGACCGCGCCGAGGGGGTTCTCCTGCGCAAGCTCCGCGGCCGATCCCTGTCGTTGGCGGAGGCCCGCACGGCGCTCGGCGGAGTCGACGGTGTCGATGAGTCCGTCATCGAGGAGGTGGTGGCGAAGTTCGTCGACCTTGGCTACCTCGATGACGAAGCGTTCGCCGAGCAGTTGGCGATGTCGGCGATCGAGCGTCGAGGGCAAGGCCGGCGTGCGGTCGTGCAGACGCTCCGCAAGCGCGGCATCTCGCGTGAAGTGGCCGATGCCGCGATCGCCGAGCTGCCCGATGACGACGCGGAGCGCGCGTTGGAGTTCGCGCGTTCCAAGGCGCGCAACGTGGGCGGCAAGGATTACGACGCCAGCCTGCGTCGACTCGCCGGACAGCTCGCTCGTCGGGGCTATTCCTCTTCGGTCTCGCTCGAGGCCGCCCGGCAGGCCCTGGCCGAGGCGGGCATCCGGCGTGCGCCGTTCTCACGACCGGCCGCGTCGTCGGGAGTCCGGTTCACCCCCGACGAGTGACGTCCTGCGCCGGATGTGCGCGCTCGATCCCGACCCCGCCTCTCGTCTGACCGGCGCTTAGAATGGCACGCATCATGACGACCCCCGTATCGACACCGACGATCATCGCGCCCTCCGAGGCCGCCCTCACGGCCGACGGCCGTGCACGCACGTACGAAGTGCGCACGTTCGGCTGTCAGATGAACGTCCACGATTCCGAGCGCCTCTCCGGCTCGTTGGAGAGCGCCGGTTACGTGAGGGCGGAAGCGGGCACCGACGCCGACGTCGTCGTCATCAACACCTGCGCCGTGCGCGACAACGCGGCCGGCAAGCTCTACGGCACCCTCGGTCACCTGAAGTCCCGCAAGGACGCGCACGGTGGGATGCAGATCGCCGTCGGAGGCTGCCTCGCCCAGATGGACAAAGATGCCGTGCAGCAGAAGGCCCCCTGGGTCGACGTCGTCTTCGGCACCCACAACATGGGGTCGCTTCCGGGCATGCTCGAGCGCGCGCGCCACAACGGCGAGGCCGAGCTCGAGATCCTCGAATCCCTCGAGGTCTTCCCCTCCACGCTCCCCACGAAGCGCGACTCCGTGCACAGCGGGTGGGTGTCGATCTCGGTCGGCTGCAACAACACCTGCACCTTCTGCATCGTCCCGAGCCTCCGCGGCAAAGAGAAGGACCGCCGACCCGGCGACATCCTGAACGAGATCCGGCTGCTCGTCGACGACGGGGCGATCGAGGTGACACTGCTCGGCCAGAACGTGAACTCCTACGGTGTCGAGTTCGGTGACCGTCTGGCGTTCGGCAAGCTCCTGCGCGCCGCGGGTGAGATCGATGGTCTGGAGCGCATCCGCTTCACCAGCCCGCACCCGGCGGCGTTCACCGACGACGTGATCGCGGCGATGGCCGAGACTCCGTCGGTCATGCCCCAGCTGCACATGCCGCTGCAGTCGGGATCCGATCGGATTCTCAAGGCCATGCGCCGGTCCTACCGCAGTGAGCGGTTCCTCGGCATCCTCGACCGCGTCCGCGAGCAGATCCCGCACGCCGCGATCACGACGGACATCATCGTCGGATTCCCGGGCGAGACGGATGCCGACTTCGAAGAGACCATGCGCGTCGTGGAGGCCTCCCGTTTCGCGAGCGCGTTCACGTTCCAGTACTCGATCCGCGAGGGCACTCCCGCCGCGACGATGGACGACCAGGTGCCCAAGGCGATCGTCCAGGAACGGTACGAGCGTCTGATCGCCCTGCAGGAACGCATCTCCCTCGAGGAGAACCAGAAGCAGCTCGGCCGCCGGCTCGAGGTGCTGGTCTCGACGGGCGAGGGGAAGAAGGATGCCGCGACGCGACGCCTGACGGGGCGCGCCGAAGACAATCGTCTCGTGCACTTCGAGGTGTCCGAGGGCTCGGCGCTCCCGCGTCCGGGCGACGTCGTCTCGGTGGCGGTGACGCACGCCGCGCCGTTCTATCTCCTGGCCGATGCGGTGGCGGGCGAGCCGCTGCGCATCCGCCGCACGCGCGCGGGCGACGCCTGGGACCGCGCGCAGGCGGAGTCGTGCGGCGTGCCGGCGCCGAGCGCCGATGCGGGTGCCCCCCGTGCCGTGTCGCTCGGCCTCCCGAGCCTGCGTATCGGCGGGTGATCGCCGACGCCGCCCCGCGGGTGTGGGCGATCGTCGGAGCGACCGGGACCGGGAAGACCCGCCTCTCGCTCGATCTGGCGGATGCTCTGCGCGGTCGGGGACGCGCCGCGGAGATCGTGAACGCCGATGCGATGCAGCTGTACCGCGGCATGGACATCGGGACGGCCAAGCTTCCCGAGTCCGAGAGGCGTGGCATCCCGCACCACCTCTTCGACGCCCTCGCCGTCACCGACGAGGCCGCGGTGGCCTGGTATCAGCCGACGGCGCGGCAGACGATCAGCGCCGTGCTCGCGCGCGGGGCGGATGCGATCCTCGTGGGCGGTTCGGGGTTGTATGTCTCGAGCGTGCTGTGGGACTTCCGCTTCCCGCCGCGCGATTCCGCCGTCCGTGCGGGGCTCGAGGCCGAGCTCGAGCGCGTGGGGCCGGGCGTCCTCTTCGAGCGCCTGCGCACGAGCGACCCCGCGGCCGCCGCGCGTATCGATCCGCGGAACGGACGACGCGTCATCCGCGCGCTCGAGGTGCTGGCGCTGGGCGAGGACACTCACGGGGGTGCACTTCCCGCCGCACCCGATCCCTGGCATCCGCAGACGTCCATCCTCGCGACGCAGATCGAGCGCGAGACCCTCGTCGGTCTGCTGGACGCGAGGGTCGAGGGGATGTGGGAACAGGGTCTGCTCGACGAGGTGTCCGATCTGCGCGCCGCGGGGATCGAGCGCGGCGCCACGGCCGCGCGGGCGATCGGATACGCGCAGGCGCTGGCGGAGCTGCGCGGTGAGATGACGCGCGCCGAGGCGATCGCCGAGACCCAGGCGCTCACGCGGCGCTACGCCCGACGCCAGGTGTCGTGGTTCCGTCGGTATGCCGACGCCCGGTGGATCGACGCGCGCACCGTGTCCGCGGCCGCGCTGGCGGAGGAGATGGCGGGGTGAACGTGCGGATCAGGTCGTTCCAGACCGCGGACGAGGACGCGGTCGTGGCCCTGTGGGAGCAGGCCGGGCTGACGCGGCCGTGGAACGATCCGCGTGCCGACATCCGACGCAAGCTCACCGTGCAGCCCGAGCTCTTCCTCGTCGCGGTGGACGGCGACGCCGTGGTCGGTAGCGTCATGGCCGGGTACGACGGACACCGTGGCTGGCTGTACTACCTCGCCTCGGCTCCCTCGCACCGAGGGCAGGGGATCGGGCGAGCGCTCGTGGCCGAGGTCGAACGACTCCTGGAGGCCATGGGCTGTCCGAAGGTGCAGTTGATGGTGCGGCCGGACAACGCCTCCGCGCGGGGGTTCTACGACGCGCTGGGGTACGTCTCGTTCGAGACCTGGGCGACGGGGCGTCGCCTGATCGTCGACGGACCTGGCGGTCCGACCTGACGACGTGCACGACGGTCGTGCGGCGGTGATCCCTAGACTGGATGCCATGGCGACTCTCGCGTTCACCAAGGGCCACGGCACCGGTAACGACTTCGTGATCGTGTCCGACCCGGACGGCGAGCTCGACCTCTCCGACGACCAGGTCGCGATCCTCTGCGACCGCCACTTCGGGATCGGTGCGGACGGCCTCCTCCGCGTCGTCCGGTCCGCGGCGATCGACGAGGGGGCGGAGGCCGCCGCCGCGGGCGCCGAGTGGTTCATGGACTACCGCAACGCGGACGGTTCCAAGGCCGAGATGTGCGGCAACGGCACGCGGGTGTTCGCCCGGTACCTGACCGACACCGGTCTCGCGGACATCGCCGGCGGCTTGCGCATCGGAACGCGTGCGGGAGTGAAGACCCTGACCCGCAGCGACCGCGGCTTCGAGGTCGACCTGGGGGAGTTCGCCATCGAGCCCGGCGACGTACTGGTGCGCGCCAAGGGCCTGGCCGTCGCGCGGCCGGGGGTCGGTGTCGACGTCGGCAATCCGCACGTGGTCGTGGCGCTCTCCTCCGACGCGGAGCTCGAGGGCGCGGAGCTGGCCTATCAGCCGGTCCTGGACCCGGCGCCTCGGCACGGGGCGAACGTGGAGTTCGTGGTCCCGGCCGACCCGCTCGTGCGCGACGGCGTCGGGGCGATCACGATGCGCGTGTTCGAGCGCGGCGTCGGTGAGACCCTCAGCTGCGGGACGGGTGTCGCGGCCGCGGCCCTCGCCGTACGCCACTGGGCCGGATCCGCGGCGCCCGACGCGTGGGTGGTCGAGACGCGAGGCGGAACTCTGGGCGTGCGCGTCGCCGAGGGGCGCGTGTTCCTCTCCGGCCCGGCATCCCTGGTGTTCACCGGAGAAGTCGCCCTCGCCTGAACCGCCGCGGGATCCCGGCGCCTCAGATCGCGTCGGTGATGACGTCGATCGGTTCGCTCGGCGGCGAGCCGTGACGACGTACGCGCAGGACCCGGTACCCGCGCCCGGTCGCGGCGCGGTGCACCGAGAATCCGCTCGTGAACGTCGCGGTCAGCCACCGCTGCAGTGAATCCGAGCCGAGGTTCCGCTGCACCACGAACCATCCGTCGGAACGCTCCGCCAGACGGGGGATCCAGTGCTCCAGCATGCCGTGGAGCTCGTTCTTCCCCACTCGGATGGGCGGATTCGACCGGATGGTCCGGAAGGAGATCCTGTCGGGAACATCCTCGGGGCGGACGGCGTTGACGTTGGTGAGTCCGAGGAGTTCCGCGTTCCGTCTGACGAGGTCGAGAGCACGCTCATTGACGTCGACGGCCCAGACGGTGGCGTGCGGAGCATCCAGCGCCAGGCTCAGCGTGATCGGACCCCAGCCGCTTCCCAGGTCGAGGAAGTGCCCACCGGCGGGTGGGGCCGGGGTGTTGGCCAGGAGCACCGAAGTACCGGCATCCAGTCGGTCCGGACTGAACACACCGCCGGCGGTCACGACCTCGAGCTCACGCCCGGCGAGGGTGACACGGAGGCGGCGGAACTGTTCGGGACTCGACGGCGACGCGCTGAAATAGTGGTCGCTCCCCATGCCATGGAAGCGTAGCGGACCGGAGCCTCCGCCGTGGGGGCGACTAAAGTGCGAGGATGCCGCGGCACCGCCCGCGGTCGAAAGGAACACATGACCGAACAGACCACACCCCCGAGCATCGACGAGACGCCGGTCGACCCGGTCGACCGTGTGCTCGCGCGCGCCGATGCGCATCGCGGGGTCCGGGTCTTCGGCGCAGCTCAGGCGCTTCAGGACGCCGCCACCGCCTACGGCGGATCGGCCGACGGAGATCAGTGGGATCGCGAGGAGCGCGCGGCGCTTCGGCGTGTGCCCGGACTGTCCACGGAGCTGGAAGACGTCACCGAGGTCGAGTACCGACAGCTGCGTCTCGAGAACGTGGTCCTGGTCGGCGTGCACCCGCAGGGCGAGCAGACGGATGCCGAGAACTCGCTGCGCGAGCTGGCCGCCCTGGCGGAGACGGCCGGTGCGGTGGTGCTGGACGGCGTGCTGCAGCGTCGCCCCCACCCGGACCCCGCGACGTACGTCGGGCGCGGCAAGGCGCAGGAGCTGCGCGACATCGTCGCCGCGGTCGGTGCCGACACCGTCATCGCCGACACGGAGCTCGCCCCCAGCCAGCGGCGCGCCCTCGAGGATGTGGTGAAGGTCAAGGTGATCGACCGGACGACGGTGATCCTCGACATCTTCAGCCAGCACGCGAAGAGTCGCGAGGGCAAGGCCCAGGTCGAACTCGCGCAGCTCGAGTACCTGCTCCCGCGCCTGCGCGGCTGGGGCGACTCGATGTCTCGTCAGGCGGGTGGTCAGGTCGGTGCCGGCGGCGCCGGCATGGGATCCCGTGGACCCGGTGAGACGAAGATCGAGCTGGACCGCCGCCGCATCCGCACCAAGATGGCGCTGCTGCGCAAGCAGCTGCGCGACTTCGCTCCCGCCCGCGAGGCCAAGCGCGCGGAGCGCAAGCGTCACACGATCCCGTCCGTCGCGATCGCCGGGTACACCAACGCCGGCAAGTCGAGCCTGCTCAACCGGCTCACCAGCGCCGGGGTGCTGGTGGAGAACGCGTTGTTCGCGACCCTGGATGCCACGGTCCGCCGGTCCGAGACCTCCGACGGCCGCGTGTACACCCTCACCGACACCGTCGGCTTCGTCCGCAACCTTCCGCACCAGCTGGTCGAGGCGTTCCGTTCGACGCTGGAGGAGGTCGGCGATGCCGACGTCATCCTCCACGTCGTGGACGCGTCGCACCCGGACCCCGCGGCACAGCTTTCGACGGTGCGCGACGTGATGGGAGACGTGGACGCGGACTTCGGCCACGAGATCGTGGTCTTCAACAAGGCCGATCTGCTGAGTCCCGACGATCGGCTCGTCCTGCGCGGGCTCGCCCCCGCCGCCCTGTTCGTGTCGTCCCGTACCGGCGAGGGCATCGACGAGCTGCGGGCCGCGATCGAGGAGGCGCTGCCCCTCCCCGCGGTGGAAGTGCGGGCGGTCGTGCCCTACGACCGCGGTGACCTGGTCTCGGCGGTCCACGAGACCGGCCTGATCGTGGCGCAGGAGCATCGCGAGCAGGGAACGTTCCTGCACGCGCACGTCGGTGCGCGACTCGCGGCCGAACTCGCTCCGTTCGCAGCCTGATCGACTTCCGCTACGACGACGCCCCGCTGCCCGGCGGGGCGTCGTCGTGTCCGCCCGGTCAGTCGAGGGTGAACGGAGGGATGCCGGGGGTGTCGAACCCGAACACCGCGCCGAGGAAGCCGAGCTCGCGCTGAAGGGAGTCCACCACGGTCTCCGCTCGACGGAAGCCGTGACCTTCGCCCTCGTACAGGACGTACGAGTGCGCGACTCCGTGGGCGGCGAGGGCATCGCGGATCGCTTCGGCCTGCGAGGGCGGGACGACGCGGTCTTCCGCGCCCTGCAGGATCAGGAGAGGGACACGGAAGCGCTCCGGGTGCGTCAGCGGTGACCTGTCGAGGTAGACCGCTTCGGCTTCGGGGAGCGGCCCGATGAGACCGTCGAGGTAGCGCGCCTCGAAGTCGTGGGTGTCCTCCGCGAGCGCCCGCGCATCGCCGACGCCGTAGCGGGATATCCCGGCCGAGAACACGTCGGTGTTCGTCACGGCGGCGAGCACGGTCCAGCCGCCCGCGGATCCGCCGGCGATCGCGAGGCGTCGGGGGTCGGCGAGGCCGGCGGAGGCGAGAGCGGATGCCGCCGCCGCGACGTCGTCGACATCCACGACCCCCCACTGACCCCGCAGTCGCTCGCGATAGCCGCGGCCGTAGCCCGTGGAACCGCCGTAGTTGACGTCGAGCACGCCGATCCCGCGGCTCGTGAAGAAGGCCGTCTTCGGCGAGGGGGCGGGGCCGACGTGAGAGGTCGGACCGCCGTGGACGAGGACGACGTACGGTGGGCGTTCGCCCTCCGGAGCCGTCACGTCGGGGTTCGTCGGCGGGTACGCATAGGCGTGCACCGGGCCGTGGGGGCCCTCGGTGGTGAGCGCGCGGGCGGTCGGCATCCATTCGGCACCGGGATGGTCGCCGCCTCCGACCCGCTCGATCTCCCCGGTGTCGAGGTCGATGGACCACAGCCCCGACAGTCCCGTGGCGTCGGAACCCGAGACGAGGGCGCGTGCGCCCCGCACATCGTCGATCGAGGCGCCTGCGACCACCGGCACGTCGAGCAGGCGGATGCCGCTGGGCGCGATCTCGACGATCTCGTCGCCGCCGTCCGTGCGCACGGCGATGATGCGCCCGTCGGGGGTGGCGCCGAACCACCGGGTACCGAGGACCCAGACCGGTCCGCCCGTGTCGGCGTCGGCCGGGGCGACGGGCTGCGGATCGCCCTGGAGCGGACGGCGGAAGAGATTCCACCGGCCTTCCGGATCGTCGGCGTAGAGCAGCTCGTCGTCACCGATCCAGACCGGCTGGAGCGGCGCGCGCCGATCGCCCCCGGCGAGATCGCGCACGGCTCCGGTGGCGAGATCCGCGACCCGCAGGACGGTGGCGTCCCACGGCATGTCCGGGTGGTCCCACGCGATCCAGGCCAGGCGTCGTCCGTCCGGGGAGAGCGCGGGGTGGGCGAGGAACGCGCTGCCCGCGGCGAGCACCTCCGCGGCGGAGCCGTCGAGCGGGATCCGCACGATTGCACGCGCGGGGACCCGCCCGGTTCCGTGGGTCTCGCGGACCGCGAGGAGGGCGTCGTGCTGCCAGGACAGGCCGCCATGCCGGACGTTGCCGTCCGCGGGGGTCAGAGCGCGCGGCTCTCCGCCCGGCCGGAGCGCGTAGACGCGCTGGTCGGACTTCTCGACGTAGAACAGCTCGCCGTCGTCGGACGCGGTCCACGCACCGCCCCCGTACTCGTGGACGGAGGACCGCGCGTTTCCGGGCGCGGGCAGCACCGTCTCGATCGATCCGTCCGCACGTCGCCGCCGCACGGCGACGCGCCCGCCCTCGCTCGGGACCGATTCGCCCCACCAGACGTCGCCGCCGACGAGGCGCGCACCGTCCAGCCGCGGCGACGATCGGGAGACCGTCTCGGGCGTCAGGGGAGAGGGCCAGGATCCGTAGGGGAGCGTCTGCGGCATGGCATCCACCCTACGGACCGGGTCGGACATGCCGCGCCGTGCGTCGGTCGCCGCGGGGACGCGACCTTCCCGGTGCGTCCGCCCGCGGGCGAGGGCCTCTCAGCCGCCGACGACCTGACGCGTCACGCCCAGGCGACCGACCCAGTCGCGGATGACCTGACGCTGGTTCGCGTCGCACGTGTAGCCGTACCCGACGTTGACCTCGTAGTACGAGTAGGCGTCGATCGCGACCTCGTGATCGAGAGACCAGCCGTCCAGGAACGTCAGTGCGTAGCAGTCGGCCATCGTCTCGACGTCGCCGCCGAAGGAGGCGAGGGCGTCGTCCGTCGGCTGGGGGTTGGTGAACTGCAGGACGTGGGCGTACTCGTGATAGGCGGCGCCCGTGCGGATCCAGTCGGTCATGGTCGGGTCCGTGCGGGAGCCGGCCCGGACGTGCACGGTGAACGGCTCCGCGCCGGAGACGCACGCCAGAGCGGTGGCACCGCAGGGCGTGGCGTCTTCGAAGACGGTCGAGACCCAGCCCCGTCCGAGGCTGTCGAGGGTCGCCTCCCACGCGGTCCCCGACGCGTTCGAGGCCGCTTGCGCCGCCACCGCGGCCGAGTGGACCGAGATCTCCGATGTCAGTCTCCGGAGATCGGCGACGTCCTGATCGAGCGCAGCGGGGTTCCGCCGGTGGATCCACGCGCGATCAGCGAGATCCTCCACGCGGTACCACGGCACGATCGTGGCGTAGGGGAGGCCGACGAGAGGATCGACTGTCGCGTACAGGTCGTTCATCGCCGCACCGAACTGCTCCTTGCGGTCGATCATCTCCTGCTGCTCGTCGAGGCGCTGCTGCTGGTCGTCGATCTGCTGCCGCTGATCGTCGATCTGCGTGCGGGCTTCCTGCAATTGAGTGGCCAACCACAGGAATCCGAGTCCGACGGCGGCGACGAAGACGGTCAGCAGAACCGCGAGCACCACGACGCTCGCGCGCGGACGCCGACCCCCGGCCGACGGTGGGAGCGGGGCGGCCTGCTCCGCGGGCGGCGCTCCGACGGCCGGATCGGCCGGAACGCCGGGCACGTCGGAGGGCGGAGGTGCGGCGGCGCTGGGAGACGACACGGGACTCGCTCTCTCGAGGTGTCCTTGTCATGTTAGGGGTGTCGACCGGCCGCGATCAGACGCCTGTGGACACGGGCCCGGAACGGCGGAGGCCGGATGCGCGCCGAGAAGCGTGCATCCGGCCTCCCGCGGCGCCGTCACATGTCACACCGTACGCAGGACCGCCACGACGCGGCCGAGGACGATGGCCTCGTCGCCCAGGATCGGTTCGAACGCGGAGTTGCGGGGGAGGAGCCACGTGTGGCCGTCGCGGCGACGGAAGGTCTTGACGGTGGCCTCTCCGTCCAACATGGCCGCAACGATCTCGCCGTTCTCGGCGGTGGACTGCGTCCGCACGACCACCCAGTCGCCGTCGCAGATCGCCGCGTCGATCATCGAGTCGCCCGAGACCTTGAGCATGAACAGTTCGCCCTTGCCGACGAGCTGGCGGGGAAGGGGGAAGATCTCCTCGACCTGCTGGTCGGCGGTGATGGGCACGCCCGCGGCGATCCGGCCGACGAGCGGGACGAGGGCGGCGTCGCCGACCGCGGGTGCCGTGTCGGCGGGGTTCTCGGCGGCGGTGCCGGGCAGGTCGATCAGCACCTCCATCGCGCGCGTCTTCCCGGGGTCACGGCGGAGATATCCGCTGAGCTCGAGCTGGTTCAGCTGGTGGGTGACGCTCGAGAGCGACTTGAGTCCCACCGCGTCGCCGATCTCCCGCATGCTCGGCGGGTAGCCGTGCCGGGCGATCGAGCGCTGGATGACCTCGAGGATGGCGAGTTGCTTGTCGCTCAGGCTCTTCCGGCGCCGGGTCTGCGGCCGTTCGCGGCCGGCTGCGGTCGTCGCGTCGGTCATGTGTGCTCCCCTCGCGCCGCGTCGTGGATGCGGCGGAAATTCGAATGTCGGAGGTCCGTGGTGAGGTCTCCTCGTCGAAACCGTATCCGGTGGATCACTCGATCGCTGCGGAGCTCTCCGCGTGTCGCGTTCGATCGTTCTCCGACTGACCCGGTGTTGACAGGTTCACAGTATCGAAGATAAATTCGGAATACAGATTCGCACCACCGCCCTCCCGGCCGAGGGTGGGGTGCGAATCTCTCCCCACTGAGGAGCACACCATGACCAGCATCGTCGTCACCGCCCCCGCCACCCGCCTGCGTCTGACCGCGCGCGGACGTCGCGTGTTCGCCTTCCTGGCCGCGCTCCCCGTGGTCGTCGCGCTCGCACTCGCCGTCGTCGGCGGCGGGGCCGCCCTCGCCTCGAACGAAGCGGGTGCGTCCGCCGGAACTTTCACCGAGATCACCGTGATGAGCGGCGAGACGCTCTGGTCGATTGCCGAAGACGTCGCCCCCGGGTCCGATCCTCGCGACGTCGTCGCCGAGATCGCACGCCTCAACGCTCTCCAGAACGGTTCGGTCACGGCGGGGCAGCGCATCGCGATCCCCACCGCCTACGCGCCGGGGCGGTGATCTGCGGGAGCGTCGCCGCCTACCATGGGTGAGGTGACCGTGCGCCTCGACGACCTTCCTCTTCGCGATGACCTCCGGGGAATGATTCCCTACGGGGCGCCGCAGGCGGCCCTGCCTGTCGCCCTCAACGTGAACGAGAACACGCATCCCGTGCCGTCCGAAGTGGCGGACGACATCCTGGATGCCATCGCGCGGGCGTTGCGCGACGTCAACCGCTACCCCGACCGCGAGTTCACCGCCCTGCGTGAGGCCTTCGCGGATTATCTGGGCCACGGTCTCGTCCGCGAGCAGATCTGGGCGGCCAACGGGTCGAACGAGGTTCTGCAGCACGTTCTGCAGGCGTTCGGGGGTCCGGGTCGTCGGGCGATGGGCTTCGCTCCCACCTACTCGATGTATCCGATCCTCACGCGCGCCACGGGTGCCGAGTGGATCGCGGGGGAGCGCGAACACGACTTCACGCTCAGCCCGGCGTTCGCCGCCGAGCAGGTGGTGCGCGAGAACCCCGACATCGTGTTCCTGTGCGCCCCGAACAACCCCACCGGCACTCCGCTGGGACTCGACGTGATCGAGGCCGTCTACGCGGTCACCGACGGCATCGTGATCGTCGACGAGGCGTACCAGGAGTTCGCCCCCCACGACGAGCCCTCCGCGGTCACACTGCTCCCCGGACGCCCGCGTCTGGTGGTGTCCCGCACGATGAGCAAGGCTTTCGCTTTTGCCGGGGCCCGGGTCGGGTACCTCGCCGCCGACCCCGCCATCGCCGACGCACTCCGACTCGTGCGCCTGCCGTATCACCTCAGTGCGCTCACTCAGGCCGCGGCGACCGCGGCGCTGGGGCACGCCGACACGATGCTCTCGATGGTCGACGAGATCGTCGCCCAGCGTGACCGGATCTCCGCCACCGTGGCGGCGCTGGGGTACACCGCGCACGAGTCGTGGACGAACTTCGTGCTCTTCGGCGGCGTCGACGAGCCCGCGGTCACGTGGCAGGCGCTCTACGACCGCGGCGTGCTCATCCGCGACGTCGGAATTCCGCACCACCTGCGTGTGACCGCCGGAACGGCCGACGAGACCACCGCGTTCCTCGACGCCCTGGCGTCGGTAGGATCGCGAGCATGACCGGCCCCGTCACGCCCCGTACCGCCACGATCGTCCGCGAGACGAGCGAGTCCCGGGTAGAGCTGTCCCTCGATCTGGACGGAACGGGTGCGAGCCACATCTCCACGAGCGTGCCGTTCTTCGACCACATGCTGACGGCCTTCGCCAAGCACTCGCTGACCGACCTGCGTGTCACCGCGACGGGCGACACGCACATCGACGCGCACCACACCGTCGAGGACACCTCCATCGTGCTCGGACAGGCGATTCGTCAGGCGTTGGGCGACAAGGCCGGCATCTCGCGCTACGGCGACGCGCTCGTCCCCCTCGACGAGGCTCTCGCCCAGGCGGTCGTCGACATCAGCGGGCGCCCCTACCTGGTCCACACCGGCGAGCCCGCCGGCTTCGAGCACCACCTCATCGGCGGGCACTTCACGGGTTCGCTCGTGCGCCACTCGTTCGAGGCGATCTCGATCCACGCCGGACTCACCGTGCACGTGCGTGTCCTCGGCGGCCGCGATCCGCACCACATCGCCGAGGCCGAGTACAAGGCCCTGGCGCGCGCGTTCCGCCAGGCGAAGGCGCTCGACCCGCTCGTCGACGGCATCCCCAGCACCAAGGGCGCCCTGTGAGCAGGCCCGTCGTCGCGGTCCTCGACTACGGTTCGGGCAACGTCCACTCGGCCGTCAAGGCTCTCATCGAGGCGGGTGCGGACGCACGTCTCACCTCCGACCGGTCGCTGCTCCTCGACGCGGACGGGCTGCTGGTACCCGGTGTGGGTGCGTTCAGCGCCGTGATGGGCGCCCTGAACGCCAGCCGCGGCGGCGAGATCATCGATCGCCGCCTGGCCGGCGGCCGGCCCGTTCTCGGGATCTGCGTGGGCATGCAGGTGATGTTCGGGCGCGGAATCGAGCGCGGCACCGACACCGAGGGACTGGGCGAATGGCCCGGTACCGTATCCGAGCTCTCGGCCCCCGTCCTCCCGCACATGGGATGGAACACTGTTTCGGCGGGAGAGGGCTCGCGCCTGTTCGACGGGATCGCCGACGAGCGCTTCTACTTCGTGCACTCGTATGCGGCGCAAGAGTGGTCGCTCGAGGTCACGCCACCCTTCCCCGAGCCGGTTCTCACCTGGTGCACGTACGGCGAGCCCTTCTTGGCGGCTGTCGAGAACGGCCCGCTCGCCGCGACGCAGTTCCACCCCGAGAAGTCGGGGGAGGCCGGCATCCGGTTGCTCGCGAATTGGATCGACGGGCTGCGCGCGACTACTGTGTGACCTCGTGCCCGGGCTGGCGAGAGGCGCCTGCCGGCACGAGGAGCCATGAACGATTTCGCGTCCACGCCCGAGCTTGTCCTTCTCCCGGCGGTCGACGTCGCCGACGGCAAGGCCGTCCGACTGACACAGGGGGAGGCGGGCACCGAGACCAGCTACGGCGACCCGGTGGATGCCGCGATGGATTTCGCACGGCAGGGCGCGGCGTGGATCCACCTCGTCGACCTGGATGCCGCCTTCGGGCGTGGCAACAACACCGCGGTGATGCGCAAGGTCATCAAGCAGGTCAAGGGCGTGCAGGTCGAACTCTCCGGTGGCATCCGTGACGACCGTTCGCTCGAGGCGGCTCTGGAGAGCGGTGCGAGTCGTATCAATCTCGGCACCGCGGCGCTGGAGAACCCGGAATGGGCCGCCGACGTGATCAACCGGTACGGCGAGGCCATCGCTGTGGGGCTCGACGTGCGCGGCACGACGCTCGCGGCGCGCGGATGGACCCGTGACGGCGGCGACCTGTGGACGGTGCTGGAGCGCCTCGAGGATGCCGGGTGCAGCCGCTACGTCGTCACCGACGTCACGAAGGACGGCACGCTCCGCGGCCCGAACCTGGACCTCCTGCGCGAACTGACCCAGCGCACGCCGAAGCCGATCGTGGCCTCGGGTGGCGTGTCGAGCCTGGACGACATCGCGGCGCTGCGCGAGCTGGTGCCGCTGGGCGTCGAGGGTGCGATCGTGGGCAAGGCGCTCTACGCGGGCCAGTTCACCCTGGCCGAGGCGCTGGATGTCGCCGGACACTGACGACCATCGCGCCGATTCGGCGGGAGTTCCCTGGGAGGGTCGCCGGTTCGAGGCGAATCCGCACTCCGGCGACGACGGCTCCGCCGATCCCGCTCTTCTGGTCGCGTTGGAGGCGTTCGCCGCGGGCGGGGGTGACGCCGCGGCGGTCGTCGAGGCGTATCGCACGGCGCGTCTGCTGATCCCGCTGGTGGCGGAGAAGGGCGATCACGGCATCGGCGCCCACGGGCTCGAGGTCGACAAGACCCAGGAGCTGTCGATCGTGACGGTCGCCGCGCCGGACGGTCGCAAGGTGTTGCCCGTGTTCACTTCGGTCGCTGCGATGCAGCGCTGGGATGCCACGGCCCGGCCGGTCCCCGCGGACGGCCGCCGCACGGCTCTGGCAGCGGCGTCCGAGGACACGGAACTGATCGTCATCGATCCGGCCTCCGAGACGGAGTTCGTGCTGCGCCGCCCCGCGGTGTGGGCGATCGCCCAGGGCGAGTCGTGGGAGCCGGCGCACAGCGCCCCCGCCGTCTTCACCGGGCTGCAGGAGAGCATCGCGGGCGAGCTCGCGGTTCTCGACCTCGCCGTGCAGCCGGGCGACCCGACGGGTCGATTGCGGGGCCCCGAACTGATCGTTCACCTGCAGCTGATGTCGGGACTGGAGCAGGACGAGTTGGATGCCGTGCTCGCGCGCCTCGCGCGTCGCTGGGCGGCCGACGATCGCGTCGCGGTCCTGGTGGATTCTCTGACGGTCAAGCTGCACCGCAGCACCGACGCCTGACCGGCGCGCCCCCGAGCGACGGCTTCCGTGGCCGGTACCCCGAACGCGAGACCTAGTTGACGGGACCCGTCCACTTCTCGCCCGGACCCTTGCCGATCGGGTCGGGGATGACGGAGGCTTCGCGGAAGGAGAGCTGGAGAGAGCGAAGGCCGTCGCGCAGCGATCGGGCGTGCATGTCGCTGATCTCGGGCGCGCCGGCGGTGATGAGCCCGGCGAGGGCGTTGATGAGCTTGCGGGCCTCGTCGAGGTCGATCTGCTGCTGCGGGTCGTCGGCGAGTCCGACCTTGACCGCGGCGGCGCTCATGAGGTGTACGGCCGTGGTGGTGATGACCTCGACGGCGGGCACGTCGGCGATGTCGCGGGTGGCGGAGGCGGAGACACGCTCCTGCTCCTCCCACCGGGCGAGGCGCTCGGCATCCTGGGGGGAAAGGGCGTCGTCGGGGGGAATCGTGTCCACGTGTTTCTCTCTGCTAGACTATGGCGGGCTTCGGAGCGTTCTGCTCCGTACGAAAGAGGATCACATCCCACCCGCGCTTGCCGCTCCAGGCTACCGGGTTCCCGCACTCCGCTCCGTCCTGCACGGGGTCGCCTGGGTGCAGAAGCCGGTGTCATGAGCACCGTGCCGGGTGGGTCGTCTCCTCTTCGCCCGTGATCCGTCAGGATCGCGGCGGCCGTCATCAGCAGACAAGAGGAGTCCCGCATCAGCGATCCCCGCACCAACGAGCGCATCCGAGTCCCGGAGGTCCGTCTCGTCGGACCCAACGGCGAGCAGGTCGGCATCGTCCGAATCGAAGCTGCGCTGCGCCTGGCCCAGGAAGCGGACCTCGACTTGGTCGAGGTCGCCCCGAGCTCCAAGCCGCCCGTGGTCAAGATCATGGACTACGGCAAGTTCAAGTACGAGGCCGCTCAGAAGGCCAAGGAAGCGCGTCGTAACCAGGCGAACACGGTCCTCAAAGAGGTTCGTTTCCGTCTGAAGATCGAGGCGCACGATTACATCACCAAGCTCAAGCGCGCCGAGGGCTTCCTCCAGGCCGGCGACAAGGTCAAGGCGATGATCCTCTTCCGCGGTCGTGAGCAGTCCCGTCCCGAGCAGGGTGTGCGTCTGCTGCGCAAGTTCGCCGAAGACGTGGCCGAGTTCGGAACCGTCGAGTCGAACCCGACGATCGATGGTCGCAACATGGTCATGGTGGTCGCGCCGCACAAGAACAAGTCCGAGGTCAAGACCGAGCAGAACGCGCAGCGCGCGGCGAACCGCGAGGCGGCACGCAGCGCCGCCCGTGGCGACTCGGCCCCCGAGGGCACCGCTGAACCGGCACCCGCCGAGTAAGCTCCCCGACTCCCGCTCCGCCGGGAACCCCAACGAAGGAAGACAGATGCCGAAGCAGAAGACCCACTCGGGCGCCAAGAAGCGTTTCAAGTTGACCGGTAGCGGCAAGCTCATGAAGCAGCAGGCCGGCATGCGGCACAACCTCGAGGGCAAGGCCTCCAAGCGCACCCGTCGCCTGAACCAGGAGCAGGTCCTGGCCAAGGGCGACTCGAAGGTCGCCAAGAAGCTCCTCGGCCTCTGAGCGCCGACGCACGTAAGGAAGAATGAGAAATGGCTAGAGTCAAGCGGGCCGTCAACGCCCACAAGAAGCGTCGCGTCATCCTCGAGCGCGCCTCCGGTTACCGGGGTCAGCGTTCGCGCCTGTACCGCAAGGCGAAGGAGCAGGTCACCCACTCGCTCGTCTACGCGTACCGTGACCGTCGCAAGCGCAAGGGCGACTTCCGCCGTCTGTGGATCCAGCGCATCAACGCCGCGAGCCGCCAGAACGGCCTCACCTACAACCGCTTCATCCAGGGCCTCGGCCTCGCGGGTGTGCAGGTCGACCGTCGTATGCTCGCCGAGCTCGCGGTGAACGAGCCCGCCGTGTTCGCGTCGCTCGTCGCGACCGCGAAGGCTGCGCTTCCCAGCGACGTCAACGCCGCCAAGACCGCGTAAGCACCGGTTCCACGAACGGGCGTCCTCTTCGGAGGGCGCCCGTTCGGCGTTTCACCGCGGATTCCCGCGGTGCATGCCGGTCGCGCCATACACTGGGGACGTGCTGGAGAACCCCCGTTCGCCGCGGGTGCGCGCCGTGGCCAAGCTGAGCAAGCGCGCCGCCCGACAGGAGACCGGCCTCTTCCTCCTCGAGGGCCCGCAGGCCGCGCGTGAGGCGCTCGCCTGGGCCTCCGAGTCGGTGCTCGAGCTGTACGCCACCCCGAGTGCGCTCGAGAAGCACTCCGATGTGCGCGACGCGGCCGTCGATGCGGGTGTCGATCTCCAGTACACGACCGAGGCGGTTCTGGATGCCATGGCCGATACGGTCACGCCGCAGGGGATCGTCGCGGTGGCGCGGCAGTCGCCGACGGCGCTGAAGGACATCCTGGCGGGGGAGCCGACGCTGCTCGCGATCTGCGAGGAGGTACGTGACCCGGGCAACCTGGGCACGATCATCCGGGCGGCCGACGCCGCCGGCGCGGACGCGGTGATCCTGACGGGGCGCACGGTGGATCTCTACAACCCGAAGGTCGTGCGCTCGACCACGGGGTCGTTGTTCCACCTGCCGGTCGCGGTCGATCTCGATCTCGCCGATGTCGTCGAGCGCGTGCACGACGCCGGCCTGAGGGTGGTCGCCGCCGATGTCGGGGGTGAAGACTTCGTCGCCTCCCGTGGGCTTCTCGGCGAGCCCACCGCGTGGCTCTTCGGGAACGAGGCGCGCGGGCTCGACGAGTCCGCGTTGGCGCATGCAGACCTGTCTCTGCGGCTCCCCATCTACGGCCGCGCGGAGTCGTTGAACCTGGCCACCGCCGCGAGCGTCTGTCTCTACGAGACGGCGTTCGCGCAGCGCGCGGGCTGATTCACCCGCGGTTACAGCACCGTTACGGCCTGGGCCGGGGTGTGGTCACCTCCTCATCATTCTCATAGGGTGTCGGAATGGCATCCGTTCCCCCGGCGGGCCCCGAGCCCCTTGTCGTCCTCTCCGACGTGCAGAAGCACTACGGCCAGTTCCAAGCGCTGAAAGACATCGATCTGACGGTCGACCGCGGCGAGGTCGTCGTCGTCATCGGGCCGTCCGGGTCGGGCAAGTCCACCCTGTGCCGCACGATCAACCGCCTCGAGACCATCACGAGCGGGACCATCACGATCGACGGTGAGCCGCTGCCCGAAGAGGGCAAGGGCCTCGCGAAGCTGCGTGCCGATGTGGGCATGGTCTTCCAGTCGTTCAACCTGTTCGCGCACCTCACGATCCTCGAGAACGTCACGCTGGGCCCGATCAAGGTCCGCAAGCTGAAGAAGGCGGATGCCGAGAAGGAGGCGCGGGCGCTGCTCGACCGCGTCGGCGTCGGCCACCAGGCCGACAAGCTCCCGGCGCAGCTCTCGGGTGGCCAGCAGCAGCGCGTGGCGATCGCCCGCGCCCTGGCGATGAAGCCGAAGGTCATGCTGTTCGACGAGCCGACGTCCGCCCTGGATCCCGAGATGATCAACGAGGTCCTCGATGTCATGGTCGGTCTCGCCGCCGACGGCATGACCATGATCGTCGTCACCCACGAGATGGGCTTCGCGCGCAAGGCCGCGAATCGCGTGGTCTTCATGGCCGACGGTCAGATCGTGGAGCAGGCGACCCCCGAGCGCTTCTTCACCCAGCCCGAATCCGACCGTGCGAAGGACTTCCTCTCGAAGCTGATCACGCACTGACTCCGCGGCGGAACGACGGTGTTCCGCTGCGCGCATCGCCTCCGGCCCACGTGCCATTCCCCCGTATCCCTCCGCACAGCACACGTAACCAAGGAGACATCACATGCACAAAGCACGCTTTCTGACCGGCGCGGGCATCATCGCCGCCGGGATTCTGGCTCTCACCGCCTGCAACAGCGGCAGCCCCGGTGCGGCTCCCGGCGCCGACGGCACGGCCGGTGGTTCGGACTCCTCCGCTCAGCTCTGGGAGGTCGCCTCCGACGTCTCGCTCGACGGCAGCCCGACCTTCGAGCGCATGGTCTCGGCCGACAAGGTCGTCGTCGGTGTGAAGGAAGACCAGCCCGGCCTCGGCTTCAAGGACCCGATCAGCAACGAGCGGGGCGGCTTCGACGTCGAGATCGCGCAGTGGATCGCCGCGTCGCTCGGATTCGACGCCGACAAGATCGAATACAAGACGATCCCCTCGGCCAACCGCGAGCAGGAGCTCGTCAACGGCAACATCGACTACTACGTCGGCACCTACTCGATCACCGACAAGCGCAAGCAGTCGATCGACTTCGCCGGCCCGTACCTGATCACCGGCCAGGGGCTCCTCGTCGCGGCCTCGGACGATTCGATCTCGGGGCCGAACGACCTCGCGGGAAAGATCGTCTGCTCGGTCACGGGTTCGACGCCGCTCCAGCGGATCCGCGACGAGTACTCGCCCGGTGACACCGTCGAATACGACACCTACACGCAGTGCCTCGAGCAGCTGCGTGCCGGCTCGGTCGACGCGGTGACCACCGATCAGGCGATCCTCGCGGGGTATGTCGCGCAGGAGCCCGAGACGTTCAAGATCGCCGGTGACACGTTCAGCGAGGAGCGCTACGGCGTGGGCCTCCCCAAGGGCGACACCGTGCTCAAGGACCACATCAACACCCTGTTCAACGACGGCGGCGACGTCTGGACCGCGCTGTTCGACAAGAACCTCGCGCCGGCCGGCATCGAGGGTCAGCAGCCCACCGCCGACGAGTGATCCGTTCGGGGGCGGCGCACGCCGCCCCCGAACCCCTCCCGAGACAAGGACCACGCATGGGTGTCATCACCGACAACCTCGATATCTGGAGCCAAGCGCTCGTCGGCACTCTCGTGCTGTTCTTCGCCGGCGGGGCCCTCGCGCTCGTGCTGGGCATCATCGTGGGGGCGATGCGGGTGTCGCCCGTGCCGATCGCGCGTGGCGTCGGCCTGTTCTACGTCAGCGCGATCCGCAACACGCCGCTCACGTTGGTGTTCTTCGCCTTCGTGTTCGCGCTGCCCCCGCTGCTCGGCCTGCGTCTGACCGGCGACGTGTCCCTGATCCTCGGCATCTGCGCGCTCGGCATCTACACGGCCACTTACGTCGCGGAGGCGATCCGCTCGGGTGTGAACACCGTCCCCGTCGGTCAGGCGGAGGCGGCGCGTGCCCTGGGTCTCAGCTTCGGCCAGGTCATGTCGCTCGTCGTCCTTCCGCAGGCATTCCGGTCGGTCATCCCGCCGATGATGAGCGTGTTCATCGCGCTGCTGAAGAACACCACCGTCGCCGCCGGCTTCTCCATCCTGAATCTCGGGTCGGTGCGCCCCTACCTGAGCGAGCGGGGCGAGAACGCCTTCGTCGTCATCCTCTGGCTGATGGTCGTCTTCGTCGCGCTCGTCCTCCTCCTGTCCTGGCTGCAACGAACGCTCGAGAACCGATGGAGGGTCGCCCGATGAGCAGCGTCCTGTACGACGTCCCCGGTCCCCGTGCCGTCCTCCGGAACCGCATCCTGGGCGTGCTGACCGTGCTGGTGGTGCTCGGTATCGTCGGATTCTTCGTCTGGCGTCTCGCGGACACTGGTCAGTTCACGGCCAAGAAGTGGTCCGCTTTCACCTACACGAACGTCTGGATGAGCATCCTCGACGCGACGCTCGCGACGCTCGCCGCATTCGGTGCTGCGGCGTTGGGCGCGCTGGTGCTCGGATTCCTCCTCGCGATCGGCCGTCTCTCCGATCACGCGTGGGTGCGGCGCCCGTTCACGGCGATCATCGAGGTGTTCCGTGCCATTCCGGTGCTGGTCTTCATGTTCTTGCTCTACTACGGCTTCCCCGTCATCGGCATCCGCATGGAGCCGTACTGGGCGGTGGTCATCGCCCTCGTCTGCTACAACGGCTCCGTCCTCGCGGAGGTCATCCGCGCCGGCGTCGAATCGCTGCCACGCGGCCAGACGGAGGCCGGTTATGCGGTGGGACTCCGCAAGGCCGGGGTGATGCGCCTGATCCTGCTGCCCCAGGCCATCCGCGCGATGATGCCCGTCATCATCGCCCAGCTCGTGGTGACGCTGAAGGACACCGCGCTCGGGTTCATCATCACCTACCCCGAGCTCCTGTTCTACGCCAAGTACATCGGGGCGCAACCTGTCGTCGGTTCGCCGATCGTGCCCGCCACGATCGTGGTCGGTGTGATCTACATCTCGCTCTGTCTCCTGCTGTCGTTCGTCGCGACGCTCGTTGAGAAGCGACTGCGCCGCTCGCCCCGCGTCACGGAGGTCGCGGCCGCCGCGCCGATGGCACAGCAGGGTGGGACCGATACTGCGCTGATCGTCGCTCAGCGCGGCGGATCGGGCCAGAGCTGACCTCTGACGGGCGGGGGAGTGCCCCCGCCCGTCGGTAGACTCGGTTCTCGTGTCTGACGCACCCGAGATCACCCCCGAGGCCGTCGCCTCCGCCGTCGATGCCGCGGTCGCGGCGGTCGCCGCCGCCGCGACCACGGCCGACCTGAAGGCCGCCCGCTCCGCACATGCCGGGGAGCAGTCGCCGCTGTCGCGGCTCAACGCCCAGCTGCGCAACGTCGCCCCCGAGAAGAAGGCCGAGTTCGGCAAGCTCGTCGGTCAGGCCCGCGGCCGCGTGAACCAGGCGTTCGCCGCCCGCGAGGGCGAACTCGCCGAGGCCGAGACCGCGGCGCGGCTGGAAGCCGAGCGCATCGACGTCACGGCCCTTCCGCAGCGCGCGCGCGTCGGTGCGCGGCATCCCATCTCGCTCCTCCAGGAGCAGGTGTCCGACATCTTCGTCGGCATGGGATGGGAGATCGCCGAAGGACCCGAACTCGAGCACGAGTGGTTCAACTTCGACGCGCTGAACTTCGACGTCGACCACCCGGCGCGGCAGATGCAGGACACGTTCTTCGTCGACCCCGTCGCACGTCACCTCGTGATGCGTACCCACACGAGCCCCGTCCAGGTGCGCTCGATGCTCGAGCGCGATCTGCCGATCTACGTGCTCTGCCCGGGCCGGGTCTACCGCACCGACGAGTTCGACGCGACCCACCTCCCGGTCTTCACGCAGTTCGAGGGCCTGGTCATCGACAAGGGCATCACGATGGCGCACCTCAAGGGCACGCTCGACCACGCGGCGCGTGTCCTGTTCGGTCCCGAGGCGAAGACACGCTTCCGTGCCAACTTCTTCCCGTTCACGGAGCCGAGCGCCGAGCTCGACCTGTGGCATCCCACCTTCAAGGGCGGGGCGCGCTGGATCGAGTGGGGCGGCTGCGGGATGGTGAACCCCAACGTCCTGCGGGCCGCCGGCATCGACCCCGAGGAGTACTCGGGCTTCGCCTTCGGCATGGGCATCGAGCGCACGCTGATGTTCCGCAGCGACGTCCAAGACATGCGCGACATGGCCGAGGGCGATGTCCGCTTCAGCGAGCAGTTCGGAATGGTGGTCTGATGCGCGTCCCGCTCTCCTGGTTGCGCGAGTACGTCGACGTACCCGCGGACGCCACACCCGAGGACGTCCTCGCGGCACTGGTGTCGGTCGGTTTCGAAGAGGAGGACGTCCACCGCTTCGAGCTGTCGGGTCCGATCGTGGTCGGCGAGGTGAAGGAGTTCACCCCGGAGCCGCAGTCCAATGGCAAGACGATCCGGTGGTGCCAGGTCGACGTCGGCGAAGAGCACGGCGGCGTCCGCGGCATCGTCTGCGGCGCGGGCAACTTCTTCGAGGGCGACAAGGTCGTCGTGACGCTTCCGGGGTCGGTGCTGCCCGGTCCCTTCCCCATCGCCGCCCGCAAGACCTACGGGCACGTGTCCGACGGCATGATCGCCTCGGCGAAGGAGCTCGGCCTCGGCAGCGAGCACTCCGGCATCCTCCGCCTCGTCGACCTCGGGATCGACGCGCCCGTCGGCTCCGACGCCATCGCGCTCCTCGGCCTCGACGACATCGCCGTCGAGATCAACGTGACGCCCGACCGGGGGTATGCGCTGTCGCTGCGCGGCGTCGCCCGCGAGTACTCGCACGCGACCGGTGCCGCTTTCCGCGACCCCGGCGCGGGATACGATGCCGCCCGCGATCGGACGCCGCAGGGCTTCCCGGTCGCCGTGGACGACGCGGCGCCCATCCGCGGACGTGTCGGGGCCAGCCAGTTCGTGGCGCGCATCGTGCGCGATGTGGACCCCTCCCGCCCCACGCCCCCGTGGATGATCACGCGCCTGTCGCTGGCCGGCATCCGCTCGCTCGGCATCCTGATCGACATCACCAACTACGTGATGCTCGAGCTCGGCCAGCCGATCCACGGCTACGACCTCGACCGCCTGCAGGGCGGCATCACCGTGCGACGCGCGACGGCGGGCGAGAAGCTCGAGACCCTGGACGGTCAGGTGCGCACCCTGCACCCGGAAGACCTCGTGATCACCGACGAGTCCGGGCCCATCGGGCTGGCCGGGGTCATGGGCGGCGGCCCGACCGAGATGAGCGATGCGACCCGCAACGTCCTCATCGAGGCCGCCACCTTCGATCAGGTCTCGATCGCGCGGACGGCGCGTCGTCACAAGCTGCCCTCCGAGGCATCCCGTCGTTTCGAGAGGGGTGTCGACCCCCTCGTGGCCTTCGTCGCCGCGGAGCGCGTCGCGACGCTGATGGTGGAGCTCGCCGGCGGAACGCTCGACGTCTCGCTCGGCGGCTCGCTGACCGACGCGTATGTCCGCGAGGCGATCGTGCTGCCGCACGGGTTCGTCCCGGGCCTCATCGGCGTCGACTACACCGACGACGAGGTGGAACGCGCGCTGCGTCTGATCGGTGCGACGGTCGAGGCGAACGGCAGCGGCTGGAACGTCGTCCCGCCGTCCTGGCGCCCCGACCTCACCGACAAGTGGACGTTGGCCGAAGAGGTCGCCCGTATCGAGGGGTATGACCGCATCCCGTCGGTGCTCCCGACCCCGCCGTCGGGCCGCGGGCTGACCTCCGCGCAGCAGGGCCGCCGTCGCGTGGCCAACGCTCTGGCCGCCGCCGGTTTCGTCGAGACCCCGTCGTTCCCGTTCACCACCGCGGAGCAGAACGACCTGCACGGCTCACCCTCGGGGGAGTCGCTGCCCAGCGTGAAGCTCGCGAACCCGCTCGACGGGCTCGCCCCGTTCCTCCGCCGCTCCCTCGTTCCGGGGCTGCTGCAGGTCGCGCATCGCAACCTGTCGCGGGGCATCGTCGACCTCGCGCTGTTCGAGACGGGCACGGTGTTCCTGCCGAAGCCGGGGGTGCAGTACGGCACGTCCTCGGTCCCGCCGCTCGCGGTGCGTCCGGATGCGGCCACCTTGACGGCTCTGGATGCCTCGATCCCGCCGCAGCGTCGTCACGTCGCCGTGCTGCTGGCCGGGCACCTCGTGGCCAAGCAGCCGGGGCAGGTCGCGGTCGCCGCCGATCTCGCCGATGCGGTGGACGCGGTCCGTGTGCTCGCCGGGGCGGCCGGTGTCGATGTCGAGTTGATCCAGGCCCAGCGCGCCGCGCTCCACCCGGGTCGCACGGCGCGGGTGCTCGTCGCCGGCGTCGACGTCGGATACGTCGGCGAGCTGCTGCCGACGGTCGCGGATGCCGCGGACCTGCCCGGTCGCGTTCTGGTGGCCGAGCTCGATCTCGACGCGCTCCTCGAGCGTGCTCAGGCGCGTGTGGTCGCGGCATCCCTCTCGGGTTTCCCGGCCGCGACCCAGGACGTCTCCGTCGTCGTGCCGAAGGAGGTCGCCGCGGGCGCGGTGCGCGCCGCACTGCGGGAGGGCGGTGCTCCGCTGATCGAGGGCGTGCGCCTGGTCGACGACTACCGCGGGCCGGGCATCGCGGAGGGCGCGAAGAGCCTGACGTTCGCGTTGCGTTTCCGCGCGGCGGATCGGACGCTGACGGCCGCGGAGGCCACGGATGCGAAGCTGGCCGGCGTCGCGCTGGCGGGGGAGCGTTTCGGGGCCGTCATCCGCGACGGCGACCCGGGCGCCTGATCCCCACGGCGCGGACGACGGGGACATGTGCCTGCCCTCATCGCCGACGAGGGGGCAGTCGGAAGTGGTCGGCGATGAGGGCAGGTGCGATGAGCATACTCCTAAGTTGTCCCCCAAATGGGGGACAAGCTGAAAGAATCCGATGGATCCTCCCCCCGCGCACTCGGAGGCGCGACACGGACGGCGGATTTGCTCCCGTCCCGCCGCGGCGGATACTCTCGCGGGATGTCGTCGATCGTCGTCCGCAACGAGGAGCTCTCCGTGAGCACCGTTGCCGTGCGTCGACGTCGGGTCGCACGCCGAGTTTCGGCGACCTCGTAACCCGCCGTCGGTCGGGCATACGGGCGTCGCCGCCCCGGTTCACGCTGATCACAGCAACAGCCCCGACTCCTAAGGTGGATCCATGACCCTCTCGGTCGCCGTCTCCGGCGCCTCCGGCTATGCGGGCGGCGAGATCCTTCGCTTGCTCGCCGATCACCCCGACGTCGAGGTCCGCACCGTCACCGCTCACGCGAACGCGGGCCAGGCGCTGATCTCCCACCAGCCGCACCTGCGGTCGCTCGCGCACCTCGAGCTGCAGGCGACCACGCCGGAGGTGCTGGCCGGACACGATGTGGTGTTCCTCGCGCTGCCGCACGGTCAGTCGGCGCAGTACACCGACGCTCTCCGCGACACCCCTCTCGTCATCGACGCCGGGGCCGATCACCGGCTCACCTCCGCCGCCGACTGGGCAGCCTTCTACGGCGGGGAGCACCCCGAGCCGTGGGCGTACGGGGTTCCCGAGCTCCCGGTCGCCGCAGGGAAGCAGCGCGACCTTCTCCGGGGCGCGACGCGGATGGCCGCTCCGGGCTGCAACGCCTCGACCGTCGCCCTCTCGCTGGCCCCCGGCGTCGCCGCCGGGGTGGTCGACCCGGGCGACATCGTGTCGGTGCTGGCGGTGGGGCCCAGCGGCGCGGGAAAGTCCGCCAAGACGAACCTCCTCGCGAGCGAGATCCTCGGCACGGCCAACCCGTACGCGGTCGGTGGCACTCACCGGCACATCCCCGAGATCCGGCAGGCGCTCGCCGCCGCGGGCGCCCCGGCCGATGGCATCCGGATCTCTTTCACCCCCGTGCTCGTGCCGATGGCCCGCGGCATCCTGGCCACCTCTTCGGCGCCGATCCGCGAGGGGGCCACGGACGCCGAGATCCGCGCGGCGTGGGAGCGGGCGTACGCCGACGAGCCCTTCGTCGAGCTCCTCCCGGCCGGGACGTTCCCGCGGACGGCCGACGTCCTGGGCGCCAACGTCGCCTCGCTCGGCCTCGCGATCGACCGCGCGGCGAATCGGGTCGTGGTCGTCGCCGCCGTCGACAATCTGGTGAAGGGCACCGCGGGCGCCGCGGTGCAGTCCATGAACATCGCGCTGGGTCTTCCCGAGACCACGGCGCTCCCTCTGAACGGAGTCGCCCCGTGAGCGTGACCATCCCCGCCGGTTTCGAAGCGGCCGGTGTCGCCGTCGGCCTGAAGTCCACGGGCGCCCGCGACGTCGCCGTCGTCGTCAACCGCGGCCCGCAGAAGGTGGGCGCGGCCGTGTTCACCTCGAACCGCGCCAAGGCCAACCCGATCCTCTGGTCGGAGCAGGTCGTGAAGGACGGTGTCGTCGAGGCCGTGGTGCTCAACTCCGGCGGGGCCAACTGCTTCACCGGCGCGTTCGGCTTCCAGACCACCCACCAGACGGCCGAGCGGGCCGCGGAATTGCTGGGCGTGGGGGCGGGCGATGTCGTGGTGTGCTCGACCGGTCTCATCGGCACGGGCGACGAGGTCTTCCGTGCCAAGGTGCTCGACGGCGTCGAGAAGGGCATCGCCGAGCTGTCCGTCGACGGCGGCGAGGATGCGTCGCTGGCGATCATGACCACAGACTCACGACCCAAGCGTGCGGTGCGCACCGGCGAGGGCTGGAGCATCGGAGGAATGGCGAAGGGCGCGGGCATGCTCGCTCCGGGCCTGGCCACGATGCTCGTCGTCCTGACCACCGATGCGGTGCTCGATGCGGCCGAGGCCGACGCCGCGCTCCGCGCCGCGACGCGCGTGAGCTTCGACCGGCTCGATTCCGACGGGTGCATGTCGACCAACGACCAGGTCACGTTGCTGTCGAGCGGAGCCAGTGGCATCCGGGTGGATGCCGAGGAGTTCGCCGCCGCGTTGACGGCGGTGTGCGACGACCTCGCCGCTCAGCTGCAGGGTGATGCCGAGGGGGCGAGCCACGACATCACCATCCGGGTCGTGGGGGCGGCCTCCGAGGACGACGCGGTCGAGGTCGGCCGCTCGATCGCCCGGAACAACCTGTTCAAGGCCGCGATCTTCGGCAACGACCCGAACTGGGGCCGCGTTCTCGCCGCCATCGGCACGACGCAGGCGGCCTTCGACCCGTACGACGTCGACGTGTGGATGAACGGTGTGCGCGTGTGCTCCGCGGGCGGACCCGATCGCCCGCGCGAGGAGGTCGACCTGACCCCCCGCGCGACCGACCTCGTCGTCGACCTCCGCGTCGGCGACGCCGCCGCGACGATCCGCACCAACGACCTCACCCACGACTACGTCCACGAGAACAGCGCCTACGCCTCATGAGCGACATCGACATCCAGGACACCGATCCGGCCGAAGCCAGCGAACGGGCGGTCACGCTCGTCGAGTCGCTGCCGTGGGTCCGCAAGTACCGCGACCAGGTCGTGGTCGTGAAGTACGGCGGCAACGCCATGGTCAGCGACGAGCTGCAGGACGCCTTCGCCGCCGACATCGCCTACCTGCGCTACGTGGGGGTGAAGCCCGTGGTGGTGCACGGGGGCGGTCCGCAGATCTCCTCGATGCTGAACCGTCTAGACATCCCGAGCGAGTTCCGCGGCGGCTACCGCGTCACCTCGACCGAGGCGATCGGCGTCGTCCGCATGGTGCTCACCGGGCAGATCAACCCGCAGCTGGTCGCCAAGGTCAACGCGCACGGACCGCTCGCGACGGGTCTGAGCGGCGAGGACGCGGGCCTGTTCGGCGGACGTCGGCGCGGTGTCGTCGTCGACGGGGTGGAGCACGACCTCGGGCGCGTGGGCGACGTCGTCACGGTCGACCCGCAGCCGGTGCTCGATCACCTGGCCGCGGGCCGCGTGCCGATCGTGTCGTCGATCGCGCCCGATCTCGACAACCCGGGCACGTCGTTGAACGTCAACGCGGATGCCGCGGCGGCGGCGCTGGCGACGGCGCTCAACGCCAAGAAGCTCGTCGTGCTGACGGACGTCCCCGGGCTCTACGCGGACTGGCCCAACCGTGACTCGCTCGTGTCGCACCTGACCTCGACGGAGCTGCGCGCGATGCTGCCGAAGCTCGAGTCGGGGATGATCCCGAAGATGCAGGCGTGCCTCGACGCCGTCGACGGGGGAGTGCCCACGGCGGCGATCATCGACGGTCGCGTGCCGCACTCGGTGCTCGTCGAACTTTTCACCAGCAAGGGAATCGGAACGGAGGTGGTCGCGTGAACGCGGACACGACTCAGGAGACCGCGGCGCCGCGCGCCGCCTGGCAGGAGGATGCCGGGCGCGACCTCGTCCGCAGTTTCGGCGACCGCATGGCGCTGTTCGTGCGCGGGGAGGGGGCGTACGTCTGGGACGGCGACGGCAAGAAGTACCTCGACTTCCTCGCCGGCATCGCCGTGGACGCCCTGGGGCACGCGCACCCCGCCTTCGTCGAAGCGGTCTCCACCCAGGCCGCGACCCTCACGCACGTCTCGAACTACTTCGCCACCCCGCCCCAGCTCGCGCTCGCCGCACGGCTGAAGCGTCTCGCGGGCACCGGCGAGTCGGGCCGCGTGTACTTCGCGAACTCGGGCGCCGAGGCCAATGAGGCGGCGTTCAAACTCGCGCGACTCCACGGTCGGGGCACCGAGCGCACTCGCATCCTCGCGCTGAAGAACGGTTTCCACGGGCGCACGATGGGTGCGCTCGCCCTCACCGGCAAGCCCGCGCTCCAGGCCGACTTCCTGCCCATGGTCCCCGGCGTCGAGCACATCGACGCCACGATCGATGCGCTCGAGTCGGCCGTCGACGACCGCGTCGCGGCCTTCATCGTCGAGCCCATCCAGGGCGAGGCCGGCGTGGTCGAGCTGCCCGAGGGCTATCTCGCCGCGGCCCGGGAGATCACAGCGCGCCACGGCGCCCTGCTGATCGTCGACGAGATCCAGACCGGTGCGGGGCGGACCGGTGAGTGGTTCGCCTTCCAGCACGCCGGCATCGTCCCGGATGCCATCACGGTCGCCAAGGGCATCGGCGGCGGCTTCCCGATCGGCGCCCTGATCACCTTCGGGGCCGCCAGCGACCTGTTCTTCCCCGGCACCCACGGCTCGACCTATGGCGGCAACGCCCTGGGCACCGCAGTCGCGGGCGCCGTGCTGGCGGAGATCGAGGCATCCGGTCTCGTCGACAACGCGGCCGCGCGCGAGGCGCAGGTGCGCGACGGGATCGCCGCGCTCGGTTCACCGCTCATCGGCGGTGTGCGTGGCCGCGGTCTGCTCCTCGGCGTCGCCCTCACGCACCCGGTCGCGAAGGCCGTGGTGGCCGCGGCCCAGGAGCACGGCCTCATCGTCAACGCCGCCAACGACGAGACGATCCGTCTCGCCCCGCCGCTGATCATCGGGGACGCCGAGATCGCCGAGTTCCTCACCCTCTTCGGCGCGGCGCTCCAGACCGTCGCCGATGCCCTCATGATCGACCAGTCCGCCACGCCTGCGGCCGAAGGAGTACCCGCGTGACCCGCCACCTGCTGCGCGACGACGACCTGACCCCCGCCGAGCAGGCGGAGATCCTCGACCTCGCGATCGAGCTGAAGAAGGATCGCTGGGCGCAGAAGCCGCTCGCCGGGCCCCAGACCGTCGCGGTGATCTTCGACAAGTCCTCGACCCGCACGCGGGTGTCCTTCGCGGTCGGCATCGCCGATCTGGGCGGCTCCCCGCTGATCATCTCGACCGCGAACAGCCAGCTCGGCGGCAAGGAGACGCCGTCCGACACGGCGCGCGTCCTCGAGCGCCAGGTCGCGGCGATCGTGTGGCGCACGTACGCCCAGGCGGGGCTCGAGGAGATGGCGCGCGGAACGCGGGTCCCGGTCGTGAACGCGCTCAGCGACGACTTCCACCCGTGCCAGCTGCTCGCCGACCTGCTCACCATCCGCGAGCACAAGGGCGAGCTGAAGGGGCTCACGCTGTCGTTCTTCGGCGACGGGCAGAGCAACATGGCGCACTCCTATGTCTTGGCCGGCGTGACGGCCGGCATGCACGTCCGGGTCGCGTCGCCGGCGGACTACGCGCCGCGCGCCGACGTCATCGCCGACGCGCAGCGCATCGCCGCCGCGACCGGCGGATCGGTGACGTTGACGACCGACCCCGAGGCCGCGGCATCCGGAGCGGACGTCGTCGTCACCGACACGTGGGTGTCGATGGGCAAGGAAGAGGAGAAGATCGCGCGGATCCGCGATCTGGGCGGCTTCAAAGTGACCTCCGCGCTCATGGCCCGCGCCGATGACGCGGCGATCTTCATCCACTGCCTGCCCGCGGACCGCGGATACGAGGTGGACGCCGAGGTCATCGACGGCCCGCAGAGCGTGGTCTGGGACGAGGCCGAGAACCGACTGCACGCGCAGAAGGCGCTGCTGGTGTGGCTGCTGCGCCAGGACTGATCCCGCCCACGAGCCGGGCGTGGCACCGTTTCGACGGACCCGCCCGGCTCGTCGGCATCGATCTGGCGCGCGGTCTCGCGGTGCTCGGCATGCTCGCGGCGCACCTGCTGACGATCGACTCCTTCGTCCTGGACGATCCGGACACGTGGCTCGACGTCGTCAACGGACGATCCTCGATCCTCTTCGCGACGCTCGCGGGCGTCTCGATCGCCCTCGTCACCGGCGGCGCACGCCCCTTGGCCGGTCCGGCTCGCGCCCGTGCCGCGGCGCGCCTGGCCCTGCGCGGAGCCCTTCTCTGGGGGATCGGCATCCTGCTGGTGCTGACCGGCGTCCCGGTGTACGTGATCCTCCCCGCCTACGCGCTGTTGTTCGCCCTGTCGCTGCCGTTCCTCGGGCTCCGCGCGGGGAGGCTCCTCCTGGCCGCGGTGATCGTCGCCGCGGTGATGCCCTGGGTCTACCCGTTCCTGGATGCCGCCCCGATCTGGGGCGGGCTCGGGGGAGAGGATCTGCAGGCCTTCGTGGGGTGGGCTTATCCCTTCCCGGTGTGGATCGCCTTCCTGCTCGCGGGGATGGGAGTCGGCCGACTCGATCTGCGGCTGCTCCGCGTGCAGGTCGCCCTCACGATCACCGGGGGCGTCCTCGCGGCGCTCGGGTACGGTGTCGCGATCGCGACAGCTCCGGCGATCGCTGACTCCGGTCCCTACCTCGCTGCGGTCTGGACGGCCGAGGCGCACTCGTCGGGTCTGTGGGAGGTCGTCGGATCGGGGGGATTCGCCGTCGCGGTGATCGGGCTGTGCCTGCTGGTCTGCCGTACCCCGCTCCGGTGGGTGGCGATTCCGCTCCGAGCGGTCGGCTCGATGCCCCTGACCGCGTACGTCCTGCAGATCGTCGTCTGGGCGGTGTTCGCCGCCGTCGCCCTGGGCGACACGTCCGACCTGGCCGGTGTGCGGGACGCGGGGCTGTTCCTCCCGCTGACGCTCGGAATCGTCGTCGGGTGCACGCTCTGGGCGCTGCTCGCGGGCCGTGGGCCGCTGGAAGCGGTCATCGACGGGGTCGTCCGTCGCGTCGTCGGCCCGGGCTCCCGAACGGATGCCGCGCCCGCGGCGTCGGCGAGTTGAGCGGCGGGGCGGTGTCCGCGGGCCTCGCTAGGCTGGGACGCATGAGCAGCGACACCGGCCAGAGCACGAACGAGGGCGCGTTGTGGGGCGCCCGTTTCTCCGGCGGGCCGTCTCCCGAGTTGGCGGCGCTGAGCCGTTCCACCCACTTCGACTGGGATCTCGCGCTCTACGACATCGCCGGGTCCCACGCGCACGCCGCGGCTCTCGAGGCCGCCGGGTACCTGTCCGCCGACGAGGGGCGTGACATGCACGCCGGCCTCGACGAGATCGCCGAGCGCGTTCGTTCCAGCGCCCTCGTGGCCGCCCCGGGCGACGAAGACGTCCACGGGGCTCTCGAGCGGGTGCTGATCGAGACGGTGGGTCCCGCGCTCGGGGGCAAGCTGCGCGCGGGTCGCAGCCGCAACGATCAGATCGCCACGCTGGTGCGCCTGTACCTGCTCGACCACGCCCGCACGATCACCCGCGAGCTCCTCCGGCTGATCGATGCGCTGGTGTCGCAGGCGGAGGCGCACGAGTCGGCCATCATGCCGGGCCGCACCCACCTGCAGCACGCGCAGCCCGTGCTGCTCGCCCACCACCTCCAGGCCTACGGCTGGGCCTTCGTCCGCGGCATCGAGCGCCTCCGTGACTGGTCGGTGCGCGCGTCCGTGTCGCCCTATGGCGGGGGCGCCCTCGCCGGAGCAACTCTCGGCCTCGACCCTCAGCTCGTCGCCGACCGTCTGGGCCTCGCCCGGCCGGCCGAGAACTCGCTCGACGGCACGGCGTCGCGCGACGTGGTGGCGGAGTTCGCCTTCATCGCGGCGATGATCGGTGTCGACCTGTCCCGTCTGGCCGAGGACGTGATCCTCTGGAACACGCGCGAGTTCGGGTTCGTCACGCTGGACGACGCGTACTCGACCGGGTCGAGCATCATGCCGCAGAAGAAGAACCCCGACATCGCGGAACTGGCTCGCGGCAAGGCCGGACGACTGATCGGCAACCTCTCCGGTCTCCTGGCGACGCTGAAGGGGCTTCCGCTGGCCTACAACCGCGACCTGCAGGAAGACAAAGAGCCGGTGTTCGATTCCGTGCGCACGCTCGAACTCGTGCTCCCGGCGTTCTCGGGAATGATCTCGACCCTCCGATTCCACACCGACCGCATGGCTGAGCTCGCCCCGCAGGGCTTCTCGCTCGCGACCGATGTCGCCGAGTGGCTCGTCCGCGGGGGCGTGCCGTTCCGCGACGCCCACGAGATCTCCGGTGCGCTGGTCCGGGCGTGCGAGGTGCGGGGGATCGGTCTCGAAGATGCCGATGACGCACTGCTGGCCTCGGTGTCTCCGGCCCTGAATCCGGCGGTGCGCGAGGTGCTGACGGTCGAGGGCTCTGTCGCCAGCCGCACCGGAGTCGGCGGAACCTCGCCGGCGCGGGTGGGGGAGCAGCGGGAGGAGCTCGTCGTTCGCGCGCAGGCGGCTGCGCGCTCGCTGGTGTCCTGAAGATCAGCTTTTCGCTTATCAATCTCGCTTTATAAGCGTTAGGCTTATCGCATGAGCGTTGCCGTCATCGCCGACATCGTCGCCTCGCGTCGCCTGAGCGACCGCGCGGGGGCGCAGCGCGTCATCTCTGAGACCGTCGCCGAGGTCGAGGAGGCGCTGCCGGTCGCGACGTCACCGCTCACGGCCGTGGTCGGTGACGAACTGCAGGGGGAGTATCCGACGTTGGCGGCCGCCCTTGCGTCGCTTCTCCTGATACGTCTCGCTCTTCCCGAGGGGATCGACTGCCGTTTCGGCGTCGGGGTGGGCGAGGTGCGTCCCATCGCGATCGAGGGACGCGAGCTGCCCGAGGGGCCGGCGTGGTGGGCGGCGCGCGCGGCGATCGAGCAGGTCGAGCGACTGCAGCAGCGCGCCGCGCCGCTCGCGCGCACGTGGATCGAGCTGGCGGAGGGAGAGGATGCCGGCATGTCCGAGACCATCGCGCTGGCCACCGCCTACGCCCTGAGCCGCGACCAGTCCGTCTCCGCGATGAGCGACCGCGCGCGTCGCCTCACGTACGGGCGCTGTCTCGGCCGGTCGCAGCGCGAACTCGCCGAGCAGGAGGGCATCAGTCAGTCCGCGGTGTCGCAGGCGCTCGCCTCGGCGGGCTCAGCCGGCATCGTCGAGGGCTACGAGGTGCTGGTCGCGCGGGTACGCGCATGATCGCGGCGGGGTTGCTGCTCCTCGCGGTGGGCGGGGTCGACCTGCTGCGCCAGATGATCCGCACCCGCCGTTGGGTCGCCTTCGCCGTCGCCGGCGTGCTGCTGGTCGTCGCCTCGGCTGGTCTCGACGCCCTGATCGCCGGTGTGCTCGCCGTCGCCGTCGCCGCGATCTGGACCTGGGTGCTCCCCGAGAAAGGACCTGCCCGCGCGGGGCTGTGGCCCGTCGCGCTGCTCGCGCTGGGGGCCGCCGCGTGTGTGGTCGTCGCGCCCGGCCGGACGCGTCCGGGCCTGATCGGCGCGGCCTGGGCGGCCTACCGTCCCGGCGACGCGGTGTCGATCGACGTGGTGGTCCTCGTGGTGGGATGCCTGGTCTTCCTCCTCGAGTCGGGCAACGCCGTCGTGCGCATCGCCCTGCGCTCGGAGATGGGCGGGGCCCCGGGCGACCAGGACGCCGCCCCGACGCTGAAGGGCGGACGGCTCATCGGCCCGCTCGAACGCATCCTCGTGTTCGTGCTCACCCTCGCCGGCGCCTACACGCTGCTGGCTGCGGTGCTCGCGGCGAAGGGCATCGTGCGCTTTCCCGAGATCTCGCGCGATCGTGACGACGGCGACCGCGCCGAGTACTTCCTCATCGGCAGCCTCGTCAGCTGGGTGACCTCGCTCGCCGCGGCGTTCCTCGTGTGGTGGGGTGTGCACGCCGGCTGACAAGCCCCCGAGGCGCCCCATCGCCGCGGGGTAGGTTCGGAGCGGCGAGACAGGGGGGTCGAGATGGGCGACGCGCAGCCGGGGTGGTACGACGCAGGCTCGCCGGGACGTGTCCGCTGGTGGGACGGCACCCGGTGGACGGCGCACGAGGCGCCTATCCCGGCGCTGGGGGCCGCATCCGCGGCGAAGTCGCCCGCGCCATCTCCTCACGTGGCGAACCCGCCCGTGGTTCTCCGCCCCGAACCGACCGCTGCGCCGGCCGGGTGGTATCCGGCACGAGCGGGAGAACTCCGCTGGTGGGACGAGAAGATCTGGACGGGTTCGCGCGTGCGCGACGGACGTCCCGGAATCGACTGGGCCACGATCGACCAGCCGGCGCTCGCGTGGGCGATGGGGGCGGTCTTCTTCGGCCTCGCGATGATGCAGGCGGTTTCGAGCATCGCGTTCGGGGGAGTGTCGTACATGCCCCTGCTGTGGATGGCGCTGTCGGGGCTGTGGTTCGCGATGGCCGTTCAGACCACCCGTGTGCGGAGCATCCCGGCGCCGAGCGGAGCGTCGGACGCGCCCGCGATCGTCCGCCCCCTGCCCGGAGCGACGGAGGGACCGGGTGCCGGCTGGTTCCCGATCAGTGGCCAGGCCAGCAGGTGGTGGACCGGTACGCGATGGGCGGATTACGTGACCTCCCGTTTCGGTGTGCGACCGACCTTCCACGCGTCGCAGGCGCTGACGACCCTGCGCATCCTCGCGTGGGCCCTCGCCGTCCTCGCCACCCTCGTGCTCATCGGGGGAGTCGTGATGCTCGTCGTCGCCGACGGGGACACGCTTCAGCGCGTCGTCGGATGGGTGTTGGTGGGAGGTGCCGTCCTGTTCGCCGCGCTCAGCGCCGCCGTCCTCGTCGCGGCCCGCGCGCAGACCCGCCTGCTCCTACTGCCCGGCGACCCGCCGGCGGGCCCGCCCCACGCTGACGGGGCGCATCGTCCCGTCTGAGCGGCGGGTCTCGGCATCCGGAGGTCCTCGAGCCCGCTGGTAGCCTGAACCGGTGTCTGCCTCCACCGATGCGGCGCCCGTGAGCGCCCTCGCACCCGCCAACGACCCGACGTTCGACAACGTCTGGGACGAGCTGGTCTGGCGCGGCCTGGTCCACGTCTCGACCGACCAGGACGAACTGCGCGAACTGCTGTCGGGGGAGCCGATCGTCTTCTACTGCGGGTTCGACCCGACCGCGCCGAGTCTGCACCTGGGCAACCTGGTGCAGCTGCTGACCATGCGCCGCCTGCAGCTCGCCGGACACCGCCCCCTCGGGCTCGTCGGCGGCTCGACCGGGCTCGTCGGCGACCCGCGCCCCACGGCCGAGCGCACGCTCAACACGCGCGAGACCGTGGCCGAGTGGGTGGCGAGCCTGCGCGCCCAGGTGGAGCGCTTCCTGAGCTTCGAGGGCGATAACGCAGCCCGCATGGTGAACAACCTGGACTGGACTGCCCCGCTCAGCGCGATCGATTTCCTGCGGGAGATCGGAAAGCACTTCCGCGTCGGAACCATGCTGAAGAAGGACGCGGTCAGCGCGCGCCTGAACTCCGAGGCGGGCATCAGCTACACCGAGTTCAGCTACCAGATCCTCCAGGGCATGGACTACCTCGAGCTGCACCGGCAGTACGGATGCGTGCTGCAGACCGGCGGGAGCGACCAGTGGGGCAACCTCACCAGCGGCACCGACCTGGTGCGCAAGGTCGAGGGCGTCTCCGTGCACGCGATCGGCACACCGCTGATCACGAACAGCGACGGCACCAAATTCGGCAAGAGCGAGGGCAACGCCATCTGGCTGGATGCCGACATGTGCAGCCCGTGGACGATGTACCAGTTCTGGCTGAACACCGATGACCGCGACGTCGTCGATCGGCTGAAGGTGTTCACGTTCCTCACGCGCGCCGAGATCGAGGAGTACGCGCGTCTGGTCGAAGAGGAGCCGTTCCGTCGCGCCGGGCAGAAGCGCCTCGCGCGCGAGGTGGTCACCACGGTGCACGGGCCGGATGCCGCGGACGCGGTCGTCGCGGCGACCGAGGCCCTGTTCGGTCAGGGCGACCTGACGGCGCTGGATGCCGCGACCCTGCGCAGCGCCCTGGACGAACTCCCGCACGCGTCTTTGCCCGCGGGCGCGACGGTGGTGGACGCCCTCACGGCGACAGGTCTCGTGAGCAGCTTGAGCGAGGCCCGGAGGGCGATCGCGCAGGGCGGCGTGTCCCTGGACGGTCAGAAGGTGGTCGCGGACGACGCCCCGGTCACCGGCGCGCTGCCGGGCGGGGTCTCCGTGCTGCGGCGGGGCAAGAAGACACTGGCCGGCGTGTTCATCGACTGATGCCGTTCACGCCGAGCCATGCCGTCGTCGCGCTTCCTTTCGTGCGCACGCGGCTGGTGCCGGCGGCCGTGGCGATCGGGGCGATGACGCCGGATCTTCCGCTGTTCTTCCGGGGGATGTGGCCGGATTACTCGACGACGCACGACCCGGTGTGGATCGTGCCGACGGCGATGTTGGGGCTGGTGCTGCTGCTCGTGTGGCGTTGCGTGCTCCGGCCCGCCGCCCGGGAACTCTCGCCTCGCTCGATCGCCGATCGGCTGCCGGTCGCGTGGGATGCCGGCTTCCGCGCGGGGGTGCGCGAGACCTTCGCGGGAGGGCCCGTGGCCTGGCTGCTGCTCTTCGCGTCGCTGGCGCTCGGCGTCCTCACGCACATCGCGTGGGATCTGCTCACGCATGAGGGACGTCTCGGCGTCCAGCTCCTGCCTGTGCTGGAGCAGCAGTGGGGCCCACTGCCGGGGGTCAAGTGGCTGCAGTACGGCTCGGGACTCTTCGGCCTGATCGTGCTCGGGGTCTTCGGGGTCGTGTGGTGGTCGCGCCGGAAGACCGAGACGGCGAGACGGGCGTTTCCGGATGCCGTGCGGATCGTGTGGTGGCTGTCGCTTCCGGTCGCGTTGGTCGTGGCTGCCGTGATCGCGCTCGCCGTGAGCTCGGCCGCAGGTACGCCGATGAGTCCGACCGCGCTGGTCTACGCCGTGCTGACGCGCGTCGCTGCGGTGTGGGCGATCGCGACGGTCGCGCTCGCTGTGATGGTGTCACTCCGCCGTCGGCGCGATTTCCGCGTTTTTCCGCGGTTGTGAGGGTGCGACACGCCCGGGGTGCGGTGTGGATTGGACGAGTGGGCCGGATCCGCGTAACTTATTACTTGTTCGCCCCACAGGGGAGAGCGGAGCGGCCGAAAGGCCCCGCGTCCTCTCAAGCGGTGAACCACCCCGATCAGAACTTGCGAGCTTCGGCTTCAAGGTCTAACATCGGATTCTGCCACTCGGCGCTTGTCTTCCATGACTGAATCCTCGGATTTTCGTGCGATTTTTAGCGCGGTGGCACATATAGAAGTGAACTGCCTCACGGTTACGGTCTAGGGACTGGTTCTGTGGGTGCGTCCGTTCCTTGAGAACTCAACAGCGTGCACTTGTCAAATGCCAATTTA
>NZ_MKTP01000010.1:0-37094 GCF_001898305.1 Microbacterium sp. 71-36
CGGTTGCTGTGGTGTAGGTGACGGTGTTGTGCCAGGTGGCGTCGTCGTAGCGTTGTGCGGTGGCGGCGATGACGTTGGTGGCGACTCGTCTGTTGTTGAGGTACAGGTCTCCGTTCGGCGCAAGGAAACTGAAGATACCGACCGGAGTCGTCCCGGCGGGCACCTTGTTTTGCAGCCCGCCCTGCGCGCCGTTGTCGTCGTAGTAGTACGCGCCGGATGCGGCGGTCTTCGGGGCGCTAGCCGTTGCGCTTTGGGGCGTCGCTCCTGACGAGACGGCGGACAGCGTCGACGAGCCCCCGACGCTCGGCACGTTGATCGCCGGCAGTGCCACCGTCCCACTCCCATCGCTCACGCCCGTGTACGAGGCCGATCCACCGGCGAAGGTGTACCCACCGCTCAGCGTCGTCGTCACGCTCACGTTCGAAGTCGCGGTGCCGTTCGTGGTGACCGACACCGAGGCGCCGGTGATCGTGCCGCACGCGGTGCCGCTGTACGACGCCTGATTGAACGCGAGCACCGGAGTGCCGGAGGCGGCGGCGAAGGGCGCGAGGCTCGCGGCGGCGATGACGGGAACCGACCACGCGGCTCCGGTCAGGACGGTGCGCCGGGTCGGTGAGGGCGCGGGGGTGTGCTGCTCGATGTCGTGCGACATGGGAGACCTTTCGGGTTCGGGTCTCGCCAGCATTCGCGCGCACCTCCGCGGGCGCCAAGCGGGGGTTGTCGCGGCCGTTCGGGGTGATGACGCGCTGGCGCACGTGGCATCCGGGAGTCGAAAGGAATGAACGCGCGGGTGATTGATTCCGGCGATCGGTGAGAACCCGGACGAAGGGCCGCGACGCTGGAGCGACACCTCCCGAGAACGGAGCCGCATGACCCGCAACATGCGTGCCGAGGGGGCCGCGGTCGTCGACTGGTTCGCGCAGCGCTCCCTCGTGGTCACTCCCGCCGCCGACAGTCCGACCGTGCTCATCGTCGATGAGGCCGAGGTCGCGGGTGTCGTCATCCGGCGGCTGTGGCACACCGCGCTGACGCTCGTGCCGGCCCCCGGCCCACGACGAGGCTCGACCCTCGTGCTGCAGGCCGAGGGCTCCCTCGGGATCGACGTCGCACGCTCGGCCGCCGATCTCGCCGCCGGAGACGCCCTCGTCTACCCGGATGCCGCTCTCGTGCGCGCCGCGTCCGGTCAGCCCACCGCGCGTATCGAGATCGGCGCCGCGCAACTGCTCGACGAACCCGCCGGGCTGCCGGGCGCCGACGATTCTCCGGCGTGGCGGGCTCTGGCATCCACCGTGAACTCGATCCTCAACGGCGACCACCGGCTGAGCATCGCCGCGGAGTCCGCGCTCGGGCACGCGATCGAGAGCCTGTGCGCGGCGCTCATCGCGGGACGACCGGATGCCACGGCCGCGGGCTTCCGCTCGGCCCAGGCCACGTTCGGCGCCGCGATTCGGCTGCTCACCGAGCGCGCGGAGGATCCGGCCTTCACCGTCGAAGAGCTCGCCGACGCGCTGCAGGTGTCGCGGCAGTACCTCGCCCGGGTGTTCGCGCGGCAGGGCCGGACGCCCAGCGCCGCGCTGCGGGCGCGTCGTCTGGAACTCGCCGATGCCCTGGCGGCGACCGGGCTGCCGACGCCCGAGATCGCGCGGCGGTCGGGATTCCCGTCGGCGCGGGCGCTGCTGCGGGCGAAGCGGGAGCGGGATGTGCGGGAGTGATGGCCCGTGACCGGGGCTAACGCGGCCGCTCTTCCAGGTTGTGGCCCCTAACCAGGATCAACGGCTGTCACTCGGGAGGTCGACGCGGTCCACAGATCCCGCACTGGCCCGCGACGCCCCGCACCGCGGCCGGAAGAATCGACGCATGACCGAGGCTCCTGGCATCCTGCACCTGCTCGCTTTCGCCGCGGAACCGGGCGGCGGCAACCCGGCCGGGGTGGTCCTGGATGCCACGGCCCTCGACGACGCCGACATGCTGCGGATCGCGGCTGACCTGGGGTATCCCGAGACGGCGTACGTCACCGCGCGCGACGGCGAGCGGCTGCGGGTGCGCTACTTCTCGCCGGAGGCCGAGGTGCCCTTCTGCGGACACGCGACGATCGCGACGGCGGTCGCCCTCGCCGAGTCCGCGGGCCCGGGGGAGTTCGTGTTCGCGACCGCCGCGGGCGACGTCGAGGTCTCAGCGCGCGACGAGGGCGGCCGGATCGCGGCGGGCTTCACGAGCGTCGCGACGGTGGTCCGCGACTTCCACGACCCGGCACCGTTGCTCGCGCTGCTCGGACTCGACGCCGACGACCTCGACCCGCGGATGCCGCTCGCCGAGGCGTTCGCGGGGAACTGGCATCCGGTGGTCGCCGTCCGGTCGCTCGAGCGCTTCGACGGGTTCGGCTTCGACCCGGACGCGATGCGAGTGCTGATGGACGCACGCGGGTGGACGGGAACCGTCACGGTCGTCCACGTCGCCGGAGAGGTCGCCGACGGCGCCGTGATCGAGGCGCGCAACATCTTCCCCGTCGGGGACATCACCGAAGACCCCGCGACCGGGTCCGCGGCCGCCGCGCTCGGCGCGTACCTCCGCGACCGGCTCGGGATGCCGACGCCGTTCCACGTCACCGTGCACCAGGGGCGGCACATCGGTCGGCCGAGCATCCTCGAAGTGGACGCGCCGCCGGTCGGTGGCATCCGCGTGTCCGGGACGGCCGTGCCGCTGGAGCCGTGAGCCGTGTGGGGCGCGATTCGTGCAGTGGGGCGCGCATTTCCCGCCCCGATGCACGGAACGCGCCCCAAACCGGGAGCGCCGCCCAGCCTCACTCCCCGCCGGCGAGCCTCCACACGCGGTCGCGCGAGAACGGCAGCGCGTAGCCGCGGCGGCCGAGAGCCCGCGAGACGGCGTTGCCGATCGCCGCGCCCACCGGGTTGTACGGCGATTCGCTCATCGACTTCGCGCCGAACGGACCCAGCGCATCGTCGGTCTCGGCGAAGTACACCTCGGTGTCGGGCACGTCGGCGAACTGCGGCACGCGGTACGTGCGGAACACCGGGTTCTGCACCACGCCGTCCTCGAGCATCACCTCTTCGTACAGCGCGCCGCCGAGGGCCTGCGCGGCACCGCCCTCGATCTGCCCGCGGCACTGCGCCGGGTTGATGACGACGCCGGCATCGGCGGTCTGGATCGACTGCAGCACTCTCACCGTCCCCGTCTCGGGATCCACGGCGACCCGCACGGCGTGCACGTTGAACGCGAGCGAGCGCAGGTCGCCGAATTCGGCGCCGTCCGCGGTGAGGCCGTGTTCGTCGCGCAGCGTGGCGGGCGCGGCATCCACGATCCGGTGCCACGGCACGAGCTCGTCCCCGGCCAGGACCCCGGATGCCACGACCTCCGCCGACACGACATCGCCGCCGGCCAGCTGCACGGCGATCTCGACCATGCGCCGCCGCAGGACGGTGCAGGCGGCGTACAGCGCCTTGCCGGCGACCGTCGTTCCCGCCGAGGCGAACGCGCCGGTGTCGTGCCGGACGGCGTCGGTGTCGGCGGCCCACAGTTCGAGCCGGTCCTGCGGCACGTCGAGGACCGTCGCCGCGATCTGCCGGTGCACGGTCGAGGTGCCGTTGCCGAACTCGGCGGTGCCCACGCGCAGCAGGAACGTGCCGTCGGGACGCAGGGTCGCGGTCGTGTGCGCGATGTGCCCGCGCGGGGCCATCGTCGCGATCATCGCGGCGGCCATGCCCTCGCCGACCGCCCAGCCCGCCGGCGCCTCGACGCCGTTGCCGCGGCGCAGCGCGTCCTGCGCGAGATCGAGGCACTGGTCGAGGCCGTAACTGCCCCAGATCAGGTCTTCCTCGTACTTCTCGTCCTCATCGGGGTGGAGGGGGTCGCCCTCCTTCACCGCGTTGATGCGTCGCAGGTCGAACGGGTCGATGTCGAGTTCTTCCGCGAGGGCGTCCATCGCCGACTCGACCGCGAACACGACCTGCCCCAGCCCGTACCCGCGGAACGCCCCCGACGGCGGGTTGTTCGTGTAGACCGCCTCCGCGTCGATCCATTTCGTGGGCACCCGGTACAGCGTCGTCGACTCGGCGCACGAGTGGAACAGCACGCCGATCGCGTGGTTGCCGTATGCGCCGGTGTCGCTGAGCACGTCGAGCTTCATCGCGGCCAGGCGGCCCTCGGCATCCGCTCCCAGGGTGGTGCGCACGCGCATCGGATGCCGGAGCGACGCCCGCACGAACTGGTCGGTGCGGGAGAACTCGTACGCCACCGGGCGGCCGAGCTTCAGCACGGCGAGGGCCGTGAGGTCTTCGGTGAACAGCTCCTGCTTGCCGCCGAATCCGCCGCCGACCCGGGTCGCGAACACGCGGATGCGATCGCGCTCGAGGCCGAAGATGTGAGCGAGCTCGTTGCGTGCGAGGAAGGGCACCTGGGTCGACGAGCGGATGACGAGACGCCCGTCGTCGTCGAGCCATCCCACCGCGCCGTGCGTCTCGAGGGCCGCATGGGTGACCCGCGACGAGGTCCACTCACCCGTGACGGTGACGTGGCTGGCGGCGAGAGCCGCGTCGATGTCGCCGCCGTGGCCGGTGTGGAAGCCGGCGACGACGTTGCGTCCGGCATCCCTCACCCGCTCGTCGGGCGTGCGGTCGGGGTGCAGCAGGGGCGCGCCGGGTCGACGCGCCTCCTCGGGGTCGAAGACCGCGGGGAGCAGGTCGTAGGCGACGCGGACCGCACGGCAGCCGGCATCCGCCGCGTCCGCCGTCTCGGCGACCACGGCCGCGACCCGCTGGCCGATGTGGCGCACGACGTCGTCGAGCATCCGCGTGTCGTCGGGGTCGTCGGTGCGGTGCTCGTGCCGGCCGGTCGAGTAGAGGGTGTCGGGGACGTCGAGGTGGGTGAAGACCGCGACGACGCCGGGGAGGGCGAGCGCGGCGGCCGTGTCGATCGAGGTGATCCGCGCGTGCGCGTGGGGTGAGGTGACGACGCGCAGCACGAGGGGCGGACCGCCCGGGACGGGTTCGTCGAAGGTGAAGGGCTCCTTGCCCTGGACGATGCGTCGGGCGGCTTCCGGGGCGACCGAGCTGCCGACGCGTCCGGCGCCGGGCCGCTGACTTGGGCCAGGTGTTCGCGCGGGGGCGTCGTCGGCGTACGTTTGGCCGAAGTCAGCGACGGGGGGCGGGGCGGGCGCGCCGGTGCCGACCCCCTGTTCACTTGGGGCGTACGTACGCGGCGGGCGGGTTTCGGCGTCCGTTCGGCCGAAGTCAGCGACGGGGGGCGGGGCGGGCGCGCCGGTCTCCCGCACGGGGCCGAGCACGGACTCCCGGATCGCCTCGCGGATCGGGCGATACCCGGTGCACCGGCACAGGTTGCCCTTCATGCGGCGGTCGAGGTCGTCGAGGTCGCTCTCGCACAGCGTGGATGCCGTGACGCTCATCCCCGGGGTGCAGAAGCCGCACTGGAACCCGAACCCGGATGCCAGTGCCTCCTGCACCGGGTGCAGCTCGTCGCCCGGGGCGAGACCGGCCGCGGTCGTGATCGACCGCCCCTCGAGCCGCACCGCCGGAACGATGCACGAGTGCGTCGGCTGCCCGTCGATGAGCACCGAGCACGCGCCGCAGTCACCTGCGTCGCATCCCTTCTTCACCTCGACATGGCCGTGTTCGCGCAGCAGCGTGCGCGCGCACTGGCCAGGTCGCGGGTCGGCCTCGACGGCGGACCCGTTGACCTGGAACTTCACTCGGTGTCCTCCTGCTGAACCTGTGGCGAGCGACGCCCGTGCCGCGCTCCGGAGAAATCGGCCCGAAGCGGGGGGTGGGGGAGCGCAGCGTCCGCCGCGCCGTGGAACGCTCCGGAGCGCGGGACCACCGCCCGCGCGACCGTGGCCCCCGGGGCGCCCCCGTGCGGGACGCCGGAGCGCGGGACCGCCGCGAGGAACCGGTCGCTCATGCGGCGGCCTCGCGCACGAACCCCGCGCGCAACCGCTCGGCGAGCACCACGCTCACCCCGCGCCGCCAGTCGGCGCTCCCGAGCGGATCGGTGTAGAAATCGGTCGCGGATGCCACGGCATCCCGCAGCTCTCCGGCCCCGGGGATCCGCGCGAACCGCAGCACGCGCGGCCGACGCACCGCGGCGGTGACGACGAACACGGACGATCCGTCCGGATCGACGCGGGCCGTGACCACCGCGCCGGAGCGGCCCAGCTCGGCCAGGGCGATCTTCTGCAGCCCGACGCGCGAGGTGAGCGCGCGCCGCGGGATCTCCAGCGCGCGCAGCACCTCGCCCGGCGCGAGCGAGGTCTCCGCGTTGTCGACGACGAGGTCGGCGACGGCGATCCGGCGCTCGCCGCCATCGGGTGTCCACACCAGGGCCGTGGCATCCAGGGTCGAGAGGAAAGCGATCATCGCCCCCGCCGCGAACGCCTGACACACGTTGCCGCCGACCGTGGCGGTGTTCCAGATCTTGAACGACGCCAGCAGCGCGTCGGCCGACGGTCGCGCGAGCGCGAGCGACGTCCAGTCCGCGGGCGCCTCGCGCTCCGCCCACGCCAGCAGCCGCGCGATGGTGCAGGTCGCGCCGATGCGCAGACCCTCGTCGGAGACCTCGACATCGGGCCAGCCGAGGGTGGTGAGGTCGACGAGTCCCGTGGTGTGCGGCTGCGGTTCGCTCATGATCCACGTGCCCCCGGCCATGACGACCTCACCGGGCGCGAGCGCGAGGTCCGCCCGGGTGCGGGCGGCGCGGTACGAGGTGACGGTGGTGATGTCCACGCGTCAGCCCGCCAGGATCTCGCCCGACCACGCTCCGTCGGCGAGTCGGTAGTGCTGACGCGTGCTCTGTCCGGCGGGGTCGCCGCGCCAGAACGTCAGGGTGAGCGGACGCAGCCGGAAACCGACCCAGCGCTGCGGCGGGTCGAGGATCGGGTGCGTGGAGTCGAACTCGGCCCACACGCGACGACGTTCGTCGGCGGGGAGCTGCGCGTTGTCGAGCGTGTTCATCCAGGCGAGCAGCTGCAGATAGCGCGACCGCTGCGCGTACACGGCGGCGGCCTCGCGCGCGCTGACGCGCTCGACGATCCCCCGGACGACGAGCTGCCGACCCACCTCGGGCCACGCGACCGCCATCGCTGCGACCGGGTTGGCGGCGATCTCGGTGACCTTCGCGCTGGCGGCGTCGGTGTGGAAGTAGAGGCCCGTGGCATCCCGATCGCTCACGAGCACGTGACGGAGCGAGGGCAGTCCGTCGCGCCCGATCGTCGACAGCGCGGCGAGCGGCCGCAGCTCGCTGTCGTGCGGCGGCAGCCACCGCACCATCAGCGCCAGCGGGTCGGCGACGAGGGTGTCGGTCTCGTCGATGTCGGAACCGAACGTGGTACCTGCCGTGATCATGGCCACCTCCGGGTTGCAGTGTCATCGCTGAGCGTAGGCATCGTGCGTTTCGGAGATGTTGCCGCCATGAACATTCGCCGAAACACAGGATTCGTACACTCCGGGCATGACGGTGCTCCCTCTGCTGGACGCGTGCCCCAAGCGCATGGAATACGGCCCGTGCGGAGGCGTCGGCTTCGACGGATCGTGCGAGATCGACGCTTCGCACTCCTGCGCGTTCCTCCCGCGGGGGACGGTGCCCTGGACGGGCATCGACCGGGCGACCCCCGTGGACCCGGGCCCGCGCACCGCCGCCGCGGCGGAGACCCTGGCCTCGCTCGGCACGCGCCCGTGGGTCGTGGCCGACCTCCCGGCGCGCGCGCTGAGCGTGGCATCCATCGACTCGTGCGCCGCGGTGCTGGCGGGAGAGGTGGATGCCGTCCTCGCCGGCGACGCGGGAACCGCCCGGGTGCAGTTCCCCCCGGCCTACCGCGCCCACCTGCTGCAGCGCGCGGGACTGCGGGTGTGGACCGGGATCAACATGCGCGACCGCAACCGCGTGGCCATCGAAGGGGAGCTGGCGGCCCTGGCCGTCGAGGGGGTGGCCGGGGTGCACTGCGTCACCGGCGACCACACCCGCACAGGGGACCGGCCCGATGCCGCACCCGTGTTCGACCTCGACTCGACCGAGGCCGCCGCCCTGGCCCGAGCCGCGGGGCACGTCGTGTCGGTCGCGGCCTCCCCCGCCGCGCCGCCGGTGGACCGTCGGGCCGCGCGGCTCCGCGAGAAGCTGCACGCCGGCGCCGACGTCTGCTTCGTGAACCACGCCGGGGGAGCGGAACCCGTGCGGCGGTTCATCGACGCCGTCGCGGCGCCGGTGTCGTACATCCCGTGCGTGCCGGTCGTCGTGGATCACGCCTCGGCCGACGTGCTCGAGTCGTTCACGACGCTCGTGCTGCCGGACGGGTTCCTGGAGCGGGTGCGGTCGGCGAGGGACCCCCGCGCGGAGGGCATCGCGCTCGCCGTGGCGCTCGCCGAGGAGCTCCTTGCGCTGCCGGGTGTGGTCGGCGTGAACCTGTCGGGCGGTCGCGACGGCGGCGAGGAGTCGTTCGCCGAAGCGCAGGCGGAGATCGCGCGGCGGCTGCGCTGACGCGGACCGACGGGTCGTGCCGACGCGTCAGGCCGGCGTACGGACCGCGGCGAAGCGGTTCACGCGGCGGAGGGTGAAACCGAGGCGCTCGTACGCCGCGATGGCCCCGGTGTTGCTCGCCGCGGCGTGCATCATGGCGCGGTCACCGCGCTGCTGGATGTGGAACGCGACGTCGAGGACCAGGCGCGACGCGAGTCCCTGACGACGGTGATCCTCGTCGACGGCGACGGCGCTGATCTCGGTCCACCCCGTCGGATGGAGACGCTCGCCCGCCATCGCGACGAGTCGGCCTTCGCGACGGATGCCGATGTACCGACCCAGTTCGTAGGTCCGGGGCCGGAACGGGCCGGGTTGGTTCCGCTCGACGATCGCCATCATGTCGGCCGCGTCGTCGGCGTCCAGCTCGATCGCTTCGTCGAACGGACGCGGCTGCAGCGCCGGGGTCTCGACGAGCTGAACGCCCTCACCCCCGCCGAGGAACTCCCACCCGTCCGGGATCTCGCCCTCGTAGCCCGACAGGCCGACCTCGGCTCCCGGGCCGACCAGCTCGCGGAGCGCATCCCAGACCTGCGGGTCTTCCCACGTGCGCACAGCCACGAACGGGGCGACGTCCTCGGGGTACCGCCGAACCAGGTCGCCGCCGATCGCGAAGTGCGCGTGGGGTCCCGTCAGCGAGTGCCAGGCGGCGTTGTCGAGGACGGCGGCGGTGTCGTTCGTCGCTGCCGTCACGCCTTCCGCGCGTGCGGGGTCGCCGGGAGTCGACGTGGTGGGGACGAGATCGGCCGAGGTCATGGCATCCATTCCGGGTGGGGTACCCGGAGTGCAACGCCCGTCAGGGCGGACCATTCCCGCGAATCTGCGAGCGAAACTCCGGAGGAATCGGCGCATCGCGTTGCGGGGGACCCGGATCGGGCGGTCGCGCGCGATCTCTCAGGAGTCTCGCCCGCCCCGCCGCCCGTGGCACGGGCCGCCCGTTCAGTGCATGATCATGCCGCCGGTGACGTTGATCGCCTGTCCGGTGAGGTACCCGCCGGCGGGGGAGGCGAGGAAGTGGGTCACCCCCGCGACGTCCTCCGGGATGCCGAGGCGACCCAGCGGCGACTTCGCGCTCCAGGCGGCGACGTCGGCCTCCGACCGGGTGTCGGCGCCCATGTCGGTGAGCACGTACCCCGGGCAGACGGCGTTGACGGTGACCCCGTGGCATCCCCACTCCTGCGCCCCGGCGCGCGTGAGCGCCACGACCGCCGCCTTCGACGCGGCGTAATGCCCCTCACCGCCGCCGCCGTGCTTCGCGGCCATGCTCGCGATGTTGACGATCGAGCCGCGGCGGGCTTCGAGCATGACGGGCGCGACGGCCTGCATGGTGACGAGGGTCGCGCGGGCGTTGATGTCGAGGACGCGGTCCCAATCGTCGACGGTGATGTCCAGCAGCGAGGCGTGCTGGAAGATCCCGGCGCAGTTGACGAGCACGTCCACGCCGCCGAGCGCTGCGACGGCCTCGCCGACGGCGCGGCGCGTGTCGAGCGGGTCGAGCAGATCGACCGGGAAGAAGGATGCCGACTCACCCGCGGGCGCGCGCCGGTCGAGCACCGCGACCGCCGCGCCGTCGGCCACGAACCGTTCCACGATGGCGGCGCCGATGCCGCCGGAACCTCCGGTCACGATGACGCGCTGGGACATGGCACTCCTCACCCGGGCGTCGGGAGCGCCCGTCGGCGTCACCGTACGCCCGGGCCGCGACGCCTCCGCGACGCGGGTGTTTCGGCGGCGTAACGGGGTGCGGTCACGGCGCCCCCTCCCGGGCGGCGCCTTCCCCGGTGCCGTCTTCCCCGGGCGGCGCCTCCCCGGTGCCCCCCTTTTCGCGATAAACGGCATTCACGCCCAGACACGGCGGCTCGTCCCGTGTTTCGCCGTGAACAGCGTTTATCGCTCGGGGCGGGGCCGGGAACAGCGTTTATCGTCGGGGCGGCGTCGGGAACGCGCCTACCGGCCGAGGGTCGCGAGCTGCGCCCAGACCTCGGCGACGTCCACCTCGAGCCTCGCGTCGGTCCCGCGGGACCGCCAGGCGTCACGGTCGAACACGAACGCACGCTCGGCCGCGAGCACGTACAGCCGTTTCGTCGGCGCGGCGAGGACCGTCGCCGGATCGTCATCGCCGGCGTCGCGCGGGAGCCGCGCGCCCAGCACGTCGCGGATCGCCGAGGCTTCGGCATCCACCTCCCGCGCCGCGAAGGCGAGCTGCACGCCGTCGGCGTCCGCGGGCGCGGCCGACGAGTCGAACACGACACCGGATGCCACGCCCGACGCCGCGATCGCCCGGGCGTGCCGGGACGAGACGTCGGACTCGACGTACAGGCCCCGGGGGAGGAGCCGGTACTGCGCGGCCGCGGTCCAGGGTCCGTCGGCGTCCGCCGTGCCGAGCACGACGAAGCGCTGCCCGCCCAGGATCGCCGCGGCACGCTGCTCGGGAGACGTCATGCGGCCCATCGTCGGGGGTGTGCGCGACGCGGGTGTTTCCGCGTCGTAACGCTTCTGCGGTGGCCAGCCGCGGCGCGCGCGGTTCCGCCGTTCCAGGGTGTTGAGTGTCCAAGGCACGCGGACGTGGGCGCGTGGCATCCGCGTGTCTTGGACACTCAACGGTGGCGCCGCCCGCCACACCCGGCCGAACGACACAGGAGCACCGTGAGCGACACCGTCCACCCCGCGATCACCGACCCGGACGTCCGCGCGCACCTCGCGCGGCTCGCGGCGCGGGCGGGCACGATCCCGTCGGGGGCCACGGATGCCGAGGGCGACGACGCCGCACGGATCGCCGAGCTCCGCACGAACCCGTCGTGGGTGCGGCTGCCCGACGACGACCTGATCGAGTCGATCGACACCGCCGACGGCGATCTCGCGCTGCGTCTGTACCGTCCGCGCGCCGGCCACCGCGGAACGCTCGTGTTCGCCCACGGCGGCGGATGGGTCGCGGGCGACCTCGACAACAACGACGCCCTGTGCCGTGCGCTCGCCGCGGCCGCCGGCGTGCAGGTGCTGAGCGTCGACTACCGTCTTGCGCCCGAGCATCCCTTCCCCGCGGGTCTCGACGACCTCGACCGGGCTCTGCGCTTCGCCGCGGACGGGGCCGGCGGCCTCATCGACCCGACGCTCCTCGGCGTCGCGGGGCACAGCGCAGGCGGCAACCTCGCCGCCGCGTTGGCCTTGCGTTCTCGCGAGGGCCGGGCTCCTGGCATCCGGGTCCAGGTGCTGCTGTGCCCCGTGCTCGACGCCCCCGACCCCGGCCGCCCGAGCTACCTCGCCCACACCGAGAATCTTCCGCTGACCGCCAAGGGCATGCAGTGGTACTGGGGGCTGTATCTCCCGGATGCCACGGCCCCGGTGCCCGTCGAGGCGGCGCCGCTGCGCGCGCCGGAGCTCGCCGGTTCGGCTCGGGCGGTGATCGTCGCGGCGGGCGTCGACCCGCTCTCGGACGAGGCGGAGGAGTACGCCGGGCGGGTCTCGGCATCCGGAACATCCGTGACGTTCCTGCGGCGCGAGGGCGTCCCGCACCTGTTCCTCGTGTTCCCCTCGACGCCCGCCCGCGACGAGGTTCTGGCCGCGGTCGCGCCGGCCGTGCGCGCGGCGTTCGCCTGAGGCTCACGAACCTCATCCCACTTGTGGTCGGTTCGGCGGCTCGCAGCCAGCAAGAAGTGGGACATGGTTCACCAGAAGTGGGACGACACCGCCCCGCAAACCTCCCGCCGCACACTCGGAACACCGCGGAAACACGCCATTGTTACCGTCATCAACATGTCGCTTCTGGTCACGAATGCACGGCTCATCACGGTCCCCGCGGGCACCGACGACCCCGGCTACATCGAGCGCGGATACATGCTCGTCCAGGACGGACGCATCGCCGCGATCGGCGCCGGAGATCCCGATCCAGGCCTGACGGCCGACGAGATCCTCGACGTCGACGGCAAGTTCGTCGCGCCCGGTTTCGTGTCGTCGCACAGCCACCTGTTCACCAGCGGCTCGCGCGGCCTCGGCGTCGACCAGACGCTCTACGGCTGGTGCACCTCGATGTTCAGCGTCCTCAACAACGCCTCGCCCGACCAGATCTACTGGGCGACGCTGCACGGCTCGCTCGACTTCCTCGCGAACGGCGTGACCACGGCCTACAACTTCACCGACCCGCTCCTGCCGTGGGAGCCGATGGTCGACGGTAAGCGCGCCGACGGCGGCGGGCAGCTCCGCGACCACGCCTGGCACACCCGGCAGGCCGATGGATGCCACGACGCCGGCCTCCGCTTCGTCGACTCGATCGCGCTGGATGCCACCGTCGGCACCGACGACGAGATCTTCGCCCGGTTCGAGGCATCCCTCGATCACGTCCTGGCGATGGACCCGGACATCGCGCTCGGCGCCTCGATCATGGGCCAGGTGCAGTGGTCGACGCGGCCCGATGCCGCCGAGATCGAGGTCGCGGTCATGGACCGCTTCGGTGTCACCAACCAGGCGCACTTCCTCGAGACGTACGAGGCGATCGAGCACCAGCAGACCAAGTTCCAGCTGTACAAGAACGCCGGAGCCCTCCGGCCGGGCATGATGTTCGGGCACTTCATCCAGACCACGCCGGAGATCATCGCGGATGCCGCCGCCGGCGGGGCCGCGATGTCGTGGCAGCCGGCGTCCAACGGGCGTCTGGCGTCGGGCATCGCGCACGTGCCCGAGATGCTCGACCTCGGCATGAAGGTCGGCATGGGCCTCGACGACCAGGCCTGCACCGACGTCGCCGACCCGTGGCAGAACATGCGCATGGGCATGTTCATGCAGCGCGCCCGCACCCACGATCCGCTGTCGATGATGCCCGAGCGCGTGCTGCGCCTGCACACCCTCGGCGGCGCCGAGATCATGGGCGTGGACGACCGTGTCGGCAGCCTCGAGGTGGGGAAGTTCGCCGACTTCGTGGTGGTCGACCCGCGGCTGCCGGACGTCGGTCCGCTGTGGAACCCCGTGCGCAGCTACGTGCTCGCGTGCGGCCTCCGGAACCTGAAGCAGGTGTACGTCGGCGGGAAGCTCGTGAATGAGGACGGCGTCTCGACCAACCCGCTGGCCGCGGAGGCGTCGCACGTGCTGCACACCGAGCTTCCGGCTCTGGCCGACGAGTTCGGCGTCATCCTGTAGGTCGCCCGCGCGGGTTCCGCGCGCTGAGAGCCTCGAGACTGCATCCGCCTGACGACTCCATTGCAGATTGCAGTGGAGATGTCAGGCGAATGCAGTCTCGGCGTTCCCGCTCGCTGAGGGAGGAACGTGCGAGCCTGGGCGCATGCGCACGGTGATCGCGGGTCTCGACGTCCACGTCTCGCACGACGACATCGCGGGGCGCGACGTGCTGCTGTGGCACCACGGGTCGCCGCAGACGGGGGCGATCCTTCCGCCCGTCCGAGCCGCGGCCGACGCTCGCGGGCTCGCCGTCGTGTCGGTCGCGCGGCCCGCATATGCGCTCTCGCCGCGGGCGCCGGGGCGCACGGTCGCCGATGCGGCCGCGGGGCTGCGCCCCGTGCTCGAGGCGTTGGGCGTGGCATCCGTGGTCTCGGTGGGGGCCTCGGGTGGCGGACCGCACGCGCTCGCGTGCGCGGCCCTGATGCCGGAGCTGATCCACCGCGTCGTCACGTTCGCGTCGCCCGCGCCCTTCGACGGCAGCGAGGAGTGGTTCTCCGGGATGCAGGCGCCGCAGGCGCTCCGCGCCGCGACGGAGGGCGAAGAGGCGCGACGTCGGTTCGCCGAGATCGACGAGTTCGATCCGGATTCATTCGTGGATGCCGACTACACCGCGCTGCAGGGGGAGTGGGCGTCGCTCGGCGCCGACGTCGGGGCGTCGGCCGAGTACGGCGACGACGGGCTCGTCGACGACGACCTCGCGTTCGTCCGGCCATGGGGGTTCGCGCTCGCGGAGGTCACGGCATCCGTCCTGCTCGTCCAGGGCCGGCGGGACCGCGTGATCCCGCCGCGACACGCGGAGTTGCTCGCCGAGGCGCTCCCGACCGGGACGCTCGAGCTTCACCCCGCCGACGGACACGTCTCGGTGCTGCGGCACCTCCGTGACGCGTTGTAGCCGACCCGTGATCGCCACGCGGTGCGCAGACAGCCTTGTGGAGCGCCAGCGACGTGGGATAGACAGGGCGAAGGGGAACTCGCGACCGTTCGCCACCGAGGCGGCGGATGAAGTACGGGCGTTCCGTTTCCGGGGGAAAACGACATGCCGCACTATTCGGGCGCCCGTGTGCGCTCCTGGTTCGCCGCCACAGCCATCGCGGGGATGCTCCTGGCGGGCGCCGTCGCGACGAGTCCCGCGTCAGCGGCCTCGACGCCGAGCCCCACTCCGGCCGTGAGCGCCACGCCGACGGCGAGCCCGTCCGCGACACCCGCGGGCAGTCCCACGCCGACGGCCTCACCGTCGACGAGCAACACCGCGGCACCCGTCGCCCCGTCGCCGACACCCTCGACACCGCCCACCGAGAGCCCCGCTCCGCCGGTCGCGCGGGCAGCCGCAGCGACCGGGTCGATCTCCGGCACCGTGACGCTGCCGGCCGGGCTGACATCGACGACCCCGCTACGGGTCGACCTGCAACAAGTCGGTTCCAGTGTGCGCATCCCCGCCGTGGTGAGCGGGTCGCCGGCCGGCCCTCTGACGTATTCGGCGGCGAACCTCGCCGCCGGGAGTTACACCGTGCGGGTGTACTCGACGAGTGAGGACTCCGTCCCGCTCGCGCCGCAGTGGTGGCAGAACGCCGCCACGCGAGATGCCGCCACTCCCGTCGTCCTCGCCGCCGGTGAGAACCGCTCGGGCATCGATTTCGTCGCGCAGAAGCTCGCCACGGTGTCCGGGAAGATCACGACTCCGTCGGGCGTCGCGCGGACACTGGTGACGGTCACGGCTGTCCCGTTGACCGCGGGGGGACGAAACGTCACCGCCCGGCCGGCCTACGACGGCACGTACACGCTGCGCGGACTCACGCCCGGCGATTACCGGGTGTCGTTCACCGAGTACGGCGGACGCGTCGCGACGCAATGGTGGAACAACGCCGCCGTGGCCGCCGACGCGGCGACGATCCGGCTCGCCTCGGGCGCCGCGCGAACCGGCGTCGACGCGGCACTGGTCGCCCCGGCATCCATTTCGGGAACCGTGACCATTCCGAGTTGGGTCGATCGATCCGCGGGGACCATCACCGTGGACGTGCTCCGCGCCGGTTCTCCCGACACGCTCTACGCCCGCACCACCGTCGTCATGGCGTCGTTGACGTACTCGGTCGGCGGCCTCCCGCCGGGCTCGTACAAGCTGCGCTTCGGTTCGACGGGGCTTCCCGTGCAGACGCAGTGGTGGAAGGGCGCGAAGGGTCCCGCTGACGCGACGGCGGTGGTCGTCGGCGCGGGCCAGAACGTGACGGTGAACCCGAGTCTCGCGGAGGCGTCCTATGCGGCGATCTCCGGCACGGTGACGCTCCCCGCGGGGACGTCCTTCTCGGACGGCACGGTCACCGCGCAGATCGTGTCGGTGTCCACCGGAGCGGTGGTCCGGGAGGAGAAGGTGCAGTCCGACGGCACGTACATCGCGCGACTCCTCGATCCGGGCGTGTACCGCGTGAGAATCGTGGCCGAAGGCGTCCGGGTCTTCCCGAAGTGGTGGACCAAGTCGTACGGGGAATACACCGACATCACGCTCGGCACGAACCAGAAGTTCACCGGAGTCGACGTCGCCCTCGTCCCGTTCTCCGCGATCTCCGGACGCGTACGGCTTCCGGAGGGCGTGTCGTACCGCGACGGATACGTCGTCGTCGACGTGTACTCGAAGTACAACCAGATCGTCGCCTCGGCGGTCGTGACGCCGGGCGGGACGTACGTCGTGGACGGCCTCCGCGCCGACACCGGGTACTACGTGCGCTTCTCGTCACCGAACCTGCCGGTTCGCGCCGAGTACTACGACAATGCGACAGCCCCCATCACGGCGAAGAGACTGAACCTCGCGGCCGGTCAGACGCTCACCGACATCACCGCGAAGCTCGGATCGGTGACGACGACGAACCTCGCACGGGTGACCTGACGTCGGGATCCCGTCTCAGCGCCGCGCGACCCGCAGCAGCCCCTCGCCCGCCAGGGCGATCACCGCCGCACACGCCAGGGCCACGGCGATGCTCACGAGCGCGGTCGCGGGGCCGGTGGCATCCAGGGCCGAGCCCGCGATCACGCCGCCGATCGGAACGCCCAGCGACATCGCCGCGGTCGGGTAGGCCAGGGTCTCGGTCACGCGGCCCTCGGGGGCGCGGGCCGAGGCCACGAGGATCCCGGAGATCATCACGGGCGACAGCAGCAGCCCGAGGACCAGGATCGCGAGGAACAGCACGGGCGTCACGGCCTGCGTGAGGGGCAGTGCGAGGGCGGCGATCGCGGCCGCCGCGGCGAACCCGATGAACCGGGCGATCGGCGAGAGCTTCCACGCCCGGGCTCCGGTGATGACCGAGCCGACCGCGATCGCGAGGGCCAACGCGCTGAACGCGGGGCCCGCGAGCCACGGACGTCCCCCCAGCTCGGCCCACCCCACGAGCGTCACGTCGAACGCCCCGAACACGCCGCCCAGGGCGACGCACGCGAGCGCGACGGGCACGACACCGGCCGGCGGCAGCACCAGACGCGCGCGGCCCGTCGCACCTGTCGCGGGCGGTTGCGTACGACGCTGCGATGCCAGCCACACCCCGCCGACGACGCCGAGGGTCAGCGAACCGAGCATCGCGACCGCCGGGTTCACGGCGGCGGCGACCGCGGTGATGACCGGCGGCCCCGAGATGAACACCATCTGATCGCCGATCGTCTCGAGCGCGAGCGCCGCCGTCCGCTGCGACGGAGGGGCGAGCACCGTCCACCGTGCACGCACCGCCGAGGTGAGGTCGGGCGTGGCCGCACCGGTCGCGAACGCGGCGATGAGCCACGTCCAGAACGGCGCCGCCGTCAGCACGAGGGCGAGCAGGGCGGATGCCGCGAGCACGAGGCATCCGAGCGAGATCAGGATGACGCGCGCCTGGCCGTGCCGGTCCATGCGCGACGACCAGAGGGGAGCCGCGACGGCCATGCCGCCCACGAGCGGGGCGACGACGATCCCGGCCGACCCGAAGCTGCCCGTCGCGGCCGAGACGAGCAGGATCACGCCGAGCGAGAGGGTCGCGCGGGGGAATCGGGCGAGGATGCCGGCCGCGACGAACGTCCGCGCGCCGGGCAGGCGCAGAACCTGTCCGTACGCCCGGACCCCGGTGGCCTCCGAAGCGACGCTCATCGGACGCCGCCCGCAGCTCGCGACGCCGTCACGCGGTGTAGTCGAATCGGCTGATCTCCTCGAGCGCCTCGACGACGAAGGACACGCTGTCCTCGAACAGCTGCGCGCCGTGGGCGGCGTTCGCGCCCGTCGGGTCGCCGAGCACGCCGGTGGGGCCGAAGTCGTTCGACAGCCACCCGAAGGTCACGGGCTTGCCGTTGAAGCCGATGTGCCGGAAGTCGCCGATGTGCGCCGGAACCGTGGCCTCGAATTTCGTGGCGTCCACGAGCTCGGGGCGCAGGTGCATGATCATGCTGGTCTCGCCGTGGCCCGCGTGGATGCCGGTGCCGTGCTCGTCGGGGCCGCCGTCGGTGCCGTCGAACGAGGGCACGCGCGCGGCGGGCATGAAGAACGTGCGCAGGCCGAAGCGTCGGCGCAGCTCCCTGTTCGCGACGTTCAGCAGCGCGACGTTGCCGCCGTGGCCGTTGAGGAACACCAGCGTGCGGGCCCGGGTGGTCAGCAGCGAGCGGCCGATGTCGACGATGGTCTGCATCATCGTCTCGGGCGTGAGCCACAGCGTGCCCGGCGCCCACGAGTGCTCGTCGGACTTCGTGATCGACAGCGTCGGCAGCTGCCACACGTCGATGCCCTGCGCGGCGGCGCGTGCGACGGCGGCCGTGGCGGAGGCTTCGGCGACGATGGCATCCGTCGCCAGGGGCAGGTGCGGACCGTGGTGCTCGATCGCGCCCGTGGGCAGCACGATGATCGACTTGTCGGTGAGGGCCTCGGCGGCGGCGGGGCCGCTGAGTTCGGCGAGAAAACGGCTCATCGGATGGCTCCCTTGCGTGCGCCGGTGTACTCGGGGTTGAGCTTGCCGGGGTTCAGCAGCCCGTGCGGGTCGGTCGAACGCGCGGTCTCGACCGTCTGCTCGACGTTGAAGTCGACGTTCCACTGGTGCGGGTTGTGCACGCCGACGCCGATCGCGTTGAGCTCGGCGATGCCGCGGTACACGTCCTCCTCGCTCACGTAGGGGGCGGCGAGCATGCCGATCGGGTGCTGCTTGGTCGACTCGATGTGGAGCTTTCCGCCGGCGAAGACCGCCTCGACGGCATCCACGTCCTCTGCCAGCGGGCTGCCCGCGACCTCGAGGTGGAACACCTCGTGCGGCTGGCTCTTCTGGTACCACTCGATCGGGTGGTTGTAGCTCAGCATCGACAGACGGATGCTGGCCTGCGGTCCCTCGCGGACCGCCTCGACGCGGCCGCCCGCGCCCTCGACGATCGCGGTGACGGTGTCGATGAGCGACGCGTCGATGATCGCGCGCAGGCTCGACCGGCCTTCCGGAATGGCTTCGTCGGCGGGGAGGGATGCCGAGATCTCGGGCCCGTCGCCCGAGACCAGGCGCGGGGTGGGGTCGAGGTTGCCGATGGTCTGCAGCACCGCCAGGGTGCCGGAGAAGTCGGGGAAGCTCGCCCAAAGACCCCGCCACTCGCGCAGCGGCTCGAGCCGGACGGTGGCGCGCACGATGACGCCCGCCGTGCCGTAGTTGTGCACGTACTTCTGGGCCTCGTCGCCCTCGACGTGGATGATGTCGGCGCTGCCGTCGGCGTGCACGACGTCGAGCGCGGCGACGAAGCCGCGGTCGTTCGAGCCGTGCTCGATGGAGCCGGTGCCGCCGGAGCCGCCGGAGAGGAAGCCGCCGAGGGTGGACTGCGCGGTCGACGGGTACATCCAGAGCGCCTGGCCGGCGGCCCACGCGGCCTGCTCGAGCAGCACCATGGGGGTTCCGGCCTCGGCGGTGATGAACCCGTCGCCGACCTCGACGATCGCCTTGGCGCGGGTGGTGTCGATGACGAGGCCGCCCTGCATCGGGATGGCCTGGCCGTAGTTGCCGGTGCCCTTGCCGCGCACGGTCACGGGGACGCCGTGACGCGCGGCCGCGGCGACCGCGATCGCGATCTGCTCGGCATCCGTCGGGAAGACGACGAGGTCGGCGAGGCCCAGGGGGAGCTTGGCGGCGATGATCGGCGACATCGGCGACCCGTCGACGCTGGCGCGCTCGCGCACACGCGGTTCGGTGCTGACGGCGGCGGGGCCGAGCAGGTCGAGCAGGTCGTCCTCGAGGGAGAGGACGCGGGTGGCGGTGTCGCTCATGGGTGTCTCCGGGTGACGCGGGTGGGGTGGATGCCAGGTGTCGGGCGCCGTGGTCCGGCGGCGAGGTGCTTCGATCGCTGAGACTGCAGTGGACTGACATCCGCATTGCAGGTTGCAGTGGAGTTGTCAGGCGGATGCAGTCTCGGCGAACCGGGTCTGCGATTCGGGGACCGGACCCGCGAGGGCCCGGCCCGCGCGAGGCGGGCCGGGCCGGGCCGGTCAGAACGAGATCGAGGTGTCGATGAACTCGTTCGTGTACAGGTCCTTGGCGGTGTAGCCGGCCGCCGGCGGGGTGCCGAGGTCGGTGTAGACCTTGCTGGCCTTCTCGAAGAAGTCCGCGAAGCGGGCGTCGTCGAAGTTGCCGTAGGTGGAGTCGGGGCCGTCGCCGACGAGGCCGAGGTCGACCTGCGTCTTGACCGAGTAGTCGGCCACGCCCTGCGTGTACGTCCAGCCGGTGTTGTACTCCTCGACGAGCTTCAGGATGAGGTCGTTGGCGGCCTTCGGGTCCTTGTAGTACGCCACACCCGCCTTCTGCAGCACGGGGACGAGCTTGGTGAGGCAGGGGCTCAGCTTGTCGAAGTCCGCGGCCTTGACCGACATGGACGACTGGTAGGTCTGCCATCCCGAGTCGTGGATGAGGGCGAACTTCACCGGCTTGCCCCAGGCCGAGACCTCGTTCTGGTACACGTACGGCTCAGCCGACGCGAAGCCCTGTTGCATGTCCTTGCCGCCGGCGGCGACGAAGTTCGACGGGGTGCCGTCGTACGAACCGTCCAGGATGTCGGCGCTGGCGAGGCCCGCGCTCTTGAGGTACTCGATGTAGGCCGAACCGTCGAAGTAGCGCCACACGCCCTTGTTCGCCTCGAGGGCGGGCTTGACGTCCTGGATGGTCTTGACGTCCGGGTAGGTCGTGGGGTCCCACATGACCATGGTGGGGCTGATGTCCAGCGGCGCCATGACGGCCTTGGTGGGCGTCGTGCCGGAGAGCTGGATGGCCTCGTCGGTGCTCACGTAGCCGAGGGTGATCTTGTCGTCCTGGTACATCTGGGCCGACACGGTCTGGAAGCCGATCGCGGGACCGCCGGCGCGGATCTCGAGGTTGACGCCGGTGTACTCGCCGTCCACCTTCAGGGGACCGGTGACGGCCTTGGTGTTGGCGTCGATCGTGTAGTCGTCCTTGATCATCTCGTAGAGGTGACCGTGCTCCGCCTCGGGGTTCCAGTCGGTCTGGACGACGATCGTCGCGGGGCAGTCGGCCGACAGGTCGACCGAGCCGATGGCGAGGTCGGAGCTGCTGGGAGCCGACTCCGCGGCGCTGCCGGCGCACGAGGTGAGCGTGAGGGCGATCGCGAACGCGCCGGTGACGGCGGTGCCGCGAAGGAGGGTGCTGCGCTTCATGCTGTTTCGCTTTCTGTGACGGGTGGAACTCTCGGGTACGGAAGGTGGTGCAGGAGGGGTCGGATGCCACGGCCGCGGGCACGCCCGAGGGCGCGGTGCCGTGGCATCCGGTGTCTGTGTGCGGTGGAGAGTCGGGTCGGGACGGGCGGGGTCAGCGCGCCGATTCGTACCAGCGGCCGACGGCGACCTTCGACAGCCAGCCGAAGAGGGCGAAGATCGCGACGCCGAGGAGGCAGGCCGCGAGGATCGCGGCGAACAGCTCGGCGCTCTGCAGGCGCGACTGGTAGTTGGAGATGAGGGAGCCGATGCCCGGCTCGCCGCGGCGGAAGAAGTAGTCGCCGACGATCGCGCCGATGACCGAGAGCCCGGCCGAGGTGCGCATGCCGACGAAGATCGAGGGGAGCGCGGCGGGGAGGGTGAGCTTCGTGAGCACCGTCCACTTGTTGGCCTTCTGCAGCCGGAACAGTTCGCGCTGCGACTTGTCGACCGACTGGAGCCCGAACAGGGTGTTCGAGACCATGGGGAAGAGCGCGATCAGGACGCAGACGATGACGCGGGCGAGGAACTCGTATCCGAACCAGAAGCCCACGAGCGGCACGAGGGCGAGGATCGGGATGCACTGCAGGATCACCGCGTAGGCGTACGTGCTGCGCTCGACCCAGCGCGCCATCGACATCGCGATGGCCCAGCCGATGCCGATCACCATCGCGATCGCGAGGCCGGTGAGGGCGACGCCCGTGGTGCGGAACAGAGCCGTCCAGATGTCGGCGCTGACCTGCGGGTCGAAGAAGCCCTTCGTGAACATCTCGTGCGGCATGGGCAGCAGGAAGCCCTTGCCGGTCGCGGTGAGGACGCCCGAGATGACGTACCAGATGCCCACGAGCACGGCGAGGACGCCGAGCGGCGGGAGGGCGAGGAGCACCCAGCGACCCGCCGGCCCACGTCCGCGCGGAGCCCGGGGCGCCGTGTCGGAGGAGGGGGGAACGGGGGCGGATGCCGTGGGCTCGGACGTCTCGGAGACGACCGGCTCTGCAGACGTGGTGCTCATGAGTGTCCTTCCCGGAGGGCGTGGGAGACCTCGCCGACGAGCTTCGCGAACTCGCCCGTGTAGCGGATCTCGGGGTCGCGCGGCATGTCGAAGGGGACCTCGAAGGTGTCGACGAGGTGGCCGGGGCGACCCGACATCACGACGACCTTGGTGGAGAGGTAGACCGCTTCGGAGACCGAGTGCGTGATGAAGAGCCCACCGAACTTTTGCTCGACGAAGATCTTCAGCAGCTCGTCGTTCAGGCGCTCGCGGGTGATCTCGTCGAGCGCGCCGAACGGCTCGTCGAAGAGGAACAGTTCGGGGTCGAGCGTGAGGGAGCGGGCGAGGGACGCGCGCATCTTCATGCCACCCGACATCTGCTTGGGCAGGTGCTTCTCGAAGCCGTTGAGTCCGACGAGGTCGATCGCCCACTGCGCCTTCGGGGTGCGGACGCGCTTGGGCTGCCAGTTCAGCTCGGCGAGGAGCTCCACGTTGGACTGCACGTCGCGCCAGGGCAGGAGCGTGGCGTCCTGGAAGACGTAGCCGATCCGGTCGGTGTTGACCGTCGCGGTGCCTTCGCTCGCGGACTCGAGGCCCGAGGCGATGCGCAGCAGCGTCGACTTGCCGCAGCCCGAGGGGCCGACGACGCTGACGAACTCGCCGCGCTCGACGACGAGGTCGACGCCCGAGAGGGCGGTGGTGCCGTTGGGGAACGTCATGGCGACGTTCCGGAAGTCCAGCAGCGGCGGGGTCGGGCCCGCGAGGGTCGCTGCCGGGGAAGGGGAGGCGAGGGTCACGGAGCGCTCACTTTCCGGTCGGGACGAGGGTCGGAAGCGCCGGTGCGGGTGCGTCGGCGGGCGGTGCGGTTGTCGGGGTGGGGGCGGAGGGCGCGGCGATGCGCGTCGCGACCGTGGTGCGGGCGACGACGCGGCCGCGGTGGAGGACCACGCGGTCGGCGGAGGCGAATGCGACGGTCTCGCCGAGCGAGGCGGCGCGGACGGCGACGAGGTCGGCGCGGGCCCCGGCGACGGGACCGGCGAACGGCAACCCCATGACGTCGCGGGCGCCCGTCGTGACGGCGTCCACGGCGTCCTCGGGGGCCAGGTGCCCCGCGGCGACGAGGAGGGAGGCGGTCTCGAGGTGATCGCAGCGGCCCACGGGGTTGAAGGGGTCGCGCACGTTGTCGGCGCCGGCGGCGACGCGGACGCCGGCGGCCTTGAGGCGGCCGATCGGCGCGATCCCGCGGGGCACCGCGTGGTCGGCATCCCACCCTTGCAGGTACAGGTTGGTGATGGGGAGGGCGATGATGCCGATGTCGGCGGCGCGCACGTCGTCGGCGAGGGCAGCGAGGTCTTCGGTCGGCATCATGCTCAGGCGTACGCAGTGCCCGGCGGTGCGGGGGCGGTGCCAGCCGGTGACGGCGGCGGCGTAGGCGGCGAGGGTGTCGGCACCGGCGAGGCTCTCGTCGGTGTGCAGGTCGAGGCCGACGTCGCGGCGCCGGGCGATCGCGATGAGGCGGTCGAGGTCGGCGATCGGGTCGTCCGCGAGATGCGGCGCTCCGCCGACGAGGTCGACGCCCGCGTCGAGGGCCGCGTCGAACACCGCGTCGGGGACGGTCGGTCCGCCGAGCGCGACGAGCTCGATGTCCATGAGGCCGCGCAGTTCCTCCCGCAGCCGGACGAGGGCGCGGACGCCGATCAGCGCGTCGGCGCCGTGCAGCAGGTCGACGTGCGTCCGGACGGCGGTGATCCCGGATGCCAGCATCCGCAACGCCGTGGAGCGGGCCCGGTCGAGCGTCTCGTCCTCGTCGAGCGTCTGGGCGAAGGCCTGCCAGCTCTCGATGGCGCGGACGAGGTCGCCGAACGGGGGCTGGATGGCATCCCAGGACTGCGACTTGTCGAGGTGCCCGTGGGGCTCGGCGCCGGCCGCCGTGACGACGTAGCCGGCGAGGTCGAGTGTCTCGCCGCCGGTCTCGGGCAACGGCGTCCCCGCCGGGACCACCGCGACGACCGTCTCGCCGTCGATCGCGATGTCCACGAGCGCGCCGGACGCCAGCCGCGCGTTGTGGATCGCGGTGATCGAGACGGGTGGAGCGGCGGACACGAGGACCTCCGGAGGATGAGGGTGAGGATGCCACTTCGTCGAGGCGGGCGCCGTCGGGAGCGGCTCTCCAGTGTTGGTGTGACCAACATCCGGGCTGTTTCCGATGCTAGGAACCGGTCGTTTCCGCCGTATTTCCCGCTCGTGACCCTCGTGACAAACCTGCGGCGGGACGCGCCGGCCGCCGGTCTGTGATCGGCGTCGGCGGCGCGTTCGCGCCGCGCAACCTCCGCGATCCGCGCTCCCTCAGCGCGTTCGCGACCTTTCCGGCTGAGCGTGCGCGGATCGCTGAGCCTGCGCGGATCGCTGAGCGCGCGCGGGCAGGGTCCTCGGCGTCAGCCCTCGAACTCCACCGTCGACCAGGCCACGTCGACCAGGCACAACCCGTCGTCGGTGTCGCGGAAGAACAGGTCGCCGGGGGCGTTCGTGCCCCCGGTGACGCGGTCGACCGGGAGTGACACGTTGATGCTCCACGCGGCATCCAGAGCGGCCTGGTCGGGCCAGTGATCGCCGACGAGCCGCTCCGGCTCCTCGGCGGCGAGGCCGGTCCAGTCCTCGGGGGCGCCCATCTCGGGTGCGGCGCCCGCGCAGACCAGGGCCGTCGCGTCACCGGCGCTCGCCGCGGCGATCACCCGGTTGGTCGTGTCGATGACCGCGGCGCCGTCCGGCCCCCAGATGATCGTGTCGAGCGAGCACGACGCGAGCGCCAGCGTCAGCGCGGCGCCCCCGGTGATCCCGGCCGCGCGGACGAACCCCCGTCGCATCCCCATGCGCCTCAATCTAGAGGCGCTCCCGCGACGCCGGTGAGCGTCCGGTCGTGGCTCTCGGCGTTCTCCCGGTCGGCATCCGCCCGTGCCCGTACCCGCCGCCGCGGGCGCAGCCCCGCCGCCGCCACGGCGAGCACCGACGTCGTCACGAGCGCGAGGGCCGGGGCGAGGGTCGTCCAGGGCGCGCGTTCGACGTAGTCGATGCCCTCCGACAGCAGCAGGCCCCACTCCGGCTGCGGCGGCTGCGCGCCGAGACCGAGGAACCCGAGGGCTGCCAGCGCGAGGGCGACGCCGGGCAGTCGCAGCATGCCGTGGCGCACGAGCGGGCCGAGCGTCGCGGGAAGCACGTGCCGCAGCCAGATCTCCGCGCGGGACGCGCCCGACAGCGGCATCCACTTCACGTGCGGGGCGGCGAGGGCTTCGTCGATCAGCGCGGCGGCGTGCGTCGTCAACGGCGGCCACGTCACCCACAGCACCGCGAGCGCGGCTCCTCCCACGGACGGACCCCACAGGGCCGCGACGATCACGCCCGCCAGGATCGGCGGCGTGGCGTTGGCGATTTCGGCCGGACCCCGCGCGATCTCGCCGGCGACTGCGAGCAGCAGGGCCACGACGATCGCGAGGGCGACGATCACGAACGCCGGCAGCAGCGTGCCGACCGTGCCGTGGGCGACGCGTCCGAGCAGGTCGCGGCCGCTGGCGTCGGCCCCGAACGGCAGCGCGAGGCTCGGCGGGCTCAGCCGCGGGGAGGCGAGCGCGTACGGATCGCGCGGCAATCCCGTCGCGAAGAGCAGGGCCAGGATGCCGAGGGCCACCGCCACCGTGACCCGGGCGGCGCGGCCGTCGCCGCGCGGCTCCGGCGGCGACGGGAGCGCGCCCGCGGGGAGCGGTCCGCCGCGGAGGGCTCGCCGCGCGGCGCCGGTGAGCAGTCCCACGACGATCGCCGCGAGGGCCATCAGCAGCACTCCGGCCTGCAGCGCGGGCAGATCCTGCGCGTTCGCCGCGCCCAGCAGGTAGCGACCGAGTCCCGGAATGGCGAACACCTGCTCGACGGCGACGGCGCCGCCCAGCAGCCCGATGACGACGAGCCCGGCCTGGTCGACCACCGCCGCGCCCGCCCGTCGGAGCACGCCGCCGACGAGCACCCGCCGGCGCGCGCCCGCGAGTCGCCAGACCTCCACCCACCGCTCCTCGCCGACACCGCCCAGCGCGTCGGCGAACAGCCGCCCGAGCAGACCGCCCGCGGGGATGCCGAGCGCGAGTGCCGGGAGCACGGCGGTGTCCAGCCCGCTCCAGCCGTACGGCGGCAGCCATCGCAGCTGCACGGCGACCACGACCAGCACGACGCTGGCGAGCAGGAACTCGGGCAGGGCCGTGAGCGCCACGCCCACGGGGCCGGAGCCGCGGGGCGGACGGTCCCGCGCGATCCGGGTCACCGCGGGAGCGACGAGCCCCGCCGCCACGGCCAGCGCCACCGCCATCGCGAAGCCGGTGAGCGTCAGCGACACCCCGAGGGCGTGCCAGACCCCGGGGCCGACCTCGCCGCCGCTCACCCACGAGCGACCGAGGTCGCCCCGCAGGGCGTGCGACCACCAGCGCAGGCTCGTCGCGAGCGGTCCGCCTTCGAGTCCGAGCTCGGCGCGGACGGCGTCCAGCGCGTCGGGGGTGGGTTCGAGCTCGGCGTAGCGGGCGCGCAGGATGGATGCCGCGGGGTCGCGCTGCGACAGCCAGGGCAGTGCCCCGGCGACCGTCAGCAGCGCGATCCCGCTCAGCGTCCGCGAGACGAGCCCGGCGACGTGGCTGTGGCGCACGGTCGTCAGTCCGCGATGCGGGTTCTCGCGGTCACCAGCTGACGCTCGCGCGGATCGCGGGCGGCGTCGACGACCGACGTCGACTCGCCCTGCACCACGCGCTCGTGCAGCAGCGGCACCGCGGCATCCGTCGCGAGCACCCGTGCCTCGGCGGCCATCGTGGCGCTGCGGCGGTCGGCGCCGGCGGCGGTGGTCGAGGCGAACGCGACCGCCGCGTCGACGTCGGGGGAGCACAGCTGTGCGATCGAGAATCCCCCGCCGCAGGTGAAGTCCGAGGCGAGGTAGGCCACCGGGTCGCCGGAGTCGAGCACGGTCGCCCGCGACAGGATGAACGCGTCGAACCTGCCGTCGAGGGCGTCGGCTTCGATGAACTGGTACTCGCGCACGTCCTGCTGCACGACGAACCCGGCGGCCTCGAGCTGCTGCTCCAGCACGACGGCGACCTCGGGCAGCTCGGCGCGGTCGGTGAAGGTGCCGAGCGTGATCGGGATGCCGGACGCCGCCGCCGCGGCCGGGCGCGTGTCGACGAGCGCACGGTAGGCCGCGTCCTCACGCAGGTCCGCGGCCCAGGGGAGCGCGGGACCGAGCAGTCCCTCGGCGACGTCGGCGCGTCCCTCGTACACCGACGAGACGATCGCGGCGCGGTCCACCGCGGCGCGCGCCGCGGCACGGACGGCGGGATCGGCGAACGGCCCCGACGCGGTGTTCAGGTACAGCGTGTTGGTGCGCGGCATGGCGACCTCGTGCAGCAGGCTCGCGTCGATCGTCGCGGTCTGCCCCGCGGGGATGGCCTCGACGATGTCGGCGTCGCCGGTGCGCAGGGCGGCGGCCCGCGCCGTGCCGTCGGGCACGAACCGGGCGTCGATGCCGGCCGCGAGCGCCTTCTCTCCCCAGTAGCCGTCGTAGCGGTCGAGGGTGGCGCCGACGATCCCGTCGACCGCGGTGATGACGAAGGGTCCGGTGCCGGTGCCCACGGGGCTGACCCCGGTGGCGGTGTAGGCGTCGTCGGCGAACACCGCCAGCTGCGGGCTCGACAGGCGGTTCGGCAGCAGCGGGTCGGGCGCTCCCGTGGTCACCACGACCGCGTCGCCGTCGACGACGACGTGCATGTCGACGCCGTTGAGGATCCGCGGCTTCGGGGTGGCGTCGATCGCGTGCTGCAGCGAGTTCGCCACGGCGTCGGCGGTCAGCGGGTCGCCGTTGTGGAAGGTGACGCCCGAACGCACGTCGAAGCGCCAGGTGGTGGCATCCACCTGCTCCCATCCGGTCGCGAGCAGGGGCTCGGGCGTGCCGTCGGAGTCGAGCGTCACGAGCGTCTCGGCCGTCGACCAGCGCGACAGCTTGAACGCGTCGTCGCTGAGCGGGTTCAGCCCCGACCTGGGGGGCTGCATCATGGCGACCGAGATGCGCTGGTCGTCGCCGTCGGGGGCGGCCGTGGTGCCGGGCGAGAAGCATCCGCTCAGCAGCGGCACGGCGGCCGAGGCGAGCGCGAGCGCGAGGAGGCGGCGTGACAGAGCCGTCATGGTGGTTCCTTACTTTGTGGGGGAGGGGCGCTGCGGGGGCAGCGCGGTCACGCCGTCGGCGCGGCGAGGGCGAGGCTGTCGTCGCAGCGCGCGGCGACGGCGGGGTCGTGGGTCACGAGCAGCAGCGCGGTGCCCGTGGAGCGGGCGAGGTCGACGAGCGCCTGAGACACGGATGCCGTGCGTTCGGGGTCGAGCGCGCTGGTGGGTTCGTCGGCGATCAGGACGACGGGGTCGACGGCGAGGGCGCGCGCGATCGCGGCGCGCTGCGCCTGGCCGCCCGAGACCTCGGCGGGGCGGCGGTCGAGGAGCGCCGGATCGAGGTCGGCGAGAGAGGCGGCGCGGCGGATCCGCGCGTCGAGATCGCGGCCGTCGGTCAGGCGCTGCACCGCATCGGCGATCGAGCGGCGCAGGCTCCAGCGCGGGACGAAGGCCGCGGCGGCATCCTGCGGCACACCCTGCACGAGGTGGCGCGAGGCGCGGGCAGCGGGCCAGGGACGGCCGGCGACGGTGATCGATCCGGATGCCGGTCGCCGCAGGCCCAGGACCACTTCGGCGAGCGTGGTCTTCCCGGCCCCCGAGCGTCCGACGATCGCGAGCGAGGATCCGCTCGCGACCGCGAAGGACGTGGGGGCGAGCGCGACGCGGCGCCCGTGGGCGGCGGTGACGCGGTCGACGACGAGGGTGCTCACGAGGCGATCACCGTGCCGTCGACCACACGGAGGCGGCCGGCGCCGAGCCGCGCGGCCACGGCCTCGTCGTGCGTCGTCACCACGAGCGCCTGCGCGGGCCCGATCACCGCGGCGAGCACGTCGAGCACGCGGTCCCGTGTCTCGTGGTCGAGGGCGCTCGTGGGTTCGTCCGCGAGCACGAGCGGGGCGTCCGAGAGCACCGCGAGCGCGAGGGCCGCACGCTGCGCCTGCCCGCCCGACAGCTCGGCCGGGCGTCGGCGCGCCGCCCCGGTGTCCCCGAGACCGACCGCCGCCAGCACCGCGGCGATGCGTTCCCGCGGGGCGCGGGTGACGGCGCGGAGCTGTCGCGCGAGAGGGACGAGCGGGTGCAGGGCGTCGAGGCCGCGCTGTGGGACGATCGCGACGCGCGGGGCGACGGCATCCCGCCGACCAATGAGCGTGAGTCCGGCGGGGAGCCTTCCCGAGAGCGCCCGCAGCAGCAGGGTCTTGCCCGCGCCCGAGGGTCCGGTCACGGCGATCCGGTCGCCGGCGCGGATGGTGAGGTCGTCGACGCGCAGGAGGACGCGTCCGTCCCGCCCCCGTACGTCGGCGCCGGCGAGCGCGACGACGGGCGCGTCGATGAGCACCGAGGGGAGCGGGGGACGATCAGGCATGCTGATAATGATTATCAGAACCAAGGAGTCCTGTGCGAATCCCCCCGACCCGCACCCCCGTGCTGCTGGGGACGCAGCTGCTGTTCAACGTGGGCTTCTACGCCGTGGTCCCGTTCCTCGCGCTCGTCCTGACGCGCGACTTCGGGCTCACGGCCCTCGCGGTCGGCCTGGTGCTCGGCATCCGCACCTTCGCGCAGCAGGGTCTGTTCCTCGTGGGCGGGGTGCTCGCCGACCGATTCGGCGCGCGGCGCGTCATCCTGCTCGGCTGCGCCATGCGCGTCGCGGGGTTCGCCACCCTCGCCGCTGCTCTGCTCGCCCCGACCCCGGCTCTGCCCCTGTTCGTCGTGGGGACCGTGCTCACGGGGCTCGGCGGCGCGCTCTTCTCGCCGGGCCTGAACGTCCTGATCGCGGATGCCGAGGCCCGCCGCCCCGACGCCGGCGGCCGTTCGCGGGCGTCGCTGTTCGCGTGGCTGAGCGTCACGGGCGAGCTCGGTGCCGTGATCGGTCCGCTCGTCGGCGCCGCGCTCCTGGGGTCGGGCTTCGTGGTCGTCGCGCTGTCGGGCGCCGCGTTGTTCACGGCGATCGGGCTCTTCCTCCGGGTGGCGCTTCCGCCCGGCCCCGGCCGGCGCACCGCGCGGACCCGTGGGGGAGCGTGGCGGTCGCTCCGCGACCGGCGCTTCGTCGGATTCTCGGTGGTCCACGCCGCCGATCTCCTCGCCTACAACCAGCTCTACCTCGCCCTGCCGCTCCACCTCGCCCGGACGACGGATGCCGCGGCCGCCACGGCGCTGATGTTCGCGAGCGTGTCGGTGCTCACCCTCGCGCTGCAGTTGCCGCTGTCGCGGTGGGCCGGGCGCGTGGGGGCGGCCGTGGCGCTGCGCACCGGGTACGCCCTGTCGGCGACGGGTTTCGGCGTCCTGGCCGTGGGCGCGACCGCGGCGACCGGTGACGCCGCGGTCGTCTCGGCGGTCTTCGTCTCGGCGGGGCTGATCGCGGCGGGGCACATGCTCGCGAATCCCACCGCCCTCGCGCTCGTCCCGCGGTTCGCCGCCGCCCTCCCCACCGGCTCGTTCTTCGGGCTGCTCGCGACGTGCGGCGGAGTCGCGGTGCTCGGCGGCAACCTCGTCTCGGGGGCCCTGTCGACGTGGCCGGCCGTCCCGGCCGCGGCGGCGGCGTTCCTGGCACTTCCACTCGTCGTCGCCGCGGTGGCGACGCCCCGGCTCGCGGCGCGCGTCGCGTCCCCTCCGCGATCCGCGCAGGCTCCGTTCGAGGGAGCCGTGCGGGACTGAGGCTGCGTGAATCGCTGAGATCGTGCCGAGGCGGCTACAGCTCCAGCGTGATGCGCGGGCACGCCGCGCGCGAGACGCACAGCATCATGGTGCGGTTGGCTTCCTGCTCCTCGGGCGACAGCACCGAGTCGCGATGCTCCACGTCGCCGTCGATCACCGGCACCTCGCACGTGCCGCAGGTGCCGACGCGACAACTCGAGGGCACGACCGCGCCGTACTCCTCGACGACCTCGAGGATCGACTTCTCCGGCGGGACCACGACCGTCAGCCCCGACATCATGAGGTCGACCTCGAACGGCTCGGTCCACACCGGCGGGCCGAGCACCTTCGCCTCGAACCGCTCGACGTGGAGGCTTCCGCGCGGCCAGCCCGACATCGCGGCATTCAGGGAATCCAACAGGCGGGCGGGCCCGCACGCGTAGACGACGGTCCGGGATGCCGGGGTGCCCAGGCGCGCGTCCAGGTCGAGGCGGCGGCCCTCGTCGGCGGCGAACACCTCCACGCGGTCGCCATAGAGCTCGGTCAGTTCGGTGGCGAACGCCATCGTCTTCCGCGACCTTCCGGCGTACAGCAGTGTCCACGCGGCGCCCGCGGTCTCGGCGGCCTCGATCATCGGGACGATCGGCGTGATGCCGATGCCACCCGCGACGAAGACGTAGGAGCGACCGGCGGTCGGCGCGAAGAGGAAGTGGTTGGCGGGTCCGCGCACACGCAGCGGGGTGCCGGGGTGGGCGTTCTCGTGCAGCCACACGGAGCCCTCGCGCTCGCGCAGCACACCGATCCGCCAGGTGCCGCGCTCGCTCGGCGACCCGCACAGCGAGTACTGGCGCTCGACCCCGCCGGGCAGCACGACGTCGATGTGCGCGCCCGGCGACCAGTGCGGCAGCACGCCGCCCGGCCGCTCGAGGTCGAGGACGACGACACCGTCCGCCGCCTCGCGCCGCTCGCGCACGATCGCCTCGAATGTCAGACCGCCGCTCATGTGTCTCCTTCGCCGGGGTCGGGGGCGCCGTGCACCAGTTCCTTCACGATCAGCAGTCGGTAGGGCGCCCCGCCGGGCGAATGCCAGCGGTGGGGGGTGCCCGACCGGCAGTAGACCGAGTCGCCCACCGCGAGCGTCGTCTCGCCGAACGGGCCGAGCGAGATGACGATCGAGCCCTCGAGCACGGTGAGGAACTCGTCCTCCTCGTGGACGTAGTGGTCGCCGGGCTCGGGGTTCGCGCCGGTGAACTCCATGGGCTCGAAGCGGCGCGGGCCCTCGGCGAGCATCCGCGCGCTGCCCTCGGCGTACGGGCCGACGAGTCCCTCGTTCGCCCGCACGAACGTGGGGTGGGCGCTCTCGTCGGGGCGCGGAGGCTCGGACGCGGCGATGAGTTCGACCCGGCTCGTGCCGAGGGCCCGCGCGAGCCGCTCGAGGCTCGCCATGCTGGGGCGCGCGAGGCCGCGCTCGAGTTGGCTGAGGAACGGATGCGACAGAGCCGCCGCCTCGGCCAGTTGCGTCAGCGTCAACCCGCGCGCTTTGCGCAGGCCCCGCAGGTGCGCCCCGAGGCGCTCGTCACCGGTGGCGGGATCGTCGGCGGGGATCGCGGGAGCCATGGTGGTCATCGTCCCACCCTCTCGAACAATCGCGCGGTGATCTCGCTCTCGTCGACGGTGACGAGGCATCCCTCGTCCACGACGACGCGGCCCGCGACCACGACCGCGCGCGGGCGGCGACCGGGCGAGGCCCAGAGCAGTCCCGCGACGCGGTCGGCGACCCCGGCGTCCGCGACCCCCGACACGTCCCACAGGCACAGGTCGGCGGCCGACCCCGGCGTGAGCCGTCCGAGTTCGGGGCGCCCGAGCCCGTCGGCGGATCCGGCGGTGGCCATCGCGAGGACCGTGGATGCCGCCAGCTGCGGCCCCACGAGAGCCGAGACCTGCATCGCGAGACGCGCGTCGGCGAGCAGGTGGCCGGCGTCGTTGCTGCCGCCGCCGCTGGTTCCGAGGCCGACCGGGATGCCGGCGTCCCGGAGCTTCGCGACCGGCGCGACGCCCCAGCCCATCGGCACGTCGCATCCGGGGGCGTGGGTCGCCGTGACCCCCGCGGCGGCGATCCGGGCGATCTCGTCGTCGGTGACCGCGCACAGGTGGGCGAGGGTGACATCGGGGGCCAGCCACCCCCAGTCCTCGAGGAGGTCGAGGGGGCGGCGGCCGTAGCGGTCGAGCGCGATCTCGACGTCGACGACCTCGTTCGCCTGGGTGCGCCGGCGGAGCCCACGGCGCGCGGCGACCTCGGCCATCAGCGTGAACGTCTCGCGCGGGTCGCTGTGCACGCCCGCGGGTCCGATGGCGACCTGCAGCATCCCGTCCGCGCTGACGCCGCCCGGGCAGTCGTCGACGAGGGCCGCGGCGATCGTCTCGGCCGACAGCGCGGCCTCCTGCGGATCGTCCCGCGCCGCGCCGCGGACGAACGCGAGCCGCGCGCCGAGGTCGGCGGCGGCGGCCGCGGCCGCCCGCGCCATGCCGACCGTGTCGGCACCCGAGGGCCAGGTGAGGTGGTGATCGGCGACCGTGGTCACGCCGCTCAGCAGCGCTTCGGCGAGCCCCGCGCGCGCCGCGATGCCAGTGAGCTCGGGGTCGACGCCGGCCGCGGTGTAGGCGCTCGCCATCGCGGGCAGCCAGTCGCGCATCGGGATGCCACGGGTGCCGGGCAGCGTCCGGAACGCCGTCTGCAGCAGGTGGTGGTGGGCGTTCACGAGGCCGGCCGTCACGACGCAGCCGCTCGCATCGATCACCGTCGCGTCCGCCGGAGCGGGGGAGTCGACGACGACGCCGTCCACGGTCACGACGTCTCCGGTGCGCACGCGCCCTTCGGTCTCGACGACCGCGACGGCGTCGCGGATCACGAGCGCCGTCATCGGACCGTCACCGGGGTCGGGACCGTGCAGCCGGCCACGGCGTCCGCGTGGAGGGGGCCGCCGGTCGCCCGGAGGGGAAGAGCGCTCGCGCCGCGACGCGCCGCGACGATCTCGGCGATCACCGCCAGGGCGGTCTCCTCCGGGGTCTCCGCCCCGAGGTCGAGGCCCAGCGGGGAATGCAGCCGGCCGAGCTCGGCATCCGTCACCCCCGCCTGGGTCAGCAGCGCCGCCCGGCGCGCCACGGTCGCCCGCGACCCCATCGCGCCGACGAAGCCGACGGGGAGACGCAGCGCCGTCCGGATGGCGGGGACGTCGAGGCGCTCGTCGTGGGTCAGCACGCACACCGCGGTGCGCTCGTCGGGTGCCTCCAGGGACGCGAGGTAGTCGTGCGGGGCGGCGACGACCAGATCGGATGCCTCCGGGAAGCGCTCCCGCGTCACCAGCAGTGCCCAGGGATCGCACACGGTCACGGCGAACCCGGCGGCGGCTCCCACGCGACACAGGGCGGCCGCGTGCTCACCGGCCCCGAGCACGATGAGCCGGGGCCGCGACCGCCGGCGCAGTGCGAGGACGGTGCCGTCGCCGAGGTCGAGGTCGATCGCGCTCTCGCGTCCGGCGGCGGCGCGCCGCAACGCGTCGCGCACGCCGGGGGCGGCGCCGTCGACGGGGTAGGCGACCACCTCGATCGCTCCGCCGCAGGCCAGGCCCGCCGCGACGATCGCGTCGTCGGGACCCGTGAAACCGAAGCTGCCGCGACGGACCTCGGCCGAGCGGAGCGCATCGAGGCCGAGCATCACGGCGTCACCCTCGACACAGCCGCCGGAGAGCGAACCGATGACGCGGGCGTCCGCGGTCACCGCGAGCGTCGCGCCCACCCCGCGCGGTGCGCTGCGCACGACCCGGGTGATCGTGACCGCGGCCACGGGGACCCCCGCCTCCAGCAGGGGCAGCAGGTCGGCGGCCAGTTCGAGCATGTGGGCGACCGTATCCGCGCCGTGTTTCGCGCACGCTACGCTGTCGTGACCATGCGTCCCGAGGCCCCGTTCGACACCCGGTCGGGCCGCCCGGCGGGGCTCGTCCTGGCCGCCGGAGCCGGTCGCCGGTTCGGCGGCCCCAAGGCGCTCGCCCGGGATGCCGACGGCACGCCGTGGGTCGCGAAGGCCGTCGCGGCGCTCCGCGCCGGAGGCTGCGAGCCGGTGATCGTCGTGCTCGGCGCGGGCGCGGACGAGGCGTCGCCGCTCGTCCCTCCCGGTGCGCGGATCGTCCGGACCGACCGCTGGTCCGAGGGTGTCGCTGCGTCGCTCCGTGCGGGACTGGAGGCCGCGGCATCCCTCCCCGCCCCCGCTGTCGTGGTCATTCCCGTCGACACTCCTGAGCTTCCCGCCGCGGCGGTCTCGCGGCTCGCCGAGCGGGCGGCTCCCGACGCACTCGCCTCGGCGGACTACCGCGGAGAACCAGGCCACCCCGTGCTCATCGGGCGCGGGCACTGGTCCGCGCTGGCCGCCGCGGCGACGGGCGACATCGGCGCGCGACCGTATCTTCGCGCGCACGGGGCCGAGGCCGTCGAGTGCGGCGAACTGTGGTCGGGCACCGACCGCGACGTGCGCTGAATCCCGCGTCCTCCGGCGCCCGCGCGGTGCGCGGGCGAGCCGCGAACCGACGTTCCGTTACGCGTTCGTTGCATTTCGACGCTCCCGGGACTCTGGACAAACGCGCATGCCCGGGGATATGTTCACGGAGCCGTCATAATTACGACGGAACCAGGAAGCCGGGACGAGGACGTACCCGATCCGACGCCGGGGAGGGCGGCGGGTGCGGACCACGGGGGTCCCTGCAGTTCAGAGAGGAACGCAGATCACAATGCTGAAGAAAATCCTGACCGGTGCGGCCATCGCGGCACTCGCCGTCGGCCTCGGAGCCTGTAGCTCCACGCGCCCCGCCGATGGCGGCGGAGACGCCGCCGGGGGCAGCGGCGACTGCAACGTCGGTATCGCGATGCCGACCCGCAGCCTCGAGCGCTGGATCAACGACGGTGAGCAGCTCCAGAAGAAGCTCCAGGACGCCGGCTGCACCGTCGACCTGCAGTACGCCGACAACAAGACCGACCAGCAGATCAGCCAGATCCAGAACCAGATCTCGGGCGGTGCCAAGATCCTCGTGATCGCGGCCATCGACGGATCGACGCTCGGCCCGGTGCTGCAGGAGGCCAAGGCGCAGAACGCCACCGTCATCGCCTACGACCGTCTCATCAACGGCAGCGAGAACGTCGACTACTACGCCACGTTCGACAACTACAAGGTCGGCACGCTCCAGGGCCAGTTCATCGAGGAGCAGCTCGGCCTGAAGGACGGCAAGGGTCCCTTCAACCTCGAGCCCTTCGCCGGCAGCCCCGACGACAACAACGCGAAGTTCTTCTTCGCCGGGGCCTGGGACGTGCTGAAGCCGTACGTCGACAAGGGCCAGCTCGTCGTCCCCAGCGGCAAGTCGCCCGCCAACGACGACGCGTGGGCCAGCATCGGCATCCAGGGCTGGGCGTCCGACAAGGCTCAGGCCGAGATGGACAACCGCCTCTCGTCGTTCTACGGCGACGGCAAGAAGGTCAACGTCGTCCTGTCGCCCAACGACAGCCTCGCCATCGGCATCGAGGCATCCCTCAAGTCGGCCGGCTACACCGCCGGTGCGGACTACCCGATCATCACGGGTCAGGATGCCGACAAGGCCAACGTCAAGGCGATCCTCGAGGGCCTGCAGGCCATGACGGTCTGGAAGGACACCCGCGCTCTGGGTGACCGCGTCTTCACCATGATCCAGGAGATCAAGGACGGCAAGACCGTCGAGGTGAACGACACCAAGACCTACGACAACGGCAAGAAGGTCGTCCCGTCGTACCTGCTGACGCCTGAGGTCGTCGTCAAGGACGACGTGCAGTCCAAGCTCATCGACTCGGGCTTCCTCAAGGCCTCCGACGTCGGGCTCTGATCCACTCAGCGGCGGGGCG
>NZ_MKTP01000010.1:37102-57052 GCF_001898305.1 Microbacterium sp. 71-36
GCGCATGTCGGGGATCTCCAAGTCGTTCAACGGCGTCCCGGCCCTCGCCGACGTCTCGGTCGACGTGCACCGCGGTGAGGTGCACGCGATCTGCGGCGAGAACGGCGCCGGGAAGTCGACGCTGATGAAGGTGCTCAGCGGGGTGTACCCCGCGGGGAGCTTCGACGGCACGATCACCCTCGAGCGGGAGCCGGTCGCGTTCCGCTCGATCAACGACAGCGAGGCCGCCGGCATCGTCATCATCCACCAGGAGCTGGCTCTCAGCCCCTACCTCTCGATCGCCGAGAACATCTTCCTCGGCAACGAGAAGTCCAAGCGCGGCGTCATCGACTGGAACGCCACGAACACCGCCGCCGCAGAACTCCTCAAGCGCGTGGGGCTCCGTGAGAACCCCGCGACCAAGATCTACGAGCTGGGCGTCGGCAAGCAGCAGCTCGTCGAGATCGCGAAGGCTCTGGCCAAGGAGGTCAAGCTCCTCATCCTCGACGAGCCGACCGCCGCCCTCAACGACGACGACTCCGCGCACCTGCTGGATCTCATCGACCAGCTGCGCGACCAGGGGATCACCTGCATCATCATCAGCCACAAGCTGAAGGAGGTGCTCCGCATCGCCGACCGCATCACGATCATCCGCGACGGCCGGACCATCGAGACGATGCGTCGCGACGATCCCGACACCGACGAGGGCCGCATCATCCGCGCGATGGTCGGTCGCGACCTCAACAGCCTCTTCCCGCCGCGCGAACCCGACATCGGGGAAGAACTGTTCCGCGTCGAGCACTGGACCGTGCACCACCCCGTCGACACGGAGCGCGTGGTCATCGACGACGCGTCCTTCATGGTGCGCGCGGGCGAGATCGTCGGCTTCGCGGGTCTCATGGGCGCCGGACGCACCGAGCTCGCGATGAGCATCTTCGGGCGCATGTACGGCACGGGCATCTCCGGCGAGGTGTACAAGAGCGGCCAGGCCATCGACGTCCGCACCGTGGACGCGGCCATCAAGAACGGCATCGCGTACGCCACGGAGGACCGCAAGAAGTACGGTCTCAACCTCATCGGCGACATCCAGGTCAACGTCTCGGCATCCGCCCTCGCCCGCCTCGCACGGCTCGGCGTCGTCGACCGGTACCGGGAGTACAAGGTCGCCGACTCGTACCGCTACAAGATGAACATCAAGGCGCCCAGCGTCGCCGCGATCACCGGACGCCTCTCCGGCGGGAACCAGCAGAAAGTGGTCCTGTCGAAGTGGATGTTCACCGGACCCGACGTGCTGATCCTCGACGAGCCGACCCGCGGCATCGACGTCGGAGCGAAGTACGAGATCTACGGCATCATCAACGAACTCGCGGCCCAGGGGAAGGCCGTCATCGTCATCTCGTCGGAGCTGCCCGAGGTCATCGGCCTCTCCGACCGCATCTACACCATCTCCGAGGGACGCATCACGGCCGAGGTCAGCCGTGAAGACGCCACCCAGGAGACGCTCATGCGGCACATGACCGCCGGAAGGAACTGACAGCAATGGCCACCGCATCCACCCAGACGGTCGAAGCGCCGACGCAACCGGGGCCCCGCCGCCGCGGTCTGCTCGCGCGCATCAACTTCCGGCAGTTCGGCATCCTCGCCGCCCTGGTCATCATCATCGTCCTGTTCCAGGTGCTCACCGGCGGGCGCCTGCTGCTCCCGGGCAACGTCAACAACCTCATCCAGCAGAACGCGTACGTCCTGATCCTCGCGATCGGCATGGTGATGGTCATCATCGCCGGCCACATCGACCTGTCGGTCGGCTCGGTGGTGGCGATGGTCGGCGCGATCGCGGCGATCGCGATGAACCAGTGGGGTCTGCCCTGGTACCTCGCGGTCGTCCTGTCGCTCATCGTCGGCGCGATCGTCGGTGCCTGGCAGGGCTTCTGGGTCGCCTTCGTCGGGATACCCGCGTTCATCGTCACGCTCGCGGGCATGCTGCTCTTCCGCGGGCTCACGCTCGTACTCCTCACCGGCGGCACGATCAGCGGTCTGCCCGACGGCTTCACCGCGATCGGTGCGGGATGGCTCCCGCCCCTGCTCGGCTACGTCGGCAACTGGGACAGCCTGACCCTCGTGCTCGGCGCGATCGCCAGCGTCCTGCTCATCGTGCAGCAGCTGCGCACCCGGGCGACGCTCCGCCGGCTCGAGCTCCCCCGCGAGGTCGCGTGGTCGTTCTGGCTGAAGAACGCGATCGCGGTCGTCGCGATCATGGCCGTCGCGTTCACGATCGCCGCCTACAACGGCACGCCGATCGTGCTCATCATCCTCGCCGTGCTCGTGCTGGCCTACACGTTCGTGCTCAACCGCACGACGTTCGGTCGCCACATCTACGCGATGGGCGGCAACCTGTTCGCCGCCGTGATGAGCGGTGTGAAGACGAAGTGGGTCAACTTCTTCATCTTCGTCAACATGGGTGTGCTCGCCGGTCTCGCCGCGGTGGTCAGCACCGCCCGCGCCGGTGGTGCCGTGGCATCCGCCGGTCAGAACTACGAACTGGATGCCATCGCGGCGGTGTTCATCGGTGGCGCCGCCGTCCAGGGCGGCATCGGTACCGTCGTCGGCGCCGTCGTCGGTGGTCTGGTCATGGGCGTGCTCAACATGGGCCTGTCCATCCTCAGCGTCGACGCGGCCTGGCAGATGGCGATCAAGGGCATCGTTCTGCTGCTGGCCGTCGCGTTCGACATCTTCAACAAGCGACGCAACGGCGGTGTCTGATCGGGTGGGGGGCGCGGCCGTGCGCCGCGCTCCCCACACCTGCCGTAACCGGGGGGCGGTCGATGCGAGAATGGGGGAGGTGCCCTCATGACCCCTGCCGTGTTCGAGCCCGCCACGCCGCTCGCACCCCCCGCAGGTCGTACGACGAACGACCTGATCCGTCAGCAGAACCTCGCGTCCGTCTTGTCGATGCTCCACATCCGGGGAGCGCTCTCACGGGCGCAGTTGGGCGCGACGATCGGCCTGAACCGCTCGACGGTCACGGGCCTGGTCATGGAGCTGACCGAGCTGGGGCTCGTGCGCGAGGTCGCCGCCGGTGAACGCACCGGGAAGGTCGGGCGGCCCACGCTCGACATCGAGCCCGACGACCACGTCGCCGCGCTGAGCGTCCGGGCGGAACCCCACGCCGTGACCGTCGCGTTGGTCGGGCTGGGCGGCGTCGTCCACGCGCGGCTGCGCCACGACACCGCGAGTGCACCGTCTCCGCGTCGCTTCGTGCAGATCGTCGCGTCGAGCGTCGAGGCGATGCGCGCCGACATCGACCGCCACTACCGCGTGGTGGGCGCCGGACTCGCCGTCCCGGGGCTCGTGAACGCGAACGGCTCCGTGCTCGTGTCCCCGACCCTCGGCTGGCGCCGTGATCCGGTGGCCGCGCGGCTGAGCGACGAACTCGGCATCCAGGTCTCCGCCGGGAACGACGCGAGCATCGGCGCGCTCGCCGAGTCGCGGTTCGGCGTGGGTGTCGGCGTCTCCAACCTGCTCTATCTCGGTGGCGCGATGCACAGCATCGGCGGCGGCCTCATCATCGACGGGACGCTTCTGCGCGGGACCTCCGGCTACGCCGGCGAACTCGGACACACCGTCGTCGACCCGCGCGGCCGCACGTGCGTGTGCGGGCGCAAGGGATGCCTCGAAGCCGAGGTCCGGCTCGACCTCCTCGAGCCGCTGCTCGGACGCCGGAAGCTCGACGAGGACGAACTCGACGTGGAGCTCGGGGTCGCCCGCGACCCCCGGGTGATGGCGGAGGTCACGCGCCAGGTCGAGGTGCTGTCGCTCGCGCTGACGAACTTCGTCAACGCGTTCAGCCCCGAGACCGTGGTGCTCTCGGGGTATCTCGGTGCGCTCCTGTCGGTCAGTCGCGAGCGTCTCGCCGAGGCGGTGCGCGTGCACCCGCTGGGCGCGGAGGGTCGCACGATCCGTCTCGAACGCGCGCACCTGCGCTCGCGCCTGATGCTCATCGGACCCGCCGAGCTCGCCTTCGCCGACCTCCTGGCGAACCCCGCCGGCTTCCGCGGCTGACGCACCGCGGCGCTCCCCCGCCCGTGCGGCGGCGGCGTTCCCCCGCCCGTTGAGTGTCCAAGACACGCGGATGCCGTCGAGTCGCATCCGCGTGTCGTGGACACTCGACTTTTCCGCCGCTCGGTGCGCGAGCGGTGCCGGGTCTACGCTTCGGCGCACGTCATCCCGGCATCCCACGACTCGGTGTCCAAGACACGCCGCACGCGCCCGACGCCATGCGGCGTGTCTCGGACACTCGACCGGGTGACGGTGCGCGGCACCCCGGCGCGACGGCCTCCGTTCACCCGCACGTCGACCGGCGGGGCTACCCTCGGCGCGGCGCCCGCTGCCCGAGCGGATGCCAGGGGAGGATCCGCGTGGATCTCGACGCCGACCGCGGTCGCTCGTGGACTTCGATCATCGCTGCCGTCGCGGCGGTGCTCTTCGTCGTCATCGCGGTCGCCCTCGTCGTGTCGTCGCAGGCGGTCGGGCGCGAGCGTCCGCTCGACGAGAGGGTGAGCGCGTACGCCCCCGCGGTCGAGCCGGATGCCGCGTCGGTCGCCGCCCCACCCACCTCCGCCCCCGCACCGACTCCGGCCCCGCCCCGCGCGGGAATCGTCCCCGCCGATCCGACCTGGGCCGCGCGCACCGCGGCGGCGACCGGCATCCCGGAGCGCGCCTTGCGCGCCTATGCGTCGGCGGCGCTCACGCTGAAGGTCGAGCAGCCGGGCTGCGGGCTGGGCTGGAACACCCTCGCGGGTCTCGGGGCGGTCGAGTCCGCGCACGGCACGCACTCCGGCGGGCACCTGGACGACGCCGGGTACCCGCAGCCCGCGATCCGCGGCATCCCCCTCGACGGCAGTGCGAGCGCCACCATCGCGGATACCGACGGAGGAGCCTGGGACGGGGATGCCACCTGGGATCGCGCCATGGGCCCGTTGCAGTTCATCCCGGCGACGTGGGAGCGCTGGGGCGCCGACGGCAACGGCGACGGCGTGGCCGATCCCGACCAGATCGACGACGCCGCGCTCGCGGCCGGGCGCTACCTGTGCGCCGCCGGGGAGATGACGAGCGCCCCCGGCTGGCGGCGCGCGATCTTCTCGTACAACCACCTCGACAGCTACGTCGACGACGTCGCCGCCGTGGCCAACACGTACGCCGCACGCGCCGGCGGCTGAGCGGGGCCGGCTCGCGCGGGCATCCCGTTCGAATTCCGGATCGCCGAGACTGCATCCTCCCGACGTCTCCACTGCAGCCTGCAATGGAGATGTCGGCTGGATGCAGTCTCGCGCCCGCCGCGACCTGCGCCCGCCGCGACCCGCGCGGGGTCTCGCGCGCGACCCGTGCGGGGGTCAGCCCCGCAGCACCACGTTCTCGGGCTCCTCGCCCGCGAGGAGGTGGTCGATCTGGCGGCGCACGAGCCGCGCGATGCGGGGACGCATGGCGCCGGTCGCCCCGCCGACGTGCGGGGCGATGAGGACGCCGTCGAGCGACCACAGCGGGTGGTCGGTCGGGAGGGGTTCGGGGTCGGTCACGTCGAGCGCCGCCCGGATGCGCCCTCGCCGCACATGATCGACGAGCGCGTCGGTGTCGATGACGGGGCCGCGGCCGACGTTCACGACGAGTGCGCCGTCGGGCAGCGCCGACAGGGCCGCGTCGTCGACGAGGCGTCGCGTCTTCTCGCCGCCGGGCAGCGACACGATCAGCACATCGGTGCGGGCGAGGACGTCGTACAGCTCGCCGAGGGGGAGCACCTCGACATTGTCTTGCAGGCGGCCGTGCGAGGCGACCGCGCGCAGCTCGACCTCGAACGGCTTCAGGCGGGCGGCGATCGCGCGCCCGACGCCGCCGAATCCCAGGAGGGTCACGCGCGCGTCGGCCAGTCCGGGCGTCCAGCCGCCCTTCCACTCGGCGCGCCCCTGAGCCCGGACGTAGTCGGGCAGCGAGCGTTGGGCGGCGAGCGCCAGGGCGACGGCGAGCTCGGCGGTGGCGGTCTCGTGCACGGTGGTGGCGTTGGCGAACACCAGGCCCGCGGGCAGGCGTCCCTCCACGTTGTCGTACCCGATGGACTGGCCCTGCACGAGCCGGGTCGTCACCTCGGACAGGCGCGCGATCACGCCGTCCATCGACATGTAAGGCGGCACGACGATGTCGATGTGCGGGCGGGGCGCGGCATCCGTCATGTCCCAGACCAGCACCTCCACGCCCTCGGGGAGGGGCTGCAGATCGTCGCGGAGCTGCGCGGTGGGCACGGACACGATCAGCGAGGAAGTCACCCGCCCCACGCTACCCGCGGCCCGCACCGCACACGCCGCCGACCGCAGCGGCGCGGGTCACGCGGGGGCGTCCACCGGCATGGGCCGCCGCCCCACGTGCACGCCGACCGGGACGTCGTACGCCAGGTACTCGGCCATGAGGGCTCCTGCGTCGCGGGTGAACAGCCGCCGCGACAGGGCCGCGGCGAGCGCGGTCGCGCCCCCGACGAGTCCGGGGATCTGGTGGCTGAGCATCCCCTGGCTGATCCGGGCGCCGTGGTTGAACATGTGGATGCGCGACAGCGCCGACCCCTCGGGCGCGCTCCGGCTGATCAGCCCGAAGTCGTCGTCGAGGTAGGGGAAGGCCGCGAGCCCGGGGTTCTCGGCGATCTGCGCCGGGGCGAGGTGGTCGCTCCAGATCGCGGCATCCGCTGCCACGGCCGCGAGCTCCGGACGGCGTGACAGGTCCGCGACGATTCCGGTCGCGGCGATGACCACGTCATACCGATGGATGCCATCCGGCGTCGTCACGACGATGTCGGTGCCGTCCCACTCGACGGAGCGCCACGGCGAGGAGGTCAGGAACCGGAAGCCGTCGAAGGCGTGCGCGCGCCAGATCGCGTTCTGCGTCGCGGGCTGGTCGACAGCCGAGAGATGCACGTTGAACGTCCACTTCTGGGCGTCGGAGAACGCGCCGTAGTTCTCGATGAGGCCGGCGAATTCCATCCACCGGTAGGGGCTGACCTGCGGCATCGCGGGGCGTCGCATGTGCACGTCCACGGACGCGGCACCGTGCTCGAGGGCGGTCGCGGCATTGTCGAACGCGCCCGTCCCGGCGCCCAGGATGCCGATGCGCTTCCCGGCGAGGGCGGGGAAGTCGATCGCGTCGTGGGTGTGGTGCACGCGCTCGGCGGGGAGGGCGTCGAGCAGCGCCGGGACATGCCGTCCGCCGGCGCCTTCGATCCCGGTGGCGAGCACGACGTGACGGGCGAGCAGCACCCAGGACCCGTCGGGGCCGGTGAGATGCAGGCGCAGCGGGCCCTCGGCATCCGTCGGGGTGATCGCCGTGACCGTCGTCGAGCCGACCACGTCGATGCCCGCGACGGCCCGGTACCACTGCAGGAACCCCTGCCAGGCGACGGTGGGGAAGAAAGCGATCTCTTCCCACGCGGCGGCGCCGTACACCGCTTCGAACCAGGCGCGGGGGCTCGCCGCGGGCACGCCCCAGGTGGGCCAGGCGATGTCCTTCGGTGTGCGCAGCGTGTGCATCCGCGCGTAGGTGGTCCAGGGGCCGGTGGCATCCGCGGGGGCCGAGTCGAGCACGACCACGTCGTCGATTCCGCGGCGGCGCAGGCCGCGGGCGAGCACCAGGCCGGCTTGACCGGCACCGACGATGACGACCGGATGCTCGCCGTCGCGCTCGCCGACCCACGCGCGGCCGTCGCCGGCGCTCAGGTGCTCCTGGTGCGCGGCCTCGCGTTCGAGCGCGGCCAGGCGGGCCGCGGCGTCGGGGAGCGGTTCGGGCATGCTCACTCGACGACGACGCGCACGCCGTAGGTGTCGTCGAGGCGGAAGTTGTGGTGGTCGGTGACGTTGGTGTCGTCGAGTTCGAGGTTGACGAAGTCCATGCTCGGCTCGTCGAAGAACGGGCCCGCGTGCCAGGTGCCCTTGAGCATGGTGATCGCGGTGCGCGCCGGGATGCGGAACGCGCGGAGGTCGTCGAGGGCGGGCTCGTCGATGCCCGCGGGTGCGACGGCGATCGTCCACTCGACGTCGCCCACGGCCATCAGGGTCTGCGTGGTCTCGAGGTGGCGGGTGACCCGGACGAACTCGGGCTTCTTGTCGTCCAGGGCCATCAGGTAGAAGCGGGGGATGCCGCCCGACACGTCGAGCACGGCCTCTTCCGCGGTGAAGGGTGTGCCGTCGGCCATGGGGGTGAGCACGACGCCGAAGGGCGCGAACGTCTCGGCGGTGACGGTCGTGGCGGTGAGGGGGTGTGCGGGAAGCGGCTCGGTCATGCCATGAAGATACGCCTGTCTGACAAGTGCATGAACAACTTGTCTGACACGTTCACGACCTCGTTACGCCCCCGAAACGCCCCGATCGTGACGGACGCGCCGGATGAGGGCGTTCCGCAGCCCCGCGGGGGCGGACACCTGCACCTCGCGCGACCAGTACCCGACGTCGTCGCCCGTCCCGTACCCGCAGTACGTCATCTCCACGACCGGAACCCCCGCCGTCGCGGAGAGCAGAGCGGCGCGCTCGGCATCCAGGCTCACCGCGTCGACCCACAGGGTCTCCCACGCGACCCGGATGCCATTGGCCTCCTCCGCCAGCTCGAACACCGGTCGGTGCGGGTCGAGGTCGACGTCGCGGGCGAGGGGCACGAGGTCCTCCGCCAGCGCGTACGCCGCCCCGTCGACACTCCACACCTTGACGGTGCGGAACACCCGCGTGCCGTCGGGCAGATCGTCGAACCGTTCGGGGTCGTCCGCAGCCAGAATGCGGACCCCGGATGCCACGACCTCGAGCCGCGGCTCGTATCCGGCCGCACGGATGGAGAGGGAGTGATCGAACTGCTCGTCGATCCGACGGCCGACGTCGGGCAGCCGGCGGTTGGGCGTCGTGCGCGTGCCCTGCGTCCGATGCACGTACCCGCGCTCCTCGAGCCGCACGAGCGCCTCCCGGACCGAGGCCCTGCTCGCCCCGGTGAGCTCGGCGAGCCGCGGCTCGGACGGCAGCGTCTGGAGGTCGCCGCTCCACAGTGCGAGGATCCGGTCGATGACGGCATCCTGGTCTGTCGCGCGCATGGGCTCCTCGTTCGGTGCGAGCTCCCGGTCACTCGTCCGGACGCTGTAGCAACGCGACCGCATCCTCTCGGCTCGACACCCCCAGCTTGCCGTAGATCGACCGGACCTGTGACTTCACGGTGTTCACCGACACGTTGCGCGCACGCGCGATCTCGGGGATCCCGAGGCTCGAGGTCAGAAGGTAGGCGAGCTCCCGCTCGGTGGCGGTCAGGGTCGAGAAGGCGTCGTCGCGAGCGGAAGGCGCGGCGATCTTCGGCAGCATCTGCCGCGTCGTCGCCGCCGCAGAGGCGAGGTCGGGGGTGGTGGCCGACAGCCGATCCAGCAGGCGATCGGTGTCGGAGAACGGGATCATCAGGAAAGGCATCATCGAACCTCCCGTGCGTTGGATGAGCCGGAACGCGGACTCCATGCTCTGCAGCGCGCGCTTCTCGCCCCCCAGCCGCAGAAAGGCGACGGCCCGGACGGTGAGGACCTGCGTGAGGGTGCGCAGGCAGTGTTCGTCGTGCAGCGCGACGCAGGCGTTGGTGCTGTCGATGACCTCGCGCTCGCGTCCCATCTGCAGCAGCGTCCGCGAGCGCTGCATGGGGAAGCAGACGGCGTGGCCGGGATGGGTGACGGCGTTGTCGAGCACGGCGAGGGCTTCTTCGTACTCGCCGAGCGCGGTGAGCATGTCGGCGTGGAGACCGAGGAGCAGGCCACGGACGATCCGGAAGCTTCGCGTGCGACCCGACGTGTGCAGGAGCTCCCAGCTCTTGGCGAGCGCCTCCGCGACCGAACGGCCGATGAACATCGCCGCGACTCGGGTCATCTCCGCGCTGAAGATCCAGTAGGGGTCCTCGGGTTGAGCGTGCTCGAGTTCGTCGGCGATGGCGTGCATGCGTGCCGAGTCCGCGCGGCTTGCGGCGACGAATCCGTCTCCGAGAAGGAGGCAGTGGGACACGTCCTCGGCGGCCCACCCGCAGGCGCTGTACAGTCGGCGCGCTTCCTCGATCGCCTGTGCGGCGCCGGGGTACTCCGCGTTCAGCCCCAGATTCAACGCCTGCACGCTCAGCGCGCGGTAGCGCTGCCCCGGGGTCTCGGCGAAGAGCAGCGCTTCGCCGGCGTAATGTCCCCCGACCTGCGGCCAGCCGACGGCGGCGCAGTACTCGGCGACGCCCGCGTACAGCGCCGAGCGCGCCGGGCCCGACAGGGCGGCGGGGCGCGTCAGGCGCCCGCTGTCGAAGTAGCGCGACACGAGTTCGATACCGTCGCCGAGCGCGTCATGGCGCGCGCGTGCCACCAGCATCGACGTGAGGACCATCGCGCGGGTGTCGGTCCAGACCAGCGGGGCCGCGCCCGGTTCCGCCTCGGCGAGGAGCGCGAGGTGACGCGGAAGCGGTTGCCCGTGCCCGGGTTCCAATCGCGCGAATGTGTGGGCCGCCGCCGCGCGCAGCGCGACGCTCGGGCCGATGGGACCATCGGAATCGCTCATGTGACCTCCGCGACACGAACGCGACCGTCCGTGCGAGCGTCAGCGCGCGCAACGGTCGCGTCATGGATAGACAGGCACCCAGGACGGGCGGTCGGACACGGATTCGGGTTCGCGAGCGGCCGCTGGAACCGCCAGCCCCCGGGGAGCGGTTCTTCCCCCGAGGATATGACAAATGTCCCACTATCGCCCGCGGTGTGACCGCAGAAAACGGTGGGTGGGGAGTCCTCCGGGTCGGGGGAGGAGGGGTGCTACGCCGCCGCGGCGACCACGGCGGAGATGGCGGAGGTGAAGAATCCGAGCCCGTCGACGCCGGAGCGCATGGCTGCGGCGGTGCCGGGTCCGAAGCCCGGTTCGACGGCGTGCTCGGGGTGGGGCATGAGGCCGACGACGTTGCCGCGCTCGTTGGTGAGGCCGGCGATGTCGTCGAGCGAGCCGTTCGGGTTGACGCCCAGGTACCGGAACGCGACGAGGCCTTCACCGTTCACGCGGGCCAGGGTCTCGGCATCCGCGATGTATCCGCCGTCGGCGTTCTTCAGCGGGATGACGATCTCGTCGCCCTCGTCGAACGCGCTGGTCCACGCGGTCGAAGCGTTCTCGACGCGCAGGCGCTGGTCGCGGCGGATGAACTGCTGGTGGGCGTTGCGGATCAGACCGCCGGGCAGCAGGTGCGCCTCGACGAGCATCTGGAAGCCGTTGCAGATGCCGAGGATCGGCATGCCCTTGGCCGCGGCATCCTTCACTTCGGCCATGATCGGCGCGAACGCGGCGATCGCGCCGGCGCGCAGGTAGTCGCCGTAGCTGAAGCCGCCGGGGAGGACGAGGGCGTCGACCCCGCGCAGGTCGTGCTCGCCGTGCCACAGGGCGACGGGCTCGGCGCCCGCGAGACGGATCGCGCGCTGCGCGTCGCGGTCGTCGAGCGAACCGGGGAAGGTGATGACCCCGATGCGAGCGGTCACTCCACGACCTCGATGTTCACGACGTCTTCGATGACGGCGTTCGAGAGCATCTCGTCGGCGAGCTCGCGGGCCCGCGCCAGCGTCGCCTCGTCGACCTCGCCCTCGACGGTCAGCTCGAAGCGCTTGCCGATCCGCACGTCGGAGAAGCGGTTCTCGCCCAGTCGCGACAGGGCGCCGGCGACGGCCTTCCCCTGGGGGTCGAGAAGCTCGGCCTTGGGCATGACGTCGACGACGATGGTGGGCATTCCAGCTCCAGGTGTCGGAAGGGCAGTGGATGCCATTCTACCGGGCACGAAGCTTCGCGCAGCGCCCTGGCCGGACCCCGACGTCGACGCGCGAAGCCGCCTGTCGCGCTCGCGGCGGCGGCCCTAGTGTGACGGTGTGGAGATCGTCCGGATGCCGCTGCGGGGTGAGACCATCCGGTCCATCGTTGCAACGGCTCGCACCCGCACGGAGTACTTCTCTGTGATCTTCGACGCGGACGTCGGGATGCAGCACACCGCGCGGCGAGAGGACGTCCCGGGGTCCGTACTCGCTGAGCGGGCGTTCTTCGGTATGTCCGATGAGGCGATCATGATCTGGGACGCTGTCCTGCCCGAGCAGGCTCGGGCCGATCCTGTCGCGTGGTTCGATGGCAACGAGTTGCGCGACCCGCCTCCACCGGTCCGGATGGACGCGACGAGCTTCGATGTGTTGCCGGATGCCGAGTTCTGGCCGGTGATCGAGTCGCTCGGCGGCCGCTTGTGGGCGCGGACTCTCGATGTGGCAGCCGGGCGATTGGCATCCTGTCCGGACGACGTCATCTTGCGGTGGGCGCACACGGCAGGGCGGAAGGCGGTCGCCGTCGCGGATGTGTTGGAGCGCGCCGGCGTTGCGCCGTCGTGGCGGCTCAACGCGGTCGGTGCGGTCCTGGGGAAGGGGCGGCGTGCTTACGAGGCGGTTCTTGCGCAACCGGACGCTTTCGAACAGGACTGGATGACGGACGACTCGCCGCAGGTCATCTCGCTGGCCGCCCGCGCCCTCACGCGGAAGGCCGGCCGAGGTGTCCAGATCGTGACGGCGTTCACGGGGCGGCAGCGCGAGATCGACGCGGAAGAGGCGGAGGAAGTGGCGGCCTATCAGCGCGAGAACGGTATTGAGCCCAGACCTCGGGAGCCTGGTTTCCGCGCCGCGCGCGCGGTGGTCGAGGCGTCGGGAGTTCTGAGAGAGCGAATCATCCTCGTGCCGCACGGATCGGCCATGGGTGAGGCGGCGCTCGTCGCCCTGGTCGCCGACGGTGGTGCAGTGATCGCCGGACCGGAGTTCGCGAACCAGCTAGACGTAGGCCTGTGGGGCGGCGACGCCTTCTTAATCAAGAGGCGGACGGGCCTCGCTCTCGACGAATACGTGAGACGCTACGCGACACTGCCTGGGCGCTGAGGCGCCAGTTCGTCCGCCCGGCACGACGCCACCGTGACGGTGCGATGGGGGAGCGCGCCGCGACCCGCTGTGTGCGCCGCGTCGTGCCGCCGCCGACAGCCCGATTGCGCCGTCGATACAAGGCCTTGCGTGACGCGGCAATTCGTGGGAGCGCTCTCTTGACAGCTTGGGAGCGATCCCATAGCGTCGTGCGGGATCGGTGAGAGCGCTCCCACGGTTCAGAGGTCGAGGGAGAGTCGCGCAGAGGAGCGCACCGACCCACCCACCACGAAGGAGTGTCCAGTGAAATCACGTGCCCTGCGTCGGGCCGCCGTCATCGCGGCCGTCGCCTCCACCACAGCTCTCGTCCTCGCCGGGTGTTCCGGCGGCGGCGACTCCGCTTCCGGCGGCGGAGACGAGAAGATCACCCTGACCGTCGCCACCTTCAACGACTTCGGATACACGCAGGAACTGCTGGACGCCTACACGGCCGAACACCCGAACATCACGATCGTCCACAACCGCGCAGCCAAGTCGAACGATGCGCGCGCCAACTACTTCCAGAAGCTCGGCAAGACGGGCCTCGCCGACATCGAGGGCATCGAGGTCGACTGGCTGCCCGAGGTCATGAAGTACTCCGACCTGCTCGCGCCCGTGCCCGACGACCTCAAGAGCCGCTGGCTGGACTGGAAGGTCAAGGCCGCCACCGACGCGTCGGGCAACCTCGTCGGGTACGGCACCGACATCGGCCCGGAGGCGATCTGCTACCGGTCCGACCTCTTCCAGGCGGCCGGCCTCCCCACCGAGCCCGCCGACGTCGCCGCTGCGCTCGAGGGCGACTGGTCCAAGTACTTCGAGATGGGCGACAAGTACGTCGCCGCGACCGGCAAGCCGTTCTTCGACTCCGCCAGCAGCGTCTACCAGGGCATGATCAACCAGGTCGAGGCGGCCTACGAGAACCCCGACACGGGCGAGATCACGGCCACGACCAATCCCGAGGTCAAGAAGATCTACACCGAGACGCTCGACGCCAGTAAGACGCAGTCGGCGCACCTCGAGCAGTGGCAGCCCGACTGGTACGCGGGCATGGCGAACGGCGCGTTCGCGACGCTCTCCTGCCCCGGCTGGATGCTGACGCAGATCGAGGGCAACGCTCCCGAGGTCTCCGGCTGGAAGATCGCCGACGTGTTCCCCAACGGCGGCGGCAACTGGGGCGGCTCGTACCTGACGGTTCCGGCCAACGGTCCGCACGTGGCCGAGGCGCAGGCTCTCGCCGACTGGCTGACCTCGCCCGAGCAGCAGGTGAAGTTCTTCCAGCAGGCGGGGACGTTCCCCAGCCAGGTCGACGCGCTGACCTCCCCCGACCTCCTGAACGCCAAGAACGCCTTCTTCAACGACGCCCCGATCGGTGAGATCTTCACCAACCGGGCCAACGCCGTGACGGTGACGCCGTTCAAGGGTCAGTACTACTTCCAGGTGAACGACGCGATGTCGAAGGCCCTGCTCCGGGTCGATCAGAACACGCAGGACGCCCAGACCTCGTGGGACCAGTGGGTCTCGCAGGTGGAAGCCATCGGCTGACCTCGGTCGTCGCGGGCCGGGCGCCTCGTGCGCCCGGCCCGCACCCCGGAAGGAGACTCATGACCACGACACTGCAGCCGCCCGCGGCCCCCGCGGCATCCGGCCCCGACGATTCCCCCGCCCGCACCCCCCGACGCGTCGGGTTCGGCTCGAAGCTCAGCGCCTGGGATCTGAAGCTTTCCCCGTACCTCTACATCTCCCCGTTCTTCGTCCTCTTCCTCATCACGGGGCTCTTCCCCATCCTCTACACCGGCGTGATCTCGTTCATGGACTGGGATCAGATCCGTGGCTCGGGCACCTTCGTCGGCTTCGACCAGTACGCGTACGTGCTCTCGCAGCCCGCCTTCTGGGACGCCCTGCGCAACACCTTCAGCATCTTCGTGCTCTCGACGGTGCCGCAGTTGCTCCTCGCGATCTTCATCGCGGCGATGCTCGATCAGAACATCCGGGCGAAGACTCTCTGGCGCATGGGTGTGCTCGTGCCCTACGTCATGGCCCCTGTCGCCGTCGCGCTCATCTTCAGCAACATGTTCGGCGACCAGTACGGGGTCGTGAACACGCTGCTCGGCCGCATCGGTCTGCCCGGAGTGGGCTGGCACTCCGACGCCTTCGCCAGCCACATCGCGATCGCCACGATGGTCAACTTCCGCTGGACCGGCTACAACACCCTCATCCTGCTCGCGGCCATGCAGGCCGTGCCGCGCGAATACTACGAAGCGGCGACCGTCGACGGTGCGGGCAAGGTCCGTCAGTTCTTCTCGATCACGCTGCCGAGCCTCAAGCCGACCCTCATCTTCGTGATCATCACGTCGACCATCGGCGGCCTGCAGATCTTCGATGAGCCGCGCATGTTCGACCAGGGCGGCACCGGTGGCTCGAACAACCAGTGGCTGACGATCTCGCTCTACCTCTACAACCTCGGCTGGGGCGAGTGGAACTTCGGTCGCGCGGCCGCGCTCGCGTGGATCCTCTTCCTCATCATCCTCGTCATCGGGGCGGTCAACCTGTTCATCAGTCGCTCGCTCGTCCGCGACGAGGGCACCCGCGACGGACTGAGCCGCGCTCAGCGCCGCGCCGCCGCGCGCGCCGCGCGGCAGCGGGTCGTCACCGAATCCACCGGAAAGGGCGCACGTCCATGAGCGTCATCGACACCTCTCCCCTCACCGGAGCGGCGGATCCGAAGCCCGCACGCCGACGGCCCCGCGCCGTTCGGGGGTCGCGACCCGGCTGGTTCGTCTATGCCAGCCTCGGTGTCGTGCTCCTCGCCGCGATCGTCCCGTACTACTGGGCGCTGCTGATCGGCTCGGGCGACTCTTCCACGATCCGCAACACCGACCTGTCGTGGATCCCCGGCGGGAACTTCTTCGCCAACGCCGCCGCCGTCCTGAACAACCCCGCCGTCAACTTCTGGACGGGCCTGTGGAACTCCATCCTCAGCTCGACTCTGATCGCGGCATCCGTCGTCTTCTTCTCCACCCTCGCGGGCTGGGCATTCGCGAAGCTGCGCTTCCGCGGCGGTCCCTGGCTGCTGCTGTTCGTCGTGGCGACGATGGCGGTGCCGACGCAGCTGGGCGTCGTGCCGCTGTACATCCTGTTCAGCGAGCTCGGCTGGACCGGGCAGATCGGCGCCATCATCGTCCCGGCGCTGACGAGCGCGTTCGGTGTGTTCTGGATGACGCAGTACCTGCGCCAGGCGGTGCCGGACGAGCTGATCGAGGCCGCGCGGGTCGACGGTGCCAGCTCGTTCCGCACGTTCCTCACGGTGGGCGTCCCCGCGGCGCGACCCGCCGCGGCGATGCTCGGTCTCTTCACCTTCGTGACCGCGTGGAACAACTTCTTCTGGCCGTTCATCGTGCTCGACCGCCAGAACCCGACTCTGCCGGTGGCGCTGTCGCTGCTGCAGTCCAACTACTTCGTCGACTACTCCATCGTCCTCGCGGGCGTGCTGCTGTCGACGATTCCGCTGCTGCTGCTGTTCGTCTTCGCGGGCAAGCAGCTGGTCAGTGGCATCATGCAAGGGGCGGTCAAGGGATGACGCTTGCGCCCACGGAAGGAACCCGATCCATGTCCCACACCCGAGCCTTTCCCGAGGGCTTCCTCTTCGGTGCGGCGACCGCCGCCTATCAGATCGAGGGGGCGGCGTTCGAGGACGGTCGGAAGGCGTCGATCTGGGACACCTTCAGCCGCGTGCCCGATGCCGTGATCAACGCCGACAACGGCGACGTCGCGTGCGACCACTACCACCGGTACGCCGACGACGTGCAGGTGATGAAGAGCCTCGGCCTGCAGACCTACCGCTTCTCCACGTCGTGGTCGCGCGTGCGTCCCGACGGCGGCCCGCTCAATCCGAGGGGCGTCGACTTCTACAAGCGTCTCGTCGACGAGCTCCTGGATGCCGGCATCCTCCCGTGGCTGACCCTGTACCACTGGGATCTTCCCCAGGCTCTGCAGGACCGCGGCGGGTGGACCGTCCGCGAGACGAGCGACCTGTTCACCGAGTACGCGCTCGACATGCACGATGCCCTCGGCGACCGCGTGAACGTGTGGACGACGCTGAACGAGCCGTGGTGCTCGTCGTTCCTCAGCTACACGGCCGGGGCCCACGCCCCCGGCCACTACTCGCAGGCCGAGGGAATGCTCGCCGCGCACCACCTGTTGCTCGGACACGGCCAGACCGTGCGCGAGCTGCGCGCCCGCGACGCGGCGCTCAATCTCGGCCTCACGCTGAACCTGACGGTGGCGGATGCCGTCGACCCCGCGAACCCGGCCGACCTCGACGCCGCGCGGCGCATCGACGGCCAGTTCAACCGGTGGTTCCTCGACCCGGTGTTCCGCGGCAGCTACCCGGCCGACATCATCCAGGACTTCCGGAACGTGGATGCCGAGGCGGTCCTCCGCTGGCAGGATGCCGTGCAGCCGGGCGACCTCGAGGTCATCGCGACCCCGATCGACACCCTCGGCGTGAACTATTACCACGGCGAATTCGTCGGGGGCACGCCGCCGCTGGTGAACCCGCCCGGAGGCGACGCCCCCACCGTGCGCCCGATCGCGTCGCCGTTCCCCGCACACGAGAACCTGTACTGGCACGAGCGCGGCCTGCCGCGGACGACGATGGGCTGGGAGGTGCAGCCCGAGGCGCTCACCGATCTGCTCGAGCGTGTGAGCTCCGAGTACTCCGCCGAACCCGGCGTCGCGCTGTACATCACCGAGAACGGTGCCGCCTACGACGACGTCCCGGTGGTCGAGGACGGCGAGACGCGTGTCCACGACATCGAGCGGGTGGAGTTCGTCGAAGGGCATCTCGCCGCCGTCCTGGACGCCGTCGACCGAGGCATCGACGTCCGCGGCTACTTCTACTGGTCGCTGCTCGACAACTTCGAGTGGGCCTGGGGCTACGAGAAGCGCTTCGGCATCGTCCACGTCGACTACGCGACCCAGGAACGGTCCGTGAAGGACTCCGGGCTGGCGTACGCGCGGGTGATCGCGGAGCGGGCGTTGGTGGCGGAGCCTGCCGTTCGCCTATAGGTCGTCGGCCGATCGCGACGGCGAGCTAGGAGAGTTCCCGGCCTGTGATTGTCGGTACAGGTCGCGGAGGTACGCGGGGCGAGAGAAGGCGGCGCGGAAGTACCAGCTACGGCTCGGCGAAAGTTCCGGCATCAGCTCGTTCCACCGTGCGGCGGCGTATCCCGTCGAGCTGACGAGGAACGTCCCGAGGAAGAGGATCGCCGCGCCGAAGTTCGTCGCATCGAACCACACGATTGACGCGGCGACGAGCAGGATCAGCACCGCCGCGCTCAGCGTCGGCAGCCTCTTGTACGTGGGGATCGTGGCGTCGGCGAGCAGGATGCCGAGGCTCCCACCGGCCATCGCCATCGTCGCGACGAGGATCATCGTCCTACCTCATTTCCGTTAGTGCGACGGGACTATCTGCACGCGCTGCTCAGCCATCGGACCGCGAGCGGAGCAGGAACGGCGGCGATGAAGACGCACCCGTCGGCGTTGACGGCAAGCCCCGCCTGCGTCCACCACTGAAAGCCCGCGATGCCGCAGGCGGCGCCGAGCGCGGGCCATCTCCACAGGGAACTGCAGAGGCCGGCGATCCCGCCGAGGTTCGCCAGATCGCGTGTCTCGCGCTTACTGAACCCCGCTCCGTAGGCAGCGTTGTACCACTCCCAGGTCGGATCCGCGACGACGGGGTAGACAGTCTCGCCAGTTGGCGTGACGACCTGGACGAGGCTGTTTCCGCGAATCTCGTAGTGGGTGTTGACGACCGCGCCATCGGCATCCCGCGCCCACGCCTCACCGACTCCGTAGATGTCGATCGCGCCGTTCTGGTCGAATCGGTAGGCCCAGATAGAGCCGTCGGCAGCTTGGAGGGGCATGTATCCGTTGCCGAGCTCGTAGGTGAATTCGTGGGGATCGCCGGGGCCGTGAATCACCGTCTGAATGCGGACCTTGTCGGATGCCAACACCTGAGCAGCCACGTCAGCGCCGCTGTGGGACGACTTGTAGACCACGGTTCCGTCTGCGGCTCCGACTCCGTGCCCCGTCGCGGTTTCCTCCGGGAGGTAGACGTGCAGTGGCACGTCGCCACCTGCAACGGAGACGGGGGCGGAATCCGTGAGGGGAAGATCGGCGACATCGGTGGAGAACGCCGCTGAGGTCGCGTCGGTCTGCTCTACCTGGCCTTGCGAGGGGGCGACTTCGTCGATGAGCTCGGCGATCCGGTCAGCCGCGGAGTAGTCGGATGCGTGGGCGGGTGCTCCAGCGACTGAGAGAACCGTGGTGCTGGTCGCACAGAGGGCGAGCGCTGCCACGAACCGGGGAAGGAAGCTGTGGTGATTCATTCGAGACTCTCCTTCGGGCCTCATCGGATTGCCACCCGAGTGTGGGTGGGGTCAACGATCTTCAATGCCGAGTTCGAGTCCCTCGCGATTTCTGCCGTCGCCGACGGGAGGGTGAATGTGCGCACAATGTCGCGCACATTGGACGCCTGTTCCTCCCTGGCGCGGAGAGCGAGCGGAGCGAATCACCCGCAACATCACCTCCGAACGCCCACAGATGAGACCCCTGACTCGCGGTCCGCGTCGGACTCTGGGTGAGCTGGACCGCCGGTCTCGAATCGTCCACGTCGACTACGCGACGCGGGAACGGTCCGTGAAGGACTCCGGGCTGGCGTACGCGCGGGTGATCTCGGAGCGGGCGCTGGCTGTGGTGCCGGCCGCCTTGACGTGAGCGACGGTGCGGCGCGGCCCAGGAAGGGTCGCGCCGCACGGCAGCAGTCCGGAAGCGCGTGAAGACGTCCTCCTTCGGCGGCTCAGCAGCTCTTGCTTGTCGTGTACACGGCGGCGCCGTCGGAGGCGTTGAGGTGGGTGACGTTGGTGGTGTTGGCGGTGAAGGTGGAGCCGTTGAGGGAGGCGTAGAGGGTTCCGTCGGAGGTGAGCGCGAAGGCCCAGTGGTCG